>NZ_JBIAEQ010000002.1:0-31235 GCF_042868655.1 Streptomyces sp. NPDC007808
GATGACGCCGTCGACGATGTCGCCGTCGTTGAAGTACTTGATCGTCTCGTCGATCGCGGCGAGGAAGGCTTCCTCGTTACCGATGTCGTTGACCGCTACCTGCGGGGTGGTGGCGGTGGTCTCGGTGCTGCTCGTCATGTGGGAAAGGGCTCCGGTACGGACATTGAAGTCGTAGGTACTGCTTACGCCGGGAGCCCGTTTCGCTCTGAAGAAGCCGGACAGCCAAGGAAGCGCCACTGAAAATCCTGGTGGCGCCTCGACAACCGAGGGGACATACAACAGATGCGAGCGCAGCCTGCTACGTCTGAGGTGCGCAGGCCCGCAGCGCAACTTGTAGCATACGGGGGCAGCCGGACAGGGTCAATGCGCGAAGCCGCCCACGCGGGGCGGATCGCCGCATAACCGGCACAAGTCCAGTCTTCCGAGGCCACGCAGAGGCCGAGGTGCCCCTTTCGCGGCACCGCCGGGACGGGCTGGACGGAAGAGTACGACGAGGGAGCCGATCATCCAAGAGCCCGAAGCGTCCGAAACCGAAGCCTTCGAACCCGAGGCCACCCGGCGCGGCGCCGGTGCCGCGGAGAGTTCCCGGGCGAACCGGGGCTGGTGGGACCGCAACGCGGACGAGTACCAGGTCGAGCACGGCACGTTCCTCGGCGACGACCGTTTCGTCTGGGGCCCCGAGGGCCTGGACGAGGTCGAGGCCGAGCTGCTCGGCCCGCCGGAGGAACTCAAGGGCAAGGACGTCCTGGAGATCGGCGCCGGCGCCGCCCAGTGCGCGCGCTGGCTGGCCGCGCAAGGTGCCCGCCCGGTCGCCCTGGACATCTCCCACCGCCAGCTCCAGCACGCCCTGCGCATCGGCGGCGCGTTCCCGCTCGTCTGCGCCGACGCGGGCGCCCTTCCCTTCGCCGACGCCTCCTTCGACCTGGCGTGCTCGGCGTACGGCGCGCTGCCGTTCGTCGCCGACCCGGTGCTGGTGCTGCGGGAGGTGCGGCGGGTGCTGCGCCCCGGGGGCCGTTTCGTCTTCTCCGTGACGCATCCGATCCGCTGGGCGTTCCCGGACGAGCCCGGGCCCGAGGGGCTGTCGGTCTCGGCCTCCTACTTCGACCGCACGCCGTACGTGGAGCAGGACGAGCAGGGCCACGCGGTCTACGTCGAGCACCACCGCACCCTGGGCGACCGCGTCCGGGACATCGCGGCGGCGGGCTTTTGGCTGGTGGACCTGGTGGAGCCGGAGTGGCCCGCCTGGAACACCTCGGAGTGGGGCGGCTGGTCGCCGCTGCGCGGGAACCTGATCCCGGGGACGGCGATCTTCGTGTGCGAGCGAAACGAGATGGGGGCACCCCCGGCCGGAGGCCGAGGGAGAGACTGAGAGCGTGATCCGTTACGACGCTCTGGACGCCCTTCCGGTACGCAGCGCCCTGCCCGCCCTGACCGATGCCCTGGAGGGGCCCGGTACGGCGGTCCTGGTGGCGCCGCCCGGCACCGGCAAGACCACGCTGGTGCCGCTCGCTCTGGCAGGACTGCTGGGGGACGGTCCGGCGCGGCGGGTCGTCGTCGCCGAGCCGCGGCGGATCGCGGCCCGGGCCGCCGCGCGGCGGATGGCGTGGCTGCTGGGCGAGAAGGCCGGTGGGAGCGTCGGGTACACCGTGCGCGGTGAGCGGGTCGTCGGGCGCAACGCGCGCGTGGAGGTGGTCACGACCGGTGTGCTGCTCCAGCGGCTGCAGCGCGACCAGGAGCTCGCGGGTGTGGACGTGGTGGTGCTCGACGAGTGCCACGAGCGGCACCTGGACGCGGACACGGTGGCGGCGTTCCTGTGGGACGTACGGCAGACGCTGCGGCCGGAGCTGCGGCTGGTCGCGGCGTCGGCGACGACGGACGCGCAGGGGTGGGCGCGGCTGCTGGGCGGTGCGCCGGTGGTCGAGGCGCAGGGGGCCGCGTATCCGGTGGAGGTGGTGTGGGCGCCGCCGGCCCGTCCGGTACGGCCGCCGCACGGCATGCGCGTGGATCCCGCTCTGCTGACGCATGTGGCGTCGGTGGTGCGGCGTGCGCTGACCGAGCGGGTGGGTGACGTGCTGTGCTTCCTGCCCGGCGTGGGTGAGATCGCGCGGGTGGCCGGGCAGCTGGGAGATCTCGGCGGCGCCGAGGTGCTCCAGGTGCACGGGCGGGCTCCGGCGGCCGTGCAGGACGCGGTGCTGGCGCGCTCGCAGCGGCGCCGGGTGGTGCTGGCGACCTCCGTCGCCGAGTCGTCCCTGACGGTTCCCGGAGTGCGGGTCGTCGTCGACTCGGGGCTGGCGCGGGAGCCTCGTGTGGACCACGCGCGCGGGTTGAGCGCGCTGACGACGGTACGGGCCTCTCAGGCGGCCGGGCGGCAGCGGGCGGGGCGGGCCGGGCGGGAGGCGCCGGGCGCGGTGTACCGCTGCTGGGCGGAGGCGGAGGACGCGCGTCTGCCGCGGTTCCCGGCGCCGGAGATCAAGGTGGCCGACCTGACGGTGTTCGCGTTGCAGGCGGCGTGCTGGGGTGACCCGGACGCGGCGGGGCTGGCGCTGCTGGATCCGCCGCCGGGCGGGGCGATGGCGGCGGCGAGAGGGGTGCTGACGGCCATCGGGGCGGTGGACGCGGCCGGCAGGGCGACGGAGCGGGGCGTGCGGCTGGCACGGCTGGGGTTGCATCCCCGGCTGGGGCGGGCGCTGCTGGACGCCGGGGACGTCGACGGGGCCGCGGAGGTGGTGGCGCTGCTCAGTGAGGTGGCGCCGCGGGAGTACGGGGACGATCTCGCCGGTGCGCTGCGCGCGGCCCGGCGCGGGGGTGACGGCTACGCGGCGCGCTGGCGGGCGGAGGTGCGGCGGCTGCGGGCCGTGGCCGGGGAGTCCGCGCCCGTCGCCGGCTCCGGAGAGCCGGGGGCACCCCCGCAGGTGCGGTCGCGTCCCGCGGGAGGCGCGGCCACCGGCACGACCGCCGGGGAGCACCGGGCGGTCGGGCTGGTCGCCGCCCTGGCCTTCCCCGAGCGGGTCGCCAGGGCCGACGGCGGTTCCTACCTCATGGCCTCCGGCACACGCGCGGAACTCCCCGACGGTTCCGCGCTGCGCGGCGCTCCCTGGATCGCGGTCGCCGTGGCGGACCGGCCCGTCGGCAAGGGGCACGCGCGCGTGCAGCTCGCTGCCGCGGTGGACGAGGACACGGCCCGGTCGGCGGCGCCGTCGCTGCGCTCCGCGGGCCAGGAGGTCCGCTGGGCCGACGGGGACGTCGTCGCGCGGCACGTGGAGCGGCTGGGGGCGATCGAGCTCGCGGTGCGGCCGCTGCGGGACGCCGATCCCGTGCTCGTACGGGACGCGCTGCTCGAAGGGCTGCGGCAGGAGGGGTTCGGCCTGTTGCGCTGGTCGCCCGACGCCCGTGTGCTGCGGCAGCGGCTCGCCTTTCTGCGGCTGCACCTCGGCGATCCCTGGCCGGACGTCTGTGACGACGCGCTGCACGCGCGCGTGGACGAGTGGCTGGAGCCCGAGCTGAGCCGGGCCGGGCGGCGGGCCGACCTCGCGCGCATCGATGCCGGGCAGGCGCTCACCCGGCTGCTGCCGTGGGCCTCGGGCGAGGCAGGGCGGCTCGACGAGCTCGCGCCGGAGCGGATCACCGTGCCGAGCGGGTCCAGGATCCGGATCGACTACGGCGATCCGGCACAGCCCGTGCTCGCCGTGAAGTTGCAGGAGATGTTCGGGCTGCACGAGTCGCCGGCCGTCGCCGGTGTGCCGTTGCTCGTGCATCTGCTCTCCCCCGCCGGACGTCCCGCCGCCGTCACGGCCGACCTGGCCTCCTTCTGGCGGGACGGCTACAAGGGGGTGCGGGCGGAGCTGCGCGGTCGCTATCCCAGGCATCCATGGCCCAAGGACCCCGCCGACGCGCAGCCGACCCGGCACACCAACGCCCGGCTCAGGCGGTGACCGGTTCCGGTTCGGCGTCCTGGGCGGGCTTCGCATCGCCGGGGCGGCGGCCGCGCGCCTCCAGGTAGAGGGCAAGTGACAGCAGCAGCACTGCGAGGGTCAGGAAGCCCCAGGGCAGATACGACGTCATCAGCAGGACCGGGGTGCGGTGGGACTTGACGAGGTCCACGGTGTGGTCGATGTAGTCCTCGCGCATCTTCACATGGCCCGCGAAGGCGGTGACCCTGTCACGGCCGCCGAGCAGGGTGCCGCCGCGCAGTTCCTCCTTGTGGATCTCCTCGCCGTAGACGGGGGCGCCGGTGAGGGGTTCGACCCAGAACTTGCGGTCGGTCGTGTACCAGCGGGTGGTGCCGGTCTCGGCGACCGCCTCCGGTGTGATCCCCTCGACGGGCATCGTCTTGGGGAATTCCACCTCGGTCCACGGGACGGTCTGCTCGAAGTAGTAGACCTCGATGCCGCGGAAGTCCTGGGTGCCCTTGTAGTGGATGGGGGCACTGGTGCGGGTCTGGGCGTCGAAGTAGTCGTAGGCCCGCTTCTCCGTGAGGAAGGGCCACTTGAACTCGATGCCCTCGCGCCTGACGGGGTCGCCGTCGACCATCTCGCCGGTGGCGTGTACGGGTTCCTGGGTGTGGGCGTCGAAGATGTAGCGCTCGGGGATCTTGGAGACCATCTTGCCGTCGGGTCCGACGACGTACGACAGGCCGTCCCAGACCACGACGTCCCTGCCCGCCGTCCGCTCGATCTTCTCCGAGGCTTCGACGTTGCCCTTGAGGGTCTGCACGATGGTGACCTTCGGGACCTTGCGGGCCTTCATCGTGCCGTAGTCGAGGAGGGTCGCGTCCTTCGCCTCCAGGACCATGCTCTGGTACTGGTGGGCCGGGATCTTGGCCAGGCGTGGGAAGGCGTACCAGCGCAGCAGCGGGGACAGGGCCGCGAAGAACACGGCCAGGGCGAGCAGGATCAGGCCGGCCTTGCGGCGCATCTCGGCCTCCCTCCCGGGCGGGCGGTCACGGGTGTGCGGGCACCGTCGTCAGCAGCGGCTTCGGGGATGTCCCGCCCGACGGCGTACCGAGGGCGGTGAGCGCGAGGACCAGGGCGAGTGCGGTGGCGAGACCGGCCGCGGCGGCGATCAGGGCGCGCATGTCGGGCCTCCCGGAGTCGCGGAGCGGGCGCACCTGACAGGTCGTCAGTTCTGGCACCGTAGCAACGGCAGGGCGAGATGAGAACACGTCGCGCACACGGACGAGGGGCGCCCTGCCCGCCGTGGCGGGAGGACGCCCCTCGTGCGGTGGCGCCGGGTCTACGCGGACGGGCTCGGCGATGCCGAGGCCGATCCGGTCCCCGACTCCGACGGGGTCGGGCCGGGCGAGGTCTCGGCCGCCGCCACCTTCAGCTCGACGGTCAGGGTCGCGCCGCCCGCGGTCTCGATGCGGAGCAGGTACGTGCCGGCGGTGTCGTCGGCGTACAGCTTCGGCAGCTTGAGCAGGCCCTTGGCGTCCGTGGTCAGGCCGGTGAGGGTGCGTACGGCCTTGCCGTCGGCGTCCTTGAAGTAGGGGCCCTTGTCGTTCTCGGCCGGGTCGTCCGTGGCCTTGACGAGCGTGGCGGTGGCCGCGACCTTGTCGGCGACGGCACCCTTGTAGGTCGCCTTCACCTCGACCTGGTCGGCGAACTCGCCACCCGGGATGCAGGTCAGCGCGGTCTCACCGGTGCGGGCCAGGGTGTCGGCGACGCGCTCGGTGACCGTGGCCCGGTACTCGACGCCGATCGCACGGCCGACGACGGTGGCCCGGACGACGAACTCGCCCGTGTCCTCGCCCGCCTTGAGCGCCGGCGCCACGGCCTCGCCCGCGCTGTCGGTGACGGTGGCCGCGTACTTCTCACCGTTGATGAAGGTGGCGTCGGTGGCGCCGACGATGGTGAAACGGATCCGGACCTTGGCGACGCCCTTGCCGCCTTCGGTCTCGGCGCGGGCGGCGATCTTCCGCAGGAAGGTGTCGCCAGCCATCGCGGTGAGCCTGCCGGCGCCCGCGTCCTCCAGGCGGTCCACCGTGTCGGTGGGGGTGGGAGGGGTGGTGTCCGGCGGGGTCGTGGTCGGTGGCTTCGGCCCGGGGGTGGAGGAACCGCCGCCGTTGTCGCCGGGCTTGGGGCTGTCCGGCCTCGACGGCGCCGTGGGCTTGGCGGGCTTGGCGGGCTTGGTGGGCCGGGTGGGGGTCGTCGGCGTCGGGCCGGCGCCGGCACCGTCGTCGCTGCGGTCGGACGGGAGGGTGCCCGTGCCGTCGGGGATCTCGTGGGTGCCCTTGCGGTAGTACTCCAGCCACGTCAGGACGAGGTCGACGTACTCCCGTGAGTTGTTGTAGCTGAGGATGGCGCTGTCGAGGTCCCTTTGGGTGGACAGGTCCCAGCCGAAGCGGCACAGGTAGTGACCGGCGGCGAGTGCGGCGTCGTAGACGTTGTTGGGGTTCTTCTCGCCGTCGCCGTTGCCGTCGCGGCCGGCCCACGCCCAGGTGGACGGGATGAACTGCATGGGGCCGACGGCCCGGTCGTACCTGCTGTCCCCGTCGTAGGCGCCGTCGTCGGTGTCGCTGATGCTCGCGAAGCCGTTGCCGTTGAGCTGCGGACCGAGGATCGGCGAGAGGGTGGTGCCGTCGGCGCCGACACGGCCGCCGCGGGCCTGGCCGGACTCGACCTTGCCGATGGCGGCGAGAAGCTGCCACTGAAGGTTGCAGCCGGGCTTGGACTGCCGGAGCGCGGTCGCGGCCTTCTTGTAGGCGTCCAGGACGGTCGCGGGGATGCCCGCCTCGGTGACACCCGGGTCCACGGGCGTGTTCGCCGACGGCGAGGGTTTGGGGCTGTTGAGCGGCGGAAGGTCGGTGTAGTACGGCGAGTTGCCCGTCGCGCTGTGCTCGGCGGCCGTGTCCGGTGAGGGCTGGGTGCCGGTGGGGATCTTTCTGCCGGCGTCGTCGGTCATCACTCCCGGAGCCTGGGAGGCGGCGAGTGCCGCGACCACGACCGCGGCCACTGTGGTGTTCACCGCCCCTTTGCGCAGCCTGCCGAATTGCGCCGCCATAGAGTGAACCCCTCCCGCTGAACGCCCGAGCGCCCGTCTCTGTTCTGCCGGGCCCGCCGTGTGACGCCCGCGCCTGTTGTGACGATCGACTCGCCGCGACAGTTGCCCTCGCGACGCATTTTCATGCGTGCTCGTTTGTTCGACCGCGCGGCCGGCACGGGGACCCAGGCGACCCTACGACAACTTCCTTTGCCCGGACACCCGTTGATGACCGATTTTTACCGATTGGCCACACGCGGTCCGCCCAACGGACGTCCCGCATACTGGCTGCTTCGTCCCTCGGGGCCGACCGGCCCTGTCAACATCGCACGCGAGGAGCCCTGTTGCCGTTCACGCTGAGCCATGCGGCGGCTGTCCTGCCCGCCGTACGCACCGACGGAACCGGCCGGGCCGCGCTCGTTCCGGCCGTGCTGGTGGCAGGTTCCCTCTCTCCCGACATGACCTATTACGCGGCGAGTGTCCTGCCCGAGGCGATGGCGTTCGGCGACGTCACACACTCGTTCACGGGCGTGTTCACGGTCGATGTGCTGGTCACCTGGGCGCTGGTCGGACTGTGGCTCCTGCTGCGCGAGCCTGTGGTGGCGCTGCTTCCGGTGCGGCGACAGGCACGGGTGGCCACGCTGTTGCGCTGCGGGACGCCACGCGCCCGGATCCGCCCGGCGCTCGCGGCCCGGTGGTACCTGTCGGCCGCGCTCGGTGCGCTGACGCATGTCGTGTGGGACGCGTTCACCCATCTCGACCGCTGGGGGATGCGGCTGTTCCCGGTCCTGGGCGAGAAGGTCGCGGGGTCGCCGCTGTACTGGTACCTCCAGTACGGCGGTTCGGCGGTGGCCGCGGCCGTCATCGCCGTGTTCGTGGTCGTGGCACTGCGGCGCACGCCCGCGGCCGAACCGGTCGGGGTGCCCGTGCTCTCGGTACGGGACCGGTGGCTGGCCGGTGCGGTGATCGGCGGGTTCGCCGCGGTGGCGGCGGTGCAGCGGGCGACACGCTGGTGGGACTACTGGGGGTCGACCGCGAAGTACTGGGAACTGATCCCGACGTTGTGCTTCGGGGCGGGCGCGGGCCTCTGCCTGGGACTGCTGCTGTACGCCGTGGGGGTCAGGGTGTGGCGTCCGGTCCCGGACCCGGGTGGTGCGGGTACGGATCCGGCCGACAGGGAGCCGAGCCGTCCGGCGGCTCGCTGACGGTGCCGGCGGTCGCCACGAACACGGTGACCGTCCGGACGGGGCGGGGCCGTGGGAGCAGGGTGCGGACGAGGGCCAGGTAGCCGCGGGTGAGTTCGGCCCACCCTCGGGTCCGGGTCATGAGGCGGCGCCGGAGGTTGGTCGCCGCCCGCCGCAAGGTGCTCATCAGTTCGGCGGGGATGCGGGCGGTGCTTGCGCCGGTGGCGAAGGGTGGGACCGAGGGCCCCGGCGGGGCGGGGGCGTCTTCGGTGTTCACGTTCGCCGGTGCCGGGGCGGTCCGGCGGTGGAGCGTGCGTATACCCATGCCCGCATCCTTACGGGCGGGGGCGGGTGGGGGCGTGTTTGCGGGGGCCACGCGAGTGACGCTCCATCGGGGGTGCGGGAGGGGGCCGATCGCCCAAGGTGGCCCGGCTGGGCCGGAGGTATCAGGGTTGCGCTGGAGGGGGGCGTGCGCCCTTGCGTCTGCCTGGCTGGTGCCGGTCGTGCGGCTGCGGGTGCGGCGCTCTGGCTGGCTGGGGCTTGCGTTGCGGCTGCGGGCGCGGCGCTCTGACTGTCTGCGGCTGGCTTTGCGGCTGCCGGTGCGCTGTGGCGAGTCGCGCAGTTCCCCGCGCCCCTGGGGGGTTGCAGTGCGGCCTCTGCAGGGCTCAGCCCGATGCCGGTTATGCGGCTGCGGGGTGCGGCGCTCTGACTGGCTGGGGCTTGCGTTGCGGCTGCGGGCGCGCTGTGGCGGGTCGCGCAGTTCCCCGCGCCCCTGGGGGGTTGCAGTGCGGCCTTCGAAGGGCTCAGCCCGATGCCGGGACGGCCGGGGCATCGGGCGGCTGCCGGGGGCTTAGAGCCTGGGGTTACGAAGTGTGTGAGCGCTGTGCCCTCGTGTCTGACCGGCCGGTGCCGGTGGTGCGTGCGGCTGCGGGTGCGCTGTGGCCGGTCGCGCAGTTCCCCGCGCCCCTAGGGGGTTGCAGTGCGGCCTCTGCAAGGCTCAGCCCGATGCCGGGACGGCCGGGGCATCGGAGGGCTGCCAGGTGCTGAAGCCTGGGGCAGTTCACCGCGCCCCCGGGGGGCGTCACCGTGTCGCTCTCTGAGCAGGTGACGGCGATGCCGGGCCGGTCGGGGACCTGGCCCGGCATCGGGCGGTGGCTGTGCCGTTGAGCTAGTGCGCGGCGGACTCCCAGTCGGCGCCTGCGCCCACCGAGACACCCAGGGGGACTCGGAGGTCGACCGCGTTGGACATCTCGCGGCGGACCAGGTCCTCGGCCGCCTCGCGTTCGCCGGGGGCGATCTCCAGGACGATCTCGTCGTGGACCTGGAGGAGCATGCGGGAGGTGAGGTTGGCCTCGCGCAGGGCCCGGTCCACGTTGAGCATGGCGATCTTGACGATGTCGGCCGCCGTACCCTGGATGGGGGCGTTCAGGGCCATGCGCTCGGCCGCCTCGCGGCGCTGGCGGTTGTCGCTGTTGAGGTCGGGGAGGTAGCGGCGGCGGCCGAAGAGGGTCGCCGTGTAACCCGTCGACCGGGCCTCGTCCACCGCGCGGCGCAGGTAGTCGCGGACCCCGCCGAAGCGCTCGAAGTAGGCGTCCATCAGCGCGCGGGCCTCGGCCGCCTCGATGTTCAGCTGCTGGGAGAGGCCGAAGGCCGACAGCCCGTAGGCCAGGCCGTACGACATCGCCTTGATCTTGCGGCGCATCTCGGCGTCGACCGCGGCGGGCTCGACGGCGAAGACCTGGGAGGCGGCCGTGGTGTGCAGGTCCTCGCCCGAGGTGAACGCCTCGATCAGGCCCTCGTCCTCGGACAGATGCGCCATCACACGCAGCTCGATCTGGCTGTAGTCCGCCGTCATCAGGGACTCGAAGCCCTCGCCGACCACGAAGCCGCGGCGGATCGCCCTGCCCTCGTCGGTGCGCACCGGGATGTTCTGCAGGTTCGGGTCCGTCGAGGAGAGGCGGCCGGTCGCCGCCACCGTTTGGTTGAACGTCGTGTGGATGCGTCCGTCCGCCGCGATCGTCTTGATCAGGCCCTCGACGGTGACACGCAGCTTCGCCTGCTCGCGGTGGCGGAGCATGATGACCGGCAGTTCGTTGTCGGTCTGGGTGGCGAGCCAGGCCAGGGCGTCGGCATCCGTGGTGTAGCCCGTCTTCGTCTTCTTCGTCTTGGGCAGGGCGAGTTCGCCGAAGAGGACCTCCTGGAGCTGCTTGGGCGAGCCCAGGTTGAACTCGTGGCCCGCCGCCGCGTGCGCCTCCTTCACGGCCTGCTGCACGGCTCCCGCGAACATCTGCTCCATGGCCTCCAGGTGGGCACGGTCGGCGGCGATGCCGTGCCGCTCCATGCGGGCCAGCAGGGCGGAGGTCGGCAGCTCCACGTCCCGCAGGAGGTCGCCCGCGCCAACCTCCTGGAGCTTGCCCTCGAAGGCCTCGCCCAGGTCGAGGACGGCCCGGGCCTGGACCATCAGGGCCTCGGCCTCGGCGCCGTCGTCCGTGCCGAAGGCCAGCTGACCGTCGGCCGCGGCGGCGGGGGCCAGCTCGCGGTGCAGGTACTCCAGGGACAGCGCGTCGAGGTCGAAGGAGCGGCGGCCCGGCTTGACCAGGTAGGCGGCGAGCGCGGTGTCCATGCGCACGCCGTCGATGCTCCAGCCGTGCTCGGCGAAGACCCGCATCGCGCCCTTGGCGTTGTGGAAGACCTTCGGCTTGTCGGCGTCGGCCAGCCAGGCCGCGAACGCCTTCTCGTCGGCCTCGTCCAGCTGCGACGGGTCGAACCAGCAGGCCGCGCCGTCGGCCGCGGCCAGCGCGACCTCGGCGACCGAGCCGGCGCCCAGCGCCCAGGCGTCGACGGTGGCCACGCCCAGGACCTCGCCGCCGCGCTCCGCCAGCCAGCCGGCCAGCTCGCCGGTGCCGAGCACCGCGCCGTCCAGCTCGACACCGTCGGTGGAGATCGGGGTGGCCTCGGCCTCCTCGGCTCCGGGGTCGACACCGAAGAGCCGCTCCCGCAGGGAGGGGTTACGGATCTCCAGGGTGTCGAGGATCATCGCGACGGCCTTGCGGTCGTACGGGACGCGCGCGAGGTCGGCGACGGTCTTCGGCAGCTCGACGCCGCGCTCCAGCTCGGTGAGCCGACGGTTGAGCTTGACCGACTCCAGGTGGTCGCGCAGGTTCTGTCCGGCCTTGCCCTTGACCTCCTCGACCCGCTCGACGAGCTCGGCGAACGAACCGAACTGGTTGATCCACTTCGCGGCCGTCTTCTCGCCGACGCCCGGGATGCCCGGCAGGTTGTCGGAGGGGTCGCCGCGCAGGGCCGCGAAGTCGGGGTACTGGGCGGGCGTCAACGCGTACTTCTCGAAGACCTTCTCCGGGGTGAACCGGGTCAGCTCGGAGACGCCCTTCGTCGGGTACAGCACCGTGGTGTGCTCGCTGACCAACTGGAAGGAGTCGCGGTCGCCGGTGACGATCAGCACCTCGAAGCCCGCGGCCTCGGCCTGGGTGGCGAGCGTGGCGATGACGTCGTCCGCCTCGAAGCCCTCGACCGCGAAACGCTGGGCGTTCATCGCGTCGAGCAGTTCGCCGATCAGCTCGACCTGGCCCTTGAACTCGTCCGGGGTCTTGGAGCGGTTCGCCTTGTACTCCGTGAACTCCTCGGAGCGCCAGGTCTTGCGGGACACGTCGAAGGCCACCGCGAAGTGGGTGGGCGCCTCGTCACGCAACGTGTTGGCCAGCATCGACGCGAAGCCGTAGATCGCGTTCGTGGGCTGGCCCGTCGCCGTCGTGAAGTTCTCCGCGGGCAGCGCGAAGAACGCACGGTAGGCCAGCGAGTGCCCGTCCATGAGCATCAGGCGGGGCCGGCTGCCGCCGGGGGTGCTGTCGGTCTGCTTCGATGCTGTCTCTGCCACGCCCCCGATCCTGCCACGCCCCACTGACACTCGGTCCCCGTCGGGGGTCACCGCCGCCGCGGAGGACGGCGGGCGGCGGCAGGACCGGGCCGTGTGACGTGGGCACCCGGTGTCCGGCACCCCTCTTCCCGGCCCGTCCCGGCGAGCCCGCCCGCCCCCGGCGCTGTCCGTGGCGCGTGCGAGGATCGGAGACGTACCTCACACGTGTACACGAAGAGGAGTGCGCGATGGCCAGCAAGCCGCCCAAGGGTGATCCGGTTCAGGACGCGCCGCAGATCGCCGAGCCCAAGCATGCTGCTGCGGGGCTGCCTGCCATCGGGCACTCCCTGCGGATGGCGCACCAGCAGATGGGTGTGAAGCGCACCGCGCTGACGTTGCTGCGGGTCAACCAGAAGGACGGCTTCGACTGCCCGGGGTGCGCCTGGCCGGAGCCCGAGCACCGGCACAAGGCGGAGTTCTGTGAGAACGGCGCCAAGGCGGTGGCCGAGGAGGCGACGCTGCGCCGGGTCACCCCGGAGTTCTTCGCCGCGCACTCCGTCGCCGATCTCGCGACCCGCAGCGGCTACTGGCTCGGGCAGCAGGGCCGGCTCACCCACCCCGTGTACCTGCCGGAGGGCGGCACCCACTACGAGCCGGTGACCTGGGAGCGTGCCTTCGACATCGTCGCCGAGGAGATCACCGCCCTGGGCTCCCCCGACGAGGCCGTCTTCTACACCTCCGGCCGCACCAGCAACGAGGCGGCGTTCCTCTATCAGCTCTTCGCGCGCGAGCTCGGCACCAACAACCTCCCGGACTGCTCGAACATGTGCCACGAGTCGTCGGGGTCGGCCCTGTCCGAGACCATCGGCGTCGGCAAGGGCAGTGTCCTGCTGGAGGACCTCTACAAGGCGGACCTGATCATCGTCGCGGGGCAGAACCCGGGGACGAACCATCCGCGCATGCTCTCCGCCCTGGAGAAGGCCAAGGCGGGCGGGACGAGGATCATCACCGTCAACCCCCTGCCGGAGGCGGGCCTGGAGCGGTTCAAGAACCCGCAGACGCCCAAGGGCCTGATGACCGGCGCCGCGCTCACCGACCTGTTCCTCCAGATCCGCATCGGCGGCGACCAGGCCCTGTTCCGTCTCCTCAACAAGCTGATCCTTCAGACGCAGGGCGCCGTCGACGAGGAGTTCGTCCGCGAACACACCCACGGCTACGAGGAGTTCGCCGAGGCGGCCCGGGCCGCCGACTGGGACGAGACGCTGACCGCGACCGGCCTCACGCGCGCGGACATCGAGAAGGCCATGGCGATGGTCCTGGCCTCGCGACGCACCATCGTCTGCTGGGCGATGGGCCTCACCCAGCACAAGCACTCCGTGCCGACCATCCGCGAGGTCGTCAACTTCCTCCTGCTGCGCGGGAACATCGGCCGCCCGGGCGCGGGCGTATGCCCGGTGCGCGGCCACTCGAACGTGCAGGGCGACCGCACGATGGGCATCTTCGAACGCCCCGCGCCGGCCTTCCTGGACGCCCTGGAGAAGGAGTTCGGGTTCGCGCCGCCGCGCGAGCACGGCTACGACGTCGTACGAGCCATCCGCGCGCTGCGCGACGGTGAGGCGAAGGTGTTCTTCGCGATGGGCGGCAACTTCGTCGCCGCGACGCCCGACACGGACGTCACCGAGGCGGCGATGCGGCGGGCCCGGCTGACCGTGCACGTGTCGACGAAGCTCAACCGCAGCCATGTCGTCACCGGGGCCCGCGCGCTGATCCTGCCGACGCTGGGCCGCACCGAGCGCGATCTGCAGGGCGGCGGCGAGCAGTTCGTGACCGTCGAGGACTCCATGGGCATGGTGCACGCCTCCCGGGGCCGTCTGGAGCCCGCGAGCGCGCACCTGCTGTCGGAACCGGCCATCGTCTGCCGGCTGGCCCGCCGCGTGCTGGGTGAGCGCAGCGCCACGCCCTGGGAGGAGTTCGAGAAGGACTACGCGACGATCCGGGACCGTATCGCCCGGGTGATCCCGGGCTTCGAGGACTTCAACGCCCGCGTGGCCCGCCCCGGCGGCTTCACCCTCCCGCACGCCCCGCGCGACGAGCGCCGCTTCCCGACGGCCACGGGCAAGGCCAACTTCACCGCGGCGGCCGTCGAGTACCCGAGGCTTCCGCCGGGGCGGCTGCTGCTGCAGACCCTGCGGTCGCACGACCAGTACAACACCACGATCTACGGCCTGGACGACCGCTACCGCGGCATCAGGAACGGCCGCCGGGTCGTCCTGGTCAACCCCGAGGACGCACAGCGGCTGAACCTCGCCGACGGCTCGTACGTCGACCTGGTGGGCGAGTGGAAGGACGGCGTCGAGCGGCGGGCGCCCGGCTTCCGGGTGGTGCTCTACCCGACGGCCCGGGGCTGCGCGGCCGCCTACTACCCGGAGACCAACGTCCTCGTGCCGCTGGACGCCACCGCGGACACCAGCAACACCCCGGCCAGCAAGTCCGTCGTGGTCCGTCTGGAACAATCGGCGACCGACTGAGCGTTTGCTCAGCCGACGTCACCCGATGGTCACGTCACCGACTGGTCACGACGAACGGAGCCGGGCCCCATGGGCGAGCAGCAGCACGTGAAGTTCCCGCAAGAGGTCATCGACGAGTACGCCGCGCTCGGCGTCGACCTGCCGGCCCTGTTCTCCGCCGGGCACCTCGGCACCCGCATGGGCGTGCAGATCCTGGAGGCGTCGGCCGAGCGCGTCGTCGGCACCATGCCGGTGGAGGGCAACACCCAGCCGTACGGCCTGCTGCACGGCGGCGCCTCCGCGGTCCTCGCCGAGACGCTCGGGTCGGTGGGGTCGATGCTGCACGCCGGCAGCTCGAAGATCGCGGTCGGCGTCGACCTCAACTGCACCCACCACCGCGGCGCCCGCTCCGGCCTCGTCACCGGTGTGGCCACCCCCCTGCACCGGGGCCGCTCGACGGCGACGTACGAGATCGTGATCAGCGACGAGCAGGGGCGGCGGGTGTGCAGCGCACGACTGACCTGCCTGCTGCGGGACGTGAACCCCAGCGACGAGGAGCGCCTGCGGAACACGGACTGATCCTGCGCGGCCCCCTCCGCGCACTGCGCCCCGACCGCCCGGCGAGGCGTCCGGTTCCACCAGCCCTGTCGGGCGGACGCCGACGCCGGGAGCCCGGCGACGACAACCGGCCCACCCGCACCCAGGGGTGAGGTGGGAGGCGGCGCTCGTCAGACTGCCGCGGACCGACGTGGCTGCCGCCCTCGGACACCAGCACGCACTGCGGACCCACATGACCGCCACGCTCGGACACCGGCACGCACTGCGGACCCACATGGCCGCCACGCTCGGACACCGGCACGTCGACGCACTCCCCGTCGGCAATGATCCTCGCCGATCACGGGCGCCGTGGCGGCACCCCCGCTCTGCCCGCACGCACACCGCCGCGGCCGAATGCCGTCGCGGTCAACGCCCTTGCGTTTCCCGGCCGTTGAACTGGAGCGCCGGGCGGCATACGGTCGGGGCATGACGACGGGAGAGGCCCGACGGACGGGGGTGACACCCCAGCCGATGCCGCCGACCGCCGGCCCGGCGTCCGGATACGGCAGCCGCAGCCGAGCCACGGGCTCCGAGCCCCGGATCCGGATCCGGGCACGACGAGACCAGGACCGGCCACGACGAGACCAGGAACCGGCGGGTCACCGACTCGCCCGCCCCCGCGGCGACTTCGCCCGCGCGACCGCGCCCCCTGACCACGGCGGACCGGTCGCACGGAACGCCGACCGCCGACACGTACGGCGACCCCCGCCCGCGGCGACGACCGCCCGAAGGGCCTCTGCGACGGCCGCCGAGCCCTGATCCGCGGGGCGGCCCCGGCCCCGGCCCGGCCGGAACGCCTGCGCCCGGACGCACGGGCGGCCGCCCGCACGCACGCCCCCAGGGGCACGGGAGTTGCGCGAGGATCGGCACCGAAACGGCGAGCCGACCGGAGGCCATGGGACTGAGCGCCGTAATCCGCAATTCCACTTTCGTGGCCCATACACGAAAAGGCCGGGGAAAGACGAGCACCTTTCCCGTCCGTAACTCTGCGTAATACGGGTGCAATACAGACCCGGGTCGCTTCAGCTTCGAGCCCCCCGCCCACGAACCCCCGGAGAAGCTCAGGTAGCCTTCAGCAACGACCACGGTAATCACCAAAACCCGTGAACACTCGTGAAGAAGCTACGCGCGAACGCTGCGAGTTCTCACTATGTGGACAGGGCGAATCGGCCCGAAATCCGCTCTTCCCCCCACCGAGTACCGCTCTGCATTACCTCGTGTCATAACAAGAGCGTCACAGCCTTCGTCAGGCCCTCCTCCATGTTCCCTTCACCCGCTTAGAGTCACCGCCAGTCACCGAGCCACCGGATTCGAAGCCACTTCGGCCCCGCGCTCGACTCGGCGCGTTCCATGGGGAGCCGCCGTGCCAGGGAAAGGACCTGATTCGTGCGTCAACGTTCGATCATCGCCATAACCGCTGCACTCGCGGCGGGATCGCTGACACTCACGGCGTGTGGGTCGCGTGACGAGGGCGGCAACAGCAGCAACGGCGACAAGACCACCGTGGTGATCGGCCTCGACGCCCCGCTGACCGGCGACCTGTCCGCACTCGGCCTCGGCATGAAGAACTCCGCCGACCTCGCCGCCAAGACCGCCAACAAGCAGGAGTTCGTCAAGGGCGTCGAGTTCAAGATCGAGGCCCTCGACGACCAGGCCCAGCCCTCCGTCGGCCAGCAGAACGCCCAGAAGTTCATCAGCAACAAGGACGTCCTCGGCGTCGTCGGCCCGCTGAACTCCAGCGTCTCCCAGCAGATGCAGAAGCCGTTCAACGACGCCGGCCTGACCCAGATCTCGCCCGCCAACACCGGCACCGAGCTCACCCAGGGCGACGGCTGGAAGACCGGCAACTCGGTCCGCCAGTTCAAGACCTTCTTCCGCACCGCCACCACGGACGAGATCCAGGGTGCCTTCGCCGCCGACTACCTGTACAACCAGGCGAAGATCAAGAAGGTCTACCTGATCGACGACCAGAAGACCTACGGCGCCGGCCTCGCCGCCTCCTTCAAGACGAACTTCACCAAGTTCGGCGGCAAGATCGTCGGCACCGACCACATCAACCCCGACGACCGCGACTTCAACGCCGTGGTCGCCAAGATCAAGAAGACCGGCGCCGAAGCCCTCTACTACGGCGGCGAGTACCCGGCCGCCGCCCCCCTGAGCCAGCAGCTCAAGGACAGCGGCCAGAACATCCCGCTCATGGGCGGCGACGGCATCTACTCCGGCGAGTTCCCCAAGCTCAACAAGAAGGCCGAAGGCGACCTCGCCACCTCCGTCGGCGAGCCCGTCGAGAAGCTCGACTCCGCCAAGACGTTCATCAAGAACTACGAGGCCGGGGGCTACGAGGACGACTACGAGGCCTACGGCGGCCTCACCTACGACGCCACCTGGGCCATCATCGAGGCCGTCAAGCTCGCAGTCGAAGGCAACGACGGCAAGGTCCCGTCCGACGGCCGCAAGGCAGTCCTCGACGCCATGGCGAAGGTCAAGTTCGACGGCGTCACCGGCCCCATCTCCTTCGACGAGTTCGGTGACACCACCAACCACACCATGACCGCCTACAAGGTCAAGAAGAACGCCTGGGCGCCGGAGTTCAGCGGCGAACCCAAGCTGGGCTGAGCAGAGGACGAGTAAAGAAACCTCCCCCATCACACATTGATCCAGGCCGCGCGGGAACGCCCACCAGCGCTCCCGCGCGGCGCCATATCCGAACCACTCCACGGAGGCCCTGCGGTGAACGAACTGCCGCAACAGCTGGCCAATGGACTCATCCTCGGCGCGATGTACGGACTCATCGCGATCGGCTACACGATGGTCTACGGCATCGTCCAGCTCATCAACTTCGCCCACGGCGAGATATTCATGGTCGGGGGCTTCGGCGCCCTCACCGTCTGGCTGATACTCCCCGAAGGCTTCGCCCTCGGCGCCGCGATCCCCCTCATGATCCTCGCCGGCGTCATCGTCTCCGTCGCCGTCGCCACCGCGGCGGAACGCTTCGCCTACCGGCCACTGCGCAGCGCACCACGCCTGGCACCCCTCATCACCGCCATCGGCCTGTCCATCGTCCTCCAGCAGGCCGTATGGATGTGGTACCCCGACGCGAAGAAGGACCAGCCCTTCCCGCAGTTCGAGGGCGGCCCCATCGACATCCTCGGCGCCAACGTCCAGCGCGGCGACCTCTTCGTACTGATCGCCGCCCCGCTGTGCATGATCGCCCTCGGCGTCTTCGTCAACAAGACACGCTCCGGCCGCGGCATGCAGGCCACCGCCCAGGACCCCGACACCGCCAAGCTGATGGGCATCAACACCGACCGCATCATCGTCATGGCCTTCGCCATCGGTGCCGCGTTCGCCGCCATCGCCGCCGTCGCCTACGGCCTGAAAAACGGTCAGGTCGGCTTCCGCATGGGCTTCCTGATGGGCCTCAAAGCCTTCACCGCAGCCGTCCTCGGCGGCATCGGCAACATCTACGGCGCCATGCTCGGCGGCGTCGTCCTCGGAGTCGCCGAATCCCTCGCCACCGGCTACATCGGCGACATCCCCGGCATGGAACTCTTCGGCGGCGGCGCCTGGAAGGACGTATGGGCCTTCAGCCTGCTCATCCTCGTCCTCCTGTTCAGGCCACAAGGCCTGCTCGGCGAACGCGTCTCGGATCGGGCGTGATACCCATGACCACCGAAACCCCCATGGAAAAGATCACCGACACCCCCAAGGTGTCCACCGCCCCGGCCACCCCGATCATCCCGATCCCCGCCGCCGCGGCACGCACACTCGCAGTCGCCGGATCCGCCCTCGCCCTCGCAGGCACCTTCCTCGCCTGGACCTGGACCAGGGACTTCCCCGGCAACCTCACCGTCACCGGCTACCCCGGCGGCCTGCAGGTGCTCACGCTCGTGGGAGCACTCCTCACCCTGCTGTTCGCCCTCTCCGGCTACGGCATCCGCGGCCTCGGCTGGCTCACCCCCGGCGGCAAGAACAGCCCCGTCCTGCTCGCCGCCCTCGGCGTGTTCGGCACCACCGGCTACGCCATCGGCGCCATCAGCTACGAACTCGGCGGCCTCGTCAACCTCGAACCCGGCGCCTGGGTCTCCGGCACCGGCGCCCTCATAGCCGTCATCGGCGCCCTCGGCCTCCCCGCCGACCAGCCCTACGACGCCGCGGACCCCACCCCCAACCTCTGGGGCCGCATCCGCCACTCCCTCAGCGCCCCCGAACCCGGCCGCGCCAAGGACCTGCCCTCCTGGGCCGAAATCCTCATCATCGCCGCCGGCTTCGGCGTCGGCCTGTACGTCTTCGCGTACGGCATCGGCACCGAATACTCCGAGCTGTTCATCGGCTTCCTGATCGTCACGGCCTTCGGCTTCACCGCCGTCACCCGCGCCGGTCTCCTCAAGCGGCTCTCGCACCTCACCGCCAAACACCGCAACGTCGCCATGACAGCGGCCTTCGTCGCGGCGATCTGCTTCCCCTTCACCCAGACCAACGACCAGTTCGCCCTCATCGGCGCGAACATCCTCATCTTCGCCACGGTCGCCCTGGGCCTCAACGTCGTCGTCGGCCTCGCCGGCCTCCTCGACCTCGGATACGTCGCCTTCCTCGGCGTCGGCGCCTACGCCGCCGCCCTGGTCTCCGGCTCCCCGCAGTCGAGCATCGGCGTCGAATTCCCGTTCTGGGCAGCAGTCCTCACCGGCGCCGCCGCCTCGCTGATCTTCGGCGTGGTCATCGGCGCCCCCACCCTGCGACTGCGCGGCGACTACCTCGCCATCGTCACGCTCGGCTTCGGTGAGATCTTCCGCATCACCATGAACAACCTGAACGGCAACAGCGGACCCGACGTCACCAACGGCTCCAACGGCATCCCCAACATCCCGGACCTGGAGATCTTCGGGTTCAACCTCGGGCTGCCCCACGACGTCCTGGGCACCGAACTCACCCGCTCCGGCAACTACTACCTGCTGATGCTGCTCTGCACGGCCATCGTCGTCCTGGTCTTCCGCCGCTCCGCGGAATCCCGCATCGGCCGCGCCTGGGTCGCCATCCGCGAGGACGAGACCGCCGCCACCGCCATGGGCATCAACGGCTTCCGCCTCAAACTCCTCGCCTTCGCACTCGGCGCCTGCCTCGCCGGCCTCGCCGGCACCGTCCAGGCCCACGTGTCCTACAGCGTCACCCCCGAGCAGTACCAGTTCGCCGGCTCCGTACCGCCGAACTCGGCCTTCCTGCTCGCCGCCGTCATCCTCGGCGGCATGGGCACCATCAGCGGCCCCCTCATCGGCGCCGCACTGCTCTACCTCATCCCGGCCAAGCTCCAGTTCATGGCCGAATACCAGCTGCTGCTCTTCGGCATCGCACTGATGCTGCTGATGCGCTACCGCCCCGAGGGCCTCGTCGCCGACCGCAGGAAGCAGCTCGAATTCCACGAGACCGGACAGCTCGACGTACCGGAGGACAAGCCATTGCCCGAAGGCGCAACCGGCGTCGCCAAGGCAGGGGCGTGACCGCCATGACCACCACCACGACAACACCCACCAGCACCACGGTGCTCGACGCAAGCGGCGTCACCATGCGCTTCGGCGGCCTCACCGCCGTCCGCGACGTCAACCTCACCGTCAACACCGGCGAGATCGTCGGACTCATCGGCCCCAACGGCGCCGGCAAGACGACCTTCTTCAACTGCCTCACCGGCCTCTACGTGCCCACCGAAGGCAAAGTCGCCTACAAAGGCACCGTCCTGCCGCCCAAGCCCCACCTGGTCACCCAGGCCGGCATCGCCCGCACCTTCCAGAACATCCGGCTCTTCGCCAACATGACCGTCCTGGAGAACGTGCTCGTCGGACGGCACACCCGCACCAAGGAAGGCCTCTGGTCGGCCCTCCTGCGCCTCCCCGGCTTCAAGAAAGCCGAAGAGGAATCCCGCGCCCGAGCCATGGAACTCCTGGAGTTCACCGGCCTCGCCGCCAAAGCCGACCACCTCGCCCGCAACCTGCCCTACGGCGAACAGCGCAAGCTGGAGATCGCCCGAGCACTCGCCAGCGAGCCCGGCCTGCTCCTCCTCGACGAGCCCACCGCCGGCATGAACCCGCAGGAAACCCGGGCCGCCGAAGAACTCATCTTCGCCATCCGCGACAAGGGCATCGCCGTCCTCGTCATCGAACACGACATCCGGTTCATCATGAACCTCTGCGACCGGGTCGCCGTGCTCGTCCAGGGCGAGAAAATCGTCGAAGGCCCCGCCGAAGTCGTCCAGGCCGACGAACGCGTCATCGCCGCCTACCTCGGCACACCCTTCGAAGGCGCACCGGGCAAGGAGGAAGCCGCCGAGGTCGAAGCCGCGGAGGCCGACGCCGAGGCGCACAGCACCACAGAAGGGGACGACAAGTGACCGCACTGCTCGAGGTCGAAGACCTCAGGGTCGCCTACGGCAAAATCGAAGCCGTCAAGGGCATCTCGTTCAAGGTCAACGCGGGCGAGGTCGTCACCCTCATCGGCACCAACGGCGCCGGAAAGACCACCACCCTGCGCACCCTGTCCGGCCTCCTCCAGCCCGTGTCCGGCGACATCAGGTTCGACGGCAAATCGCTGAAGAAGATCCCCGCCCACAAGGTCGTCTCCCTGGGCCTCGCCCACTCCCCCGAGGGAAGGCACATCTTCCCCCGCATGACGATCGAGGACAACCTCCGCCTCGGCGCCTTCCTCCGCAACGACAAGGAAGGCATCGAGAAGGACATCCAACGCGCCTACGACCTCTTCCCCATCCTCGGAGAACGCCGCAAGCAAGCCGCCGGCACCCTCTCCGGCGGCGAGCAGCAGATGCTCGCCATGGGGCGGGCACTGATGTCCCAGCCGAAACTGCTCATGCTCGACGAGCCCTCCATGGGCCTCTCCCCGATCATGATGCAGAAGATCATGGCAACCATCCAGGAACTCAAGGCCCAGGGCACCACCATCCTGCTCATCGAGCAGAACGCCCAAGCCGCCCTCTCCCTGGCCGACCACGGCCACGTCATGGAAGTCGGCAAGATCGTCCTCTCCGGCACCGGACAGGACCTCCTGCACGACGAATCCGTACGCAAGGCCTACCTCGGCGAGGACTGAGCACCCGCTCACACAAGTGAGGCCCGCGCCCCCTCCCCGGGGACGCGGGCCTCACTCATACCAACGGAAAGCACCCGGCGTCAGCCGCCCTTGGCCGCCTTCTTCTCCTCGGCGTCCTCGATCACAGCCTCCGCCACCTGCTGCATCGACATCCGTCGATCCATCGACGTCTTCTGGATCCACCGGAACGCCGCCGGCTCGGTCAGACCGTACTGCGTCTGCAGAATCGACTTCGCACGATCCACCAGCTTCCGCGTCTCCAGCCGCTGAGTGAGATCAGCGACCTCCTTCTCCAGCTCCTTCAACTCCGTGAACCGCGACACCGCCATCTCGATCGCCGGCACCACATCACTCTTGCTGAACGGCTTCACCAGATACGCCATCGCACCCGCGTCCCGCGCACGCTCCACCAGATCCCGCTGCGAGAACGCCGTCAGCATCAACACCGGCGCGATACTCTCCTCGGCGATCTTCTCCGCCGCCGAAATACCGTCCAACTTCGGCATCTTCACATCGAGGATGACAAGATCCGGCCTGTGCTCACGGGCCAGCTCCACAGCCTGCTCACCATCACCGGCCTCACCGACGACGGTGTACCCCTCTTCTTCGAGCATCTCTTTCAGATCGAGCCGGATCAGCGCCTCGTCCTCGGCGATGACGACACGGGTCGTCAGCGGAGGCACGTGCGACTTGTCGTCGTCGGGCGCGTCTACGGGCTGGGGCGACTCGGGGGCGGTCACGGGGGCTCCTCGTTCAGGGGCAGGGGTACTGCTGACATGAGGGTACCTAGCTGCGGTAAGGTGGGTGCGCGAGGGGTTGCACGTCTCCTTCCTTTCTAAGGCCCCAGTACTCCAACTGGTTAGAGAGGCCGCTCTCAAACAGCGGACAGTGTGGGTTCGAATCCCACCTGGGGCACATTTCCTTCGAATCCAAGGTCGCGAAGAAAAAAGCGGATGGCCACGTTCTCGTGGACATCCGCTTTTTGCCGCGTGTCGCCACGAACACGCGCAGAGAGTGTGCGCATGTACGACCTCAGCACGCGCGAGCGGGCATTGGCGCTGATCGCTACCGGGCGCAGCTTGAACTCGGTCAGCAAAGAGATGGGTATTTCCCGTGCAGCGATCCGGGCATGGCGGATCTGCATCGAACCTCGCCGGCGGACAGGTGGCAGCTGCCCCAGATGCCAGGATGTTCCGAGTCCACCTGAGGACGGAGCGGCGTACGCCTACCTGCTGGGCCTCTATCTCGGTGACGGCTGCATCAACGCTCACCGCCGGGGCGTCTACTTCCTGCGAATCGTGCTGGACAACGCCTGGCCAGGCATTATTGACGCTTGTGAGACCGCAATACGCTCCGTTCGTCCGGACAACAGCGTGTGCCGCGTCAAGAAGCAGGGCTGCGTCGCAGTCACGGGTTCCAGCAAGCACTGGCCATGCCTCTTTCCGCAGCACGGTCCCGGCATGAAGCACCATCGCAAGATCGTCCTCGAAGCGTGGCAACAGGCCATCGTCGACGCCCACCCCTGGGCGTTCATCCGCGGCCTCATCCACTCCGACGGCTGCCGCATCACCAACTGGACGACTCGCCTCGTAGGCGGCGAGCGCAAGCGCTACGAGTATCCGCGCTACTTCTTCACCAACAAGTCGGACGACATCCGGAAGCTCTTCACCGACGCCCTCGTCAAGGTAGGGGTCGAGTGGACCGTCCTCGCCCGCGGCAGCGACCCGTTCAATATCTCCATCGCCCGCAAAGCCTCCGTAGCCCTCATGGACACCCACGTGGGCCCCAAGTACTGACCGCACGCAAAGGGCCCCTCCGCAACGCTGAAGAGGGGCCCCACGCCTGCTATTCAGGCCTGTCGTCCTCCCCGATGTGATGCACGCGCACCATGTTCGTGGAGCCCGACACGCCGGGAGGCGAGCCCGCCGTGATGACGACCGTGTCGCCCTTCTTGCAGCGGCCGTACTTCAGCAGCAGCTCGTCCACCTGGTCGACCATTGCGTCCGTGGACTCCACGTGCGGGCCCAGGAACGTCTCCACCCCCCACGTCAGATTCAGCTGTGACCGGGTGGCCGGTTCCGGGGTGAAGGCCAGCAGGGGGATCGGGGAGCGGTAGCGGGAGAGGCGGCGGGCGGTGTCGCCCGACTGGGTGAAGGCGACCAGGAAGCGGGCGCCGAGGAAGTCGCCGATCTCGGCCGCGGCGCGGGCGACCGCGCCGGGCTGGGTGCGGGGCTTGTTGCGTTCGGTCAGGGGTGACAGGCCCTTGGCGAGGAGGTCCTCTTCGGCCGCTTCGACGATTTTTGCCATGGTGCGGACGGTTTCGATGGGGTACTTGCCGACGCTGGTCTCGCCGGAGAGCATCACCGCGTCGGTGCCGTCGATGACCGCGTTCGCGACGTCCGAGGCCTCGGCCCTGGTCGGGCGGGAGTTGTCGATCATCGAGTCGAGCATCTGGGTGGCGACGATGACCGGCTTGGCGTTGCGCTTGGCGAGTTTGATCGCGCGTTTCTGGACGATCGGGACCTGTTCCAGCGGCATCTCGACGCCGAGGTCGCCGCGCGCGACCATGATGCCGTCGAAGGCGGCCACGATGTCGTCGATCGCGTCGACGGCCTGCGGTTTCTCCACTTTGGCGATCACTGGGAGGCGGCGGCCTTCTTCGTCCATGATGCGGTGGACGGGCTGGATGTCGCGGCCGGAGCGGACGAAGGACAGTGCGATGACGTCGAAGCCGGTGCGCAGGGCCCAGCGCAGGTCGTCTTCGTCCTTGTCGGACAGGGCGGGGACGGAGACGGCGACGCCGGGGAGGTTGAGGCCCTTGTGGTCGGAGACCATGCCTCCTTCGACCACTGTGGTGTGGACGCGTGGGCCGTCGAGGGAGGTGACTTCCAGGCTTACTTTGCCGTCGTCGACGAGGATGCGTTCGCCGGGGGTGACGTCGTCGGCGAGGCCGGCGTAGGTGGTGCCGCAGCCCTCGCGGTTGCCTTCGGCGCCGTCTTCCACGGTGATGGTGAAGGTGTCTCCGCGTTCGAGGAGTACGGGGCCTTCGGTGAAGCGGCCGAGGCGGATCTTCGGGCCTTGAAGGTCGGCGAGGATGCCGACGCTGCGGCCGGTTTCGTCGGAGGCTTTGCGCACGTGCTGGTAGCGCTGCTCGTGGTCGGCGTGGCTGCCGTGGCTGAGGTTGAACCGGGCGACGTCCATTCCGGCTTCGACCAGTGCCTTTATCTGGTCGTAGGTGTCGGTGGCGGGGCCCAGGGTGCAGACGATTTTCGCTCGGCGCATGGGTCGACTCTATGACTTACCGGCGGGTAGAGAATTGGGTGGGCGTGACGACCCAACAACCTGTGTATGAAGGGTTGTTGACAAGCGTTGAATTGTGCGGCGGGGTGCTCCGATGAGCAATTCGTAGTACCCCGCCGGGGTGTTCCGTGTGGGTGGCGTGGTGGTCACAGGCGGGGTGGTGCCATGGTGAATCGTGCGTTCACTTGGGCGTGGACGTGTTGCCGCTGGGGTTCGAGGTCGAGTGGGGCGGCTGCTGAGCTCTCCGCGGCGGCGTAGGCCATGGAGCGCATGCGGCCGCCGGGGGCCGGCGGGAGGGGTGGGGTGTTCTCCGCGCCGATGTCGGCGAGTTCCACCAGTGCGGAGAGGGTGGTGCCCAGTGCTTCGGCGTATTCGCGGGCGCGTTGTACTGCTTCCCGTACGGCTTGTTGCCTGGCTTGGCGGTGGGCGGGCGAGTTGGGGCGTAGGGCCCACCAGGGGCCGTCGACGTGGGTGAGTTCCAGGTCGGCGAGTCGGGTGGTGAGTTCGCCGAGTGCGGTGAAGTCGGTGAGTTCGGCGGTGATGTGGACGCGGCCGTGGTAGGCGTGGACGCGTTCGCCGCGGCCTTTGTCCTTGAGTTCGGGGCTGATGGAGAAGGCGCCGGTTTCCAGGCGTTCGACTGCGTCGCCGTAGGTTTTGATGAGGTCGAGGACGGTTGTGTTGCGGCGGGTGAGGTCGTCGAGGGCGGTGCGGCGGTCTTTGCCGCGGGAGGCGACGAGGACGCTGATGTGGGCGATCTCGGGGTCGACTTCGAGGTGGGCTTCGCCGCGGACGGCGATGCGGGGGGCGTCGGGGGTGCCGTAGGGGACGGGGGGTGGCTGTTCCTCTGTGGGCGTGGTCATACGTCCCACTCTGTCATCGCTTGCTGGGGTACGGCCGTGGTCGGTCATCAGATCGAAACCTGCGGGGTCTGTTGCTGGTCGGCATGCCCAGGTCAGAATCTACGCGCGTTGTTGACCTGTTCCCGCTGGGAGATGCACTCATGCCCTTGAACCGTCGGAAGTTCTTGAAGAAGTCAGCTGTGACCGGAGCGGGGGTGGCGGTGGCCGGTGCGGTGGGTGCTCCGGCGGCTCAGGCCGCCGAGACGGCGAAGGGTTCGCGGCCGAGGAAGCGGTACGCGCTGACCGTGATGGGCACGACCGACCTGCACGGCAACATCTTCAACTGGGACTATTTCAAGGACGCGGAGTACGCCGACGCCAAGGGCAACGCGAAGGGGCTGGCGCGGGTCTCGACGCTGGTGAACCAGGTTCGTGCGGAGAAGGGTCGGCGTAACACGCTGCTCATCGACGCGGGTGACACGATCCAGGGGACCCCGCTGACGTACTACTACGCGAAGGTCGATCCGATCACCGCGAAGGGTGGTCCGGTGCATCCGATGGCGGCGGCGATGAACGCGATCGGGTACGACGCCGTGGCGCTCGGGAACCACGAGTTCAATTACGGCATCGAGACGCTGCGCAAGTTCGAGGACCAGTGCGATTTTCCGCTGCTGGGTGCGAACGCGTTGGACGCGAAGACGCTGAAGCCCGCTTTCCCGCCGTACTTCATCAAGAAGTTCCATGTGCCGGGTGCCCCGCCGGTGAAGGTCGCGGTGCTGGGTCTGACGAACCCGGGCATCGCGATCTGGGACAAGGCGTACGTCGAGGGCAAGATGGTGTTCCCGGGTCTGGAGGAGCAGGCCGCGAAGTGGGTGCCGAAGCTGCGCTCGATGGGCGCGGACGTGGTGGTCGTGTCGGCGCATTCGGGTTCGTCGGGGACGTCGTCGTACGGTGACCAGTTGCCGTACATCGAGAACTCGGCGGCGCTGGTGGCTCAGCAGGTGCCGGGTATCGACGCGATCCTCGTCGGGCATGCGCACACGGAGATCGCGGAGTTGCTGGTCACGAACGAGAAGACGGGCAGGACGGTCGTGCTGTCCGAGCCGCTGTGCTTCGCGCAGAGGCTGTCGTTGTTCGACTTCGAGCTGGTCCTGGAGAAGGGCTGCTGGAAGGTCGAGTCGGTGAAGGCGACGGTGCGTGATTCGAAGACGGTCGCCGACGACCCGAAGATCACCAAGCTGTTGAAGGACGATCACGACATCGTCGTGGAGTACGTCAACCAGGTCGTCGGTACGGCGACGGAGGCGCTGACGACGGTCGAGGCCCGTTACAAGGACGCCCCGATCATCGATCTGATCACCAAGGTCCAGGAGGACGTGGTCAAGGCGGCGCTGGCCGGCACGGAGTACGCCTCGTTGCCGGTTCTCTCCCAGGCGTCCCCGTTCTCGCGCACGTCCGCGATTCCGGCGGGTGACGTGACGATCCGGGACCTGTCGAGCCTGTACGTGTACGACAACACGCTGGTGGCCAAGTTGATGACGGGTGCGCAGCTCAAGGCGTATCTGGAGTATTCGGCGGAGTACTTCGTGCAGACGGCGCCGGGTGCGGCGGTCGAGGTGGACAAGCTGACGAACGCCGGTGGCCGCCCGGACTACAACTACGACTATGTGTCGGGTCTGTCGTACGAGATCGACATCGCCCAGGCGGCGGGTTCCCGGATCAAGAACCTGACGTACAACGGTGTGGCTCTCGACGGTGCCCAGAAGTTCGTGTTCGCCGTGAACAACTACCGGGCCAACGGCGGTGGAGCGTTCCCGCATGTGGCGTCGGCCCAGGAGTTGTGGGCTGAGTCGACGGAGATCCGCACGCGGATCGCGGAGTGGGTGACCGCGAAGGGCGTGCTGGACCCGAAGGACTTCGCGTCGGTGGACTGGAAGCTCACGCGGAACGGCACGCCGGTGTTCTAGGGCCCGTGATGCCCGCATGATCCGAACCACAGCCCCTGGTGCAGGGGCTGTGCGGTGAAGCCTCAGATCCCGTCCATGAGTGGTGTCAGCTCCAGTGGTTGGCGCGCGGCCGGGATCCGGGGCTTTTGCTGTTGGAGGCCGAAGCTGGTGAAGGCGGTGCGGGTGGGGAGGGCGTAGGTCTCCTTGCCGGTGACGGAGTTGAGGATGCTGGCGCTGCGCCAGGCGGCGAGGCCGAGGTCGGGGGTGCCGATGCCGTGGGTGTGGCGTTCGGCGTTCTGGACGTGGACGTGGCAGCCGGAGCCGCTGACGGAGGGGTCCATGACCAGGCGGTACTGGTCGTCGATGCGGGGGCGTTCCTGGTTGTCGCGGCGCAGGTAGGGGTCGAGGCCGGCGAGCAGGCGGTCGAGGGGGCGTTCGCGGTAGCCGGTGGCCAGGACGACGGCGCCGGTGGTCAGGCGTGAGCGGGTGTTCTGGTGGATGTGTTCCAGGTGGAGTTCGATTTTGGTGGTGGCGATGCGGCCGCCGGTGCGGACGTGGACGCCGGGGGTGAGGACGGTGTCGGGCCAGCCGCCGTCGAGGGTGCGGCGGTAGAGCTCGTCGTGGATGGCGGCGAGGGTGTCGGCGTCGATGCCTTTGTGGAGTTGCCATTGGGAGGCGACGAGCTTGTCGCGGACGGGTTCGGCGAGGGCGTGGAAGTAGCGGGTGTAGTCGGGGGTGAAGTGTTCGAGGCCGAGCTTGGAGTACTCCATGGGCGCGAATGCTTCGGTGCGGCCGAGCCAGTGGAGTCTTTCGCGGCCGGCGGGGCGGCGGCGCAGGAGGTCCAGGAAGACCTCGGCGCCGGACTGTCCCGATCCGATGACGGTGATGTGTTCGGCGGCGAGGAGTCTTTCGCGGTGGTCGAGGTAGTCGGCGGCGTGGATGACGGGGACGTGGGGTGCTTCGACGAGGGGTTTGAGGGGGTCGGGGACGTAGGGCTCGGTGCCGATGCCGAGGACGATGTTCTTGGTGTAGGTGCGGCCGAGGGCTTCGGCGTCCCCGTCGGGGGCGAGTTGGGTGAAGTCGACTTCGAAGACGTCGCGTTCGGGGTTGAAGCGGACGGCGTCGACCTGGTGGCCGAAGTGCAGTGCGGGGAGGTTCTCGCAGACCCAGCGGCAGTAGGCGTCGTACTCGGCGCGTTGGATGTGGAAGCGCTCGGCGAAGTAGAAGGGGAAGAGCCGGTCGCGGGTTTTGAGGTAGTTGAGGAAGGACCAGGGGCTGGCGGGGTCGGCGAGTGTGACGAGGTCGGCGAGGAAGGGGACCTGGATGCGGGCGCCGTCGATCATGAGGCCGGGGTGCCAGACGAAGGAGGGGCGCTGCTCGTAGAAGACGGCGTCGAGTTCGGTGAGGGGGTGGGCGAGGGCGGCGAGGGAGAGGTTGAACGGGCCGATGCCGATGCCGACGAGGTCGCGGGGGGCGTCGGGGTCGTGGTGCGGGTGGTTCTGTGAGGTGTTCTCTGGGTGGCTGTGGGGGGTCATCCGGGGGTGTTTCCTTCCACCAGTTTCAGGAGGGCGGCCAGGTCGTCGGGGCGCGTGCGGGGGTTGAGGAATGTGGCCTTGAGCCACAGGCGCCCGTCTAACCGGGCTCGCCCGAGGACGGCGCGGCCGTCGGTGAGGAGCTTTCGGCGTACGGCGGCGACGGCGTCGTCGGTGGTGTGTGCGGGCCGGAACAGGACGGTGCTGATGGTGGGCGGGTCGAGGAGTTCGAAGCCGGGGTGGCGGTGGACGAGGGCGGCGAAGGTGTGTGCCGTGTCGCAGACGTGCTCGACGAGTCGGCCGAGGCCGTGGCGGCCGAGGGTGCGCAGGGTGACGGCGATCTTGAGGGCGTCGGGGCGGCGGCTGGTGCGCAGTGATCGTCCGAGCAGGTCGGGCAGGCCGGCCTCGGTGTCGTCCTCGGCGTTGAGGTAGTCGGCGCGGCGGTGGAGGACGGTGAGGTCGCGGGGGTCGCGGACGGCGAGGAGGCCTGCGGCGACGGGCTGCCAGCCGAACTTGTGCAGGTCGAGGGCGACGGTGTCGGCGGCGTGGAGGCCGGTGAGCCGGTCGCGGTACCGGTCGCTGAACAGCAGGCCCCCGCCGTAGGCGGCGTCGATGTGGAGCCGGGCGCCGTGGGCTGCGCACCGGGCGGCGATGTCCTGGAGGGGGTCGATGAGCCCTGCGTCGGTGCTGCCTGCGGTGGCGGCGACCAGGAGTGAGCCGGGCGGCCCGGCCAGTCGTGTGAGGGCTTCGTCGAGGGCGACGGGGTCGAGCGTCCCGGCCGGGGCGGGCACGACGACCGGCTCGGGCATGCCGAGCAGCCAGGCGGCACGGGGCAGCGAGTGGTGCGCGTTCGACCCGTGGACGAGCCGCACACCGCCGCCGTGAGCCTCCCGCGCGAGGAGCAGGGCGAGTTGGTTGGACTCGGTGCCGCCGGTGGTGACGAGGGCGGCGGGGCGGGGGCTTCGCGGGGCGGCGGGGCGGGGGCTTCGCGGGGCGGCGTGGAGGACGGGGGTGGCGATGCCCGGGCGGTCCTGCGGGGCTGCTGCCCGGGGCGTTGCGGCGTCCGGAGGCGGGGCGGCCCACGGGGCAGCGGCGGCCACCGCGGAGGCGGGGGCGTCGCGGGCCGTACCGGCCTGCGGGGCCGCGGCCCCGGGCGCGGAGGCGTCGGGAAGCGGACCCACCTGCGCAGCAACGGCCGCGAACCGGAGCGCGGCGGCGTCGGGAAGCGGGGCGGCCCACGGGGCAGCGGCGGCCACCGCGGAGGCGGGGGCGTCGGAGGGCCGGCCCGCCTGGGAAGCGTCCGCAGCGGCCCGGGGCGCGGCGGCGTCGGGAAGCGAGCACGCCTCCATAGCGGCAGCCACCCCGGAGGCGGGCGCATCGGAGGGC
>NZ_JBIAEQ010000002.1:31333-216716 GCF_042868655.1 Streptomyces sp. NPDC007808
GCCGGCCCGCCTGGGAAGCGTCCGCAGCCGCCCGAGGCGCGGCAGCGTCGGAAAGCGAGCACGCCTCCATAGCGGCAGCCACCCCGGAGGCGGGCGCATCGGAGGGCCGGCCCGCCTGGGAAGCGTCCGCAGCCGCCCGAGGCGCGGCAGCGTCGGAAAGCGAGCACGCCTCCATAGCGGCAGCCACCCCGGAGGCGGGCGTGTCGGGGGCCGGGCCCTCGTGGGGAGCGGTCGCGGTGCCTCGGGGGGCGGAGGGGTCGAGGAGCGCTCCGGGCTGGGGGGTGGGGGTGAAGACCTCTCGGGCGAGGGTGTCCGTCACCAGGGCTTCCAGCTCTGCCGCGCCGGGTGCCTGGTCCCAGGAGTCCAGGGACGGGTTGAGGGCGGAGGCGGCGAGGTCGGCGGCGGTGGCGAGGGCGAGGGGCGGGCAGTGCAGGTGGGCGGTGCACAGGGGGTCGGCGGGGTCGGCGGCGCCCTCGGCGAGGGCGCGGACGAGGTGGTGGAGGGCGTTCGGGTCGCCGCGGTCCGGCAGGACGTCACCGACCGCGGCCCGCAGGCGCGCGGCGACCGCCTCCGGGCCGCCCGAGGGCAGCGGTCCCCCGCGTGCCCGGGCGCCCTCGGTCAGCGCGTCGAGGACGGTGTCGAGCAATGGCCGCAGGGCTGGGGGGCCTTCAGGGCCTGAAGCGAGCGACGGCGGTGTGCTCATCGTGTCCTCCCGGGCGCTGGGCAAGAAGGACTTCCAGCTTGTACGCGGATGAGGCGTGGCGCCCGAAAAGCCCAACGACTGGAACCCGAAAGGGGGAACTCGCGTGCGGGGAAAGCGTGTCGGGGGCGGTGTGCCGGGAGTGGCGGAGTAGGGGGCGTCGTTGCGGGTCCGTCGGACCGGGGCGGCCCGGGTGGCGACGCCCCCCTCGGTGTCGCGCGGCTAGACCTCCTGGGCCCCTCGTACTCGCAGCGCCCGTGCCAGGTCGTCGAGTTGGTCGACGAGCTTGCGGCGCAGCGCGGGGATCGGCTCGCTGTCGCGCAGGCACTCCTCGCCCAGTCGCAGGGTGTCGGCGTCGACGGCGTGGGCGGGGAAGGCGTAGCGGCCGGCGGCGTCGGCGATGGCGGGGCCGCGCCGGGCGGCGACGGTGACCGCGTCGGCGTAGTAGCGCGGTACGTACTGGCGTACCAGTTCGGCCTGTTCGGGCTGCCAGAAGCCTTGCGCGGTGGCGGTGAAGAGGTAGTTGGACAGGTCGGCGGCCTCGTCCGTGGTGAACATGGCGTTCCAGGCCCGTTCCTTGGCCTCTTCGTCGGGCAGGGCTGCCCGGCAGCGGGCGGCGCCTTCCTGGCCGGTGGCGCTGGGGTCGCGCGCCAGTTCGGCGGCGATCTCCGCCTCGTCGACGGCGCCGAGGACGGCGAGGCGGCTCAGGACGCGCCAGCGCAGTTCGGGGTCGAGTTCGGGTCCGCCGGGTACGGTGCCGTCGGCCAGCCATGCGGCGATGGTCTCGGGGTGGGCGGCGACGTCGATGAAGTGTCGTACGGCGATCAGTCGCAGGCCGGGGTTGTCGCCGTCCTCGGTGCGGCGGATGAGGTCGCGGCACAGGGAGGAAAGCGTGGCCAGGGCGGCGGGTCGTGTCTCGGCCGGGAGGTAGCGGTCGGCGACGGAGGCCGTGGCGAAGGCGAGGACGCCCTCGACGATGGCGAGGTCGGTCTCGTGCGGCAGGTGGGTGCGGGCGGTCTCCAGGTAGGCGCCTGGGGGCAGTTCGCCGTCGCGTACGGCGTCTCGCAGGGCGTTCCAGACGACCGCGCGGGTGAGTGGTGTGGGCAGGCCGGACAGGCTGGTGCGGAGGTTCTGGAAGGACTCGGGGTCGAAGCGGACCTTGGCGTAGGTCAGGTCGCCGTCGTTGAGCAGCAGCAGGGCGGGGCGCTTGCCGATGGGCTGCGGGGCCGTGAGCGGTACGTCGAGGTCCAGGCGTTCGCGCAGCACGAGGTGGCCTTCGTTGTCGCCGAGGTCCAGGTCGTACAGGCCGACGGCGATGCGGTGGGGGCGGCTGCCGGTGTGGTCGACGGTGAGGGTGTAGGTGCCGTTCTCGCCGCGTGTGACGGCGGGGGTGAGGGTGTCGACGCCGGTGGTGCGCAGCCAGGTGTCGGCCCAGGCGTGGACGTCGCGGTCGGTGGTGGCGGCCAGGGAGTCGATGAAGTCGGCGAGGGTGGCGTTGGCGAACTTGTGCCGGGCGAAGTGGGTGTTGATGCCGGCGAGGAAGTCCTTCTCGCCGAGCCAGGCGACGAGCTGGCGCAGCGCGGAGGCGCCCTTGGCGTAGGAGATGCCGTCGAAGTTGAGCAGGGCCGCGGCGGTGTCGTCGACGGCTTCGGGGGCGACGGGGTGGGTGGAGGGTCGCTGGTCGGCGTCGTAGCCCCAGGCTTTGCGGGCGACGCCGAAGTCGGTCCAGGTGTCGTGGAAGCGGGTGGCTTCGGCGCAGGTCTGGTAGCCCATGTACTCGGCGAAGGACTCGTTCAGCCAGATGTCGTCCCACCAGCGCAGGGTGACGAGGTCGCCGAACCACATGTGGGCCATCTCGTGGGCGATGACCATGGCGCGGGTCTGGCGTTCGGTGTCGGTGACGGCGGAGCGGTAGACGAACTCGTCGCGGAAGGTGACGAGTCCGGGGTTCTCCATGGCGCCGGCGTTGAACTCGGGGACGAAGGCCTGGTCGTAGGAGTCGAAGGGGTAGGGCTCCTCGAACTTCTCGTGGAAGCGGTCGAAGCAGGCGCGGGTGACGTCGAGGAGTTCGTCGGCGTCGGTGTCGAGGTAGGGGGCGAGGGAGCGGCGGCAGTGCAGGCCGAAGGGCAGGCCGCGGTGTTCGGTGCGTACGGAGTGCCAGGGGCCGGCGGCGACGGCGACGAGGTAGGTGGAGATCAGCGGGGTGGGTGCGGCGTGCCAGTGGCCGTCGCCGAGGTGTTCGGTGATGCCGTTGGCGAGGACGGTCCAGTCTTCGGGGGCCTTGACGGACAGGTCGAAGACGGCTTTGAGGTCGGGCTGGTCGAAGGCGGCGAAGACGCGCTGTACGTCCTCCATGAACAGCTGGGTGTAGACGTAGGTCTCGCCGTCGCTGGGGTCGGTGAAGCGGTGCATGCCCTCGCCGGTGCGGGAGTAGCGCATGGCGGCGTCGACGCGCAGTTCGTGCTCGCCGGGGGTGAGGTTCTTCAGGGGCAGCCGGTTCTCGTCCAGGGTCTGCGGATCGAGGGGTTGTCCGTCCAGCGTGACGGAGCGCAGCTCGGCCGGCTTGATCTCGACGAAGGTGTCCGTGTCCGCTTGGTCCGCGCGCTTGGTGAACTGGATGACGGTGCGGGAGTCGAACGTCTCGTCCCCGGTGGTCAGGTCGAGTTCGATCGTGTAGCGGTGGACGTCGAGGAGACGGGCACGGATCTGCGCTTCGTCGCGCGTGAGTACGGACATGCAGGACATGCTGCCTGATGGGGGTCACGGCGCACAGGGGTGGATCAGTACGTACGTTATGTCCGGTCCGTGGCCGACGTCTGGGCCGGGCTGTCGCGCTGTGGTGGGACGCGGACGTCGGGGTGGGGCAGGGCGGGGCCGGGGCCGGGTTTCCCGGTGCCGGGTTCGTCCTTGACGAGGGCGCGCAGCTCTCGGACCTCCTGGGCCAGGGCGCGCTGGCGCTGGTAGGAGTCGTAGAGGTAGCGGACCTTGGTGCGCAGCGCCCAGGGGTCGGTGGGCTTCATGACGAGGTCGGCGACGCCGAGCCGGAAGGCGGCGGAGGTCAGTTCGTGGTCGGCGCCGAAACCGGTGAGCAGGATCACGGGGATGTGCTGGGTCTGTTCCAGGCGCCGCAGGTAGCGCACGACGTCCAGGCCGCTGACGCCGGGCATGCGGACGTCCAGGAGCAGCAGGCCGACCTGTCCGCGCAGCACGTGTTTGAGCGCCTCGTCGCCGCTGGTGGCTCGGGCGAGCCGGTAGCCCAGTGGGGCCAGGGCGCTCTCCAGGGCGTACAGCGTGTCCTCGTGGTCGTCGACGATGAGGATCTTGGCATCCGACGGCATGGCCCGACGTCCCTCCCGCTTGGACATCCAGGGTATGTCCGGGGGCGCTGACGGGGAGTGCGTGTCAGCTGACATGGAGTGCACAGCGCAGCATGCCCGGCACGGGCCGCCGTGTCACTCCTTCGGGAGGGTTGCCCGGTTCATTTCGCCGTGGGCGCAGCGCCGTTGATCGTCTCCTCGGCGATGCTCTCGTGGTGCCGGATCACCTCGCCGATGATGAAGTTGAGGAATTTCTCGGCGAAGGCCGGGTCGAGTTTGGCGTTCTCGGCGAGGGTGCGCAGGCGGGCGATCTGCCGGGTCTCGCGGGCCGGGTCGGCGGGCGGGAGCTGGTGCTTGGCCTTGAGGTGGCCGACCTGCTGGGTGCACTTGAAGCGTTCGGCGAGCATGTGGACGACGGCCGCGTCGATGTTGTCGATGCTGTCGCGCAGCCGGGCGAGCTCGTCGCGGACGGCGGGGTCGATGTCACCGCCGGACGGGTTGCTGGTGGTCATGGGGGTTCAGCCTACGGGAGCCTTGGTGAGCTGGTCGTTCCCGCCGATCAGGGCAGGACCGTCGGGGCCGGGGTGTGGGTGTTTCGGCTCACCGGGTCGGGGAGGCCGGGGGGTGGCGGGGTGCGGTGGGGAAGCGGATGGAAGCCGTGCCTCAGCGGTGGAAGGGGCAGCCGTCCGCCCAGGGCGCCGGGTGGCGTGTCGCAGTGGCGGCTGGGAACGGACGGTGCCCCGAGGCCGTGCCGGGGGCACCGTCACGGTGTGGGGTGCCGGTGACGGCCGTGTGAACTACCGGGCCGGACGAGCGAGTTGGTGCGGTCGGCGGCTTCCGGTTCGGCCGTCACGGGTCCGCGGGCCCGCTGTGCTCGCCGTGCGTACCGGGGCCCTGTGGCGCGGGAGGCGGTCGGCGAGGCGCTCAGGCCGCGGGTACGGAAGACGGCCCGGTGCGGGGCCGGCGAGGCCGGTGCCCTTGTCCGCCGGGCCGTCTGACGCACCCCTGGTGCGGCGGTCGCCTACAGGGCGCTCGCCGCGCGGGCTATGTCCTTGGCGAAGTGGCTCACCTCGGTGTAGATGCCGGGCACGCCGGTGCGGGCGCATCCGTCGCCCCAGCTGACTATGCCGACCTGGATCCACTTGTTCGCGTCGTCCTTGCGGAACATGGGGCCGCCGGAGTCGCCCTGGCAGGTGTCGATGCCGCCGCGCTGCCAGCCGGCGCACAGTTCCTCCTTCGACACCAGCCGGTTTCCGTAGTGGCGCTTGCAGGTGCGGTCGGTGACGAAGGGAACGGTGGCCTTGCGGAGCTTGGTCGTGCCCGTGTTGGCTCCTTCCTTCATGTCGCCCCACCCGGCGATCGTGAACATGCCGCGGTTGTAGCGGTCCGTGGTGGCGATCTTCAGCGTCGGCTTGTCGATGGGCCGGGCGAGCTTGATCAGCGCCCAGTCCTTGCCCTCGCCGTTGTAGCCCGGGGCCATCTTGACCTTGGTCGACCTGACCTTGATCGCGGAGGATGAGTTGAGGTCGTTCACGCCGGCGGTGACGGTGATGCTGGTGTCGTTGCCGGACCCGTTCATGCAGTGGGCGGCGGTCAGGACGACGTCCTTCTTGTAGAGCGCCCCGCCGCAGCCCATCGAGAGATGGACCATGAACGGGAACTCGCTCTGCGCGGCGGGCGTTCCACCGACGATGCGGGTGGACGCGGCGTTCGCGCTGAGGGGCTGGAGGGAGGCGACCGCGAGGGCGACGGCACCGACGGCCGCCGCTCTCTTGGCCAGGGTCGTGCCGCTTCTCTTCGGCAGGCTGTGTGTCAACATACGTCCTTTCATGGCGTGTTGAGCGGCCCGCAGTATGAAGATCAGGTGGCATGTCTGACAAGGACCGATCTCACGTTCCGGGTGTGGAACCTCGCCGGGGAATTTCCCCTCCCCTCCCCGTAGAGTGGAATCGGGTTCAAGGCGCCTTGGGGGTACGGCCGTGGCGAACGGCGGACCGGTCCAGCACGGCTTCCCGCACCTGGAGACGGTGCGGGCCTCGATCACCGCGCTCTACCGGCGGCTGTCGTACGACACCGTTCGCACGTTCGCGACCAGCGTGGCGCCGGCCGATGTGGCGTTCTGCGACACCGACGACCTGTATCTGGGCTCGCAGCGGGTGGCCCACGAGCTGGTGCGGCACTACCGTCTCCCGGACGCCCGGATGATCGTCAGCTTCCGTGAGATGACGCATGCCGCGAACGTCGAACTGGCCGCCGGGCCCGAGTACTTCGTCGAGCTGAACGACCGTTTCCGCACCCATCGGCGGGACATCGGGGCGGCGCTCGCCCACGAGGTGATGCACGTGTACCTGCACCGCCTGGACCTGTCCTTCGCGGGGACGCGGGACAACGAGATCCTCACGGACACGGCGACGACGTACCTGGGCGCGGGCTGGCTGCTCCTGGACGCCTACCGGGAGGACGCGGCCTCCTCGCAGAAGCTGGGGTATCTGACGCCGGAGGAGTTCGGGTACGTGCTGGCCAAGCGGGCGCTGGCCTTCGGCGAGGACCCGTCGGTGTGGTTCACCAGCCCGCAGGCGTACACGGCGTACGGCAAGGGCATGGCCGAGGCCCGCCGTGACGAGGAGCAGCCCCCGCTGACGGCGGCGGGTTGGGCGGGCCGCCGCCGCTATGCCCGCGACCGGCGCCACGCCCAGGACCACGGGGTCGGCCCCCGCGAGGGGGTTCCGTACGCGTTTGCGCCGGGCGGACAAGGGCGGGGCCCGCTGCGGGTGTCGTTCCGCTGCCCGACCTGTCAGCAGCGGATCCGGGTGCCGGTGCGGGGCAGGGTCAGGGCGCGGTGCGGGTTGTGCCGGACGGTGCTGGAGTGCGACACCTAGGGCCTGTCGTCCGGATCATGCCGGCGTCGCGGGGTGCGGCGCGCTCGGGTGGGCTCAGAGGCGCAGTTGCTGTCGGCCGAGCTGATCCGAACGACCGGCCCCGGGCACCGCTCGCCGACGTCAGTGGTGGTCCCCGCCGGTGATTTCGCGGTGTTCCTCCACCGTGGGCTTGGCGATGTACGTGGTCGGTCCGAACATGGCGCGCGCCAGCCTGGCCCGCACCCGGTGGGACGGTTTGATCCGGCGCCGGACGCCGTTCGCGTCGACGCGTGGGCCGGTCTCGTAGGGCTGGAGCTGTTCGTGCTGGGTGAGGGTGAACAGCTGCGCCTGCGAGAGCTGCTCGTGCACCTCGACGTACTCGCCCTGCGGCAGCCGTTTGATGGTGCCTGTCTCCCTGCCGTGCAGTACCTTCTCCCGGTCGCGGCGCTGGAGCCCGAGGCAGATGCGCTTGGTGACCATGAAGGTCACGACCGGCGCCACGAACACCGCGATCCGCACGAACCATGTGATCGCGTTGATGGACAGATGCAGATGGGTGGCCACGATGTCGTTGCCGCCACCGATCAGCAGCACGGCGTACAGGCTCAGCCAGGCCGCGCCCAGGCCGGTGCGCACGGGCATGTTCCGCGGCCGGTCGAGGATGTGGTGCTCCCGTTTGTCTCCGGTGATCCACGCTTCCAGGAACGGGTACAGGCCGATGGCCAGCAGGATCAGCGGGAAGAGCGAGAAGGGGATGAAGACGCCCAGTGCCAGGGTGTGGCCCCAGGCGTTGATCTCCCATCCCGGCATCACCCGGATCAGTCCCTCGGAGAAGCCGAGGTACCAGTCGGGTTGGGCGCCCGTGGTCACCAGGTCCGGTCGGTAGGGTCCGAACGCCCACACCGGGTTGATGCTGGCGATGCCGCCCATGATCGCCAGTACGCCGAAGACGAGGAAGAAGAAGCCGCCCGCCTTGGCCATGTACACCGGTAGGAAGGGCATGCCGACGACCGTTTTCTGGTCGCGGCCGGGGCCCGGGTACTGGGTGTGCTTGTGGTAGAAGACCAGGATCAGGTGGGCGACCACCAGCCCGAGCATGATCCCGGGCAGCAGCAGGATGTGGATCGGGTAGAGCCGGGCGATGAAGTCCTCGCCGGGGAACTCCCCGCCGAAGAGGAAGAACGCCACGTACGTCCCGACGATCGGGATGGACAGGATCGCGCCGTGGGCGAACCGCAGACCGGTGCCGGAGAGCAGGTCGTCGGGGAGGGAGTAGCCGGTCAGGCCGGTGATGATGCCGAGCATCAGCAGCGTCCAGCCGAACACCCAGTTGAGCTCGCGCGGCTTGCGGAAGGCGCCGGTGAAGAACACCCGCATCATGTGCACGAGCATGCCGGCGACGAAGACCAGGGCGGCCCAGTGGTGGATCTGCCGGATGAGCAGCCCGCCGCGCACGTCGAAGCTGATGTCGAGGGTGGACTCGTACGCCCTGGTCATCAGGACGCCGTTGAGGGGCTCGTAGGTGCCGTTGTAGACGACCTCGGCGGTGCTCGGTTCGAAGAACAGGGTGAGGTAGACACCGGTCAGGATCAGCACCAGGAAGCTGTAGAGGCAGACCTCGCCCAGCATGAAGGACCAGTGGTCCGGGAAGACCTTGCGCATGTTGGCCTTGGCCAGCGCGTACAGGCCGAGTCGTCCGTCGGCCCAGTCGGCGACCCGCTCGCCCCTGCCGGGCGGAGCCGACCGCCGCGTCGCCGCCTGCTCGTTCTCCGATCGTGCGCCGTGCATACGTCGTCGCCTCCCCGTCGGATCAACCACAGGGTGACACGGCCGTGCCCGGTCGGCCAACGGGGCGAGCAGCCGGGTGAGCCGCCGAGGCGGGGCCCCGGGGCGGGCGCTACCCGCGTACGATCCCCTGCGCCCGCGCCGCGACCAGCCACTTCGGGAACTCGCCGAGCAGGCGGTCGTACAGCTCGGAGTCGGGGACCTTCCGCGGCTCGGGGCCGGCGTGGAAGAAGCCGGCGTTGTCGACGACCCGCTTGTCCGGGACGGACAGCTCGTCGAGCTTGCGCAGGTACTCGAACTGTCTGCTGCCGGGGTCCCCGAAGCCGATGAACTGCCAGAACAGCGGCAGCCGTGCCGCCTTGCACAGGTACCGTTCCGCCGCGAGCTTGTTGATCGGCCCGCCGTCGGTCTGGAAGACGACCAGGGCGGGCTCCCGCGTGCCGCTGTCGAGGTAGTGGTCGATGACGGCGTCCATGGCGAGGTGGTAGCTGGTCTTGCCCATGTGACCGAGCCCGGCCACGATCCGCTCGATCCGGCCCTGGTGGTCGGCCAGCGCGATCTCGGTCTCGGCGTCGACGTCGGTGGAGAAGAACGCCACGGGCACGGTCCCGTCGTCGTCGAAGTGCGCCGACAGCCCGAGCACCCGGTCGGCGAGCGCCTGCACGCTGCCGTCCTTGTAGTACGGCTTCATCGAGCCGGAGTAGTCGACCACCAGGTAGACCGCGGCCCGCACACCGTCCAGCCCGTTCCTGCCGAGTGACACCCCGGCGCTCTTGTACAGGTCGACCAGCGCGGGCGCGGTCTCCTCGATCTTCCTGAGACTGATCGCGGCCATGTGTCTCCCCCTCACGCCGTTGATGCCTGCTGAGGTTACGTCACCTTTTGACCCCGCCTCTCCCCTCGTCCCCAGGGGTTCGCTATTTTGATCGCCGCCGTCCCCACCGGCTCTTCGTTCGCCCAGTCCCCTAGGAGCCGGCTGTGGAACCCGAGTCCACCAAGCCCACCGAAGCCGTGGTCACCACATGTCACCGCCACCCGAAAGTGGAGTCCCACGTCCGCTGCACCCGATGTGAGCGGTACATCTGCCCGGACTGCATGCGGGAGGCGGCCGTCGGCCACCAGTGCGTGGAGTGCGTGAAGCAGGGCGCCCGGTCGATGCGGCAGGCTCGGACGATCGTCGGGGGCCGGATCTCGACCACACCGCTCGTGACCTGCGTGCTCATCGGGCTCAACGCGCTCGCCTACCTGGCCGAGGTGGTGCGACCCGAGATCCTGGACCGGTTCGCGATGGTCGGCGCCCGGCTGATCGGCCCGGACGGCGCCTCCTACCTCTACGTGTCCGGCCACCCGGCGGACTTCCAGGCCGAGGGCCTGGTCGCCGGGCAGTGGGACCGGATGCTGACCAGCGGGTTCCTCCACACGCCGCCCACGGAGGGCACGTTCGGGCTGCTGCACATCGTGATGAACATGCTGGCGCTGTGGCAGCTCGGCCGGATCGTGGAGCCCATGCTCGGCCGGATCCGGTTCCTCGCCCTCTACCTGCTGGCCACGCTGGGCGGCTCGGTGGCCGAGCTGCTGCTCACCGAGGCGCACGTGGAGACGGTCGGCGCGTCCGGCGCGATCTTCGGACTCGGGGCCGCCTACTACGTCCTGGCCCGCCGGGTCGGCGCCGACATGCGCCCCGTCAACCGCTTCATGGTGTTCCTGCTGCTGTGGCTGCTCCTGTCCGCGAGCCTCACCTCCTGGCAGGGCCACCTGGGCGGGCTGCTGACGGGGGCCGCGGTGACGTTCGCCTACGCGTACGCTCCGCGGGGTACGCGCCGGACGCCGGTCCAGGCGGCGGCCTGCGTGGGTGTGCTGGTGCTGCTGGTGGCGGCCACCGCGGTGAAGGTGTCGGAACTGACGGGCGGAGGGATGGCCCAGTGAGACGTACGAGCATCCTGCTTTTCGCGGCGGTCCCCGTCGCGCTCACCGCGGGCGCCTATTTCCTCGTGCCCACGGACTCCGCCGAGAGCCCGGCGGCACCCACCGTCGCCACCGCGCAGCAGGCCGCCCGCCAGGAGGCCAAGAGCCGTGCCGAGCAGGAACGGTCGGCGGACGACAAGCTGATCGCGAGCCTGCCGGCCGGGCTGGCCGCCCCGGCGAAGAGGGAGCTGGCGCACCGGCTCGTCTCCAGCGCCGAGAACTCGACGCTCGACTGGCGCGGCACCTACGGTTCCATCGAGGACCTCGACGACGGCCAGGGGTACACGGCCGGCACCATCGGTTTTTGCACCGGCACCCACGACCTGCTCGCCCTGGTCGAGAACTACACCAAGGACCACCCGGACAACCGGCTCGCCGCGTACCTGCCGGCGCTGCGCGAGGTGGACGGCACCGACTCGCACGAGGGGCTGGACCCGGGCTTCACCGCGGCCTGGAAGGCCGAGGCCCGGGAGCCGGCCTTCCGTGCGGCGCAGGACGCCGAGCGCGACCGCGTCTACTTCGACCCGGCGGTCCGGCTGGCCAAGCTCGACGGGCTCGGCGCGCTGGGCCAGTTCGTGTACTACGACGCGATGGTCTTCCACGGCGCCGGCATCGACGAGGACGGCTTCTACGTCCTGCGGGAACGCGCCCTGCGCAAGGCTCAGGCCCCGTCCGAGGGCGGCTCCGAGACGGCGTACCTGGACGCCTTCCTCGACGTGCGCCGCGCGGCGATGCTGGCGAAGCGCCCGAACGCCGACACCACCCGCATCGACACGGCCCAGCGGCGGTTCCTCGCCGACGGCAACCTCCGGCTGCGGACGCCGCTGGTGTGGCAGGTGTACGGGGAGACGTACCGGGTGCCCTGAGGGGGGTCCGACGGCAAGGCGACGGCGCCTGCCCAGTCGTCCGGTCGGGGACTGTGGGGCAGGCGCCGTCAGTGTTCCGTACGCCGTTGTACGGGACGTCTTTGAAGGGTCAGACCATCAGCGCGCGGTCCGTCGGGCGGATCGGGGCGGGCAGTTCGCTCGCGCCGGTCAGGAAGCGGTCGACGCCGCGGGCGGCCGAGCGGCCCTCCGCGATCGCCCACACGATGAGCGACTGGCCGCGGCCCGCGTCACCGGCGACGAACACGCCGGGCACGTTGGTCTGGAAGTCGGCGTCGCGGGCGATGTTACCGCGCTCGTCGAGCTCCAGGGCGAACTGGTCGACCAGGCCGTTGTCCCGGTCGGTGCCGGTGAAGCCCATCGCGAGGGTGACCAGCTGGGCGGGGATCTTGCGCTCCGTGCCCGGCTTCGGGGTCAGCCTGCCGTCGATGAACTCGACCTCGGTGAGGTGCAGCCACTGGACGTTGCCGTCCTCGTCGCCCTCGAAGTGGGTCGTGGAGACCGAGTAGACCCGCTCGCCGCCCTCCTCGTGCGCGGAGGTGACCTTGTAGAGCATCGGGAAGGTCGGCCACGGCTGGGAGACCGGGTTCCGCTCGTCGCCCGGGCGGGGCATGATCTCCAGCTGCGTCACCGAGGCGGCGCCCTGGCGGTGGGCGGTGCCCACGCAGTCGGCGCCGGTGTCGCCACCGCCGATCACGACGACGTGCTTGCCCTCGGCCGAGATCGGGGGCGCCACGAAGTCGCCCTCCTGCACCTTGTTGGCCAGCGGCAGGTACTCCATGGCCTGGTGGATGCCCTTGAGTTCGCGGCCGGGGACCGGGAGGTCGCGGGCGGTCGTCGCGCCGGCGGCGATGACGATCGCGTCGTAGCGCTTCTTCAGGTCGGTCGCCTTGAGGTCGCGGCCGATCTCGATGCCGGTACGGAAGCGGGTGCCCTCCGCGCGCATCTGCTCGATACGGCGGTTGATGTGCCGCTTCTCCATCTTGAACTCGGGGATGCCGTAGCGCAGGAGGCCGCCGATGCGGTCCGCGCGCTCGTACACCGCCACGGTGTGGCCGGCCCGGGTCAGCTGCTGGGCGGCCGCGAGACCCGCGGGGCCCGAGCCGATGACGGCGACCGTCTTGCCGGACAGCCGCTCGGGCGCCTGCGGGGCGACGTCACCGGTCTCCCACGCCTTGTCGATGATGGAGACCTCGACGTTCTTGATGGTGACCGGCGGCTGGTTGATGCCGAGCACGCACGCCGACTCGCACGGAGCGGGGCACAGGCGGCCCGTGAACTCCGGGAAGTTGTTCGTGGCGTGCAGGCGCTCGCTCGCCGCGGCCCAGTCCTCGCGGTAGGCGTAGTCGTTCCACTCGGGGATCAGGTTCCCCAGCGGGCAGCCGTTGTGGCAGAACGGGATGCCGCAGTCCATGCACCGGCTGGCCTGCTTGCTGATGATCGGCAGCAGGGAACCGGGGACGTAGACCTCGTTCCAGTCCTTCAGCCGGACGTCCACGGGGCGGGACTTGGCGACCTCGCGGCCGTGGTTGAGAAAGCCCTTGGGATCAGCCATTGGTCGCCGCCTCCATCATCTTCTCGGTGATCTCGGTCTCGGAGAGACCGGCTCGCTCGGCGGCGTCCTTGGCGGCGAGCACTGCCTTGTACGTGCTGGGGATGATCTTGCTGAAGCGGTCCACGGCGGTGTCCCACTCGGCCAGGAGCTTCTCGGCGACCGTGGAGCCGGTCTCCTCCTGGTGGCGGCGCACCACGTCGTGCAGCCACTGCTTGTCGGCCTCGTCGAGAGCCTCGACGGCGTTCACGTTGCCGACGTTGACGTTGTCCCGGTCGAGGTCGATGACGTAGGCGATGCCGCCGGACATACCGGCCGCGAAGTTGCGTCCCGTCTCGCCGAGGACCACCGCGTGACCGCCGGTCATGTACTCGCAGCCGTGGTCGCCCACGCCCTCGGAGACGACCAGTGCGCCGGAGTTGCGGACGCAGAACCGCTCGCCGGTCCGGCCGCGCAGGAACAGCTCGCCGCCGGTCGCGCCGTAGGCGATGGTGTTGCCCGCGATCGTCGAGTACTCGGCGAGGTGGTCGGCGCCCCGGTCGGGACGGACGATCACGCGGCCGCCGGAGAGGCCCTTGCCGACGTAGTCGTTGGCGTCGCCCTCCAGGCGCAGCGTGACACCGCGCGGGAGGAAGGCGCCGAAGGACTGGCCGGCGGAGCCGGTGAAGGTGATGTCGATGGTGTCGTCGGGCAGGCCCGCGCCGCCGAACTTCTTCGTCACCTCGTGGCCGAGCATGGTGCCGACCGTGCGGTTGATGTTGCGCACCTTGACCTGGGCGCGCACGGGCTGGGCCTCGGTCGCGTCGGACGCGGCCAGGGCGTCCGCGGCGAGCTTGATGAGCTCGTTGTCGAGTGCCTTCTCCAGGCCGTGGTCCTGCTCGATCAGCTGGTGGCGCACCGCGCCCTGGGGCAGCTCGGGCACGTGGAACAGCGGCTCCAGGTCCAGGCCCTGCGCCTTCCAGTGGTCGACCGCGCGGGTCACGTCGAGGGTCTCGGCGTGGCCGACGGCCTCCTCGATGGAGCGGAAGCCCAGCTCGGCGAGGATCTCGCGGACCTCTTCGGCGATGAACTGGAAGAAGTTCACGACGTACTCGGCCTTGCCGGAGAACCGGTCCCTGAGGGTCGGGTTCTGGGTGGCGATGCCGACCGGGCAGGTGTCCAGGTGGCAGACGCGCATCATGACGCAGCCGGAGACGACGAGCGGCGCGGTCGCGAAACCGAACTCCTCGGCGCCGAGGAGGGCGGCGATGACGACGTCGCGGCCGGTCTTCAGCTGGCCGTCGGTCTGTACGACGATGCGGTCGCGCAGGCCGTTGAGCAGCAGGGTCTGCTGGGTCTCGGCGAGACCGAGCTCCCAGGGGCCGCCCGCGTGCTTCAGCGAGGTCAGCGGGGAGGCGCCCGTGCCGCCGTCGTGGCCGGAGATGAGCACGACGTCCGCGTGCGCCTTGGAGACACCCGCGGCGACCGTGCCGACGCCGACCTCGGAGACCAGCTTGACGTGAATGCGCGCCTGGGGGTTGGCGTTCTTCAGGTCGTGGATCAGCTGGGCGAGGTCCTCGATGGAGTAGATGTCGTGGTGCGGCGGCGGGGAGATCAGGCCCACGCCCGGCGTCGAGTGACGGGTCTTGGCGACCCACGGGTAGACCTTGTGGCCGGGCAGCTGGCCGCCCTCGCCGGGCTTGGCGCCCTGGGCCATCTTGATCTGGATGTCGTCGGCGTTGACCAGGTACTCGGAGGTGACGCCGAAGCGGCCGGAGGCGACCTGCTTGATCGACGAGCGGCGCGCCGGGTCGTACAGGCGCTCCGGGTCCTCGCCGCCCTCACCGGTGTTGGACTTGCCGCCCAGCTGGTTCATGGCGATGGCGAGGGTCTCGTGCGCCTCCTTGGAGATGGAGCCGTACGACATGGCGCCGGTGGAGAAGCGCTTGACGATCTCGCTGGCCGGCTCGACCTCGTCGAGGGGGATCGGCTGCCGGTCGGACTTGAAGCCGAACAGGCCGCGCAGCGTCATCAGGCGCTCGGACTGCTCGTTCACGCGGTCCGTGTACTTCTTGAAGATGTCGTAGCGGCCGGTGCGCGTGGAGTGCTGGAGGCGGAAGACCGTCTCCGGGTCGAACAGGTGCGGCTCGCCCTCGCGGCGCCACTGGTACTCGCCGCCTATCTCCAGGGCGCGGTGGGCGGGCGCGATGCCGCTGGCCGGGTACGCCTTGGCGTGGCGGGCGGCGACCTCCTTGGCGATGACGTCGATGCCGACGCCGCCGATCTTGGTGGCCGTGCCGTTGAAGTACTTGCCGACGAACTCCTGGTCGAGGCCGACGGCCTCGAAGACCTGGGCGCCGCGGTAGGAGGCGACGGTCGAGATGCCCATCTTGGACATGACCTTCAGCACGCCCTTGCCGAGGGCGTAGATCAGGTTGCGGATGGCCTGCTCGGGCTCGATGCCGGGGAGGAACGTGCCCGCGCGGACCAGGTCCTCCACGGACTCCATGGCCAGGTACGGGTTGACGGCGGCGGCGCCGTAGCCGATGAGCAGGGCGACGTGGTGGACCTCGCGGACGTCACCGGCCTCGACCAGCAGGCCCACCTGGGTGCGCTGCTTGGTGCGGATGAGGTGGTGGTGGACGGCCGCGGTGAGCAGCAGCGACGGGATCGGCGCGTGCTCGGCGTCGGAGTGGCGGTCCGACAGCACGATCAGGCGGGCGCCGTTGTCGATGGCGGCGTCGGCCTCGGCGCAGATCTCCTCGATGCGCGCGGCGAGGACGTCGCCGCCGCCGGAGACCCGGTAGAGGCCGGAGAGGGTCGCGGCCTTCATGCCGGGCATGTCGCCGTCGGCGTTGATGTGGATGAGCTTGGCCAGCTCGTCGTTGTCGATGACCGGGAAGGGCAGGGTCACCGAGCGGCAGGAGGCGGCCGTGGGCTCCAGCAGGTTGCCCTCGGGGCCCAGCGACGAGCGCAGGGAGGTGACGAGCTCCTCGCGGATGGCGTCCAGCGGCGGGTTGGTGACCTGCGCGAACAGCTGGGTGAAGTAGTCGAAGAGCAGGCGCGGGCGCTCGCTCAGCGCGGCGATCGGCGAGTCGGTGCCCATCGAACCGATCGGCTCGGCACCGGCCTTGGCCATCGGCGCGAGGATGACGCGCAGCTCTTCCTCGGTGTAGCCGAAGGTCTGCTGGCGACGGGTGACCGAGGCGTGGGTGTGCACGATGTGCTCGCGCTCGGGCAGGTCGGACAGCTCGATCTCGCCGGCTTCCAGCCACTCGGCGTACGGGTTCTCCGTCGCGAGCTGGGCCTTGATCTCGTCGTCCTCGATGATGCGGTGCTCGGCGGTGTCCACGAGGAACATCCGGCCCGGCTGCAGGCGGCCCTTGCGGACGACCTTGGCGGGGTCGATGTCGAGGACGCCGACCTCGGAGCCGAGGACGACGAGGCCGTCGTCGGTGACCCAGTAGCGGCCGGGGCGCAGGCCGTTGCGGTCGAGCACGGCGCCGACCTGGGTGCCGTCGGTGAAGGTGACGCAGGCCGGGCCGTCCCAGGGCTCCATCATCGTGGAGTGGAACTGGTAGAAGGCGCGGCGGGCCGGGTCCATGGAGTCGTGGTTCTCCCACGCCTCCGGGATCATCATCAGCACGGAGTGCGGCAGGGAGCGGCCGCCCAGGTGCAGCAGTTCGAGGACCTCGTCGAAGGAGGCGGAGTCGGAGGCGTCCGGCGTGCAGACCGGGAAGATCCGCTCCAGCTTGTCCTGCGGGCCGAACAGGTCGGAGACCAGCTGGGATTCGCGGGCGACCATCCAGTTGCGGTTGCCCTTGACGGTGTTGATCTCACCGTTGTGGGCGACGAAGCGGTACGGGTGGGCGAGCGGCCAGCTCGGGAAGGTGTTCGTGGAGAACCGGGAGTGCACGAGCGCGATCGCGGAGGCGAAGCGGCGGTCGGACAGGTCCGGGAAGAAGGGCTCCAGCTGGCCGGTGGTCAGCATGCCCTTGTAGACGATCGTGCGGGCCGACAGCGACGGGAAGTAGACGCCGACCTCGCGCTCGGCGCGCTTGCGCAGCACGAAGGCCTTGCGGTCGAGGGCGAGTCCCGTGCTGGCACCGTCCGTCACGAAGATCTGGCGGAACGCCGGCATCGTCGACCGGGCGGTGGCGCCGAGCAGTTCGGGTGCGACGGGGACCTCGCGCCAGCCGAGGACGGTCAGGCCCTCCTCGGCGGCGATCGTCTCGATGCGTGAGACGGCCTCGGTCGTGCCGTCCTCCGGCAGGAAGGCGATGCCGACGGCGTAGCCACCGGCCGCGGGCAGCTCGAACTCGGCCACCTCGCGGAAGAAGGCGTCCGGCACCTGGGAGAGGATGCCCGCGCCGTCGCCCGAGTCGGGCTCGGAGCCGGTGGCGCCGCGGTGTTCGAGGTTGCGCAGAACGGTGAGCGCCTGCTCGACCAGCGTGTGGCTCGCCTCGCCCGTGAGGGTCGCCACGAAGCCGACGCCACAGGCGTCGTGCTCGTTGCGGGGGTCGTACATACCCTGCGCAGCAGGGCGAGCATCCATGAACGACCAGTTCTGGCCATTCTCGGAATGCTGGGACGGCTGGCGCGGCGTACGCATCGGCTCTCCCGTCGTCGTCATGTGGCATGTGAAAAGTGCCGAGGGACGACGTTGGCCCTCTGCGTGATCGCAAAATTTCGTGCAGGTTACATGATGGAGCGGTTCTCGGGAACCGGGATACTCCGTTCCAACATGTGGACGCCATGGGTGTGCGGCGGGGGTCCCGCGCACCTGGCCGGAAGTATGTGGGGACCGAGCGTGACAGGTCTGTGTCCGTCGGTCCAGAGGCAGGGCGGGCGTCGTCGCCCACCCCGCGAGTGCGCCCCAGGCGTCATTGCCCACAGCGCTTACGGCTCATGCCCGGTGGTTAACCACTCGAAACCAGCAAGTAACGGCTACTTATGCGGCCCAACGCATAAGTTCCAGTCGCACTATCCTACGGCCGTTCCGAACAGGCTGCCCAGGGCGTACGTCACACCGGCCGCCGCGCCGCCGAGCGCGAGCTGCCGCAGCCCGCTGTACCACCAGGTCCGCGCCGTCACCCTGGCCACGACCGCGCCACACAGGAACAGGCCGAGGAGCGCGAGCAGCACGGCCGGCCACAGCGAGGTGGCACCGAGCAGGTAGGGCAGCACGGGCAGCAGGGCGCCCAGCGCGAACGAGCCGAACGACGAGACGGCCGCGACCAGCGGCGACGGCAGGTCACCGGGGTCGATGCCCAGCTCCTCGCGGGCATGTATCTCCAGCGCCAGTTCGGGGTCGCGGGAGAGCTGCTGGGCCACGGCCCGCGCGAGCTTCGGCTCGACGCCCCGGGCTTCGTACAGGGCCGCCAGCTCGGCCTCCTCGTCCTCGGGGTGCTTTCTCAGCTCCCGCCGCTCGACGTCCAGCTCGGCCTCGACGAGCTCACGCTGCGAGGCGACGGAGGTGTACTCGCCGGCCGCCATGGAGAAGGCGCCGGCGGCGAGCCCGGCGAGCCCGCTCAGCACGACGGTCTGGTGACTGACCGCGCCGCCCGCGACACCGGTCATCAGGGCGAGGTTGGAGACCAGCCCGTCCATCGCACCGAAGACCGCGGGGCGCAGCCAGCCACCGTTCACATCGCGGTGCGTGTGGTTGTCACGGTGCGCCTCGTGCAGCGCCGCTTCGATCTCGATGATGGCCATGAGGGTCTCCCGTTGAACTGAGGTAAGGCTGTCTTTAGACAAGTTCCACTCTTGGACAACACAAAATCTACCCCTGATCATTCCGGCTTTCCAGCAAGGAAAGGCTGGGCTTACCTGCGGTTTTGCCGTAGAACGCTCATTCGTAGCGGGCTCCGCACAGATGTCGACCGGGTGACTCTGGGGCGTCCGAGGCTCGGGTCAACCGCCGACGGTGGGACATATCCGCAAAGGGCTCCGCGCCCTGGGCGGAGCCCCCGGAGGAAGGCCCTGTATGGCATCGATCGCCTGCATCCCCTCGGTCCCGGTGCCCGGGGAGGCCGCCGAACTGAGCGAACGGGCCCGCGGCGCGCTCCTGGGCCTCGCGGTCGGCGACGCGCTGGGCGCCCCCGCGGAGAACATGAAGCCCTCCGAGATCCGTGCCCGCTGGGGCCGCATCACGGGCTTCGTCACCGACAACCCCTCCGGGACGGACGACACCGAGTACGCGATCTTCTCGGGCCTCCTCCTCGCCCGCCACGGCTCGGCCCTCACCCCGGCGCATGTGGAGGCGGCCTGGCACGAGTGGATCGCGGACCGCGCGGAGGGTCCCTTCCGCGGCGCGGGGTTCAGTGAGCGAGGCACGCTGGAGAACCTCCGCCGGGGCCTCGCCGCCCCCATCTCCGCCCAGCACCGCCACGCCTGGAGCGACGGCCTCGCCATGCGCGCGGCCCCCTTCGGTGTCTTCGCGGCGGGCCGTCCGGCGGAGGCCGCCCGCCTGGTGGCGATCGACGGTTCGGTCAGCCATGACGGCGAGGGCATCTACGGCGGCCAGGCGGTGGCGGCGGGCGTGGCTGCCGCGATGGCCGGCGCGCCCACCATCGCCGTGGTCGCCTCGGCCCTCGCGGTGGTCCCGGACGACTCCTGGACGGCCCGCTCCCTGCGCCGCGCGGTCGCGGTCGCCCACCGCGGCGAACGCGCGGTCCGCTCCGCGGTCGTCATCGGCGGCTACCCCTGGACCGATCTGGCGCCCGAGGCGGTGGCGCTGGCCTTCGGGGCGTACGCGTCCGCGGACGGCGACTTCGTCCAGGCCGTGCTGACGGCGGTGAACATGGGCCGCGACGCGGACACCACGGCCGCGGTGGCCGGAGCCCTGGCCGGGGCCGCCCAGGGAGCCTCGGCGATCCCGACGGACTGGGCGTGTGCCATCGGCCCGGCGCGAGGCAGCTGCCTGCCGTCGATGGCCGGACACCATGTGCTGGACGTGGCGGAGCTGCTGGTGCCGGGGGAGGGCGGCAAGTGGGGTGCGGGGGGATTCGTACCCGGCGAGGTCCGGGCGCGGCAGGAGCTGGCCCCGCGCGGCTCCTTCGCCCTGGTCGCGGCTGAAGAGGCGGAGGGCCGACCGTGACGCCGCCGGTCCCGTGGGACGAGGGGGCCGTGGCTCCGGCACCCCCGGAGCCCGGCCACGCAGGCCTGAAGGACCCGGCCGAGCCCGCGCCCACCGATGGCGAGGCACTCCGGCACGAGCCCCCCGCCCCCGGCGGGGCGAGCCGCACGCGACGTGCCGGCGGGAGCCGGGAGGCCGAAGGCGAAGCCGGTCAGCGCGTCCTCGGCCTCCTTCTGGGCCTCGCCGCGGGCGACGCCTCAGGCTGGCCCGCCGCCCGCCACCGGGCCGCCCGCATGCCCGACTGGACCCGCCGCCTCACCCGCGAGCTGGACACGTTCGCCGAGCACAACGCGACGACCACGCTCCCCGTCCCCATCGCCCTGAACCAGCCTCCCGAACCCCTCCTCCTCGGCCCCTCCGACGACACGGAATGGGCGGCCTTCACGGCCGAGGCACTCCTGCGTGCCGGCGACGACACCGCCCTCGGCGACCTGAGCCGGGAGCGCCGCACCCGCACCGCGATCGACCTGACATGGAGCGCCCTGGCCGACGAGATCGCCGCGGCGGCCGACCGCGCCCCGGAGATCGAGTCGGCGATCCTCCCCCTGCGCGCCCGTATCTCCGTCCGCGCCGGCCTCGGCAACCTGGCCACCGGCCTGCGCCCGCCCGCGACCGGCCACGACAACCCGCACTACTTCGACGACGCGGCCTGCGTACGGGCCTGTGTCCTCGCCGTCGCCCACCCCGGGGACCCCCGCGGTGCCGCCGACCTCGCCGAGTTCGACGCCCGCTACACCCAGGACGGCGACGGCGTGCACGGCGCGCGGGCGATGGCGGCGGCCCTCTCACTGGCCCTGGCCGGCGCCGAGACCGGGGCCTGCGTCGACGCGGCCCTCGCCGAACTCCCCGAGGAGACGGAGATCGGGCGCAACGCCCGCCACGCGCTGAGGCTCGCGCGGGACGCCGACGGCGCGTTCGCTCTGATCCCGCTCCTCGAACACCAGATCGTCGACCACGTCTACAGCTACGGCATCGCCGCCGCCGAAACGGTCCCGGTCGCCCTGGCCCTCGCGGTCGCCGCGCACGGCCGTATCGCCGAGGCGGTGCCCGCCTCCGCGTGCCTGTCCCGGGTCGCCGACTCGGCACCCGCACTGACCGGCGCCCTGACCGGCGCCCTGGGAGGTGGGGCGGCGATCCCGGCGAGCTGGCGCGACACCTGCCGCACCCTCTCGGGCTGCGTGCTCCCCCGGCTCACCGGCACCGACCTGGTGGAACTCGCCGGACTCCTCGAAGCCACACAACCGGCCCGACCAGGAGGATGATTCGGGCATGACGCCCAAAGCAGAAGAAAGCAGTGGCCCGCGTCTGGACGAGCGGATCACCGGCGCCCTGGTCGGCGCGGCGGTCGGCGACGCGCTCGGGGGCCCGGTGGAGGGCTACTCGCCCGACCAGATCCTGCAGCGCCACGGCGGCCGCGTCCACGGCATCGTCGGCCCCTGGAACGGCGACGCCTGGCGTACGGCCCGCCCCATCGCGCCGTACCACAAGGGCGACGGCCACGTCACCGACGACACCCTGATGACGCACGCGCTGATCCGCGTCTACGCCACGGTCCGCGACCACCTCGACGCGTACGCGATCGCCGACCACCTGGTCCCGGACCTGATGACCAACCCGCGCTGGATCCCGGAACTGGAGTCGGAGGCACTCCCCCTGCACCGGATCTTCCTCGCGGAGAAGTGGCTGGTGGCCCGCCTCCACTACGGCCACGCGGACCCACGGGAAGCCGGCGTCGGCAACATCGTCAACTGCGGCGCCGCGATGTACATGGCCCCGGTCGGCCTGGTCAACGCCGCCGACCCGAGGGCCGCGTACACCGAGGCACTGGACATCGCGGGCGCCCACCAGTCGTCGTACGGCCGTGAGGCCGCGGGTGTCTTCGCGGCGGCGGTGGCGGCGGCCTGCGCACCCGGGGCCACACCGGACTCGGTCGTCTCGGCCTGTCTGTCGCTGGCGAAGGACGGCACGAGGACGGCGATCGAGAAGGTCTGCGAAGTGGCCGGCGCCCACCGGGACTTCGAGTCGGCGCTGGCCCCCCTGCGGGAGGCGGTCACGCCCTACGACACGGTGGGCCCCGACTACCGGCAGCCCTCCCTGGGCGCCCGTCGCCCGTCCCGCCTGCACGCCATCGAGGAACTCCCCGTCGCGCTGGGGATGCTGGTGGTGGCCGACGGCGACTACCGCGCCTCGGTCCTGGGCGCCGTGAACTACGGCCGCGACTGCGACTCCATCGCGACGATGGCGGGCGCGCTGGCCGGCGCCCTCGGCTCCCCCGTCCCGGAGGACTGGTCGAAGGCGGTCGCCGAAGCCAGCCGTCTCGACCTGTGGGAACCGCCCCGCGAGCTGACCGAGGTGACCAGGGAGATCCACGCCCGGGACGTACGTCGGCGCCGCGCCCACGAGGCGGCCTTCTGCGCACTGGAGGGCCGGGGATGCTCCGACTGACCTGGGTCCAGCCGGAGGACCTGATCGGCCACGAGTTGCGCCAGGCGGCCCTGGACGGCCGGGAGCCGTCGAGGATCGCGCAACGGTGGAGGGCGGCGGGCGGCCCGGAGACCCCGCTGCGGGCGGGGGCGTCTTCCGAACCGGCGTCGAGATATCTGCGGACCCTGGCGGACGACCTGCTGGACGAACTGGCGGACCTGCCGAGCCGGCTGGCGGAACAGGAACCCACCGACCTCGCGAAGATCAAGGCCTGCTGCCCGTCCTGGCCCGCGCCGGCGAGCGACCCCACCCCCACGGCGATCCCCGCTGCGGACCGCTACGAAGCCGCCTGGCTGGGCCGCGCCGTCGGCTGCCTGCTCGGCAAGCCCGTGGAGAAGCTCCCGCTCGACGGCATCAGGCAACTCGCCCGCGCCACCGGCAACTGGCCCCTCACCACGTACTTCACGGCCAAGGGCGTCCCCAAGGACCTCACCCGCCGCCACCCCTGGAACCGCCGCTCGGCCGCCACCTCCCTGGCCGAGAACATCGACGGCATGCCCGAGGACGACGACCTCAACTACCCCCTGCTCAACCTGCTGTTGCTGCGGCACCACGGCAAGGGCTTCACCACGACCGACGTGGCCCGCCTCTGGCTCGACGAACTCCCCGCCGGCCGGACCTTCACCGCCGAACGCATCGCCTACCGCAACCTGCTCACCGGCATCGAACCCCCGCACACCGCCCGCCACCGCAACCCCTTCCGCGAATGGATCGGCGCCCTCATCCGCGCCGACGTGCACGGCTGGACCAACCCCGGTGACCCGGCCGCGGCGGCCGAACAGGCCCACCGGGACGCCACCTTGACGCACACCGCCAACGGCGTCTACGCGGCGATGTTCACGGCGGCGGTCATCGCACGGGCGGCGACGGCGACCGGCCCCCACGACATCCACGCCTGCCTGCGCACCGGCCTGACGGTGATCCCCGCGGCCTCCCGCCTGTCCCGGGCGATCCACCACGCCGTCCGCCTCGCGAAGACCCACGAGGACTTCGACACGGTCGTCGACGAACTGCACGCCGTCCACTCCGGCACCCACCACTGGGTCCACGCGATCCCCAACACGGCCCTGATCGCCGCCGCGCTCACCCACGCCGACGGCGACTTCACGGGCTCCGTCTGCCGTGCCGTGTCCGGTGGCTGGGACACCGACTCCAACGGCGCGACCGCGGGCAGCGTCGCCGCCCTCCTCGCCGGCAGCCCCGCCGCCCTCCCCGACCGTTGGACGGCCCCCCTCAAGAACCGCCTGGCCACCTCCGTCGCCGACTTCGACGGCAGCGGTTTCGACGCGCCGGCCCGGCTCACCCACCGACTCGCCCACGGTCGCACCCACTTGGAGGCCACCCGCCCATGACCGACATCGTCGTGCTCGGCAGCACGAACATGGACCTCGTCACCTACGTCGAGAAGGCCCCGCAGCGCGGCGAGACCGTGACGGGCCGGGAGTTCCGCACGATCCCCGGCGGCAAGGGCGCCAACCAGGCGATCGCTGCGGCGCGCGCCGGCGGTGACGTCATGATGATCGGCGCCGTCGGCAACGACGCCTTCGGCGCCCATCTGCGCTCCACCCTCGAACACTCCGGTGTGGACACCGACGACCTGCGCACCGCCGAGGGGCCCTCCGGCACCGCGCACATCGTCGTGGACGACGAGGGCGGCAACGCGATCGTCGTGATCCCCGGCGCGAACGGCACGCTCGACCACCTCAGCCCCGGCGACGAGGGCGTCATCGCCGCCGCCGACACCCTGCTGCTCCAGCTGGAGATCCCCCTGGCCGCGGTCGTCGCCGGCGCCCAGGCGGCCCGCCGCCACGGCGTCCGTACGGTCCTCACCCCGTCCCCCGCCCAACCGCTCCCGGACGAACTCTTCGCCGCCGTGGACCTGTTGGTCCCCAACGAGCACGAGGCCACCACCCTCACCGGCCGCACCGACCCCCGGGAGGCCGCCATCGGGCTGCTCGACCTGGTGCCCGAGGTGGTCGTCACCCTGGGCGCGGACGGCAGCCTGTACGTCGCCCGCGGCGCCGAACCCCTGACCGTGCCCGCGCCGAAGGTCACCGCCGTCGACACGACCGGCGCCGGCGACACCTTCGTCGGCGCGCTCGCGGTGGCCCTGGGCGAGGGACGGCCGATGCCTCAGGCACTGGCCTGGGCGGCGGCAGCGGCGGCACTGTCGGTCCAGCGGGAGGGCGCCTCGGCGTCGATGCCGTACCGCCCCGAGATCGAGGCACGGTACGCGTCATGACCGAGGCGACCCGGACCGCGCCGACGGCGCCCCGTACGGCGCAGGCCGGCCCGGCCCCGCTGGCGGGCCTGCGCGTCCTCGACCTGGCCACCCTCTTCGCCGGACCTCTCGCCGCCACGATGCTCGGCGACTTCGGCGCGGAGGTCATCAAGGTCGAGCACCCCGCGAAGCCCGACCCCTCCCGCGGCCACGGCCCGGCCAAGGACGGCGTGGGCCTGTGGTGGAAGGTGCTGGGCCGCAACAAACGCACGATCACCCTGAACCTCTCCAAGCCCGGCGGCCGCGCCACCCTGCTGCGCCTGGCCTCGACCGCGGACGTCGTCATCGAGAACTTCCGCCCCGGCACCCTGGAGAAGTGGGACCTGGGCTGGCCGGAGCTGTCCGCCGTCAACCCCCGCCTGGTCCTCACCCGCGTCACCGGCTTCGGTCAGTTCGGCCCCTACGCCCACCGCCCCGGCTTCGGCACCCTCGCCGAGGCGATGAGCGGCTTCGCCGCGCTCACCGGCGAACCGGACGCGCCCCCGACGCTCCCGCCGTTCGGCCTGGCCGACTCGATCGCGGCCCTCGCCACCGCGTACGCGGTGATGACGGCACTGGCCGCCCGCGAGCGCGGCGGCGAGGGCCAGGTCGTCGACATGGCCCTCATCGAACCGATGCTGCTCGCGCTCGGTCCCCAGCCGACCTGGTACGACCAGCTCGGCTACGTCCAGGAGCGCACCGGCAACCGCTCCGCCAACAACGCCCCGCGCAACACCTACCGCACCGCGGACGGCACCTGGGTCGCCGTCTCCACCTCCGCCCAGTCGATCGCCGAGCGCGTGATGCACCTGGTGGGACGCCCGGAGCTGATCGACGAGCCGTGGTTCGCGACGGGCGCCGACCGGGCCCGCCACGCCGACGTCCTCGACCGCGCGGTCGGCGACTGGATCGCCCGCCACACCCGCGCCGACGTCCTCGCCGCCTTCGAGAAGGCGGAGGCCGCGGTGGCCCCGATCCAGGACGTGCGGGACGTGATGACGGACCCCCAGTACGCGGCACTCGACACGATCACCACCGTCGAGGACCCCGAACTGGGCCCGCTGCGCATGCAGAACGTCCTCTTCCGGCTCTCCGCCACCCCCGGCGCCATCCGCTGGGCCGGCCGCCCGCACGGCGCGGACACCGACGAGGTCCTCACCGACCTGGGCCTGACCCGCGCCGAACTGGCGGCCCTGCGTGAGGAGGGCGCCCTGTGAGGCCGTATCCCCTGACCTGGCTGTACGCCCCGGGCGACCGGCCGAAGGTGGTCGCGAAGGCCCTCACGGCCGGCGCGGACGTCGTCGTGGTCGACCTGGAGGACGCGGTGGCCCCCGACCGCAAGGACTACGCCCGCGCGGCCACCGCCGAGCTCCTGTCCACCCCGCACCCGGTCCCGGTGCACGTCCGGGTGAACGCCCTGGACACCCCGCCCGCGGCAGCCGACCTCCGCGCCCTCGCCGCCCTGCCGGGCCTTTGCGGCCTTCGCCTTCCGAAGGTGACGGCGCCGGGGCAGATCACCCACCTCGCCGAGACCACACCCGCGGCCGGCGGCGGCGCACCCGCGCTGTACGCCCTGCTGGAGTCGGCCCTCGCCGTCGAGCGGGCGTACCCGATCGCCTGCGCCCACCCCGCGCTGCGCGGCATCTGCCTGGGCGAGGCGGATCTGCGCACCGATCTGGGTGTACGGGGCGACGCGGGCCTCGACTGGTCCCGCTCCCGTGTCGTGGTCGCGGCCCGGGCGGCCGGACTGCCCCCGCCCTCCCAGTCCATCCATCCGGACATCCGGGACCTGGAGGGCCTCGCCGCCTCCTGCGCCCACGGCCGTACCCTGGGCTTCCTGGGCCGGGCGGCCATCCACCCCCGCCAGCTCCCGGTGATCGAGCGGGCCTACCTGCCCACGGACGCCGAGCTGGAGCAGGCGGAGACGATCGTCAAGGCGGCCACGGCCCAGCGGGGCGCCCAGGCGCTGCAGGACGGGACCTTCATCGACGCGGCGGTGGTGGCGGCGGCGCGCAGGACCCTGTCCCTGGCCCAGCGGACGTGACCGGGCCCCTGACCCCGCCCCGCACACGACGAGGGCGCCCGGATCCGTCCGGGCGCCCTCGTCGTCGTACTGCCGGGTCTCACGTCTTCTTCGTCGACCCGGCCTCGTCCTTGGCGTCGTCCTTCACCTCGGCGTCGGCCCCGGCTTCGTCGTCGGAGACCTCGACGTCGCTGTCCGCAGCGCTGCCGTCGGCGGCCTTCCGGTCAGAAGGCTCGTCGTCGGAAGCCTTGTCGTCGGAAGCCTTGTCGTCGGCCTCGGCGTCGGAGGCACCCGGCTCGACCACGGGCTCGCGGCCGGGCCGCTTCCTCGCCGACACCACGATGTACGTCACCGCGAGCAGGAACACGATCAGCGCGGTCCAGACGTTCAGCCGCACGCCCAGGATCTTGTGGGCGTCGTCGACCCGCATGTACTCGATCCATGCCCGGCCCGAGCAGTACGCGGCGACATACAGCGCGAACGCCCGTCCGTGACCCAGCTTGAAGCGGCGGTCCGCCCAGATCACCAGCAGGGCGACGCCGATGCACCACAGCGACTCGTACAGGAACGTCGGGTGGTAGGTGCCCGGCACCCGTCCGTCCGTCGAGGACGTGATCTCCAGCGCCCACGGAAGGTCCGTCGGCCGCCCGTACAGCTCCTGGTTGAACCAGTTGCCCCACCGCCCGATCGCCTGCGCGAAGGCGATGCCGGGGGCGACGGCGTCGGCATAGGCGGGCAGCGGGATGCCACGGCGCCGGCAGCCGATCCACGCGCCGAGCGCGCCGAAGGCGATCGCGCCCCAGATGCCGAGTCCGCCCTCCCAGATCTTGAAGGCGTCCACCCAGTCACGGCCCTCGCTGAAGTACAGCTGGTAGTCCGTGATCACGTGGTAGAGCCGACCGCCGATCAGGCCGAACGGCACGGCCCACACCGCGATGTCGGCCACCGTGCCGGCCCGCCCGCCGCGGGCGATCCAGCGTTTGTTGCCGAGCCAGACGGCTACGAAGACACCGATGATGATGCAGAAGGCGTAGCCGCGCAGCGGAATGGGACCGAGGTGGATCACCCCGCGCGACGGGCTGGGAATGTAGGCAAGTTCCATGGCAAGGTCGACGCTACCCTGCCGGGCGGGACCGATGGCGGGCGGCCCGGCTACGGGTCCATAACGGGCCGTGTCCGAGCCGCGACCCCGCCCGCCGGGGCTCAGCCCTTGGCGGCCGCCTCCACCATCTGCTTCAGCTTCGCCGGCGTCATCGTCTGGTCCTGGTAGATGTCCTTGTCGTTCAGCAGCACCGTCGGTGTACCGCTGAAGCCGCCCTTCTTGAACGCCTCGTTGGACTTGTCGACCCAGCTGTCGTGGGTGCCGTCCTCGACGCACTTGCGGAAGGCGGGCGTGTCCAGGCCGTCGACCTTGCCGGCGAGCTGAAGGAGCTTGCTGTTCTCGGCGAAGGCGTCGTCGATCTCGGGCGGCTGGTTCTGGTAGAGCACGTCGTGGTAGGGCACGAACTTCCCGACGTCCTGGGCGCAGGCCGCGGCGTTCGCGGCGTTGCGGGAGCCCGAGCCGCCCATGTTGCCGTCGATGATCGTCGCCAGGTGGTACCGGACCTTGAGCTTCCCGGAGTCCGTCAGCTCATGGATCGTCGACCGGTACGCGTCCTCGAAGCTCTTGCAGGCCGGGCAGCGGAAGTCCTCCCAGATGGTGAGCGTCGACCTGGCGCTCTCCTCACCGACCGGGATCGCGAGGCCGTCCTTGCCCTGCGCCCCCGAAGGGCCCACCACCGGCCCCGACGCCTCGCTTCCGTCGTCCTTGCCGGCGTTCGCCGCGACGACTCCGATCACCGCGGCGAGGCCCAGGACACAGACGACGCTCGCACCCACGATCAGCGCACGACGCCGCCTGTCCGCGGCCTTCTGCTTCTCCCGCTCGACCGCCAGCCGCTCCCGGGCGGTCCGCTTTCCCTCAGGATTCTTTTCGCTCACACCCGCCAGAACGAACCGGGGAGGCGCAGCGCGCCTCCCCGGCCTCAGGTCCACCCGTTCGAGCGAGTCGTACGGAAGGCCCTTCTTCCGACTACTTGCGACGTCCGGGCCGTGACGGTGTCTACGCCCGTGCGCGCACGCCCTTCGCCAGGTCGGCGGCGAGCGCGCGCACGGCCTCGACACCGGCCGCGTCGTCCGGCGCGTCCAGCATCCGCTTCACGAACGCCGAGCCGACGATGACTCCGTCGGCGAAGCCGGCGACCTCGGCGGCCTGCTCGGCGTCGGAAACGCCGAGTCCGACGCAGACGGGCAGGTCGGTGCCGGTGGCCCGGGTGCGCTCGACCAGGTCCTGGGCCTGCGCGCCGACCGACTCACGGGTGCCGGTGACGCCCATCAGCGAGGCTGCGTAGACGAAGCCGCTGCCCACCGCGGTGATCTGGGCGAGCCGCTCGTCCTTGCTGCTCGGAGCCACGACGAAGACCGTGGCGAGGCCGTGCTTCTCGGCGTGCTCCCTCCACCGGGCGGACTCCTGGACGGGCAGGTCGGGCAGGATGCAGCCCGCGCCGCCCGCCTCCGCCAGCTCGGCGGTGAAGCGTTCGACCCCGTAGCGGTCGATGGGGTTCCAGTACGTCATGACGAGGATCGGCTTGCCGGTGGCCTCGTGCGCCGCACGGACCGTGCGCATGACGTCCGCGATCTTGACCCCGCCGCGCAGGGCGATGTCGTCGGCGGTCTGGATGACGGGCCCGTCGAGGACGGGGTCGCTGTGCGGCAGACCCACCTCCATGACGTCCGCGCCTCCGTCGAGCACGGCCTTGATCGCCTCGATGCCGCCGTCCACGGTCGGGAACCCGGCCGGGAGGTAGGCGATGAGAGCGGAGCGTCCCTCGGCCCGGGCGGCGTGCAGGGTGTCGCTCAACAGCTGGATGTTGCCGCTCACTTGGCGTCCCCCTCGATCTCGGCGGCGTCGGTGTCCGCGTCGGCGGGGACCTCGGCGTCGGTGTCGTACAGGCCGAAGTAGCGGGCGGCCGTGTCCATGTCCTTGTCGCCGCGGCCGGACAGGTTGACGACGATCAGGCCGTCCTTGCCCAGTTCACGGCCGACCTCCAGCGCGCCGGCGAGCGCGTGCGCGCTCTCGATCGCCGGGATGATGCCCTCGGTCCGCGACAGCAGGCGCAGGGCCTGCATGGCGGCGTCGTCGGTGACCGCGCGGTACTCGCCGCGGCCGCTGTCCTTGAGGTAGGAGTGCTCGGGGCCGATGCCGGGGTAGTCCAGACCGGCCGAGATCGAGTACGGCTCGGTGATCTGGCCCTCCTCGTCCTGCAGGACGTAGGAGCGGGAGCCGTGCAGGATGCCGGGCTCACCGGCGGTCAGCGTGGCCGCGTGCTCACCGGTCTCGACGCCGTGCCCGGCGGGCTCGCAGCCGATGAGGCGTACGTCCGTGTCCGGGATGAAGGCGTGGAAGAGGCCGATGGCGTTGGAGCCGCCGCCGACGCAGGCGATCGCGGCGTCGGGGAGGCGTCCGGCGCGCTCCAGGAGCTGGCGGCGGGCCTCGACGCCGATCACGCGGTGGAAGTCGCGGACCATGGCGGGGAAGGGGTGCGGGCCGGCGACCGTACCGAAGAGGTAGTGGGTGTGGTCGACGTTGGCGACCCAGTCGCGGAACGCCTCGTTGATGGCGTCCTTGAGGGTGCGCGAGCCCGACTTCACGGCGATGACCTCGGCGCCGAGCATGCGCATCCGGGCCACGTTGAGGGCCTGGCGCTCGGTGTCGATCTCGCCCATGTAGATGGTGCATTCCAGGCCGAACAGCGCGCAGGCGGTGGCCGTCGCGACGCCGTGCTGGCCGGCGCCGGTCTCGGCGATCACGCGGGTCTTGCCCATGCGCTTGGTCAGCAGGGCCTGGCCGAGGACGTTGTTGATCTTGTGGGAGCCGGTGTGGTTGAGGTCCTCGCGCTTGAGGAAGACGCGGGCGCCGCCTGCGTGTTCGGCGAAACGCGGGACCTCGGTGAGGGAGCTGGGACGGCCGGTGTAGTGGACCAGCAGGTCGTCGAGCTCTCGGGCGAACTCCGGGTCGTTCTTGGCTTTGTCGTACTCGACGGCCACCTCGTCCACGGCGGCGACGAGGGCCTCCGGGATGAACTTGCCGCCGAAGGCGCCGAAGTAGCCGTCGGCGCTGGGGACCTGACCCTCCGGGTCGGGGATGAAGAAGTCGCTGGGCATGCGGATACCTCACGGTGAGTGCGTGAAAAAGACACTGATCGCCGTGGGGGCGGAGCCTGTCGTGCGAGGTCAGGCCGGGTGCGGCCGGTCGCGCAGTTCCCCGCGCCCCTGGGGGGCGCGCTGCCATCGGCGGCCGTTGACCTGGCCGGGCTCGTCGCCGATGACGTACCTGACCCTGCGGCCGTGCACACGGCGTGCCGGCGCGCGGCAGCCCCGGGGACGGCAGCCGCGCGCGAGGCGCTGGTGCCGGTCCACGGTGGTCACGGTGAGAGTCATCGGGGTCAGCCTAGCGGTGATCAGCCTCTGCCGTGGCGGAGTGCCGGGTGTTCGCCGGCCGCGACCAGGTCGGAGACGGCGGACTTGGGGTCCTTGCCGGTCACCAGGGATTCGCCGACCAGGACCGCGTCGGCGCCGGCGTTGGCGTAGGCGATGAGGTCGTGCGGGCCGCGGACGCCGGACTCGGCCACCTTGACGATGCTGCCGGGGATCTCCGGTGCCACCCGTTCGAAGGTGCCCCGGTCGACCTCCAGGGTCTTCAGGTTGCGGGCGTTGACGCCGATGATCTTCGCGCCCGCGTCCACGGCACGCTCCACCTCGTCCTCGTCGTGCACCTCGACCAGCGGCGTCAGGCCGATGGAGACGGCGCGCTCGATCAGCGACTCCAGGGCCGGCTGGTCGAGGGCCGCGACGATCAGCAGCGCGAGGTCGGCGCCGTAGGCCCGGGCCTCCCACAGCTGGTACGACGTGACGATGAAGTCCTTGCGCAGGACCGGGATGTCCACGCGGGCGCGGACCGCCTCCAGGTCGGCGAGCGAGCCGCCGAAGCGTCGCTGCTCCGTCAGCACGGAGATGACGGCCGCGCCGCCCGCCTCGTAGTCGGCGGCGAGCCCGGCCGGGTCGGCGATCGCGGCGAGCGCGCCCTTGGAGGGGCTGGAGCGCTTGACCTCGCAGATGACCTTGACGCCGTCGCCCTTCAGCGCGGCGACCCCGTCCTTGGCAGCGGGAGCCTTCGCCGCGCGCTCCTTGAGCTCGTCGAGGCTGACGCGCGCCTGCCGCTCCGCGAGGTCGGCACGGACTCCGTCGATGATCTCGTCGAGCACACTCACGCGAGCGGCCCCCTTCCAGACGGTTGACTGTGAAAGCGGTTCAAAACCTACGGTCTCTGCGATGGTATCCGGAGCTGGGCGTAGGCCCCGCATCCGGTTGACGCCGGTCCCAGTACCTGGACGTTTCTCCGTCGATCAAGGGTGCAGCCAGCCACCGAACGGCAGGTTCCGGACGACGGTGAAGACCAGCAGCAACGCGCCCGCCGCCCACAGCTGTACCGGACCCGGTTCCGGCCTGAACGGGCGCCCGCGCACCGCCCTGACCACCCAGACGGTCCACAGCACGGCGAAGAGCACGTAGCCGACCACGGCCAGGGCGTTGTCCTGGAGTGCCGCGAGGACGTCCCCGTGGACGACGGCGTGCGCGCTGCGCAGTCCGCCGCAGCCGGGGCAGTAGATGCCGGTGTAGCGCAGGAGGGGGCAGGCCGGGTAGTGGCCGGGTTCGTTCGGGTCGACGGTCCCCACGTAGGCGAAGGCGCCGACGACGGCCGCGAGGACCCCCGCCGGAACGGCCACGCGCCTCGCCAGGGCGCCGGCACCGGGCCGGGCCGCCCGCTCACTGTCGGCGTTCACGTCATGCATTGTGCCCCCGCACACGCGTGAGGGGCGCCCCCGGCATCCCACCGGCGCCGGGTCGCCCCTCAGGTCGAAGTCGTTCGCGGAAGTCGCGCGCCTCAGCTCTGCGCGGGCGCGGTCTCGCGCTCGTGCGTCGTGAGCAGCGTGTCGTGAGCGTCCTTCGGCTGCCCCATGCCCATCGCCCGCATGATCCAGCCGACGACACCGCCGATGACCACGACGCCCATGCCGGCCCAGAAGCCCGCGGGCTGGTCCATCACCATGAAGGCTCCCGCGACGCAGAAACCGATGAAGGCGATCGAAACACCGGTCCAGGCGGCCGGGGTGTGACCGTGGCTGCTGCCCGCCATTGCTTGCTCCTCATTGCTGTGTACGTGTGTACGTGGGTGAGCCGGTCGCTCGCTGTCATTGTCCCGCACGCCCGCGCGTGCGGTGATCGGGGGTCGTGGCGCGCCCCCGGGTGTCAGGCCCCGGTCGGGTCCTCGCCCCGGTCGAGGGCCTTCCAGAGCTCCTCGGGGCGGTCGGGGTCGGCGGCGCGGGCCGTGCGGCGCGGGCGGGGGGCGCCGCCGCGCTCGTAGCGGCCGGACATGGCGGGCCACAGCCGTCCGTAGCGCAGGGCCAGCAACCCGGCGAGCAGGATGAGGACGCCGCCGACGGCCGCCACGTACGGCCAGGCGGTATGGGTGAGGGCGTCGACCGTGGCCGCGGTGTCGCCGGAGGTCCGAGCGGCCTGCTCGTCGAGCGCGGAGCTGTCGGAGGCGCCGAGCAGGGCCGCGGCGACGATGCCGGCGCCGGAGAGGGCGAGCAGGCCCGCGACGGCGAAGCGGCCGGCCCGGCGGACGGCGAAGACGGCGACGAGCGCGGCGAGCCCCACTATGGCCAGGGCCGCGGGCACGCCCGTGACGTCGCTGCCCTTGGCGGTCAGGGGGAACGGGCCGCCGGCCACCGTCACGGTGCCCGCCGACCAGCGCTGCCGGGTGGCGAGCAGCGCGACGGCCGCGCCGAGCGCACCGCACAGCAGGGTGAGGGCGAGACTCGTGCGGCCGGCCCGGGCGCGGCCGGGGGCTTCGGAACGGGGGTGAGGTACGGCAGTCACGTACTCCACTATCACCCGAACCCCGAACGATCAGTCACCCGGGGTTCGGGTGGGCCGGACTCGCGGCCCCCGCCGGGCGGCCACCCGCGCTGCCGCACGGCGGCCACCCGGGCCCCCTGCCGAGGGGCCACCCGGGTTCACGCCGTGCGTCCGCCCGGGTTCACGCCATACGTCCGCCCGGGTTCACCCGAGCCGGTTCGCCGTGTGGACGGCCCGCAGGACCGCCGCCGCCTTGTTGCGGCACTCGGTGTCCTCGGCGACCGGGTCCGAGTCGGCGACGATGCCCGCGCCCGCCTGGACGTACGCGGTGCCGTCACGCAGCAGGGCGGTACGGATCGCGATGGCCGTGTCGGAGTCGCCGGCGAAGTCGAGGTAGCCGACGCAGCCGCCGTACAAGCCGCGCCTGGACGGCTCCAGTTCGTCGATGATCTGCATCGCGCGCGGCTTGGGGGCGCCGGAGAGGGTGCCGGCCGGGAAGCAGGCCGTCAGGACGTCGAAGGCCGTACGGCCCGGCGCCACTCGGCCCGTCACCGTCGAGACGATGTGCATCACGTGGGAGTACCGCTCGATGGACATGAAGTCGACGACCTCGACCGAACCGGGCTCGCAGACCCTCCCCAGGTCGTTGCGGCCGAGGTCGACCAGCATGAGGTGCTCGGCGCGCTCCTTGGGGTCGGCGAGCAGTTCCTCGGCGAGGGCCTGGTCCTCCTGCGGGGTCGCCCCGCGCCACCGGGTGCCGGCGATGGGGTGGACCATGGCCCGCCCGTCCTCGACCTTGACCAGCGCCTCCGGGGAGGAGCCGACCACGTCGAAGCCGTCGAAGCGGAACAGGTACATGTACGGCGAGGGGTTGGTGGCCCTGAGGACCCGGTAGACGTCCAACGCGCTTGCCGTGCACGGTGTTTCGAAGCGCTGGGAGGGAACCACCTGGAAGGCCTCCCCCGCCCGGATGCGCTCCTTGATGTCCTCGACGGCCTCCTGGAAGTCCTCGCCGCCCCACAGCGCGGTGTACTGCGGGAGTTCGGACGGCGGCAGCACCGCCGGCGGCTGGGCGACCGGGCGGGAGAGGTCGGCCTCCATCGCGTCGAGGCGGGCGACCGCGTCCGCGTGGGCCTCCTCGACTCCGGTGTCGAGGTCGTTGTGGTTGATCGCGTTGGCGATCAGCAGGACCGAGCCCTCCCAGTGGTCCATCACGGCGAGGTCGCTGGTGAGCAGCATGGTCAGCTCGGGCAGCTTCAGGTCGTCCCGCTCGCCGGGGCCGATCTTCTCCAGGCGGCGCACGATGTCGTAGCCGAGGTAGCCGACCATGCCGCCGGTGAAGGGCGGCAGATTCAGGTCGTGCGCGAGGTCGCGCGGGGTGTGCAGGGCCTCGATGGTGGCGCGCAGGGCCGCGAGCGGGTCGCCCTCGACGGGGACGCCCACGGGCGGGGTGCCGAGCCAGTGGGCCTGGCCGTCGCGCTCGGTCAGGGTCGCCGCGGAACGGACGCCCACGAACGAGTAGCGAGACCATTGAAACGCGGTGCGGCCGTTCTCCGCGGACTCCAGCAGGAAGGTCCCGGGGCGTTCGGCGGCGAGCTTGCGGTAGAGGGCGACCGGGGTGTCGCCGTCGGCGAGGAGCTTTCGGGTGACCGGGATGACGCGGCGGTCTTTGGCCAGCTTGCGGAACGTCTCAAGGTCCATGGCGGGTGACCTTACTGATCCCGGCCCGGGACGGCGCCCTCGCCGTCCTTGAGCAGCACGTCGACGTCGAAGCAGGTGCGCGCCCCGGTGTGGCAGGCGGCGCCGACCTGGTCGACCTTGACGAGCACGGTGTCGGCGTCGCAGTCGAGGGCGACGGACTTGACCCACTGGAAGTGGCCGGAGGTGTCGCCCTTGACCCAGTACTCCTGGCGGCTGCGTGACCAGTAGGTGCAGCGGCCGGTGGTGAGCGTGCGATGCAGCGCCTCGTCGTCCATCCAGCCGAGCATCAGCACCTCTCCGGTGTCGTACTGCTGGGCGATGGCGGGGAGGAGCCCGTCCGCGCTGCGCTTGAGGCGCGCGGCGATCTCGGGGTCCAGCCGGCTGGGCTGACGGGGCGTGCTCGTGGTCATGCCTGCCATTGTGCCGCGCGCGACCGACAACGCTGGGTGACCGTCCACTGGGCGGACCCGATACGTGGTCGTAGGCTTGCCTCATGTCGACCTTCGCCAAGCGTGAACGACTTCTTTTTGCCGACCTCTTGGAGGCCGAGGGGCCCGACGCCCCCACCCTCTGCGAGGGCTGGCGGACCCGTGATCTCGCCGCGCACGTGGTCGTGCGCGAGCGCCGTCCCGACGCTGCCGCCGCCCTGCTGATCAAGCAGCTCGGGCCGCGCCTGGACAAGGCGATGGAGGAGTTCACGGCGAAGCCGTACGAGGAGCTGATCCAGCTGATCCGTACCGGCCCACCGCGTTTCTCGCCCTTCCAGCTCAAGCAGATCGACGAGGCGTCGAACACGATCGAGTTCTACGTCCACACGGAGGACGTCCGCCGCGCCCGGCCGGACTGGACGCCACGCGAACTCGATCCGGTCTTCCAGGACGCCCTCTGGTCGCGCATGGAGCGCACGGCCCGTCTGATGGGCCGCAGCGCGCCCACGGGTCTGGTGCTGCGCCGCCCGAACGGCCAGACGGTCGTGGCCCACCGGGGCACACCGGTCGTCACGGTGACCGGCGAGCCGTCGGAGCTGCTGCTGTTCTCCTACGGCCGTCAGAGCGCCGCCGACGTCGAACTGGACGGCGACAAGGAGGCGATCGCCCGGCTGCACGAGTCGAAGCAGCTGGGGATCTGAGGGGTCACCTCGGCAGCTCCGCGCGCCGCAGGTCGCGCACGCACAGGGCGATCACCCCGCCGAGACCGCAGACCGCCGCGCTGACCACGAAGACCGGCCCGGTGCCCCAGACCCCGACGGCCGCGGCGGACAGCGGCATGCTCAGCGGGGCGAAGCCGAGGCTGACCAGCGAGGAGACGGCGGTGACGCGGCCCAGGTACGCGGGGTCGGCCTGGGTCTGGAGCAGGGCGCCGCACACGGCCCCGCTGAGTCCGGCGAGCAGTCCGATGAGCAGGGCCACGCCGACGGCGCCGACGACGGTGGGGACGAAGGCGAGGCCGCCGATCGCGACCGACCCGGCGACGATCGCGTACGCCGCCACCCGCCCGGCGTGCGGCAGGTGCCCGCGCACGGTCAGCAGCAGGGAGGCGGCGCCCGCCCCGACGCCGAACCCGCCGAGCACCCAGCCCATCCCGGAGGCACCCCAGCCGCGCTCGTCGGCGAGCAGGGTCAGACCGACGTTGAGCGGGCCGACGAACCCGAGGTCTCCGAGGGCGATGACCACCATCAACGGGGCCAGCACCGGGTGCCGGCGGATGTAGCCGAGGCCGGCCGTCAGGTCGCGCCAGGCAGTGCCCTTGTGCGGGGCGGCGGTGTCGTCGGCGGGCAGCTCCCGCACCCGTACGCAGACCAGCAGCGGCACCGACACGGCGATCAGCAGGCCCGCGAGGGCGAACGCGGTCGCCGCACCGCCGACCGCCACGGCCAGCCCGCCCAGCGGGCCGCCCACGACGCTCGCGAAGCGGATGCCGAGCCCGCGCATGCCCTGCACGCGCGCGAGTTGCCCGCGGCTCGTCACGCGCGCGGGCAGCGCCCCCACGGCCGGCATGAACACGGCGTCGACGGTGCCGAAGACGAGGGCCAGCAGGGCCAGCGGCCACAGTCCGGGCGTGGTGAGGAACAGGAGCGCCGCGACCGCGAGCACGGCCGCGCAGCGCACCACGTCACTGCCTATGACGACCCTGCGCGGCCCCAGCCGGTCGGCGATCACTCCCCCGCCCAGCATCAGCAGGGCCCTGGGCAGCGCGCTCACGGCCATGACCACTCCCGCCTGCGCGGGCGATCCGGTCTGGACGGCCGCCCAGGACAGGGCGATGTAGTAGACGCTGTCGCCCATCATCGAGGCGGTGTAGGCGGTGAGCCAGCGCAGGACGTTCCCGTCGCGGTGAGCGGGCCGCTCGACGACGTCGGCCGCGGCTGTGAGCGTGGCGGTCACGGTGTCATGTCCTCTCGGGCGTCTCAGGCGCGGAACGGGAAGGTGTACGTGTGCACCGCGACGTTCTCGCGGCCCTCGGTGCCGCCGGCGGCTTCGGCGGCCCGGCCCTGCTCGTCGTACCTGCGCAGGAGGGCGAGCAACTCCTGGTTCAGCTCGGCCAGTTCGTCCGCCGTGAGACGCAGGTTGGACTCGGTGGAGGAGGCGACCCGGTTCCACTCGGGCGACCAGTGGGACCGCTCGTCGAGCCAGCGCCGGTACATGTCGGTGCGCTGTTCGGCGAACAGCCTGCTCGCCGCCGTGTGCGCGGCGGCCTTCTCGGGGGCGTCACGGAAGTCCTCGTCCCGGATGCTCACTCCGTCGGAGGCGGGCTGCCACCACCGCTCGCGGCCGTCGGCGCTCTGCGGCTCGGCCTCCTCGATGAGCCCGTGCTCGGCGAGCTTGCGCAGGTGGTAGCTGACCAGGGAGACCGCCTCGTCGACCTGCTCGGCGAGCTGGGAGGCGGTGGCCACGCGTCCGATCGTCAGCGCTCTGAGCAGGTTCATCCGCAGGGGGTGGGCCAGCGCCTTGAGCGTGCCGAGGTCCTTGATCCGGCGGTCCCTCTCCTTGCCTGTCATGCCACCGACCCTAGATACGAAAGAAAACTTGCACAATAGATTTTGCGCAATTTTCCTTTCGCTTCTTCCCGCGACAAAGCCCCGGCCACCCTCGCGGCCGGGGCTCGCTCGCCTGTCACCCGACGGGGTGCCCTGTCACCTGACGGGGTGCCCGGCGGCTCGCAACGCGTCCTTCACCTGGCCCATCCGCAGATCCCCGAAGTGGAACACCGAGGCCGCCAGCACCGCGTCCGCCCCCGCCTCGACGGCCGGAGCGAAGTCGCCGAGCTTGCCGGCGCCGCCGGAGGCGATCACCGGGACCGTCACGTGCTTGCGCACCGCCCGGATCATCTCCAGGTCGTAGCCGTCCTTCGTGCCGTCCGCGTCCATCGAGTTGAGCAGGATCTCGCCCGCGCCCAGCTCGGCGGCGCGGTGCGCCCACTCGACGGCGTCGATGCCGGTGCCCTTGCGGCCCCCGTGGGTGGTGACCTCGAAGGACCCCGACGCGGTACGGCGCGCGTCGACGGACAGGACCAGGACCTGACGCCCGAAGCGCTCGGCGATCTCGCGGATCAGATCGGGGCGGGCGATGGCCGCCGTGTTGACGCCCACCTTGTCCGCGCCCGCGCGCAGCAGCCTGTCCACGTCCTCGGCCGTGCGGACACCACCGCCGACGGTCAGCGGGATGAACACCTGCTCGGCCGTGCGGCGCACCACGTCATAGGTCGTCTCCCGGTTGCCCGACGAGGCGGTGATGTCCAGGAACGTCAGCTCGTCGGCGCCCTCGGCGTCGTACACCTTGGCCATCTCGACGGGGTCGCCCGCGTCGCGCAGGTTCTGGAAGTTGACACCCTTGACGACCCGGCCGTTGTCCACGTCCAGGCAGGGGATGACTCGGACCGCCAGGGTCATGAATCCACGGCTCCTCTAACGTCCTCTGAATGCTTCTATTTCCACTTCGACCAGGATGCGCGGGTCGACGAAACCCTCCACGACCAGCAGCGTCGCCACCGGGCGCACGGAGTCGAACAGCTCCTTGTGCGCCCGGGCGACCGCTTCGACGTCCCGCTGGTGGGACAGGTACATCCGGGTCCGTATCACCGACTCGGGCCCGAGCCCGAACTCGGCGATCGCCTCCAGCGCGCCGGTGAAGGCCACCTTGGCCTGCTCGTACGGGTCGCCCTCCCCGTACAGCACCGGCCCCTTGAAGGACGTGGTGCCCGCCACCAGCACACGATCGCCCGCCGCGACGGCACGCGCGAAACCGAAGGACTCTTCCCAGGGACTTCCGCTCTGCGCACGCCGTACGGCATCGGACGTCATGACGACACAGCCTCCAGGGCCTCTTCCAGGGTGAACGCCTTCGCGTACAGGGCCTTCCCGACGATGGAGCCCTCGACACCGAGCGGCACGAGCTCGGCGATGGCCCGCAGGTCGTCCAGGGAGGAGACGCCGCCGGAAGCGACCACCGGGCGGTCCGTCGCCGCGCAGACGTTCTTCAGCAGCTCCAGGTTGGGGCCCTGGAGCGTGCCGTCCTTGGCGATGTCGGTGACGACGTAGCGGGCGCAGCCCTCGTTGTTGAGGCGCTCCAGCGTCTCGTAGAGGTCACCGCCGTCGCGGGTCCAGCCGCGGCCGCGGAGCGTGGTGCCCCGTACGTCCAGGCCCACCGCGATCTTGTCGCCGTGCTCGGCGATGACCTTGGCGACCCACTCGGGGGTCTCCAGGGCTGCCGTGCCGAGGTTCACGCGCGTGCAGCCGGTGGCGAGGGCGGCGGCCAGGGAGGCGTCGTCGCGGATACCGCCGGACAGCTCGACCTTGATGTCCATCGCCTTCGCGACCTCGGCGATCAGCTCACGGTTGTCGCCGGTGCCGAACGCGGCGTCCAGGTCGACCAGGTGCAGCCACTCGGCGCCCGCACGCTGCCAGGCGAGGGCGGCCTCCAGCGGGGAGCCGTAGGAGGTCTCGGTGCCGGACTCGCCGTGCACGAGGCGGACGGCCTGGCCGTCGCGGACGTCGACGGCGGGGAGGAGTTCGAGCTTGGCCATGTCTCTACAGGGTTCCGATCCAGTTGGTGAGCAGCTGCGCTCCGGCGTCGCCGGACTTCTCGGGGTGGAACTGCGTGGCCCACAGGGCGCCGTTCTCGACGGCGGCCACGAAGGGCTTGCCGTGCGTGGACCAGGTGACCTTGGGGGCGGTCATGGTCGGGTTGTGCGTCTCAAGGGCCCAGTCGTGGACGGCGTAGGAGTGCACGAAGTAGAAGCGGGCGTCCGCGTCCAGGCCGGCGAACAGCTCGGAGCCGGTCGGTGCGTCGACGGTGTTCCAGCCCATGTGGGGCACGACGTCGGCCTGCAACGGCTCGACGGAGCCCGGCCATTCGCCTAGGCCCTCGGTCTCGACGCCGTGCTCGATGCCGCGCGCGAACAGGATCTGCATGCCGACGCAGATGCCCATCACGGGACGCCCGCCGGCCAGCCGCCGCTCCACGACCCAGTCGCCGCGCGCCTCCTTCAGCCCCTGCATGCAGGCGGCGAAGGCGCCGACGCCCGGCACCAGCAGGCCGTCGGCGTTCATCGCCTTGTCGAAGTCACGGGTGATCTCGACGTCGGCTCCCGCGCGCGCGAGGGCGCGTTCGGCCGACCTCACGTTGCCGAAGCCGTAGTCGAAGACCACGACGTTCTTGGCGGTCAATTCCACACCTCCAGCCGGATGACGCCGGCGACGAGGCACATCGCGGCGCCGATGGAGAGCAGCACGACGAGGCTCCTGGGCATCTGCTGCTTGACGAAGGAGATGATCCCGCCGACCAGGAAGAGACCGACGACGATCAGGACGGTCGACGTGCCGTTCACTGTGCCCTTCCGTTCGCTTCTCCGCCCGCGCGGCGCAGAGGTGCGGCCATCGTGGTCGTCTGCGGCCCGGCGGCCGCGCGTGCGTCGCTCACAGGGCACCCTTCGTGGAGGGCAGGATGCCGGCCGCGCGCGGGTCGCGCTCGGACGCGTACCGCAGTGCCCGTGCCAGGGCCTTGAACTGGCACTCCACGATGTGGTGGGCGTTGCGCCCGTACGGGACGTGCACGTGCAGCGCTATCTGCGCCTGGGCGACGAAGGACTCCAGGATGTGCCGGGTCATCGTGGTGTCGTACTCGCCGATCATCGGCGCCATGTTCTCGGGCTCGGTGTGCACGAGGTAGGGGCGGCCGGAGAGGTCGACGGTCACCTGGGCCAGGGACTCGTCCAGCGGGACCGTGCAGTTGCCGAACCGGTAGATGCCGACCTTGTCGCCGAGGGCCTGCTTGAAGGCGGCGCCCAGCGCGAGGGCGGTGTCCTCGATGGTGTGGTGCGAGTCGATGTGCAGGTCGCCCTCGGTCTTGACGGTCAGGTCGAACAGACCGTGCCGGCCGAGCTGGTCGAGCATGTGGTCGTAGAAGCCGACGCCTGTCGACACATCGACCTTGCCGCTGCCGTCGAGGTCGATCTCGACGAGCACCGACGTCTCCTTGGTGACCCGCTCCACGCGTCCTACGCGGTTCATGTGCTCTGCTCCTTCTTCAACTCACGTACCGCGTCGAGGAACGCGTCGTTCTCTTCGGGGGTTCCGGCGGTGACCCGCAGCCAGCCCGGCACGCCGTTGTCCCGGACCAGGACGCCCCGGTCGAGGATCTGCCGCCAGACGGCGTGGGCGTCGTCGAACCGTCCGAACTGCACGAAGTTGGCGTCCGAGGCCGTGACGTCGTAGCCGATGGCGAGCAGTTCGCTCACCAGCCGGTCCCGTTCGGACTTCAGCTGCTCGACGTAGCCGAGCAGCGTGTCGGTGTGCTCCAGCGCGGCGAGGGCGGTCGCCTGGGTGACGGCCGACAGGTGGTAGGGCAGCCGTACCAGCTGGACGGCGTCGACCACCGCCGGGTGCGCGGCGAGGTAGCCGAGGCGCAGGCCGGCCGCGCCGAAGGCCTTCGACATCGTCCGGGAGACGACGAGGTTCGGCCGGCCCTCGATGAGCGGCAGCAGCGAGTCGCCGTGGCTGAACTCGATGTACGCCTCGTCGACCACGACCATCGACGGCTTCGCCGCCTGCGCGGCCTCGTACAGCGCGAGGACCGTCTCGGGCGGGACCGCGGTGCCCGTGGGGTTGTTGGGCGTGGTGACGAAGACGACGTCCGGCCGGTTCTCGGTGATCGCCTTCTCGGCGGCGGTGAGGTCGATCGTGAAGTCGTCGTTGCGGGGGCCGGAGATCCATCCGGTGCCGGTGCCGCGCGAGATGAGGCCGTGCATCGAGTACGACGGCTCGAAGCCGATCGCCGTACGGCCCGGCCCGCCGAAGGTCTGCAGCAGCTGCTGGATGACCTCGTTGGAGCCGTTCGCCGCCCAGACGTTGGCCAGGCCCACCTCGTGGCCGGAGGTCCTCGTCAGGTACTCGGCGAGCCTGGTGCGCAGTTCGACGGCGTCCCGGTCCGGATAGCGGTTGAGGTGGCGGGCCGCCTCCCGCACGCGCTCGGCGATCCGTTCGACCAGCGGCTCGGGCAGCGGGTAGGGGTTCTCGTTGGTGTTCAGCCGTACGGGTACGTCCAGCTGGGGCGCGCCGTAGGGGGACTTGCCGCGCAGCTCGTCCCGTACGGGGAGATCGTCGATACCGAAAGTCACTTACCGGGCACCTTCCAACCGAACCTTGCCTTGATCGCCGCGCCGTGCGCCGGCAGGTCCTCCGCCTCCGCCAGCGTCACCACGTGGTGCGCGACCTCGGCCAGCGCGTCCTTCGTGTAGTCGACGATGTGGATGCCGCGCAGGAAGGACTGGACCGACAGGCCCGAGGAGTGGCAGGCGCAGCCGCCGGTGGGCAGCACGTGGTTGGAGCCGGCGGCGTAGTCGCCGAGCGAGACCGGCGCCCAGGGGCCGATGAAGATCGCGCCGGCGTTGCGGACCCGGTCGGCCACGGCGGCCGCGTCGGCCGTCTGGATCTCCAGGTGCTCGGCACCGTAGGCGTCGACGACCTTGAGGCCCTCGTCGACGCCGTCGACCAGGACGATCGCGGACTGCCGGCCCTTGAGGGCGGGGACGATCCGGTCGTCGATGTGCTTGGTGGCCGCGACCTGCGGCTCCAGCTCCTTGTCCACCGCGTCCGCGAGTTCCACGGAGTCGGTGACGAGGACGGCGGCCGCGAGCGGGTCGTGCTCGGCCTGGCTGATCAGGTCGGAGGCGACGTGCACCGGGTCGGCGGTGGCGTCGGCGAGGATCGCGATCTCGGTCGGGCCGGCCTCGGCGTCGATGCCGATCTTGCCGGTGAAGTAGCGCTTGGCGGCGGCGACCCAGATGTTGCCGGGGCCGGTGACCATGTTGGCGGGCGGGCAGGACTCGGTGCCGTGGGCGAACATCGCGACGGCGGTGGCGCCACCGGCGGCGTACACCTCGTCGACGCCGAGCAGCGCGCACGCGGCGAGGATCGTCGGGTGCGGAAGCCCGCCGAACTCGGCCTGCGCCGGGGAGGCGAGGGCGATCGACTCGACGCCGGCCTCCTGGGCCGGGACGACGTTCATGACCACGGAGGAGGGGTAGACGGACCGGCCGCCGGGCGCGTACAGCCCGACCCGGTCGACGGGCACCCACTTCTCGGTGACCGACCCGCCCGGCACGACCTGCGTGGTGTGCGTCGTACGGCGCTGCTCGCGGTGGACGAGCCGGGCGCGGCGGATGGACTCCTCCAGGGCCGCGCGTACGGCCGGGTCGAGTTCCTCCAGGGCGCGCGTGAGCGCCGCGGGGGGCACCCGCACCTGGTCGAGCCTGACGCCGTCGAACTTCTCGGCGAAGTCGATCAGCGCCGCGTCGCCCCGATGATGCACGGCCTCGCAGATCGGACGCACCTTCTCCAGGGCGGCCGAGACGTCGAAGTCGGCTCGGGGCAGCAGGTCGCGCAGGGCGGGGCCCTCGGGGAGGGCGTCGCCGCGCAGATCGATTCGGGAGATCACGGACTCAATTCTCTCAGACGCGGGTCGTGGACCGTCCGCGCGTTCCAATGGCTGATACGCGGCGCTCGCGGAACCCGGAAGATCCGCTTCACGTCTAGTGTTCGGGGCGTTACCCAGCGGGCATGAACAGGTGTACGAGGCAACGACTCGCGAGTAGCCGGGGAGGAAGGGAAAACCGTGACCGAGGGGGCCGGCATCCCGTGCGGGGATCTGCCGGACGGCCTGAGCGCGGCGGAGGCCGGCATGTGGCAGGCCTTCCGCAACGGCAGCGTGTACGACCTGAGCAGCGGGGACACGGTCGTCGACGATCCGCACGGCGGACACCCCTGGGGCGACGAGCGGACCGTACGCGCCCGGATCGTGTGCTGGCTGCTGCTGGACGGGCCGCCCGCCCTCGCGGGCCGGGTGTCCTCGCTGAAGCTGGTCGGCGTGCGGATCAGCGGCACGATGGACCTCGCGGGCGGCACCGTGGTGCCGTACGTCGAGATGCGCGGCTGCCGCTTCGACAAAGAGGTCCGGCTGCCGGAGGCCCGCTTCACGACCGTACGGATGGTGGACTGCGCGGTGCCGCGTCTGGAGGCCGCCCGGGTGCACACCGAGGGCGACCTGCATCTGCCGCGCTGCCGCTTCCACAACGGGGTACGGCTCACCGACGCCCAGATCGGCACCGACCTGCTGCTCAACCAGGCGATCGTCTACCGCGACCGCAGCGGTCGCTCGATCGCCGCGGACGGCATCACCGTGGGGCAGGACCTGCAGGCCGAGATGCTGGAGTCGCACGGCGAGCTGAGTCTGCGCGCCGCCACCATCGGCGTGTCGCTGAGCATGCGGGGCGCGAGGCTCGTCAACCCGTACACACGGCTCGCGCTCAACGCCCCCCAGCTGACCGTCGGGCGCACGCTGTATCTGACGCCGGCCGGTGTCGGCAGTCCGATGCTGAGCGGCCGCACCCCGGCGCGCGGGACGCGCATCCAGCGCTTCGAGTGCCAGGGCGGGGTGCGACTGGACGACGGGCGGTTCGGCGACGCGGTCGACCTGGAGCGGGCCCGGTTCGCCTTCACCGACGAGCAGGAGCTGTCGCTGCGCCGCATCCAGACGCCCGAGCTGCGTTTCCTCGGGGAGCGGCCGGAGCGCGGCGGGGTGGTGCTGTCGGGGGCACGGGTCGTCAACCTGATGGACCGGGCGGACGCCTGGCCGGGCCCCGGCCGGCTGCACATGGGCGGCTTCACCTACGAGAACCTGGTGCCGCGCGGCCCGTTCCCGCTGGAGCAGCGGCTGGAGTGGGTGTCCGCCGCGACCGCCGAGTACACCCCGGAGCCGTACGAGCTGCTGGCCACCGTGCTGCGGGCCGGCGGCGAGGACGAGGACGCGCGCGAGGTCCTGCTCGCCAAGCAGCGCCGCCGCCGCGAGACCCTGCCGCTCGCGGCGAAGCTGTGGGGCTACGCACAGGACTGGACGGTCGCCTACGGCTATCGGCCGGGCCGCGCGGCGGTGTGGATGGCGGTGCTGTGGGCGGCGGGATCGCTGGCGTTCGCGCGCGCCCAGCCTCCGCCGCTCAAGGGCGGCGAGCATCCGGCCTGGAGCCCGGCCCTGTTCACCCTGGATCTGCTGCTCCCGGTGATCGACCTGGGCCAGGTCGGGTTCTGGCAGCTGAGCGGCGGCCGGCAGTGGCTGGCCGCGGCGATGATCCTGCTCGGCTGGATACTGGCGACCACCGTGGCGGCGGGGGCGACGCGGCTGCTGCGACGGAGCTGACACCGCCGGGTCGTGAAGAACCGGTGACGCAGCCGGGCTGAACTCATGAATGTCCGACAGTGGTTGAACACTTTACCTTTACTGCTTCTTGACCCATCCGGATACAACTTTTCATGGGTTGCCCGTTCCCTCTGGCGCGGGCCCGACCACCCGTCCTTCAATGGTCGGCACCATGGCTCTGCTGCTCCCGTTCGGCCGCACCCCCCGGACGCCAAGGACCGTAGATCACCCGGCCGACGGGCTTCCCGCCGACTCCGAGGTGCTCCTCGACGCGCCCGACGACCACCTGGGGCCCGCGCTGGTCGCGGCCGGACGGGGCGCGTACGACGCCGCCGCCGAACTTCTCGCCGCCACCCGGCTCCGTTCGCAGTGGGAGTGCCGGGACGGATATGTACTGCGCCTCGCCGCCTTCGCGCACTCGCGGCCGGAGTGGCTGCAGAGCTGGAGCGCGGCCGCCCCGCACGACCCGGACGCGCTGCTGGTCAAGGCCCAGCTCGCGGTGGACCGCGCCTGGCAGTCGCCGGCCCGGGCCGAACTGCTGCGCGGCCTGAGCCCTCTGATCACGGCCGCCGCCCGCGCCGACGACCGCGACCCGGTGCCCTGGCGGATCGCGCTGGACCACGCCCGCGGCTCGCGCGCCGGGCACACCTACTTCGGGGAGGTGTGGGAGGCGGCGCTGCGCCGGGCCCCGCTGCACTACGGCTGCCATGTGGCGGCCCTGCGCTATCTGGCCTCGTCCTGGCACGGCTCCCACCGGGAGTGCTTCGACTTCGCCGACCGGGCCGCACAGGACGCCCCCGCCGACTCCCTCGTGCAGGCGCTGCCCACCCGGGCCGCCTTCGCCTACCTCACCGACGGCTGCGGTCCGGGCGTGCCGCCGGAGCGCCTGGACGAGGCGGCCGACCGTGCGATCGCGCTGTCCGCCCGCTTCCCGGCGGCCGACCTGTGGCCGGCCGGGGTCCGCAACAAGCTGACGTACGTCCTGGTGCGGCTGGGCCGCTGGGAGGACGCCCTGGAGCAGCTGCGCCTCATCGGCCCGTACGCCACGTCCTTCCCGTGGAACCGCTTCTCGCAGGACCCGCTCGACGGGTTCCTTCAGGTGCGCGAGGAGGTGCGGCTCCGCGCGACGCGAGCGGGCGGAGCAGGTGCCGACCATCCACGACATGGGCTCGCCGAACGCGTTCACCTCGGTGACCACTAGGCTTTGGCGCCGTGACCGTCCGCCTTCCGCTCTTTCCCCTGAGCTCGGTGCTGTTCCCGGGACTCGTGCTGCCGCTGAACGTCTTCGAGGAGCGGTATCGCGCCATGATGCGCGAACTGCTGAAGACACCCGAGGAGGAACCGCGCCGTTTCGCCGTGCTCGCGATCCGCGACGGCCACGAAGTGGCCCCGAGCGCCCCCGGCATGCCGGACCCCACTGCCGTGCCCGAACGCGGCCCCGCCGCCGGCTTCGGCCAGGACCCGGTCAAGGCGTTCCACCAGGTGGGGTGTGTGGCGGACGCGGCCACGATCCGGGAGCGGGCCGACGGCACCTTCGAGGTGCTGGCCACGGGGACGACCCGCGTGCGTCTGCTCTCGGTGGACGCGTCGGGCCCGTTCCTCACCGCGGAGTTCGAGGAGCTGCCGGAGGAGCCAGGCGACGAGGCGGGGGCTCTGGCGGAGGGGGTGCTGCGCGCGTTCCGCCAGTACCAGAAGCGCCTGGCGGGTGCCCGCGAGCGCTCCCTGTCCACCACGGCCGACCTCCCGGACCAGCCCGCGGTCGTCTCCTACCTGGTGGCGGCCGCGATGATGCTGGACACGCCGACCAAGCAGCGCCTGCTCCAGGCACCGGACACCGCGTCCCGGCTGCGCGACGAACTGAAACTCCTTCGCGCCGAGACCTCGATCATCCGTACGCTGCCGTCGCTGCCGGCGTCCGACCTCACGCGCGGGCCCACGAGCCTCAACTGAGCGGCCGGCGCACGCGGGACACGGGGGCGGAGTCGGGGAAGTCGAAGTCAGAGGGTCGGCGGAGTTGGCGGGCATGGCGAAGAAGTCGAAGAAGCAACAGCAGCAGTCGGGCGGCACGCCCGCGACGGTCGCCCTCACGGCGGCGGGCGTCGCGTACACGACCCACTCCTACGACCACGACCCCGCCCACCCGTCCTACGGCGAGGAGGCGGCCGAGGCGATGGGGGTGTCACCGGACCGGGTGTTCAAGACCCTGGTGGCGGACGTGGACGGGAAGCTGACCGTGGCGGTGGTACCGGTCGCCGGCCAACTGGACCTCAAGGCCCTCGCTGCGGCGGTCGGCGGCAAGCGGGCGACCATGGCCGACCCGGCGCTGGCCGAACGCACCACGGGCTACGTCCGGGGCGGCATCTCCCCCCTGGGCCAACGCAAGAAGCTCCCGACGGTCCTGGACGCGTCGGCCCTGGCCCACCCCACGATCTGTGTCTCGGCGGGCCGTCGCGGCCTGGAGGTGGAGCTCTCCCCCACCGACCTCAGCGCGCTCACCGACGCGACCCTGGCCCCCATCGGGCGTGCGTGACCCCTCGACGAACCCCGTGCCCTCGGTTAAGTACCAGGGACATGTCGAAGAAGACGCGGAAACGCAAGTGGCGCATCAAGAAGGGCCGCTCGAACCACGGACGCCGCCCGGCATAGATCACCGGCCGCCTCCAGGGGGCACCGCCCCCTGGCAGGGCCCGGCCGACGGTGCCGGCGCGTGACGCGGCGCGATCCCTACGCCGGCGGCGGCCCGTACGGCCCCTGCTGCGGCTGCCCCTGCGGATGCTGCTGATACGGATCCACCTCGCGGGGCCCGAACAACCCGGTCAGCCCCAGGTGCACCATCAGGGCGGCCAGCGGCCACGCCAGCCATGCCCCCTTGGCCCCCAGCTTCAGCGGGGCGGAGAACGTGACTCCCCTGCCCACGTCCTTGGCGTGGGCGATCACATCCCCGGTGGGCCCGAGCCACACCCCGACCCGCCAGGCCAGCAACGACCCGAGAAAGCCCCCGACGGCCAGCGCGACCACCAACGGCACGCCCCCGCGCCGCCGCCAGAGGAACACCGCGACCGCGCTGACCAGCCCGAACGCGAGCGCGAGCAAGGTGAACGTTCCGTCCACCCCGATCGCCTGCTCCCCCTCGGTCTCCTTGAAGTAGACGACCCAGCTCTTGCCGACGACGTCCCCGACCAGCGGCACGCTCGGCGCCAGCCACCACCACAGCACCCCGAGCAGCGCCCCGCCCAGGGCGACCAGCACCCCGACCACGGCGGCTTCGCGTACTTCGGTCTTCATACCGGGACCGTCCTGTCCGTACGAGCCGGATATGCCGTACGCGTCGGGGGAGCCGTGCGGGCCGGGCCCGCCGTACGGGTCCGGTGCGGAAGCCGTGTGCCCGGCGCCGGGCGGCCGCCAGGCCTGGTTCGAGGACTGGTCACGCGGCGGCGGAGGAGGAGTCAGCGGAGCGGTCACCCTGCCATCGTGCCAAACCGCCTTGTGCGGCGCGTCACCGGACGGCCGCCCGGCGGTACGCCCAGGTGGCGACGGCCAGCGAGACCACGCCGACCACCCCGCACACCGCCAGGTCACCGAGGACGAAAGCCCAGTCGGGCCGCTCCCCGAAGGTCCGCGCGAAGGCCTCCACGCCGTACGTCGACGGCAGCAGATCCCGCGCGAAGCGCACCACGCCCGGCATCCGGTCGGCCGGCAGCACGCCCAGCAGCAGCGCGGCCGACATCCCCAACTGCCCGAGCAGGGTGGCCAGTTCCGGCCGGGGCGCGAGCAGCCCGAGCGCCGCCCCCAGCCCCGCGAGCGCCGCTCCGGCGAGCGGGATCACCGCGACGAGAACCCACAGATGCGCCATCGGCAACCCGAACAGCACGCACCCGAAGACGGCCGTCACCACGGTCCCCGGCACGGTGAAGGAGGCGTACGCCCCCGCCGCCCCGAGCACCACCGCGGCGGGCGGCACCGGCAGCGTGGCGTAGTGGTCGAGCCCGCCACTGGCCCGCAGCTGCCCGAAGTACTGCGCGAGCAGGTTCAGCGCGACGAAGGCGACCACGAGGACCGCGGACCCGGCGACCACGGCCTGCGCCTCGGCACCGCCGTCCACGACCCCGCGCATCAGGATCATGATCCCGATCGACTGGAAGGTCGCCACGAACAGCAGCGGGATACGCGCCACCCGGGCCCGGGACAGCTGCGCCCGGTACACGGCGCACAGCGACGGCCACAGCCGCGCGCGCGGGCCGAGCTCGGCCGCGACCGGGCGGGTCGACTCGTCCACGGCCAGGGCGCTGCCCGGCAGAACCTCGGCGGGTACGACACTCACGTGGCGCTGCTCCCTTTCACACGGGGGATCACTGGGGAGACGGCCCTGATCCGTCGGGTGGCCCTGTTCCGCACGGACACGGATACGGATACGGATGTCTGCGTGCTCAAGCCTTCACCAGCCCCTGCTGCGCGGCCCCGCCCAGCGCCAGGTACACGTCCTCCAGGCTGGGCGTGGCGAGCGTGAAGTCGTCCAGTGCGGCGAAGGCGGCCCCGCCGGTGACGGTGGCGACGACCGCGCGGGCCTCCTCGGGGGCCAGCCGCAGCGTCCAGCGCCGCCCGGACTCCACGACCCGGTCCCGCAGCGCGGCCACCTCGGGCACGTCCAGGGGTGCCCGGTCCCGCCACAGCAGGTCGACCCGCACCTCGCCGGCGACCCTTTCCTTGAGCCCGGACGGCGTGTCGCAGGCGATGACGCGGCCCCGGTCGAGCACCGCGACCCGGTCGAGCACGGTCTCGGCCTCGATGACGTTGTGGGTGACGAGCAGCACGGTCGTGCCGTGCTCGGCGCGCCGCCGGTCCACGGCCGACCACACGGCACGCCGTGCGACCGGGTCCATCGCGGTCGTCGGCTCGTCGAGCACCAGCAGCGGACGCTCACCGACCAGGGCGGCGGCGAAGCAGGCCAGCCGCCGCTGCCCGCCGGACAGCTTCCTCAGGGGCCGCCCGGCGAGCGGTGTGAGCCCCAGTTCGTCGAGTACGGCGTCCCGCTCGTCCCGCGCCTGCCGTACGTCCAGGCCTCGCAGCCGCCCGGTGGTCTCGGCGGCGAGCGAGACGGTCAGCTCGTCGAGCGCGGTCGACTCCTGCCCGAGGTAGGCCAGGATGCGTGCGGCCCGCTCCGGGTGCCGGACGATGTCGTGCCCGAGGATCTCGACGCTCCCGGTGTCGGGCCGCATCAGCCCGGTGAGCTGCCGGACGAGGGTGGTCTTGCCTGCGCCGTTCGGGCCGAGCAGCCCGAAGATCTCGCCGCGCCGGATGTCCAGCCGTACGTCGTCGGTGGCCCGGACCTCGGGCGTTCCCGGCGCCCCGCGCCGCCCCCGTACGGCCGGATAGGTCTTCGTCAGCCCGCGCACGGCGCACACGACATCACCACTGTGCCGATGTGCCTGTGTCACGCGCGTACTCACAAGGAACGAGACTACGGGGTCCGGAACCCGCGGCCGTCCTCGGGTCCGACCAGTCGGCACAATTCGACCGCTCGCCTGGCGCTCAGTCCCCGGCGGACGCGTGCTCCGCCGCCGTCCGCACATCGATCTCCCGCCAGAACCCGGCCCGGATCGCGTACCGGTCGTGCTCGTCGATCTGGTCGTCCTTGTGCGCGAGCAACCCGAACCGAGCCGCGTACCTGAGCAGCTCTCCGTCGATGCGATGGGGGATGCGGGGATACATCCCGGACAGCCGCTGCAGATGGCTCTGGTCGCTCAGCCGCTCCATCCAGCGCCGCGCGAAGACCTGGCCCACCTCGTACGGATCGCCGCCGACCGTCGTGATGTCCTCCTCCCGGTCGGCCCACCGCTGCTCCGCCGTGGTCAGCTGCGCGAGCGTCGGCATGGAGGCCGCCTCGGGCGACTCGCCCGCGACCCCGGGCCGGTCGACCCATCCCTTGTCGGAGGACCAGCGCAGCGTCGCGCTCGCCGGGGGCTGGGCGTGCTGGACACCGGGCGCGCGCAGGGCTGCGAGGTCCTTCGGGGTGGGCACGCCCTTGGGCGAGGGCACCCGCTCCTGCGTGCTGCCGTTGCCGGAGGCGGCGACCGCCGGGGCGTGCTCGCCCTCCTCGGCGGTCCGCTCGGGCGCCGAGGCGAGCGCGGAGTCGGGCAGCGGCGCGGACAGGATCGCGGCGATCTCGGGCCGGGGCGCGGGCGGCGGCGCGCACACCCCGGTGAGCTCCTTGGCGCGTACGGCCTTGGTGATCCACGTGCGGTCCAGCACGCGCCGCTCGTCGGCTTCGGCGACCAGGTCCTCGGACTGGTTGTAGTCACCGTCGGCGGCCTGCACGGCCCACAGGTGTACGGCGACACCGTGCTCCTTGGCCGCCATCATCCCCGGCAGCAGATCCCCGTCGCCGGTCACCAGCACCACGTCCGAGCAGGCGCGGTTGCGGGCCAGCTCGGTGAGCTCGGCGTGCATCGCGGCGTCCACGCCCTTCTGCGCCCAGCGGCCGTCGCTGCGGGTCAGGGCGCCGAGCCGGACGGTGACCCGGGGCATCACGCGGAGCCTGCGGTGCTCGGGCTGGGGGACGCGGTCGGGGGCGCCGTCGAACCAGTAGATGCGCAGCAGGGGCTGCTGGGTGTCGGACTCGGCGCGTTCACGCAGGCCCTGGATGAGGGCGGTGTGGTCGACAGTGATCCGCGACCGGGAGGGCTCCCCGGCGAGGAGGCTGGCGGCGGCCCCCAGCAGATACCCGGCGTCCACCAGGACGATGCAGCGGTCCACGCGACTCACCCTCTTCCTGGGAGGTTTGCTTCGGGCTTCCTTCGAGTCTGCCCGACCGCGCGGGGGTTAACGGGCCGAACTCGATCTTCGGCGTGGCGTTTCGGGGCATCGCCGCCACGGCGCGCCATGCCTCGCGCCCCGACAACCGGCGTTACACACGGTAATTATCCGAAATGCACTCTTTGTCAGCCTATGTGAATCTGGTCCCGGCCCTGGCCCCTAGATCCCCCACAGGAGGCATCACCATGGCCAAGAACAAGAAGCAGGACCGGAAGCAGCCGCAGTCCGAACGTGGCGGGCAGCAGGCCGCCCAGCAGACCATGCTGGAGCCGCAGCCCGAGCAGCACGCCACGCCGGTGACTCCCGGCGACATGGCCCGCAAGGGCCGGCAGAAGCGCTTCGGTCACAACTGACATCTGCATAACGGGTTGTTGAGACCCAGGCACACGAAGAGGGGCGCACCCGTGCGGGTGCGCCCCTTGCGCGTGGGTGCCGCGCCGTCGCTCAGCCGGCCAGGCAGGACGGCCCGAGCAGCACCTTCAGGTCACCGAACAACGCCGGGTCGGGCTTCACCCGGTGCCGGTCCAGCCGCAGGACCGTGGTCTTGGTCGGACCCTGGAGCCTGATGCGGACCTCGCTCTCGCCCTTGTGGTGGCTGAGGATCTCGCCGAGGCGGCTGACCATCGGCGGGGTGACCCGGGTGGCCGGGATGGTGAGGACGACGGGCGCGTTGGTGCCGGCGTTGGACAGGTCGGGGACCTGGAGCTCCATCGCGACCAGCCGCGGCACGTCCTCACGCTTGTCCAGGCGTCCCTTGACGAACACCACGGCGTCCTCGACGAGTTGGGTCGACACGAGCTGGTACGTCGCCGGGAAGAACATGCACTCGATGGATCCGGCGAGGTCCTCGACGGTGGCGATCGCCCAGGCGTTGCCCTGTTTGGTCATCTTGCGCTGGAGGCCGGAGATGATGCCGCCGATGGTCACCACGGCACCGTCCGCGTGCTCGCCGCCGGTCAGCTGGGCGATGCCCGCGTCGGCCTTGTCGGACAGGACGTGCTCCAGACCGAAGAGCGGGTGGTCGGAGACGTACAGACCGAGCATCTCCCGCTCCTGGGCGAGCAGATAGGTCTTGTCCCACTCCTCGTCGGTGAATTGCACGTCGAGCCCGAAGCCGGGCTCGTTGCTCTCCTCCTCGCCCATGCCGCCGAAGAGGTCGAACTGGCCTTCGGCCTCCTTGCGCTTGACCGCGACCACGTTGTCGATCATCGGCTCGTACTGGGCGGTGAGGCCCTTGCGGGTGTGGCCCAGCGTGTCGAACGCGCCCGCCTTGATCAGCGACTCGGTGGTGCGCTTGTTGCAGGCGGCGGCGTCGATCTTGTCGAGGTAGTCGGGGAAGGAGGCGTACTTCCCCTTGGCCTTGCGGGCCTTGATGATCGACTCGACGACGTTCGTACCGACGTTACGGACGGCTTCGAGGCCGAAGAGGATCACGTCGTCGCCCTGGGCGGCGAAGTTGTGCACCGACTCGTTGACGTTCGGCGGGAGCACCCGGATGCCCATGCGGCGGCACTCGTTGAGGTAGATCGCCGACTTGTCCTTGTCGTCCTTGACGGACGTCAGCAGCGCGGCCATGTACTCGGCGGGGTGGTTCGCCTTCAGGTAGGCGGTCCAGTAGGAGACCAGGCCGTACGCGGCCGAGTGCGCCTTGTTGAAGGCGTAGCCGGCGAAGGGGACCAGCACGTCCCACAGGGCCTGGATGGCCTCGTCGCTGTAGCCGTTCTTGCGGGCGCCGCCCTGGAAGATGACGAAGTTCTTCTCCAGCTCCTCGGGCTTCTTCTTGCCCATCACACGCCGGAGGATGTCGGCCTCGCCGAGCGAGTAGCCGGCGATGATCTGGGCGGCCTTCTGCACCTGCTCCTGGTAGACGATCAGGCCGTAGGTGACGTCCAGGACCTCCTTGAGGGGCTCTTCGAGCTCCTTGTGGATCGGCGTGATCTCCTGCTGGCCGTTCTTTCGAAGGGCGTAGTTGGTGTGGGAGTTCATGCCCATCGGGCCCGGGCGGTACAGGGCCGACACGGCGGAGATGTCTTCGAAGTTGTCCGGCTTCATCAGCCGCAGCAGCGAGCGCATGGGGCCGCCGTCGAACTGGAAGACGCCGAGGGTGTCGCCGCGCTGGAGCAGTTCGAAGGTCGTGGGGTCGTCCAGCGGGAGGCTGAGGAGATCGATGTCGATCCCCTTGTTGGACTTCACCATCTTGACGGCGTCGTCCATGATCGTCAGGTTGCGCAGGCCGAGGAAGTCCATCTTCAGCAGGCCGAGCGACTCGCAGCTCGGGTAGTCCCACTGTGTGATGGTCACGCCGTCGGTGTGCCTGACCCAGACGGGGACGTGCTCGGTGATGGTCTCGCTGGACATGATCACGCCGGCGGCGTGCACGCCCATCTGCCGGACCAGGCCCTCCACGCCGCGCGCGGTGTCGATGACCTTCTTCACATCCGGTTCGTTCTCGTACATCCCGCGGACCTCGCCGGCCTCGCTGTAGCGCGGGTGGCTGGGGTCGGTGATGCCGGAGAGCGGAATGCCCTTGCCGAGGACGTCGGCCGGCATGGCCTTGGTGATGCGGTCGCCCATCGCGTACGGGTAGCCCAGCACGCGCGCGGAGTCCTTGATCGCGTTCTTGGCCTTGATGGTGCCGTACGTACCGATCATGGCGACCTTGTCGGCGCCGTACTTCTCGGTCACGTACCGGATCACCTCGACGCGCCGGCGCTCGTCGAAGTCGATGTCGACATCGGGCATCGAGATGCGCTCGGGGTTGAGGAACCGCTCGAAGATCAGGCCGTGCGGGATGGGGTCGAGGTCGGTGATGCCCATGGCGTAGGCGACGATCGAGCCGGCCGCGGAGCCTCGGCCGGGGCCGACCGCGATGCCCTGCTTCTTGGCCCACATGATGAAGTCGGCGACGACGAGGAAGTAGCCGGGGAAGCCCATCGAGATGATGGTGTCCATCTCGTACTCGGCCTGCTTCTGGCGGTCCTCGGGGATGCCGCCCGGGAAGCGGCGCTCCATGCCGCGGCGGACCTCCTCCTTGAACCAGGTGACCTCGGTGTAGCCCTCCGGGATGTCGAACTTGGGCATCAGGTCGCGCTTCTCGAACATGCCCGTGGTGTCGACCATCTCGGCGATCAGCAGCGTGTTGGCGCAGCCCTGCTGCCAGGCGTCCGAGGAGTCGATGGCGTACATCTCGTCCGTGGACTTCAGGTAGTAGCCGGTGCCGTCGAACTTGAAGCGGTCGGGGTCGGAGAGGTTCTTGCCGGTCTGGATGCACAGCAGCGCGTCGTGGGCGCTCGCCTCGTGCGCGTACGTGTAGTGCGAGTCGTTGGTGACCAGCGGCGGGATGCCGAGCTTCTTGCCGATCTTCAGCAGGCCCTCGCGGACCCGGTGCTCGATCTCGATGCCGTGGTCCATCAGCTCCAGGAAGTACTTGTCCTTGCCGAAGATGTCCTGGTAGTCGGCGGCGGCCTTCAGGGCCTCCTCCTCCTGCCCCAGGCGCAGCCGTGTCTGCACCTCGCCCGAGGGGCAGCCCGTGGAGGCGACGATGCCCTCGGACCACTGGGCGATCGTCTCCTTGTCCATGCGAGGCCACTTCTGGAGCCAGCCCTCGGCGTAGGCGTCCGAGGACAGCCGGAAGAGGTTGTGCAGACCCGTCCTGTTCACGGCCCACATCGTCTTGTGGGTGTAGCCACCGGAACCGGAGACGTCGTCCCGCTTCTGGTGCGGCTGGCCCCACTGGATCTTGCGCTTGTTGCGCCGGGACTCGGGGGCGACATACGCCTCGATCCCGATGATCGGGGTGATTCCGGCCTTCTGCGCGGAGTGGAAGAAGTCGTACGCGCCGTGGAGGTTGCCGTGGTCGGACATGGCGATGTGCGTCATGCCCATCTCGTTGCACGCGTTGAACATGTCCTTCAGCCGCGCGGCACCGTCCAGCAGCGAGTACTGGGTGTGGACGTGCAGGTGCGTGAACGGCGGCTTCGACACGGTTGCGGCCTCCAAGGCGAACAGTTCTCGACGTGATCCGGACCAGATACCGACGGAGTGCGGACAGTCTGGGGGACAGCGTCGAAGTCTATGCCTCGGCACTGACACTCGGCCCGCTTCCCCGCGTACCTTCATGCGAAGCAGGCGGGCACTCCCTCGCACGTCCGTACGTTGCCGAAGTGGGGAGGCTCCGCCCCCCATGTCATGCACCACCTGCACCAGGAGGCACCCAGCGATGTCGGTCCCCCAGCTCAACGACGAGCAGCGCGGCGACGAGATCCTCGCCGTCTTCGACACCGCCTTCGGCGAGCTCCTGGCCGCCGACCCGGCCGCGTTCCGCGTGAAGTTCCGGAAGATGGCGGCCTCGGCCTTCGCGTTCTACCGCGGTACGGCGTGCCTCTTCTACCACGACCTGGACGCCGAGAAGCGGGGCGGCCCGTACCTGGACGAGCGCACCTCGCGCGTGTGGATCCACGGCGACCTGCACGCGGAGAACTTCGGCACGTACATGGACGCCAACGGCCGGCTGATCTTCAACGTCAACGACTTCGACGAGGCCTACGTCGGCCCCTTCACCTGGGACCTCAAGCGCTTCGCCGCCTCGATCGCCCTCATCGGGTACGCCAAGGCGCTCGGTGACGAGCAGATCAGCGAGCTGGTGCGGATCTACGCCGCCGCCTACCGCGAGCGGGTGCACGCCCTGGCGACCGGCGCCAAGAGCGACGAGGTTCCGCCCTTCACGCTGGACACCGCCCAGGGCCCGCTCCTGGACGCGCTGCGCGACGCCCGCGCGCTGACCCGCTTCGGGCTGCTCGACTCCATGACCGAGATCCGCGACTTCGAGCGCCGCTTCGCTCCCGGCGGCGGCTCCATCGAGCTGGACGCGGCGACCCGCTACAAGGTGCTCGCGGCCTTCGACGGCTACCTGGAGACGCTGCCGGACGCCTCGCTGGCCCGCCCGGACTCCTACCGGGTGAAGGACGTGGTCGGGCGCCGCGGGATCGGCATCGGGTCGGCCGGGCTGCCGTCGTACAACATCCTTCTGGAGGGCCACACCGACGCCCTGGAGAACGACGTCGTGATCTACATCAAGCAGGCCCAGACCCCGGCCGTCTCGCGGCACATCACGGACCAGGCGCTGCGCGACTACTTCCAGCACGAGGGCCACCGCACGGTGATCTCCCAGCGCGCCCTCCAGGCGCACGCCGACCCGTGGCTGGGGTGGACCGAGCTGGACGGCGCGGGGCAGCTGGTCGCCGAGGTCTCGCCGTACGCCGTGGACCTGGACTGGGGTGACATCGACGACCCGGAGGAGATCGCGGCGGTCGTCGCCGACCTCGGCCGGGCGACGGCCACGATGCACGCGGCGGCGGACGACACCTCGGGCGAGTCGCTGGTGCCGTTCTCCACCGAGCGGGCCATCGACGCGGCGATCGCGGGTGACGAGGAGGGGTTCGCGGAGCTCCTGGTCGACTTCGCGCACGGCTACGGCGCACGCGCGCGTGCCGATCACCAGATCTTCGTGGACCTGTTCCGCAACGGCCGGATTCCGGGTCTGTGACGGAAAGGCCGCGTCCCGTCGGCATCCGGCCGCTCACAGGCACCCTTTAGGGGTCTCTTACAGGCCCACGTGACAGACTCTGCACACCATGGACATATCCGGGACTCCGCTTCGAGCCGTACGCGCGGCGCTGTTCACGTCACTCGTCGTGACGCTCAGCACCGCGTCGCACGTGCTGCTCTCGCGGGCGCCCCTGCCGTTGAACACGGTGGCCCTCCTCGCGGCCGCCGTGTTCGTCCTGGCCTACGCGCTGGCAGGCCGTGAGCGCGGTTTCGGGCGGATCGCCGCCCTGCTGATCCCGCTGGAGCTGGCCGCCGACACGATCCTCACCACCGGGCAGCACGTCTGCTACGGCAAGGCGGGCGGGCCGGTCGCCGGGCCGCTGGCCTCGGTCGGCTGGGACGTGCTGTGCGGCGACGGCACCCGGGTCGGCACCCCGCTGGCCCAGGTCACCGGCACCGACCCCGACAAGCTCGGCGGTCTCCTCGCCCACGCCGACCCGGCGACCGCCTGGTTCCTGCTCGGCGCCCACGTCGGCGTCGGCCTCGTCGCCGCCGCGTGGCTGCGACGCGGCGAGCGTGCGCTGGCCCAGCTGCTGCGGGCCGTGACCGCGACGACGTTCCGCCCGCTGCTGCTGGCGGTCGCGGCCGTCACCGTACGGCTGGTCCGGCCGGCGCGTCCCCTGCCGCGCCCCGCCCGCCGTACGACCATCGCCCGCAGCCTTCTCCTCGCGCACTCCCTGGGCCGGCGTGGACCGCCGTGCTCGCCCGCCGTCACCTTCGTGTGACCGGCGATCGAGCACTCAGACCACCCCTTACGTACTCCGCACACACAGGTGTGCGCGTCCCCATGGAGATCACCAACATGAGCAAGCGGAACAGCCAGGCGGCGAAGACGGCGGCCCGGGAGCGGCTGCGCGCCGAGCGCGAGCGCGAGGCGAAGCGCGCGAAGGTCAGGCGGCAGGTCATCGTCGCCCTGTCGGTCGTCGGCGTGCTGGCGGCTGCGGGCGGCGTCGGCTACGCCATCGTCCAGGCCAACAAGCCCAGCCACTGGGAGGCGCTGACGGACGCCAAGGTCGTCGCGCCGGCCAACACCTCGGGCACGAACGGCACGACCGTCGTCATCGGCAAGGACAGCGCCAAGAAGACCCTCAAGCTCTACGAGGACCCGCGCTGCCCGGTCTGCGCCTCCTTCGAGCAGGCTGCCGGCGCCACGGTCGACAAGGACGTCGAGGAGGGCAAGTACAAGCTCCAGTTCGTCGGCGGTACGTTCCTCGACGGCGACGAGATGAAGGACGGCGAGGTCGGCGCCAACGGCGAGGGCTCCAAGAACGCGATGAGTGCCCTGGGCGCCGCGCTGAACGTGAGCCCGGAGGCGTTCCTCGACTACAAGACGGCGCTGTACTCGGCGAAGTACCACCCGGTGGAGTCGGACGACAAGTTCAAGGACGACGACTACCTGATCGAGATCGCGAACAGCGTCCCCGCGCTGAAGAACAACGCCAAGTTCGAGAACGCGGTGAAGAAGGGCACGTACGACGCCTGGGCGCTGCAGATGTCGAAGGCCTTCGACACCAACAAGGACGGTGTGAAGGGCACCCCGAGCCTCGTCATGGACGGCAAGTTGCTGAAGACGTCCAACCCCAACCAGCCGTGGACGGCCGCTGAGTTCACCAAGGCGGTGGACGCGGCTCTCAAGGGCTGAGCCGCCCTCCGGCCGAAAGCTGTGCCGTCCTTCGGCAAAAGAGCGGGCGAACTTTCGCCGGTTCGCCCGCTCTTGTTCATACCGCTCAGTAACCTGATCGGCTGTGACCAGTCGATACAGATCACCTGAGCAGCTCGACTCCCTTGCCCCTCGCCGCCGTACGGTCGTCAAGGCCGCGGCGGCGACGGCTGTCCTGGCCGGCCCGCTCGCGGCCGCGCTGCCCGCCCGTGCCGCCGACGCGGCACCGGCCTTCCTGCACGGCGTCGCCTCCGGCGATCCGCTGCCCGACGGCATCCTGCTGTGGACCCGGGTGACGCCGGCGCCCGAGGCGACCCCCGGCTCCGGGCTCGGCCCGGACACCGAGGTCAGCTGGATCGTCGCCCGCGACAAGGCGTTGACGAACATCGTCGCCAAGGGCTCGACCACCGCGACCGCCACCTCCGACCACACCGTCAAGGCCGACATACGCGGCCTGGAGCCGGCCACCGACTACTGGTTCCGCTTCTCGGCCGGCGGCATCGACTCCCCGGTGGCGCGCACCCGCACCGCGCCGGCGGCGAGCGCCTCCCTCGCGGGCCTCCGCTTCGGCGTGGTCTCGTGCGCCAACTGGGAGGGCGGCTACTTCTCCGCGTACCGCCATCTCGCCGCCCGCGGCGACCTCGACGCCTGGCTGCATCTGGGCGACTACATCTACGAGTACGGCACCGGCGAGTACGGCACACGCGGCAAGGTCGTACGGCAGCACACGCCCACCCACGAGATCCTCACCCTCGCCGACTACCGCGCCCGGCACGGCACGTACAAGACGGACCCGGACCTGCAGGCCCTGCACACGACGGCCCCCGTCATCGCGATCTGGGACGACCACGAGATAGCCAACGACGCCTGGTCGGGGGGCGCCGAGAACCACACCGAGGGCGCCGAGGGCGCCTGGGCCGCGCGCCGGGCCGCCGCCAAGCAGGCCTACTTCGAGTGGATGCCGGTGCGCCCGGCGATCGCCGGCACCACCTACCGCCGGCTGCGCTTCGGCAAGCTCGCCGACCTCTCGCTGCTGGATCTGCGGTCCTTCCGCACGCAGCAGGTCAAGGTGGGCGACGGGGAGGTCGACGACCCCGAGCGCACGCTCACCGGCCGGGCCCAACTGGACTGGCTGAAGGCGGGGTTGAAGTCGTCCGACACCACCTGGCGGCTGGTCGGCAACTCCGTGATGATCTCGCCGTTCGCCATCGGGTCGCTCTCCGCTGACCTGCTCAAGCCGCTCGCCAAGCTGCTGGGCCTGCCGCAGGAGGGCCTCGCCCTCAACACCGACCAGTGGGACGGCTACACGGACGACCGCCGCGAGCTGCTGGCCCACCTGCGCTCGAACGCGATCCGCAACACCGTGTTCCTGACCGGCGACATCCACATGGCGTGGGCCAACGACGTGCCGGTGGACGCCGGTACGTACCCGCTGTCGGCCTCCGCCGCCACGGAGTTCGTCGTCACGTCGGTCACCTCCGACAACCTCGACGACATCGTGAAGGTCCCCGAGGGCACGGTCTCCGCGGTGGCAGCGCCGGTCATCAGGGCGGCCAACCGGCACGTCCACTGGGTCGACACCGACCGCCACGGCTACGGCGTCCTGGACATCACGGCCGAGCGCGCCCAGATGGACTACTACGTGCTCTCCGACCGTACGAAGGCGGACGCGACCTCGAAGTGGGTCCGTTCGTACCGCACCCGCAGTGGCACGCAGAAGGTCGAGCGGACCTACGACCCCGTGTAAGAGCTGCGCCCCGGCGTCGATTTTCGGCCAAAGCTGGCCCGATCGCCAACCGTGAACCGGAGATCACATCGCTACGGCGGGTGGTGTGAGCGACGTCCGAATACGGACACACCACCCGCCCGGACGGCGGAACCTGTTACGCCGAGATCTCGCACTCCAAACGGTTGATCATTCACTTACCCCAATTACCCCTGTTTGCCGGGTAATTGATTGGGCTTGATCGATTCTCTTCGGACATGGGCATGTCCACGTAATGTCCGGGCGGCGGCCAGGAAGACCCCTGTCCTCTCTCCCCAACGCATCAGCCAGGAGTCAGCATGCGTGCACTTGCCCGGATATCACCCCGCACACGCAGACGTGTTCTCGCCACGGCAGCGATGGCCGGAACCCTTGTGCTCACTCCTCTCTCGGCGCCCACCACAGTCGCGGCGGCCAAGGCTCCGGCCGCCGACTGCGTCGAGGAGGCCGGCAACTCCGCGGCCCGCGAGGCCCACCCCGGACACGGCGGCGAGTCCGTCGCCGAACCCAACGAGATCAGCGCCGCCAAGGCCCAGGCGATGGACGCCGATCTGCGCAAGAAGCTCGACAAGCTCCCCGCCACCGGCAGCCGCAGCCTCGCCGCGGCCGCCTCGACCACCATCCCGGTCTACTTCCACGTCATCCACGACGGCGACACCGGCCGGCTCAGCGCCACCGACATCAACGCCCAGATGAGCGTCCTGAACTCCGCCTTCGGCGGTCAGGGCACCGGCAACACCGACTCCGGCTACCAGTTCACCCTGGCCGGCACCGACTACACCGACAACGCGGCCTGGTACAACGTCGGTTACGGCTCACCGGAGGAGAAGGCGATGAAGTCCGCCCTGCGCGAGGGCGGCGCGAGCGCGCTCAACATCTACACCGCCAACCTCGGCGACGACCTCCTCGGCTGGGCCACCTTCCCCAGCTCGTACAAGTCCAGCCCGTCCATGGACGGCGTGATGCTCCTCGACGCCTCGCTGCCGGGCGGCTCGGCCGCCCACTACAACGAGGGCGACACGGCCACCCACGAGGTCGGCCACTGGATGGGCCTGTACCACACCTTCCAGGGCGGCTGTAACGGCAACGGCGACTACGTCGACGACACCCCGGCCGAGAAGAGTGCCGCCTACCAGTGCCCCGAGGGACGGGACACCTGCACCCGCAAGGCGGGCGTGGACCCGATCCACAACTTCATGGACTACACCTACGACTCCTGCATGTACCAGTTCAGCGCGGGCCAGGTGACGCGCATGCAGCAGAACTGGGCCGCGTACCGGGCCGCGGGCTGAGGCTAGAGGGTCTCCAGGAAGCCGAGCGCCACCCGCCAGGTGGCCTCGGCTGCCTCCTCGTCGTAGTCGGGCAGGTCGGGGTCGGTGTAGAGGTGACCGGCCCCGGCGTACCGGTACACCTCCACGTCGGCGCCCGCTCTGCCCAGCTGGAGGTACCAGGCGCTGAGCCAGTCGTCCGTCTCGAACGGGTCGGGCTCGGCGACGTGCAGTTGCACCGGCAGATCGTCCACCGAGGCGTTCGGCGCGATGTCCGACGTGCCGTGCAGGAGCAGCAGGCCGCGCGCCTTCTCGTCGCCGAGTGCGAGGGTCTGGGCGATGGAGGCACCGAGCGAGAACCCGGCGTACACCAGTCCTCGCTCGGAGTAGGGCGCGGCGGCGAGCACGGCCCGCTTCAGCAGCTCGTCCTTGCCGATCCCCTCGCTGAACTCCATGCCGTCCTCGACCGTCTCGAACGTGTGCCCCTCGAAGAGGTCCGGCGTCCACACCTCGTGTCCGGCGCCGCGCAGCCGGTCCGCGGCCTGGCGCACCGCGGGCCTGAGGCCATGGGTCGAGTGAAAGAGCATGATGTTCATGAAGCCATGGTGCCAGCCGGGTACGACAGCGCCGTGACCACCGCCTCACCCACTCACATGTTCATGACCCCCCTTGGCTGGTTACGTTCGTTGGCATGGAGAACATACTCCGCCCGCTGATCGTGATCGGCGGCTCGGTCCTGCTCACCCTGATCATCGGGTGGGCCACCGACCGCCTGTTGCGCAAGGCCGACGACCGGCACAGTGAGACCCCGCTGTGGGGTCTGCTGCGCCGTGCCCGCATCCCCTACCAGGTCGTTCTGTGCACGGCCCTGCTCAGAGGGTCGTACCACGAGGCCGACCTGCTCCCCCAGCACCGGGTCGCCGTCGGCCGGGTGCTGACCCTGGTACTGATCGGGGCGGCGGCCTGGCTGGCGATCCGGATAGCGGCGGCCATCGTGGAGACCTCGTACAGCCGCTACGCCCGCGTCCACCGCGACGCGGCCCGGGTCCGGCGGGTGCGCACCCAGGTGACCCTGATCATGCGAGTGGTGTCGGCGGTCGTCGGCGTGGTGGCGGTGGCGGCGATGCTGCTGACGTTCCCGGCCTTCCGCGCGGCCGGCGCCTCGCTGCTGGCCTCGGCCGGCATCCTCGGCATCGTCGCCGGTGTCGCGGCCCAGTCCACCTTGAGCAACATGTTCGCCGGGTTCCAGATCGCCTTCGGTGACATGGTGCGCCTGGGGGACACGGTCGTGGTGGACGGCGAGTGGGGCACGGTCGAGGAGATCACCCTGACGTTCCTGACGGTGCGGACGTGGGACGAGCGCCGGATCACCATGCCGGTGTCGTACTTCACCGCGAAGGCGTTCGAGAACTGGTCCCGCGGCGGCCCCCAGATGACCGGCACCGTCTTCCTCCACGTGGACCACTCGGCACCGATGCAGAAGATGCGCGACAAGCTCCGCGACGTCCTGCGCGCGTGCCCGGCCTGGGACGGCCGGGACTACGGCCTGGTCGTCACCGACTCGACCCCGAGCACCATGGAGGTGCGGGCCCTGGTGACGGCGAAGGACGCGGACGACCTGTGGACGGTCCGGGTCACGGTGCGCGAGGAACTGATCCGCTGGCTGGCCGACGAGCACCCGTACGCGCTCCCGCGCGTCAACGCGGCGGACGCGGCCCTGCCGCCCGGCTTCCCCGCCCCCGCTCGGATACCGGCACGCCGCGCCTTCCAGCACGACCACCAGCCGGCGGCGCGTCCGGAGCGACCCTGACCTTCGGCGCGGCTGCTCCTCAGTGGCCGCGCTCGGCACCCCCGTTGACCTGGATGACCTGCGAGGTGATGTGCCCGGCGGCGTGGGACGCCAGCCAGTGCAGGGTCGCGGCCACGTCACCCGGCGTACCGGCCCGCCCGGTCGAGGTCTCCGCGACGAGCCGGGCGCGCCGCTCGTCGTCCATGCCGTCGCCGAAGAACTCGGTGTCCTCGACGAAGCCGGGCGCGACCACGTTCACGGTGATGCCGCGCGGCCCCAACTGCCGGGCCAGATCGTGGGCGTACGGATGCAGCGCCGCCTTGGACGCCGCGTACGCCCCGCTGCCGGAGCCCCGGAACGCGGCGATGGAGCTGAGGAACAGCACCCGCCCTCCGGGGTCGGCGAGCCGGTCCTTGAGCGCCTCGGTGAGCAGGGCCGCCGTCAGGGTGTTGAGGCCGAAGTTCAGGGTCCAGTTGTGCAGGACGACGTCGAGGGGCTCGTCGCTGTCCACCTTGGGCTCCAGGTATCCGGAGCCGCCCGCGCTGTGGATCAGCACGTCCACGGTGCCGAACTCCGACGCCACGAACCGCTCCACACCCCGCACACCGCGGGGCTTGCTCAGGTCCGCCGCGTAGGTGAGCGCGCCCGGCACACCTGCCTGCTCCAGCACCTCGGGGCGCCGCCCCAGCAGCAGCACCTGATCCCCGTCCGCCGCGAACAGCTGTGCCGCCGCGAGCCCGATTCCCGTACCCCCACCACTGATCACCACATTGCGAGCCATGATCAGAGCCTACGAAGGGACCGTCCGCGAAAGCCAACTCACCGCAGACTGCGCACGTCCAAATGCCGCAGCACCCGGTCCACCACCTCCGGGTCGGCCCCCGGCTCACTGCGTGCCGCCACGATCTCGTGCCGCGCCGCGCTGAGCATCTCGCCCTGGATCCGCCGTACCCGCTTCAGCCGGCGCGTACGGTCCTGATGCGCCTCCTTGCGCTCCTCCTCGCCCAGCTCCGGGCTGATCCGCATCCCGATCTCGAACGCCCGTCGCAACATCTGCTCGGACAGCTCCTCGGGCAGCTCCTCGACGGACTCGATCTCCCGCAGCCTGCGCTTCGCCGCCGTGGCCGCGCGCACCGCCAGCTGCTTCTCGAACTCCTTCTCCCGCTCGCTGTCGGCGCGCACCCCGAGCCGTTTCACCAGCCACGGCAGGGTCAGCCCCTGCGCCACCAGCGTCGCCATGATCACCCCGAACGCGATGAACACGATCTCGTCCCGGTCGGGGAAGGGGGCCCCCGAGTCCGTCTTCAGCGGAATGGCCAGTGCCAGGGCCACCGAGGCGACACCGCGCATCCCCGCCCACCACATCACGACCGTCTCGCGCCAGCTCATCGGGATCTCCTCGTAGTCCCGCTTGGCGTGCATCCGTTTGGCGAGCCAGGTGGCCGGCAGCAGCCACAGCAGCCTGACCAGGACGACGACCACGACCACCGCGGCCGCCCAGGTGAGCATCTCGCCCCACCGCCCGGACGCCGTCCGTACCGCGTTGTGCAGTTCGAGCCCGATCAGGCCGAACGCGACGCCGGTGACGAGCGTGTCGACGATGTCCCAGAAGGTGTGCCCGGCGAGCCGGGTCATCACGTCGTCGGGATCGGTGGCGTACTCGGCGAGGAACAGGGCCGTGACCAGCACGGCGAGGACACCGGAGCCGTGCAGTTCCTCGGCCGTCACGTAGGAGGCGTACGGCACCAGCAGTGTGAGCCCGATCTGGAGCGTGGCGTCCCCCAGCAGGTCCATCAGTTTGTTGGCGCCCCATCCCAGAGCCAGCCCGACGGCCAGCGCCACCACGGCGGACAGCACCAGGTCGAGTCCGGCCTGCCACGGGGAGAAGGTGCCGCTCACGGCGGCGGCGATCGCCACGTGGTACAGCACGATGGCCGTCACGTCGTTGAAGAGGCCCTCGCCCTCCAGGATGGACACCATGCGCCGCGGCAGCCCGAGTTGCCCGGCGACGGCGGTCGCCGCGACCGGGTCGGGCGGCGCGACGAGCGCGCCCAGGGCGAACGCGGCGGCCAGCGGCAGCCCGGGCACGATCGCGTGGGCCACGGCGGCCACGCACATCATCGTGACGAAGACCAGCGCCACGGCCAGCAGGAGGATGGGCCGCACGTTGGCCGTGAACTGCCGCCAGGAGGTTCGACGGACGGCGGCGTACAACAGCGGAGGCAACAGCAGCGGAAGGATCAGATCGGGTGGGACCTCGACGTTCGGCACGAACTCCAGCAACGCGAGGACGATCCCGAGCAGCGTCATCAGCACCGGCGCCGGCAACCCGAAGCGGTCCCCCACCGGGACACTCACCAGGGCCCCGAGCAACAGCACGAACAACAGGGCCAACTGATCCACGGTCACCGCTCCGGGAAGGTCGACATTCACACGACAGGTCCCCAGCCTGCCACGCCGCAATCCTCACCAGCGCTTATGAGTCCGGTTACAGAGTGCGCCGCATCGCCCGGTGCGGCATGCCGGCGTCCGGGAACTCCGGCCCGTACGCCACGTACCCCAGCCGCTCGTAGAACCCCAGCGCATGCGTCTGCGCGTGCAGATCCACGGCCGCGAGCCCACGCGCGCGTGCCGCCTCCTCGATGGCCCGCACCAGGGCCGCCCCCACGCCGAGCCCGCGGGCCGCCCGCATCACGGCCAGCCGCCCGAGCGAGCCCACCGCCGGATCGCCGTCCACCTTCGCCGCGGCCGCCTCCCCGTACAGCAGCCGTCCGGTCCCGAGCGGTACGCCGTCCTCACGGATCGCCAGGACATGCACGGCGTCGGCGTCATGGGCGTCGTACTCGATCTCCTGCGGGACGCCCTGTTCGACGACGAAGACCTCCTTGCGCACCGCGAAGCACGCCTCGCGATCGGCGGGGTCGTCGGCGACCCGCACGGCGTACGAGGGGCCGGGCGCCAGGCTCATGCCCAGGTCTCCTCGCGGACCTGGTCCAGGGCCTTCTGCAGGTCGGCCGGGTAGTCGCTCGCGAACTCCACCCACTGGCCGTCCCCGGGGTGCTCGAAGCCGAGCCGCACCGCGTGCAGCCACTGGCGGGTCAGCCGCAGCCGCTTGGCGAGGGTCGGGTCGGCCCCGTAGGTCAGGTCGCCGACGCAGGGGTGCCGGTGGGCGGCCATGTGGACACGGATCTGGTGGGTGCGGCCCGTCTCCAGCTTCACGTCGAGCAGGGAGGCCGCGCGGAACGCCTCGATCAGGTCGTAGTGCGTGATCGACGGCTTGCCGTCGGCGGTGACGGCCCACTTGTAGTCGTGGTTGGGGTGGCGGCCGATGGGCGCGTCGATGGTGCCGCTGGTCGGGTCGGGGTGGCCCTGGACGAGCGTGTGGTACCGCTTGTCGACCGTGCGCTCCTTGAACTGGCGCTTGAGCGAGGTGTACGCGTACTCGGACTTGGCCACGACCATCAGCCCCGAGGTGCCCACGTCGAGCCGGTGCACGATGCCCTGGCGTTCGGCCGCGCCGGACGTCGAGATCCGGTACCCGGCCGCGGCGAGACCGCCGATGACCGTGGGCCCGGTCCAGCCCGGCGACGGATGGGCGGCGACCCCGACCGGCTTGACGATCACGACCACGTCATCGTCGTCGTGCACGATCTCCATGCCCTCGACCGGCTCGGCGACGACCTGCACGGGCGCGGGCGCCTGCGGCATCTCCACCTCCAGCCAGGCGCCGCCGTGCACCCGCTCGGACTTCCCGACCACCGAGCCGTCGACCGTGACCTTCCCCGCCGCGGCGAGTTCGGCGGCCTTGGTACGGGAGAAGCCGAACATGCGGGAGATGGCGGCGTCGACGCGCTCGCCCTCCAGGCCGTCGGGCACGGGCAGGGTACGGATCTCGGGAAGCGTGCTCACCCGTCGAGTATGCCGGACGGGTGAGACAGTCCCGTACGGAGCCTGTGGAAAACCCCTGACAGGCGCCTCGCGGGTACCGCGCGGGCCTCAGTCCTTGTGGACGGTCCCGTCGGGGTCCAGACCCTTGAACGACAGCAGCACGATCAGGATGCCGCCGCACACGATGGCCGAGTCGGCGAGGTTGAACACCGCGAAGTGCTTGGGCGCGATGAAGTCCACGACCGCGCCTTCGAAGACGCCCGGCGAGCGGAAGATCCGGTCGGTGAGGTTGCCGAGCGCACCGCCGAGCAGCAGGCCGAGCGCGATCGCCCAGGGCAGGCTGTACAGCTTGCGGGCGAGCCGGGCGATCACCACGATCACGGCGGCGGCGATCACGGTGAAGATCACGGTGAAGGCCTCACCGAAGCCGAAGGCCGCGCCCGCGTTGCGGATCGCCTCGAACTTCAGCCAGTCCCCGATGATCTCGATCGGCGGCTGGTGCTCCAGCTTCTCGACCACGATGATCTTGCTGACCAGGTCGAGGAGGTACGCGAACGCCGCGACCCCGAACAGCACGGCGACGCGACGCCTGCCGCGGGGCCGCTCGGCGGCGGCAGCCGACTCGTCCGCGCCGGACGACTCGCCCGACGCCGCGCTCACGACGCCGTCGGCGTCCTTCGCGTGCTCGTCGGACCGCTCCGATCCGGCTCCCGCCGCCCCTGGGGTGTCCGGAGTACCGATGATGCGCTCCGCCTCTGCCACGTGAGTCCCTCAACCTAGGTACCTGACTGAGGACGAGAGTACGGCACGTCCCAGGGCGCCCGCGTACCGGTCAGTACCGTCGTTCCTGCTTCTGTTTGCACTCGACGCACAGGGTCGCGCGCGGGAAGGCCTGCATACGCGCCTTGCCGATCGGGTTGCCGCAGTTCTCGCACAGGCCGTACGTGCCGGCGTCCAGCCGCTCCAGGGCCCGCTCGGTCTGGATGAGCATCTCGCGCGCGTTGGCGGCGAGCGCCAGCTCGTGCTCGCGCGTGATGTTCTTGGCGCCGGTGTCCGCCTGGTCGTCGCCGGCGCCGTCCCCGGAGTCCCTCATCAGACCGGCGAGCGACTGCTCGGACGCGGTGATCTCGTCGCGCAGCCGGGTCTCCTCCGCCTGCAGCTCGGCCCGCGCCTCCTCGACCTCCTCGGGGGTCCAGGGGTCCTCACCGGGGCGCACCGCGAGGTCGCCGGGCTCCGCCGCGGCGAGGCGTGCCTTGGGAACAGCGGTCTTCGCCGCCGTGGCCGTGCCAGGAGTCTTCTTCGCAACCACCGTCGTGGCTCCCGTCTGCTCCGCGGCCTGCGCCGCGCCCGCTTTCTTGGCCCTGCTCTCGACGGCCCGCTCCCGGGCCGTCCGCTCCACACCCACACGCTTCTCGGCCGCGCTCTTCCTGCCCGCGCGACCCTTGGAGGCCCCCTTCGCGGAGGCGTCCTTCCTCGCCCCGGCAGCCTTCGCGCCGACCGCAGCCTCTGCGGCGGCTTCCTGCCCGGCTGCACCGTCCTCGACGGCGACCATCGCCGCCTTCCTCACCGCACCTTCCTCGGCCACAGCCTTCGCAGCCACGCTCTTCTTGCCCACGCCGGCCCCGGCCACGCTCTTCTTGCCCACACCCGCCTCGGCCACGCTGTTCTTGCCCACGCCCACCCCTGTGCCGCTCGTCCCGGCCGCGCTCGCCCTCGCCGTGCCCTTCCTTCCCGCGGGCTGCTCCCCCGCAGCCCTCCTGGCCGCAGCCCCCTGAGCCGCCGTCCCCTGCTCCCCGCCCCCCTCGGCCTGCACCTCCTGAGCCGCGGGTCCTTTGATCGCCGCCACCCCCTTGCCTGCCGTCGCCCTGGCAGCCGTCCCCTTCCTCGCGGCCTTCCTGCCCCGGGCGGCCACCCCGGCCGACCGCCCCCCGGCCGCCCGCTTCGTAGGCGCGCCCTCGGCGGCGGCCACCCCGCTCGACACGGCCTTCTCAGCCGTGCCCTTCTGCCCCCTCCCCGCCTCTGCCGCACCCACCTCGACCGCACCCACCTCGGCAGCGGTCCCGGACAGGCCCGCCTTCCCCCTGCCACGCTTGAGCGCAGCGGCCTTCACCGCCGCGGTCCTCGTGGCTCCACCCCTCTGCACGGCCGCCTCGGAGGCCGCCTTCCTGGCGGCCGCGGCCTTCTTCCGCTCCGGCTTCCCCTTCGCCGCGGCCTCCTTCGCGCCCGTTCCCCGCGATCCAGCTTCCTTACCCTCCGCAGCCGCGGCCGACTCCCCCGCCCCACCCCCGACGGCTCCCCGAACCGTCTTCACCGGCTTTCCGCCCCGCGCTTGTGCGGAACCGGACCGCGCGCGCTTCTTCCCCACCGCATCCTTGGCCGCACCGCCGGAGGCGTCCGCATGTGTGGACCGGCCCGACGCCGACTGCTGTACGGCGGTCTTCTTCGCCACCATGCCGCGGCCCCTTCACATATTGTGATCTTGCTCGCGAATCGTGCTGGGACGATAAATCGACTTGAGTCCCGCGGCAACGGGGCACACCGCCCGATTCGCCCGCCTCGCGCATGTCGCGCGGGGGACCTGCATGCGTTGTGCCCAGCTCCCCGCCGGGTATGCAACCGAGTCGGACGTCCCAGAATCCGAACACACGTACCGCACCATTCGGGTCATCTCGGTATGAACGTGGCACCGTCCCCCACCTGCCGGAAATCCGGTCGGCCGCTGTCGCCCCGGCGCCGTACACTGGGCGGAGCGAAAAGCGTGGATGGGGACGAGTAGCGGCGTACGCAGCCCAGAGCGACCCGGGGACGGTGGAAGCCCGGGGGCGAGCGCGACGTGAAGATCACCCCGGAGCCGCCGGAAGAAAGCCCAGCGAGGCGAGTAGAACCGGCATCGCGACCCCAATGAGGGGGCTCACCGACGCACACCGTCGGCGGGCCAAGGAGGGTGGTACCGCGGGAGCGCGCCGAAACCGGCGTACGGAAAGACACGGCTCTCGTCCCTCCGGACGGAAGGCAGCAAGTCCGCCGGAGGAAGCCCGCTGATGACATCGCCGACGTACCGCCAGGTGCCCGCCCAGGTCGACCTGCCCGCACTGGAGCACGCCGTGCTCGACTTCTGGCGCGAGCAGAAGATCTTCGCCAAGAGCCTGGAGCAGTCCCAGGGCCGCCCCGAGTGGGTCTTCTACGAGGGCCCGCCCACCGCCAACGGCATGCCCGGCGCCCACCACATCGAGGCCCGCGTCTTCAAGGACGTCTTCCCCCGCTTCCGCACCATGCGCGGCTACCACGTGGCCCGCAAGGCCGGCTGGGACTGCCACGGCCTCCCGGTCGAGCTGGCGGTCGAGAAGGAGCTCGGCTTCAGCGGCAAGAAGGACATCGAGGACTACGGCATCGCCGCGTTCAACGCCAAGTGCCGTGAGTCCGTGCTCCGCCACACCGACGCCTTCTCCGACCTGACGACCCGCATGGGCTACTGGGTCGACCTGGACGACGCCTACGTCACGATGGAACCCGAGTACATCGAGTCCGTCTGGTGGTCGCTCAAGGAGATCTTCAACAAGGGCCTGCTGGTCCAGGACCACCGCGTCGCCCCCTGGTGCCCCCGCTGCGGCACCGGCCTGTCCGACCACGAGCTGGCGCAGGGCTACGAGACGGTCGTCGACCCGTCCGTGTACGTCCGCTTCCCGCTCACCTCCGGCCCGCTCGCCGGCGAGGCCGCGCTCCTGGTGTGGACGACGACGCCCTGGACCCTGGTCTCCAACACGGCCGTGGCCGCCCACCCCGAGGTCGATTACGTCGTCGCGACGAACGGCGAGGAGAAGCTCGTCGTCGCCGAGCCGCTTCTCGCCAAGGCCCTCGGCGAGGGCTGGGAGACCACCGGGCAGTCCTTCACCGGCGCCGAGATGGAGCGCTGGACCTACCAGCGCCCGTTCGAGCTGGTCGAGTTCCCGGAGCAGGCGCACTTCGTCGTCAACGCCGAGTACGTCACGACCGAGGACGGTACGGGCCTGGTCCACCAGTCCCCCGCCTTCGGTGAGGACGACCTCAAGGTCTGCCGCTCCTACGGCCTGCCGGTGGTGAACCCGGTCCGCCCGGACGGCACCTTCGAGGAGGACGTCCCGCTGGTCGGCGGCGTCTTCTTCAAGAAGGCCGACGAAAAGCTCACCGAGGACCTCCAGCAGCGCGATCTGCTCTTCAAGCACATCCCGTACGAGCACAGCTACCCGCACTGCTGGCGCTGCCACACCGCGCTCCTCTACTACGCGCAGCCGTCCTGGTACATCCGTACGACCGCCGTCAAGGACCGTCTGCTCGAAGAGAACGAGAAGACCAACTGGTTCCCGGACACGGTCAAGCACGGCCGCTTCGGCGACTGGCTGAACAACAACATCGACTGGGCACTGTCCCGCAACCGCTACTGGGGCACCCCGCTGCCGATCTGGCGCTGCGAGGACGACCACCTCACCTGCGTCGGCTCCCGCGCGGAACTCACCGAGCTGACCGGCGCCGACCAGTCCGGCCTGGACCCGCACCGCCCGTACATCGACGACGTCACCTTCGCCTGCCCGAAGGACGGCTGCGGCAAGACGGCCACGCGCGTGCCGGAGGTCATCGACGCCTGGTACGACTCGGGTTCGATGCCGTTCGCGCAGTGGGGCTACCCGTACAAGAACAAGGAGCTCTTCGAGAGCCGCTACCCGGCGCAGTTCATCAGCGAGGCGATCGACCAGACCCGCGGCTGGTTCTACACGCTGATGGCGGTCGGCACGCTGGTCTTCGACAAGTCGTCGTACGAGAACGTCGTCTGCCTCGGCCACATCCTCGCCGAGGACGGCCGCAAGATGTCCAAGCACCTGGGCAACATCCTGCAGCCGATCCCGCTGATGGATCAGCACGGCGCGGACGCGGTCCGCTGGTTCATGGCGGCCGGCGGCTCCCCCTGGGCGGCCCGCCGCGTGGGCCACGGCACGATCCAGGAGGTCGTCCGCAAGACGCTCCTGACGTACTGGAACACCGTCGCCTTCCAGGCCCTGTACGCCCGTACGTCGAACTGGGCGCCGTCCGAGGCCGACCCGGCCCCCGCCGACCGCCCGGTCCTGGACCGCTGGCTGCTGTCCGAGCTGCACGCGCTGGTCGACCAGGTCACCCAGTCCCTGGAGGCCTACGACACCCAGCGCGCCGGCAAGCTGCTCTCGGCGTTCGTCGACGACCTCTCGAACTGGTACGTCCGCCGCTCGCGCCGCCGCTTCTGGCAGGGCGACAAGGCGGCGCTGCGCACCCTCCACGAGGTCGTCGAGACGGTCACCAAGCTGATGGCCCCGCTGACCCCGTTCATCACCGAGCGGGTCTGGCAGGACCTCGTCGTGCCGGTGACCCCCGGCGCCCCCGAGTCGGTCCACCTCTCCTCCTGGCCGCAGGCCGACCTGTCGGCGATCGACCCCGAGCTGTCCCAGCAGATGGTCCTGGTCCGCCGTCTGGTCGAGCTGGGCCGTGCCACGCGCGCGGAGTCGGGCGTCAAGACCCGCCAGCCGCTGTCCCGTGCCCTGGTGGCGGCCGCCGGCTTCCCGGCCCTCGACCCCGAACTGCACACGCAGATCACCGAGGAGCTGAACGTCTCGTCGCTGGCGTCCCTCTCCGAGGTCGGCGGCAGCCTCGTCGACACCACGGCCAAGGCGAACTTCCGCGCGCTCGGCAAGCGGTTCGGCAAGCGCGTCCAGGACGTGGCCAAGGCCATCGCGAACGCGGACGCCGCGGCGCTGTCCCTTGCCCTGCGCGAGGGCACTGCGTCGGTGGAGGTCGACGGCGAGACGGTCGCACTCGCTCCCGACGAGGTGATCATCACCGAGACCCCGCGCGAAGGGTGGTCGGTGGCGTCCGACTCCGGCGCCACGGTCGCCCTGGACCTGGAGATCACGGAGGAGTTGCGCCGGGCGGGCCTGGCCCGTGACGCGATCCGCCTGATCCAGGAGGCCCGCAAGAACAGCGGCCTCGACGTGGCCGACCGGATCGCCCTGCGCTGGACGGCGACGGACGAGGCGACGATCGCGGCGCTGAGCGAGCACTCCGGGCTCATCGCCGAGGAGGTCCTGGCAACGGACTTCGCCCAGGGTGAGGCGGACGACAGCTATGGCTCCCCGTTCGAGGACGAGGGCCTGACCCTGACGTTCCGCCTCCGCAAGGCGTAGCGAGGCTCGGACGGACAACCGAAGGCCCGGGAGCACCGAAGAATCTTGGTGCTCCCGGGCCTTCGGCGTTGCGTACGTCGGACACGGCGCCCATGGCCGAACAAACACCGCAAATCCCGTGAGCACACGTAGCACAAGGGCGGGGCCCCGGATCATAATCCGGGGCCCCGCCCTGAACGCTGCCGACGCCTACGGCGTACTACCAACCGTCAGTTGTCGTCCTCGTCGATGAGGAACCCACGCATCGGCGAGGGAGCCTGACCCATCGGCGACGGACCCTGCGGACGCACAGGCGCCATCGGCTGGGTCATCGCCGGCGACATCTGCTGCTGACCGCCGTAGGAGGGACCAGCCGGAGACGGGGCACCGCCCATCGTCTGGTTGCCGCCGTACGACGGGGCACTCGCACCGGCCGGAGCCATGGAAGGCGCCGGGGACGGCGGGAGGGACGCCGTGGCCGGGGTGCGCGGCGGGGCGAGCGAGTCGTCCGCCTGGGTCTCCAGCTGACGCAGCTGGGACTCCAGGTAGGACTTCAGGCGCGTGCGGTACTCGCGCTCGAAGCCGCGCAGGTCCTCGACCTTGCGCTCCAGCGTGGCGCGGGCGGACTCCAGGGAGCCCATCGCGACGCGGTGCTTCTCCTGCGCGTCCCGCTCCAGGGCGTCCGCCTTGGCACGGGCGTCACGCTCAAGACCCTCGGCACGCGAACGCGCCTCGCCGACGATCTTGTTGGCCTCGGAACGGGCCTCGGCGATCGCCTGGTCGGCGGTCTGCTGCGCCAGCGACAGAACGCGCGCGGCGCTGTCGCCGCCGGGGCCGCCCTGACCGGGACCGCCCATCGGGCCACCCATCGGACCGCCCATGGGGCCGCCCATCTGCTGCATGGGGGGCTGGCCCATCGGCCCCGGACCCTGGCCCATCGGACCGGGACCCTGAGGGCCACCCTGACCGCCGGGGCCGGCGGGCAGCTGCGGGGCACCGCTCGGCAGCTGGGGCGGACCACCCATGGGGCCACCCATCTGCTGCTGCGGCGGGCCCGATATCCCGGCGGGAACGGGAGCCCCGGGACCGCGCATGCCCTGCTGAGGCATGCCGCCCTGCTGCTGGTCCTGCGGTCCGCCGGGACCCTCCGGCGGCTTGCGCATGTTCTGCTGGTTCTGGGCAGCAGCACGCGTGGCCGCGGCCAGTTTGGCGCGCAGGTCCTCGTTCTCGCGGAGCAGGCGGGTCAGTTCGGCTTCGACCTCGTCGAGGAAGGCATCGACCTCGTCCTCGTCATAGCCTTCTCGGAGGCGGACGGTCGTGAACTGCTTGTTCCGCACGTCCTCGGGGGTCAACGGCATCTCTTCACCTCAACGTAGTCGTCGGCAGTCGGCAAGACCGTATCTGTCACACCGCTCACATCGCGCTCCGTACGAGCGTGATCAGGATGTAGACGATGATCATCAGTACGAAGAAGGACAGGTCGAGCGCCACGCCCCCGAGACGCAGCGGCGGGATAACCCGCCGCAGAAGCTTCAACGGTGGATCAGTGACAGTGTAGGTGGCCTCCAGAACGACCACCATCGCCTTGCCGGGTTGCCATGAGCGGGCGAACTGGAAGACGTAGTCCATGACCAACCGGAAGATGAGCACGATGAGGAAGACCATCAGCGCGATGTAGAGAACCTGCAGGACCACGCTCATGACTGGTGCTTCCCTCTCCCCTGTTCGTGCGGTTCTTACCGGTGGTGCGTCTCAGCTCTGGTTGAAGAACCCGCCCTCTGCGATGCGGGCCTTGTCCTCCGCCGTGACATCGACGTTAGCAGGAGACAACAGGAACACCTTCTGGGTCACCCGCTCGATGCTCCCGTGAAGACCAAACACCAAACCGGCCGCAAAGTCGACAAGTCGCTTCGCGTCTGTGTCGTCCATCTCAGTCAGATTCATGATCACCGGGGTGCCCTCACGGAAGTGTTCCCCGATGGTACGGGCCTCGTTGTAGGTCCGCGGGTGAAGCGTGGTGATCCGGTAAGGCTCTCGTTCCGACACGACCTTGGGCATGATCACCGGTGCGTTCTTCTCCAGACTTGCGCGTTCTTGTGTGATGGATGCCACGGGCGCGATGCGCGCGGGGCGGCTGGATTCCGCGGCTAGCGAAGTCGATCGAGCGACCGGCTCGCGCGGCGCGGGCGGCTGTACGATTCGCACCTCTTCGTCCCTTTGGGACTGATGTGCACTGTGCGACTGGTGCGACGGCTCGTGCCGTCGGTGCTCCCGCTCCGGCTCCGGGTCCAGCTCGGGCTCGAAGTCGTCATCGGGGTCGAACCCCCGGCCGTCGTACCCATCGTCCTCCACGAGGCCGAGGTAGACCGCCATCTTGCGCATCGCGCCGGCCATTCTCTGAGTCCTCCGCTCTGTGGTGGATCGACTGCCAAGTGCCCGCGATCCACGCGGTCGTTAGCCCGCCTTTCGGCGACATTGACCATATTTTCTGCTGTGGTCCGACTTCTTGGCGACGTTACCCGAGCCTGGGGCGGACTCCGAGTACCGCAGTGCCGACGCGCACATGTGTCGCACCGGCCGCCACGGCCTCTTCGAGATCCGCACTCATCCCTGCCGACACCATGTTCGCAGCCGGATGGATTCGGCGCAGGTCGGTCGACAAATCCACCAACCGCTCGAACGCCGCCTGTTGGCGCCCCGCATACTCCCCGGTGAGCGGCGCGACGGTCATCAGCCCGTCGAGCCTGAGTCCCGGCGACCGGGCCACGAGATCGGCCAACTCCCCGATCCCGCCCGGCGCCACACCACCCCTCTCACCCCGCGCGCTCTCTCCCGCGTCCAGGGCCACCTGGATCAGGCAGCCCACCTCGCGCTCCTGGCGGACGGCCTCCTTCGACAGGGCCGTCACGAGCTTGGAACGGTCGACGGACTGCACGAGATCCGCGTAACCGACCACGGAGCGCACCTTGTTGGTCTGCAGCTGACCGACGAAATGCCACGCAAGGGGCAGATCCGAACAAGCAGCGGCTTTCGGCGCCGCGTCCTGGTCGCGGTTCTCGGCGACGTGCCGCACCCCGAGCTCCGACAACATCCGTACATCGCTCGCGGGGTAGGTCTTGGTGACCACGATCAGCGTGACCTCGGCACGGTCACGTCCGGCCGCATCACAGGCGGCGGCGATGCGGTGCTCCACTTTCGCCAAGTTCGAGGCGAGTTCGCCCTTACGGTCGTTCATGTCCATTCAGTCCAGCCAGACGTAGCCCGCGAGTCGACCGGTGGTGCGGTCGCGGCGGTACGAGAAGTGGTCGCTCGACTCCCGCGTGCACACCGGTGACTGCTCCCGGTCGCCCACCCCGAGCCTCGCGAGCTGGGCGTGCACTCCGGCGGTCACATCCACCGCCGGCGTACCCCAACTCGTCTCGGCGTACGCCGCCGGCTCGACGGCGGCCACTTCGGCGCGCATCGGCTCCGGCACCTCGTAGCAACGGCCGCACACGGCGGGTCCGGTGCGGGCGACGATCCTGGCGGGGTCGGCGCCCCGTTCCGTCATCGCGCGTAGCGTGGCCGGTACGACCCCGGCGAGCATGCCGGGCCGGCCGGCGTGGGCCGCGGCGATGATCCCGGCGACCGGGTCGGCCAGCAGGACCGGCACACAGTCGGCGGTGAGGACGGCCAGGGCCAATCCCCGTTGTGCCGTGACCACCGTGTCGACCTCGGGCACCGGACGATCACCCCATGGCCCGTCGACCACGGCGACGTCCGTCCCGTGCACCTGGTTCATCCAGACCACCCGGGCCGGATCGAGCCCGAGCGACTTGGCGGCGAGCTCGCGGTTGGTGATCACGGCGTCGGTGTCGTCACCGACCGCCCCACCGAGGTTGAGCTCCTCATACGGAGCGGCGCTCACCCCGCCCCACCGGTCGGTGAAGGCGAAGTGCGCGCCGCTCACGGTGTCGCGCTGTCCTATCACGTCAGAAGGATCACTTAAGGAAGTCCGGGACGTCCAGTTCCTCGGCCGCGCTGTCGGCGTAGGTCCGGGACGGCGGGACCGGCGGGGCGACCGGGATGTCGGCAACCGGGTCGGCCGGCGGCGTCGGCTCGGGGTCCTCCTTCGGCGTGACGCTGCCGAGCGAGCCGAAGGTCGGACGGCTCTCCGGCTGCCGGACCGGAGTCGGCTCCTCGCGGCGGGGCGCGGAGGAGGAACCGGAGGACGAGGTCGAGCCGAGGACGTTGTCCCGGCGGGCCGGCGGCTGGCCGCCGTCGAAGCCGGCCGCGATCACGGTGACCCGGACCTCGTCGCCGAGGGCGTCGTCGATCACCGCGCCGAAGATGATGTTGGCCTCGGGGTGGGCGGCCTCGCTGACCAGCTGGGCCGCCTCGTTGATCTCGAACAGGCCGAGGTCGGAGCCGCCGGAGATGGAGAGCAGGACACCCCGGGCGCCGTCGATGGACGCCTCCAGCAGCGGCGAGGAGATCGCCATCTCGGCGGCGGCCACGGCGCGGTCGTCGCCGCGGGCCGAGCCGATGCCCATCAGGGCCGAACCGGCCTCGGACATGACGGACTTCACGTCCGCGAAGTCGAGGTTGATCAGGCCCGGGGTGGTGATGAGGTCGGTGATGCCCTGGACACCGGAGAGCAGGACCTGGTCGGCCGACTTGAACGCGTCCAGCACCGAGACCTGGCGGTCCGAGATGGACAGCAGCCGGTCGTTCGGGATGACGATGAGGGTGTCGACCTCTTCGCGGAGCTCGGCGATGCCGTCCTCGGCCTGGTTGGCGCGGCGCCGTCCCTCGAAGGTGAACGGACGCGTGACCACGCCGATGGTGAGGGCGCCCAGGGAGCGCGCGATGTTGGCCACGACGGGCGCCCCGCCGGTGCCGGTGCCGCCGCCTTCACCGGCTGTCACGAAGACCATGTCGGCCCCCTTGAGGACCTCCTCGATCTCCTCGCGGTGGTCCTCGGCGGCCTTGCGGCCCACGGCCGGGTTGGCTCCGGCGCCGAGTCCGCGGGTGAGTTCACGGCCGACGTCCAGCTTGACGTCGGCGTCGCTCATCAACAGAGCTTGCGCGTCGGTGTTGATGGCGATGAACTCGACGCCCTTGAGACCGACCTCGATCATCCGGTTGATGGCATTGACACCACCGCCGCCGACACCGATGACTTTGATGACTGCGAGGTAGTTCTGCGGTGCTGCCACGTCGAAGGCCTCTCGCCTCGAGTTACGGGTCGTCGGTTCACGGGAAGCGCTCTGCCTTCGCGAACCGGCGACTGATGCCGAATGGGACGGTCCGTAGCGCCGACCCGAACCCTAACCCTGAAGTTTAGGGTTACCAGTGTGTCTGTTCCTTGAAGTCTTCTGAACAGGACACTAAGTCGACAAGTGGCGCACGTTCAACGAACACGCCGAACCTCCCGTTTTTCTTTTCACCCTATGTGATCAGCCGTGTCGCTGCCCAACCAGGGTGCTGGCCTGCTCGAATGTGCGTCAACTTCCCGCTGACGCGGGGGCGGTGGGAACGCTGACGTCGAAGTACCGCGCATCCGGCGAGGCTTTCATGAGAGCGGTGAGCGTGCGAGCCTTCGCGGCACCCTTCTCGCCACTCCCCCAGGCCACGGTTCGACCGTCGCTCAACTCCAGCGAGATGTCGTCGTAGGAACGGACCTTGACGACCAGGGTGTGACGTGCGACGACCGCCGGAACGGCGCCGGCGACCCGCACCGCCTCACGCACCAGACGCCGCTCGCCGAACCGGCGCAGGCTCGCGGCCGCGGAGCTGGACCGAGCCGGCGTCAATTCCAGTGCGGGAACACCTTTCGGAGGCTCAGGAACCGTGGCGAATCGGACACCTTCATCGTCCACTTCGACGAACTTTCCGCCGCTTTGGACAATCAGAACCGGAGTACGCTCCACCACTTTCAGGCCGATTCCATGCGGCCAGGAACGGACCACATCAACCGCGTCAATTCGGGGCAATTTCCGGCGCAATCGCGCCTCGATCGCATCGGTGTCGACGGAAACCAGCGGCGCCCCGACCGGGACGTCGGCCGCCTGCCGGACCTGAGCGGAGGTCAGCACGCGGGTGCCGGACACGGTCACGCGCTCGACGCGCAGCCACTGGGAGCCGTACAGCAGCCAGACGGAGCCCACGCCGAGGAGTGCGAGCACCACCGCAAAAATGATCATCGTACGAAGGCGCGGCAGCCTCAACCTCCGCCGGGGAAGGGGCGGGTCGGACGACTCCTGCTGGCGTTCACCGCGCTCGGCGGTCGTCGGTCCGGCCACGCTCCCTGCCCTCCGTCATACGGTTACTGGCGGCGGTGCGAGGCGATCGCCTCGTACACCATGCCGACGAGCAGGTCGTCGGCGTCCCGGCGGCCGAACTCGCTTGCCGCGCGGGACATCTCGTACAGCCGGTGCGGGTCGGCGAGCACGGGCAGGACGTTCTGCTGCACCCACTCGGGGGTGAGTTCCGCGTCGTCGACCAGCAGCCCGCCGCCGGCCTTGACCACCGGCTGGGCGTTCAGCCGCTGTTCGCCGTTGCCGATGGGCAGCGGGACGTAGGCGGCCGGGAGTCCGACGGCGGAGAGTTCGGCGACGGTCATCGCGCCCGCACGGCAGAGCATCATGTCGGCCGCGGCGTACGCGAGGTCCATCCGGTCCAGGTAACTTACCGGGATGTAGGGGGGCATTCCCGGCATCTGCTGCACATGCGGCAGTTCGTTCTTCGGGCCGACCGCGTGCAGGATCTGGATGCCTGCCTGCTGGAGCCACGGCGCGACCTGCTGGACGACCTCGTTGAGGCGGCGGGCGCCCTGGGAGCCGCCGGAGACCAGCAGTGTCGGCAGGTTCGGGTCGAGCCCGAACATCGCACGGGCCTCGGGGCGCACGGCGGCCCGGTCGAGGGTGGCGATGGTCCGGCGCAGCGGGATGCCGATGTAGCGGGAGTTGCGGAGCTTGCTGTCCGGGGTGGAGACGGCGACCTGGGCGGCGTAGCGCGAACCGATCTTGTTGGCCAGGCCGGGGCGGGCGTTGGCCTCGTGGATGACGATCGGCACACCGAGGCGCTTGGCGGCGAGGTAGCCGGGCAGGGCCACGTAACCGCCGAAGCCGACCACGCAGTCCGCCTTGGTGCGCTCCAGGATCTGCTCGGTCGCCTTGATCGTGCCGCGCAGCCGGCCCGGGACGGTGATCAGCTCGGGCGTCGGCTTGCGGGGCAGGGGCACCGCGGGGATCAGCGCGAGCTCGTAGCCCCGCTCGGGTACGAGCCGGGTCTCCAGGCCGCGCTCCGTGCCCAGGGCCGTGATCCCCACGGTCGGGTCCTGCCTGCGCAGGGCGTCCGCGAGGGCGAGCGCGGGCTCGATGTGGCCGGCGGTCCCCCCACCGGCGAGTACGACATGCACCGAAATTCACCGCTCTCCGGACGAACGCGCCGCCGAGGCACGCCGTCGCATCGTGTTCCATCTCCGAGGCTCCCGGCCGGAGCCGGAGCCTCCCGCACGCTTTCTACCAAAGCGGGGTTGCCGCATAGAAAGCGCCGCCCGCGCAGCGGGCTCGTCACGCGCGAAGGCGATCAGCAGCCCGATGGCGAACATGGTCGGCAACAGGGCGGAACCACCGTAGGAGAACAGCGGGAGGGGGACGCCGGCGATCGGCAGCAGACCGAGCACCGCACCGATGTTGACCACCGCTTGCGCGGTGATCCAGGTGGTCACGCCTCCCGCGGCGTACCTCACGAAGGGGTCCTCCGTGCGTCCGGCCACGCGGATACCCGCATAGCCTAGAGCCGCGAACAGGGCGAGCACCGACAGCGTCCCCGCCAGGCCCAGTTCCTCACCGGTGACGGCGAAGATGAAGTCGGTGTGGGCTTCGGGGAGTTGGCCCCATTTCTCCACACTCGCACCCAGTCCGGAACCGAAGATCCCGCCCGAGGCGAGCGCGTAGATGCCGTGCACGGCCTGCCAGCAGGAGTCACCCGGGCCGGGGTCGGTGGCGCCGAGGCACTGCAGGCGGGCCATGCGGTTCTCGCTGCTCTGGATGAGGAGCACGCCGATCGCGCCGGCGACCGACAGCACCCCGACGAACAGCCGGGTCGGGGCCCCGGCCAGCCACAGCAGGCCGAACAGGATCGCCGACAGGATGATCGCGGTGCCCATGTCGCCGCCGAGCATGATCAGCCCGAGCAGCATGAACGCGACCGGCACGAGCGGCACCAGCATGTGCTTCCACTGCGACAGCAGCCTCTTGTCCTGCTTGCGGGCGATCAGGTCGGCGCCCCACAGCACGAGCGCGAGCTTGCCGAACTCGCTCGGCTGGATCTGGAAGGAGCCGCCGAGGGCGATCCAGTTCTGGTTGCCGTTGACCGCGACTCCTATCCCGGGCACCTGCACCAGTGCCATCAGGAAGACGGCACCGGCGAGGATCGGGTAGGCGAGTGCACGGTGCAGCTTCACCGGCATCCGGGAGGCGGCGAACAGCAGACCGGCGCCGATCACCGCGGCCAGGAGCTGCTTGCGGAAGAAGTACGACCCGCCGAGCGACATCTGCAACGCGGTGATCTGGGAGGCCGAGTAGACCATCACCAGGCCCAGCACCGTGATCAGCAGGCTGCCGCCGAGGATCAGGTAGTACGCGGTCAGCGGCCGGTCCCAGGCCCGGTTCGCACGTGTGTAGAACCGTCGTACGGCGTTGTCCCCCGGTGGCCCGGCAGCCACCGGACGCCGGACGGCCCGCTGTGCGGGAGGGCCTCCCGTACGGCTACCGGGCATCCGCGCTCACCGCCTCACCGTGGGAGTACGTACCGTCCAGCCACTTCCGAGTCACGCGTCCCTCCACATCACGGCGGGGTCCCGTAGCACCCGCAGTGGCCGAGACCCGGCGTCAGGCGCCCGCGCCGAGTTCGCGAACCGCCTCCGCGAACGCGTCACCGCGCTGGTTGTAGTTGGCGAACATGTCCATCGAGGCACAGGCGGGGGCGAGGAGCACCGTGTCACCGGGCCGGGCCAGCCGCTTCGCCTCCTGGACTGCCGCGAGCATCGCCCCAGTGTCGGTCCGGTCGAGGTCGACGACGGGTACTTCCGGCGCGTGTCGCGCGAGGGCTTCACGGATGAGGGCGCGATCCGCGCCCATGAGCACGGCTCCGCGCAGCCGCTTCGCCGCCTTGGAGACCAGTTCCTCGAAGACGGCGCCCTTGGCGAGGCCGCCGGCAATCCAGACGATGGAGTCGTACGCCGCCAACGAGGCTTCTGCCGCGTGGGTGTTGGTGGCCTTGGAGTCGTCGATGTACGCCACACCGTCCACGTCCGCCACGTGCGCGATGCGGTGGGCGTCCGGGGTGAAGGCCCGCAGGCCGTCCCGTACGGCCTTGGCGGGCACCCCGTAGGCCCGGGCGAGGGCCGCCGCAGCGAGGGCATTGGCGATGTTGTGCGGGGCCGGCGGGTCGACGTCGGCGACCTCGGCGAGCTCCTGGGCGTTCTTGTGCCGGTTCTCGACGAAGGCGCGGTCGACCAGGATGCCCTCGACGACGCCGAGTTGGGACGGGCCGGGGGTGCCGAGGGTGAAGCCGATGGCCCGGCAGCCCTCCTCGACGTCGGCCTCGCGGACCAGGTCCTCGGTGGCCTTGTCGGCGACGTTGTAGACGCAGGCGACGCGGTTGCCCTCGTAGACACGGCCCTTGTCGCGGGCGTACGCCTCCATGGAGCCGTGCCAGTCGAGGTGGTCCGGGGCGAGGTTGAGGACGGCGGCGGAGTGGGCGCGCAGGGACGGTGCCCAGTGCAGCTGGTAGCTGGACAGCTCCACGGCCAGGACGTCGTACTGCTCGTCGCCGAGCACCGCGTCCAGGAGCGAGACGCCGATGTTGCCGACGGCCGCCGTGCGCAGGCCCGCCGCCTTGAGGATCGAGGCCAGCATCTGGACGGTCGTGGTCTTGCCGTTGGTGCCGGTGACGGCCAGCCAGGGCGCGGCGTCGGGGCCGCGCAGCCGCCACGCCAGTTCGACGTCGCCCCAGACGGGGACGCCGGCCTGCTCGGCGGCGGCGAACAGCGGCTTGTCCGGCTTCCAGCCGGGCGCGGTGACGATCAGCTCGGTGCCGTCGGGCAGGGTCGCCCCGTCGCCGAGGCGGACGGTGATGCCGAGCGCCTCCAGTTCGGCCGCCTGGGCACGCGCGCGTGCGTCGTCGCCGTCGTTGACGACGGTGACCTCGGCGCCGAGGCCGTGCAGCACCTTGGCCGCCGGGATCCCGGAGACGCCGAGTCCGGCGACGGTGACGTTCTTTCCCTGCCAGTCGGTCACTTGTCCGCTGCCCATCCCGCGTAGAAGAGGCCCAGTCCGACAATCACACAGATGCCCTGAATGATCCAGAAGCGGACCACGACGAGTACTTCGGACCAGCCCTTGAGTTCGAAGTGGTGCTGGAGTGGCGCCATGCGGAAGACGCGCTTGCCGGTGAGGCGGAAGGAGCCGACCTGGATGACCACCGACATGGTGATGAGCACGAACAGGCCGCCGAGGATGGCGAGCAGCAGCTCGGTGCGCGAGCAGATCGCGAGACCGGCGAGCGCGCCGCCGAGGGCCAGCGAACCGGTGTCGCCCATGAAGATCTTGGCGGGCGAGGTGTTCCACCACAGGAAGCCGAGGCAGGCGCCCATCAGCGCGGAGGAGACGACGGCGAGGTCGAGTGGATCGCGGACCTCGTAGCAGGCGTTGGGGTTGGGCAGGATCTGCGCGTTGGCGCAGGACTCCTGGAACTGCCAGACGCCGATGAAGGTGTAGGCGCCGAAGACCAGCACGGAGGCACCGGTGGCGAGGCCGTCCAGGCCGTCCGTCAGGTTCACGCCGTTCGACATGGCGAGGATCATGAACAGCGCCCAGACGACGAACAGCACCGGGCCGATGGACCAGCCGAAGTCCTGCACGAAGGAGAGCTTGGTGGAGGCCGGGGTGTTGCCCCGGTTGTCCGCGAACTGCAGGGAGAGCACCGCGAAGGCGATACCGCCGAGCAGCTGGCCGGCCATCTTGGCCTTGGCCCGCAGACCCAGCGAACGACGCTTGACGATCTTGATGTAGTCGTCCAGGAAGCCGACCAGACCCATGCCGGCCATCAGACCGATCACCAGGATGCCGGAGAACGTCGGCGGCTTGCCCGTGATCAGCTTGGACAGGAAGTACGCGGCGATCGTCGCCAGGATGAAGGCGATACCACCCATGGTCGGCGTACCGCGCTTGCTGTGGTGCTCGCGCGGGCCGTCGTCACGGATGTACTGGCCGTAGCCCTTGCGGGCCAGCAGTTTGATGAGCAGCGGGGTGCCGACCAGGGTCAGGAACAGACCGATGACCCCGGAGAACAGGATCTGATTCATCATCGGGCGGCAACCTCACCCTCGGTACCGCCCGCGAGCAGCGCCTCGGCGACGCGCTCCAGACCGACCGAACGGGACGCCTTCACGAGTACGACGTCCCCCGGGCGCAACTCGCTGCGCAACAGGTCGACCGCCGCCTGTGCGTCGGACACGTGCACCGACTCCTCACCCCACGAACCCTCGTTATATGCGCCCAGTTGCAGCCAGGACGCTTCCCTGCCCCCGACCGCGACGAGCTTGCTGACGTTGAGCCGGACGGCGAGCCGTCCGACCGCGTCGTGCTCGGCGAGCGCCTCGTCCCCGAGCTCGGCCATCTTGCCGAGCACCGCCCACGTACGGCGTCCCTTGCCCATGGCCGCCAGCGCGCGCAGGGCGGCCTTCATGGACTCGGGGTTCGCGTTGTAGGCGTCGTTGACGACCGTCACGCCGTCCGGGCGCTCGGTGACCTCCATCCGCCAGCGGGAGAGGGAGCCCGCCTCGGAGAGCGCGGTGGCGATCTCTTCCGCGGACATGCCCAGCTCATGGGCGACGGCGGCCGCGGCGAGCGCGTTCGACACGTGGTGCTCACCGTACAGGCGCATCGTCACATCGCTTGCACCGGAGGGTGTGCGAAGGAGGAAAGCAGGCTGTCCGCTGTCCGTGAGTCTGACGTTCTCGGCGCGTACGTCCGCTTCGCCGGACTCTCCGAAAAGGATCACCTTCGCCTTCGTACGGGACGCCATGGCCCGTACGAGGGGATCGTCGGCGTTGAGGATCGCCGTACCGTCCTCCGGCAGGCTCTCGACGAGTTCGCCCTTGGCCTGCGCGATCTGCTCGCGGCCGCCGAACTCGCCGATGTGGGCGGTGCCGACGTTGAGGACGAGGCCGACCTTCGGGGGCGTCAGATCGGCGAGGTAGCGGATGTGGCCGATGCCCCGGGCGCCCATCTCCAGGACGAGGAACCTGGTCTCGTCGGTGGCGCTGAGGGCGGTGAGCGGCAGCCCGATCTCGTTGTTGAGCGAGCCCGGCGTCCACACGGTGGGGGCCTTGCGCTGGAGGACCTGGGCGATCAGGTCCTTGGTGCTGGTCTTGCCCGCCGAGCCGGTCAGGGCCACGAGGGTCGCGCCGAGCCGGCGTACGACATGGCGGGCGAGGGCGCCGAGGGCCTTCTGGACGTCCGCGACGACGATCGCGGGCACGCCCACGGGGCGGGAACCGAGGACGGCCACCGCCCCGGCCGCCACGACCGCCGACGCGTAGTCGTGGCCGTCCACCCGCTCGCCGACGAAGGCGACGAAGAGGCTGCCGGGCTCCACTTCGCGGGAGTCCCGGACGACGGAGCCGGTGACCTGGACGGCCGGATCCGGTATGTCGTACGTCTGCCCGCCGACGACTTCTGCGATCTCGGCGAGAGAGAGGGCGATCACAAGTTCATCCCTGGGTCTTCTGGATAGCTTCGCGGAGCACCTGGCGGTCGTCGAAGGGACGGACCACTCCGGCGATGTCCTGGCCCTGCTCATGGCCCTTGCCCGCGACCAGCACGGTGTCACCGGGCTCGGCACGGGCGACGGCCGCGGCGATGGCGGCGGCCCGGTCCTCGAAGACCTGCACCTCGCCGCGCTCGTGCGAGGGCACGGAGGCCGCGCCCTGGAGCATGGTCGCGAGGATCGCGAGGGGGTCCTCGGAGCGGGGGTTGTCGGAGGTCAGTACGGCGGTGTCGGCGAGCCGGGCCGCGGCGGCGCCCATCGGGGCGCGCTTGGTCGCGTCGCGGTCCCCGCCGCAGCCGAGCACGATGTGCAGCCTGCCCTCGGTGACCTTGCGCAGGGCCTTGAGCACCGACTCGACGGCGTCGGTCTTGTGGGCGTAGTCGACGACCGCCAGGTAGGGCTGGCCGGCGTCCACGCGCTCCAGGCGTCCGGGGACTCCGGGGACGGCCGCGATGCCGTCGGCGGCGGTCTGCGGGTCGAGACCGGCAGCGGCGAGGGCGACGATGGCGGCGAGGGTGTTCGCCACGTTGAAGGGGCCCGCGATCGGCGACCTGGCGGCGATCCGCTCGCCCTCGGGCCCGATCACGGTGAACGTCGAGTCCATGGGGCCGATCTCCACGTCCTCGGCACGCCAGTCGGCGTCCGGGTGACCCTCGGCCGAGAAGGTGACGACCGGGACGCCGGCCTCCTTGGCGAGCCTGCGGCCGTACTCGTCGTCGACGTTGACGACGCCGAGCCTGCTGCGTTCCGGCGTGAACAGCTGTGCCTTGGCCCGGAAGTAGTCCTCCATGTCGGAGTGGAACTCCATGTGCTCCGGGCTGAGGTTGGTGAACACCCCGATGTCGAAGACGCAGCCGTCGACCCGGCCGAGGACCAGCGCGTGACTGGAGACCTCCATGGCGACCGCCTCGACACCGCGCTCGCGCATGACGGCGAACAGGGCCTGCAGGTCGGTGGCTTCGGGGGTGGTGCGCTCGGACTTGATGCGCTCGTCACCGATGCGCATCTCGACCGTGCCGATGAGCCCGGTGGAGCGGGCCGTCCTCAGACCGCCCTCGACGAGGTAGGCGGTGGTGGTCTTGCCGGAGGTGCCGGTGATGCCGATCTGGAGCAGGTCGCGGCCGGGGTGGCCGTAGATCGTGGTCGCCAGTTCTCCCATCCGGCCCCGCGGGTCCTCGACGACCAGGACCGGCAGTCCGGTCGCGGCGGCCCGCTCGGCGCCGGTCGGGTCGGTCAGCACGGCGACCGCGCCGAGGCCGGCGGCCTGCGTGACGAAGTCGGCGCCGTGCAGGCGGGCACCCGGGAGGGCGGCGTACAGGTCACCGGGGCGGACGGCACGTGAGTCATGGGTGATGCCCGTGACCTCGACGGCCTTGCCGGCGCCGTCCGGCGTGGTGGCACCCACCTGGTCGGCGAGTTCCGCGAGGGGTGTGGCGGAGACCTGCGCCGGCCTGGGCGGCCCGGGATACGTCACGGGATGCCCCTTCTGGGTGGTTTGGGACTGATCAGCGTGTGGCACGGCGGTGAGCGTACCGGGCGCACCCGCCTGTGAGCGAAGTGAGGTGCGGGCGGTGCCCTGGTTCCCGGGCTCGGGGGTGATCGTTGTCACGAGGTGGTTCCTGGCTGCTCGGTGCTGATCAGAGTGGTCGGACGGTCAGGGCTTGTAGCCGACCGGGAGCTTCGCGGGCTTGGCCCCGGTCGGCGGGACCTGGAGGGTCTTCAGGGCGAACTCCATGACCTTCTTGTAGATGGGCCCGCAGATCTGGCCGCCGAAGTAGTTGCCCGCGGTGGCGTTCTGGATCGCGCAGTAGACCGTGACCCGGGGCTTGTCCGCGGGCGCGAATCCGGCGAACGACGAGGTGTAGCCGCGGTACCTGCCGGTGGCCGGATCCACGCGGTTCGCCGTACCCGTCTTGCCCGCGACCCGGTAGCCCGGGATGCGCGCCTTGGTGCCGGTGCCCTCCCGGTCGTCCACCACCGACTCCAGCATCTGGGCGAGGGTCTTCGCCGTCTTGGCGCTGACGACCCGGGTCTTCCTGGGCTCCGGCGCGGGAGTGAACTGCCCGTCGGGTCCCTTGGTGCCGCGTACGAGCGTCGGCTCGATGCGTACGCCGCCGTTGGCGACCGTGGAGTAGACGGAGGCCGCCTGCATCGCGTTGATGGACACGCCCTGGCCGAAAGGAATCGTGTACTGCTGCGAGGTCGACCAGGTGTCCGGGGCGGCGAGGATGCCCGCGGTCTCTCCGGGGAAGCGGAGCCCGGTGGGGCTGCCGAACCCGAACTTGCGCAGGTAGCCGTACAGGACCCGGTTGGCCTGCCGCTGGGTCTTGCCCAGCTGGCCGGTGGCCAGGATGGTGCCGATGTTGCTGGACTTGGCGAGCACGCCGTTGAGCGTGAGGTACCAGGTCTCGTGGTCGATGTCGTCCTTGAAGGCCCGGTCGCCGCGGTGCAGCCGGTTGGGCACGACGACATGGGTGCCGGGCGTGGCGACGCCCTCCTCCAGTACGGCGGCCATCGAGATGACCTTCGCGGTGGAGCCGGGCTCGTAGGCGTCCTGGACGGCGGCGTTGCCCATGTTCGCGCTGCTGGCCTCGGAGAGGTCGTTCGGGTCGAAGCCGGGCGAGTTGGCCATCGCGAGGATCTGGCCGGTGCGGGTGTCCTGGACGATCACATAGCCGCGGTCCGCCTTGGACTTCCTCACCTGCTCGCTGATCGCGTTCTGCGCGGCCCACTGGATGTCGCGGTCGATGGTGAGCTCGACGTCGCTGCCGGGCACGGCCGGCGTCTCGGTGGAGTTGACCGTGGGCACCTGGCGGCCGCCGGACTGGGCGTAGCGGATCTCGCCGTCCTTGCCGGACAGCCGGTTGTTCAGCTGCTGCTCGATACCGCCGCCGCCCTTGCCGTCGGCGTTGACCCAGCCCAGTATCCCGGCGGCGAGGTCGCCGTTCGGGTACACGCGCTTGCTGCTGGCGACCGACAGGACACCCGCGAGCACGTTGACCGTGCCCTTGTCCTTCTCCGCCTTGGTGGCCAGCGCGGTCTTCAGATCCTTGATCTGCTTCCAGACCTGCGGGGTCTGGCGGCTCGCCAGCAGGGTGTAGCGCAGGTTCTTGTTCTCGGGCCGCAGCTTCCTGACGATGGCGTCCTGCTCCTGGCCGAGGATGGGCGCGAGGAGGGCGGCGGCCTGTTCGGGGCCGTCGTCGATCTTCAGCTGTTCGCGGCTGAACAGCGTCGGGTCGGCCGTGATGTCGTACGCGTCCACGCTGGTCGCCAGTGCCACGCCGTTGCGGTCGGTGATCCCGCCGCGTTCGGCGGCCAGGGTGTAGCCGACGTACCGGTTCTTCTCGGCCTTGGCGGCATAGGTGGCGGCGTCGACTCCCTGCACCTGGAGCAGCCGGACGACGAAGGCGAGCAGGACGAGGGTCAGGGCCAGGCCGATCATGCGCAGCCGGGGGCGGGGGCTGCCGAGCCGGATGACGCCGGAGGCGCCGGGGCGGGGCCGTGCCGGGCGGCGGGCCGGGCGGGCACCGGGCCCCGGACGCCGCTGGGCACCGCCGGAGCGGGCGGGCCTCGCGGGACCGGGTACGCGGCGGCCGGGCGGTTGCCTTGCTGAGTTATCGACCACTTCCGTCACCTGCCGGGCGTCGGGTACGGGGAGGACTGGGCGAGCGGGGTCGGCTGCTGGGCGGACGGCGCGTAGCCGGGGTCGGCGGTGGTCTCCGGCGACGGGTACGCGGACGCGCCGGAGAGCTGCGGGGTGGGCACGGGCCCGGTGGCCGGCGGTGCCGTGGGCTCGCTGACGAGGGCCTCGGGGGCCAGGACCGGGCTGTACGCGGAGTCCTCGTCGGCGGGGGCGGGACTGGGGACGCCCTTGACCTTGCCGTCGGGGCCGAGGAAGGCGGGGTCGCCGCCGGGGACCATGCCGAGTTCGCGGGCGCGGCGCTGGAGGGCGTCCGGGGCGGAGTAGGCGTCGATGTCCCGTTGCAGGGACTGCTCCTCGTCGGTGAGGGCCTTGGTGTCCCGCCGCAGGTCCTCCAGTCGGAACGCGCCCTCGCTGAGTGCGGAGTTCAGCACGAGGAGCCCGATGAGGCCGCCGCCGAGCAGGAGCACCACGAGGAGGACGAACGGGGTACGGGCTGCCCTGGCGCGCCCCGCGGGGATGAGCCGCGCGAGCCGGGCGGCCCGCCCCCTCAGTTCGGGTTTCCTGCTCACTCGCCCTCCCGCGTCCGGTTCTCCCGCTCGTCGGTGTGCATGCCGGACCCGGGCGCCCGCCCCTGCCTCGTGCCCCTCATTCGATGGACTCCCTGATGCGCTCGGCCCCGCGCAGACGCGCCGGTGCCGCGCGCCGGTTCTCTGCGACCTCTTCCTCGGTGGGAAGTTCGGCACCGCGCGTCAGCAGCTTGAGCCGCGGCTGGTAGCGCTCGGGGACGACGGGCAGTCCGGGCGGGGCGGTGGAGGTGGCGCCGGCCGCGAACACCTGCTTGACCAGCCGGTCCTCCAGCGAGTGGTACGACAGGACGGCGATCCGCCCGCCGACGTCGAGCGCCTCCACGGCGGCCGGGATCGCCCGCTCCAGGACGGAGAGCTCGCCGTTGACCTCGATGCGCAGCGCCTGGAAGGTGCGCTTGGCCGGGTTGCCGCCCGTGCGCTTGGCGGCCTGGGGCAGGGCGTCGCGGATCAGCTCCACGAGCCGCGCGCTGTTGCTGAACGGCTCCTTCTCCCGCTCCCGCACGATCGCGGACACGATCCGCTTGGCCTGCTTCTCCTCGCCGTACGCGCGCAGGATCCTGACGAGTTCGCCGGCCGGATAGGTGTTGAGGACCTCGGCGGCGCTGACGCCGGTGGTCTGGTCCATACGCATGTCGAGGGGGGCGTCCTGGGCGTAGGCGAAGCCGCGGTCGGCCTCGTCCAGCTGCATGGAGGAGACGCCGAGGTCGAACAGGACGCCCTGCACGCGGGCGATGCCGAGCCTGTCCAGGACGTCCGGGAGCTCGTCGTAGACGGCGTGCACGAGCGTGGCGCGCTCGCCGTACGGCGCGAGCCGCTCGCCTGACAGGCGCAGGGCCTCCTTGTCGCGGTCGAGGGCGACCAGGCGGGCCTCGGGGAACTGCTGGAGGAGAGCCTCGCTGTGGCCGCCGAGGCCGAGTGTGCAGTCGACGACCACCGCTCCCGGCCGCTGCAGCGCGGGGGCCAACAGGTCCAGGCACCGCTGGAGCATCACCGGGACATGTCGACTCTGGCTCAAGGGGCCCTCTCAGATCCGGCGGGCGCCGCACGCACCGCCGGGTCCCCGCCCGCTCGTGAAGGGGAGGCCTGCCGGCGCCGGAAGCGTCAGCCGACCGGGAGCGGGAGGAGGCCGAGCCGTACGTACGCGCCGCGCACGCGGGGAGACCTCCGGAAAATCACCGGGGTCTCCGGGGGAAAACAGTCCAGCAGGGAGAGTCGCCTCCCGCTTCGCGTCACTTTAGTCCACCGTGTCTCGCGGTCAATCAACCGGCCTGCGCGTCGCCGATTCGGGTTCGGACGAAGCCGCGCAGCGGGTGAAATCGCTCGTATGGGCGCACTCACGCCACCCCTGTGGGTTAGCTCACAACCAGGCCCAATGGCCTTCTTTGTCCCGCCTCACCGCGCGACCGTCCGGGAGGTGACCAGTAACGTCATGGGTATGACGACATCTGCATCGGTTCCCGCCGGTCCCCAGGGTGCGATAGCCGACCGCGGCACGGTCACCGACCGTCTCGTCGAGGCGAACGAGCGATACGCCGCCGCTTTCACCGATCCCGGCATGGACGCCCGCCCCGTCCTGCACGTCGCCGTGGTCGCCTGCATGGACGCCCGTCTCGACCTGCACGCCGCGCTCGGTCTGGAACTCGGCGACTGCCACACCATCCGCAACGCCGGTGGCGTCGTGACCGACGACGTGATCCGCTCGCTCACCATCAGCCAGCGCAAGCTCGGCACCCGCAGCATCGTGCTGATCCACCACACGGGCTGCGGTCTGGAGGCCCTCACCGAGGACTTCCGCACCGAGCTGGAGCTGGAGGTCGGACAGCGGCCCTCGTGGGCGGTGGAGTCCTTCCGGGACGTCGACCAGGACGTACGCCAGTCGATGCAGCGGGTGCGCACCTCGCCGTTCCTGCTGCACACGGACGACGTGCGGGGCTTTGTCTTCGACGTGAAGACGGGTCTGCTGCGCGAGGTCGACCCGGCCTGACCGGCCGCGGTCCCGCCCTCCACGAAGACGCGCGGGCCCACGCGACCACCCGCCGCACCTGTCGTTTCGCTGTCAATTCGGGTTCTGGCGTGCCCAAAAGTCCGTAAGACCCGACATATCGCTAGCAGTTGTCCACAGGCGAGTGACACGAATCGGTAACGGCAGCAAGAATGCGTGTGTGGCAACACGCGGAACGTTTCACGCGTGGTGTCCGTGTTCAAGGGGAGGGCCGGTCCGCGTCGTAGAGCGTCGGCCCGGAAAGAACGGGCCGAGGAGGGCCGGGTGACGACCTATGACGATCGAGCGAGCCTCACTGATCTGACCGCCACTGTGGAGCGTGTCCGCAGTTCGGTGGAGGGTGTGATCGAGGGCAAGCCGGAGGTCGTACGGCTTTCGCTGACCGTACTGCTCGCCGAGGGACATCTGCTGATCGAGGATGTCCCCGGCGTGGGCAAGACGATGCTCGCCAAGGCGCTGGCGCGGTCCATCGACTGCTCGGTGCGGCGTATCCAGTTCACGCCGGACCTGCTGCCGTCCGACATCACCGGTGTGTCCATCTGGGACCAGCAGCGCAAGGACTTCGAGTTCAAGCCCGGCGCGATCTTCGCCCAGATCGTGATCGGCGACGAGATCAACCGCGCCTCGCCGAAGACCCAGTCCGCGCTGCTGGAGTCCATGGAGGAGCGCCAGGTCACGATCGACGGCCAGACCTACGAGCTGCCGAGCCCGTTCATGGTGGTGGCCACGCAGAACCCGGTCGAGATGGAGGGCACCTACCCGCTGCCCGAGGCGCAGCGCGACCGCTTCATGGCCCGTGTCTCCGTCGGCTACCCCAGCGTGGAGGCCGAGCTGCAGATGCTGGACGTGCACGGCGGCGTCTCGCCGCTGGAGGACCTCCAGCCGGTGGCGCACGCGCACGAGATCGTGAAGCTGATCGACGCCGTCCGCGGGGTCCACGTCGCCGAGCCGGTCCGCCGGTACGTGGTCGATCTGGTCGCGGCCACGCGCACCCACCCCGACCTCAGACTCGGCGCCTCCCCGCGCGCGACGCTGCACCTGCTGCGCGCGGCGAAGGCGTCGGCGGCCCTGAGCGGCCGGGAGTACGCGCTGCCCGACGACGTGCAGGCCCTCGCCGTGGCCGTCCTGGCCCACCGACTGCTGCCCACCGCGCAGGCCCAGCTGAACCGCCGTACGTCCGAGCAGGTCGTCCAGGAGATCCTCCAGCGCACCCCGGTGCCCGCCGCGCCCCAGCAGCAGAGCGGCTTCGGCGGCCTCGGCCGTGGCACTCCGGCGTACGGCCAGCAGCCACCGCGGAGGCTGTGATGTCCTTCGGCGCGGCGGGCCAGGCCGAGGCGGACCGGGGTGAGCAGAGCGGGCTGCGCACGGCACTGGCCGGTCTGACCACGCGCGGCCGCTCGTTCCTGGCCGCCGGTATCGCGGCCGCGATCTGCTCCTACGTCCTCGGCCAGAGCGACCTGCTGCGCGTCGGCCTGCTGCTGGCCGTGCTGCCGCTGGTGTGCGCGACCGTGCTGTACCGCACCCGCTACCGGGTCGCGGGCAGCCGCCGGCTCTCCCCCGGGCGCGTGCCCGCGGGCAGCGAGGCCCGTGTCCACCTGCGGATCGACAACGTCTCCCGGTTGCCCACCGGTCTGCTGATGCTCCAGGACCGGGTGCCGTACGTCCTCGGTCCGCGCCCGCGCTTCGTGCTGGACCGGGTGGAGGCGGGCGGCCGACGGGAGGTGTCCTACCGGGTCCGCTCCGATCTGCGCGGCCGCTATCCGCTGGGCCCGTTGCAGCTTCGCCTGAGCGACCCGTTCGGCCTGTGCGAGCTGACCCGGTCCTTCTCGACGTCCGACACGCTGACGGTCATCCCGCGCGTGGAGCCGCTGCCGCCGGTCCGCTTCAGCGGGGAGGCGAAGGGGTACGGCGACGGGCGGCAGCGCTCGCTCGCGCTGGCCGGCGAGGACGACGTGATCCCGCGCGGCTACCGCTACGGCGACGACCTGCGCCGCGTGCACTGGCGCTCCACCGCGCGCTACGGCGAGCTGATGGTGCGCCGCGAGGAGCAGCCGCAGCGCTCCCGCTGCACGGTGCTGCTGGACACCCGTGGCGCGGCCTTCCGGGGCGCCGGCCCCGACTCGGCCTTCGAGTGGGCCGTGTCGGGCGCGGCGTCCGCGCTGGTCCACATGCTGGAGCGGGGCTTCTCGGTGCGGCTGCTGACCGACACCGGCAGTTCGGTGCCCGGTGAGGGCGCCGACGGGTTCGCGGGAACCAGCCAGGAGTCGGCCGATGCGGCCGGGCTGATGATGGACACCCTCGCGGTGATCGACCACTCCGACGGCACCGGTCTGTCGCGGGCCTACGACGTGCTGCGCGGCGGCAACGAGGGACTTCTGGTCGCCTTCTTCGGCGACCTCGACGAGGAGCAGGCTTCGGTGGCCGCCAAGATGCGCCAGCGCAGCGGGGGCGCGGTGGCCTTCGTACTGGACAGCGGGGCCTGGGCAGGGGAACCGAGCGATCCCGACGCCCCGGACAGGGCCGAGGAGCGGCTGCGGCTGCTCCGGGAGGCGGGCTGGACGGCGCTGAGCGTGCCGCGGGGCGCTTCCGTGAACGAGCTGTGGCGCCAGGCTGACCGGGCGCGCAACGACGCCGCCGCGATCAGTGGCGCCCGGGGCGAGGGGGGACCGGCATGAGCGGGCGGACACGGATGGCGCTGTGCGCCGCGGCGGCCACCCTGATGGCGTCCTGCGCCCTGCTGCCGCTGGTCTCCCCGGTCACCTGGCTCTTCCAGGCCGTCTTCCTGCTGTCGATCCAGACGGCCGTGGGCATGGCGGCCCGGCGGGTTCCGCTGGCCCGGCCGCTGACCGTGGCGGCGCAGGCCCTGGTCGCGCTGATGCTGCTGACGCTGACCTTCGCCGGCAAGCAGGCGATCATCGGGGTGGTCCCCGGCCCGGAGGCGTTCCGGCACTTCGCCGACCTGCTGCAGGCCGGCGCGGACGACGTCAGCCGGTACTCGATCCCGGCGCCGCTGTCGGACGGCATCCGGCTGATGCTCATCGGCGGCGTCCTGGTCATCGGCCTGGCGGTGGACACGCTCGCGGTGACCTACCGCAGCGCCGCCCCGGCCGGGCTGCCGCTGCTGGCCCTGTACTCCGTGGCGGCCGGGCTCTCCGACGGGGGCGCGGACTGGCTGTGGTTCCTCATCGCCGCCGCGGGATATCTGATGATGCTCCTGGCCGAGGGCCGCGACCGGCTCTCGCAGTGGGGCCGGGTCTTCGGCGGTGCGCCGAGAACGCCGGGCGGGGAGCCGACCGGCGCGGTGGCACCGGTCCGCACCGGGCGGCGCATCGGCATGGTCGCGCTGGGCATAGCCCTCGTGGTGCCACTCGCCCTGCCCGCGATCAACGGCGGCCTGCTGGACGCCGCGGGCACCGGCGTGGGTCCGGGAAGCGGACGCGGGGGCACGATCTCCGCGGTGAACCCGCTGGTGTCCCTGCGCGACAGTCTGAACGTGGACGAGGACCGGCAGGTCCTGTCCCTGAAGACCAGCACCGACGACATCTCGGACCTGTATCTGCGGATCGTGTCCCTGGACGACTTCGACGGCACCACCTGGCAGCCCTCCAAGCGCAGCATCCAGGCCGTGCCGAACGAGTTCCCCACGCCCATCGGCCTCGGCCCCAAGGTGCGGCGCGCGGAGGTCGAGACGACCATCTCCGCCGCGGACTGGTACGGCCAGAACTGGCTGCCGATGCCGTACCCGCCGAGCGGTGTGGACATCGGCGGCAACTGGCGGTACGAACCGCTGGGCATGACGGTGGTCGGCGACCGCCGTCAGACCACACGCGGGGTGACGTACACGGTGCGCAGCCTCGATGTGCAGCCGACGGCGAAGCAGCTGGCGGACGCGCCGGCGCCGCCCGCCGCCCTGAAGCGTGAGTTCACCGAGCTGCCCGACTCGTTGCCCGCCGTGGTCGCCCGGACCGCGCGCGAGGTCACCAAGGGGGCGGCCAGCCACTACGAGCAGGCGGTCGAGCTCCAGGACTACTTCGCCGTCACAGGCGGCTTCCAGTACGACACCAATGTCAAGGTCGGCAGTGGCCGGCAGGCGATCGCCCGCTTCCTCAAGGACAAGCAGGGCTTCTGTGTCCACTTCTCCTTCGCGATGGCGGCGATGGCCCGCACGCTGGACATACCGGCTCGGGTCGCGGTGGGCTTCGCGCCGGGGACCCCTCAGGGCGACGAGTCCGTCTCGGTGGGGCTGAAGGACGCGCACGCCTGGCCCGAGCTGTACTTCGAGGGCGTGGGCTGGACCCGCTTCGAGCCGACGCCGACCCGTGGCTCGGTTCCGTCGTACACGCAGTCGGACTCGACCGGTTCCACGCTGCCGGACGTGGCCCGTCCGACGCAGTCCGCCAGCACGGGGCCCTCCGCGTCGGTGTCGGCGAGCGAGAGCTGCGCGGCGGGCAAGCCGGAGCTGTGCGCGAGCGAGTCCCCGCAGGCCGCGCTGCCCACGGGTGGGGACGGTCCGAAGTGGTACGTCGCCCTGGCCTGGGCGCTGGGCGGCCTGGCCGCGTTGCTGGTTCCGCTGGCACCGATGCTGTGGCGGCTGCGGACGAGAGCGGTACGGCTGGGGGCGCACGGCCGTACGGAAGCGGACGTGCCGGTGCACACTCTGGCGGTCTGGCAGGAACTGACCGACATCGCCTGGGACTTCGGGATACGACCGGACGACTCCCAGACCCCGCGCAAGACCGCGGCGCGCATCGTCCGTCTCGGCCACCTCGACGCACCCGCCGCGGCCTGCGTCCACCGGGTCGCCGACGCCGTGGAACAGGTTCTCTACGCCCCGAGCCCCCGCCCCACGGCCGGCCTGGCAGACGATGTCCGCGGTGTCCTGTCCGACCTTCGCTCCAAGGTCGGCTGGGCGACGAGGACGCGTGCTCTGCTGGCCCCCAGGTCCACCGTGCGGGTGGCCTGGGCGCTGTCGGACTGGTGGACCACGGTCAAGCGCCGTGCCGCTGCCGCCAGGCCGACGTGGCGCAGGCCGTCCACGTCAGGTCAGCGGAGCTAGCCCCGTCGGGCGGGGACTCCCCCGGCGCCGGCACCGGGCGCCGGGGAAGCGGGCGCGTGCCGGAGGAATTGCCTCGGGCGCGAAGCCGGCAGGGTGACCTCGGGTGTCGAGCAGCGGGGCGCACCCCGCGCCCCCACTCGCTCCCGGGCCACGTCCGCTGCCGCCCACCTGGCGGGTTCCGGGCATACGTCAGGGGGTGCCCACCATCCGGTGGGCACCCCCTGCGTTCAGCTAGGAGCTTCTCGTCGAGCTAATGGCCGCCCTGTTCGTCGCGGCGGCGCTGCCAGCGCTCTTCGATGCGGTTCATCATCGAGCGCTTCTGTCGTGGCTGACGGCGGGCATGCGGGCCACCATCGCTGGGCTGCTCACCCGGCTTGGGGGCCTTGCGCCAGCCGGTCACGGCGAGTACCGCACAGCCCAGCATCACAAGGAAGCCCACCACGCTGAGCCAGACCTGCTTGGCGACCATTCCAGCCATGAGGAGCGCGATACCCACGAGGAAGCCGGCGACCGCCTGGTAGACCCGCCGCCGGGTGTACGTACGCAGCCCGCTTCCCTCAAGCGCCGACGCGAACTTGGGATCTTCGGCGTACAGCGCTCGCTCCATCTGCTCGAGCATGCGCTGCTCGTGCTCCGAGAGCGGCACGGAGTCCTCCTCATCGTGCAGTCGCCGGGGCGACCCGGGGGGTCCCTTCAGGATAGGCAGGGAATCGCCCCCGTGAAACCCGCCCCTCTACGCCAATTGGCCAACCGGGCTCCGGCATGGACGCCCCGGCTCGCTGAGATCTGCATTCCCCAGCGGCCGACCCGTCATGCCGGAACGGTCTCCCTCGATCATACGGCGCTGAGCGTCCGATCGGGGGGCCTGTGGCGTACTCCATGTGCAGCCAAGTCCCTGATCAACGGGGCGGCCCGTGGACCGTTCACAGCAGGGTGCTCAGGCCTCGCTGGTCTCCGGTGTCTCACCGAGCACGTGGAGCTGGGTGGCCACGGAGTGGAAGGCCGGCAGCTCGGCCGCCGCCTCCTCCAGCTTCAGCAGCGCCTCCAGGGCGCCGGGCTCGGTGTCCACCAGTACGCCGGGGACCAGGTCGGCGAAGACCCGCACCCCGTGCACGGCACCGACGCGCAGTCCGGCACCCTCCACCAGCCCGGTGAGCTGCTCGGCGGTGAAACGCCGGGGCACCGGGTCACCCTGGCCCCAGCGGCCGTCCGGGTCCTCCAGGGCCTGCTTGGCCTCCTTGAAGTGACCGGCGAGGGCGCGGGCCAGCACGGCACCGCCCAGTCCGGCAGCGAGCAGGCTGAGGACGCCCTCCGTGCGCAGGGCGGCCACCGCGTTGCGGACGCCTTCGGCGGGGTCGTCGACGTACTCCAGCACGCCGTGGCACAGCACGACGTCGTACCCGGCGCGCTCGACCACGTCGAAGAGACCGTGGGCATCGCCCTGGACGCCCCGGACCCGGTCGGCGACACCGGCTTCGGCGGCGCGCCGCTCCAGCGCGAAGAGCGCGTTCGGGCTGGGGTCGACGACCGTGACGCGGTGGCCGAGCCGGGCGGCGGGCACCGCGAAGTTGCCGCTGCCGCCACCGGTGTCGAGGACGTCCAGCGCCTGACGGCCCGTGGCTTTGACCCGGCGGTCCAGGGCGTCCTGGAGGACCTCCCAGACCACGGCGGTACGGAGAGAGGCGCGGGGTCGCATCGGGTCCGACACGGCAGATGACTCCTCGGCACGGCACCGCCGCGAGCGCGGCGGAGCGAACGGGCTGCCTGCCCGGCCCGGGTCACGGGACGGGAAGGCTTCAGGCGCCCTCCACCCTATTGCCTACGGCGGTCCGCCCGGCCCTCCCGGTGCCGCGCGACGGCGTCGCTCCCGTCCCGCCGGCGACGAGCGCGCGCGAGCGCCGCCCGCCCCTGCGGCGACGGGGCCGCCGACGCCACCCGTCACCCGGCGTACGGCATCTTCGCGCGCGGGGAGCGCGGACCGTCGGCCTCCTTCGCATCCGTGTCCGGTCGCGGCTGGGGCAGGACCGGCTGGAGCACCAGCATCCGTTCGACGAGACGCAGGAACATCGCCACGTCGCGTATGAGGTCGTCGGCGTCCCGACGGGTGGCCGCGCCCTGGATGCCGGCCTCCGCGCGGGCGCGGCGCCGGGCGCCCGAGGCGAACAGGGCGCTCCATTCGGTGAGTTCGGGCGCGATCTCGGGGAGCACTTCCCAGGCGCTCCGGATACGGGCCCGGCGCTTGGGGGTGGGCTCGGGACGCCCCCGGGCGGCGAGTACGGCGGCGGCAGTGCGCAGGGCGGCGAGGTGGGCCGTCGCGTAGCGCTCGTTCGAGGTCTCCAGGGCGGTGGCCTCGTCCAGTCCGGCGCGAGCCTGGGCGAGCAGGTCGAGGGCGGCGGGCGGGGCCGTGGCCCGGCGGAGCACGGGGTGCACGTCGCTCGCCGGGCCGGTCAGTGAGGGGGCAGGGCCGGTGGCGCGGCGCCGACGGGCGGCTGCTGCGTGGGAGTTGGCCATGACGAACCTCCTGTCGTCTTGGTGACGGCACGCCCGATACGAGGTGCCGTATGCGCCCATCGTGAGGTATGGCACTGACAATCCGTTCCGACCTGCGCTTTTGCATCGCTCGCGAGTTCGGGCTAGTTTTTGCACTGACCAGTCAGTTCAAAAGGAGGCAGGGATGGGGGGAACCGTGACCGCAGTCGGCGTCACGGCCCGCGGCCTCGGTCTGGAAGGACCCCGCGGATGGGCGTTCCGCGGGGTCTCCTTCGAGGCGGAGCCGGGCTCGCTGATCACCGTCGAGGGACCGTCCGGCACCGGCCGCACGAGCCTGTTGCTCGCGCTGACCGGGCGGATGAAGCCCACCGAGGGCACCGCCACCGTGGGCGAGGCCGTGGTGCCCAAGCGCATGGCCGCGGCGCGGCGCGTCAGCGCCCTGGCCCACGTACCCGGTGTGACCGATCTGGAACCGGCCCTGACCGTCGCCGAGCACCTGCACGAACGCGCGCTGCTGCAGCGGCGCTTCGGCGACTCGGTACGCGGGCTGCTGCGTCCGCGCACCGAGTGGCGGGCCGAGGAGAAGCTGCGCGTCGACGCCGCGCTGAGGTCCGCCGGGCTGGACCTGGAATCGTTGCCCAAGGGTTCCCGTACGGCCGTACGGGATCTGGAGCGGCTGGAGGCGCTGCGGCTGTCCGTCGCGCTCGCCCTGATCGGGCGTCCCCGTCTGCTCGGTGTCGACGACACCGACCTCAAGCTCTCGGACGCCGACCGGGCCGAGGTGTGGGCGCTGCTGAAGTCGCTCACCGAGGCCGGGACCACGGTCGTGGCCGTGTGCAGCGAGGCCCCCGACGGCACGGTCGAGGTCTCGACACGGGCGACCGGAAGGCAGTCCTCCGAGGAGCGGACCGACCAGGCCTCCGAGGAGCGGACCGATCAGGCCTCCGCCACCGCCGAGGCCCCGAAGTCCCAGGAAACCGACGGAAAGGAGGCCTCCGATGCGATCGCCGAGGCTCGCCGCGCTTGAGCTCAGGCGCTTCGGCAGGGGAAAGCTGCCGCGTGCCGCCCTCGTCGCGCTGCTGGTGCTGCCCCTGCTGTACGGCGCCCTGTACCTGTGGTCGTTCTGGGACCCGTACGGCCGTCTCGACCGCATCCCGGTCGCGCTCGTCAACGACGACAAGGGCGCGACGGTCGGGGGGAAGAAGCTCACGGCCGGCGACGACATCACCGAGGGGTTGCACGAGAGCGACGTCTTCGACTGGCGTGAGGTGAGCGCCGCCGAGGCCCGCAGGGGCGTCGAGGACGGCACCTACTACCTGTCGCTGACCATGCCGGGCGACTTCAGCAAGCGGATCGCCTCCAGCGCGGGCGAGTCTCCGGAGACGGGCGCCCTGCAGGTCCGTACGAACGACGCGAACAACTACATCGTCGGGCAGATCTCGCGCACGGTCTTCAGCGAGGTCCGCGAGGCCGCGTCCACGAAGGCGTCACGCTCGTTCCTGGACCGGATCTTCGTCTCGTTCTCCGACATCCACGGCGCGACGGTGAAGGCCGCGAACGGCGCCGACAAGCTGGAGGGCGGCATCGGAAAGGCGGAGAAGGGCTCCAAGGACCTCGCGGACGGGCTGACGGACGCCAAGGAGGGCAGCGGCAAGCTGTCGACCGGTCTGAAGAAGCTCGACAAGGGCGCGGCCGACCTGGAGGACGGCTCCCGCCGCGTCGCCGAGGGCACCCGGACGCTGGCCGACCGGGTCAACGGCGTCGACAGGAGGATCGGACCGTTCCTCGCGGACAACGAGCGGACCATCGGGGACACCGCCCGGCTGGTCGCCGACACCTCCACAGCGGTCCGCAACAACCTCGACGACCTCGTGGAGCGCGCCCCCGGCGCCGCCAAGGGCGCCCGCACGGCCTCCGACGCGCTGGACTCCGTCTACCGGGCACGCTGCGAGGACGCCGTGCTGGACGACCCGGCCTGCTCCGATCTGAAGAAGGCGAAGCAGTCGGCCGCGGACGTGGCGACGATCGCCGACGACCTGAACACGCTGATCACCGACCACGACGGCGACCTGAAGAAGCTCGACAAGAACCTCGCCACCCTCCAGAAGCAGGCCCGGGAGCTCGCCGAGCGCGCTCCCCGCCTCTCCGAGGACCTCGACGACGCCGTCGCCAGGATCAACAAGCTGAACCAGGGGGCCGCGAAGGTCGCCGCGGGCGCGAAGAAGCTGCACGCGGGGATCGGCTCGGCCAGGACCGGCGCGGCCGACCTGGACAGCGGCGTGGGTGAGCTGAAGACCGGTGCGCACGATCTGAACGGCGGCATCTACAAGCTCGTCGACGGCTCCGGGAAGCTCTCGGACGGGCTGCACGACGGCGCGGAGCAGATCCCGGACTACGACAAGAAGGCCCGCGACCAGCGCACCGAGGTCATGGCCGACCCGGTCCAGCTCGTCTCCCGGGACATGCACAAGGCTCCCAACTACGGCACCGGTTTCGCCCCGTACTTCATCCCGCTGTCCCTGTGGGTCGGCGCGATGGTGGCGTACATGCTGATCCCGCCCATGAACCGGCGGGCACTGGCCGCGGGGGCCTCGGCGTGGCGGATCGCGATGGCCGGCTGGCTGCCCGTGGTGGCGATCGGGGTGCTCCAGACGGTGGCCCTGATGTCGGTGCTGCACTGGGCGGTCGGGCTGCAGATGGCTCGGGCGGCCGGAACGGTGGGCTTCCTGTTCCTGGTGACGGCGTGCTTCTCGGCGATCGTGCAGTGGCTGAACGCGCGCTTCGGGGCAGCGGGCAGAATCCTCGTCCTGGCCCTGCTGATGCTGCAGCTGACGTCCGCGGGCGGCACGTATCCCGTGCAGACCAGCCCGGGCTTCTTCAACGCGCTGCACCCCTTCCTGCCGATGAGCTACGTCGTCGAGGCGCTCAGGCGGCTCATCACGGGGGGCGGTCTGGGACCGGTGTGGCACGCGTGCGTGGTGCTCGCCGCCTTCACCGCGGGCGCCGTGGCACTGACCGCGCTGTCGGCCCGCCGCCGTCAGGTGTGGACGCTCGACCGGCTCCACCCGGAGCTGAGCCTGTGAGCGCGCGCGGGACAATCAGGGCCATGGAAAGCAGCAACGCCGCGTCGGGCGGCAGCACGCGCCGTGAGGCCACCCGGCAGAAGCTCTACGAGGCGGCCGTCACCCTCATCGCGGAACAGGGCTTCTCCGCCACCACGGTGGACGAGATCGCCGAGCGGGCGGGGGTGGCGAAGGGCACGGTCTACTACAACTTCGCGAGCAAGTCGGTCCTCTTCGAGGAACTGCTGCGGCACGGAGTCGGACTGCTCACCGCCTCCCTGCGGGAAGCGGCCGAGCAGACCGCGCGGGACGGCGGCAGCAAGGTGGACGCCCTCGACGCGATGATCCGCGCGGGGCTGGTCTTCATCGACCGCTACCCGTCCTTCACCCAGCTGTACGTCGCCGAGCTGTGGCGCACCAACCGGGCCTGGCAGTCCACGCTGATGGTGGTCCGGCAGCAGGCCGTCGCGGTCGTCGAGGGCGTGCTGCGCGAGGGCGTCCAGAACGGCGAGTTCAGTGAGGAGATCGACGTCACCCTGAGCGCCTCCGCACTGGTCGGCATGGTCCTGGTGGCCGCGCTGGACTGGAAGTCCTTCCAGCCGGAGCGGTCCCTGGACGATGTGCACGCGGCGCTGTCCCGGCTGTTGCAGGGACGGGTGAGCGGCCGCCGCTGAAGCGGCCGACGGACATGGAAGAGCGCCGGTTCGAACTGGCCGCGTCCCCCGCGGGCCACCACCGAACCGGCGCCTTCCCGTGCTCCCCCGTTCCCCCGTTCCCCCGTTCTCCCGCTCCCCCGTGCTCCCCCGCCGGGCCCCCGTTCGGTCGTTCCCCCGGGTCCCCCGTCTCGCTCCCGCCGGCGCCGGGCCGGCGGAAGGAGCGGATCCGGGGCCGCTCCGTTCCGGCGCCCCGTGTCGCCGGTGCCGGAGCCGATCCCCTTCTCCGTTGCCTCCACTCTCTCGTTCGAGCAGGTCGGGCCCCATCCGCGCGCGTACTCATCTCGGTGACTAGGTACGCGTACTCAGCACTGCGCACTCGGCCCCAGGACCCTGCGTCGCCGACTGGTTACGATCACGTCCGTGTCCATACTTCCCTTGATCTTCACCAGCGGCTGGGCCAGCGGAGTCAACGCCTACGCCGTGGTCCTGCTCCTCGGCGTGTTCGGCGCGACGGGCCTGAGCGACGAGGTGCCCGAGGCGCTGCAGCGGCCCGACGTACTGATCGCGGCCGGTGTGCTGTTCCTCTGTGAAGCCGTCGCCGACAAGATCCCCTACGTGGACTCCACGTGGGACGCGGTGCACACCGTGATCAGGCCGGTGACCGGCGGGGTGGTCGCGGCCCTGCTCGCCGGGCAGAGCGGGTCGCTGCCCGAGCTGACCGCGGGTGTGGTGGGCGGTTCGACGGCCCTGGTGAGCCATCTGATCAAGGCGGGGACGCGGATGGCGGTCAACACCTCGCCGGAGCCGTTCAGCAACATCGTGGTGAGCATCGCCGAGGATCTCGGGGTCGCCGCCCTGATCACCCTCGCGATCTTCCACCCCGTCGCCGCGGCGGTCGTCGTGGCCGTCCTCCTGCTCGCCGGAATCCTGCTCCTCGTCTTCCTGGTCTCGCGCATCCGCCGCTTCCTGCGCCGCAGGGCCGAGCGCCGGGAGGCGAAGCGGCTCGGGCAGCCGGTGGGGCAGCGGTCCGGCTGAGCTTCGCCCGAGGTCAGCGAGCCGGTTGTCAGTGGGGGCCGATAAAGTCCCACGCATGGCACGGATTGCGGTGATCGGCGCCGGGATGGGCGCGATGGCGGCCGCTGCCCGGCTGGCCGTCGCGGGCCACCGAGTGGCGGTGTACGAGCGTACGGAGACGTACGGCGGAGCGGTGCGCCGCTTCGAGCGCGACGGCTTCGCCTTCGACACCGGCCCGGCGCTGCTCCCCCTCCCGGCCGTCTACCGCGACCTGTTCGTCAAGACCGGCAAGGAGCCGCTGGAGGCGTGCGTCGAGCTGACCCAGGTCGACCCGTCCGCGCGCCATGTCTTCGCGGACGGCACCGAGGTGTCCCTGCCGAACGCCTCACGTGCGGGTGTGGTGGCCGCCCTGGAGGAGACGCTGGGCGCCGGGACCGGCGACCGCTGGGGCGACTTCCTGGTCCGCGCCCGCGAGGCCTGGGACCGCACGCGCAGGCCGCTCCTGGAGGAACCCCTGTGGCCGAACTGGCGGGTGCTGGCCGACCGCGAGCCCTACCCGTCGGTCCCCCACAAGCGGCTTCTGCGTACCCGCCGGGCCGCCACCCTCGCCGAGGTCGGCGCCTGGGAGCTGCGCGACCCCAGGCTCGTCGCCCTCCTGGAGAGTCACGCGCTCGCGTACGGCCTGGATCCGCGGACCACACCGGCGAGCGCGGCCGTGCTGCCGTACCTGGAGCACGCCTTCGGAACCTGGTATGTGCGAGGTGGCATACGGGAGTTGGCGCGGGCGGTGCACGAGCGGTGTGTCGCCAGGAGGGTCGAGTTCCACTTCGGCGCCGAGGTCACCGGGATCCTGGAGAAGGACGGCCGGGTCGTGGGGCTGGAACTGGCCGACGGGACGGTGGCGGAGGCCGAGTTCGTGGTCGCCGGGGTCGCCCCCGGGGTGCTCGACCGCCTCGCCCGGGGCACGGCGCTGCACGGCGCGGACGAGGTCGCGCCCCAGAGCGGCGCGGCGAGCCGTCTGACGGTGCTGCTGGCGCTGCGGGGCGGCCGACCGGAGGGGGCGGCGCATCGCACGGTGGTGCACGCGGCGGACCGCGACGCCGAACTGGACGCCCTGTTCGGCACCGCTCCCCGTATGGCCGCGCCTCCCACGGTGACGGTGGTGCGGCCCGGCGACCCGGCACTGGTTCCGGACGCCGGTCATGAGACGGTCACCCTCACCGCGACGGTGCCGGCACAGCCCGACCGGGGCCGGGCGGAGTCGGAGGTCTTCGAGCGCCACGCCGAGCACCTGATCACGGCCGCCGAGCGTGCCGTGCCGGATCTGCGCGACCGGCTCCTCTGGCACGAGGTGCGCACCCCGGCCGACTTCGCGGAGGCGACCGGCGTGGACGGGGGTGCGGTTCCGGCGCCGGCGCTGGCCGCGGCCGACGGGCGTCTGCTGCATCCGTCGAACAGCACGGCGGTGTCAGGTCTGTTCACCGTCGGAGGCTGGTCCCACCCGGGCGGCGGTCTTCCGCACGCCGGTATGTCGGGAGCGCTGGTGGCCGGGCTGATCGTGGAGGGGCCGGAGTTCCGGGGCTCGCAGTGACGCCCGCCTCAGTGTGACCGCGGGCCGGCGTCAGAAACGGTACTGCTCGTCGTAGCCGTTCCCCGAGCCCTGCTGCTGCCCGTTGCTCTGGTACGGGTACTGCTGCTGCTCGGGCGGCAGTTCGCCGCCGTAGGTCTCGTCGGTGCGCTGCTGCGGGACCCAGACGCCGCCCGTCTCCCCGTAGGAACCGGTGGCGTACTGGTCCTGGCCGTAGCCCTGCTGGCCGTACTGCTGCTGACCGTAGGCGTCGTACGAGGTGCCGCCGTAGGTCTGGCTGCCGATGTACGGGTCGGAGTAGGCGGCGTACTGCTGCTGGCCCCCCGTGTCGTAGCCGTACTGCTGCTGGTCGTAGCCCGAGTAGCCGTCGTACGCGTAGCTCTGGTCGGCCGTCGCGTACTGGTCGTGGGGCCGGTCGGCGGTCGCGTGGTTCTGGTCGGCGGAGGCGTAGGCGGGGTCGCCGTATATGCCGTAGGAGCCGGTGTCCTCCGGCAGGGGCTGCGGCTCGTAGACGGCGGTCGTCTCCGCGGCCGGCGTCCGGCCCGGGCGGGCGGGCGTGAAGACGTCGTCGCGGTCGTAGTCGTCGTGGCCGTAACCGAGGCCGTCCTGGCCGTACTCGTCGTCGGCGTACCTGCCGTCGTCTTCGCCGAAGCCCCCCTCGCCCGCCTGGAGGTCCGAGACCTCCAGGGTCGGCTCCTGGCGGCCGGACCCGCCGCCGCGGCGCTTGGCGCCGCCCAGCGGGCCCAGAGCGGGTGCGGAGACCGCCCAGCCGGCGGAGAAGCCGCGGCGGAAGGAGAGCGTGACGTAGGTCTGGCCGACCGCGAAGGCGGCCGCGCCCAGACCGATGACGATCACCGAGGGGATGAGCACGCCCACCACGACGCCGAGGAAGCCTGCGAAGGCGAGCAGCCGCCAGCGCAGCCGCGCCTTGTACTGCAGCAGCACTTCGCCCAGCAGCCACAGCGCGACGACGCCGAACGCGATGTAGAGGACCGTCCAGCCCATGTACGCCCCTCTCCCAGTGGCCGCCAGTGTGACGTATATCAGGACGGCCGGTCTAGGCCTGCGGTGGGTGGTGCAGGCCCAGGTTCTCGTAGATTTCCAGAGTCGCCGTGGAGTTGTTGAGCGTGATGAAGTGCAGCCCTGGCACTCCCTCGGCCAGTAGCCGCGCACAGAACTCGGTGGCGAACTCGATCCCGATCGAGCGTACAGCCGCCGGATCGTCCTTTGCTGTGAGGATCCGCTCTTTCAGGGCGTTCGGGCACGAGGCGTTGGTGAGGGACGGGATCCGCTCCAGCGTCCGCACGCTGGCGATCGGCATGATCTCCGGGATGATCGGGGTGGCGCAGCCGGCGGCCGAGACACGGTCGCGCAGCCGCAGATAGTCCTCCGGTTCGAAGAACATCTGCGTGATCGCGTAGTCGGCACCGGCCCGGCACTTGTCGACGAAGTGCCGTACGTCGGCCTCCCAGTCGCAGGAGCGCGGGTGCATCGCGGGGAAGGCCGCGACACCCACGCAGAAATCACCGGAGGCCTTGATCAGTTCGACCAGCTCGGCGGCGTAGGTGAGGCCCTGCGGGTGCGGCACCCACTCACCCAGCGGGTCGCCCGGCGGGTCACCGCGCAGGGCGAGCATGTTGCGGATGCCGGCGTCGGCGTACTGGCCGATGATGTTGCGCAGGTCCGCCACCGAGTGGTCCACCGCGGTGAGGTGCGCGATCGGCGTGAGGGTGGTGTCGGAGGCGATCGCCTCGGTCGCCTTGACCGTGCCCGCGCGGGTGGAACCGCCCGCGCCGTAGGTCACGGAGACGAAGTCCGGCCCGACGGCCTCGACCCGGCGCAGCGCGTTCCACAGGTTCCGCTCGCCCTTCGGGGTCTTGGGGGCGTAGAACTCGAACGAGTACGTCGTCTTGCCGGTCGCGAGCATGTCGCGCACGGTGCGAGCGTGGTCCGACCTGATGGATGCGGTGCCGAGGGCCATACTCGCAGGTTAACCAGGGGCCCCCGGTCTCCCAACAGGACGCCGGACAATTGCCCGATTTGTCGGGTTGTTGTCCATACCTTGGACAGTTGGTGGCCGAAAACAGCCCACCCGAAGGGCCGGACCGGGCCCCGCGACCGGCTCCGCAGCCTCCTTGACCACGGACTGAGACGCGACCGGGCGGCATGTGAGACGCGATCGAGCCGCCCGTAAGACACCGGAAGACACCGGGCCGCGTAGGACGGCGGGGCGCCCTACGGCTGGCGCAGCCGCTTCGCGAACTCCGCCGACGCGGCGGCCGGGTCGTCGGCCTCCGTGATCGCCCGCACGACGACGACGCGGCCGGCTCCCGCCTCCAGCACCTCGTCGAGATTGCCGAGGTCGATGCCGCCGATGGCGAACCAGGGGCGGTCGGTGCCGAGGGCGGCGGTGTGGCGGACGAGGTCGAGGCCGGGGGCGTGGCGGCCGGGCTTGGTGGGAGTGGGCCAGCAGGGGCCGGTGCAGAAGTAGTCCACGCCCTCCTGAGCGGCGGCCGCGGTCGCCTCGGACTCGGAGTGCGTGGAGCGGCCGACGAGGACGTCGTCGCCGAGGATCGCGCGGGCGGCGGGCACCGGAAGGTCGCCCTGGCCCAGGTGCAGGACGTCGGCGCCGGCGGCGTGGGCGACGTCGGCACGGTCGTTGACCGCGAGGAGCTTGCCGTGCCGGGCACACGCCTCGGCGAAGACCCGCAGGTGGTCGAGTTCCTCGACCGCCTCCATGCCCTTGTCGCGCAACTGGACGATGTCCACCCCGGAGGCCAGCACGGCGTCCAGGAACTCGGCGAGGTCGCCCTGGCGCCTGCGGGCATCGGTGCACAGATAGAGCCGGGCGTCGGCGAGCTGGGTCCGGGCGGTGGCTCCGGTGACGGTGTCGGACATGCGGTTCCCCCTGTGATCGGGTGGCCGGGCGGGTGGCGTCGGGCTGCTGCCGGACGGTGGCACGGTAGCCGGAGCGGGGCGGGACGTCTTTGGGCCGGTGGCGGGAGCGCGGGGCGGCGGGCCGTGCCGGGTGGTGGTCGGGCGGCTCCCGGCTACCGGAGCGCGCCGGCCGCGGGGCCGTGAGGCCGTGAGGCCGTGGGCCGGCACTGGATGGTGGCGCAGCGCGGTGAAGGAGCGCCACAGGGGTCCCGGCTCCGGGCTCCCGGCCCCGGCTCCGGGCTCCCGGCCCCGGCTCCCGGCTCCCGGCTCCCGGCTCCCGGCTCCCGGCTCCCGGCTCCCGGCTCCCGGCTCCCGGCTCCCGGCTGAGCGTGCCGGGCCGCGGCGCCGTGCGGCCGCCCGGGCCGCCGCTGGGACGACGGCGCCGCCCGCTCGACGGCGCGGCAGAGGCTCGCGCGGCCGCAAAGTCTCACGCGGGCCGCAACGGCCTGGGTCGTCAGCCGGGCGCTGCGGCGGCGACGGCGTCGCGCACCGCAGGGCCCGGCCGCACTGCGGACGGTGTTCGGTTCAGACGGCGAGCGCCTGGGCGCGGCGCTTCACCTCGGTGCCGCGGTTCTCGCTCAGTGCCTGCGCGGGCGTGCCGGGCAGGCTCGGGTCGGGAGTGAAGAGCCACTCCAGCATCTCTTCGTCCGTGAAGCCGTCGTCCCGCAGGAGGGTCAGGGTCCCGGACAGGCCCTTGACGACCTTGTCCCCGTCGATGAAGGCGGCGGGGACGTGCAGCGCGCGGTTCTCGCCACGGCGTACGGCGATGAGCTGGCCCTCCTTGACCAGCTGCCGGACGCGTGTCACCTCGACGCCGAGTTGTTCGGCGATGTCGGGGAGGGTGAGCCAGGCGGGCACGAGAGCATCGATCTTTGCGTCAATCTCGGTCACGGGAACAAGCCTGCCATCTGCCACTGACAGTCGGAAGCCAGGCCGGTCCACCTGGGCGGAGCCGTCGGCCCCGACGCGCTATGCCACCGCCGCCTTCATCGGCCGTGTCGCGTCCACCAGCAGCTGCGGGTTCATCCGGGTGCCCGCCTCGATCAGCCGCCGGCCCTGGGCGAGATCCCTCGGTCGGCCCACGGCCAGCAGGGCGACCAGGCGGTCGTCCCGCAGCCAGCAGACCGACCAGGCCGGGCCCGACGGTTCGCCGCGCCACAGCGTCGTGTCGGCGGCGGGGTGGTGGCCGGCGTACTGGACGAAGCGGCCGAACTGCTCGGACCAGAAGTACGGCACGGGGTCGTAGACGGCGGGCGGCTCACCCGTGGCCTCGCCGAGGATGTTGGCGGCGACCGTGCGCGGGCCCTGCAGGGCGTTGTCCCAGTGGTGGACCAGGAGGCGCTCGCCGTACCTGCCCGAAGGGAACGAGGCGCAGTCACCGACGGCGTACACGTCCGGCACCGAGGTGCGCAGGTGGGAGTCGGCGACGACCTCGTCGTGCGCGCCGAGCTCGATGCCCGAACCGGCCAGCCATGCGGTGGCGGGCCGCGCCCCGATGCCGACCACCACGGCGCCAGCCGGGATCCGCGAGCCGTCGTCGAGGACGACCGCGCCGGGCTCGACGCGCTCCACACGCGCGTGCGTCCGCAGTACGGCCCCGCTGTCCGCGTACCAGGAGGTCATCGGCGCCGCCACCGCCGCGGGCAGCGCACCCGCGAGCGGTCGGTCGGCGGCCTCCACGACGGTCACCGCGCAGCCCGCCTCGCGCGCGGCCGTGGCGAACTCCGCACCGATCCAGCCCGCCCCGACGACGACGATGTCGTGCTGCCGTGCGAGCACCGGCCGCAGCCGCTCGGCGTCGTCCAGGGTGCGCAGCAGATGCACCCCCGGAACGCCTTCCGCACCCGGCAGCCGGATGGGTTCGGCGCCGGTGGCGAGCACGAGGACGTCGTACGGGACGGCCCCGGCCTCGGTGTCCAGCTCGTGGTCGGCGGAGCGCACGCCCAGCACCTCGCGCCCCAGCCGCAGTTCGATGTCGAGGGCGTCGAAGTCGACGTCGAAGGCGGAGCCTTCGGCGTTGCCGAGCAGGACGGCCTTGGACAGCGGAGGCCGGTCGTACGGCTGGTGGGGTTCGGCGCCGATCAGCGTGACCGTGCCGGTGAAGCCCTGTTCGCGCAGGGCGACCGCGGTCTGCACCCCGGCCATGCCCGCGCCCGCGACGACCACGCGTCGCGCCTGTGACGTGCCCTGTTGCTGCGTCTGCTCGCTCACCTGATCACCATAGACAACTGACAATTCGTCAGTCAGGGGGCGTGCTCAGTGACCTGCTCCACAACACTCGTGCCCCGACCCGCCTGCGACTCCCACTCCCAGCTCTCCGCCAGGCGCACCCGCCCGTCGGGCAGGTCGGTCACCGTCGACACACAGTGGCCCGACGACGTCGTCCCGTCGCGCTTGAGCTGCACGTACCGGAAGTCCAGCCGGTCACCTGCCCTGGTGCCGACCAGATACCCGCGCACGACGTCGCCGCCCGCGTACTCCGCCCAGATCTCACCGTCCTTCTCGTGGTAGGTGAACCGGGTGCGGGTACCCACCTGACCTGGGGCTTGGTCGGCCACGGGGGCGAGGACGAGTCCGTCGAGCGAGCGGGCCACGGGCACGGGCTCCCTTACTGAGGTCTGCGGCGTCGGGCTAGGGTGGCCAACGTAGAGCACTCGCGGGAGCCCGGACGCACCGGGCTGAGAGGGAGGCTGGCGGCCTCCGACCGTACGAACCTGATCCGGGTCATGCCGGCGAAGGGAGGGGCTGGACGCCCATGTCGCGTACGCGAACGTCAGACGTCCTTGTCATCGGGGGCGGAATCATCGGGCTCGTCACGGCGTGGCGGGCCGCGGGACGCGGGTTCACGACGGCCGTCGTGGATCCCGAGCCGGGCGGCGGCGCCGCCCAGGTGGCGGCCGGGATGCTGGCCGCCGTCACGGAACTGCACTACGGCGAGCAGACGCTGCTGGGTCTGAACCTGGCCTCGGCCCGCCGGTACCCGGACTTCGCCGCCGAGCTCACCGAGCTCACCGGCCATGACCTCGGCTACCGGCGCTGCGGCACGCTCGCCGTCGCGCTGGACTCCGACGACCGGGCCCACCTGCGGGAACTGCACGCCCTGCAGCGCCGCTCGGGGCTGGAATCCGAGTGGTTGTCGGGGCGTGAGTGCCGGCGCCTTGAGCCGATGCTCGCGCCGGGGGTGCGCGGCGGGCTGCGGGTGGACGGCGACCACCAGATCGATCCGCGGCGGCTGGCCGGGGCGCTGGTGGCCGCGTGCGAGCGGGCCGGTGTGGTCTTCCACCGGGCCTGGGCCGAGCGCTTCGACGTCGTACGGGACCGGGCCGCCGGCGTGACCACGGCGGACGGCACCCAGCTGCGCGCCGGCCAGGTGGTCCTCGCCGCCGGCAGTCGCAGCGGGCTGCTGCCCGGGGTCCCGGACGACGTGCTGCCGCCGGTGCGCCCCGTGAAGGGCCAGGTGCTGCGGCTGACCGTGCCGAAGCGGTACGCGCCGTTCCTGAGCCGGACCGTTCGGGCCGTGGTACGCGGCAGCCAGGTGTACCTCGTGCCGCGCGAGAGCGGGGAGCTGGTCGTCGGGGCGACGAGCGAGGAACTGGGCTGGGACACGACGGTGACCGCGGGCGGGGTGTACGAGTTGCTGCGCGACGCCCACGAGTTGGTGCCGGGCATCACGGAGCTGCCGCTCACCGAGACACGGGCCGGTCTGCGCCCCGGCTCCCCCGACAACGCGCCGCTGCTCGGCCCGACCGAGCTGACGGGGCTGCTGCTGGCCACCGGCCACTACCGCAACGGCGTGCTGCTCACACCGGTCACCGGCGACGCCATGGCGCACGTCCTGGCCACCGGTGAACTCCCCGAGGAGGCCAGGGCGTTCACGCCCAGGCGCTTCAGTCCCGCCGCACTCACGGAGCAGCCCGCATGAACACCCCGGTCAGGCCGGTCACCATCTCGGTCAACGGCGAGCGTCGTCAGATCGAGTCGGGCACGGCTCTCGACACGCTCGTGAAGTCCCTCACCGCGGCGCCCTCCGGGGTGGCCGCCGCCCTCAACGAAACCGTCGTCCCGCGCGCCCAGTGGCCGTCGACCCCCCTCGCCGACGGGGACCGTGTCGAGGTCCTCACCGCCGTCCAAGGAGGCTGACCATGGCCGACGATCCCTTTGTCATCGGCGACTCGTCCTTCACCTCCCGCCTGATCATGGGCACGGGAGGGGCGCCCAGCCTGGAGGTGCTGGAGCGGGCGCTGGTGGCGTCCGGGACGGAGCTGACCACGGTCGCGATGCGGCGGGTGGACCCGTCGGTGCACGGCTCCGTTCTGTCCGTCCTGGACAGGCTCGGCATCCGGGTGCTGCCGAACACGGCGGGGTGCTTCACGGCGGGTGAGGCCGTGCTGACGGCCCGCCTCGCGCGCGAGGCGCTCGGTACGGATCTGGTCAAGCTGGAGGTCATCGCCGACGAGCGGACCCTGCTGCCGGATCCGATCGAGCTGCTGGACGCGGCGGAGACGCTGGTGGACGACGGGTTCACCGTGCTGCCGTACACCAATGACGACCCCGTGCTGGCCCGGAAGCTGGAGGACGTCGGCTGTGCGGCGATCATGCCGCTGGGGTCGCCGATCGGCTCCGGACTCGGCATCCGCAATCCGCACAACTTCCAGCTGATCGTGGAGCACGCGCGCGTGCCCGTGATTCTGGACGCGGGCGCCGGTACGGCGTCGGACGCGGCGCTCGCGATGGAACTGGGTTGCGCGGGCGTGATGCTCGCCTCGGCGGTGACACGGGCCCAGGAGCCGGTGCTGATGGCCGACGCGATGAGGCATGCGGTGGAGGCGGGGCGTCTGGCCCGCCGGGCCGGGCGAATTCCGCGCCGCCACTTCGCGGAGGCGTCGTCGCCGGTGGAGGGCATGGCACGGCTGGACCCGGAGCGACCCGCGTTCTGAACGCACGTTCGACGTAAGCCTTTCACTCGTGAGGTGTGCGTCACAGGTCGGCTGCAGTCCCGCCCCGATCACGGTCGGGGCGGGAGGTGTGTCGGTGTCGGCTCGTAGACTCACCCGCGTGGATACGACCCTTCAGGACCCTCTGGTCGGGCAGGTGCTCGACGGCCGGTATCGCGTGGACGCGCGGATCGCGGTCGGCGGGATGGCCACGGTCTACCGGGCCGTGGACACCCGCCTGGACCGCGTGCTCGCGCTCAAGGTGATGCATCCCGCGCTGGCCGTCGACGGGGTGTTCGTCGACCGGTTCATCCGCGAGGCGAAGTCCGTCGCCCGGCTCGCGCACCCCAACGTCGTCCAGGTCTTCGACCAGGGCACCGACGGGTCCTACGTCTATCTCGCCATGGAGTACGTCGCGGGCTGCACCCTGCGCGACGTGCTGCGCGAGCGCGGGGCGCTCCAGCCCCGGGCGGCCCTCGACATCCTGGAGCCGGTGCTGGCCGCGCTCGGCGCCGCGCACCGCGCCGGGTTCGTGCACCGGGACATGAAGCCGGAGAACGTCCTGATAGGGGATGACGGCCGGGTCAAGGTCGCCGACTTCGGACTCGTACGGTCCGTGGACACGGTCACCAGCACCACCGGTGCCGTGCTCGGCACCGTCTCCTATCTCGCGCCCGAGCAGATCGAGCAGCCCGGAGCGGCCGACGCCCGGGTCGACGTGTACGCGTGCGGTGTCGTCCTGTACGAGATGCTCACCGGCGACAAGCCGCACGACGGGGACTCCCCCGCCGTGGTGCTCTACAAGCACCTCCACGAGGACGTCCCGCCGCCCTCGGCCGTGGTGCCGGGGCTGGCGTACGAGCTCGACGAGCTGGTCGCCTCGGCCACCGCGCGCAACCTGGACATCCGCCCGTACGACGCCGTGGCACTGCTCGCACAGGCCCGGGAGGCACGCGCCGCGCTGACCGCGGAGCAGCTGGACGCCGTACCCCCGCAGGCGCTCACGGCCGAGCGCAGCAACGCCGACGACCGCACGAGCGTGATCCCGCGCGCACTGTCGATCCAGCGGCCGCTGCCCGTGAACGAGGACGAGCCGGACCCCCGGGCCGTCTTCAACAGGACCAGTCGACTGGAGACGCCCCCGCCGCCGGTACCCCACCGCTCGCGGACCTCGCGCCGGCCGCGCGGCCCGCTGGTCGTCGTGGCCGCCGTCCTGCTGGCACTCGGCCTCGGCATCGGCATCTGGTACATCAACTCCGGGCAGTTCACCGAGGTGCCGCCGCTGCTGTCCAAGACCGAGGCGCAGGCGCGGGAGAGGCTGCAGGAGGCCGGGCTCGACGTGGGCAAGGTGGAGCGCGCCCACAGCAACACCTTCCGGCGCGGCACCGTCATCACCACGGAACCGAAGTCGGGCGCCCGCATCCGGCACAACGACGCCGTGAAGCTGATCGTCTCGCTGGGCCCGGAGACCGTGAAGGTGCCGGACCTCCAGGGTTACAAGCTGGACAAGGCGCGCGCGGTGCTGAAGGACAGCGGTCTCGAACCGGGCATGAAGACCGAGACGTTCGACGAGGACGTCCCCAGGGGCTTCGTGATCTCCTCCGATCCGGGTGACGGCGCCAAGGTCCGCTCCGGCTCCGCGGTCGCGCTGAGCGTCAGCAAGGGCAGCCCCGTGGACGTCCCGGACGTCACCGGCGAGAGCCTGGCCGACGCCAAGGCCGACCTGGCGGGGGCCGGCCTGAAGGTGAAGGTGGCCTCCGCGCGGGTCAACTCCGAGTTCGACGCCGGCCAGGTCGCCCGCCAGTCGCCGCCGGAGGGCAGGCAGGTCGCCGAGGGCGACACGGTGACGCTGACGCTGTCCAAGGGCCCGGAGATGATCGAGGTGCCGGACGTGGTCGGCGACAGCGTCGACGACGCCAAGGCCGAGCTGGAGGCCGCCGGTTTCGCGGTCGACGAGGACCGCGGTCTGCTGGGGTTGTTCGGGGACACCGTCAAGCGGCAGTCCGTGGAGGGCGGCCAGAGGGCCCCCAAGGGCTCGACCATCACGATCACCATCCGCTGAGCAGGGCCGTCACGGCCACCGGTGACGGGGCGGCTCTGACCTCGTGACACCCTGAACGGGTGAGAAGTCAGCAGTCCGGCCCCACCCTCGCGGGCCCCTCCCGCAACCCCGTCGGAGGCCATGTCCCCGTGGCCGGCGGCCTCAGCTCCGTCGGGCTCGGCTACGCCCACGACCTCAAGGCCGAGGCGGTCCAGGTCTTCGTCGCCAACCCGCGGGGCTGGGCGACGCCCGCCGGGAATCCACGGCAGGACGAGGAGTTCCGCGCGGTGTGCGAGGCCGAGTCCATCCCGGCGTACGTGCATGCGCCCTACCTGATCAACTTCGGCTCGCACACCGAGGCCACCGTCGAGAAGTCGGTGGAGTCGTTGCGGCATTCGCTGCACCGCGGCCGGCAGATCGGCGCGCTGGGCGTGGTCGTGCACACGGGCAGCGCGACCGGCGGCCGGGAGCGGTCGGTGGCCCTGAAGCAGGTCCGGGAGTCCCTGCTCCCGCTGCTCGACGAGCTGACCCATGACGACGACCCGTACCTGTTGCTGGAGTCCACCGCGGGCCAGGGCTCCTCGCTCTGCTCGCGGACCTGGGACTTCGGACCGTACTTCGAGGCACTGGACGCCCATCCCAAGCTGGGGGTGTGCCTGGACACCTGCCACATCTTCGCCGCCGGCCACGATCTGACCGGCCCGTCCGGTATGCACCAGACGCTCGACCTGCTGGTGGACACCGTCGGCGAGGGCCGGCTGAAGCTGATCCACGCCAACGACTCCAAGGACGTCGTGGGCGCCCACAAGGACCGCCACGAGAACATCGGCGCAGGTCACATCGGTGAGGACCCGTTCCGCGCGCTGATGACCCACCCGGCCACCGAGGGCGTACCGCTGATCATCGAGACTCCAGGCGGCAAGGAAGGGCACGCGGCGGACGTGGAGCGACTGAAGAAACTTCGGGACGCATAGCCCTTGAAGGGATACGCCATGATCGGCCGCGCCAAGGGACACGCGGTGGTGCACCGGTACCACCACTGACGGCCACCGGGAAGGCCGGGGTCAGAGCTCGGGGCCGTCCCCGGGTTCCTCCTGGTACGAGTAGCGCTGCTCTTTCCACGGATCGCCGATGTTGTGGTAGCCGCGCTCCTCCCAGAAGCCACGGCGGTCGGCGGTCATGTACTCCACGCCGCGGACCCACTTGGGCCCCTTCCAGGCGTACAGATGAGGGACGACCAGGCGAAGGGGGAAGCCGTGCTCCGCCGTGAGCAGTTCACCGTCCTTGTGGGTGGCGAAGATGGCACCCTCGGAGGCGAAGTCGGCCAGGCGCAGGTTGGAGCTGAACCCGTACTCCGCCCACACCATCACATGGGTGACGGCCGGGGCGGGCGGGGCGATCTCCAGGATCGTACGGGCGGGAATGCCGCCCCACTCCGCGCCGAGCATGCTGAACTTCGTGACACAGTGCAGATCGGCCACGACGGTGGTGTACGGCAGTGCCGTGAACTCCTCATGGGTCCAGCAGTGCTTCTCGCCGTCGGCGGTGGCCCCGAACACCCGGAACTCCCAGCGCTCGGGACGAAACTTGGGAACCGGCCCGTAGTGCGTGACCGGCCAGCCACGCTGCACTCGCTGCCCCGGCGGAAGTTCGGAGTGTGCCCCTGCTCCACTTTCGCGCTCCACCGGCTGACCCATGACTCCATCCTGACAGACCCGGGGCGGTGCACCGGACCACCCTCCCCCCAATTCAGCCCAAAATGGACTAAGCATGCCCTTACTTACTAAGTGAAGACTTACTGGACGATCTTCGCTGCCGGTGCAATCATGCGGCGCAACCTGCCAGTTCCCCCGCTTGGAAGGAGCCTCTGCGATGCAGGGCGACCCCGAGGTCCTCGAATTCCTGAACGAGCAGCTGACCGGCGAGCTGACGGCGATCAACCAGTACTGGCTGCACTACCGGATCCAGGACAACAAAGGCTGGACCAAGCTCGCCAAGTACACGCGTGAAGAGTCCATCGACGAGATGAAGCACGCGGACAAGATCACCGAACGCATTCTGATGCTGGACGGCCTGCCGAACTACCAGCGGCTCTTCCACGTCCGGGTCGGCCAGACCGTCACCGAGATGTTCCAGGCCGACCGACAGGTCGAGGTCGAGGCCATCGACCGGCTCAAGCGGGGCATCGAGGTGATGCGCACCAAGGGCGACATCACCTCGGCGAACCTCTTCGAGGCGATCCTGGAGGACGAGGAGCACCACATCGACTACCTGGACACGCAGCTGGAACTCATCGACAAGCTGGGTGAGGCGCTGTACCTCGCGCAGCAGATCGAGCAGCCGAGCTGATCCGAACGACGGACCCTAGGCCGCGTCCTCCAGCTCGGAGAGCACCGGCCGGCCCTGGTCGGCCAGATCCCGGCGCGGGCACGATCCCCTGCCCAGAATCGCCTGGATACGGCGCACGCACGACCCGCAGTCGGTACCCGCCTTGCAGGCGGAGGCGATCTGGCGGGGGGTGCAGGCGCCGCGCTCCGCGTGCTGCTTCACCTGCTGCTCGGTGACACCGAAGCAACTGCAGACGTACACGCGGTTCACCTCCCGCCGGGGTTCGATAAGTCGTGCCGTACCGATTTACCGAGGGGCCCTCTTGATCGGTGAGGCTAACCTAACCTTACCCGCCGCACAGGAGCCGCAAAAGTGGGAGGGGGCGCGGATCGCATGTGATCCGCGCCCCAATTCCGGCCGAGGTGGCAACCGACCGGTTACTGGTCCCGGTACATCTCCGCCACGAGGAACGCCAGGTCGAGCGACTGGCTCCGGTTCAGGCGGGGGTCGCAGGCGGTCTCGTAGCGCTGGTGCAGGTCGTCGACGAAGATCTCGTCGCCGCCGCCCACGCACTCGGTGACGTCGTCACCGGTGAGCTCCACGTGGATGCCGCCCGGGTGGGTGCCGAGCTCCTTGTGGACCTCGAAGAAGCCCTTCACCTCGTCGAGCACGTCGTCGAAGCGGCGGGTCTTGTGACCGGAGGCCGCTTCGAAGGTGTTGCCGTGCATCGGGTCGGTCACCCAGGCCACCACGGCACCGGAGGCGGTGACCTTCTCGACCAGCTCGGGAAGCCGGTCACGGATCTTGTCGGCGCCCATGCGGACGATGAAGGTCAGCCGGCCCGGCTCGCGCTCCGGGTCGAGGCGGTCGATGTACTGCAGCGCCTCCTCGGCCGTCGTGGTCGGGCCGAGCTTGATACCGATCGGGTTGCGGATCTTCGACGCGAACTCGATGTGCGCGCCGTCCAGCTGCCGGGTGCGCTCACCGATCCACACCATGTGCCCAGAGACGTCGTACAGGTGGCCGGTGCGGGAGTCGACCCTGGTCAGGGCGGACTCGTAGTCGAGCAGAAGCGCCTCGTGCGAGGCGTAGAACTCGACCGTCTTGAACTCCTCCGGGTCGGCCCCGCAGGCGTGCATGAAGTTCAGCGCGTTGTCGATCTCGCGGGCCAGCTGCTCGTAGCGCTGGCCGGACGGGGACGACTTCACGAAGTCCTGGTTCCAGGCGTGCACCTGACGCAGGTCGGCGTAGCCGCCGGTGGTGAAGGCGCGCACCAGGTTGAGCGTGGAGGCGGACGCGTTGTACATCCGCTTCAGCCGCTCGGGGTCCGGGATCCGGGCCTCTTCGGTGAAGTCGAAGCCGTTGACGGAGTCGCCGCGGTAGGTCGGCAGCGTGACGCCGTCGCGGGTCTCGGTCGGCTTGGAGCGCGGCTTGGAGTACTGGCCGGCGATACGGCCGACCTTCACGACCGGCACCGAGGCGGCGTACGTCAGCACGGCGCCCATCTGGAGCAGGGTCTTGAGCTTGTTGCGGATGTGGTCGGCCGACACCGCGTCGAAGGCCTCGGCGCAGTCGCCGCCCTGGAGGAGGAACGCCTCTCCCTTGGCGACGGCCGCCATCCGGGCGCGCAGCTGATCGCACTCGCCCGCGAAGACGAGCGGCGGATACGACTCGAGGTCCGCAACGACTGCGCGCAGAGCCTCAAGGTCGGGGTACTCGGGCTGCTGCGCCGCGGGCAGGTCTCGCCAGGTGTTGCCAGCGCTCGCGCTGGTCTTAGCGTTCACGGTCACGCACTCAACATTACGGGGTCGTGTAGGGCCTCCCGCCCCATGCCCAACAATTGAGACACGGGGTACACGACCCGGACATGCGGTAGGGTCCCTGGCATGTTCGCGCACTCGATCCAGAACTGGTGGTGGACCGCTCATCCGGCGGCCCACTGACTGCGCGTACGCAAGACTTCGCGAAGGCCGCCCGAGGGGCGGCCTTCGGTGTTTCCCGGGTCCGTTCCTCTCCCACTGAGTACCACCGAGTCTCACTGAGAAGGAGCACGGACCCATGAACCTGCTCGGCTTGCTGGACGACCCCCGCCCGTTCGCCCTGCTGCGCAGACGCGCCCCTGGCCAGGACCACGAGACGGTCGAGGTCCTCGTCGGCCCGGTCGCCGCGCACGACCGTCTGGCCGACCTCCCCGACGAGGGCCTGGCGCTCGTCCCCTTCCGCCAGATCCGCGAGCGCGGCTTCGACGTCCGCGACGACGGCACGCCCCTGCTCGTGCTCGCGCCCGAGGAGTCGTACCGCGTCCCGCTCGCCGACGCCCTGGCGCAGCTTCCGTCCCACGAGGTGCGGGTCGAGGGCGGCGGCTTCGACGTGGCCGACGAGGAGTACGCGGAGATCGTCGGGCGGGTGCTGCGGGAGGAGATCGGGCGCGGCGAGGGCGCGAACTTCGTGATCCGGCGGACGTACGAGGGGGAGATCCCGGGGTTCGGGCGGGCCGACGCGCTGGCCCTGTTCCGGCGGCTGCTGGAGGGTGAGCGGGGCGCGTACTGGACGTTCGTCGTGCACACCGGGGACCGGACGCTGGTCGGGGCGAGTCCCGAGGTCCATGTGCGGATGTCCGGCGGGACCGTCGTCATGAACCCGATCAGCGGGACGTACCGCTATCCCGCCGAGGGGCCGACGCCCGAGCATCTGCTCGGCTTCCTCGCCGACGGCAAGGAGATCGAGGAGCTGTCGATGGTCGTCGACGAGGAGCTCAAGATGATGTGCACCGTCGGCGACATGGGCGGAGCGGTCGTCGGACCGCGGCTGAAGGAGATGGCGCATCTCGCGCACACCGAGTACGAGCTGCGCGGGAAGTCCTCGCTGGACGTACGGGACGTGCTGCGCGAGACCATGTTCGCGGCCACCGTCACCGGCTCCCCCGTGCAGAACGCGTGCCGGGTGATCGAACGGCACGAGGTCGGGGGGCGCGGGTACTACGCGGGTGCGCTGGCGTTCCTCGGCCGCGACCCGGGCGGCGCCCAGACCCTCGACTCCCCCATCCTGATCCGCACCGCCGACATCTCCGGGGACGGGCACCTGCGGGTTCCGGTCGGCGCGACCCTCGTGCGCGGCTCGGACCCGGCGAGCGAGGTCGCCGAGACCCATGCGAAGGCGGCGGGTGTGCTGGCGGCCCTGGGGGTACGTCCGTCCCGGCCGCGTGCCGAGCACACGCGCGTGCGTCTCGCCGACGATCCGCGCGTGCGTGCCGCGCTCGACGGGCGCCGGGCGTCGCTGGCGCCGTTCTGGCTGCGGATGCAGGAGCGGTCGCAGGAGCTGGGTGGCCACGCCCTGGTCGTCGACGCCGAGGACACCTTCACGGCGATGCTCGCGCACGTGCTGCGGTCGAGCGGCCTGGAGGTCACCGTCCGACGCTACGACGAGGAAGGGCTGCGGGATGCGGTGCTCGCGCACGGAGGTCCGCTCGTGCTCGGCCCCGGCCCGGGTGACCCGTCCGACCTCACCGACCCCAAGATGCGCTTCCTGCGTGACCTCACCGCCGAGGTCGTCGGCGGCCACCGGCACGGCGTCCTCGGCGTCTGCCTCGGGCACGAGCTGATCGCGGCCGAGCTGGGGCTGGAGATCGTACGGAAGGAGGTGCCGTACCAGGGGGCGCAGACGACGATCGACCTGTTCGGGCGGCCGGAGACGGTCGGTTTCTACAACAGTTTCGTGGCGCGCTGCGACGACGAGGCCGCCGCCGAGCTGGCCGCGCACGGCGTGGAGGTGAGCCGGAGTGCGTCGCACGAGGTCCATGCCGTGCGCGGGCCGGGCTTCGCCGGGGTCCAGTTCCACCCGGAGTCGGTCCTGACGCTGAACGGCGCCACCGTCGTACGGGAGCTGGTTGCTCAGCTGCGCGGCACGAGCACCTTCCGCGAGCGGCGGCCGGCCCTGTAGTCGAGGACGTCGTTCACCGTGGTCTCGATGAGCTGCCGGGTCTCCCGGCAGCAGGGGCACGGGCAGGCTGATCAGGCCGGACTCGGCGGGGAGCTGTTCCTCGGGGACGTGCCCGAGGCCGCTCCCCGTCCGTTGGGCGACGGGCCGCGTGTACGGCCCACCCTCCCGTGTCGCCGGGCGGGAAGCAGCCGAGGGGAACCGGCCGGTCGTCAGCCGAAGAAGACCTCGACCTCTTCGTACAGCTTCGGGTCCACCGTCTTCAGCTTGGCCGTGGCGTCCGCGATCGGGACCCGGACGATGTCCGTGCCGCGCAGGGCGACCATCTTGCCGAAGTCGCCGTCGTGGACGGCCTCGATGGCGTGCAGTCCGAAGCGGGTGGCGAGCCAGCGGTCGAACGCGCTGGGGGTGCCGCCCCGCTGGACGTGGCCGAGGACCGTCGTACGGGCCTCCTTCCCCGTCCGCTTCTCGATCTCCTTGGCCAGCCACTCGCCGACGCCGGACAACCGCACATGCCCGAAGGAGTCCAGCGACTCGTCCTTGAGGACCATGTCGCCGTCCTTGGGCATGGCGCCCTCGGCGACGACCACGATCGGGGCGTACGACGCCTTGAAGCGCGAGGTCACCCAGGCGCACACCTTGTCGACGTCGAAGCGCTGCTCGGGGATGAGGATGACGTTGGCGCCGCCGGCGAGACCGGAGTGGATGGCGATCCAGCCCGCGTGACGGCCCATCACCTCGACGACCAGCACCCGCATATGGGACTCGGCGGTGGTGTGCAGCCGGTCGATGGCCTCGGTCGCGATACCGACGGCGGTGTCGAAACCGAAGGTGTAGTCGGTGGCGGACAGGTCGTTGTCGATGGTCTTGGGCACGCCGACGCAGGGCACGCCGTAGTCGTCGGACAGGCGGGCGGCCACGCCGAGGGTGTCCTCGCCGCCGATCGAGATGAGCGCCTCGACCTCCTGCTTGGCGAGGTTCTCCTTGATACGGCGGATGCCGTCCTCCTGCTTGAGGGGGTTGGTGCGCGAGGAGCCGAGGATGGTGCCGCCGCGGGGCAGGATGCCGCGCACGGCGGGGATGTCGAGGCGGACGGTGTCGTTCTCCAGGGGGCCTCGCCAGCCGTCCCGGAAGCCCACGAAGTCGTAGCCGTACTCCTGTACGCCCTTGCGGACGACGGCTCGGATGACGGCGTTGAGACCGGGGCAGTCGCCGCCTCCGGTCAGTACTCCGACCCGCATGGAAATATCCCTTCGCCGCGGTTGCCTGGTGAGGCCACGCTAATGGTGAGCCAGGTCACACAGCGATGGGTCGGGACGGCAATTCCGGTGAATCGCCGGGTATTTGGTTTACGTGCCGTCAAGCGGACGGCCGATGGATCACTCGTCGTCGAGGCCGCGCTCTATCGCGTACCGCACCAGCTCCACCCGGTTGTGCAACTGGAGCTTGCCGAGGGTGTTCTGGACGTGGTTCTGGACCGTGCGGTGGGAGATGACCAGGCGTTCGGCGATCTGCTTGTAGCTCAGGCCCTTGGCGACGAGGCGCAGCACCTCGGTCTCGCGCTCGGTGAGCTGCGGGGCCTTCGGCTGGTCGGTGTCGGGGGCGGCCGGCGCGGGCTCGGAGGCGAGACGGCGGTACTCGCCGAGGACCAGTCCGGCCAGGCCCGGCGTGAACACCGGGTCGCCGACGGCGGTACGACGCACCGCGTCGAGGAGTTCCTCGGTCGAGGCCGACTTCAGCAGGTAACCGGTCGCCCCGGACTTCACGGCCTCCAGGACGTCGGCGTGCTCGCCGCTCGCGGACAGGACGAGGACGCGCAGGGCCGGGTTGTGGGCGACGAGTTCCTTGCAGACCTGGACGCCGGGCTTGGCGGGCAGGTTGAGGTCGAGCACGAGGACATCGGGGGTGGCGGCCTTGGCGCGGCGTACGGCCTGGTCGCCGTCGCCCGCGGTGGCCACGACGTCGAAGCCGGACTGGGCGAGGTCGCGGGCGACCGCGTCGCGCCACATGGGGTGGTCGTCGACCACCATGACCCTGACCGGGCTCTGCTGTCCGCTCGTGGTGTCCGTCATCGCTGCTCCGCCTTCCCCCGTGAAGCGCTGCTGTCCTTCGGTACTTTCAGTTCCACTTCGGTGCCCTGCCCCGGCACCGAGATCAGCTCGGCGCTGCCGCCGAGGTCCCGCAGCCGCCCCCGGATCGACAGGGCGACGCCGAGCCGTCCCTCGCCCTCGGCCTGTGCGAGCCGGCCCTCGGGGATGCCCGGCCCGTCGTCCCGCACGGTGACGATCACCTCGTCGGGCTCGTCCTCGACGAGGATCCACGCGCGCGCCTGCTCCCCCGCGTGCCTGCGGACGTTGTCCAGGGCGGCGCCGACGGCCGCGGCCAGCTCCCGCGCGGCGGCGGGGGGCAGCGGCACGGGGGCGCCCGGCTCGGCCAGGTTCACCCTGGCCCCGGCGTAGGGGGCGAGCAGCGCCCGCAGATCGACGGGGCCCCCGGCGTCGTCGGACTCCTCCACGGCGCGTACGAGCGCCCCCTCGGCGGCGTCCTCCGAGACCCGCGAGACGGGCACCAGACCGCCCGAGACCAGGGTGCGCAGCGCCACCTCCTGCTCGCCGGCCATCCGGCCCAGCTCGGCCGCCTCACCCCCGATGACGGCGCCGCGACGCTGCACCATGGCCAGCACCTGCAGGACGCTGTCGTGGATGTCCCGGGCGAGCCGCTCCCGTTCCCGGGTCGCGGCCTCGATCTCCAGGGCGCGGGCGAGGGTGCGCTCGGAGGCGCGGGCGACCTCGACGACGTAGCCGATGGCGATGGAGGCGATCCAGACGAGCAGCACCATGTGGATGGTGTCGCGGGTGGGCACCCCGGAGCGTTCGATCAGGTTGGCGGCGGCGACCAGCGTGGAGGCGAACGCGGCCCAGCGCCAGCCGCCCTTGATGGCGAACGCCAGCACCGCGCCCGCGGTCCATATCGACGGCAGGGTCGGGGCACCGGCCTCGATCCGCTCGGGCGACTCGGCGAGCCGGGTCAGCAGGATGCCGGTCAGGGCGATGGTGAGGTCGACGGCGAGGAACCGCTTGGTGCAGCTCGCCGCGTTCGCGACCCTGGGCAGGGTGGCCAGCGTCCAGACGGCGAGGACGGCGTAGTAGCCGAGGGCGACCCACGGGCGGGCGACCTCGTCGTGGGCGCTGGCGAAGAGCCCGATCGCGTACACCAGCGTCAGCACCCGGTAGCCGGTGAGCGCACGCCACAGCGGCTGCTCGACCGACATCCTCATGACCCGCTCGCGCTTGGCCACTCGCCCCCACCCCTCGGCTCAGCTGCGGCCGACTCTATTCGGACTGTTCCTTCTTCTTCCGCGCCTGTTCCTTCTCGGCCTTGGCCGCCTCCGCGATCTGCCGCTTGGCGGCGGTCGCGTACATGTCGACGTACTCCTGGCCGGAGAGCTTCATGATCTCGTACATGACCTCGTCGGTCAGCGCGCGGAGCACGAACCGGTCGTGCTCCATGCCCTGGTACCGGCTGAAGTCCATGGGCTCGCCGATCCGGATGCCCGGCCGCATCAGCTTGGGCATGACCTGGCCCGGCGGCTGGATCTTCTCCGTGTCGATCATGGCGACCGGGATGACCGGCGCACCGGTGGCGAGGGCCACGCGCGCGAGGCCGCCCGGCTTGCCCCGGTACAGGCGGCCGTCGGGCGAGCGGGTGCCCTCCGGGTAGATGCCGAACAGTTCACCGCGTTCGAGGACCTCTATGCCGCTCTTGATGGCCGCCTCGCCCGCACCACGCGCTCCGGAGCGGTCCACGGGCAGCTGGCCGACGCCCTTGAAGAACGCGGCCGTCAGCCGGCCCTTGACGCCCGGGGTCGTGAAGTACTCGGCCTTCGCGATGAAGGTGACCTTGCGGTCGAGGACCGCGGGCAGGAAGAACGAGTCCGAGAACGACAGGTGGTTGCTCGCCAGAATCGCCGGGCCCTCGGCGGGAATGTTCTCCAGCCCTTCCACCCAGGGCCTGAAAGCGACCTTCAGCGGTCCCCCGATGGCCACCTTCATCGCGCCGTACAACAACCGAGTGCCTCCTGTGTCTGTAGATCAGACCTTAACCCGGGGCACTGTCGAAGAGTCCTACGGCCCTGGTCGGTGTCAGTGCGGTCGCGTACGGTGAAGCACACCCGGCTGTGTCGATGTGCGGCTCGGCCGTGTGGATCCATGTCGTTCCGCTCGTTCCCGCCGTCCTTCTCACGAACAGGAGACCGTAAAGGTGCCGGTCCTTCCTGGAGCCGAGCCGTACCGCCACGAGGGCGGGGAGGTCGGGGTGCTCCTCTGCCACGGCTTCACCGGGTCCCCGCAGTCGCTGCGTCCCTGGGCGGCGCATCTCGCCGAACGGGACTTCACCGTCTCGCTGCCGCTGCTGCCGGGACACGGCACGCGCTGGCAGGACATGGTGCTCACCGGCTGGCAGGACTGGTACGCCGAGGTGGACCGCGCCCTGCGTGACCTGCACGACCGCTGCGCATCGGTGTTCGTGGCCGGCCTGGGCGTGGGCGGCACGCTCGCGCTGCGCCTCGCGGCGAAGCACGGGGTGGACGTGGCCGGCGTGGTGGTGGTCAATCCGGCGAACAAGGTGCACGGCGTGTCCGCGCACGCCCTTGCGGTCCTGCGCCACCTCGTCCGGACGACGCGGGGAGTGACCGGGGACATCGCCAAGGGCGGCGTCGAGGTCGGGTACGACCGGGTGCCGCTGCACGCGGCCCATTCCCTGCGGCACTTCCACCGTCTGGTCGACGGCGAGTTGCCGCAGGTCACCCAGCCGCTGCTGCTTCTGCGCAGCGCGCACGACCACGTCGTGCCGGCGGCGGACTCGGCGCGGATCCTGAGCAGGGTGTCGTCCACGGACGTAACGGAGGTCGTGCTGGAACAGAGCTGCCACGTGGCGACGTTGGACCATGACGCGAACCGGATCTTCGAGGAGAGCCTCGGCTTCATCGACCGGCTCAGAACCGGCGCCGGCAAGGAAGGGACGAACGCACGTGGCTGAGCACGACTCCGACCGTGACAGACGCGAGGACCGCGACGATCGCGAGCCGGAAGAGCAGCACGTCCCGTTCGACGAGGACGCCGCCTGGGCGGCGATCGTCGCCGGATACGGCGAGGAGCCACCGGACCCGCCGGGTGCCAAGCCGTTCAAGTCGATCGAGGACCTGGCCCTGCTGGAGGCCGACACGAACGACGAGGCGGGCGCCGGGCCGGACGCGCAGTCCGGCGGCGCCGAGGGCGAGCGGGGCGACAGGGGCGAGCTGCCCAAGAGGCCCAAGAGGCCCGAGAAGCCCCAGAAGTCGCAGAAGTCCGCGGGGCCGGACAAGGCCGGGGAGTCCGGGGAGGCCGGGGGATCCGGAGAGCCCGGCAAGCTCGGAGACTCCGGGGAATCCGGGGAATCCGGGGAACCCGGGGACACCGGGGAACCCGGGGCGGACGAGCCGGTCAGGCCGGTCAAGCCGCTCGGCAGCTCCGTGTCCTTCGCTCCCGGTGTCGGCCCGCGCGACTACAGCCTGCCCGAGCCGTCCGAGGACGACTTCGACACCGACGACGAGGGCCACTTCGTACCGCCGGAGCCGCCACCGCTGCCCGACGCCGACCCGACCGCGAAGTTCGCCTGGCTCGGCGTGCTCGGCGGTCCGATCCTGCTGGTGCTGGCCGTCGTGTTCGGCTGGGAGATGACCTGGTGGCTGACCACGCTGGGCATCGGCGGGTTCGTGGGCGGGTCCGCCACGCTGGTCATGCGGATGAAGCCGGACGACGAAGAGGACGACGATCCCGGGCGGGGCGCCGTCGTCTGACCTACCCGTCCGCGGGAATGCGCAGGGCGGCCAGGACCGGAAGGTGGTCCGTGGCCGCCCTCAGGTCTGCCTCCGTCACCCCGGGGAGGTGCCCGGGGACACCGCAGCCGAGCACCTCGATGCCCTTCGTGGCGAAGATCGCGTCGATGCGCTGACGGGGGTCGGCCGGGGTCGAGGTGTACTCGCCGCCCCAGGGAGCGGTGGCCCAGCAGTCCTGGAGGTCCTCGGCCAGGCGGCGGAAGGTGCGGCCACCGGGGCGCTCGTTCAGGTCGCCACCGGCGACGGCGTGCTCCACGCCCAGGTCGGCCAGGTGGTCGAGGAGCATGCCGCCCTGGTCGTGGCGCTCGTCCTTCTGCAAGGAGAGATGGCAGCTCAGCACGCCGAGGCGGGCGCCGCCGAAGCGGACCACCGCCGTGGCGAAGCCGCGCCGGTGCAGCCCGGGGGTGAGCGGGAGAAGCACGTCCCGGGTGCGCTCCACGGTGGCCCTCAGGTTGCACAGGATCGCGGGACCCGCGGCCGTGGCACCACCGGTGAGGACGACGAGGTCGCAGGCGTGGGCGAGGTGGGCGAGCTTCTTGCGCCAGCGGAAGAAGCGCGGGGCCTCCTGGACCAGGACCAGGTCGGGGGCGCAGGCGGTGATCACCCCGGCCAGGGCGTCGATGTCGTCCCGCATCGAACGGATGTTGTAGCTCAGGACCCTGACGACCGCGGAACCGTCGAGTTCCGTGCGGGAATGGGGGAGCGACTCCATGTGGATCAATCTACGCCCCATGGCGCGGGGCGCGAGGCTCTGCGCGACAGCCGGCTCGTCGTGGCTTGTCGTGCAGGTCCCCGCGCCCCTGGGCCGGGGCGGTCCCCGGCGGACGAAGAAGAGCCTTACGCCTTACATGCCTTACATGATCGGGTCGGGCTCGCGGGCCAGGTCGGCCGCGCCCACCAGGCCCGCCTTGTTCCCGAGCTGGGCGGCGATGACATCCGCCACCGGGCGCCAGTTGCCGCCGACCAGCCAGCGCTTGTACGACTTGCGGATCGGGTCGAGGACCAGTTCGCCCTCGTCCGAGAGGCCGCCGCCGACGATGAAGGCGGAAGGGTCGAACAGGGAGGCCAGGTCGGCGAGGCCGGCGCCGGCCCAGCGGGCGAGTTCGCGGTAGGAGTCGACGGCGACCGGGTCGCCCTGGCGGGCGGCCATGGAGATGTGCTTGCCCTCGATGCCGTCGGGGGTGCCGTCGCCCATGCCGAGGAGGACCTCGGCGTTCTCCGGGGTGGCGTTGGCGCGCTGCTTGGCGTAGCGGACCAGGGCGCGGCCGGAGGCGTACTGCTCCCAGCAGCCCTGGCTGCCGCAGCCGCACAGCAGGCCGTCCGGCACCATGCGGATGTGGCCGAACTCGGCGGCCACGCCGTAGTGACCGCGGCGCAGCTTGTTGCCGATGATGATGCCGCCGCCCAGGCCCGTGCCGAGCGTGATGCAGATGACGTTGCGGTGGCCCTTGCCCGCGCCGAACTTGTACTCGCCCCAGGCCGCCGCGTTGGCGTCGTTCTCCACGACGACCGGGAGGCCGACGCGGGCCTCGACCTTCTCCTTCAGCGGCTCGTTGCGCCAGTCGATGTTCGGCGCGAAGTAGACCTCCGAGCGCTGGCGGTTGACGTAACCGGCCGCACCGATACCCACGCCGACGATCTCATGTCCGGCGTGCGCGCCCTCCACCGCGGTGGCGATGGCGTCCACGATGCCCTCGGGCGTGCCCGGGGTCGGCACCTTGTGGGTCGAGAGGATGTTGCCTTCCTCATCGACCACGCCGGCCGCGATCTTCGTGCCGCCGATGTCGACGCCGATGGTGAGTCCCATGAATCCCTCAGTTTCGGTCGAGCCCCGCTACGGCCAACCGTACCCGAGGCCCCCGCCCCGGGGTCCCGTCGTCCGCCCGGCGGACAGGGCACGGGGGCCCACCGGCGTCCGGCCGAGGTCCCCTTGGTTCGCCGGGGTCAGTCGAGGTCGATGCGCTGGCCCGGTCCGGCCTCGTCGCCCCGGTCCCGGCGCTCCTGGAGGTCGTGTCCGTCGCGCTCGCCGGTCGTCCAGCGCCGTTCCTGGGCCTGGACCGCGGAGCGGTAGGCGGCGAGGAGTTCGCTGCCGGCCGCGGCCAGGTGGTCGAAGACGTCCGGGTTGCGTTCGATGACCGGCTCGACGGCGGCCCTGGCCTGGTCGACGACCTGTTTGACCACCTGCTGGGCGGCGGGCCCGGCGACCGCGCCGAGCAGCGGGGACTGGATGTTCGACAGCTTGTCCGCGACGGTGTCGACGAGCTTGCGCAGTTCCTCGGCGGCCGATCCCGGAGGCGGGCCGTGCTGGGCCCGGCGGCGGGCCTTCTCCTGCGCGAGGTCCTCGGCACAGGCCGTCGCCCAGGCGTCGGCGTCGGACGCCCGCACCTCGTCGGCCCGCACCTCGTCGATCGCCTCGTGCTCTCCCCCACTCTCGGCTTCGCTCGACGAGCGGGGGGACTCCCACGCTTCGGACGGGGGGAGCTCTTCGCTCATGACGGACTCCTGACTACGGTTCGTCTCTCCGACGTTACCCGAACGGGCGTACCTGCCTCACCGGCTGCGCGGCCACAGGTCCGGATCCGGCGCGAACCGGATGCGCAGCTCCGCGTCCCGCAGCGCGGCCCCGTCCACACGGCATCTGCGCAGGGCGGACGGCAGCGGCACGATGCGCCGGAACTGCCCGGCGGTGACGACGAGTTCGTCGCCGCGCCGGACGAGGTCGAGTTCCTCGCGTACGGCGCCGGGCAGCGGGAGGTGCCAGACGAGGACGCCGTCCTCGGCGAGCCGGTCGGTGACGGGCCACTCGACGGTGGACGACGTGTCGTTGACGGCGGGCAGGGCGAGGGCTTCGAGGTCGTCGGTGCCGCGGGGGTCGCGGCCGAGGTGCGCGACGGCGTGGACGTGGTGGTGCTCCCGCCATTCCTCCAGGATCTTGCGCTGCTGGGTGACGGGCCCGGCGAGCCAGCTGCCGGCCGTCGCCTCCGTCTCCGGCAGGATCCGGTTGGCGATCAGCAGATCGGGGCGCAGGCCGCGCAGGGCGAGCGCGAGGGTGGCGGACCGTACGGCGTCGGCACCGCCCGGTCCGGGTTCGGCGACGAGCCGTACGACGGTGTCGCGGTCGGCGACGACGGCTTCGGCGGCGGCGAGTTCGACGTCCCAGCGGGCGGCGGTCTCGTACAGCCACTCCGCGGGCATCGGAACGCCGGCCAGCCGCCCCAGGACGGGGCGCAGGGCGCGGGCGGCCTGCCGCTCGGAGGGCAGCAGCCGACGCAGATAGCGGCGCAGTTCCTCGGGGAGCGACAGCAGGGCGAGGGCGTGCGGGGTGGCCGGGAGGTCGACGACGAGAAGGTCATGGGCCTCGGCGAGGGCGGCGTCCCGCAGGGCTCGCAGCAGGGCGAGTTCCTCGGCTCCGGGGAGGGGGGTGACCTCCTCCGGGTCGAGGCGGGAGGCACCGAGGAGGTCGAGGGCGGTGGTGGCGCGTTCCTGGAAGGCGGCGAGGTCGTCGCGGAAGCCGGCGGAGGCGTCGGGGCGCCAGGCGGTGAGGTTCGCGGCGACCTTGGTCGGGGAGACACCCGTGGGCACGCCGAGGGCGGCACCAAGGGTGTCGGTGCGGTCGGCGCCGAGGACCAGGGTTCTGGTGCCGTTGGCCGCCGCCGCGAGCGCGGTGGCGGCCGCGACAGTGGTACGGCCGCTGCCGCCCGGGCCTGTGATCAGGATGGTGCGCATGGGGGTGAACCGTAACGGACGCCGAGGTCAGGCCCGATTGCCGGTGGCCCGGTGCGGGCCGGGTGGGAGACACCCGACCACGTACCCCTCCCGCCCGGGGCCGAAGCGCCTACTTGCCCGACTCGACCCGCTTCTTCAGACCCGCCAGCGCCCGGTCGATGATGACCTTCTCGGCCTTGCGCTTGATCATGCCCAGCATCGGGATCTTGACGTCCACGGTCAGCCGGTAGGTCACCTCGGTGGAGCCCGCCCCGGCCGGCTTGAGGATGTACGAGCCGTCCAGCGAGCGCAGCATCTGGGACTTCACCAGGGTCCAGGACACCTCGTGCTCACCGCCCCAGGTGTACGCCAGCACCTGGTCATCCTTGATCGCGCCGGCGTCCATGACGAGACGGACCTGCTCGGCACGGCCGTCGGCGTCGGTCTTGAGGACCTCCGCCTCCTTCACCTCGCCGGTCCAGTCGGGGTAGCGGGCGAAGTCGGAGATCACCCCCATGACGTCGGCCGGTGCCGCCTCGATCGTGATGCTCGAGCTGGTGTGTTCCGCCATCGCCGTGGCTCCTCCAGATGCGGGCCGGTAAGAAGTCGTGGTGCGCACGCGTGCGCAGCGTGAAGGCTACCGCGCGCCCGACCGGCCGACTCCACCCCCACCTGCGCCGTCGTCGGGAAAGCGCCCACCGGGGCCGTCATCGGGCTCCCGCCGGGGCCCGGTTCACTCACCATTCCAGCACCCAGGGCTTCCCGGACCCGGCGAAGTGCCCGACGTTCACGCACTCCGTCGCCCCGATCCGCATCCGCCGCACCAGCGGCTGATGGACGTGCCCGAACAGGGAGTAACGGGGGCGGGTACGGCGGATCGCCTCCAGCAGCGCCCGGCTTCCGCGCTCGAAGCGCCGCGCCACCGTGTCGTACACCAGCTCCGGGACCTCCGGCGGGATGTGCGTGCACAGGACGTCCACCTCGCCCACGGCCTCGATCTTCGCGGCGTACTCCTCGTCGCTGATCTCGTAGGGGGTCCGCATCGGGGTCCGCAGGCCCCCGCCCACGAAGCCGAAGGTCCAGCCGCCGATCTCCACCCGTTCCCCGTCCAGCACCGTCGTGCCCGGACCGGCGTACTCCGGCCACAGGGGCGGCATGTCGACATTGCCGTAGGTGGCGTACGTCGGTGTCGGGAACGCCGCGAACATCTCGGCGTACTGCTTGCGCACCGCCTTCTCGATCACCGAGCGCCGGTCCGAGCCGATCCCGGCCCACAGCCGCGCCCCGAACTCCCGCGCCTCCTCGAAGCGCCGGGCGGTGCGCAGCTCCACGATCCGGTCGGCGTTCTCCACGCCGAACAGGTCGGGGAAGATGCCGCGCGAGTGGTCGGCGTAGTCGAGGAACAGCACCAGGTCGCCCAGGCAGATCAGGGCATCGGCGCCTTCGCCGGCCCTGGCCAGGTCGCGGGCGTTGCCGTGCACGTCGCTGACCACGTGTACGCGAGTCCTGTGGTTTCCGCTCGGTGTGGGTGCCATGACGATCAAGGGTAGGCGTGTGCGGCATACGTGAACAGTGGCGCCCGGACCGACGGTTACTGGCCAGTTGTCAGACCGCTCGACTACTGTGCGCGAAGAAACACCAATCCGTGTGACGCAGCGAACATCTCGCCGGGACCCCCTGTCGAAGAAGCCATACCGGCGGGTAACGTCCGGTCGGTCCAGTCGTGCTCTGGATTTCAACATGTGAATCCCTGAGCACTTGCCCGAGCCTTGGACCGCACCGTCGCATCGCACAACGTCGTGGCGCCGGCGCCCTATGAGGAGCAGCAGTCTTGCGCGAGTTCAGCCTTCCGGCTTTGTACGAGGTCCCTGCGGACGGGAATCTGACCGACATCGTCCGCAGAAACGCCGCGCAGCACCCGGACGTCGCCGTCATCGCCCGCAAGGTCGGCGGTGCATGGCAGGACGTGACGGCCACCGCCTTCCTGGCCGAGGTGCGCGCGGCGGCGAAGGGACTCATCGCGGCCGGGGTCCAGCCGGGCGACCGGGTCGGCCTGATGTCCCGTACCCGCTACGAGTGGACCCTGCTCGACTTCGCGATCTGGTCGGCGGGCGCGGTCACCGTGCCCGTGTACGAGACCAGCTCACCGGAGCAGGTCCAGTGGATCCTCAGTGACTCGGGCGCGACCGCCATGATCACGGAGCTGGACAACCACACGGCCGCCGTGGAGTCGGTGCGCGAGCGGCTGCCCGCCCTCAAGCACGTCTGGCAGATCGAAGCCGGCGCGGTCGAGGAGCTGGGCCGGCTGGGCCAGGACATCAGCGACGCGACCGTCGAGGAGCGCAGCTCGCTGGCGAAGGCCGACGACCCGGCGACGATCGTGTACACCTCCGGCACCACCGGCCGCCCCAAGGGCTGCGTCCTCACCCACCGCAGCTTCTTCGCCGAGTGCGGAAACGTCGTCGAGCGCCTGCGGCCGCTGTTCCGCACCGGCGAGTGCTCCGTCCTGCTGTTCCTGCCGCTCGCGCACGTCTTCGGCCGCATGGTGCAGATCGCGCCGATGGTGGCGCCGATCAAGCTGGGCACCGTTCCGGACATCAGCAACCTCACCGACGAGCTGGCCTCCTTCCGCCCGACCCTGATCCTGGGCGTCCCGCGCGTCTTCGAGAAGGTCTACAACTCCGCCCGCGCGAAGGCCCAGGCGGACGGCAAGGGCAAGATCTTCGACAAGGCGGCGGACACCGCGATCGCGTACAGCAAGGCGCTGGACAGCCCGTCGGGCCCGTCCGTCGGCCTGAAGATCAAGCACAAGGTCTTCGACAAGCTCGTCTACAGCAAGCTGCGCGCGGTCCTCGGCGGCCGGGGTGAGTACGCCATCTCCGGCGGCGCTCCGCTCGGCGAGCGGCTCGGGCACTTCTTCCGCGGCATCGGCTTCACGGTCCTGGAGGGCTACGGCCTGACCGAGTCCTGTGCCGCCACCGCCTTCAACCCCTGGGACCGGCAGAAGATCGGCACGGTCGGCCAGCCGCTGCCGGGTTCCGTGGTGCGGATCGCGGACGACGGGGAGGTGCTGCTGCACGGCGAGCACCTGTTCAAGGAGTACTGGAACAACCCCGGCGCGACCGAGGAGGCGTTGGCCGACGGCTGGTTCCACACCGGTGACATCGGCACCCTCGACGAGGACGGCTACCTCAGGATCACCGGTCGCAAGAAGGAGATCATCGTCACCGCGGGCGGCAAGAACGTCGCCCCGGCCGTGATCGAGGACCGCATCCGGGCGCACGCGCTGGTCGCGGAGTGCATGGTGGTGGGCGACGGGCGGCCGTTCGTGGGCGCGCTGGTCACCCTCGACGAGGAGTTCCTGGGCCGCTGGTGCGCCGAGCACGGCAAGCCGGCGGGCTCCACCGCGGCGTCGCTGGCCGGGGACGCGGACCTGAACGCGGCGATCCAGGCCGCGATCGACGACGGCAACGCCGCGGTGTCGAAGGCGGAATCGGTGCGGAAGTTCCGCATTCTGCCCTCCCAGTTCACGGAGGATTCGGGCCATCTGACGCCGTCGCTGAAGCTCAAGCGCAACGTCGTGGCGAAGGACTTCGCGGACGAGATCGAGGCGATCTACCAGAAGTAGCAAGCACCGCTCGGACTAGGGCGCGGTGTCCTCCACGAGGACCCGCGCCATCGTCCGTTCGGCGAGTGCGGTGATCGTCACGAACGGGTTCACCCCGATCGACCCGGGCACCAGCGAGCCGTCGGTGACGTACAGCCGTGGGTAGCCCTTCACCCGGCCGTGGTCGTCGGTCGCCTTCCCCAGCACGCAGCCGCCCAGCGGGTGGTACGTGAAGTCGTCGGCGAAGACCCGGTTGCCCGAGCCGAACAGGTCGTACCGGTAGATCGTGGCGTTCGCCCTGTTGATCCGGTCGAACAGCTTCTTCGCCATGCCCGTCGACACGGCGCTCTGCGCCGCGCTCCAGCCGAGCCGCACGGCCCCGCTCCCCGAGTCGTACGAGAACGACGCCCGCTCCTGGTTCTTGGTGATCGCCAGATAGAGGCTGACCCAGTGCTCCAGTCCCGTGGGCAGCGGCGCGATCTCGGCGAAGACCGGGTTGGCGGCGTTGGACCAGTCGTCGATGCCCATGACCGGCATGGTCGACTGGTTCGCCCCGACCGTGTCCCACAGGTGGTTGGCCCGGCCGAGCATCACGTTGCCGTTGGGGCCCCAGCCGGTGCCGACGCTCGCGTCCAGGGCGGGCAGCGAGCCCGACTCGCGGGCGCGGACGAGGAGTTCGGTGGTGCCGATGCTGCCGCCGCCGAGGAAGAGGTACGTGCAGCCGTACTCCTTGGTCGCGACGACCGTGCCGGTGTCGTCGATCCGGTCGGCGGTCAGCACATAGGTCCCGTCGGGCGCCCTGCTGATCGACCGCACCTTCTCCAGGGTGTGGAGGGTGACGTTCCCGGTGCCGAGGGCCGCCGCCAGGTAGGTCTTGTCGAGGGTGCGCTTGCCGTGGTTGTTGCCGTAGATGACCTCCCCTGCCAGCGCGGACCTCGTCGCCGTGCCGGCCGCCTCGCGCTGCATGTGGCCGAAGTCGTAGACGTTGGGCACGAAGGTGGTCCGCAGGCCGGCCTTGGTGGCGTGGGCGCGGGAGACCCGGGTGAAGCGGTACCACTCCGTGGACTCGAACCACGCGGGGTCGATGGTGTTGACGCCCAGCATGGAGCGGGCGCGCGGGAAGTAGGTGCGGTACATCTCCGCGGCGTCCACGGTCGGGAACTGCTCGGCGAAGTAGGACGGGAGCGGGGTGACGGCCATGCCGCCGTTGACCAGGGAGCCGCCACCGACGCCCCTGCCCACGTACACGGACATGTGGTCGTAGTGGACGCGGTCGAGGACTCCCGGATAGGGGCTGATCTCCCGGTTGACGACGTCCAGCCACAGGAAGGTGGCGAGCGGGGCCTCGGTGCGGGTGCGGAACCACATGGAGCGGCGGTCGGGGGTGCTGGTGGAGCAGAAGACCTTGCCGTCGGGGCCGGAGGTGTTCCAGAGACGGCCCATCTCGATGACGAGGGTGCGGATGCCCGCCTGGCCCAGGCGGAGGGCGGCGACCGCGCCGCCGTAGCCGGAGCCGATGACGATGGCCGGGGCGTGGTCGACCGCGTCGGGCTCGGCGGCGTGGGCCGAGGGGAGGCCGATGCGGGTGAAGCCGAGGGCGGCGGCACTCTGCAGTGCCGCCATTCCAAGGATTTGACGTCTTGTCAGCTGACGCTGCATCAGTTTTACTGTCATGTGCGCAGCATGGGCGGAATTTCCGGTTCCGCCTAGTGGGGTGGCGCGTATTCGTCGTCGGCGGCCACCAACGCGCCGCGGCTTGTCGCGCCGGCCCTGGTTCCTGTCAGGAGCGCCGCACTACAGCAGGTTCTTCAGGTGCTCCGCGAGCAGGTCCCAGCGCCACTTCTCCTCGACCCACTCCCTGCCCCGCTCCCCCATCCGGGCACGCAGCTCCGCGTCCCCGAGCAGTGCGACGATGCGGTCGGCCGCCTCGTCCGGGGAGCCGCCCCGCACCACCCAGCCCGTCTCCCCGTCGAGCACCGCGTCCGGCGCCCCGCCCGAGTCGCCCGCGACCACCGGCAGTCCGGTCGCCGACGCCTCCAGGTAGACGATGCCGAGGCCCTCGACGTCCAGGCCGCCCCGGCGCGTCCGGCACGGCATCGCGAAGACGTCGCCGGCCCCGTAGTGGGCGGGCAGTTCGGACCAGGGAACGGCGCCGGTGAAGTGGACGGAGTCGGCGACACCGGTCTCGTGGGCCATGCGCCGCAGGTCCTTCTCGTACGGCCCGCCCCCGACGATCAGCAGCACGGCGTCCGGCTCGGCCGCCAGGATCCGGGGCATGGCCCGAATCAGGGTGTCCTGCCCCTTGCGCCGCACCAGCCGGGACACGCAGACGACGACCGGCCGGTCCGTCAGACCCAGCCGGGCCCGCACCTCGTCCCCGCCCGAGCCGGGGTGGAAGGTCTTCTCGTCGACCCCCGGCGGCAACTGCGCCATCCGCGAGGCCGCCTGCGGGGTCAGCGCGGTCGCGATCCGCGCGCGCGTGTACTCACCCAGGTAGGTGATCGTGTCCGTCGCCTCCCCGATCCGGCGCAGCAGCTGCCGGGCCGCGGGCAGCTGGGCCCAGCCAGCCTCGTGGCCGTGGGTCGTGGCCACGAGGCGCTCGGCGCCCGCCCGGCGCAGCGCCGGTGCCATCAGGCCGAGCGGCGCCGCCGCCCCGAACCACACCGAAGTGCAGCCGTGCTCGCGCAGCAGGCCGACCGCACGCCGGGTCACCGCGGGCGTCGGCAGCAGCATCGTCGTACGGTCCCGCACCACCGTGAAGGGCTGCTCGGCGTCGAAGGCGGCCGTGGCCTCGGCGCCCTCCCGGCCGCGCTTCCAGGTGGAGGCGTAGACGACCAGCCGCTCGGGGTCGAGCCGCAGCGCCATGTTGTGCAGGAACGCCTGGATGCCGCCGGGACGGGGCGGGAAGTCGTTGGTCACGATCAGGGTCTTGTGCATCGCCGCCGACCTTATCGAAGCCGCCGTTCACCGCATGCGCTCGGCCGCGTGTGTGGCCTGCTCGCAGCCGCACACGACATCATGTTCCCCTGGTGGGAAATCGAACGGCAGGGGATCCGGTGGAGAAGACGGGCACGCGGCGGTCCCTGGCGCCGATGCTGGGCATCTGGGGCCTGACCAGGGTGGCCCTGCTGCTCTTCGTGTTCAAGGTGTACGTCTTCCCCGGCCCGGACGTCACCAGCGACGTGTCGGTCATCTACCAGGGCTGGTACGAGGTCCTGCGCACCGGAACGTTCCCGCAGGACGACGTCACCTGGCAGTACCCGCCCGCCGCGGCGCTGCCGGTCCTCTCCCCCGGGCTCGTGTTCTGGCTGGACTACCCGTCGGCCTTCTTCGTCCTGTGCTTCTCCGCCGATCTGGCCGTCCTGCTGCTCCTGCTGTACGCGGGCCTGCGCCCCGGCCGGACCCTGCGCGGGGCCTGGGTGTGGGTGGCGGGCGTACCGCTGCTCGGGCCGACCGTGTACGCCCGCTACGACGTGATGGTGACCGCCGTCGCCGTGGCCGCGCTGCTCGCGGGGGCCCGGCACCCGAAGGCGATGGGCGCGCTGACGGCCTTCGGGGCGATGCTGAAGGTGTGGCCGGTGCTGCTGCTGGTCGCGGCCCGCAGGCGCGGCGCCTGGGCCTCGGCGGCGCTGACCGCGGGCGGCCTCGCGGCGCTGTTCGCCCTCGCGATGCCCGGCGCCTTCGCCTTCCTGGCCTTCCAGCGCGACCGCGGCACCGAGGTGGAGTCGCTGGGGGCGCTGGTCTTCCATGTGGCCCGGCAGTACGGCTGGGACGGCGAGGTGCGGCTGAACTACGGCTCGGTGGAGTTCCTCGGCCCGTACGTCGACGTCGTCAGCGACGCCGCCCTCGCCCTGAGCGCGCTCGCCTTCGGCTGGCTGCTGCTGTGGCGGCTGAGGGCGCGCCGGTTCCTGTCGCACACGCTCGCCGACGCGGCCTTCGTGGCGGTGCTGATGTTCGTGACGACCAGCCGGGTGATCAGCCCGCAGTACATGGTGTGGCTGCTCGGTCTCGCCGCGGTGTGCCTGTGCTTCCGGGGCAGCCGGATGACACTGCCCGTGGGCCTGGTCCTCGCCGCGTCCCTCGTGACGGTCCTGGAGTTCCCCCTCTGGTTCGCGCACGTCGTCGCCGGCGACGCGCTGGGCGTGAGCCTGCTCTTCGTGCGCAACGGCCTGCTGGTCCTCGCCACGCTGCTCGCCGCCCGTGCCCTCTGGCGCGAGACGGTGACCCGGACCGCCACCCTGCCGGTGCCGGCTCAGGCCACCCGTGCCAAGGAGACGTCACTGCCCTCCTGAGTCCGGGTCCGCCGCAGCAGCACCAGCACCGCCGCGCACTGCGCGGCCATCGCCAGCGCCAGCCCCAGACACACCCCGGGCAGGCCGAGGCCCGACAGCCCGTGGGCGAGCGGCAGCTGGAGGGCCGTGCCGAACACGGTCACCCGGAGCAGCCGGGGCGCCGCGCCGCTGCCCTCGAAGATGCCGCCGAGCGCGATGAAGCAGGCCATCAGGACGAGGTACGGCCCGACACAGCGCAGGAACAGCACACCGTCGTGGGCCACGGCCGGCCCGGCGCCGAACGCGGCCATCACCCAGGGGGCCGTGACCGCCAGCAGCACGGCCGCCGCCAGTCCGGCGCCTCCCGAGACGAGTACGGCCTGCCGCGCGATCGCCCGCCGTGCGTCCTGTCCCGCGCCGAGCAGGTGCGCGGTGTGGAGGGAAGCGGCCTGGCGGACGGCGTAGAAGGCCATGGTGGCGATGTACATCGCCTTGTACGCGATCGAGTACGCGGCGACCGCCGTCACCCCGAGCCGCGCCACGATCGCGACCAGGACCAGGGTGCCCGTCTGCCGCACGGTGAAGTCGGCCGCGATGGGCAGCCCGGTCCGTAGGGTCCGCAGCGCCGCCCCGGCCGACGACCTCGCGGGGCGCGCCCCGGCCGCCGTGCGCAGCGACGGGTTCCGGCGCAGGGCGAGCAGACCCGCGCCCAGGGCCACCGTCCGGCACAGCACGGTCGAGGCGGCGGCGCCCCGGACGCCGTAGAGGTGGATGAGGAACGGGTCGCAGACCAGGATCAGCCCGTTGGCGAGGAGCGCGAGCCGCAGCGGCGTCCTGGTGTCGCCCGCGCCCTTGAGGATGCCGTCGACCAGCTGCTGCGCGAAGAACACCGCCGTCCCGGGCATCGAGATCGCGAAGTAGCCCACCGCGAGCGGCAGCGCCGGGCCGCCGTCGAGCACCAGCCGCGCCAAGGGCTCGCGCAGGACGAACCCGCCCGTCACGACCAGCGGGGTGACCAGCGCCCACACCGCCCATCCCCCGCGCACCGCCGCCCGCATCGCGCCCGGGTCCCGCGCGCCCCTGGCATGGGCGACCAGCACCGTCGTACCGGACGCGAAGACGAGCGCCACGCCGAGCAGCACGTTCTCGGTGTTGGTGGCGACCGCCACCGCGGCCACCGCGGGGCCGCCGAGCCGGGACACCCAGAGCGTGTTGATGATCCCCGCGGCGACGGAGGCGAGAAGCGAGAGGTAGACGGGGTGGGCCAGCGAGAGCAGCTGTCTGCGATGAGCGTCCATGTACGCGATCCCCCTCGAAACGAGCTACCTCGTTTCGAGGCAACTCGATAAGAGGTAGCATGGGTGCAGCGCATCCGCAAGGAGGACCATGCTGGAGCTGTCGATCCTGGGCTTCTTGGCCGAAGCGCCCCTGCACGGTTACGAGTTGAAGGAGCGCATCAAGGCGCTGAGCGGCCATGTCCGCCCTGTCAGCGACGGGGCGCTGTACCCGGCGATCGCGCGTCTGCTCAAGGCCGGCAAGCTCGACGAGCACGCCGAGCCGGGGGCGGGTGCCGCTCCGCGCCGCATCCTCTCGCTCACCGACGAGGGCCGCGAGGATCTCCTGGAACGCCTGCGCCGGCCGAAGCCGGTGGAGATCACGGACCAGGTGCGCTTCCACACCGTCCTGGCCTTCCTGCGGCATCTGCCCGACCGCCGGGAACAGGCCGAGGTGCTGCGCCGCAGGCTGGAGTTCCTCACCGCGCCCACGAGCTTCTTCTACGCCGACGGCAGGCCGGTACGGGCGGAGGAGGCCGGCGACCTGTTCCGGCAGGGCATGCTGCGGGTGGCCCGGGCGACGGGCGAGGCGGAGCGCGCGTGGCTGACGGAGGCCATCGCGATCCTGGACCGCCCGGACCGAGCCCCCGCCCCACCGGATCAGCCGAGCTGAGCCCGCAGATACTCCCGCCAGTCCTGGGTGAACCGGGCCGACGAGGTCCCGAGCACGTCCTGCAGCGCCCCCTCCACCGCCCCCGCCCGCCGCTCGTGCGCGCCCACGGCCCGGTAGAACTCGACGAGCCGGACCTCGCCCCAGCGTTCCGCGATCATCCGGCAGGCCAGCCATCCGCCCTCGTACGCCAGCGCCAGCTCGTCCGCGTCGCGGCCGAATCCGAAGTCCGCGTCGGACGGCAGGGCCGGTGGCAGCCGCCCCTGCGACACCGCGCGGGACAACTCGGGTGCCGCCTGGGAGGGGGAACGGCCGCTGCCGAGGTAGCCGACCCAGTCGGCGTAGCCCTCGGAGAGCCACAGCGGGGTCGCGGCGGTGGTGGCGGCGCGGGTGGCGACATGGGTGGTCTCGTGGGTGAGGACGACCTGCTTGCCGGTGGCGCCGAGGACGCCGTACGCCTCGGGGTTGACGATGATCCGGTCCGCCGGCGCCCGCGTCCGGGCGCCGGTCTCGCCGGTGGTGACCGCGGCGATCCCGCGGTAGGAGGAGGCGGGCGAGCCCAGCAGCCCCGCCATGCCGGCCAGCGACTTGGGTACGAGGACGACGACGCGCCCGGCCCATGTGCCGCCCCAGGCCCGGGACACGGCCGGCACCGCACGGTCCGCGAGCGCCGCGTACGCACGCAGCGCCTTCCTCGACTGCCCGACTCCCAGGACCAGGCTGTGCTCACCGGATACGGCGCTCACCTCGCCCTGGTCCCACAGCTGCGCGGCGGAGCCCTTCGCGGGCCGCTCCGCCTCGACGTACCAGTGGCCCTCCGGGTCCAGGCTCAGGCTCAGCGTGCGCCCGGCGCTGACGGGAGCCGGATCGTGGCCCCGGACGCGATAGCGCAGTTCGGCCTCGGCGGTCGCGGTGGCGCCGCTGCGCCGCAGCCCGGTGACGCGGTACGACCACTCGGCGAGGGGCACCGCGCGCAGGTTGCCGAACCGGTCCCGCGCGCCCGTGCCCAGATACGCCGCCTCGTCGTGGTCGAGGATCGCGGCCGCCCTGCGGTCGAGAAGGCGCTGCACCTGTGCCGTCGCGCCGTCCGCGGCGGGCCGCCCACCGCAGCCCACCAGCGAGACGAGCAGCAGACAGAGCACGAGGACCGTTCGCGTTCCCGACACCCGCCTTCGACCAGCCATTTCCCGATCGTACGGCGGTCAGCGCACGAGGGTCAGACCCCGGTCACACCCGGGTGATCGTCGCCCCCGGCATCATGCCCACCGGGTCGTAGCGCACGGGCGCGCCCGGGTAGGGAGCGTGGATCACCTGTCCGTTGCCCATGTACATCCCCACGTGACTGGCGTCGGACCGGTAGGTGACCACGTCACCCGGCTGGGCCTCGGAGAGCGGGATCTGCCGGCCGGCGTACCGCTGCCCCTGCGAGGTGCGCGGCAGGGAGACACCGGCCTGGGCGTACGACCACTGGATGAGGCCCGAACAGTCGAAGCCGGAGGGGCCGTTGGCGCCCCAGATGTACGGCCTGCCCAGCGCGGACCGGGCGGCGGCGACCGCGGCGGCGGCTCGGCCCGAGGAGGGGACGGCTCCGCCGAGGTCGGGCAGGTCGGCACGGCCGGAGCGGGAGGCGCGGTCGAAGGCGGCGCGATCGGCCGCCGACAGGGAGTTCAGCAGCCTGCGGGCCTGGGCGAGTTTGCGCTCGACGGTCCGCTTGTGGGCGGCGACGGCCTTGCGGCTCTTCTCCAGGTCGACGAGCTTCCTGGCCGCCTCGGCGCGCTCCTGGGCGATGACGCGCATGGCGTCCTGGAGTTCTTCCAGCTCGTCGGCCTGGTGGGCGCTGAGCCGGGCGATCCGGGCGGCCTTGTCCAGGTAGTCGGCCGGGTCCTCGGAGAGCAGCAGGGAGAGGGAGGGGTCGATGCCGCCGGACCGGTACTGGGCGCCGGCCAGCGAACCGAGAGCGTCCCGCTTGGAGTTGATGCTCTGCTGCTGCCGGGCGATCCGGTCCTGGGCGTCGTTCACCTCCGCGCGGAGTTTGTCGGCGCGCTCGTCGGCCTTGTTGTAGGCCTCGGTCGCCTTCTCCGCCTCCTCGTAGAGGCGGTCCACCTTGGCGCGGGTGTCGTCGTGCGGCGTGGCCGTGGCCGGTACGACCCCGAGGGCCGTGGCGGCGGCTGACATGACACAGAGCGCTGCACCGGCGCCACGGTCGAACCCGGACGATGCAAGGCGGCGATGGGACCCCACGGGAAGCCGCTCTCCTTCCGCTGGCGACAAGGACCTTCCCCGGCGACGGGGAAACGCGGCAGACAGTAGCTCCGTGCGGTGGCACCGACCAACGACCGCGCCGGGCACGCACAGTGACGCCCCGCCTATGACGCAGGTCATGGGCGGGGCGTGGGGTCAGTCGGGGGTGCCGTAATTCCCTCGTTCGGGCGGCACGTCGAGTTGATCTTGCGGCCGTGCGGCGGGGGTCAGATACGGACGCCGAACTGGAACGGCATGTTGTTGATCGACTCGTAGCGCACGACCGTGCCGGTGCGGGGAGCGTGCAGCACCTGGCCGTTGCCCGCGTAGAAGCCGACGTGGTGCAGGTCGCCGTAGAAGATGACCAGGTCGCCGACCTTGAGCTCGGACTGGCTGTAGATCCGCGTCCCGGCGTTGGCCTGGGCCTGCGAGGTGCGCGGGATGGAGACGCCGGCCTGGGCGAACGCCCAGGAGGTCAGGCCCGAGCAGTCGAAGGAGGACGGGCCGGTGGCGCCGTAGACGTAGGGCGAGCCGATCTTGCTCTGGGCGGCCTGGAAGGCGGCCATGGCCCGGCCGGAGGCGGAGCCTGTGTCGCCCAGGTCCACGCGGTCGGCGGCGGACCGGCTGGCGCGCTCCTCCTCGGCGGCCAGGGCGGCCTTCTCCGCGGCGGTCAGGCTGTTGAGGAGCCTTTGGGCCTCGGCGAGCTTGCCCTGGACTTCCTTCTTCTTCTTGCCCAGCTCGGTGCGGGTGGAGGAGAGGTCCTTGAGCTTGTCGGCGGCCTCGGCACGCTGCTGGGCGAGTTCGCGCTGCTTCGCCTGGATCTTCTTCAGCGAGTCGACCTGCTGGGCGCTGAGCTGGTCGGCGGTGGACGCCTTGTCCAGGTAGTCGTCCGGGTTCGACGACAGGAAGAGCTGGAGGGAGGAGTCGATGCTGCCCGTGCGGTACTGGGCGGCGGCCGCGAGGCCCATCGCGTCGCGCAGCTCGTTGAGCTCCTCCTGGCCGCGGGCGACGTTGTCCTGGATGGTGGAGATCTCCTTCTGGAGCTTCTCCTGCTTCTCCTTGGCCCCGTTGAACTTCTCGGTGGCCTGCTCGGCCTGCTCGTAGAGCTTGTCGACCTTTGCCTTGACCTCGTCCTTGCTCGGCTTCTCGCTGGGGGCCGCGTTGGCGGCCTGCGAACTGATGGCCACGGCGGCAGCGGCGGCGGTGGTCAGCACAGTCACACGTGCTCGGCTCGGCTGCTTGGGTCGACGGTGGGACGCCACGGAGGTGAAACCCTTCTTGTGAGTGATCACCCGCTCGGAGGTACGACGCCAGACCCTAGTGACCCTCTTGTGATCAGATCAAATCCTCACACGATTTTTCTCGTCACACACTGCATTCTTTACACACAACTCACATGGAGTGAGGCCCGCCTGACCCTACGTTGCGCGACAGTCCCCTCAATTCGGGCATCGCGCACGCAGGTTGGCGCTTTCAGGACAGTCGCTTGAGAAGCACCGCAGAAGCCACCGGCCGCGCTCCCGCCCGGGCCACCCCGTCGGCCACCTCGCGGTCGGTCGAGGCGACGATGACCGGACGCCCCGGCGGCTCGGCGCGCACCAGCTGGCGGATCAACTCGTCGGCGGTCACTCCGGGCTTGGAGAACAGCACCCGCACCCCGCGCGGCGGGGCCAGGAGCACCGGCGCGACCAGCTCGGCACCGTCGAAGACACAGGTCACCTCGGCGCCGGTCTGCGCGGCGAGCTGCGAGAGCTGGCCGAGCAGCCGCAACCGCTGCTTCTCCAGGGGCATCTGGGGATAGCCGGTCTTGGTGACGTTGTACCCGTCGACCACGAGATGCGCCTGCGGCAGGGCGAGCAACTGGTCGAGGATCGCGGGGTCGTTCTCGGACAACGCCCGCGCGGCGATGTCCTTCGGGGTCATTCGTCCCGGTTCGACCGCGTCCACGGTCTCGGCGGGGCGCACGGAGACCGGCGGCAACGCCAGTTCACGGCGCAGCCCTTGGGTGGCGTCCAGAAGGGTGTCGAGGAGCAACCGGACGCGCATGTCCTCGACACTGCGCCCCTCGCGCGCTGCTTTGCGCGTGGCCTCCAGGGCGGCCTCGGCCTCCGCGAGCCGCGCCTTGAGCCGCCGGCTCTCGCTCTCGGCCGCGGAGATCTGGGTATGCCCTTCGGTCCGCACCGCCTCGATCTCGCCCTGGGCCTTGCGCAGGGCGGCCTCGCCGCGCTTGACGTCGCTGAGGGCGGAGCGCAGCTTCCGGTGCAGCGATTCCGCTTCTTTCCTGGCCGCCTCAAGCTCGGTCCGCAGCCGCTCGGTCTCGTGCCGGGTGTGCTCGCGGGCGTGGGCGAGTTCCTCGCGCAGCCGCTCCAGTTCGGCGCGGCTCTCCTCGTCGGCGCGCTCGGCGTCGGCCCGCTGGGCCTCCTCGCCGGCCGCGGTGACCAGTTTGACCCAGCCGGCGGGCCGCAGAACATAGGCCGCGGCCGCCACGTCGAGCGGGTCCGCGGCCGCAGGCGCCGAGCCGGATTCCAGGGCGCCGGAGAGCTCCGGCTGGGCCTCTCTGAACTTCTCCCCGATGCGCTGCCGGAACAGCGGATCGGTCTCCAGCGCCGCCGCCATGGCGTTGCCTGCGAACTTGGCCCGCCGGTTCGGGGCGAACCGGGCGTACTGCCGCAGCTGTGCGGGCAGTTCACCTACGGTCAGCCCGCCGAACCCGTCGGACACGATCTGCACGACCTTGCGCCGTACACCGTCGGGCAGCGGACGGTCGAGCACCTCAGCGGCGCCGTCGCCCGGCCCCCCGCCTTGTGTCTCCACCATCCGTCACACCCCAGTTTCTGTGCGGGCCCTCCCCCATCGTCAGGAGCCGGCGCCCGGCCTGTCCACGAGTTCCACCTTGTCCACGGCGTTGCACCAGCGGCAGCGCACCGACTCGATCGTCTCGCTGAGCACCTCGCGCTCCTCGACCTTGGGCTCGCCGGCCAGATCGAGGTGGACGTACTCGACGACCCTGGACGAGCGCGTCACGTCGAAGCGCGTGAGGTTGCCGCAGAGAGTGCAGCGCCACCGCGTGGTGGCGGTCGGCAGGGGAACCGTCATCGTGAGCGTGCTCTTTCCTTCTAGGTCTTCTATTGTCCGCGACGCCCCGGACTCACCGGTGCGTGTGGCTCGTAACCCTACGGCCTGGCGGGTACCCGCCGCCCGTCCGTCCCGGGCGGCGAGGCGGTCTGTGCGCCTGCGTCCCGTTACGTCATGCTCTGTATTCATGATCGGCAACTGGAGCGTGGCGCGTTTCGGAGTTCGGTTCGGCAGGGCCGGCCGAACGGTACTGCGGTCGCCGGCGCCGGTGACGTACGGGCTCATCACCGTGTGCTGCCTGATCTTCCTGATCGGGCCGGCGGCGGGGCTGAATCCGGGGTACGGCGTCGGCGACGGGCTGCTCGCGGCGCAGCGGGCCTACTTCCACCGCTGGGGCGTGGTGCCCGCAGAGCTCTTCGAGGGCGCGCCCCGGGCCGCCCTCACCCCCGCCACGGCCCTGTTCGTCCACGGAAGCTGGGTGCACCTGCTCGGCAACATGCTCTTCCTCTACGTCTTCGGGGTGATGGCGGAGGAACGGATGGGCCGCCTCCAGTTCACGCTCTTCTACCTCGGCTGCGGCTACCTGGCCCTGCTGGGCTACGCGGCCGCCAACGACGACTCCACGCAGTCCCTGGTCGGCGCGTCCGGGGCGATCTCAGCGGTCCTCGGCGCGTTCCTGTTCCTCTTCCCCGCGGCACGCGTCACAAGCCTGCTGCCCTTCCTGCTCTTCCTGCCGCTGCGCTTCCCGGCGTGGGTCGTGCTGCCCTTCTGGGCGGCCCTGCAGTGGGTGGCGGCGGGGCGTGCGGACCAGGGGCCCGGGGTGGCGTATCTGGCGCACCTGGTCGGGTTCGGGGTGGGGTTCGGTTACGCGTGGGCCCGATTCGGCCGTACGACTAAAGTGAGTGCCGCCCCTGCTCCGGCCCCCGAGGGAGAGAACCAGCCGTGATCACCGCGATCGTCCTCATCAAGACCAGCGTGGACCGGATTCCCGAGATCGCGGAGTCGATCGCCGCGCTGGAGAACGTCAGCGAGGTCTTCTCGGTCACCGGGACCTACGACCTGATCGCCATGGTGCGGGTGAAGCAGCACGAGGACCTCGCCGAGGTCATCCCCGGCCGGATCAGCAAGATCCCCGGTGTGGAGGGGACGGACACGCACGTGGCCTTCCGCACCTACTCGCAGCACGACCTGGAGGCCGCCTTCGCCATCGGCCTGGACAGCTGACGGCAGCCGGGGCGCCCGGGCCCCGCACTCCCGGCCGAAGAGTGCCTGGTGATCACCGCCGAGGGCACCCTGGCCCACCGGACGCCCCGCGGCAGGGTGCCGACCTGCGCGGCCCCGCGTGCCGAGCTCCCCGGCCGTCCGGTGCCGGCCCCGGCGGGCACGCCCGGCGAGGGCACGCAGGAGGTGCCGGGCGTGGAGCCCGCCGCGGCATGCTGTCCGCGGAGCCGGGCACGCACGCCAGGGCGTCCGATCCGCAGGCTCACGCCGACGTGTCGGGCACGCAACGCCCGTCCTCCGTACGGTAGTTCCACTTCGCCCCGTCCGCGACGAGCTCCTTCACGGCCCGTACGAACCGCTCCACGTGCTCGTCCGGCGTACCCGCGCCGAAGCTCACGCGGACGGCGTTGAGGGACTTCTCACCCGGGGCCGCCTCGGGCGCGCCGCACTCCCCCTGCGTCTGCGGGTCACTGCCGAGCAGCGTGCGGACGAGAGGGTGGGCGCAGAACAGGCCGTCCCGCACCCCGATGCCGTACTCGGCGGAGAGCGCGGCGGCGAAGTGCGAGCTGTTCCAGCCGGCGACCACGAAGGAGATCACGCCGACGCGCGGGGCGTCGTCGCCGAAGAGGGACAGGACCCGGACCTCCGGGACCTCGGCGAGGCCCGCGCGGACCTTCTCGATCAGGAACCGCTCGCGGGCGACCAGCTCGTCGAAACCGGCCTCGGTGAGGGCCCTGCAGGCGGAGGCGATGGAGTAGGCGCCGATGACGTTCGGGGAGCCGGCCTCGTGCCGGGCGGCACTGTCGTGCCACTGCACGTCGACTGCGCCGTCCGCGCGCCGGGTGACCGTGCGGCTGGCACCGCCGCCCGCGAGGTACGGCTCGGCCTCGCGCAGCCAGTCGGCGCGCCCGGCCAGGACGCCGGACCCGAACGGCGCGTACAGCTTGTGACCGGAGAAGGCGACCCAGTCGACGTCCAGATCACGCACGCTCACCGGGTGGTGCGGGGCGAGTTGGGCGGCGTCGAGCACGATCCGGGCACCGTGCGCGTGCGCCGCCGCCGCCAACTCCCGTACCGGCCACAGCTCACCGGTGACGTTCGAGGCGCCGGTGACGCAGACCAGGGCCGGGCCGTACGGGTCGCGGTCGGCTAGGGCGCGCTCCAGGGTCTCCACGGCCTGGCGCGGAGTGCGGGGCGCGTCGAGGTAGGTGACGAGGGCGCCGCGCCAGGGCAGCAGCGCGGCGTGGTGCTCGGTCTCGAAGACGAACACCTGGCAGTCGGCGGGGACGGCGGCGGCGAGGAGGTTGAGCGAGTCGGTGGTGGACCGGGTGAACACGACCTGGTCGGTGTCCCGGCAGTCGAGGAACTCGCCGACCGTGCGCCGGGCGTTCTCGAAGAGGTCGGTGGACAGCTGGGAGAGGTACCCGGCGCCCCGGTGGACGCTGCCGTAGTACGGCGCGTAGGCGGCGACATCGTCCCAGACGCGCTGGAGGGCGGGCGCGCTGGCGGCGTAGTCGAGCGCCGCGTAGGTGACCTCGCCGCCGGTGACGAGCGGGACGGTGACATCCCTGCCGAGAACAGGCAGCGGGGCACAAACGGACTGGGCGGCGGCAACGGTGGAGACGGACATGGCGCAACTCCCGTGAAGGCAGACGAGATTCGCCGCGGAACCCGCAGGGCTCGACGCGGTGAAGGAAAAGGGAACGAAAAAGGAACGCGGAGGCGGGGCTCTGCGGCCCTATCGCATTCGCTTGCTCACGGAAGGCTCCTCGACGACCAGGACCCCTGGCTGATCGAAGGGGTCCGCGCTTGCCGCAGACCTCGCTGCCTGCGGCCTGGTCTTCACCCGGGGCACCCCGCCACGGACGGAGGGTTGCCGGACAGTCGGCCGGGGCCTCATGACTGTCACTCATGACCTGAACAGGAACGTACGTGAAGTGATCGATGTCCCGCAACCCGTGTCCGGATCGCGGGACATCCCCCGAGCCCCGCTACGCGTTGCTGGCGGCCACCCAGCGCTCCAGCGTCCGCTTCGCCGCCCCGGAGTCGATCGACTCCGCCGCCCTCGCCATCCCGAGCCGGATCTGCTCGGCGAGCGGAGCGTCCGTCGGCTCCGACGCCACCAGCGCCGCGGCCGAGTTGAGCAGGACGGCGTCCCGCACCGGACCGGGCTCGCCGTCCAGGAGGCGGCGGGCGACCTCCGCGTTGTACGACGCGTCCGCGCCCCGCAGCGCCTCCACGGGCACCAGCTCGATACCGACCTCGCGCGGGTCGAACGCCTCCTCGGTCACCTTGCCGTCGCGCACCACCCACACCCGTGACGTGGCCGTCGTCGTCAGCTCGTCGAGGCCGTCGTCGCCGCGGAAGACCAGCGCGGACGAGCCGCGCTCGGCCAGAACGCCGGCGATGAGCCCCGCCATCCGGGTGTCGAAGCAGCCGACGGCGGAGGCGGTGACCCGGGCGGGGTTGGTCAGCGGGCCGAGCAGGTTGAACGAGGTCGGGATGCCCAGGTCCCGCCGTACGCCACCGACGAACCGCATGGAGGGGTGGAACTTCGCCGCGAAGCAGAAGGTGATCCCGGCCTCCTCCACCACCCTGGCCACGCCCTCCGGCGCCAGGTCCAGGTTGATGCCGAGCTTCTCCAGCACGTCGGACGAGCCGCTCGCCGAGGACGACGCCCGGTTGCCGTGCTTGACGACCTTCGCCCCGGCGCCCGCGATCACGATGGCGGACATGGTCGAGATGTTGACCGTCTTGGCCCGGTCCCCGCCGGTGCCGACGATGTCCACGGCCGGGCCGGGGATGTGCAGCGGCTGCGCGTGGGCGTACATCGCCTCGACGAGGCCGTTGACCTCCTCGACCGTCTCGCCCTTGGCCCGCAGCGCCACCATGAATCCGGCGATCTGCGCGTCCGAGGCCTCACCGCTCATGAAGCGGTCCATCGCCCAGGCCGTGTCGCCGGCGCTCAGGTCCTGTCCACCGAGCAGCGCGCTCAGCACCTCGGGCCAGGAACGGCCCGCCGCGGTGTCGCCTCCAGCGGGGGTCACAGCGCTCATAAGCCGCTCCAGGGTCAGTTGTGGTGTCCCGGCCCCCGGGACACGAGTCTCGACGAGGTCCACCCTATCCAGCCGCGGGACACGGAGAAGGGCCCCGTCCGAAGACCGGACGGGGCCCTTCTGCCGTGGCGTGCGCAGCGATCAGTGGTGGCCGTGGCCGCTCGTGATCTCCTTGTACTCCTCGACGGTCGGCTTGGGAATCTGACCGTCCTCGCCGAAGTACGACTCGCTGAGCTTGGCGCGCAGCTTCTCCGAGCCCTTCACCTTGCGCTCGACGCCGTTCTCGTCGACCGTCGGGCCGATTTCGAGCGGCTTGTACTGCTCGTGCGCGGTGAGGGTGTGCAGCGCGTCCTGGCTGAGCGGCTCGTGCACCTCGATGAACTCACCGTGCGGCAGGCGCTTGATGATGCCGGACTCGCGACCGTGCAGCACCTTGTCCTTGTCCCGGCGCTGCAGGCCGAGGCAGATCCGCTTGGTGACGACGAAGGCGATGACCGGTCCGACGAAGAACCCGATGCGGACGAACCAGGTGACCGCGTTGATCGACAGGTGGAAGTGGGTGGCGATGATGTCGTTGCCACCACCGATCAGCATGATCATGTACCCGGTGACCCAGGCGACACCGAAGGCCGTACGGGTCGGGGCGTTGCGCGGGCGGTCGAGCAGGTGGTGCTCGCGCTTGTCACCGGTGACCCAGGACTCGATGAACGGGTAGAGGGCGATCACGGCGAGGAAGAGACCGAACAGCACCAGCGGGACGAAGACGCCCAGGACGAGCGTGTGACCCCAGAAGTTGATCTCCCAGCCCGGCATGGCGCGGACGAGACCCTCGGCGAAGCCCATGTACCAGTCGGGCTGGGCGCCCGTGGACACGTAGTCGGGCCGGTAGGGGCCCAGGGCCCAGATCGGGTTGACGGACGCGATGCCGGCGATGAGCGCGATGACACCGAAGACCAGGAAGAAGAAGCCTCCGGCCTTGGCCATGTAGACCGGCAGCAGCGGCATGCCGACGACGTTCTTGTTGCTCTTGCCGGGACCCGCGAACTGCGTGTGCTTGTGGTAGAAGACCAGGATCAGGTGGCCGACCACCAGACCGAGCATGATGCCCGGCAGCAGCAGGATGTGGATCGAGTAGAAGCGGGCCACGAAGTCGGTGCCCGGGAACTCGCCGCCGAACAGGAACATCGAGATGTACGTACCGACGATCGGCACGGACAGGATGGCGCCCTGGGTGAAGCGGACACCGGTGCCGGAGAGCAGGTCGTCCGGGAGCGAGTAACCGGTGAAACCGGTGAACATGCCCAGGACGAACAGCAGGAAGCCGAACAGCCAGTTGATCTCACGCGGCTTGCGGAACGCGCCGGTGAAGAAGACGCGCATCATGTGCACGAACATGCCGGCGAGGAAGATGATCGCCGCCCAGTGGTGGATCTGCCGGATGAGCAGACCACCGCGCACGTCGAAGGAGATGTGCAGGGTCGAGCTGAACGCCTCACTCATCAGCTGTCCCTGGAGCGGGACGTAACTGCCGTGGTACTCCACCTCGTTCATCGACGGGTGGAAGAACAGCGTCAGGTACACACCCGTGAGGATGATGATGATGAAGCTGTAGAGGCAGACCTCACCCAACATGAACGACCAGTGGTCGGGGAAGATCTTGCGCATGTTGGCCTTGGCCAGGGAGTAGATCCCGAGCCGGCCGTCCGCCCAGTCGGCGACGCGCTCGCCGGCCGGTGCCTTCCCGCGCGAGCGGGACTCTGTCTTCTCGGTGGTGCTCATCCGCGCTCCCAGAATGCAGGACCGACGGGCTCTTCGAAGTCGCCGAGCGCCTCGAGGTAGCCCTCGTCGTTCACGCCGATGCGCAGCTGCGGCAGGGCGTGACCGGCCGGGCCGAAGATCACTCGGGCACCGTCGGAGAGGTCGAAGGTGGACTGGTGGCAGGGGCAGAGCACGTGGTGCGTCTGCTGCTCGTACAGGGAGATCGGGCAACCGACGTGGGTGCAGATCTTCGAGTACGCGACGATGCCCTCGTGCGACCATTCGAGCTCGCGCTTGTCCTTGATGTCGTCGGGCTGGAGCCGGACGATCATCAGGGCGGCCTTGGCGATCTCGTTCTGGAAGCCGTGGTCGTGCTCCTCCAGGCCCTCCGGCTTGGCGAAGGTGAGGGAGCCGGCCGCGACGTCCGAGGGACGCAGCGGCTCGTTGGTGTTCATGTTGACGAGCAGCTTGCCCTTGGACCACATGGTGTGGCGCAGCTTGGTGCCGGGCAGCGGGCCGAGGTCACGCAGCAGCACGACGCCGGAGAGCGGGAACAGGGCCAGCGCACCGAACATGGTGTTGCGGATCAGCTTGCGGCGACCCAGCGCGGACTCCTTGGCGCCCTGCTTGAAGTCGGCCATGACCTTGGCCTTGACCTCGGGCGACGCCTGGATCGGGTGCCGCTCGTCCGCGACCTCCACGTCGGACATCAGGGTGCGGGCCCAGTGGACCGCACCCGCGCCGATGCAGAACAGCGCGAGGCCGAGGGTCACACCGAGCGCGAAGTTCAGCGCGCTGATGTGGCCCAGCGGGAAGATGAAGACCGACTTGTCGACGGGGATCGCCACGAACGAGGCGATGAAGCCGACGGTGGCCAGCATCGACAGCGTGAACAGCAGGGCGACCGTACGCTCGGACCGCTTGGCGGCCCGCTCGTCGATGTCCTGGATCCGGTGCTCGTGCGGCGGCAGACCAGGGTCGGCGAAGGGGTCCTTCTCGTCCGCCAGCGCGACGTGGGCGTCCTGCTCAGCCGGCAGGTTCTCTTCTGGAATGTCTTGGCTACTCATGACTTCTTGGCCTTTGCGGTCCGAGCGGCGACCCACACAGCGACGGCGATCAGGCCGCCGAGGCCGAAGATCCAGCCGAACAGACCCTCGCTGACCGGCCCGAGGCCGCCCAGCTCCAAGCCGCCGGGGTTCTCCGTCTCATCGCTGTTGACCGCGTGCAGGTACGCGATGATGTCCTTCTTGTTCTGCTCCGACAGCGTGGTGTCGGGGAACGACGGCATGTTCTGCGGGCCGGTCTGCATGGCCTCGTAGATGTGCTTCGGGTCGACACCCTCGAGCGAAGGCGCGTACTTGCCGTGCGTCAGCGCGCCGCCCTTACCGGTGAAGTTGTGGCACTGGGCGCAGTTGTTGCGGAAGAGGTCGCCGCCCTTGGCGATGTCCGCTCCCTCGGGGCCGTACTGCTCCTCGGTCGGGACGGCCGGGCCGGCGCCCAGCGAGGCGATGTACGCCGCGAGCTGGTCGATCTCGGCCTGCGAGTAGATGTTCTTCTTCCGCGGGACCTGGGCGCCCTGGGAGGTGGCGGCCGGCATACGGCCCGTCGCCACCTGGAAGTCGACGGCCGCGGCGCCGACGCCCACCAGGCTCGGACCGTCGGAGGTGCCCTGACCGCCGGTTCCGTGGCAGCTGGCGCAGCCGACGGCGTAGAGCTTCTTGCCCTCTTCGATGGTGAGGGACTGGGCGGTTTCCTCGGCCTGCGCCTTGTCCGCGGGCGCGAACACGGCGTACAGCCCCCCCGTGCACGCCAGCGCGAGGAGTAGGACGACGACCGCCGCCAGCGGATGGCGTCGTCGTGCGGAGAGCTTTTTCACGGATTACCCCGGTGTCAGGATCTTCTGCGTCGATGCTTCTGGTATGTGCGTTGTGGAACGCGCGCCGGATCGGGCCCGGCTACTTGATCATGTAGATCGTGGCGAAGAGGCCGATCCAGACGACATCGACGAAGTGCCAGTAGTAGGACACGACGATCGCGGCGGTCGCCTGCTCGTGCGTGAACCTCCGGGCCGCGTACGTACGGCCGAGGACCAGCAGGAAGGCGATGAGGCCGCCCGTCACGTGCAGGCCGTGGAAGCCGGTGGTCAGGTAGAAGACCGAGCCGTACGGGTCGGACGAGAGCGAGAGGCCCTCGTGCTTGACCAGCTCGGTGTACTCGTACACCTGACCGCCGATGAAGATCGCTCCCATGACGAAGGTGACGATGAACCAGCCCCGGAGCTTCTTCACGTCACCGCGCTCGGCGGCGAAGACGCCGAGCTGGCAGGTGAGGGAGGAGAGCACCAGGATCGTGGTGTTCGCCGCCGAGAAGGGGAAGTTCAGGGCGTCGGCCTTCTCCGACCAGAAGTCGGGCCCGGTCACCGATCGCAGGGTGAAGTACATCGCGAAGAGGGCCGCGAAGAACATCAGCTCGGAACTCAACCAGATGATGGTTCCGACGCTGGTGAGGTTCGGTCGGTTGACCGACGGGTGCGCGTGACCCTTGTCTACTGTCGTTGCTGTCGCCACGACCGACATTATGTCGGTCGCTTATCCCGCCCTCACTCCGGGGGGTGCCGTTCGGAGTGTCTTCCCCGTTCATACCGGTGTTGACGTGGTGTTCAAGGGAGTAGCATCCGGCGCAACAGGCCTGTCCTTACGACGCTGACGTCACGGAGGAACAATGCAGCCGACCGCCACGGTGCTGGTCTACAGCGACGACTCCAACACCCGCGAGCAGGTGAGGTTGGCGACGGGGCGCAGGCCCGCCCCGGATGTCCCTGTCGTGGAGTTCGTGGAGTGCGCGACCGCGGCCGCCGTCGTCAAGGAGCTGGACAAGGGCGGGATCGACGTCTGCGTCCTGGACGGCGAGGCGGTGCCCATGGGGGGCATGGGACTCTGCCGGCAGATCAAGGACGAGGTGTTCAACGCCCCGCCGGTGCTGCTGCTGATCGGGCGGCCGCAGGACGCGTGGCTGGCCACGTGGAGCCGGGCCGAGGCGGCCGTGACGCTGCCTGTGGAGCCGGTGGAGTTCGCGGGGGCGCTGGCCTCCCTGCTGCGTACGAAGAGGCTGCAGAGCGCCTAGGGGCCGGATAAGCCGCCCTGGGGGGGCGCTCACACGTTCTGCGGCCTCAGCCTGGCGCGCTCCGCCGGGCTCGGGCCGTCCGGCGTGCCGCCCACCAGGGCGCTACCGGTGCGCCACTTCTTCCACGGCAGGTTCCAGTCGCCGAAGCCGTTGCCGAAGGGGGCCATGGTGTCGCCGCCCGAGTTGACGACCTCGACGATGTCGCCCTCGCTGATGGTGTCGTAGAACCACGCGGCGTTGCCGGGGCTCATGCCCGTGCAGCCGTGGCTGACGTTGGCGTACCCCTGGGAGCCTGTCGACCAGGGGGCGGCGTGGACGTACTCGCCGCTGTTGGTGACCCTGACGGAGTGGTGGACGGTCAGGTCGTAGAAGTCCGAGGCGCCGATGCTCGCGCTGGTCATGCGAACGGTGCCTTCCTTGGCGAGGACCACCTTGACGCCGTTGCGGGTGTCGTAGCCGGGCTTGCCCGTGGTGACCGGGATCTGCCTGATGACCTCGCCGTTGCGGTAGACGGTCATCTGGTGCGTCGAGGCGTCCGTGACGGCGACGACCCGGTCGCCGGTGGTGATGGTCAGGGGCTTGGCCGCGCCGCCCCGGAGGCGGTCGCTGATCTTGATGCCCTCCAGGTTGCTGCGGGCCTGGACGGTGGCGTGGGTCGGCCAGTACTCCATCGGGCGGTAGTGCAGCTTCTTGTCGTCCACCCAGTGCCAGGCGCCCTTGACCGCGGGTATGGAGTCGACCTTGAGGGCGCTCTCGACTATCGCCCGCTGCTTGCCGTCCTTGACGGGGCTGCTCAGCTCGGCCGTGATGGGCTGGCCCACGCCGTACTTGCCCGCCCTGGGGCCGAACGTGACGGTCAGCTTCTTCGTGGTCGGCCGGCTGGTGTCGAAGGTGAGGACCTTGCGGCCGGGGGCGCCGTCCTCGTCCTCGGTGCTCACGCGCACCGTGTAGCGGGCGTTGGCGGCGAGCGGGGAGGTGCTGTGCCAGCGGGTGCCGTCGGCGGAGAGTTCGCCCGCGACGTAGCGTCCTGCGGCGTCCCTGGCGGTGACGTCCGTGATGCGGCCGTCGGAGTCCTCGGTGGTGACTTCCAGGGGCTTGTCGGGGTCGGCCTTCCTGCCGTCGCCCGACGGGCCGTTGAAGGCGATCTGGTCCGCCGCGTCGTACGGGGCGGCGGAGAGCGGGTTGCCGTCGCTGCCGCAGCTGGTGACGCCCACCCCGAGGGCTATGACCAGCAGCGTGCAGCCTATGACTGTGCTCGTGCGCGGTGGCGTGTGGCTCATGGCTTCACGCTAGGAAGCCGGGTCGAGCTCGGCGCGCGGGGTGATGCGTACGAGTGATTCCGATTGCGGCAGACGCAGGAGCCCGGACGCTCCTGACGGAGGGTCCGGGCTCCCGATGAGCTCAGCTCGTGCTACTGGGTGCGGTTCTCACCACGGTAGTACTCGAACACCCAGCCCCACAGGCCGACCAGGATCAGCGGCGCCGAGAAGTACAGCAGCCACCAGCCGACGGCGATCGCCAGGAAGGCGAGGGCACCGCCGATCGCGAGGGAGAGCGGCTGCCAGCTGTGCGGGCTGAAGAACCCGACCTCGCCGGCGTCGTCCGCGACGTCCGCTTCCTTGTTGTCCTGCGCACCGACGTCGACCCGCTTGGCCGTGAAGCCGAGGTAGAAGCCGATCATGATGCACAGACCGAAGGCCAGGAAGAGGGCCGTGGTACCGGCCGGCTCCTTCGACCAGACGCCGTAGACGACCGCCATGGCGAGGACGAAGACGCTCAGCCAGGTGAACATCGTGCCTTGGGTCTTCACTTGCCGGCCTCCTTGCCGCCAGCCAGAGCCTTCTCACCGTGAGGGGCGTTCTCGAGCTGGTCGAGCGCGGCGATCTCAGGGTGGTGCAGGTCGAACGCCGGGGATTCGGAACGGATCCGCGGCAGGGTGAGGAAGTTGTGGCGCGGCGGCGGGCAGGACGTGGCCCACTCCAGGGAGCGGCCGTAGCCCCACGGGTCGTCGACGCCGACCGGCTTGCCGTACTTGGCCGTCTTCCACACGTTGTAGAAGAAGGGCAGCAGCGAGGCGCCGAGCACGAACGAGGCGATCGTCGAGATGGTGTTCAGGGCGGTGAAGCCGTCTGCCGCGAGGTAGTCGGCGTACCGGCGCGGCATGCCCTCGGCACCCAGCCAGTGCTGGACCAGGAAGGTGCCGTGGAAGCCGATGAACAGCGTCCAGAACGTGATCTTGCCGAGGCGCTCGTCGAGCATCTTGCCGGTGAACTTCGGCCACCAGAAGTGGAAGCCCGCGAACATCGCGAACACCACGGTTCCGAAGACGACGTAGTGGAAGTGGGCCACCACGAAGTACGAGTCGGAGATGTGGAAGTCCAGCGGCGGCGACGCCAGGATGACGCCGGTCAGACCACCGAAGGTGAAGGTGATGAGGAAGCCGGTCGCCCACAGCATCGGCGTCTCGAAGGACAGGGAGCCCTTCCACATGGTGCCGATCCAGTTGAAGAACTTCACGCCGGTGGGTACGGCGATGAGGAACGTCATGAAGGCGAAGAACGGCAGCAGTACACCGCCGGTGACGTACATGTGGTGCGCCCACACCGTCACGGACAGACCCGCGATCGCGATGGTCGCCGCGATCAGACCCATGTAGCCGAACATCGGCTTGCGGGAGAAGACCGGGATGACCTCACTGATGATGCCGAAGAACGGCAGCGCGATGATGTACACCTCCGGATGGCCGAAGAACCAGAAGAGGTGCTGCCACAGCAGCGCTCCGCCGTTGGCCGAGTCGAAGATGTGCGCGCCGAACTTGCGGTCCGCCTCCAGCGCGAACAGCGCCGCGGCCAGCACCGGGAAGGCGAGCAGGACCAGCACACCGGTCAGCAGCACGTTCCAGGTGAAGATCGGCATGCGGAACATCGTCATGCCGGGGGCACGCATGCAGATGATCGTGGTGATGAAGTTGACCGAGCCGAGGATGGTGCCGAAGCCGGAGAAGGCCAGACCCATGATCCACATGTCGGCGCCGACGCCCGGGCTGCGGACCGCGTCCGACAGCGGGGAGTAGGCGAACCAGCCGAAGTCGGCCGCGCCCTGCGGGGTGAGGAAGCCACCGACCGCGATGAGCGAGCCGAACAGGTACAGCCAGTAGGCGAACATGTTCAGCCGCGGGAAGGCCACGTCGGGCGCGCCGATCTGCAGCGGCATGATCCAGTTCGCGAAGCCGGCGAACAGCGGCGTCGCGAACATCAGCAGCATGATCGTGCCGTGCATCGTGAACGCCTGGTTGAACTGCTCGTTCGACATGATCTGCAGACCAGGCCGGGCCAGCTCGGCGCGCATGAGCAGCGCCATCACGCCACCGATCACGAAGAACGCGAACGACGTGACGAGGTACAGCGTTCCGATCGTCTTGTGGTCGGTGGTGGTGAGCCACTTGACCACGACGTTGCCGGGTTGCCGGCGCCGGACCGGCAGCTCGTTCTCGTACGAGTCCTCAGCTGCCGCGGCACCCTGGGGTTCGTTGAGGATGCTCACAGGTTTGTCGTCTCCCGGTTCTTCTCGTGGCTCGTCTGCGCGATGCCGGCGGGAACGTAACCGGTCTGCCCCTTCTTGGCGAGGTCCTTGAGGTGCTGCTCGTACCGCTCGGGGGAGACGACCTTCACGTTGAACAGCATCCGGGAGTGGTCGACGCCGCACAGCTCGGCGCACTTGCCCAGGAAGGTGCCCTCACGGTTGGGGGTCACCTCGAAGGCGTTGGTGTGGCCCGGGATGACGTCCTGCTTCATCAGGAACGGCACCACCCAGAAGGAGTGGATGACGTCACGCGAGGTGAGGACGAAGCGGACCGTCTTGCCCTTGGGCAGCCACAGGGTCGGGCCCGGGTTGCCCGTCTGCGGGTTCCGGGTACCGGGGGTGCCGCAGTCGTAGACACCGCCGGCGTCGGCCGGGAAGTCTTCCTTGTACCGGTTCGGAATCGCGTCCAGTTCCTTGGCCGTCTTGGCGTCGCCGGTGGAACCTTCGACGTTCGCGACCATGTTGAAGCACCAGCTCCACTGGAAGCCGACGACGTTGACGGTGACGTCGGGCTTGTCCTTGAGGCTGAGGAGCTTCGACTCGTCGCGGGCCGTGAAATAGAACAGGACCGAGACGATGATCAGCGGGACCACGGTGTACAGCGCCTCGATGGGCATGTTGTACCGGGTCTGCGGAGGGACCTCGACCTTGGTGCGGCTACGCCGGTGGAAGATGGCGCTCCACAGGATGAGGCCCCACACCAGCACGCCGACGGCGAGCGCCGCCGCCCAGGACCCCTGCCACAGGGAGAGGATCCGCGGAGCCTCTTCCGTGGTCGGGGTGGGCATACCAAGACGGGGGAAGTCTTCCCAGTTGTACGAGCAACCGGTGGCTGTCGCCAGGACCAGGCCCGCAGTCATTGCCTGCAGCAGCTTCCGCCGCATCGGGCGCCGCGGCGAGCGGTCGGAGCCGTTGGGACTCACGTAGCGCCTTCCCGAGAGTCTCGCCCGCGCGTGTTGGCTGCGGCCTGGCCTTCTCGCTGGTCGGTCGCCGCCCTGCGTCGGGCAGGGGTTTGGATGTTTATGCGGACCAAACCCTAGCCGACGCCTTCCAGGGGTTCGCGGGGAGGGGTCCCTATGAGGTGGGGTGGTTCGCTGGTTTGGCGGGTGCGGGTCCGTTCGGGCTTGTCACGCCCGTGGCGGAGCCGCTGCCGCGACCGCCCCGAACCCCTTTGCGGCGTTGCGGTGCACGGGCGTCTAGCGTGGGTGTGTGGGCTACTTCGACGCTGCTTCCAGCGCTCCTCTGCATCCCGTTGCGCGGCAGGCTCTGCAGGCCTCCCTCGACGAGGGGTGGGCCGATCCCGCGCGGCTGTACCGGGAGGGGCGCCGGGCACGGTTGTTGCTGGACGCGGCCCGGGAGGCGGCCGCCGAGGCCGTGGGCTGCCGTGCCGACGAGTTGGTGTTCACCCCATCGGGGACGAAAGCCGTCCACTCGGGTGTCGCCGGGGTGTTGGCGGGTCGGCGCCGGATCGGACGCCACCTGATCGTGTCCGCCGTCGAACACTCCTCCGTCCTCCATGCGGCTGACGCGCACGAGCGGGACGGGGGGACGGTCACCCAGGTCGCGGTGGACCGGGCGGGGGCGGTGAGCGTGCGGGGCTACGCGGACGCACTGCGCTCCGACACCGCGCTCGTCTGTCTGCAGTCGGCCAACCACGAGGTGGGGACCGAGCAGCCGGTCGCGGAGGTGGCCGGGGTGTGCCGGGAGGCCGGGGTGCCGCTGCTGGTGGACGCGGCGCAGTCGCTGGCCTGGGGGCGGGTCGAGGGCGACTGGTCGGTGCTGACCGGGAGTGCCCACAAGTGGGGTGGTCCGTCGGGGGTCGGCCTGCTCGTCGTACGCAAGGGGACGCGGTTCGCGGTGCAAGGGCCCGCCGACGAGCGGGAGTCGGGGCGGGCGGCCGGGTTCGAGAACATCCCGGCGATCGTCGCCGCGGCGGCCTCGCTGCGGGCGGTCCGGGCGGAGGCGGCCCAAGAGGCGGTACGGCTGCGGGAGCTGACGGAGCGGATCCGGGCACGGGTGCCGCGCCTGGTGCCGGATGTGGAGGTCGTCGGGGATCCGGAGCGGCGGCTGCCCGGGATCGTCACCTTCTCCTGCCTCTATGTCGACGGGGAGACCCTGCTGCACGAGCTGGACCGGGCCGGGTTCTCGGTCTCGTCCGGCTCGTCCTGCACGAGCAGCACGCTGACGCCGAGCCATGTGCTGAAGGCGATGGGGGTGCTGAGCGAGGGGAACGTACGGGTGTCCCTGCCGTTCGGGACGGCGGCCAAGGACGTGGAGCGGTTCCTGGAGGTGCTGCCGGGGGCCGTCGCGGGGGTGCGGGAGAAGCTGGGGGCACCGGCTGCCGGGGCGGTCGTACGGGAGGAGGACGCCCTGGTCGTGGACTCGCTCGGCAAGCGGTGCCCGATCCCCGTCATCGAGCTCGCCAAGGTCATCGGCGACGTTCCCGTGGGCGGCACGGTCCGTGTGCTGTCGGACGACGAGGCGGCCCGTCTCGACATCCCGGCGTGGTGCGAGATGCGGGGCCAGCAGTACGTGGGCGAGGAACCGGCGGAACGGGGGACGGCGTACGTCGTCCGCCGGGTGGCCTGAAGGTCCCCTTCAGGGGGCACGAGGGACCCGCACACGCCTACGCGCCCGCCTCTTCGGACGCGTAGGCGCACCCGGCCTCAGTCGAGGTGCTTGCGCACCTCGTCGGCGGCGGCGTCCCCGTACGCCTTCGCCAGCCGCTCCATGAAGTGCACCCGCCGCAGCTGGTACTCCTGCGTCCCCACGGTCTCGATGACGAGCGTCGCCAGCATGCATCCGACCTGCGCGGCCCGCTCCAGGGACAGACCCCACGCCACCCCCGACAGGAACCCGGCGCGGAAGGCGTCGCCGACGCCCGTGGGGTCGGTCTTGCTCTCCTCGTCGGGGCAGCCGACCTCGACGGGGTCCTGACCGGTCCGCTCGATGCGCACGCCGCGCGAGCCGAGGGTCGTGATCCGGTGGCCGACCTTGGACAGGATCTCCTCGTCGGTCCAGCCGGTCTTGGACTCGATCAGGCCCTTCTCGTACTCGTTGGAGAAGAGGTACGTCGCCCCCTCCAGCAGGATCCGGATCTCCTCGCCCTTCATACGGGCGATCTGCTGGGAGAAGTCCGCGGCGAAGGGAATCCCTCGGGAGCGGCACTCCTCGGTGTGGCGGAGCATCGCCTCGGGGTCGTCGGCACCGATGAGGACCAGGTCGAGGCCGCCCACGCGGTCCGCGACGGTCTTGAGCTCGATCAGGCGGGCCTCGCTCATCGCGCCGGTGTAGAAGGAGCCGATCTGGTTGTGGTCGGCGTCGGTGGTGCAGACGAAGCGGGCGGTGTGCAGGGTCTCGGAGATACGGACCGAGCCGGTGTCCACGCCGTGCCGGTCCAGCCAGGACCGGTAGTCGTCGAAGTCGGAGCCCGCGGCGCCGACCAGGATCGGCTTCGTGCCCAGCTGACCCATGCCGAAGGCGATGTTCGCGCCGACGCCGCCCCGGCGTACGTCCAGGTTGTCGACCAGGAAGGAGAGCGAGACCGTGTGCAACTGGTCCGCTACGAACTGGTCGGCGAAGCGGCCGGGGAAGGTCATGAGATGGTCGGTGGCGATGGAGCCGGTGACTGCGATGCGCACGGCGTGGAGTCTCCTGCGGGGAGGTGGAATTGACAGTCCACGCTACCGTTCGTGACCGGGACTCTGAAGCGGACGAAACTACCCGATAGTAGATCTTTCTTCGCACGCTTCGTCGTGTCTACGGTGCCCTATGACGAAATTCGAGGTCCACGCCCCCGCTTCCGCTCCCGCCGACCCTGAGGTCGGTCTCGCGTCGCTGCTCGGAGACTGCGCGCGGATGGCGCCCCACTGGGCCGCTCCCGACCGTGTCCTTTCCCGTCCGGTCTCCCCGTCACTCATCCACGGGGTCACCGTGCCGTCGAAGTCGGCGCGGCTGCTGGACGCCATGTCGGACTACGGCGACTGACCGGCGGACCGTTCGAAATCCGGTTCCCCGATCGGCGCCCTTCGGGGAACCGTGCGCTCCCCCGCTGCGTCCCATCGCTGTCCCCCGTAAAGGGGATGCGGGATACGACCCGGCGGACCGACCTTTTTGACAGGGTCTGGTCAGGGTCATGGGACATGCGCGCAGCCGAAGGAGCGATGCGGTGAACACCGAGCGACCCGAGAACGACGACACGGGCGCCGACGCCTCCGCCGAGGAGCAGGACGCCCGGCAGGAGGAGGGCGCCGCCGGCACCGAGGCTCCCGGTGCCGGGGAGAGCGGCACGCCCGTTCCCGACGCCGAGGACGAGGGTGCCGCCGTGGCCGGGAGCGGGCCGGATGCCGAGGCCGGGGCGGACGCGGAGCGCGAGCGCGACGCCGACAAAGCCGGGGGCGAGGGCGAGGCGGTCGGCTCCGGTGCCGACGCCGTTGCCGCCGACGCCGGTGAGCGGGCCGGTGCCGACGCCGTTGCCGCCGACGCCGGTGAGCGGGCCGGTGCCGACGAGGCACCGGATGCCACTCCGGATCCGGAAGAGGGCGAGCCCGCCGGACCGGCGCGCCGGCGCTCCCCCGCCGTCATCGCCTCCGTCGCCGCCGCCGTCCTGCTCGTCGGTGGTGGTGGGGCGTTCCTGGCCGCGAACGTGTCCGGGGGGCCGGACGGCGGTACGACGTCCTCGGCGCCCGGCGGCGACACTCCCCCGCCGCTCCGGCTCGACGGCTACACCGAGGGCGACACGGGCGGCATCGCGCCTGGGGAGCCCAACCCGTACGGCGTGACCTACGAGGCCGCCGGCGAGCTGCCCGACGGGCCCGGCTCGGCGCCGGTGTACCGGGCCGGCGGCGAGGTCGGCGAGGACGAGGTGGCGCGGCTGGCCGAGGCGCTCGGGGTGGACGGGACGCCCGTGGCGCAGGGGGATGCCTGGCGGATCGGCGCGCAGGACGGGGCGGGGCCCAGTCTGCAGGTGAACAGGCAGGCGCCGGGGACCTGGACGTTCTACCGGCACTCTCCCGGGACCGACGACTGCCGGAGCACCACCGTCTGCCACAAGGACCTCCGCACCGCGGACGCCGACCCGGTCGACGAGGAGACCGCGAAGCGGGCGGCCGCTCCGGTGCTGGCGGCCGTGGGTCAGGGTGACGCGAAGCGCGACGCGAGCCAGGTGATGGGCGCCCAGCGGGTGGTCAACGCGAACCCCGTGGTCGGTGGCCTGCCCACCTACGGCTGGACGACCGGCGTGACCGTGGGTGCCGACGGCTCGGTGGTCGGCGGGAGCGGCCAGTTGAAGGCGCCGGTGAAGGGGGACACGTATCCCGTGCTGGACGCCGGGAAGACGCTCGGGCTGATGAACGCGGCGCCGGGGACCGACCGCCGTGCGGGCATCGGGGGCTGTGCCAGTCCCGCCCCGCTGAAGGACCGGCCGGAGGCGCCGTGTGGGGCCGAGGCGTCGACGGGTGCGCCGGCGAAGGACGTCCTCACGGTCGAGAAGGCGGTGTTCGGGCTGGCCGCGCACCATGTGGACGCCCGGCAGGCGCTGGTGCCGTCGTGGCTGTTCGAGGTGCGGGCGCCGGGCGCGCGGGACAGCTTCACGGTCACGTATCCGGCGATCGACCCGGAGTACCTGGCTTCGAGCACACCCGCGCAGACGCCGCCCGAGCAGCCGAGCCCGCGGCCGACCGGGCCGAAGGACGAGCCGACCTCGGAACCCGTCACACGGAACGTGACGGTGGACGGTTACACGGCCGACGGCCGGGAGCTGACCGTGGCCTTCACGGGCGGTGTGTGCGCCGACTACGAGGTGACCGCGAGCGAGAGCGACGACCGGGTGACGGTCCGGGTGACCGAGACCTCGCGGCCGGACACGATCTGCATCCAGGTCGCGAAGGTGTTCCACCGGACCGTGCGGCTGGACGAGCCGCTCGGCGACCGCGAGGTCGTGGGCACGGACGGCCAGGCGCTCCCGCTGGAGAAGCCGGGGAGCGTGCTTCCGGACGCGCCGCGGACGTCCGGGGCCGCCCGGTAGGGGCCCGGACAAGGAAAGGCGGCGGCCCCGTCGGAGGGGGTCGCCGCCTTTTCCGTGTCCCGGCGCGCCGATCCGGCGCGGCGGGCTCAGCTGAAGGAGTCGCCGCAGGCGCAGGAGCCGGTCGCGTTCGGGTTGTCGATCGTGAAGCCCTGCTTCTCGATGGTGTCGACGAAGTCGATGGTGGCACCGCCCAGGTACGGGGCGCTCATGCGGTCGGTGACGACCTTCACACCGTCGAAGTCCTTCTCCACGTCACCGTCGAGGGAACGCTCGTCGAAGAAGAGCTGGTAGCGCAGGCCGGAGCAGCCACCCGGCTGGACGGCCACACGCAGGGCGAGGTCTTCACGGCCTTCCTGGTCGAGCAGGGCCTTGACCTTGGACGCGGCGGCGTCGGTCAGGACGATGCCGTCGGTGACGGTGCTGGTCTCGTCCGATACGGACATCTACATCTCTCCCGGGTTGTACGGAGACTGCTTGCCGACGGTTGCAACCGGCGGGGCCGCGGATTCATTCCGGGCCGGGCGCTTGTCTTTCGGTTTCTCTTCATGCTCGCACACGGCGTGCGAAGCGGAAAACGCCTCTTTGGGGAATACGCCTACCCTTCGCCGGGATTCACGTCACATCGACATGATGGCCATCGTCAAAGTGACGTGAACCAGTTATGATAGATAGCGTCAAATCGACGAGAAGTCGATGAAGGTGTCCCGCATGACCCGCCGGGTCCGGTCGTTCCGGTCCCGGCGAGCCGCAGAACAGAAAGGGTGCGTGTCGTGACCACCGCCCAGACCCAGGAGCTCGACGTACAGCCGACGCCCCTCGCCCTGCTGCTGCTCGGCCGCGAGGCCGACCCGCGGAGCGAGCGCGGTGTCGAGTGCCCCGGTGACCTGCCGTCGCCGTCCGACCCGGACCTGGTCGAGCGCGCCCGCGCGGCCAAGGCGAAGCTCGGGAACAAGGTCTTCGTGCTCGGCCACCACTACCAGCGCGACGAGGTCATCCAGTTCGCGGATGTCACCGGCGACTCCTTCAAGCTGGCCCGGGACGCGGCCGCGCGCCCGGAGGCCGAGTACATCGTGTTCTGCGGCGTGCACTTCATGGCGGAGTCGGCGGACATCCTCACGTCCGACGACCAGAAGGTCGTCCTGCCCGACCTCGCCGCCGGCTGCTCGATGGCCGACATGGCGACCGCCGAGCAGGTCGCCGAGTGCTGGGACGTGCTCACCGAGGCAGGGATAGCCGAGCAGGTCGTCCCCGTCTCGTACATGAACTCGTCCGCCGACATCAAGGCCTTCACGGGCAAGCACGGCGGCACGATCTGCACCTCCTCGAACGCCAAGCGCGCCCTGGACTGGGCCTTCGAGCAGGGTGAGAAGGTCCTGTTCCTGCCCGACCAGCACCTCGGGCGCAACACCGCCGTGCGGGACATGGGCATGTCCCTGGAGGACTGCGTCGTCTACAACCCGCACAAGCCGAACGGCGGGCTGACGGCCGACGAGCTGCGCGCCGCGAAGATGATCCTGTGGCGCGGCCACTGCTCGGTGCACGGCCGCTTCAGCCTGGACTCGGTGAACGACGTGCGCGAGCGCATCCCGGGTGTGAACGTCCTCGTCCACCCCGAGTGCAAGCACGAGGTCGTGGCGGCGGCGGACTACGTCGGCTCGACGGAGTACATCATCAAGGCCCTGGAGGCCGCCCCGGCCGGCTCCAAGTGGGCCATCGGCACGGAACTGAACCTGGTGCGGCGGCTGGCGAACCGTTTCGCGCCGGAGGGCAAGGAGATCGTCTTCCTCGACAAGACGGTCTGCTTCTGCTCGACCATGAACCGCATCGACCTCCCCCACCTGGTCTGGGCCCTGGAGTCCCTGGCCGAGGGCAACCTCGTCAACCGGATCGAGGTCGACAAGGAGACCGAGGCGTTCGCCAAGCTGGCGCTGGAGCGGATGCTGGCGCTGCCGTAAGCCCCGCCGTGCCCCTGAAGCTCACCCCGGCACGGGTTTCCGGTCGGGGTGAGCGGGGTCGAGGCTGAAGACGGTGCCGTCGGGAGTGGCCACCACCAGGGCGCCCTCCAGGAGCCGCACGTTGGTGGCGGACCAGCCGGAGCCGTTGCGTTCGGCACGCGGCAGGGTCTCCCACAGCAGCGTGCCCTTGCGCGCGTCGAGAGCCCCCACCCGGCCGCTCTCACTGACCAGGTACACGGCCCTCGTCCGTGGGTCGTAGGTCGCCTCGGACGGTTGCTCCAGGCTGGTCGGGGTCTGCCACAGCTGCTCGCCGGTACGCGCCGACACGGCGGTCACCCGTCCGCTGGAGGTGGCGAACCACAGCGTGCCGTTCGCCAGCGCCACTTCCCCGACCTGCTTCTCCGCCAGCCGGGTGGTGCTGCTCGCACCCGTCTTCGGGTCCACGAGCCGAATCCGGGCATACGGCGCGTCCTCGCCCAGGAGCATGCTGCCCTCCTCGTCCTGCGTCATGTCCAGGAAGAGGAGCCGGCCGTCGAAGGTGCCGAGGAGGCCGGACTGGCTCGGCACGGTGAACCGGCGAGTGGAGCCGTCGGCCCGGTCCACCGCCAGGACCAGCGAGTCGGCGGGCTCCTCCGCCTCCGGGCTGCACTGCAGGTACAGGCCCTCACCGGCCTCCGTGAAGCCGCAGAAGTACTGCGGGGGCAGCTGTGCCGTCCAGCGCGCCGCGCCGGTACGCGGCGAGCGGGCCGTCACGGAGCTGCCGCCGCTGTCCGGGAGCACGACGACGTCGCCCGAGAGGATCACGTCGGACCAGTCGTCGTTCACCGCGCGCTGCCAGAGCCGCTTGCCGGTCCCGGCGTCGTAGGCGACGACACTGGTCGTGCTGTCGCCGGGGCCGTCGGGGTGGAAGAGCTGCTGCACCAGCACCGCGTCGTCCCGGACGCCGAGCAGCGTGAAGTCGTACGAGCCCTTGCCGTCGCCGTACCGCACCGGCTCGGCGCGCCAGACGGTCGCGCCCGTCCGGCCGTCCAGGCGTACGGGCAGGATCCCGTCGCCCGCGCAGTAGACGGCGCCCTCGTCCACCCGGCAGTCCGGCCCGCCGCCGATCGCGCCGCCGTCCGTCCGCGGTGCCTTGCGCACTCCGTGCGCGGCGGTCTCGAAGAGGGTCGACTGCCACGGCTTCCAACCGGTGGGCGGCGCCGCCCACCGGGACGCCGCCGACGACGGGGGGCGGCTCGGCTCGTGGTCGGTCTCCGTCCCCTTCGCCCCCAGGGCCAGGTAGGCCGTCACCCCCAGGGCGACGGCGCCGAGCGTGCCGGTCGCCGCCAGCAGCGGGCGGACACGACGACGCAGGCGGGAACGCGTGGTCTCCCCCGGGTCGGCGAGGGTCGCGGGGCGGGTGCCCGCGGTGGTCGGGACGTCGTCCATGCGCAGGGTCACGGTGGCCTGATCGCCGTCCGTCGGCTCGGGCAGGGCGGTCGCGAACTCCCGCGCCAGTTCGTCCAGTCCGGGCCGGCTCGCGGCGTCCTTGGCCAGGCAGCGCTCCAGGAGGCCGCGCAGGGGATGGCCCAGCCCGTCCAGCACGGGTTCGTGGTGCACGACCCGGTAGGCGGTCAGGTACGGGCTGTCGGCGTCGAAGGGCCCACGCCCGGTGACGGCGTAGACCAGCAGGGCCCCGAGCGAGAAGACGTCCGAGGCGGGGCCGACCGTGCGGGCGTCGGTGAGCTGTTCCGGGGACATGAAGGGCGGGGTGCCGATCATCTGGCCGGTCTCGGTCAGGGTGTTGTGGTTCTCGGCGGCCCGGGAGATGCCGAAGTCGATGACGCGGGGGCCGTCGTCGGCCATCAGGACGTTGGCGGGCTTGAGGTCCCGGTGCACCACGCCGGCCCGGTGGATGTCGCGCAGGGCCTCCACCAACCCCAGCGCCAGCCGCCGCAGTTCGCTCTCGCGCAGTGCGCCTCGGTCGCGGATCCGCTGGGCGAGGGAGGGGCCGGGCACGTACTGGGTGGCCATCCAGGGCCGTACCGCCTCGGGGTCGGCGTCCACCACCGGTGCGGTGAAGGCGCGCTCACCTTGCGGACGGCCTCGATCTCCTGCCGGAAGCGGGCACGGAAGACCGGGTCCTCGGCGTACTGGGCGTGCACCACCTTGACGGCGACCTCACGGCCGGAACGCGATCTGCCCCGGTACACGGCGCCCATGCCACCGGCACCGAGCCGGTCGAGCAGCTTGTACCCGCCGACCGACCTGGGGTCGTCCTTGCGCAGCGGCACGCCCGGCTTTCCTCCCCCGTGCGACAGTTCGAGGACTCAGGATACGTAACGGGGAAACGGCCGAGGCCGGGTACCGAACCGTCGGGGGTTCGGTACCCGGCCTCCTTGGGACGGGACGGTCACACGGACGCGGGCTCCGGCTCGTCCGAGGACGAGGACGAGGACGTGGCCGAGGAGTCGTCCGGCGTACCGGTCTTCTTGGCGCGCTTCGCCGCCCGCTTCTTCGCCCGGCGCTCCTTGCGGAGCTCCACCATCGCGTAGAGCGTCGGGACGAGGAGCAGGGTCAGCATCGTGGACGTGATCAGACCGCCGATGACCACCACCGCCAGCGGCTGGGCGATGAAGCCGCCCTCGCCGGTGACTCCCAGGGCCATGGGCAGCAGGGCGAAGATCGTCGCCAGCGCGGTCATCAGGATGGGCCGCAGCCGGTGGCGGCCGCCCTCGACGACCGCCTCCACGACACCGTAGCCCTGGCTGCGGTACTGGTTGATCAGGTCGATCAGCACGATCGCGTTCGTCACCACGATGCCGATCAGCATCAGCATGCCGATCATCGCGGGGACGCCCATCGGCGTGCCGGTCGCCACCAGCAGGCCGATCGCACCGGTCGCCGCGAACGGGATCGACACCAGCAGGATCAGCGGCTGGACCAGCGAGCGGAACGTCGCCACCAGCAGCATGAAGACGATCGCGATCGCCGCCAGCATCGCCAGGCCCAGGTTGGCGAACGCCTCGTCCTGGTCCTCGGACACCCCGCCGATCTGCGCGGTGGCGCCCGCCGGGAGCGTCAGCCCGTTGATCTCGGCCTGGAGCTCCGCGCTGACCGCGCCGGTGTTGTCGCCGGTCGGCTTGGCGGTGATCGTGGCGGCGCGTCGGCCGTCGATACGGGTCATCGAGACGGGGCCGTCGACCAGCTTCACGTCCGCGATGTCGCCCAGCTTCACCGGGCCGAGGCGCAGGTTCCGCAGTTGCTTCAGCGTCCCGGCCGGCTTCGCCGACTTGATGACGATGTCGCGCTCGGTGTCGTCGAGGGTCGCCTGGGCCGCCGTGGTGCCGCGGACCGCCTGGGCGACGGCCATGCCGAGCGTCCGGTCGTCGAAGCCCGCCGCGGCCGCCTTGTCGTTGGCCTTCACCGAGATGCGCGGCACGCTCTGCGCCAGGTCGCTGGTGACGTCCGTGACGTCGTCCAGGCCGGCCACCGCCTTGCGGACCTCCTCGGAAGCCGCGCGCAGCACGTTCGCGTCGGCCGCCTTCACGACCACGCTCAGGTCCTGGGCGCCGAAGCCGTCACCGGCGGCGACGGTGGTCGTACCGATGCCGTCGAGCTTCTTCAGACCCGTCTCGATGCGGTCCTGCACGTCCTCGTACGACGCCGAGTCCTCCAGCATCACCTGGTACGACGCCTGGTTGGTGTCGGTGCCGCCGCCGAAGGCCGCCATGAACCCGGACGAGCCGACGGTGACCTGGTAGTCCTTGACCCCCTTGATGCCGGCGAGCAGCTTCTCGACCCGCCGGGCCTGCGCGTCGGTCGCCGCCAGGCTGGTGCCCGGCTTCAACTCCTGCTTGACGGTGAGGACTTCCTGCTCGCCCTGGTCGAAGAAGTTCGTCTTCAGCAGCGGGGCCATGCCGAAGGTGCCCACGAGGACGACGATCGCCAGCAGCACGCTGGTCAGCCGCCGGCGGGTAGCGAAGCGCAGCACGGGGACGTAGAAGCGCTGCAGCCTGCTCCTCGCCTCCTTCTCCTGCGCCGCCCGACGCGCTTCCTCGGCGTCCTCGGGCGTGCCCTTCGGGGCGCGCAGGAACCAGTACGACAGCACCGGTACGACGGTCAGCGAGACCAGCAGCGACGCCAGCAGCGCGGCCGTGACCGTGAGGCTGAACGAGCCGAACAACTCGCCCACCATGCCGCCGACCAGGCCGATCGGCAGGAAGACGGCGACCGTGGTGAGAGTGGAGGAGGTGACCGCTCCGGCGACCTCGCGGACCGCCTTGAGGATGGCCTCCTGGCGCTCCTCGCCGTAACCGAGGTGCCGCTTGATGTTCTCCAGGACCACGATCGAGTCGTCGACGACCCGGCCGATGGCGATGGTGAGCGCGCCGAGCGTCAGCATGTTCAAGGAGAGGTCCCTGGTCCACAGCACGATCAGCGCGAGGACCACCGACAGCGGGATCGACACCGCGGTCACCAGCGTCGAGCGGATCGACGCGAGGAAGACCAGGATGACCAGGACCGCGAAGAGCAGGCCGAGCGCGCCCTCCGTGGTCAGCCCGTCGATGGACTTCTCGACCGCGGGCCCCTGGTCGCTGACCACGGTGAGCGTGGCGCCCGGGCCGAGGTCCGCGCGCAGCTCCGGGAGCTTGTCCCGTACCGCGTGCGAGATCGCGACGGCGCTGCCGTCGCGGTCCATGGTGACGGCGACCGCGAGCGACGGCTTGCCGTCCGTGCGCGTGAGGGAGTCGGCCGGGGCCTGCTCCTGTTCGACACCGGCCACGTCACCGAGGCGTACGGGCTTGTCGGCGCCCTCGCCGGTGACCATGAGGTTCTCGATCTGCTCCAGCGAGGTGAAGCCGCCGCCCACCCGGACCGTGCGGTTGCTGCCGTCCTCGTCGAACGAGCCGGCCGGGACGGTGGCGCCGCCGGCCTGCAGGGCCTCGGAGAGGGCGGCCGACGTCAGGCCCGCCTTCGCCAGCTCCGCTTCGTCCGGCGTGACGGTGACCTGCAGGTCCCGTACGCCGTCGACGGTGACCTGGCCGACGCCGTCGATGTCCTTCAGGTCCGGTACGAGGGACCGGTCGATGCGGTCGGCCAGGGCCTGCTGGTCCTGGCCGGAGGTGACGGCGAGGACGACGGTCGGGATGTCGTCGGTGGAACCGGCGATCACCTGCGGGTCCACATCGTCCGGAAGCTGGGCGCGGGCGCGGTTGACGGCCTGCTGGACGTCCGCGACGAGCTGCCGGGTGCCGGGGCCGTAGTCGAAGGACGCCATGATCAGGGCGTTGCCCTCGCTGGCCGTCGCGGTGACGCCCGTGATGCCGTCGACGGCTTCGAGGCTGTCCTCGATGGGCTCGACGACCTGCTTCTCGACCACGTCGGGCGAGGCGCCCTGGTACGGGGCGAGCACCGACACCATGGGCAGTTCGATGGAGGGCAGCAGTTGCTGCTTGAGTTGAGGTATCGCGATCGCCCCGAAGGCCAGGGCGATGATCGAGATCAGGCCTATCAGGGCACGTTGGGCGAGGCTGAATCTGGACAGCCAGGACATGCGTCAGGGTCTCTCTTCTGTGAGCGGCAGAAGGGCAGGAGGCGTCCGTGGACACGGATGTGTCACAGATGAGCGCCGCCCTTACACCCTGAGCCATGCAGCACCCCGGTTTCCTAGGCCCCAGGTCCATTTCCTTATACGGCGCATACTCCGGGCGCAGTACGCCGCTTCGAGGTCACTCCACCCTTGGACGTACCAGGCCCGACTCGTAGGCGATCACCACGAGCTGGGCCCGGTCGCGGGCGCCGAGCTTGGACATGGCCCGGTTGACGTGCGTCTTCACGGTCAGTGGGCTGACCTCCAGACGTTCGGCGATCTCGTCGTTGGAGTGCCCGCCGGCCACTTGGACCAGCACCTCGCGCTCCCGGACGGTGAGGGCGTCGAGCCGCTCGGAGCGGGCGGGGTCGCGGTCGCCGTCCGCGCTGCCGCCCTGGGCGAGGAAGCGGGCGATCAGGCCCTTGGTGGCAGCCGGGGAGAGCAGGGCCTCGCCACCGGCCGCGATACGGATGGCGCTCAGCAGTTCGTCCGGCTCGGAGCCCTTGCCGAGAAAGCCGGAGGCGCCGGCGCGCAGGGACTGCACGACGTAGTCGTCGACCTCGAAGGTGGTCAGGATGACGACGCGGACATGGGCGAGAGCGGGGTCCGCGCTGATCATGCGGGTGGCGGCGAGGCCGTCGGTGCCGGGCATCCGGATGTCCATCAGCACGACGTCCGCCCGCTCCTGCCCGGCCAGCCGCACCGCCTCGGCCCCGTCGGACGCCTCGCCGACGACCTCCATGTCGGGCTCGGAGTCCACGAGCACGCGGAAGGCACTGCGCAGCAGGGCCTGGTCGTCGGCGAGCAGGACGCGGATGGTCATGCGGGGTCCTCCCCGAGGCACGAGGTGGGCGGCTTGGCGTCACGTGAACTCCCACGGGGTGCCGGTGAGTTCCGCGGCTCGCTCATACGGTGCTTTCCGCGGCGCCGGCGCGGCCCTCGACCGGCAGGATCGCGTGGACGCGGAAGCCGCCGCCGTAGCGGGGGCCGGTGGTGAGGGTGCCGCGCAGGGCGGTGACGCGCTCACGCATGCCGAGCAGGCCGTGGCCGCCGCCGTCGGGGGCGGCGTCGTCGCCGGTGCCGTCGTCGAGGACGGTGATCTCGATGTTGGGGCCCACACGGACGACGCTGACCTCGGCCTTGGCCTCCGCACCCGCGTGCTTCCGCACGTTGGTGAGGGCTTCCTGGATCACGCGGTAGGCGGCGAGGTCGACGGCGGCGGGGAGCGTGGTGCCCTGGTCCGCGCGGGCGACCTCGACCTGGAGGCCCGCACTGCGGAAGGTGCCGGTGAGTTCGTCGAGGCGGTCGAGGCCGGGCGCGGGCTCGGTGGGGGCCTCCGGTTCGCCGGACTGCCGGAGCAGGCCGACGGTGGCACGCAGTTCGTTGAGCGCGGAGCGGCTGGCCTCGCGTACGTGGGCGAGGGCCTCCTTGGCCTGGTCGGGCCGTTTGTCCATGACATGGGCGGCGACGCCGGCCTGGACGTTGACGAGGGCGATGTGGTGGGCGACGACGTCGTGCAGGTCCCGGGCGATGCGCAGGCGCTCCTCGGCGACCCGGCGGCGGGCCTCCTCCTCGCGGGTGCGCTCGGCTCGTTCGGCGCGTTCGCGGATGGCGGCGACGACGGCGCGGCGGCTGCGGACCGCGTCGCCGGCGGTGGCGCCGATACCGGTCCAGGCGAAGATGGCGAGGTTCTCCTGGGCGTACCAGGGCAGGGGGCCGGCGAGCATGGCGGAGCCGGTCAGCACGGTCATGGTGAGCAGGCCGACGCGCCAGGTGGTGGGGCGGTCGGTGGTCGAGGCGACGGTGTACAGGGCGATGACCGCCGACATCGCGACGGGGGCGCGGGGGTCGCCGGTGACGGACTCGACGAGGGAGACGGTGCAGGTCAGGGCGAGGACCGTCATGGGGGCGCGGCGGCGCAGGACCAGGGCCGCGGCACCGAGGACGATGAGGACGAGGCTGAGTGCGTCGGGGGTGCGCAGGCCCCAGCTGACGCCGCTCTTCCCGTGCGGGTCCACGAACGAGCCGGCCACCATGCAGGCCAGGACGGCGACCGCCAGCGCCGCGTCCAGCGCCATGGGGTGCGCCTTGAGGTGCCGCCGGGCGCGGTCGAGGATGCTCACGCTTGCTTACGGTACGGCGTGCCCGCGGAGCCCGGTACGGGGGCCGACCGGAGTCGGCACCGCATGGCCTGTGCCCGGGGAGTCAGCACCCCGGGGCGCGTGCCCCCGAGCCGTCCTCAACCCGGGATCAGCCCGTCGTCACTCAGCAGCTCCCGGACCTCCTCCAGGGTCGCGTCCGGGGAGGGCAGGATCAGTTCGGACGGTTCCAGGGAGTCGTCGGGCAGGGGGTCGCCCAGTTCGCGGACCTTGGCGAGGAGGGCGGCGAGGGTGCGGCGGAAGCCGGGGCCGTCGCCGTTCTCCATCTCGCGCAGCAGCTCGTCGTCGAGCTTGTTCAGCTCGGGCAGGTGGCTGTCGGACAGCTTCACCTGCCCCTCACCCATGATCCGGACGATCATGTCGCCCATCTCGCCCTCCTCGGCGTGGGCCCCGCCGTCGGCTACTGCTTGTCGAAGCGCGGGGTGTCCTGCGGCTGGTGCTGGGACTGCTGCTGGGCGCCGTTGCCGCCTTCGATGGCCTGCTGGTCGGCCGCCGGGCCTCCCGCCAGCTCCGCCTTCATCCGCTGCAGTTCCAGCTCTACATCCGTACCACCGGAGAGCCGGTCCAGCTCGGCCTGGATGTCGTCCTTGTGCATGCCGGACTGGTCGTCCAGGGCACCGGAGGCGAGGAGTTCGTCGATGGCGCCGGCGCGGGCCTGGAGCTGTGCCGTCTTGTCCTCGGCGCGCTGGATCGCCAGGCCGACGTCGCCCATCTCCTCGGAGATGCCGGAGAAGGCCTCGCCGATGCGGGTCTGGGCCTGGGCCGCCGTGTAGGTGGCCTTGATGGTCTCCTTCTTGGTGCGGAAGGCGTCGACCTTCGCCTGCAGGCGCTGGGCCGCGAGGGTGAGCTTCTCCTCCTCGCCCTGCAGCGTCGCGTGCTGGGTCTCCAGGTCGGTCACCTGCTGCTGGAGGGCGGCGCGGCGGGACAGCGCCTCGCGGGCCAGGTCCTCGCGGCCCAGCGCGAGCGCCTTGCGGCCCTGGTCCTCCAGCTTCGACGACTGCTGCTGGAGTTGGTTGAGCTGGAGTTCCAGGCGCTTGCGCGACGTGGCGACGTCGGCGACGCCACGACGGACCTTCTGGAGCAGCTCCAGCTGCTTCTGGTACGAGTAATCGAGGGTCTCGCGCGGGTCCTCGGCCCGGTCAAGGGCCTTGTTCGCCTTCGCGCGGAAGATCATCCCCATACGCTTCATGACACCGCTCATGGGCTTCGCGCGCCCCCTTCTGACGTCCAGCTCCAGCTCTGCGACAGAACCCACAGTACGGGCCCTGCATCCATTGACGCACTGTTCGGGGACGGATGCGCTCATCCCCAAGGACGACTGCTGACGTTCCCACTCCGGCGTAAGGAGTAGGTGACTCCCGGGTGGGTCAGCAGTGGGCCCATGGGTGAGCTCGCGGTGTCCACCCGGTGCCGCCCGTGTGCCTTTCCCGTGACCGTCGGACGGACCGTCTGCAACGTCCTCTCTGTCCCCCTACGACGACTGGTGTTGCCGGATCGTTCCCGGCCGGGCTGGGGTCCAACCCCCGCCACCCCGTACCCTTGGGTTTTGTGTTCCGTAGCCGTGCCAAGGAAGAGAAGGCCCAGGCCGCCGACAAGGCGCTGGTGACCGACTCCACTCAGACCCGTCACCCCGAGGCCCCGAAGGGCCGCCCCACGCCCAAGCGCAGTGCGGCCCAGTCGCAGCGTCGCAGCGTGGCCAACACGTCGATGACGCGCAAGGAGGCCGCCAAGCGCCAGCGCGAGGAGCGCCGGGCCGCCCTGGAGAAGCAGCGCCAGGCGCTGGCCGGGGGCGACGAGCGGTACCTGCCGGCCCGTGACAAGGGCCCGGTCCGCAGGTTCGCCCGTGACTTCATCGACTCGCGCTTCAACGTCGCGGAGTTCTTCCTGCCGATGGCCGTGATCATCCTGGTGCTGAGCATGGTCCGGGTCGCGTCGCTGCAGAACATCGCGCTGCTGCTGTGGCTCGTCGTGATCGTGCTGATCGTGCTCGACTCGGTCGTCACCGGCTTCCGCCTGAAGAAGCGGCTCGCCGAGCGCTTCCCCGACGACAACAAGCGCGGCGCGGTCGCCTACGCGCTGATGCGCTCCCTGCAGATGCGCCGGCTCCGGCTGCCGAAGCCTCAGGTCAAGCGCGGAGAGCGGCCCTGAGCACGACCGCTTTTTCCGGGGGTGCGGCCGATGCCTGGCTGAGCAAGCTGGGCGGGCTGCGTGATGTCGTACGACAGGAGCTGGTGGCCCGGCAGCTCGACGAGCAGATAGCCGGGCGGTTCCCGGTCGGGCAGCGGCTGCGGGTGCTCGACGTGGGGATGGGCCAGGGCACCCAGGCGCTCCGGCTGGCCAGGGCCGGGCACCAGGTGACCGGCGTCGAGCAGGACGCGAAGATGATCGCGACGGCCCGTGAGGAGCTCGCGGGCGAACCGGAGGGGATCCGGGAGCGGGTCCGTATCGTCCAGGGGGACGGACGGGACACCGGCGTGCACTTCCTGCCGGGCAGCTTCGACGTCGTGCTCTGCCACGGTGTGCTGATGTACATCGAGGAGCCCGATCCGCTGCTGGCCGGACTGGCCCGGATGCTCGCCCCGGGCGGACTGCTGTCGCTGCTCGTGCGCAACGGCGACGCGCTGGCCATGCGGCCGGGGCTGGCCGCGGACTGGGCCGGTGCGCTGGCCGCCTTCGACACCACCGCCTACCGGAACCGACTGGGGCTCGACGTACGGGCGGACCGGCTCGCCGAGCTGACGGCGACGCTCGCGGGGATCGGGGCGCCGCTGCACGCCTGGTACGGCGTGCGGGTGTTCACCGACACCGCGGCGGACGGGGCGCAGGCCCCCGCGGACGTGGAGACGTTGCTGGCGGTGGAGGAGCGGGCCGGGAAGACGGACCCGTATCGGGGCGTCGCCGCGTTGCTGCATCTGTGCGGGGTGCGCGGCTGAGCTCGTTCGGGTGAGCAGCGCAGGCCGACACCGGTCGGCGAAGCGAGACTCGGGGCATGGATGCTCGCCGTTTCCGCGCCCCGCGCGCGGTCGCCGCCCTGCTGTGCTGCCTGGGTCTGCTGTCGGGCTGCTCGCACTCCTCGACCTCGCACTCGGGCGAGAAGGAGGACTCGACGGCGCGGGCCGCGCGGGCCGCGGCGCCCGGGCGGGCGGTCGACGATCTGCAGAACGGCTACCTGAAGGTGATCGAGGACGTACTTCCGTCGGTCGTGCAGATCCAGGCCCGGACCGATCTGGGCTCCGGCGTGGTCTACGACGGTCAGGGGCACATCGTCACCAACGCGCATGTCGTCGGCACGGAGGACAGCTTCCGGGTGACGACCGCCAACAGCGAGGACACCCTCACCGCACGGCTCGTCTTCTCGTATCCGCAGCAGGACCTCGCCGTGATCAAGCTGGACAAGGCGCCGAAGGGGCTGAAGGCGGCGCGGTTCGGGGACTCGGCGAAGGTCGAGGTCGGGCAGATCGTGCTCGCCATGGGTTCGCCGCTCGGGCTGTCGTCCAGCGTGACGCAGGGCATCGTCTCGGCGACCGGACGGACCGTCACCGAGAGCCGTGACAACGGCGGTACGGGCGCGACGATCCCCAACATGGTGCAGACGTCGGCCGCCATCAACCCCGGCAACAGCGGCGGGGCCCTGGTGAACCTCGACGGCCGGGTCATCGGCATCCCGACCCTCGCGGCGACCGAACCCGGTGCGGGGCATGGCGCGGCGCCCGGCATCGGGTTCGCGATCCCGGCGTCGACCGTGCGGACCGTCGCCGACCAGATCGTGAAGGACGGCAAGGTCACCGAGACGGGCCGGGCGGCGCTCGGCATCACGGGCCGTACGGTCGTGAACGACGACTACGAGGTCGCGGGCGTCGCCGTCGTCGAGGTGACGGCGGGCGGGGCGGCCGACAAGGCCGGACTCGAACCCGGGGACGTCATCACCCGGCTCGGTGACACGGACATCACCACCATCACCTCACTCGCCCAGGAGCTGGCCTCCGACCGGCCGGGTGAGCGGACGACGGTGACGTACACCCGCGACGGCGACGAGAAGACGGTGGACGTGACGTTGGGTGAGCAGTGAGGGGGCGGTCGGGTGAGGGCCCGGTCGCCCCCACCCCGCCCGTCGGCTACGACGCGTCGGCGTGCAGGCTCATCGGCCCGTAGATCTCCGCGGAGTCCTCGAAGAGCCGCACCTGGTCCGCGCCGCCCTCCTGGAGGGCCTTCCAGTGCTCTCCGATCCAGGACTCGGCATCGCCCTGGGTGGTGAACTCCTCGGGCTGCACCGCGGGCTGGACCTCCGCCCCGTCGGCCTTCTCGAACCGCCACGTCCATGCCGCCATGTACGCCTCCCAGGTGTCAGCACGTGCAGTAGGGAAGCCGGTTCGGGTCCGGCTCCCGCCCTGAGCGTATGTGCTCCCTCAGCTGCGCCGTAAACAGAGCGCGCGTTCGGTTCACCTGCTCCGGTGCGCCCACGAGGACCCTCGGGCGCGCAAGATCAGTGGCGACCGGCGAAAATCGGTCCGTGGAACTGACTCTGCTCGGCACCGGTGCCCCCGCGGGACTCCCCCGCCCCGACTGTCCCTGCGCGGCCTGTGCGAGCGCGCTCGGTGATGACGCGCGGGCCGCGACCGCCCTGCTCGTGGACGGAACGCTGCTGCTCGATCTGACGCCGGGAGCGGCGTTCGCGGCTGCTCGGGCGGGGCGTTCGCTCAGTGGTGTACGGCAGGTGCTGCTGTCCCACCCGCACGACGGACCCGCCGTCGAGGTGCCGGCGGGGCTGCCGCAGCCCGGCCGGGTGCCGGACGGACGGGAGTTGACGCTGCTGACGGGACATCGGGTGCGGGCGGTGGCGATGGACTCTCCCGGCACCGGGTACGCGGTGACCGGGCCGGACGGGCAGCGGCTGCTGTATCTGCCGCCGGGGGGCTCGCCGGCCGGGCTGGAGGAGGGGGCGGTCGGGATGTACGACATGGTGGTCGCCGATGTCGTGAGACGGCCGGACGCCCTGGCCAGGCTGCGGGCGGTGGGCGCGGTCGGGCCGACGACGGATGTGGTCGCCGTCCATCTGGACCATGACGTGCCGCCGGGGTCCGAACTGCGGCGGCGGTTGGCCGCGGCGGGGGCGCGGGCGGTGCCGGACGGCGAGACGCTGGTGGTGGGGGCGTACGAGGACGTGCCGGACGTGCCCCGGCGGACCCTGGTGCTGGGCGGAGCCCGGTCGGGGAAGTCGGTGGAGGCGGAACGGCGGCTGGAGTCCTTCCCCGAGGTGCTGTATGTGGCGACCGGGGGCAGCCGGGCCGGGGACACGGAGTGGGCGACGCGGGTCGCCACGCACCGGGAGCGGCGGCCGGGGTCGTGGCGGACGGCCGAGACCTGTGATCTGGTGCCGCTGCTGGCCGGGGACGGGGCGCCGCTGCTCATCGACTGTCTGTCCCTGTGGCTGACGGACGCGATGGACTCGGCCGGCGCGTGGGACGACGCGGTGTGGGCGGAGAGCGGCGAGCGGGTGCTGCGGGAGCGGGTGCGGGAGTTGACGGACGCGGTGCGGGCCACCCGGCGGACCGTGGTCGCGGTGTCCAACGAGGTGGGCTCGGGGATCGTCCCGGCGACGGCGTCGGGACGCCGCTACCGGGACGAGCTGGGACGGCTGAACGCGGCGTTCGCCGGGGAGTGCGAGCAGGTGGTGCTGGTGGTCGCGGGGCAGGCGCTGGTGCTACGCGGGTGAGGCCGGCGCCGCCGGCTCCTTGCGGGCGATGACGCGGTACGCGTTCGCGAGCGGCGTGCGGCGCAGTACGGGCGCCAGGAGCAGGTCGAGGGCCCAGGCCGCGGCGATCAGGGGGGCGCCCAGCACCGCCAGGTAGGGGGAGACCAGGCCGCTGAGCACCCGTGAGGTCGTGACCGCGAAGTCGTACGGGGTGTGCGGGGTGCGGTCGATCGTGACGATCGCGCAGCCCTGGGAGCGGAGTTCCTCGCAGAGCGTGGCCAGGGGCAGCAGGTGGAGATGGCCGGGGCGGCTGTGCGGGGTCCACCAGGCGCCGAGCAGCAGGGCGAACGCGCCGCGCGGGTTGGGGAGTTCGAGGACCAGGTGGCCGCCGGGGCGCAGGACCGCGAGGGCGGCCCGGAGTTCGGCGCGGGGGTCCGGGGCGTGCTCCAGGTGGCGGAACATGCTGACGACGTCGTAACGGGTGCGCAGCCGGGTCGTGACGCGGGGGTCCGTCAGCCGGCCGACGTAGGCCTCCTCCACGCGCTCGGCCACGCGGGCGTGCAGGACGCGGTCGGTCGGGTCCAGGCCGTCGAACGCCGTGTACGGGAAGAATTCCCTGGCGGCCTCAGGGAAGCGGGCGTCGCCCGTGCCCACGTCCAGCCAGCTCTCCGGCTCACCGAGAGGCAGTGCCGCGCGGGCGGCGGCTCTCAGACGGCTGGCGGGCGCCTGCCGCGCGAGCCACAGGTACCGGGGGACGTAGGTGTGTTCCCGGCACGGGGCGAGAGTGAACGCGCAGGCGGCGTGGCGGCGTTGGGCGGGTGCGGTCGCGGTCATGGTGGCTCCCGGGCGCGAGGACGTACGACGGGGGCGTACGGCGGGGCGGACGGCGGGACGGTGCGAGCATGCCCCGACAATCCACTGCAAAACGGAACGTATGGGATGGCGATCTTGGGTGCAACGACGTCACGCCGACGCGGCGGTGCCGTGGCGGAGCCAGGGGTGGCCATGGGGCGCCGTTCTGTTCGACCGGTGCCGGTACTGTTCGGCGAATGAGCTCGCTTAATCTCGACGACTTCTCCGAACTGATCGAGCGTCCCGACAGTGGGGTGCGCCGTGACGCCGAGGCACGCCGTGAGCGTCAGGTCGTGCCGCCCGGAGCGCTGGGCCGCCTCGACGAACTGGGTGAGTGGCTGGCGGCGGCGCAGTCCGCCGTGCCGGTGCGGCCGATCGAACAGCCGCGGGTCGTGCTGTTCGCCGGGGACCACGGCATCGCCGAGCTGGGCGTCTCGGCGCGGCCGGCGGGCGGTGCCGGGGAGTTGGTGCGGGAGATCCTTGAGGGCGGCCGGCCGGTGTCCGTGCTCGCGCGGCGGCTCGGGGTCGGGGTGCGGGTCGTCGACATGGGCCTGGACTGCGACCCGCAGACGCTGCCGGAGGCGGTGGTGCGGCACCGGGTGCGGCGCGGCAGCGGGCGTATCGACATCGAGGACGCGCTGACGCCGGAGGAGGCGGAGGCCGCCTTCCGGGCCGGGATGGCGGTGGCCGACGAGGAGGCCGACTCCGGTACGGATCTGGTGGTGCTCGGCGATGTGAGCGTCGGCGGGACGACGGCGGCCGGGGTGCTGGTCGCCGCGCTGTGCGGGACCGACGCCTCCGTGGTCACCGGTCGGGGCGGGCTGGCCATCGACGACCTGGTGTGGATGCGCAAGTGCGCGGCGATCCGGGACGCCCTGCGCCGGGCGCGGCCCGTGCTCGGCGACCAGCTGCAGCTGCTCGCGACGGTGGGCGGCGCCGATCTCGCCGCGATCACCGGGTTCCTGCTCCAGTGCGCGGTGCGCAAGATGCCGGTCGTGCTGGACGGGGTCGTGGTCGCCGCCTGTGCGCTGGTGGGGCAGCGGATCGCGTTCCGGGCGCCGGACTGGTGGCTGGCCGCGCACGACAGCGGGGAGCCGGGCCAGGCCAAGGCACTGGACCGGATGGCGTTGGAGCCTCTGCTCGACCAGGGCGTGCGGGTCGGCGAAGGCGCCGGGGGCCTGCTGGCCCTGCCCACGGTGATGGCCGCCGCCGCACTGGCCGCCGAACTCCCGGAACAGCCGCTGGAGCCGGAGACGCCGGTGGAAGCGGAGAAGCCCGCGGAAGCGGTGGTCGAGGAGCCGGGGGCCGAGTAGGGGCCGCGCGCGG
>NZ_JBIAEQ010000002.1:216812-679211 GCF_042868655.1 Streptomyces sp. NPDC007808
GCGGTGGGGCGGCGCCCGGGGGCCCGCCGGCCCTGCCCACGGTGATCGCCCCGGCCCGCTTCGCCGACGTGTGCAACGCGGCCCAGGCGGTGGCCGCAGCCCAGGTCGCCGTGGACGCCAACGCCGCACCGGTCGGCCGAACTCCCGGAACAACCGCTGGAGCCGGAGGCGCCGCTGGAGGCGGAGAAGGCTGTCGAGGCGGAGAAGCCCGCGGAAGCGGTGGCCGAGGAGCCGGGGGCCGAGTAGGGGCCGCGCGCGGTGGGGCGGCGCCCGGGGGCCCGCCGGCCCTGCCCACGGTGATCGCCCCGGCCCGCTTCGCCGACGTGTGCAACGCGGCCCAGGCGGTGGCCGCGGCCCAGGTCGCCGTGGACGCCAACGCCGCACCGGTCGGCCGAACTCCCGGAACAACCGCTGGAGCCGGAGGCGCCGGTGGAGGCGGAGAAGGCCACGGAGGCGGAGAAGGCTGCCGAGGCGGAGAAGCCCGCGGAAGCGGTGGTCGAGGAGCCGGGGGCCGAGTAGGGGCCGCGCGCGGTGGGGCGGCGTCGGCGGACTCCGGCCGGGTGACGAACGGGTGCGGTGACGCCGGGCCCGCGTCGGCCTGGCGGGGCGCCGGTTGCGGCGGCGAGCGAACGGCGCAACCGCCGCAGTACGGAAGCTCCGTGGCGCAGCGGTGTGCCGCCGCGCGGCGCGAGTCGCTCGGCGTCGCCGCGCTGGCGCCACCCGGCCGGACAGGCCGGTGGCGCCGAGTCGTGGTCGAGGTCGTGCTGCAGGAGAGCCTCGCCGGTACCGGGCACCCGGCGGTGTGCCGGTGCTGTGCGCGGTGTCGGCGGTGCGTCAGCGGTGTTCCAGGGCCCGGGCCGGATCCGCGTCGGGCGCGCCGCCGATCCAGTCCTGGACCTTGCGGCTGAGGCCCGACCAGCGCCGGTCGTGGTGGTAGGCGCGCAACTGGGCCTTGGCGCGGGCCCGCGGGCGACGGCCGTAGAAGCGCTTGGCCCACGGAGAGGCGGGCCGGGCCAGGCGGATGGCGCCGAACAGGGCGATGAAGGGAATGATCACCCCGAAGATCGCGATCCGGGCCTTGCCCTTGGCGAGGGCGATCAGGGCGAGGAGGAAGTTCCCGGCGATCGTGCCGAGCGCCGACCCTCGGTTCTGCATCTCGTTCTCGTCGAGGTCGTTGACCCCGAAGGGCGCGAAGCCGAGCAGGAGCAGGCCGACCACGGCGGCGGTCAGCACGACCACCTCGACGCTCTTGCGGCCGGCCTCGGTCCAGTACACGTCGTCCAGGTGCAGGATCAGCGCGAACTCGTCCAGGACCAGGCCCGCGCCCACCCCGAAGACCACGGCGGCCACGGCGGAGCCGAAGCCGCGCTGGCCGCCGGCGACCGCGCAGAAGCCGCCGATGATCGTGAGGACGACTCCGGGGACCACGTGGTGGACGTGGACGGCGCCGGTCTCGATGTTGCGGAAGGGCCCTTTGCCCGCCCGGATCATGCGGGTGATGACCCGGGTCACCAGGAAGGTGACCACAAAGGCGGTCAGGGCCAGCAGCAGCGGGAGTTTGCCCGGTTCGATGATGTTCCGCTGCCACCAGTCACCCATGTCCCCAGTGTCTCCGCGGCGGGGGTGGGCCGCCTGTCGGGGACGACGTCCGGGCTACCCTTCCGCCGTGTCCATGACCTTCCCGCCCCTGCACGGTCTTCGTTTCGCCTTCGGCACGCTCAGTGTGCTGCCCGTCCGGGTGAGCCGGTGGGACCGGGACGCCGCGCGCGGCGGGATGCTGTGCGCTCCGCTCGTCGGGGTGGTCCTCGGCGGCGCCGCGGCCGTCCTCGCGCTGGTGCTGCTGTTCCTCGGCGCCGCCCCCCTCCTCGCCGCGGTCGCCGGCGCCGCCGTGCCGGCCGTCCTCACCCGGGGCCTGCATCTCGACGGGCTGGCCGACACCGCCGACGGGCTGGGCAGCGGCAAACCGGCCGAGGACGCGCTGCGGATCATGAAGCAGTCGGACATCGGGCCCTTCGGCGTCATCACGCTCGTGTTCGCGCTGCTGGCGCAGGTGGCCGCGCTCGCCCAGCTGTACGGCGACTCATGGGCCCGCGGCGCCCTGGCCACCGTCGCGTCCGCCGTCGCCGCCCGCCTCGCGCTCACCCTGGCCGCCCGGACGGGGGTGCCCGCGGCACGTCCGGAGGGGCTCGGGGCCGCGGTGGCCGGCGTCGTACCGGTGCCCGGCGCGGTGGCCGTCGCCCTGGCCGTGACCGGTGTCGCCGCGGCGGCGGGCGCGCTGCTCGGGGCGGCCGACGTCGTCCGCACCGCCCTCGCGGTGCTCGCCGCGCTCACCGCCGCCGAAGTCCTGCTGCGGCACTGCGTCCGCCGCTTCGGCGGGGTCACCGGCGACGTCTTCGGCGGGCTCGCGGAGACGGCGGCGACGACCGCCCTCGTCGTACTCTGCCTGGGCTGACCCTCAGCCCGCCAGGGCGTGCGGCAGCGTGCCCCAGGGGTGATCGCCCGTACCCGGCACCGCGCAGTGGACCGTGGCCCCGCGGGCGCGTGCCAGAGCCCCCGGTTCGGCGTCGGCCGGTACGCCGTACACCAGGTGGCACAGCCGCACTCCGGTGCCGCCACGCCATCGCTGCGGGCCGAGCCGGGTGTACGACGCCCAGGTGCCCTCGAAGGTGACGAGGAGGTCCGCGATCCTGGCGTACACCGGGTCGGGTGGCGTGCCGTGGTTCAGGGCGAGCGTCCCGAAACCGGCACCCCAGGCCGCGGTCGCGAGCCGCTGGTAGTACCCGAAGTCCGCACGGCCCGAGGCGACCTGGTCCAGGAAGACACCGTCCGCGCCGTACCAGTCGCGGTGCCGCACGAGGTCGCGGACGACGTCGGCGTGCGGTCGGCGGCCGTAGCCGGTGTCGGCGTAGCCGAGCACCCGCACTCCGCCGGCCGCCCGCAGCCGTGCCGCGACCTCGGCGAACGCCGCGTCGGGCGTCGCGCCGGGGCCGCTGGCCGGGTTCAGTACGACGCCGTACAGACGGGGTGCGGCGGCGATGATCGCGTCCCACTCCGCGGGGCGGACGGACGGGTGCTCGTAGTACGGGATCAGCAGCTCGCTCATCGGTGGGCGGTCACCCTCCCCAGCAGGGCGCAGACGAGCGCGGCCTGGGCCGCTGCCGCCGTCCCGTGGACGACCAGGCCGATCCCGTCCGGGCTGCCCGTGTGCGTCACCAGGGCCGCCGTCTGGGCGAGGGCGGCCCCGCAGCAGACCGCCGCCGCGCTGAGCACCGCGCCGAAGGACTGGAGCAGCAGGCCCGTCCACAGGACCACTCCCAGCAGGAGCAGCCCGGCCAGGCGGACACCCGCGACCGAGGGGGCGTGCGGCCACAGCGCGGAGGTGGCGAGGCCGAGCGCGAGCAGCGCGGCCAGGTAGGCGGTCAGGCACTTCACGGCGGTGAGCACCGTGGTCCGCCGGAACGCCCTGGGCGTGCTGCTGGAGCGCAGGCCCGCCAGGCTGCCGCTGCGGAAGCGGTGCAGCAGCCATTCGGCGGGGCCCATGCTGAGGGTGAGGGCGACGGCGGCCGGCGCGGCGACCACGCCGGCCCCCTCGTCGGCGAGGGCGTCGCCGAGGGCCGCGTACAGCACGAGCACACCGGTGCCCAGACCGAACAGCGCGTACGGGAAGGACCCGGTGAGGGCGGGGGACGCGGTGCGCTGCGCCCGCGGTGCGCTGCCGTAGCCGCCGAAGGGCAGGAGGGCGGTGAGGCCCGCCGTCCAGCCCCGCTCACCCAGGTCCCGGACGGCCGGACGCACTTCGAGGGAGGCGAGCGCCGTCACCGCGAGCAGGGAGCCCAGCAGCACGGCGCCTCTCGCCAGGTCGGGGACGGGGTGCAGCTGCGCGAACACCGCTGCCGCGGCCATCGGGGTAAGCGCAGCCAGCAGGACGCGTTCGCGCCCCATGACCAGCAGGACCGTGGCCGCGCCCAAGTAGCAGGACTGCCCGGCGGCGAAGGCGGCCCCCGCCGGGTGGGGTGTGGCCGCCGTCGCCGCCACGGCCAGTGCGACCAGGGCGCCGAGCAGCACGCCGGCCGGAGCGCCGAGCAGCAGGGAACGGCGGGCGGCACCACGGTCGCCCAACCCGAGCCAGAAGTACGCCCGGTGGGCGAGGCCCTGGTTCCAGGTCCAGCCGACCAGGGCGCCGGCCAGCAGCGGGACCGTGCCCGCGGGAAGGCCGAGGTCGTCCTCTGGGCCGGCGAGCAGGGGTGCGCCGAGGACGTAGCCGAGGCCGGGGAGCGCGAAGACGACACCGCGCAGCAGGCAGCCCAGCAGGCCGACCTGCCAGGGGTCGTGGACCGGACGTTCCGGCTCCGGGTAGCGGCGCTCGACCCGTTCGTACAGCTCCTCGGCGAGCGCGAAGGAGTCCTTGACGCCGTAGCGCTCACGTATCTGGTCGTCGGAGAGGCCGTCGGACTCCAGGAGCGCGGCGATCTCGTCGGGGTGGACGGCCGCCGCCACGAAGTCGTCGAGGCGTTCGGCCAGTTCGTCGACCGGGTCCGGGTGCGCCCAGCTGGGCCGGGCGCGCTGGCGCGGTACCGCGGGCAGGGCGTCGGGGTGGGAGCCCGGCGGCATCCAGAGGCTTCCGCTCACCAGGCGGCGCCGTCCGTCGCGACCTTCTGGTACCAGGGGCTGCGCAGTTCCAGGGTCCAGTCGGCGACCGTTTCGAGCGTGGGCTCGTACACCTCGGGGCCGCCCGCGAGCTCTTGGTAGATCGTCCGGAAGTTGTCCACGGAGCGGCGCAGGGTGAACCGGTCGATCACTCGTTGACGGGACAACCCGCCCAGACGGCGGCGTCGTTCGTCGTCCCTGAGCAGGGTCAGCGCGGCCGCCGCCATCTTCTCCGGCTCACGCGGCGGCACCACGAGCCCGGTGTCGCCGACCGCCTCGCGCACTCCCCCGACGTCCGTCGAGACCGTCGTACGGCCGCAGGACATGGCCTCGATGATGGAGAACGGGAAGCCCTCGGAGATGGACGACAGCATCACGACATGCCCGGCGGCATAGGCGCGCCAGACCTCGCTGATGCGGCCCTCGAAGGTCAGGCCGTCCGTCACGCCCAGCTCCGCGGCGAGCTTCTCCAGCTTGGTGCGGTAGGCCTCGCCGCCTGCCGGCACCGGGCCGAACAACCGCAGGCGGGTCTCCGGGAGTTCGGCGCGGACCATGGCGTAGGCCCTCAGCAGGGTCTCCAGGTCCTTGATGGGGTCGACCCGGCCGCACCAGGTGAGGGTGGGGATGTCCGGCTCGGGTCCGGCGTGCGGGAAGGCGAGCGGGTCGACGCCGTTGTAGACCGTGCGGATCTTGTCGGCGTCGGCGCCGCCGCGCTCCTCCCAGCGGCGGTTGTACTGGTTGCAGGGGGTGATCAGGTCGGCCGTGCGGTATCCGAGCGAGTTCAGCTCCCGGTAGAAGCCGAGCATGAACGCCTTCACGGGCCAGCGCTGGGCGTCGCTGCGGTAGCCGAGGTAGCGCTCGCGCAGGTAGATGCCGTGCTCGGTGAGGAGGAACGGCACACCGTCCAGCCGACGCGCGGCGAGCGCGGGGAGCGTGGCGAGGCCGCTGCTGACCGCGTGGGCGACGCAGTCCTCGGGGACACGGGTGCCGAGCGGGCGCAGGGCGTGTTCCAGCAGGTCGGTCGCGGTCAGGGCGTCGTGGACGGTCGGGTGGGCGGCCGCGGTCGGCAGATGCGGCATCGTCCATATCCACATCAGGGACCTGAGCGCCGACTCGGTGCGCAGCGCCGACGACAGCCGGCCGTCCCGGGCGAGACGGGCCAGCTCGTCCAGGGCATCGCCGAAGTCGCAGGACGCCTCGGGGTCGAGGAAGGAGAGCAGGAAGCGCTCGTAGCAGTCGGTGAACCGGCGGCGGGCCCGGCCGTACGGCGCCCGCCCCCGTCCGGGACGCGGGCCCCAGGTCGGTACGGAGGTGTGCCGGTAGACGTTGGGCGGCAGCTCCCAGGTCACGGGTTCGCGGCCGGTTCCGGTGAGCGACACGATGTGGAAGTCGACCTCGGGCATGCCCTTGACGAGCTGGTCGCACCAGGTGCTGACACCCCCGTGGACGTGCGGATAGGTGCCCTCGGTCAGCATGGTGACATGACGGCCCGTGCGCATCATGCGAGTTCCCCCCTGTGGAACAAAGTGTGGTGCTACGGCCCCTGCGCGCACCCCGGGCGTCTGGTCGTGAGCTGACCGGGGTGCGCATGGCCGGCCCTGCGCCGGGCCCTGTCGGCCAGGGAGCCTCCTAGGTCGGCAGCTTCAGCTTCAGCGCGGTCTGCAGGAGTCCCGGCGTGGTCCAGGCCGAGCGCTCTCCCGCGTACGGCGTCCCGAACGCGCTGGTGCCGACGAGGAGTTGCTTGACGGTTCCTTCTGGTGCGGTCACCGGGATCTGGGTCCCGGACGGGGCGTTGACGGTGACGGAGGTGCCGATGCGGTACGCCGTGACGGAGCCGTTCGCGAGCGCGGTCTGCCAGGCGGCGCGGCGCTGGAGCTCGGTGCCGATCGACTTCTGGGAGACGTTCTGCACCGGGGTGTTGTCGGCGAAGAGCGCCTGGTAGTCGGCGAGCACCTTGTCCAGGACCGGGTACAGGGTGCGGTCCTCGGCCAGGTTGGACTGGTGGGCGTAGTGCGGGCGCGGGTCGCCCGAGACGACGTGCCCGAGGGCGGTGCGGGCCTCCTGCGGGACGATGTGCTCGTCGTAGCCGGTGGCGGTGTCCAGCGGTGCGTCCAGGCAGGTGGAGGCGGGGTTGGTCTCACAGACACCGCTGCCGCCGTCGGCCTCGGAGGTGTAGATCCAGTTGTACTCGTCGGTCATCTCCGCCTCGGTACCCACGTTGTAGTACACGTTCATCGGGTGCCGGGGCACGGTCAGCGCGGCGCCGACCGGGCGCTGGGCGGGCTCGCGGGAGTTGTCCGAGGCGATCCACTTCACGCCGGTGTCGGCGAGGGCTCCGGCCAGGTTCGGGTTGTCGGCGGGCTGCTGCGGCGAGGTCTTCAGACCCGAGTGCTCGCCGGTCACGAGTTCCGTGCGGTCGACCGGAAGCCCCTTGGCGACGGCCCAGTTGTGGTTGTCGCGGATCTGCGCGGCGATGTCCGCCCGGCTCATGTACCGGGTCGAGCCGTCGGCGTTCTTCGCGCAGCTCCACGGGACGGTCGAGGTGTCCTGGACACAGCCGAGGAACGGGTGCGTGTAGGTGTGGTTGATCCAGCGGTAGCGCGCCTTGTCGGCGAGCAGCCGGTCGGTGAGGGCGTCGGTGCCGCCGTTCTCGCTCTTCCACTCCTCGCCGGAGCCGGCGTTGTAGACCATGTCGAGGGTGAAGCCGCGCTCGCGCTGCCACTGCGCGGCGTACGCCGCGTCCTCGGCCGTCATACGGATCGGCGCGGTCCCCTCGCCGTCGCCGCCCGCGCAGTCGAAGTCACCGGGGGTGCAGTTGCGTTCGGTGTCCCAGCGGCTGTCGGGCGCGAACACGTCGTCGACGTGCACCGCGAAGTAGTTGCGCGTCTGCCCCAGGTGCACGCCCCGGGTCAGCCATTCGACGATGCCCCGGGCGAGCACCCGGAACTGCTGCTGGTGCTGGTTGTAGGCGAAGGTCACCACCAGTTCGCGGCGCCCGTCGCGGTGGTACTCGCCGACCAGGCTGCCGCGCCCGGAGCCGCCGGGCACGGGCGCGTCGACATAGCTGGTGAAGCCGGTGCGGGGCCGGGCGAGGTAGCCGTAGCTCTCCAGTACGGCAGGGTCGTTGTCCTCGAAGGTGAGGGCGCCGTCGAGATAGCCGAAGTACCCCGCCTTGCCGGCCGCGGTGACGGACGCCTCGCGCCCGTCGAGGGAGCCGGCCCAGCCGCCCTCGCTGGTGTAGTCGAGGCCGACGCCCGGGTGGGCCCAGGTGTAGGCGTCGACCTGCGGGATGCCGTAGGTCCGCTCGTAGTTCTCCAGCGCGGTCTGCTCCGCGGAGCCCGCGCCGAAGGGGGCCTCGGCGGGCAGGACGACGCCCTGGTACTTGGCCCGGGGTGTGCCGTTCACCGTGTCGCTGAGGAACGCGGCCGTGATGGTCGGGCGGTTCGCGTCGTTCAGGTCGATCGTGGTGTACGGGATGCCGGTGCTCTTCAGCTGGGCGGTGATGGCCCGGACGGGGCTGTCGCCGTCGTCCACGACCAGCACCTTGAGGTCGATGCGCGGTTCCGCGGCGGCTGCGGCGCGCGGTGCCGAGAGCCCCAGGGCGAGCAGGCCGGCGGCCGTCAGGGCGGCGACGGCGTTCCTGCGATGTGTCCATCTGCGCGCGCTGTGCGCCGTCGGGTGCATTCTGTGCGCGCTGTGCGCCGTTGGGTGCATTGAGTGTCCCTTCCCCCCAGAAGATCCCCTCGCGGCCCACGGGGCGCATCGGCGGGGGATCCGTGGAAATCATGCAAAGCGGCAAGCTGATCACTTGCCGGAACCAGACGAGTGTGACTCAGCTCACCGGGCCTGGAGTCAAGAGATGACCAGTACGCCACCGACAGGTGAACGCCCGCAGGAATGAGCGAGTGCGCACGCGAGCGTAGGCTCATCCCGAGTGTTCGCCGTACCGGGGAAGGCCCCGCTGAGACCGCACCCGTAGGTCGGAACTAGGGTCGGCCGTCGGGCCCGGTCGACCCACACCGTTCGGCCATTGCAACTTCACATCGGAAGCGAGATTTCACCACCGTGACTGCTCTCACTCTCAGCACCGCCGCGGCGCCCGGCCTGCGGGCCGACGCGATCGTGATCGGTGTCGCCAAGGGCGCCAAGGGACCGGTCGTGGCGCCGGGCGCCGAGGCCGTGGACAAGGCGTACGACGGCAAGCTCGCCGGCGTCCTGGAGACCCTCGGCGCCTCCGGTGCCGAGGGCGAGGTGACGAAGCTCCCCGCCCCCGCCGGCTTCAAGGCCCCGCTCCTGGTGGCGGTGGGCCTGGGCGCCGCGCCCGATGACGCCGAGGACGGCGCCTACGACGGTGAGGCGCTGCGCAAGGCCGCCGGCGTCGCCGCCCGTGCCCTCGCCGGCTCCAGGAAGGCCGCCTTCGCGCTGCCGATCACCGACGCCGCGGACACCGGCGCGATCGCGGAGGGCGCCCTGCTCGGGGCGTACTCCTTCGACGTCTACAAGGAGTCGAAGGGCACCGGCACCAACGCCAAGGCCAAGAACGGCAAGGCGCCGCTCGCCGAGGTCGCCGTGCTCGGCGCCAAGCCCCGCGACAAGGAGCACAAGGCGGCGATCCAGCGCGCGACCGCCGTCGGCGAGGAGCTCAACCGCGCCCGCGACCTGATCAACATGCCGCCGAACGACCTCAACCCGGCGTCGTTCGCCGCCGAGGCCCAGCAGGCGGCCAAGGAGCACGGCATCAAGGTGCAGGTGCTCGACGAGAAGGCCCTGACCAAGGGCGGTTACGGCGGCATCCTCGGCGTGGGCGGCGGTTCGACGTCCGCTCCGCGGCTGGTCAAGCTGACGTACACGCACTCCAAGGCGGACAAGCACCTCGCCTTCGTCGGCAAGGGCATCACCTACGACTCGGGCGGCATCTCGCTGAAGCCGGCCGGGCACAACGAGACGATGAAGTGCGACATGAGCGGCGCCGCCGCCGTGTTCGCCGCCGTGGTCGCCGCCGCGCGCCTCGGCCTCCAGGTGAACGTCACCGGCTGGCTGGCGCTCGCCGAGAACATGCCGTCGGGTTCCGCGGTGCGCCCGGGTGACGTGCTGCGCATGTACAGCGGCAAGACCGTGGAGGTGCTCAACACCGACGCCGAGGGCCGGCTGGTGCTCGCCGACGCGCTGTGGGCGGCTTCCCAGGAGAAGCCGGACGCGATCGTGGACGTCGCGACGCTGACCGGGGCGATGGTGCTGGCGCTGGGCAACCGCACCTTCGGGGTGATGGCCAACGACGACGCGTTCCGCTCCGCGATCGTGGAGGCGGCCGAGGAGGTCGGGGAGGCGTCCTGGCCGATGCCGCTGCCGGAGCACCTGCGCAAGGGGATGGACTCGCCCACCGCCGACATCGCCAACATGGGTGAGCGCATGGGCGGCGGCCTGGTCGCCGGTCTGTTCCTGCGCGAGTTCGTGGGCGAGGGCATCACCTGGGCGCACCTCGACATCGCGGGGCCGGCGTTCAACGAGGGCGGTCCCTTCGGATACACGCCCAAGGGTGGTACCGGGTCCGCCGTGCGGACGCTGGTCCGGCTCGCCGAGCTGACCGCTTCCGGCGACCTGGGCTGACGCCGGTTCTGGGTGAGGGGGCTCCGCGCGCGGGTAGGGCGGGGCCCCCTCACGGCTGTCCGCTCAACTGAACGTGGGGCGTCTCACACACCGGCCCGGCGTCTCGTTCGGTGTGGACAAGTGCGAAGATGGGGCTCGGCAGGACAGGGCCCCACCCCAGGGCCGAAAGATAGAGCGGCCGGACACCAGCCGCCTGTCGGTCATCGACGACCGGCGCACGGCGCACATGCATGGAGGACGTGACGTGGCGAACGACGCCAGCACCGTTTTCGACCTAGTGATCCTCGGCGGTGGTAGCGGTGGTTACGCCGCGGCCCTGCGCGGGGCGCAGCTGGGCCTGGACGTCGCCCTGATCGAGAAGGACAAGGTCGGCGGCACCTGCCTGCACCGGGGCTGCATCCCCACCAAGGCCCTGCTGCACGCGGGCGAGATCGCCGACCAGGCCCGCGAGAGCGCGCAGTTCGGTGTGAAGGCCACCTTCGAGGGCATCGACATCGCCGGGGTCCACAAGTACAAGGACGGCGTGATCGCCGGCCTGTACAAGGGCCTGCAGGGCCTCGTCGCCTCCCGCAAGGTGACGTACATCGAGGGTGAGGGCCGTCTGTCCTCCCCGACCTCCGTCGACGTCAACGGTCAGCGCGTCCAGGGCCGCCACGTCCTGCTGGCGACCGGCTCCGTGCCGAAGTCGCTGCCGGGCCTGGAGATCGACGGCGACCGCATCATCTCCTCGGACCACGCCCTCGTCCTGGACCGCGTGCCGAAGTCCGCGATCATCCTCGGCGGCGGCGTCATCGGCGTCGAGTTCGCCTCCGCGTGGAAGTCCTTCGGGGCCGACGTCACCGTGATCGAGGGCCTGAAGCACCTCGTCCCGGTCGAGGACGAGAACAGCTCGAAGCTTCTCGAGCGCGCGTTCCGCAAGCGCGGCATCAAGTTCAACCTGGGCACCTTCTTCCAGAAGGCCGAGTACACCCAGGACGGCGTCAAGGTCACCCTCGCCGACGGCAAGGAGTTCGAGGCCGAGGTGCTGCTGGTGGCGGTCGGCCGCGGCCCCGTCTCCGCCGGTCTCGGCTACGAGGAGCAGGGCGTCGCCATGGACCGCGGCTACGTCCTCGTCGACGAGTACATGCGCACGAACGTGCCGACCATCTCCGCCGTCGGTGACCTGGTCCCGACCCTCCAGCTCGCGCACGTCGGCTTCGCCGAGGGCATCCTGGTCGCGGAGCGGCTGGCCGGTCTGAAGACCGTCCCGATCGACTACGACGGTGTCCCGCGGGTCACGTACTGCCACCCGGAGGTCGCCTCCGTCGGCATCACCGAGGCCAAGGCCAAGGAGATCTACGGCGCGGACAAGGTCGTCGCTCTGAAGTACAACCTGGCGGGCAACGGCAAGAGCAAGATCCTGAACACCGCGGGCGAGATCAAGCTCGTCCAGGTCAAGGACGGTGCGGTGGTCGGCGTCCACATGGTCGGCGACCGCATGGGCGAGCAGGTCGGCGAGGCCCAGCTGATCTACAACTGGGAGGCGCTGCCCGCCGAGGTCGCCCAGCTGATCCACGCCCACCCGACGCAGAACGAGGCGCTCGGCGAGGCCCACCTGGCCCTGGCCGGCAAGCCGCTCCACGCGCACGACTGATCCCTCGGTCGACGAACGCGACGACACAGACTTCCGCACTTTCCGTAAGGAGCAACCGAAACCATGGCGGTTTCCGTAACCCTTCCGGCGCTCGGTGAGAGCGTCACCGAGGGCACTGTCACCCGCTGGCTGAAGGCCGAGGGCGAGCGTGTCGAGGCCGACGAGCCGCTGCTCGAGGTCTCGACCGACAAGGTCGACACCGAGATCCCCTCCCCCGCCGCCGGTGTCCTGGCGTCCATCAAGGTCGCCGAGGACGAGACCGTTGAGGTCGGCGCCGAGCTGGCCGTGATCGACGACGGCACGGGCGCGCCCGCTGCCGCCCCGGCCCCGCAGGCCGAGCAGGTCGCCGAGCCCGCCCCGGAGCCGGCCGCTGCCGCTCCGTCCACCGAGCAGGCCGCCCCGGCCCCGGCTCCGACCGCCGAGGCCGCCTCGGGCGGCGGTTCCGCCGAGGGCACGGACGTGGTCCTGCCCGCGCTCGGCGAGTCCGTCACCGAGGGCACCGTCACCCGCTGGCTGAAGTCGGTCGGTGACAGCGTCGAGGCCGACGAGCCGCTGCTGGAGGTGTCGACGGACAAGGTCGACACCGAGATCCCGGCGCCCGCCTCCGGCACGCTGCTGGAGATCGTGGTCGGCGAGGACGAGACGGCCGAGGTCGGCGCCAAGCTGGCCGTCATCGGCGTCGCGGGTGCCGCTCCGGCGGCCGCCCCGGCCCAGGAGGCCCCGGCCCCCGCCGCCGCCCCCGCTCCGGCCGCGCCTGCCGCGCCCGCGGCTCCGGCCCCCGCCGCTCCGGCCGCGCCCGCCGCTGCCGCTCCGGCTCCGGCCCAGCCCGCCGCCCCGGCTCCCGCTCCGGCCGCCCCGGCCCCGGTCACCCCGGCTCCGGCCGCACCTGCCGCTGCCAAGGCCACCGACGAGGGCGCCTACGTCACCCCGCTGGTGCGCAAGCTCGCCGCCGAGAACGGCGTCGACCTGGCCTCCGTCAAGGGCACCGGCGTCGGCGGCCGTATCCGCAAGCAGGACGTCGTCGCCGCCGCCGAGGCCGCGAAGGCCGCCGCGGCTGCCCCGGCCCCCGCCGCTGCCGCTGCTCCGGCCGCCAAGAAGGCTCCGGCGCTGGAGGCCTCCCCCCTGCGCGGCCAGACCGTCAAGATGCCGCGCATCCGCAAGGTCATCGGCGACAACATGGTCAAGGCGCTGCACGAGCAGGCGCAGCTGTCCTCGGTCGTCGAGGTCGACGTCACCCGCCTGATGCGTCTGCGCGCGCAGGCCAAGGACTCCTTCGCCGCGCGCGAGGGCGTCAAGCTCTCCCCGATGCCGTTCTTCGTGAAGGCGGCGGCCCAGGCGCTGAAGGCCCACCCGGTCATCAACGCCAAGATCAACGAGGCCGAGGGCACGATCACCTACTTCGACACCGAGAACGTCGGTATCGCGGTGGACTCCGAGAAGGGCCTGATGACCCCGGTCATCAAGCACGCCGGTGACCTCAACATCGCCGGTATCGCCAAGGCGACGGCGGAGCTGGCCGGCAAGGTCCGCGCCAACAAGATCACTCCGGACGAGCTGTCCGGCGCGACCTTCACCATCTCCAACACCGGTTCGCGCGGCGCCCTGTTCGACACGATCATCGTGCCGCCGGGCCAGGTCGCGATCCTCGGCATCGGTGCCACCGTCAAGCGCCCGGCCGTCATCGAGACGGCGGAGGGCACGGTCATCGGCGTCCGCGACATGACGTACCTGACCCTGTCCTACGACCACCGCCTGGTGGACGGCGCCGACGCGGCCCGCTACCTGACGGCCGTCAAGGCCATCCTGGAAGCGGGCGAGTTCGAGGTCGAGCTCGGTCTGTAACCCCCTTCGCGGGTACGGCTGTACGGTGCCCCTGTCCGGAAGCTTCCGGGCAGGGGCACTGCCGTGCGTGCGTGTAAGTCTCGTCTCACCTGCGCGAAAGCGCCCCCGCGCGCCCTTCCCGCGCGGCGTTGCGGCCGTATTGTCTAAACGTCAAAACGCCCCGGGGGCCTGTGGCCCCTCTCTAAGGAGCCCTCATGACCGCGCCCGTCATCCACTCGCTGCGCGAACAGATCCGCGAGCACATCCTGGAGGGGATCATCAGCGGGCGCTGGCAGCCGGGCGAGCGGATCGTGGAGCGGCGTATCGCGACCGAGCTGGAGGTCAGCCAGACGCCGGTGCGGGAGGCGCTGCGGGAGCTGGAGTCGCTGCGGCTGATCGAGTCGGCGCCCAACAAGGGCGTGCGGGTGCGGAGTCTGACCGCGGCCGACCTGGAGGAGAGCTACCCGGTCCGGGCCGGTCTGGAGGCCATCGCCGCGGAGCTCGCGGCCGACCGTCTCGCCGAGGACTGCTCCGCCCTGGAACCGCATGTCACCGCCCTGTACGAGGCCGACCGCAACTCCGACGGCACGGGCCAGGTGCGGCACACGGTCGCCTTCCACCGGGAGATGGTGCGGGCGGCGGGCAACTCGGTGCTGCTGCACACCTGGGAGGGGCTCGGCATCGAGGTGTTCACGGCGCTGTCCATCCGGTGGCTGGGGACGGTGCAGCAGTCGTACGCGGAGGAGCACGAGGAGCTGGTGGCCGCTTTCCAGCGCCGGGATCCCCGGATCGCCGAGATCGTGAAGGCCCATGTCCTCGGCTGCGCGCCGCGGCACGAGTCCTGAGCGCGTTCCCGCTCAAACGTAGCCCCACCTGCGAAGACCTCTCGAAAGCGCGGCACCCCGTGCCTGCCCGAAAGGCACCCCGTGCCTACTTTCTCGTGATCAAGAGGTTTTCGCCCTTCACCCTTTGATCGATCATCGATCAGGGAGTTAAAGTCGCCGACGGACCTCCACCGAGGTCTGCCAGCCCTGTCCTGCCAAAGACCAAGGGCACCCCCGAACCCTTACCGATGAGGGAACCCCCTTCGACTGAGGAAGGCGGCGACATGACCGACCCCAACGCCATCCAGCCGAGCGCGCTCGACCAGCTCCCCGACCGCGACCCGGAGGAGACCGCCGAATGGCAGGCCTCGCTGGACGCGGTCGCCAAGGCGGCCGGGCCGCACCGTGCCGCGTACCTGATGCGCCGCACGCTGGAGCGGGCCGAGGGCACCGGCATCGCGCTGCCCAAGCTCCTTGAGACGGACTACGTCAACACCATCCCCACCTCCGCCGAGCCGGGCGTGCCCGGTGACGAGGAGATGGAGCGCCGTATCACCGCGTGGAACCGCTGGAACGCGGCCGCGATGGTGACCCGCGGCTCCAAGCACGGCGTCGGCGGCCACATCGCCACCTTCGCCTCCGCGGCCTGGCTGTACGAGACCGGCTTCAACCACTTCTTCAAGGGCAAGGAGGCCGACGGCTCGGGCGACCAGCTCTACATCCAGGGCCACGCCTCCCCCGGTATCTACGCCCGTGCCTTCCTCGACGGCCGTCTGAACGAGCAGCACCTGGACAACTTCCGCCAGGAGTCCGGTGGCGACGGCCTGCCGTCGTACCCGCACCCCCGCCGCCTGCCCTGGCTGTGGGAGTTCCCGACCGTGTCCATGGGCCTCGGCCCGCTGTCGGCGATCTACCAGGCCCGCTTCAACCGCTACCTGACGGCGCGCGGCATCAAGGACGTCTCGAACTCGCACGTGTGGGCCTTCCTCGGCGACGGCGAGATGGACGAGCCCGAGTCGACGGCGGCCCTGGCACTCGCCTCCCGCGAGGGCCTGGACAACCTGACCTTCGTCATCAACTGCAACCTGCAGCGCCTCGACGGCCCGGTCCGCGCCAACTTCAAGATCGTGCAGGAGCTGGAGGCCCAGTTCCGCGGCGCCGGCTGGAACGTCGTCAAGACGCTGTGGGGCACGGCCTGGGACGAGCTGTTCCAGCTCGACACCACGGGCGCGCTGGTACGCCGCCTGCGCGAGGTACCCGACGCGCAGGTGCAGACGTACCAGACGCGCGACGCCGCCTACATCCGCGAGGACTTCTTCGGCAAGGACCCGGCGCTCGTCGAGATGGCGAAGCTGCTGAGCGACGACAAGATCCTGGAGTGCTTCCACCTCTCCCGCGGTGGACACGAGGCCCGCAAGGTCTACGCCGCCTACAAGGCCGCCGTCGACTTCAAGGGCGCGCCGACCGTGATCCTGGCCCAGACGGTCAAGGGCTACACCCTCGGCGAGGGCTTCGCGTCGAAGAACGCCAACCACCAGATGAAGAAACTGACGGTGGACGAGTTCAAGGCGATGCGCGACCTGCTCGACCTGCCGATCAAGGACAGCGACTTCGTCGACGGGGTCGTCCCCTACGGCCACCCGGGCGCCGACTCCCCCGAGGTCCGCTACCTCCAGGAGCGCCGCGCCGCCCTCGGCGGTCCGGCCCCGGCCCGCCGCGTGCACCCGGTGGCGCCGCTGCCCGCCCCCGCCGAGAAGGCGTTCGCCTCCTTCGACAAGGGCTCCGGCTCCCAGAACGTGGCCACCACCATGGCCTTCGTCCGCCTGGTGAAGGACCTGGTCCGCGACAAGGAGACCGGCAAGCGCTGGGTGCCGATCGTCCCGGACGAGGCGCGCACCTTCGGTATGGAGTCGCTCTTCCCGTCCCTCGGGATCTACTCGCCGAAGGGCCAGACGTACGAGCCGGTCGACCGCGACCAGCTCATGTACTACAAGGAGGCCAAGAACGGCCAGATCCTCAACGAGGGGATCACCGAGGCCGGTTCGATGGCCGACTTCATCGCCGCTTCGACGTCGTACGCGACGCACGGCGAGGCGATGATCCCGTTCTACATCTTCTACTCGATGTTCGGCTGGCAGCGCACGGCCGACCAGATGTGGCAGCTCGGCGACCAGCTCGGCCGCGGTTTCCTCATCGGCGCGACGGCGGGCCGGACCACGCTGACCGGCGAGGGCCTCCAGCACGCCGACGGCCACTCCCCCGTCATCGCAGCGACGAACCCGGCCGCGCTGACGTACGACCCGGCCTTCGCCTACGAGGTCGCGGCGATCGTCAAGGACGGCCTGCGCCGGATGTACGGCGAGGCGGCGCCGGGTGAGGACCCGAACGTCTTCTACTACCTGACCGTCTACAACGAGCCGCTGCCGCAGCCCGCGAAGCCCGCTGTGGACGGGATCGACCAGGGCATCGTCAAGGGCCTGTACCGCTTCAACACGGCGGAGTCGGCGGGCCTGTCCCCGGCCGCGAACGCCCCGCGCATCCAGCTGCTCGGCTCCGGCACGGCGATCCACTGGACGCTGCAGGCGCAGCAGCTGCTCGCGCAGGAGTGGGGCGTGGCCGCCGACGTGTGGTCGGCGACGTCCTGGACGGAGCTGCGCCGGGACGCCCTGGAGGCCGACGCGGCCCTGCTGCGCGGCGAGGAGCGGGTGCCGTACGTCCGGCAGGCGCTGCAGGGTGCCGAGGGCCCGGTGCTGGCGGTGTCCGACTACATGCGCCAGGTACCGGACCAGATCGCGCAGTGGGTCGAGCAGGACTGGTCCTCGCTGGGCGCGGACGGCTTCGGCCTGTCCGACACCCGTGAGGCGGCCCGCCGTCACTTCGGGGTCGACGCCCAGTCGATCGTCGTCGCGGCCCTGGCCCAGCTGGCCAAGCGCGGCGAGGTCAAGGCAGCCGCGGTGAAGGAAGCACGTGAGAAGTACGGGCTGTAGGGCCCGGTGAACGCGGCCCGCAGGGGCTGACGGCTGATGAAGGGGTACGGCTGCCGCCGTGCCCCTTCGCTGTCGGTGGCACCCGGCATGATGGCCGTATGCGTGCTGCCCGGCTCATCAAAATGGTGCTGCTGCTCCAGTCCCGGCCCTCCATGACCGCCGCCGAACTGGCACAGGAGCTGGAGGTGTCGGAGCGGACCGTCACCCGGGACGCCCAGGCGTTGTCGGAGGCCGGGGTTCCGGTGTACGCGGACCGGGGGCGGGCCGGGGGGTACCGGCTCATCGGCGGTTACCGGACCCGGCTGACCGGGCTGGCCCGCAGTGAGGCCGAGGCGTTGTTCCTCAGCGGCGTCCCGGGGGCGCTGCGGGAGATGGGGCTGGAGGACGCCGCCTCCGCCGCCCGGCTGAAGGTGTCCGCCGCCCTGCTGCCCTCCCTGCGCGACGCCTCCCGTACGGCGGCTCAGCGGTTCCATCTGGACGCCCCGAACTGGTTCAGGGAACCGAAGACGCCCGAGCTGCTGCCGGCCGTCGCGGACGCGGTGTGGGACGACCGGCGGATCGTCGCCCGCTACCGGCGGGGTGAGGGGGAGCGCTTGCGGGAGGTGGGGCGCGAGCTGGAGCCGTACGGGCTGGTGCTGAAGGCGGGGGTCTGGTACCTGTGCGCCCGTGTGGCGGGGCACGGGTCGTACCGGGTGTACCGCATCGACCGGTTCACCGCCGTGGAGCCCGGGGACGACCGGTTCCAGCGGGACGAGGAGTTCGACCTGCCGGGCTTCTGGGACGAGCGGGCCGAGCAGTTCGCGCGGTCCCTGCTGCGGGCCGAGGTCGTGGTGCGGGTCTCCCCGGACGGGGTGCTCAGGTTGCCGTACACCGTCGATCCGCAGTCCGCCCGGGAGGCACTGGAGGCGGCCGGCGCCCCGGACGGGGACGGGTGGGTGACGGTGACCCTCCCGGTGGAGTCGGAGGAGGTCGCCCACACCCAGCTCTCGGCGCTGGGACCGGAGGTCGAGGTGCTGGCGCCCCAGGCGATGCGGGCCCGCTTCGCGAGCGACGCGATACGGCTGGCGGCGCTTTACGGCACTTGAGCCGTACGGTGTCGGCCGCATGGCACCCCGTGACCCCGGGCCGTGCGCCCATAACAATCCGCCGCACTCCACGTGCGTCCCACCCGCCCAGGGCCGATGCTTGACCCGTGATGGACGAGACGGAGTTCTGGGAGCTGATCGACGAGACCCGCGAGGCCGCCGACGGCGACCCCGAGGAGCAGGCCGACCTGCTCGTGGATCGTCTCCTCGGGCTGGATCCGGACATGATCCTGGACTTCGCCCGTCACTTCGAGGCCCGCTACAACCGCGCGTACATCTGGGACCTGTGGGGCGCCGCCTGGATCCTGCTGGACGGGGCCAGCGACGACGCGTTCGACTTCTTCCGGTGCTGGCTGATCGGCCAGGGCCGTGAGGTGTACGAGGGTGCGGTGCACGAGCCCGACGCGCTCGCCGAACTGCTGGACGACTTCGACGAGGAGTTCGATGGCGACGGCGAGGAGCTCGGCTACGCCGCCGACGAGGCATACGAGCAGCTCACCGGCACCATCGCCCCCGAACTCGGCATCGCGCCCGCGCCCCCGGAACCGGCGGGCACGCCGGTGGACCTCGAAAACGAACGGGCACTGGCGGAGCGGCTGCCGCGGCTGTGGGAGCGGTTCAAGGGCTGAGCCCGCCGGGGCACTTGCTCGGGCCGCGGGGGCCCGGGGGCGGCTCCGGCTCGGCCGCGGCTCGACTCTGGCTGCGGCCCGGCTCTGGCTGCGGCTCCGGACGTGGCTCGGCTGCGGCTCGGCTCTGGCTGCGGCTCGGCTCTGGCTGCGGCTCGGCTCTGGCTGCGGCTGTGGCTCCGGCTGCGCTCCGGCCCCGGCTCGGCCCCGGCGACGGCGACGGGACGCCCGCCTGCGCCTCATCGACCCTCACCGCCCGGCGCATCGACGCCCTGTCGGCCTGATCCGGCACGGACGCCATGACCGCGGCCGGTCCGCGGACGACGGCGGCCACCGCGTACCAGCGCCCGGCTGCGGCTCGGCCCCGGCGACGGCGACGGGACGCCCGCCTGCGCCTCATCGACCCTCACCGCCCGGCGCATCGACGCCCTGTCGGCCTGACCCGGCACGCACGCCATGACCGCGGCCGGTCCGCGGACGACGACGGCCGCCGCGCGGGCCTGGGGCGTCCGGTGGCTGCGAGGATCCTGTGCAGGCGGCCGGGTGCGCGCGCTGTTCGGGCCCGCGTCGGCGGCCGTTCGCCCGTGAGCTCTTGACCGGCCCGGTGATCCCCGGCTTAGCCTGGCCGCCCCTACCAGGAGCACCCTGCCCATGACCAGCCTGTTCGTGCGGGAGATACCGCGCGCGGAACACCTCGCCCTGCTGCGGCGGCACCCCGACGCCAGCCATCTCCAGATCCCCGAGTGGGGCGATGTGAAGCCGGACTGGCTGCCGGAGAGCGTGGGCTGGTTCGAGGGGCGGGAACTGGTCGCGACGGCCCTGGTCCTGTACCGGCCGCTGCCGGGGACCCGGCGCTATCTGGCCTATCTCCCCGAGGGGCCCACGATCGACTGGCGCGACCCGCGTCTGGAGCGCTGGCTGGACCCGCTGGTCGCCCACCTGAAGAAGATCGGGGCGTTCGCGGTCCGGATCGGCCCACCCCTCGTGGTGCGCCACTGGGACGCGGCCACCGTGGCGGCGGGCATCGCCGATCCCGACGTACGGCATCTGAACGATCTGCCCCCGGCCGGTATCGACGGGTACGCGCTCGACGTCGCCGAGCGGCTGCGGCGGCTCGGATGGCGGCGGTGCGAGGAGGACGACGGGAGCGGTTTCGGTCTCGGGCAGCCTCGCTACGGCTGTGAGATCCCGTTGGCCGGGCGGTCGGCGGACGAGTTGCGCCGCGGCCTCGCCCCGCACTGGGAGCAGTCCCTGCGCACGGCGGAGGAGGCCGGAGTCCGGGTCACCTGGGGCTCAGCCGAGGACCTGCCGGACTTCCACCGCCTGTACGCCGCGACCGCCGCCCACGACGGGTTCAAGGCCCGCCCGCTGGACTACTTCCGGCGGATGTGGCAGGCGCTGAACGCCGAGGACGACGACCGGCTGCGCCTGTATCTCGCCGAGTACGACGGCGAGGTGCTCTCCGCGGCCCTCATGATCAATGTCGGCTCGCGGGTCTGGCACTCGTACGCCGCGTCCGGTCGCCGGGGGCGGCAATTGCGCCCGAGCAGCGCGCTGTTGTGGCGCATGCTGGGTGACGCACGGGCGGCGGGAGCCGCGACGTACGACCTGCGCTCCGTCACGCCCTGCCTCTTCGAGGGCCGACTGCTCGGGCGTCTCCGCTTCAAGACGGGCACGGGCGGCCGGGTGGTGGAGCACCTCGGGGAGTGGGAGCTGCCGGTGGGCGGCCAGGGCAGGGTGCTCCAGCGGGCGCTGGGCGTGTACCTGGGGCGCCGGTGACGCTTCACGCGCGTGCGCGCACCGGGCCTGGCGCGCGGGGCAGGCGGGACCGCGCGGACAGGGCTCAGGGGTTCCTGCCCTGAAGCCGTGCCGCGAGCTGTCTGATCTCGGGCAGCCGGGCGGTGAGGGCGGCGCCGGGACAGCTGGTCATGTAGCCCTCGTTGTGGCCGGCGAGGGCGGGGAACGCCACGCTGGTGCCGGCGGCGTAGCGGCTGTGGCTGTTGCTGGAGGTCAGGCGGACCTGTGTGCGGGGATCGGTGTCGGAGAGCCCCAGCTTCCACGCGGCCAGCGCGGCGATCGCGTCGGTCATCGCCTTCGGCACGGGGACGCCTGCCGTGAAGGTGCCCAGGGCGGCGATGCCGGCGGTGCGGTGGTTGAAGCCCTGGGTGTGGGCTCCGGTGACGGGACGGTCGACGCCGCCCGCGCGGCCCTCGTAGATGGTGCCGCAGCGGTCGACGAGGAAGTTGTAGCCGATGTCGTCCCAGTCCCGGGAGCCGGTCTGGCCCGCGTACAGGTAGCGGATGATGCGGGGCACGTCGGCGCAGTCGTAGCCGTTGGGCGAGTCGGTGTGGTGCACGAAGACGGCGACGACCCGGTCGTCGTAGCGCGGGGGCGGCTGGGCACGCCGGGTGTCGTCGTCCATCCAGGCCGACCTCGGCAGGATGCGGGGCCGGGGCGCCTGGTGCCCGACGGCGGGCCGCACCGGGTCGGCCCGGACAGCGGCCCCGACGGTCGCGCCGATCCCCTCCGCGCACAGCACCAGCGCGAGACCGGCGGCGAGACCGGGCGCGCAGCCGAGGAGCACGAGCACGGCACCGGGAACCCGCCACCCGGTAAGCCTCCCCGACCGGGCCGGCGGCACGGCCGCCTCCCCCGCGGACGACCGCACGGCCGCCCCGTCCCGCCCGACCGGCTCCGCCCCCGACTCGTCCCGCCCCAGGGGTTCGACGGGAAGGCCGCTCTCACCGGGCGCGGCGGACTCGCCGGGCACTAGACGATCAGCCGATGCGGCGGCCTCACCCGACACCGCGTGCCCGACCGGCACGGCGGGCTCGGCCGACACCCCGTCCTCGCCGGGGACAGCAGGCTCATCCAGCATCCCGTCATCGGCGAAGCCAGGGGGCTCATCCGGCACCAGGCCATCGGCCGGCGGCGAAGGCTCAGCCGAAGCCCCGCGGCCGGCACGCACGGCCCCCGCCCCCGGCACCACGTGACCGGTCGGCAGAGACGAGTCCGACACCGCCCCATCGCCGGACACCGAAGGCTCAGCCGAAGCCCCCGGCAGGTGAACGGTCGGCACGGCAGGCCCGTCGGACACCCCGTGATCGGCGGAGGCAGCGGGTTCATCCGGTCCGTGACCGACCGAGACCACGGGCCCATCCACGGGCCCATCCACGGGCCCCTCCACGGGCCCATCCGTGAGGGGCGCCTGGATGTGGCGGCGATGCCGTCGCAGGCGGTGGAGCCGCCTCACGCCGTCGACCGACACCGCAGATTCATCCGACCCCGCGTCACGACCAGCCGACACCTCGGGCCCATCCGGCCCCACGCGGTCAGCGGACCCGGCCGACGCCTCCGGCATCACCCAATCAGCACGCGCGGCCCGCTCGTCCGGCGACCCCCGCACGGCCCCCTCAGACCGCCCCGGAGCACCGCCCGGGCCCCGCTCGGCCCCGGTGCCGGCGGGCGCGCCGGGGCTCGCCCCGGTCGGCCCCGCATGCCGCGCGTGCCCGGCCTCGGCACTTCCCTCGGCGGGCTCCGCCGCCCCCTGGGTCGGCGCAGCCCACGGTATTCGTACGGCACGTGGTCTTCGTCTCCCCCGTGTTCGTCGGAAGACCCTTCGGGTGGCCCGTCGGAAGACACGCATGGTCCTACTGTCCGACGGATCCCGTCCGCCCGCGATGTGTGGCGTGACACTCCGTGGAACCAACCTCGCGGTCCGGGACGTTTCTCCAGGTGCACGCTCCGTGGCAGTTCCCTGCGGCCCGCCCGCGCGTGCTGATCAACAAGCGCTTTCCGCGCGTACTAAGGGGTCCGAGAGAAAGGCGGCTCCGTGGACCTGCTCGACATCCTGCTGTTGCTGGTGATCCTGGCCTACGCGGCCTCCGGCTACCGCCGTGGACTGGTGGCCGGCTGCGTGTCCCTGGCCGGTTTCGTCGGCGGCGCGGTGATCGGCGTATGGATCCTGCCGTGGATGATGGACCTGGTCACTCCGGGCACGACCCGGGCGACCGTGACCGCGGTGCTCACGGTGCTGGTCCCGGCGGTGCTGGTGCACGAGCTGGCGGGCCGGCTGGCGCTGCGGTTGCGCCGGGAGCTGGACGGGGGACCGCTCAGGGTGGCCGACGGCGTCGGCGGGGCCGTGGCCAACTCCGTGGCCGTGCTGATCGTGTCCTGGGTCGCGGCGAGCGTCCTCGCGGCGTCCTCCTCCTCACCGCTGCTCAGCTCGGCGATCCGGGACTCCCGCCTGCTCGGCACGGTGCAGGACACGATGCCGGACACGACGCCGGCCTGGTTCTCGCGGGCCACCTCCGCGCTCACCGAGGCGGGCTTCCCGCAGGTCTTCAACCCGTTCGAGAACGAGTCGACCGCGGAGGTCGCCAAGCCCACCGGCGACAGCGTCACCGCCGCCGCGACGAACGCCGCCAAGCTCAGCACGGTCAAGATCGAGGGTGTCTCGGGCACCCAGGGCCGCGAGGGCAGCGGCTTCGTCTACGCCCCGGAGCATGTGATGACCAACGCCCACGTGGTGGCCGGCATCGACGAGCCCGGTGTGCGGGTCGGCGGCGTCGGGCGGTCGTACGAGTCACGGGTGGTGCTCTTCGACCCGCAGCGGGACGTGGCCGTGCTGTACGTCCCCGACCTGCGCGCTCCCGTGCTGCGCTTCGACGACGAGGCCGCCCGGGGCGACTCCGCCGTCGTGGCGGGCTATCCGGAGGACGGCGATCTGAACCTCCAGGCGGCGACGGTCGCGAACCGGGTGCGGGCCACGGGCCAGAACATCTACAACGACGCGGCCGCCACCCGCGAGATCTACTCGATCCGCTCCACGGTCCGCCCCGGCAACTCCGGCGGCCCCCTGCTGACCACGGACGGCAAGGTGTTCGGGGTCGTGTTCGCCCGCTCCACCTCCGACGCCGAGACCGGCTACGTACTGACGGCCGCCGAGGTCGCCGCCGACGCCGAACGCGCGGCGAAGGCGACGGCACCGGTGGACACCGGAGAGCTCATCACGTCGTGAGCCGAGGCGACGGCCTCGTCACACGCGGCGTCCCATCAGCACGTCGTCGAGGTACCTCCCGCCCAGGAAGAACTCCTCGGGCAGCACCCCCTCCACCACGAACCCCTCGGACTCGTACAGCTTGCGGGCCGGTGTGTTGTGCCCGAGGACACGCAGGGTGAGACGCCGGGCACCCCGGCGGCGGGCCTCCTCGACGGCGGCGCGGATCAGGGCGCGTGCCACGCCCCGGCCCCGGGCCTCGTCGGCGACGGCCAGGCCCTGTATCTGCCGCACATGGGCGTTGGACGCGAGCGGGGTGGGGAAGGCGAGACGGATGTACCCGACGACGCGCCGGTCGAGCTCGGCGACCAGGTAGTCGTCGGGGACGTGACGCTCGTCGAAGAACGGCCCGTACGGCGGCTGCGGCTCGGGCGTGACCGCGTGCAGCGGCGACCAGGTGAGACGGTCCAGGAGGGCCAGCGCCTCATCGTCGTCCGACAGGGCGGTGCGTATGCGCGGCGGCTGGTGCGGTAGAGGCATGAGCGTCACCCTATGGCCGGATGGCGGGAACACGTCCGGGGTTTTTGTGCCGGCGGAGACAGGATGAGGGCATGCAACTTTCGAGGATCGCGGTGGCCGGAGCCTCCGGCCTGATCGGCGGCGCACTGGTCCGGTCTCTGGCCGCCGACGGGCACGAGGTGGTGCGGCTGGTGCGCCGGGAGCCCAGGGCGAGGGACGAGGTGCGCTGGGACCCGGAGAACAAGCACGTGGACGTGGCAGGGCTGGCCGGTTGTGACGCGGTGGTCAACCTGGCCGGGGCGAACGTGGGTTCGCGGCGCTGGACGGACGCGTACAAGGCGAAGCTGCGCAGCGGCCGGGTGCTGGGCACGGCGGCGCTCGCGGAGGCGATCGCCTCGCTGGACGAGCCTCCGCGGGTCTTCGTGAACGGCAGCGCGATCGGCTACTACGGCGAGACCGGCGAGCGGGCCGTCGACGAGAGCGCCCCGCCCGGTCAGGGCTTCCTGCCCGAGCTGGTCGTGGAGTGGGAGGGCGCGGCGGCCCCCGCGCGGGAGGCGGGCGTGCGGACGGTGTTCCCGCGCACGGGCCTGGTGGTGGCCCGCCACGGCGGGGCGTGGGGGCGGCTGTTCCCCCTGTTCCAGGCCGGACTGGGCGGGCGGATGGGGGACGGGCAGCAGTACTGGTCGTTCGTCTCGCTGCACGACGAGGTGGCCGCCATCCGGCACCTGATCGACCGGGACGACCTGTCGGGCCCGTTCAACGTGACCGCTCCCCACCCGCTGACGAACCGTGAGATCACCGAGGCGATGGGGCGCGTGCTGCGCCGGCCGACGCTGTTCTCCGTCCCGGCACCCGTACTGCGGACCGTGCTCGGCGAGCTGGCCGGTGACGTGCTGGGCAGCGTACGCGTCCTGCCGACGCGGCTGTTGCGGTCCGGGTTCACCTTCGCCTTCCCGGAGATCGAGGAGGCGATCCGGGCGGCACGGTGAATGCTCGTATGCGACCGTCGTGCGACCGTGCTCTGTCGATGCGCGACTGTTCCTGACCGATCACGGCCCTAACCTCGTCCCGAACTCGGGTATCCCCAGAGCCTGTTGGGGGCATCACGTCTCCACCGGCCGCGCAACCTCGAGGAGGGGCACGTGCTTGAGCCCGCGTACCAGGCGGACGTCGTCATCGTGGGAGCCGGGGTCGCCGGACTCTCCGCGGCACATCGACTGACCAGCGCAGGAGTAACGACCGCGGTCCTGGAGGCAGCCCCTTGCCCGGGCGGCCGAATGTCGACCGAGAAGATCGACGGGTTCCGGCTCGACCGGATCGGCCGGCTCCTGTCGACCTCGTACCCGGAACTACGCCTCACCGCGGGGCTCGACGCACTCGCGCTGCGCCTCTTCGCGCCGGGGGTACTGCTGTACAGCGACGGACGCCGGCATCGCGCGGGCGCGTTCGCCCGTCCGCTGAGCGCCAGGCGCGCGAGGGGCGCACTCCATGCGGTACGCGCCTTGGCGAGCGCCCCCAGGTCGTCGTCCCTGCGGAGCGCTCAGGGGTCGACGTCCCTGCCACGGGTGCGTGCGAGCGCCCCGCTGGGTACCGCCGTCGACCAGGCCCGGCTCGGCGCCGCCCTCGCCCGCCTCGCCTCCTCGCCCGTCGAACGGCTGCTGGCGCGACCCGAGTTGCCGGCCGCGCAGGCCCTCGCCGCCCGGGGCGTCCCCGCGCGCACGATCGACGGCTTCCTGCGGCCGCTGCTCGCCGCCCTGCTGTGCGACCCGGAGCTGACGACGTCCAGCCGCTGCGCCGACCTCGCGCTGCGTGCCTTCGCGAGCGGACGGCTGTGCGTGCCCGAGGGCGGCGCCCAGGCACTGCCGGAGCAGCTGGCGCGGGCCTTGCCGCCGGGCGTCCTGCGCACCGGGGTGCGGGTCACATCGGTCGCCACGACGTCGGTGACCACCGCGGAACACGGCGAGATACGCTGCCGGGCCGTGCTGCTGGCGACGGACGCACGCACGGCGGCCGAGCTGCTTCCGGGCCTGCGCGTACCGGACTTCCACCCGGTCACGGTCCTCCACCACACCACCGACGAACCGCCGGCGACCGGCGCCTCGCTGCTGCTCGACGCCGACCGCGGCGGCCCGGTCGCGCACACCGCCGTGATCAGCCAGGTCGACCCGAGCCGAGCGCCCGCGGGCCGGACGCTGGTGTCGTCGACCGTGCTGGGTACACCGCCACCCGGCATCGACATGGCCGTACGGATGCATCTGTCCCGTCTCTACGGCACCTCCACCGCTCGCTGGGAGACGCTGGCCGTGCACCACACCCCGCAGGCCGTCCCCGCGATGCGTCCGCCGCACGACCTGCGGCGCCCGGTGCGGTTGCTGGCGGGGCTGTACGTGTGCGGCGACCACCGGGACACCAGCACGGTGCAGGGGGCCCTGCACTCGGCCCACCGTGCCGCGGCGGCCATCCTGACCGACCTGGGCGCCGCGGGGTCGCTGCACCGCGCGGAGCCCTTGAGGGCGGCGGCCTGAGCGACCGGCCCGGGCGGTCGGGCGCGCCCGGCCCCCGCCGCCGTGGCCGACACCGCGGCGGCGGAACCGGTACGCCCTGACCTACCCCAGCGCCGCGACCTTGTCGCGGTACCCCCGCACGGGCGCCGCGTCCCTGTACGGCTCCAGCCTCCGCTCGAAGTCCTTGACGTACTCGATCGCCCGCACGGACCGCATCTCCGAGGCCTGACCCGCGGCCTCCGCGCCCAGCAGGCAGGCCTGGTCCAGCTCGCCGAGGCCGAGGCGGGCGGAGGCGAGCACGACCCGACAGAACAGGCGGCTCCGGGCGTACGCGGGGGCGCGCAGTTGCAGGGAGCGCTCGGCGTGCTGGGCCGCCGCGCGGAACTGCTGCAGATCGCGGTGGCAGTGGCCGAACTCGTCGGCGAGCTGTGCCTCGTCGAAGAAGCGCGCCCAGTACGGGACGTCGTCGCCGGGCCGGGCGGCTTCCAGGGCCCGCTCGGCCCGCACGAGGGAGGCCGTGCAGGCGCGCACCTCGCCCAGTACGCCGTGCCCGCGCGCCTCGCACGCGTGCAGCAGGGCCTGCACGACCGGCGGCGCGCTGGTGCCCACCCCCTGCTGGGCCACCCGCGCCAGCTGGACGGCCTCGCGGCCGTGCCCGAGGTAGACGGCCTGGCGGCTCATCGTCACGAGGACGTAGGAGCCGTACGGGCGGTCGCCCGCCGCCTGGGCGAGGCGCAGCGCCTGCACGAAGTACCGCTGCGCGAGGCCGTGCGCGGCGATGTCGTACGACGTCCAGCCCGCGAGCCTGGTCAGGTCCGCGGCGGCCGCGAACAGCCTGCGGCCGGTCTGCTCGCCGTAGGTGCCGCGCAGCATCGGCTCGCACTCGTGCTCCAGGTACCGCACGAGGGCCTGCCGGGCGTGGCCGCCGCCGTACATGTCGTCGAGGGAGCGGAACAGCTCGGCGACCGAGCGCAGTGCGGCGATGTCGCCGCCGGTGACCTTCTGCCCGGGCCCACGCTCGGCCTGGCCGCGCTGCCGGGCGGTCGCTCCCCCGTGTTCGAGCACGGCCGGGAACTTGGCGGAGGCGGGCCGCCCCTGGGTCGGGATGCGGGTGATCTGCTCACCCCGGGTGACCTTCTCGTCGGCGCGGCCGATCAGCCAGTCCCGGCTCGGCACGACGAGTCCGGCCGGGGTGAAGGCGATCTTGCGCAGTTCGGCGTGGCTGCCGGAGTCCTTGCGCCACAGGCCGCTGACGATGTCGACGGCCTCCTCGGGGGTCGCGGCGAACTCCAGCCCCGCGTACACGGGCGCGCAGGCGTCGAGACCGAGGTCCTGGGCGGTGAGCCGGCGTCCCAGCCGGCGGGTGAAGACCTCGGCGATGAGGGCCGGGGTGGTGCCGCGCGGCTGCTGCCCGCGCAGCCAGCGGGTGACCGATGTCTTGTCGTATCTCAGATCAAGCCCGTGTTCGAGGCCGAGCTGGTCCACCCGGCGGGCGAGACCCGCGTTGGAGAATCCCGCTTCTGCGATGAGCGCGGCGAGCTGGCGGTTGGGAGTGCGCTGCGCGGGTCGTTCCGTCATCTGCGGTGCGGTCTCCTGCCTTTCGGGCCGCGCGGGGCCGGTGCGGCCGCCGTGGTGCCCGGATTGCCTGTGAGCAGCCCTTTTGGCATCTCGAACGGCGCGAATGTAGCGGAGAGTAAACAGCCGATCGCACATTACGCCGCCTATTCATCCGATCGTGTGAGGATTGCCCTACCGGGCTGACGCAGGCCGGGAGGCGTCACCCGAACGCGGCGGTCGTACAGTGGCGTGGGCACGCTTTGTGCCTTACGACCTTCTGAGGCTTCCAGGGAGGCTTGCCGTGGGTGAGTTGCGGTTCGTGCGCATGGGGTTCGGCGCGGACGCCGTCGAGTACCAGGAGGCGTGGGACGAGCAGCGCCGGGTGCACGCGGCACGGTTCGCGGACGAGATCCCCGACACGGTCCTGCTGCTCGAACACCCCCCGGTCTACACGGCGGGCCGCCGCACGGCGGACAGCGAACGCCCCCTGGACGGCACGCCGGTCGTCGACGTGGACCGCGGCGGCAAGATCACCTGGCACGGGCCGGGCCAACTGGTCGGCTACCCGATCCAGAAGCTGCCCCGCCCCGTCGACGTCGTCGCCCACGTACGGCGCCTGGAGGAGGCCCTGATCCGCACCTGTGCGGAGTTCGGCCTGGAGACCACCCGGGTCGAGGGCCGCAGCGGCGTATGGGTGCTCGGCGACCCGGTGGAGCGGCGCCCGGCGCTCGGCGGGCTGTCCCTCGACTTCGACCCCCGCCTGACCGACGAGGAGTTCGACCCGCGCCTGAACGGCCCGGAGTACGCCCCCTCCAACGCCGGCCAGCGGCGCGAGGACCGCAAGATCGCGGCGATCGGGATCCGGGTCGCCAAGGGCGTGACGATGCACGGCTTCGCGCTGAACGTGAACCCGGACAACAAGTGGTTCGACAGGATCATCCCGTGCGGCATCCGCGACGCGGGAGTGGCTTCCCTGGCGGGCGAGCTCGGCCGGGACGTCACCATCGACGAGGTGCTGCCCATCGTCGAGCGGCATCTGCGGGAGGTACTGGAGAACGCGGACCTCAAGCCGCGGGAGATCGAGAAGCAGCCGGCGGCATAAAGGGGCCCGTGGAGGGGCTGACACCCACGCAGGCATTCAAATCCACGGGCGTACCCTTGAGGGCGCCGAAGAATCAATCGCTAGGGAGCCGGTCGTGTCCGCAGTCTCACCCGACGGACGCAAGATGCTGCGCCTGGAGGTCCGCAACAGCCAGACCCCCATCGAGCGCAAGCCCGAGTGGATCAAGACCCGGGCGAAAATGGGTCCCGAGTACACCAAGATGCAGAACCTCGTGAAGAGCGAGGGCCTGCACACGGTCTGCCAGGAAGCCGGCTGCCCGAACATCTACGAGTGCTGGGAGGACCGCGAGGCGACCTTCCTCATCGGCGGCGACCAGTGCACCCGGCGCTGCGACTTCTGCCAGATCGACACCGGCAAGCCCGAGGCGCTCGACCGCGACGAGCCGCGCCGCGTCGGCGAGTCGGTGGTCACCATGGACCTGAACTACGCCACCATCACCGGCGTCGCCCGCGACGACCTCCCCGACGGCGGCGCCTGGCTGTACGCCGAGACGGTTCGCCAGATCCACCGGCAGACCGCCGGCCGCGAGGCCGGCCGCACCAAGGTCGAGCTGCTCGCCCCGGACTTCAACGCCGTGCCGGAGCTGCTCCAGGAGGTCTTCGACTCCCGCCCCGAGGTCTTCGCGCACAACGTCGAGACGGTGCCCCGGATCTTCAAGCGCATCCGGCCGGGCTTCCGCTACGAGCGCTCGCTGAAGGTCATCACCGAGGCCCGCGACTTCGGTCTGGTCACCAAGTCGAACCTGATCCTCGGCATGGGCGAGACCCGCGAGGAGATCAGCAAGGCGCTGCGGCAGCTGCACGAGGCCGGTTGCGAGCTGGTCACCATCACGCAGTACCTGCGGCCCTCCGTGCGGCACCACCCGGTGGAGCGCTGGGTCAAGCCGCAGGAGTTCGTGGAGCTGAAGGAGGAGGCCGAGCAGATCGGCTTCTCCGGTGTGATGTCCGGCCCGCTGGTGCGCTCCTCCTACCGGGCCGGCCGGCTGTACCAGATGGCTGTGGAGAAGCGTGGCGCGTACATCGCGTCGCAGGCCGTGTGATGACACGGAGTGCCACATACGGCGTGTGAATCTACGCACAAGCAACTACCCCTCGGTAGCCGCCCCTCGACGCGGCCCTGGACGTCCCCGCAGATAGGGGCACGATCCGGGCCGCGTCAGGCGTTTCGGGCCACACATCAAGGCTTCATGGGTGTTTGACCGGTCGGTCACGTCCTGGTAACACCATTCAGTGACCCTGGTTGTACGCCCCGTGCACCATTCGCCAAAGGCCCATTCCCGAGGGGGGACCTCCACCATGCAGGCCGCGCCCGTTCGCGCCACCGCCATCCCGTCGTTCACGACTGCACTCCGTGCCGTCGAGTCGCTGCTCATGAGCAGCGGTCACCGCACCGCCCGCCGCAACGCCTGGACGTCCGTGCTGGAGGACCGCCGTCGCGCCAAGGACCGGGTGGAGGCACAGCGCGTCCTGGACCAGGCCACCACCGTCCGCCCCTGACCCCGGCACCCACGCGGCGCGGCGGCATGCCGACGGGGGGTCGCGCGGCACTGCCGTCGTCGGCGCTTGTGGGGCCACGTAGACTTCGTGGCATGGCGAGGAAGGAAACTGCAGCGGACGCTGCTAACCCCGGGCGACTGAAGCAGATCGCCCTGACCTACAAGATGACCCGCAGGGCCGACAAGAAGATCGGTCTTGTACTCGCGGCAGTCGGAATCGTCACCTTCGGTGTCTTCCTCGCGATCGGTTTCTTGATCGGTCACCCCATCTATCTCGGCATCCTGGGCCTCCTGCTCGCCTTCCTCGCGACGGCGATCGTGTTCGGGCGCCGGGCCGAGCGGGCCGCCTTCGGGCAGATGGAGGGCCAGCCGGGCGCCGCAGCGGCCGTGCTGGACAACATCGGCCGAGGCTGGACGACGACACCCGCGGTGGCGATGAACCGCAGCCAGGACGTGGTCCACCGGGCCGTCGGCAAGGCCGGCATCGTGCTGGTCGCCGAGGGCAACCCGAACCGGGTGAAGAGCCTGCTGGCCGCCGAGAAGAGGAAGATGAACCGTATCGTCGCCGACGTACCGGTGCACGATCTGATCGTCGGCGTCGGCGAGGGCCAGGTCGAGCTGAAGAAGCTGCGCACGACGATGCTGAAGCTGCCGCGCGTGCTGACCGGCCCCCAGGTGACCGCCACCAACGACCGGCTGCGGGCCATGGGCGACCTCATGAGCAACATGCCGCTGCCGAAGGGCCCGATGCCCAAGGGCATGAAGCTGCCGAAGGGCGGGCCCAAGGCCCGCTGACCTCCTCATACGAGAAAGGGGGCGCCCGGATCACTCCGGGCGCCCCCTTCGTCGTACGAGAGGCGCGCTTCGTCGTACGAGAGGCGCTAGATACGCACTTCCACGGTGCCCGCCAGCCGGTCGTGCAGGCCCCGGCCGTCGCGGTCCCAGATCAGGGCCGGGACGGCGACGCACAGCAGGGCCGTGCGCAGCAGGGCGCGCAGCGGGTTGACGGTGCCGGTCTCCAGGGTGACCACGCGCAGGCCGAAGAGGCGCTTACCCGGAGTGAAGCCGACCGTGCCGACGGTCAGGACGCTCACCAGGAAGAAGAGGAGCAGAGCCCAGTTGCTGGTCGCCTGGCCGTAGCCGTCGGTGATCAGACCGTATGCGATCAAGACGCAGAGGCCCCAGTCGACGGCGAGGGCGCCGAGCCGCCGGCCCGGGCGGGCGATGGAGCCCGGCCCCTCCTGCGGAAGGCCGAGCTGCTGCCCCCTGTATCCGAAGTCGACACCGGCGTCCTCGGCGGCCGCGCGGGGGCCGGAGAGCCAGGATCCGATTGCTTGCCTCTTGTCCACGTGACCACCGTACTGTGCCCGTTTTGCGATGTGGACAGGTGGGGTGAGGTGCGGGATGTCCGGTTAACGTGTGCGAAACAAATGGGTCACGCCCGAGAAATCACCCGTCCCTAGGGTCGAGGTCAGCGTGTGCCACCGCACTGGCCGCACGAACGAACTACCACCCCGGCGAGGACGGTCGGGAGTAGGAGGAGCTGGATGTTCCAGAACGCCGACGAGGCCAAGAAGTTCATCGCGGACGAGGACGTCAAGTTCGTCGACGTCCGCTTCTGCGACCTGCCGGGCGTCATGCAGCACTTCACGGTGCCCGTCGAGGCGTTCGACGCGGACGAGGAGCTCGCCTTCGACGGATCGTCGATCCGTGGTTTCCAGGCCATCCACGAGTCCGACATGGCGCTGCGCGCGGACCTGTCGACCGCCCGGGTCGACCCGTTCCGCCGTGACAAGACCCTCAACATCAACTTCTTCATCCACGACCCGATCACCGGCGAGCAGTACAGCCGTGACCCGCGCAACGTGGCGAAGAAGGCCGAGGCCTACCTCGCCTCCACCGGTATCGCGGACACCGCGTACTTCGGTCCCGAGGCCGAGTTCTACGTCTTCGACAGCGTGCGCTTCAAGACGTCGGAGAACGAGTCCTTCTACCACATCGACTCCGAGGCCGGCGCCTGGAACACCGGCGCCCTGGAGGACAACCGTGGTTACAAGGTCCGTTACAAGGGCGGCTACTTCCCGACCCCGCCGGTCGACCACTTCGCCGACCTGCGCGCCGAGATCTCCCTGGAGCTGGACCGCGCCGGTCTGAAGGTCGAGCGCCAGCACCACGAGGTGGGCACCGCCGGCCAGGCCGAGATCAACTACAAGTTCAACACCCTGCTCGCGGCCGCCGACGACCTGCAGCTCTTCAAGTACATCGTGAAGAACGTCGCCTGGCGCAACGGCAAGACCGCGACCTTCATGCCGAAGCCGATCTTCGGTGACAACGGCTCGGGCATGCACGTGCACCAGTCGCTGTGGCAGGGCGGCTCCCCGCTCTTCTACGACGAGGCCGGTTACGCGGGCCTGTCGGACACCGCCCGCTACTACATCGGCGGCATCCTCAAGCACGCCCCGTCGCTGCTGGCCTTCACCAACCCGACGGTGAACTCGTACCACCGTCTGGTGCCGGGCTTCGAGGCGCCGGTGAACCTGGTCTACTCGCAGCGCAACCGCTCTGCGGCCATGCGTATCCCGATCACGGGCTCCAACCCGAAGGCCAAGCGCGTCGAGTTCCGCGCGCCCGACTCCTCCGGCAACCCGTACCTGGCCTTCTCGGCCCTGCTGCTCGCGGGCCTGGACGGCATCAAGAACAAGATCGAGCCGGCCGAGCCGATCGACAAGGACCTGTACGAGCTGGCTCCCGAGGAGCACGCGGGCGTCCCGCAGGTCCCGACCTCGCTCCCGGCCGTCCTCGACTCGCTGGAGGCCGACCACGAGTTCCTCCTCCAGGGCGACGTCTTCACGCCGGACCTGATCGAGACGTGGATCGACTACAAGCGCACGAACGAGATCGCGCCGCTGCAGCTGCGTCCGCACCCGCACGAGTTCGAGCTGTACTTCGACGTCTAAAACCGGGATCTCCGTCCTCGGCGGAGTTCATGAGCCCCTGCCGTTCCTCGTGAGCGGCAGGGGCTCGGTCGTGTGCGGCGCACTCCCACGCTCACGCCCCGCGTCATGGGGCCCGACCGCGTACCGGAACCGGTTCCCTCGCTGACGCCCGGTGACCTGCGTCGGCAGCGCGAACACGGGCGCGTGTTCTATTCTGCCGATGAGACCACACGGGGGTGGACGGGACATGCCCGAGCACGAACACGACGACCAGCAGCCCGAGTTCGACCTCAGATGGGCGGACCAGGCCGAGCACAAGGAGCCCTCGGCCCGGGCCCGCATGCTCGCCGCGCGCTGGAAGCACAACCCGCCCGGCCCCGTGCCGTTCCGGGCCGAGCCCGACCACGTGGCACGACGGCACCGCCGGTCGGGCTGGATCTCCACGGTCGTGGTCCTCGGCTGCGTCGCCGGGGTGATCCTGCTGCTGGGCTACATCAACTTCCGCGGGTCTTACTAGGGCTCGTCCGTTCGGGCGCGGACCTTTTGCCGCTCCCAGAGCTGGTCACGACCCGTTCATGGGGGTCACCGGGTGCACACTGGGCAGTGGGACGAGTGCCTGAGTGCGCGGGGTGAGGCCAGATGCACAGCCGCTTGCGAAGTGATCGCCGACTGACCACCCGTATGGGGGTCACGCTGTTTCTGCTCGGGTTGCTGTACGTGGGCTTCGTCGCCGCGCTGATCGTGCTGCTGAAGTCCTGGGTGCTGGTCGTGGTGGTCGCGGCCGCGCTGCTGGGGGCGCAGTACTGGTTCTCGGACCGGGTCGCGCTGTTCGCGATGCGCGGGCGGGTCGTGGAGCGGGAGGAGTATCCCGAACTGCACGGGGTGGTCGACCGGCTGTGCGCCCTCGCCGACATGCCGAAACCCGTCGTCGCCGTCTCGGACATGGAGATGCCGAACGCCTTCGCCACCGGGCGGAACGCCGATCACGCCGTGGTCTGCGTGACCACGGGGCTGCTGCGGCGGCTGGAGCCGGACGAGCTGGAGGGTGTGCTCGCGCACGAGCTGTCGCACGTGGCGCACAAGGACGTCGCCGTGATCACGGTGGCCTCGTTCCTCGGTGTGATCGCGGGCCTGGTCGTGCGGTTCGCCTTCTACTCGCAGCTGTTCGGCGGCGGGCGCCGGGACCAGAACACCGCGGTCGTCCTCGCCGCCGTGATGGGCGTGTCGGCGGCCGTGTACGCGCTGAGCTTCCTGCTGATCAGAGCCCTGTCCCGGTACCGCGAGCTGGCCGCCGACAGGGCCGCGGCGCTGCTCACCGGACGGCCCTCGGTGCTGGCCTCCGCGCTCACCAAGGTCTCCGGCGACATCGCCCGGATCCCCAGCCGGGACCTGCGGACCGCGCAGGCCTTCAACGCCTTCTACTTCACCCCGGCACTCGGCCGGGAGCCGAACCTCGCGCGGCTCCTGTCGACCCACCCGAGCCTGGAGCAGCGGCTCGACCAGCTGGGACGGATCTCCGTCGAGCTGGGTGAGGCGGCGGCTCCGGGAGGGGCCTGAGCATGGGACTACTGGACATCCTGCTCGGTCGTACGAAACCGGTCACGCCCGATCTCGACCAGCTCTTCGGGCTGCCGTCGGCGGCGGTGACCCTGGAGGCGGCGGCCGGGTTCCGGCCGACCGGGAGCGGGGCGGTGTGCTTCGCGGCGGTCGAGGGCGCTGTCTTCGAGCAGACACACCGCGAGGTGCAGGCGCTGCTCGATGCGGACGCGGAGCGCGAGGGCCGGCCGGTGGAGCTGACCCGGGACGGCTACGGCTACTCATGGCTGGTCTCCCGGCGCGCCCCCGACCGGTTGCCGGAGCTCGTCAACGACCTGCACGCGGTGAACAGCGCGATGGAGGTCAACGGCTTCGGCCCGCAACTGCTGTGCTCGCTGGTCGGGTTCGAGAACGACGCGGGCAGCCGGCTCGCCCTCGTCTACCTCTACAAGCGCGGCACCTTCTACCCGTTCGCGCCACTGGCCGGTGCCGAGGAGCGCCGTGACAACCCGCTGGAGCTACGGGTGAAGGCGGCGCTCACCGACGACCTGCGGATCGAGCAGGACCTGGGCCGCTGGTTCCCCCTGTGGGGTGCCCCCGGCCTGTGACCGGGGGCACCGCGGGCTACCGGCGGAGCTGGTCTCACCTGCTCCTCTCGCGCTCCTGACGACGGGACTCCAGGGGACGCTCGCGACGGTAGCGGCGCTCCCACTTGGCCTGCGTGTCACGGCGGTCGCGGTAGGCGCGGTAGTCGGCGGGCACGGCGCCTCCCGAGGAGGCCCCTCCCCCGGCTCCGCCGCTCGGCGCGGCGGAGCCCCGGCCGTAGCGCAGGTACAGGAACAGCACACCGACCGCGGCCAGCCAGTAGAGGTGGTTTCCGAATCCTAGGATCACCAGGACGACGGTCCCGGACATGACGATGGTGCCCATCACGGGCCTCCGTGAACGTGGGTCGGATCTTGATCTGAGCGGTGACCGATACTCCGACGGGGCGCTGGGGGAAGGACGACCGTCCGTCGGTGCGTAGAGAGTAGCCCCGAGTCCACAGGGCGGCGCCTGCCCTGCGCGAAGCGGCGTGAGCTGCTCCGTTACGCGTGTCCAGCGTAGGGATCCGGTCACCGGGCGTGCATCTCCTTTTCCCGTGGCCTGCGTGCCGTGAATGAATGGGGCGCATGACCGAGTTCTCCTCCTTCACACACGCCACCGACGGTGAACTGCTCAGCGGGGTGTACGCCGGTGACGCCGATGACCCCCGGGCCGCCACCGTCGTGCTGCTGCACGGCGCCGGCAACGGCACCAAGGACCGGCTGCTCCCGCTGCTCGGCGAGTTCGTCTCGCGCGGCTGCCGCGGGCTCGCCTTCGACTTCTCCGGGCACGGTGAAAGCACGGGGGAACTGCGGGAGTTGAGCCTGCGCAGGCGCATGGAGCAGGCGGTGGCCGTCATCGACGCGCGCGTGCCGGCGGACGGTCCGCTGGTCGTGGTCGGGTTCAGCATGAGCGGACAGACGGTCGCGGACGTCGTCGCGCACTACGGGGCGCGCGTGGTGGCGGTGGGGCTGTGCGCGCCCGCGGTGTACGCCGAGGAGGCGTGGGAGGTGCCCTTCGGGGAGGGCGAAGGGCGGTTCAGCGAGATCATCCGCAGGCCGGAGGGCTGGCGTACGGCGCCCGCGCTGGACGTGCTGCGGGGGTACGAGGGCCGGGCGGTGCTCGCGGTGCCGGGGACGGACGCGATCATCCCGCCGGCGGTGACGGAGGCCGTGCAGGACGCTCTGGCCGCACATGCCCAGTTCACCCGGTTCGACGTGCCGGACGCGGAGCACATGCTGGGGCTGTGGTTCGAGGAACACGCGGACGACAGGCGAGAGTTCGTGACGGCCGTACTGACCGGCCTCGGTGACGGGGGCTGGACGGCCACCCGCTCCTGGCTGGCCAAGCAGCTGCCGGAGGGCCGGACCGTCACCGACACCGCCTTCGCGCAGGGGGGATGGAGCTCGCAGATGCGGCGGCTCACCCTCGACGACGGAACCCGGCTCGCGCTGCGCACCTTCGTGAAGCCCTTCTTCCGCGGGCACGCGCCGGGGCTGCTGACCCGGGAGGCGTCGGTCCTCACCCTGCTCGCCGGGCAGGCGGAGGTCCCCGCTCCCCGGTTGATCGCGGTCGACGCCACAGCCGAGCACTGCGACCACCCCTCGCTGCTGATGTCCCTGCTGCCCGGTCGGGTACGGGTCGACGAGCAGGACCTGGACCGCCGCCTGGACCTGCTGGCGTCCCAACTCGCCGCGATCCACCGGGTCGTACCGGACGATCGTCCGCGCACCTACCAGGCGTGGACGTCCCCGGAGCGGGTGCAGGCACCGGACGGGGCGCTGTGGGAACGGGCCGTGGACGTGATCCGCCGCGAGGCCCCCGCGTACCGCGGCTGCTTCCTGCACCGGGACTTCCACCCGGGGAACGTGCTGTTCGACGGCGCGGGCGAGCGGCTGCGGATCAGCGGTGTCGTCGACTGGGTGGAGACGTCCTGGGGTCCGGCCGACCTCGACGTCGCCCACTGCTCCACGGCGCTCGCCCTGCTGCACGGCCCGGAGCACGGGCTCGGTTTCCGGCAGCGGTACGAGGCGCACGGCGGACGCCCGCTCGCCGACACCGACGACCACCTGTACTGGCGGCTGCTGGACGCCCTGGCCTACGCGCCGGACGCGGCGAAGCTGGCCGGGCCGTGGCGCGACCTGGGGCGCACGGAGCTGACGCCCGAGGTGCTGGGCGAGCGGCTGGGGGCGTACGTGGCCGGGCTGCTGGAGCTGTACGGCTGACGCCATGGCCGCACGGGGGCGGCTGAAGGTGACCCCGGGCGCGGTGTCGACGGCACCGGCCGGGACGGCCGCGCCGGGGGGCCGTGTGATCGGCAGCGGTCCGGTCGGCGTGGGCCGGCGCGAACTCGGTGACCGTGCGGCCGGCCCGTGCTGCGGCCGACGTATGCCGTGCGTGCCCCGGCCGACGTATGCCGTGCGTGCCCCGGCCGCTGTCCATCGCGCCCGCACTGATCGCAGTGCACCGGCCGAACGGGCGACGTGCGCCTGCCGGGTACGGCAACCGGGTGGCGTCCCCGGCACGGCTCGGGGTGGCGTCCCCGGCACGGCTCGGGCTGGCGTCCCCGGCACGGGTATCGCCGACGCCGTACCCGGCACGGTGATCGGGTCGCGGACCAGGTGAACCCCGGCAGCGTGCCGTTGTCAGTGCCGTCCGCAAGGATGCGTGGAGGGGCGGGAAGACCGCGTGCGGGCAGGACGGGTGGAGGCCGGGATGGGTGACGGGCTGCGGTACATCGGTGTGGCGGAGCGACGGGCCCGGCTGGGTCTGCGGCATCGGTTGGCCGGGGCGGCGCGAGCGGCCCGGCCGGCGGAGGTCGCCGAGTCCCTGGTCGCCCTGCACGGCACCGACCCGGCGACCGTGTACCTGGCCGTGGGCGCACGACTGGCGACGCCCGCGAAGACCGTCGCGGACACCGAGCGCGCGCTGTACGAGGACCGGACGCTGGTCCGTATGCACGGCATGCGGCACACCGTGTTCGTCTTCCCCGCCGCGCTGACGGCCGTCGTGCACGCCTCGACCGGCCTCGCGGTCGCCGCCCGGGAGCGGGCCACGCTGGTCAAGCACATGGCCGCGGCGGGGGCGCCGGACGCGGCCTGGCTGGCGGAGGTCGAGGAGTCGGCGCTGGCGGCGCTGGCGCGGCGCGGACAGGCGACGGCGGCCGAACTCGCCGAGGACGAACCCCGGTTGCGCGAGCAGTTCCGGTACGGGGCGGGCAAGAGCTACGAGGGCGTGCACACCGTCTCGACGCGGCTGCTGCGGGTGCTGGGCGTCGAGGGGAAGGTGGTGCGGGGACGGCCCCTGGGCTCCTGGACGTCCTCGCAGTTCCGGTGGGCACCGGCGCCCGAGCATCCGGAGCTGGACGTGGCCGGGGCCCAGGCGGAACTGCTGCGGCGCTGGCTCGCGGTGTGCGGACCGGCGACGGAGGCCGACCTCAAGTGGTGGACGGGGTGGCGGGTGACGGAGGTGCGCCGCGCGCTGACGGCGATCGGGGCACAGGCCGTGTCCCTGGACGAGGGCACGGGGTTCGTCGTCGCCGGCGATGCCGATCCGGCCCCGGAGCACGTCGAGCCGTGGGCGGCGCTGCTGCCCGCCCTCGACCCCACGGCGATGGGGTGGCAGCGGCGGGATTGGTATCTGGCGCCGGACCTGTGGCCGTCCCTGTTCGACCGGAGCGGCAACGTGGGACCTACGGTCTGGTGGGACGGACGGGTGGTGGGCGGATGGGCCCAGCGCAAGGACGGCGAGGTCGTCTGGCGGTTGCTCCAGGACCTGGGCGGCGCGGAGCGGCGCGCGGCGGAGGCGGCGATCGCGGCGGAGGCCGACCGGCTGCGGGGGTGGGTGGGTCCGGCCCGGGTGACCCCGCGGTTCCGTACGCCGCTGGAGCGGGAGTTGACGCGGTAGCGGGCCGGTCGACGGCGCCGGCGGCGCCGGGTGCCCCGAGACGGACGGCACCCGGCGCCACGACTACCGCGAGTACCGCATCAGCGCCCGCACCATGTGGCACGTCGTCGCCGACGGCGGATGCACGCCGATCGTCTCCGCGGCGCTCCGGATCGTCTCGTCACGCGCCTGGTTCGGCATGTAGACGCCCGAGTCGAGCAGGGCGATCGCCAGGCGCATGGCCTTGAGGCGGCGGTTGTGGGTCACGTACCAGTCGCGCGGACGCCCCGCCGGCAGCGGCCGCTTCTGCACGGGCGCGTACGGCAGGTCGAGCAGGACCGGGTGCTTCGCGGTGGACTGGGTGGGCAAGGGCTTGCGGGTCGGCTTCGGCTTCAGTGCGGCAGCGGGCACAGGCATCCTCCTGTCGCGGTCGGAGCGCCGGCCGGCTTCCCGGCGACGTCCTTCGAACACTACGTACAGTCTACTGCCCGCCACTGACAATCCGAGGGTCGTGGAGACGGTGAAATCGCCTGGTCAGCAACAAAGTTGCCGCTGCGTCACAGCAGGTCCCGAAGGTGCCCCTGGGGCCTCGGGGAAATCGAACACGGCCCCGTCGGCGGAGCTCGCCGGCCACCCCGGGATACCGTGAGACACATGGAGATCTGGATCAACCCGGCCTGTTCCAAGTGCCGCAGCGCCATCAGCCTGCTCGACGCCGAGGGGGCCGACTACACCGTCCGCCGCTACCTGGAGGACGTACCCACCGAGGACGAGATCCGCGACGTACTCGACCGGCTCGGGCTCGAACCCTGGGACATCACCCGGACCCAGGAGACGGCCGCCAAGGAGCTCGGGGTCAAGGAGTGGGCACGGGACGCGGACTCCCGGGGCCGGTGGATCAAGGCCCTGGCCGAGCACCCCAAGCTGATCCAGCGGCCGATCATCACCGCGCAGGACGGCACGGCCGTCGTCGCGCGCACCGACGAGGCGGTACGGGACGCCTTGTCCCGCGAGGGCTGAAGCCCCCCACCCCGCCAACTTCCCTTGCTGTGACGCACGTTACTCCAATGACCTCCACGACCGCTGAGTAACCTCGATCGGTATCTCGTACATAACGGCGTACGCTCCCCTACCTCCCAGGAGGCGCGCATGTCGCGTAGGAGAACTCTCGGTCCGAAGAAGAAGCTCGCGCTGCTGGTGAGCGCGGCGACGGTGGCGGGTGGTGGTGCCTTCGTCATGGCGAGCACCTCGAACGCCTCGCAGACGCCGACGACCAAGTCCGCCGCGGAGTCCACCGTCTGTCAGGGGCTCGCCACCGCCCTCGGCAACAACCAGCGGTTCATCGAGGGGCAACGGGCCAATCCGGACGCGCAGTCCGAGGCCAGGATCGCCAACCGTGAAGCCGTCATCAAGCAGATCCAGGTCCAGCAGGAAGCGTCCGGGTGCGCGGTTGGGGAGTCGGCTCAGGGCTCCCAGGCTTCGCAGCCGGCGCAGGGCGGCCAGCAGGGCGGCGGTCAGCAGGGCGGCGGTCAGCAGGCGGGCGGTGATCAGGGTGGCGGTCAGCAGGCGGGTGGCGCCGCCCCGTCGCAGAGCGCCCCTGCGGAGAACGGGAACGCCGGGAACGGCGGCGCGGGCGCGGCCTCGGGCCAGCAGGTCTGCAACGGCTCGACGGTCACGCTCTCCGGCGAGGGCGGTGCTCCGGCGGCGTCCAGCAACCAGTTCCCGGCCGGCACGAAGCTGAAGGTCACCAACCTGGACAACAACAAGTCCACGACGGTCGAGGTGACCTCGGTCTCCGGTAGCTGCGTGCTCCTCAACAACGCGGCCTTCGAGCAGGTCCGCGAACCCGGCAAGTTCCTGATCCGTCGCGCGGTGATCGAGAAGGTGGGGTGATGTCGGAGTAGTCGCGCCGTACGTGTCATGGGTCCTGCCGCTCGCGGCCACGAGCGGCAGGACTCGCGCGTGTGACATCGAGGTACGTGAAACGCGCCACACCACCCCCAGGTAACACGGGGTTCACATTCGAGCAATGACCGGGAAATCGCCTGTTGACAGGCTCGCGGACATCAACGGCGGCGCCTCAGTGCCGCAGCGCCGCAGCACCCGCAACTGCGCCCAGACCCACCCCCGAAGGATGTGGCCCGTGACCTTCAAGGCTGAGTACATCTGGATCGACGGCACCGAGCCGACGGCCAAGCTGCGTTCCAAGACGAAGATCATCGCGGGCGCTCCCGCCGGTCTCGACGCGCTGCCGATCTGGGGCTTCGACGGGTCCTCCACCAACCAGGCCGAGGGCCACGCCTCGGACTGCGTGCTCAAGCCGGTCTTCACCTGCCCGGACCCGATCCGCGGCGGTGACGACATCCTCGTCCTGTGCGAGGTCCTGAACATCGACCTCACCCCGCACGCCACGAACACCCGCGCGGCGCTCGTCGAGGTCGCCGAGAAGTTCGCCGCTCAGGAGCCGATCTTCGGTATCGAGCAGGAGTACACCTTCTTCCAGGACGGCTACCCGCTCGGCTTCCCCAAGGGCGGCTTCCCGGCCCCGCAGGGCGGCTACTACTGCGGTGTCGGCGCCGACGAGATCTTCGGCCGTGACGTCGTCGAGGCCCACCTGGACAACTGCCTGAAGGCGGGTCTGGGCCTGTCCGGCATCAACGCCGAGGTCATGCCCGGCCAGTGGGAGTTCCAGGTCGGCCCGCTGGCGCCGCTGGAGGTCTCCGACCAGCTGTGGGTGGCCCGCTGGCTGCTCTACCGCACCGCCGAGGACTTCGGCGTCGCCGCCACCCTCGACCCGAAGCCGGTCAAGGGCGACTGGAACGGCGCCGGCGCGCACACCAACTTCTCCACGAAGGCCATGCGCGAGGGCTACGACGCGATCATCACCGCGTGCGAGTCGCTCGGCGAGGGCTCCAAGCCGCTCGACCACGTCAAGAACTACGGCGCCGGCATCGACGACCGCCTGACCGGTCTGCACGAGACCGCCCCGTGGAACGAGTACTCCTACGGCGTCTCCAACCGCGGCGCCTCGGTCCGTATCCCGTGGCAGGTCGAGAAGGACGGCAAGGGCTACATCGAGGACCGCCGCCCGAACGCCAACGTCGACCCGTACGTGGTGACCCGCCTGCTCGTCGACACCTGCTGCTCGGCGCTGGAGAAGGCCGGCCAGGTCTGATCTCCCACAGCTCGTCGAAGGGGGCGTCCACCGCCGAGGTGGCCGCCCCCTTCGCCGTGCGTGGACCGGTTCGCCCGGACCAAGGGTCCCCTCCCGGGCGGGCGTCTGCTTCAATGGGGCCATGGTCGGTTTCCAGAAGCACCCCGCGCCGGGTCGCCCCGACCTGGAGCCTTTCTGGCCTTCCCGTCAGCACCACGACTTCGACCGGCTGTGTTGCCGCGCGATGAACGCGCCGGCCCTCTGACGCCGTACTCTCCGGCCTTCGGCCAGCGCGAAACGACGTACGTCCTCTCACGTCTTCGTCCACGTCCGCGTCCGACGGACTTCTCGCGCGAAAGAGCTGACTTCTCATGGCGACCACTCGTCCCCTGTCCTCCGCCACGCTCGACTCCCCCGCCCCGAGCGGCTCACGGCTGCATCTGCGTGCCGTCGACCGGGACGAGGCGATCGACGTAGCCGACCTGCTGCCGCCCGGTGCCACCTGGCTGCCCGCGCCCCAGCACGCCCTGCCCACGCTGCCGGGGCAGCCGCCGATGATCGGCTACCTGGTGCTCGTCCCGGCCGACCGGCAGCCGCCGGTACCGGTCCCGGACCGGACCCGTGGCCCCGGCGGCGACCCGCTCGTCTCCGTCGACACCGTGCGGCGCACCGCGGCGGTCGACGGGCGGGAACTCGATCTCACCTACCTGGAGTTCGAGCTGCTCGCCCATCTGGTGGCCCACCCCGATCGCGTGCACACACGGGACCAGCTGGTCAGCACGGTGTGGGGATACGGGCACGTGGGCGACGGCCGTACCGTCGACGTCCACATCGCCCGGCTGCGCCGCAAGCTGGGAGCCGAGCACCGGGACGTGATCCGGACCGTGCGGCGGGTGGGGTACAAGTACACCCCGCCGGCCGGGCGCTGATCCCCGCCCCGGCCGCTGCCCGGGGAGCCTTCTGCTGACGGCAGAGTCCGCTTCCGCCCCGCGCCCGCACCGTGCAGAGTCGACGGCATGAGACTTCTGGTGCTGGGTGGGACGGAGTTCGCGGGGCGGGCCGTCGTGACGGCTGCCCTCGGGCGCGGCTGGGACGTGACCGTCTTCAACCGGGGGCGGCACGAGCCCCCGGCCGGGGTGCGGTCGCTGCGCGGGGACCGCACGGCGACCGACGGGCTCACCGCTCTCGCCGAGCACACGGGCGAGTGGGACGCCGTCGTCGACACCTGGTCGGCGGCGCCCCGCGCGGTGCGGGACTCGGCGCGGCTGCTGCGGGGCCGCGCCGGGCGCTATGTGTACGTGTCGAGCTGCTCGGTGTACGCGTGGGCGCCGCCCGCGGGATACGGCGAGGACGCGCCGCTGGTGGAAGGCGCCGAGGCCGGTGCGGAGCACACCGACTACCAGCGCGACAAGCGCGGCGGCGAGCTGGCCGCCGTCGAGGAGTTCGGGGCGGACAGCTCCGTTCTCGTGCGGGCGGGGCTGCTGCTCGGGCCGTACGAGAACATCGGCCGGCTGCCCTGGTGGCTGACCCGGATCGCCCGTGGCGGACCGGTGCTGGCGCCGGGGCCTTGGGACCTTCCCCTGCAGTACCTCGACATCCGCGACCTCGCGGAATGGGTCCTGGGGGCGGTGGAACAGCGGCTGAGCGGCCCGTACAACCTGATCAGCCCGCAAGGACACGCCACCATGGGCGAGTTGCTCGACGCCTGCGTGGCCACCGTCGGCGGGGCCGCCGACCTGCGCTGGACCGCGCCCGAGGTGATCCTGGACGCGGGCATCGAGCCGTGGACCCAGCTCCCGGTGTGGGTGCCGCCGGGCAGCGACATGCACGACGCGCTGCACACCGCCGACGTGTCCCGGGCCGTCGCGACCGGGCTGCGCTGCCGGCCCGTCGAGGAGACCGTCGCCGACACCTGGCGATGGCTCCAGGACATCGGCGGTACGGCACCCCTGCGCCCGGACCGGCCCGCCGTGGGCCTCGATCCCGAGGCGGAGGCGAAGGTGCTCGCGGCCACCGGGCAGGGTGTACCTGGCACCACCCCCTGATGCGGGGCCTCGGCCCCGTGACCACCGCTGTCACCTCGGCGAGACTGAGGCCATGACCAACGACACGGAGAACGGCCGCGGTTCGAGAGCGCGGGGCATGGGGGTCGCCGCGGTACGGGGGTTGGCGCTGGCACTGGTGGCGCTGCCGGGGGCCGTCGTCTGCCTCGTTCTGTCCCTGGTGTCGATGGCGCTGATCCCGATCGGCGTCGGCCTCGTCACGACGCCGTACGTGCTGACCGGCGTGCGGACGTTCGCGAACTGGCGGCGGGTGCTCGCGGCCGAGTGGGGCGGGGTGCGGATCCCCGCGGCGTACCGGCCGCTGCCGTCGCCGTGGGTCGCCAACCCGTGGACCCGCACCTTCGGGATGCTGGGCGACCCGGCGACCTGGCGGGACCTGCGGTGGCTGCCGGTCGACATGACGGCGGGATTCCTGACCGCGCTGCTGCCGGCCGTGCTGCTCTTCTATCCGCTGGAGGGGTTCGCGATCGCGGCGGGGCTGTGGCGGGTCCTGCCCGACGGGTACTGGTACGGCTTCGTGCCGGTGACCGGGCAGGCGTCCGCGCTCGGTGCCGGCGCCCTGGCCGCCGTACTGCTGCTGTTCGCCCACTTCTTCACCCCGCGCCTGCTGCGGGCCCACTTCCGCCTCACCCGGGCGGTGCTCGGCTCCGACCAGCGCGAACTCGCCGAGCGGGTGCGGGTGTTGACCGAGACCCGGCGGGACGCCGTCGACACCTCCGCCGCCGAACTGCGCCGGATCGAACGCGACCTGCACGACGGGGCGCAGGCACGGCTGGTGGCGATGGGCATGGACCTCGGGACCATCGAGACGCTGCTCGACAAGGATCCGGCGAAGGCCAAGCAGCTCGTGGCGCAGGCCCGCCGGTCCTCCGTCGACGCCCTCGCCGAGCTGCGCGACCTGGTGCGCGGCATCCACCCGCCCGTGCTCGCCGAGCGCGGACTGGGGGACGCCGTGCGGGCGTTGGCGCTGCGGCTGCCGGTGCCGACCGAGGTGACCGTGGAGCTGCCCGGGCGGGCGGAGGCACCCGTGGAGTCGGCGGCGTACTTCGCGGTCAGCGAGGTGCTCACCAACGCCGTCAAGCACGCGGGCGCCGACCGGATCTGGGCCGACCTGCACCACACGAACGGCATGCTGCGCGTCACCGTCACCGACAACGGCAAGGGCGGCGCGGTGATCGAGGCCGGTTCGGGCCTGGCCGGGGTCGAACGGCGACTCGGTACATTCGACGGCGTCCTGGCCGTCAGCAGCCCCGCGGGCGGTCCCACCATGGTCACCATGGAGATTCCTTGCGCGTTGTCCTAGCCGAAGACCTGTTCCTGCTGCGGGACGGCCTCGTCCGGCTTCTGGAGGCCTACGACTTCGAGATCGCGGCGGCCGTCAAGACCGGCCCGGAGCTGTCCCGGGCGCTGGCCGAGCTGGACCCGGACGTCGCCGTCGTCGACGTACGCCTGCCGCCCACGCACACCGACGAGGGCCTGCAGTGCGCGCTGCGGGCCCGCGCGAACAAGCCCGGGCTGCCGGTGCTGGTCCTGTCCCAGCACGTGGAGCAGCTGTACGCGCGCGAGCTGCTCGCCGACGGCAGCGGCGGGGTCGGATACCTGCTGAAGGACCGGGTGTTCGACGCGGACCAGTTCGTGGACGCCGTACGGCGGGTCGCGGCGGGCGGCACCGCGATGGACCCGCAGGTGATCCAGCAGCTGCTGTCCCGGCGCGCGGCCGACGACCAGCCGCTGGCGCGGCTCACGCCGCGCGAGACGGAGGTGCTGGAGCTGATGGCGCAGGGACGGACGAACGCGGCGATCGCGGACCGGCTGGTCGTCACGGAACGGGCGATCGCCAAGCACACCGCCAACATCTTCGCCAAACTGGGCCTGGAGGTGTCGGACGACGACAACCGTCGCGTGCTGGCGGTTCTCGCGTATCTCGACCACGGCAGATGAAAACGGACCCGCTCATTCACGCGTCGTCGAGGATCGACAACTCCCGGTGTCCGTGCGCCTGTTGAGCACACAGTGCACCCACGAATCCCTCAACAATTTCCGAGACGGCTGAACACCCCTGGGACGCGCTCCGTATGAGAAGGAGCCGCTTCACTCCTGTCGGGCGCCTCGATGCCCCGAAAAAGGAAGTCAGAGGAGTTCCATGGGACGCAACACGAGAAAACGCCGTACGCCGCTGGCCACCAAGGCCATTGCCGCATCGGCGGCCCTAGCGCTCGGTGGGGGCGGGCTTGTCTGGGCCAATTTCTATGCTTCGGCGCACGAGGACAACAACTCCGGGTGGAACCGGACGAAGTCCACGAACGCCCAGATCGCGACGATCAACTGCCCGGACGTCGGCCAGAAGCTGACGAGGGTGCCGAGGAGCGCGCGTAAGGGTGTCGCCAAGGAGCTGGCGCTGCTCGACAGGCAGATCACCGACGCCTACACGCGGCTGGCGGAGACCCGTCAGGCCCAGGCAGGTGACGCGAGCTTCGTCAGCAACGCCATCCTCGGCCCGCTGAAGTCCAAGCGAGTGGCCACGCTCGACCGGATCCGCATCCAGATCAACCGGGTCGGTGGCAAGGCCCCCCGCGGGCTCGACCAGTTCGCGCAGTGCCAGGGAGTTCCGGCCGAGCAGCCGCAGACCAACGACGGCGGCCAGAACGACGGCGATCAGAACAACGACGGTCAGGACCAGAACAACGACGGTCAGGACCAGGGTCAGGACCAGGGTGACGGCGGCCAGGACAACGGTCAGAACCAGGGCAACGGCGGCCAGGCCGGCAACGGCCCGTCGGCGGACGACTTCATCAACATCGAGAACGTCCAGCCCAACTCCCGCAACCTGCCGAACGGTCTGGCGGCGAACGGGGACGGCGGTTCGACCGGCAGCTTCACCACGAACTGCGGCGTCAACGAGAACGAGAACCGCAACTCGGACAACGTGATCGTGGCCCCCGGTGTCAGCAACGGTGCCCAGCACCAGCACGACTACGTCGGCAACCAGGCCAACAACGCCTTCGCGAGCGACGAGGACCTGGCGAACGGCAACACCACCTGCCAGAACCAGGGTGACAAGTCGTCGTACTTCTGGCCGGTGCTGCGGATCCAGGACGGTACGCAGGACATCGACCAGGGTCAGCCCGGTGGCGGCCAGGACGGCAACGTCGGCAAGATCGTCGAGGCCAGCGAGGCGCAGCTGAAGTTCGTCGGCAACCGGACCAGCGATGTCGTCGCGATGCCCAGGGCCCTGCGCATCATCACCGGTGACGCCAAGTCCTTCACCAACGGCCTGAACAACGCCAACACGTCCTGGAGCTGCACCGGCTTCGAGGACCGGCAGGTGACGGACAAGTACCCGATCTGCCCCGAGGGCAGCTCCGTGGTGCGCACGTCCAACTTCCAGAGCTGCTGGGACGGCCAGAACATCGACAGCGCCAACCACCGCACCCACGTGGACTTCGTGGAGGCGGACGGCACCTGCTCGAACGGCTTCCAGGCCATCCCCCAGCTCCAGGTCCGCCTGGTCTACGACGTCCAGGCGCCGCAGATCGACAACGGACAGGTGCAGAACGCCTTCGCGGTGGACTCCTTCCCGGAGCAGCTGCACAAGCCGATCACCGACCACAACGACTTCATCAACTTCTTCGACGAGGACCTGATGAACGAGATGGTTCAGTGCATCAACAGCGGCCAGGACTGCCAGTAGTCCTGAACCACTGAAAAAGCCGGCGGTGGGATTTCCCACCGCCGGCTTTCCCTGTCCGGAGCGAACGCCCAGAGAAAAGAATGCCCCCGAGAAAGAATTGGCGTGGTCAGCCGTGGTGGCCGCCCTTGTTGTGGCTGCCGCCGGGGTTCATGTGCTCGGAGCCTTCCTCCATGGTGCCGCCGAGGGTGGTCTGCAGCGCGTTGACGGTCTTCTCCTGGCCGACGGCCACCCACTTGCGGCCCACCAGGTAGTAGCCGCCGTAGTCCTTCGCGCCGTTCAGCCACTCGCGCTGACCGCGGTCGGTGGCGAAGGTGGCGAGGACGAACTTTCCGTCGGGGTTCTTGCACAGGGCCTGCCGGATCTCGTCCGCGTCGGTCTGCATGTTCGGCTTGCACTTCACCTCGGCGGCCAGGTGTTCGAGGCTGCCGGTGGCCGTCTCGGGAACGGCCGCCTCGCCCTTACCGCCGGATCCGCAGCCCGCCAGTGTCCAGATCGCCGCCGCGCCGGCCAGCGCGAGCCTCGGTCGGGTCAACCTCATCTGCTGTTCCTCCGGTCCCTTCCGGCGACATGCCGTACCGGGCCCCGGCGCGGGGCCCTCGTGTTCGATACGGCTGCGGCGGCCGGAGCGCTCAAAATACCCGTGCGCTCCCTGAGACGCCTGTGCGAGGGTGATCCGGTGAACCAGGACTGGGAAGACCGTGTCATCGCCGCGTGGGCCGCGTTCGACGACCAGGCCGACTCCGCCGGGCAGGCCGGTTTCCGGGCGGTGATCGACGCCCTCGTCGCCGAACTGCCGGACGACAGCCCGCTCGGCCCCTTCGAGCAGGCATGCGCGTGGGACTCCACCGGGCACTCCGACAAGGCGGTACCGCTGTACCGGGAGGCGCTCGCGCGGGGTCTGAGCGGCTACAAGGGCCGGCGGGCGAAGATCCAGATGTCCAGCTCGCTCAGGAACATCGGGCAGGCCGAGGAGGGCGTCAAGCTCCTGACCCCCGAACTGACCGCCCTTTCCGACGAACTCGACGACGCGGTCCGGGCCACACTCGCCCTGTGCCTGTCGAGCCTCGGCCGTGACCGCGAGGGCCTGTCCCTGGCCCTGGGCGCCCTCGCACCCCATCTGCCGCGCTATCAGCGCTCCATGGCGAACTACGCGCGCGAGCTGGTGGAGACCGAGGACTGAACCGGGCACGGGAACGCCCTCGGGCGCCAGGAGTGACGGTGACCAACCGACGATTCGCTCGTTCTGCTGAACGTGCAGTCACAGGATGTCGCCCCGCGCCCCGCCCCCGCCCCGGCCGACCCGGTCGTCGACGTCGAGCGGGCGGAGGCCGCGCTCGTCGAGCACTACCCGCGCCTCGTCCGGCTCGCCTACCTGGTGCTGCCGCCCAGCCTCGGCCGCAACCGGCGCGTGGTGACCGCGCACTCCCTGACCCAGCGCGCGCTGCCCCGTGGCCGGACGAGCGCGACACCCACGATCCCGGCCCAGTCGACCGGCCGCGAGAGCGACGTCGGATACGCCTTCCTGCGCCTGCGCGTCCTGCGTTCGGCACTGGAGGCGGGCAAGCCGCTGAAGCGCCTCGCCTGGCCCAAGCGCTCCCAACTGCCCCCGCTGCTGCCCCACGTGTGGGGCCTGCGCCTCTTCCCCAGGTCGGGCGGCGCCGACGAACTCGCCCTGGACCAGCGGCTGTCGGCGCTGTCCGGCCCGGCGCGGGCGGCCTACGTCCTGCGCGGTCTGGAGAAGCTCCCGGACGACGACGTGTGCGAGGTCCTGGCGGCGGCGGGCGTCGAGGACTGGGACGCCGCGCTGGAGGAGGCCGACACCGTCGAGGCGCAGTACGCGCTGCTCGACTCCCCCGAGTTCGACCCCTGCTCGCTCCAGGCCCGGCCCACCGACCTGATGCGGCGCAGGCAGCACCTGAAGGCCACGCTCGCCGCCGGGGCGGCCCTGCTGGTGTGCGGGGCGCTGCTGGGCCTGCCCGGCGAGGGCTGGAGCCCGGACGGCCCGGCCGCTCCCTCGTACGCGCAGAACCCGGCGGCCGAGGCGGCCCTCGACCCGGCCCAGTTGACGAAGATCCCGGCGCTGGCCTGGCAGTCCTCCGCCCGCACCGACTTCTCGGTGTGGCCGGCGCGCGGTGACCTCACCGACGACTCGGCCCTGCTGCGCCGCGCCCTCGCCGTGTGGGCACGCCCCGGCGAGACGGTCGCGGTCTCGGCCACCCCCGGCACCCCGTCGGGCGGCCCGCCCGGGGCGCCGCAGCTGCTGTACGCGGGGAGCATCGACAACGCCCGCGTGGTGATCCTCTACGACGGGCTGCGCATCGCCCGCTACGCCGAGCCGAATGACGGCACGTCCGGCGCCGCCCTGGACTTCTCCCGGGTCGACGGCGCGACCGGGGCCGAGGCGAGCGCGGTTGTCCTGAGCCGGGCCGACGGCAATGTCCGCTATCTGATGGCGCCCTGGGTGAAGAGGGCGGCCGAGCGGGACCTGCTGAAGCCGCGTACCGGTGCGATGGACCTGACCGTGTCCGACGGCGTCACCTCGCCGATGGCGAGCCCCGCCACCCGGCAGTCCGCCACGTGCACGTCCTGGAACGTCCTGCAGGTGACCGACAGCACCGGCACCCGGCTGCTGACCGACCTGGCCGAACTGGTCCCGGCCCGCCTCACGACCGGCCGTCCCGGCAAGACCGGCGAGGCGGCGGGGCCCGCGGCCCTGCGCGCCTGGGCGCCGTACTCCTGCTGGCTGGGCAACCTGCGCTCCGCGGGCGTGCGCACGGTCAACGCCTGGACGTACGCCCGGCAGCCGCTGCCCGACGGGACCGGTTCGGCGGACTGGGTGTGCACCCGTGCCGAGACCTGGCGGGGCGGCGGCGAGCGGGTGCTGGCCCAGTTCCGGACGCCGGGCTCGGCGGCCGCCGCGGTGGTGGCGAAGGCGCAGAACGTCTCGGCCTGCGGGGCGCGGGATCCGCATGTGCTGGCCGGGGTGCTGTGGAAGGCGCAGACCGGCGACTGGTACCTGCTGGCGGCGGGCGCCGGGGACACGGCGTCGATCCGGGCCACGGGCGGCGTGCGCGGCACTTCGCGGGGCAGTCTCCTGACGGCGCGGGCCGAGCAGGGGGCCCAGGCCGAGCTCAAGGGCACGCTGGAGAGCGGGCGGTCGATCCACGGGCTCGGATGAGGCGGGCGGCGGTACGACGAAGGCCACCTTGCTGACAACCGCGTGAACAAGGTGCCGCACAGGGGTTCACCCACGCCCTACCCGTCAGTACATTGACGCCATGTCTAACAAGCAGGAGCGGGTGCCCCTCAAGGCCCGCAAGGTGTCCTTCTCCTGGGACGACACTCCGTTGCACTGGGTGCCCGGGGACCCGTTCACGACCCACACGATCAATGTGCTGCATCTGCTCCTGCCCGCCGGTGAGCGGTGGTTCGTCCATGTCTACAAGCAGGTGCTGCCGTACATCCGGGACGAGCGGCTGCGCGAGGACGTCCTCGGGTTCATCGGGCAGGAGGCGATGCACTCGCAGGCCCATGACGAGGTGCTGCCGCACCTGCGGGACCAGGGGCTCGATCCGACGCCGTACACCGCGCAGGTGGACTGGCTCTTCGAGAAGCTGCTGGGCGACGGCACCCTGCCGCCCGGCCGGGCGCGGCGCTGGTGGCTGATGGAGCGGGTGGCGCTCATCGCGGCCATCGAGCACTACACGGCCTTCCTCGGCGACTGGGTGCTGAACGCCGAGGAACTGGACCGCCGGGGCGCCGACCCGACCATGCTGGACCTGCTGCGCTGGCACGGCGCGGAGGAGGTCGAGCACCGGTCGGTCGCCTTCGACCTGTTCACGCACGTCGACGGGAGCTACCGGCGCCGGGTGCGGACATGGGCCACGGCGTTCACCGCGCTGGTGTTCCTGTGGCAGCGCGGGGCGCGCTTCTTCATGGAGAACGACCCGACGCTCATCGACGGCAGGGCCGGCTTCAAGGACTTCCATGTACGCGGCCGGCGCGGCACCCTGCCCACGACCGGCGACATGCTCAGGTCCGTCCCGCGCTACCTCAGCCGCGCCTACCACCCCTCCCAGGAGGGCTCGACCGAGCAGGCCCTCGCCTATCTGGCCTCCTCCCCCGCCGCGCTCGCGGCGCAGAAGCACGAGAAGGGCGCCGCCTGATGCCGAAGCCCCGGACCGTCATGGTCGTCGCCGGTGCCGCCCTGCTCGCGCGGCGGGCGCTGCGCCGCCGGATACGGTCCTCGCCGCTGTGGCCGCTGCCCGCCCTGGAGGAGCCCGTCTCCGGGCGGCCCCGCTCGCGGGCGCTGCGGCTGCTGGTGACCTCGCGCGAGCCGGTCGCCGAAGGAGTCGTACGGCTGCGGCTGGAGGGGCACGACCTGCCGCGCTGGGAGCCGGGCGCCCATCTCGACCTCGTGCTGCCGTCGGGGCTGGTACGGCAGTACTCGCTGTGCGGCGATCCCGCGGACACCTCGTCGTACACCGTGGCCGCCCGGCTGGTCCCGGACGGCCGGGGCGGCTCGCGCGAGGTGCACGAGCAGGTACGGGAGGGGATGGAGCTGGAGGTGCGGGGGCCGCGGAACCGGTTCCCGCTGGTCGAGGCCGCATCGTACGTGTTCGTCGTGGGCGGCATCGGGATCACGCCCGTCCTGCCGATGCTGCGGGCGCTGCCGCAGGGGGTCGCGTGGCGGTTGCTGTACTGCGGGCGCGACCGCGCGTCGATGCCGTTCCTGGAGGAGATCGAGAAACTCGGTGCGGACCGGGTCCTCGTCGTGGAGGGGCTGCCCGATCTGGACGCGTTCCTCGCGGACGTCCCCGAGCACGCCGCCGTCTACTGCTGCGGTCCCGAGGGGCTGATGGGGGCGGTGGCGGAGCGGGTGCCGCGGGTGCACCTGGAGCGGTTCTCGCCCCGTGCCTCGGGAGGCGGTGCCTTCGAGGTCGAACTGCGGCGCAGCGGGAGGACGTTGACCGTCCCCGAGGACTCGACCGTGCTGGCCGCCGTGCGGGCCGAGCTGCCGGACACCGCGTACTCCTGCGAGCAGGGCTTCTGCGGGACCTGCCAACAACGGGTGCTGGAGGGCGAGGTGGATCACCGGGACGAACTGCTGACGGACGCGGAGCGGGGCGATTCCATGCTCATCTGTGTGTCACGGGCGCGAGGTGACCGACTCGTACTGGACATGTGAACATCGGCGACCGGTCCGCTCCGTTCGAGGCCGGAATCGATCGGTAAGGTGTTCGCATGACTACCGGGGTACGGCGAAGAATGGGAGTCGAGGAGCGGCGGCAGCAGTTGATCGGCGTCGCCCTCGAACTGTTCAGCCAGCGCTCTCCCGACGATGTCTCCATCGACGAGATAGCGTCGGCCGCGGGCATCTCGCGGCCGCTGGTCTACCACTACTTCCCCGGCAAACTCAGCCTGTACGAGGCCGCGTTGAAGCGTGCGTCGCAGGATCTGGCGGAACGGTTCGTGGAACCGCAGGACGGCCCGCTCGGGGCGCGCCTGCTGCGGGTGATGCGCCGGTTCTTCGACTTCGTCGACGAGCACGGCCCCGGTTTCTCGGCGTTGATGCGCGGCGGTCCGGCGGTCGGCTCCACCGCGACGAACGCGCTCATCGACTCCGTCCGGCAGGCCGCGTATGTCCAGATCCTTTCGCATCTGCGGGTGGACGACCCGCCCGCGCGGCTGGAACTGGTCGTCCGCTCCTGGATATCCCTCGCCGAGTCGACGGCACTGATCTGGCTGGACGGCCGGCGCATCCCGCGCGCCGAGCTGGAGAAGCAGCTCGTGCACGACTTCGCCGCGCTGGCCGCCGTCAGCGCCGCCTACGACGAGGAGATGGGCGCGTTGCTGCGCCGCATACTGAAGGACGAGCCGGCCGACGGCCCGTTCAGCGATCTGGTCACCCGGATCGTCTCGCTGGCCTCCTGAGGCTCAGGCGTCGAACTTCCGGTACGACGGATCCAGGTCCCGCACCTCGGCGGACGCGTGCAGCGCGGTGCCGTCGGCGGGCTTCACATGGGTGCGCACCAGCTCCAGGACCGCCTCGGTCAGACGCTCCTTGGTCTCGTCCGTGCGTCCCGCCAGCAGGCCCAGGGTGACGTGGACGACGGCGTGCCCGTCCGTGTCCCGCCCGACGGCCGTCTCCTCGCCGGGCCGGAACTGCGTCTTGCAGGCCTCGTACTTAGCGGCCGCGATCTCGACCACCGCGTCGTGCAGGGCGAGTACGAAACCGCGCCGGTCGAACCCCTCGGCGAGCGGTGCGGAGTAGTCGACGGTGATCTGCGGCATGGGCACTCCTGTTCTACGACGTCAGCGCTCACCCTAACCGCAGCGCCAGCATCGCGATGTCGTCCTCCTGCTGGTGCCCGAAGCAGCCCAGCAGGGTGTCGCACAGCTCCTCCACGCCGGGCGGGGCATCGGCGGCGGCCGTGCGCAACTGCTCCATGGAGGCGGCGAGGTCGACGCCGCGGGTCTCGATGAGCCCGTCGGTGACCATGAGGAGCCGCTCCTTTCCGGTGAGGACCAGCTCGGTCGGCTCGGGCCGGTCCAGGCCGAGCCCGAGCAGCGGGCCGGCCGCGCGGACGTACTCGGCCTCGCCCTCGTCCCGCACGATCAGCGGCGGGATGTGGCCCGCGTTGGCGACGCTGGTGCGTCCGGTGCCGGGGTCGACCAGGGTCAGGCAGACCGTGGCGGTGACGTCGGGGTGGTAGTGCTGGAGCATGCGGTCCAGTCGTGCGGCGAGCGTGCCCGGGTCGCTCTCCTCGACGCAGTAGGCGCGTAGGGCGTGCCTGATCTCGACCATGACGGTGGCCGCGTCCAGCGAGTGCCCGACGACGTCCCCGACCGCGGTGAGCACCCCCTTCGAGGTGCGCAGGGCGGCGTAGAAGTCGCCGCCGATCTCGGCCTGCCGGGACGCGGGCACGTACCGGACGACCACCTCCACGCCGGGCAGCGCGGGCATCCGGTACGGCTGGGGCAGGAAACTGTGCTGGAGGGTGAGCGCGATGTGCCGTTCGGCCTGGTACATCAGCAGCGGTTCGGCGGCGAGCGCGGTGGCCTGGGCGAGCCGGGCGAGGAGGTCGTCGTCGGCCGGGCGCACCGGGGTGGCCACGCAGACCGGGGCCGGGCCGGTCTCGGGGAGCACCAGCACCAGGCGCGCGTCCTCCTGGACGCCGGGGCGGAAGAACCCCGCGGGCCACAGCGAGGCGGGGACGATTGTGCTGTGCGTGCCGCGCCGCCCGCCCCAGCCCTTGGTGATCCGCGTGATCAGCCGTGCCGCCGCCACGTGCGGGGCGGTGCCGTGCCTGCCGGTGTCGCCGAGCGCCGCGTCGGGCAGCGCGGAGGGGGTGTCCGCCCGGCGGGCGGCGCCGTGCCCGCCGGGCAGGCGCCGGGAGCTGCCCCAGTGCGGTTCGCCGTCCGGGCCGATGACGAAGACGACGGCCGGGGTGCCGGTGAGCCGGGCCGCGCCCGCGGCGGCGGCGTCGGCCAGCTCCCCCAGGCAGCGCGCGGTCTGCACGGTGACGATCGCCTCGGACAGCAGCGTCAGCCGCTGGGCGAGCGTCGCCGCGGCGGTCATCCGGCGCGCCCCTCGGACGGCGGCCCGTACGACGGCCTCGATCTCGCTGGGCTCGGCCGGCACCGTCAGGAAGGCGTCGGCGCCCGCGTCCAGCCCGCGGCAGCGGTCACCGGTCTCCACGGCACTGGCGGAGAAGTGGACGACGGGAAGCGCGGCCATGGACGGCCGGGACTTGACCCGGCGGCAGAGTTCGAAGCCGCTCATGTCCGGCAGCCCCACGTCGACGAGGGCCACATCGGGCAGGGCGCCCGCGCGCAGCCGCACGTCGAGTTCGCTCAGTGCCTGGCCCGCGGTGGCGACGGGGACGACCTCGTGGCCCGCTCGGCGCAGCACGGCGCCCATGGCGTAGCGGTTGGCCGAGACGTCGTCGACGACCATCACGGTGGTGCCCGGCTGCCTGCCGTAACCGTTCATCGTCGCCAGCCTCTGAGTACGCACACGAATGGGGCGGACCCGGCGCTCCGAGTCCGCCCCATTCAAGCTAGCGCGGTGTCAGAGCGCTCGTGCGAAGACGGCGACAGTGCGCCCCGGAACGGCGAACGTGCCGGATTTCCGCTCATACGACGAGGACTTGACGATAGAGTCCGCCCCCTCGGCCTGCACCGGATGCAGCCGGTAGCCGTCGCCGGCCAGCGACCCGATCCGCTGCTCCTGCCGCTCGGGTGTCGCGTTGAAGACGACGACGAGCTCCCCGAGCCGCATGGTGATCACCCCCGGCGTCTCGTCCTTGCCGGACAGCGGGAAGGACAGCTCCGACTGGACCCGCTCGGCGGTGCCGAGCGAGAACGCGCTCTCCGTCGAACGGATCCGCAGCAGGTCCCGGTAGGCCACCGAGGCGCCCTCGATCTGCTCGCAGCCGGCCTTCACGGTGGTCAGCAGCGGCTTGGCGTACGGCCACTTGGAGGCGTTGTCGGCCGCCATCGGCAGACCCCGCCCGAAGCCGTTGCCGTCGGCGCAGTTCCAGTGGATGGCGTTGAACCAGTCGCCGCTGTCGTAGGAGTTGCGGTCCAGGGACTTGGAGCGCAGCAGGTCGGTGCCGGCCTGGGAGAGGGCCGGGCCCTGCGAGAGGGTGGCCGTGGCCATGGCGAGGACCTGCATCCGGGCGCGGTCGGCCGCGCTCGTCGTCGCCGGCAGCTTGAAGGCGAGGGCGTCGAACAGCGACTCGTTGTCGTGCGCGTCGGCGTACGCGAGGGCGTCGCCGGGGGCGTCCGCGTAACCGGCGGGTGCGCCGTTGTAGTCGACCTCCGAGCCCTTGACCTCCTTGCCGCCGGTGTCGGTGAAGCGGTAGCCGGCGAGGTTGCCGGACAGCCCGACCTTGATCAGGTCCTGGTAATGCAGCAGCCGGGCCTTCTGCTCCTCGGTGGTGCCGTTGTTCTTCGACGCGTTGGGCTCGGTGTAGAGGCCGGACGCGAAGCCCTGGATGCCCGGGTCCTCGTCGAAGGGGCCGCCGCCGCGCACGGCGTCGCGGGCGCGGTCGGAGAAGGTCGCGACGCCGGTGCCGGCCATGTTCTTCTGGGTGGCCTGGACGAAGCGGGCGTCGTCGGCGACCTCGCCGAAGTTCCAGCCCTCGCCGTACAGGATGATCTTCTTGCCGTCGACGCCGTCCTCGGCGAGGGTCAGGGCGTCCAGGGCCTTGCGGACGGCCAGGATGTTGGCCTTCGGGTGGTGGCCCATGAGGTCGAAGCGGAAGCCGTCGACCTTGTACTCCTTGGCCCACGTGACGATCGAGTCGACGACCAGCTTGCCCATCATCGCGTTCTCGGTGGCGGTGTTGGCGCAGCAGGTGCTGTTGGCGACCGAGCCGTCGGCGAGCAGCCGCTGGTAGTAGCCGGGGACGATCCGGTCGAGGACGGAGGTGTCCGCCTGCCCACTGGCCGCCGTGTGGTTGTAGACGACGTCCATGACGACGCGCAGGCCGTCCTCGTTGAGGGCCTTGACCATCTTGCGGAATTCGACGTTGCGCGCGGTGCCGTCGGGGTCGGAGGCGTAGGAGCCCTCGGGGACCGTGTAGTGGTACGGGTCGTAGCCCCAGTTGTAGGCGTCCTTCGCGGCGATCTTCGCCACGCACTCCTGCTGCTTGTCGGAGTCGGCCGGGAAGGAGGCGAGGTCGCAGTCGGCGGTGGCCTGCTCGGACTTCTTCTCGGGGATGGTGGCGATGTCGAAGGCCGGCAGGAGGTGGACGTACGACGTGCCCGCCTCGGCCAGCTTCCTCAGGTGCCGGGAGCCGTCGCTGAGCTTGTCGGTGAAGGCGAGGTAGGTGCCCTTGTCCTTCGCGGGCACCGTCTCGTCCGCGACCGAGAAGTCCCGGACGTGCAGCTCCTGGATCTGGGCGTCCTTCAGCGGCACGGCCTTCGGCTTGGTGTACGTGGACCAGCCGGCCGGCGCCAGGGACCGGTCGCGCAGGTCGACGACCAGGCTGCGCTCGGAGTCGGCGGTCAGCGCGAGCGAGTAGGGGTCGGTGACCTTGTTGGTGACGACCTTGCCGACGCTGGGCGCCCAGACCTTCACGACGTACCGGTACGGCTTGTTCTTCCAGGACCTGGGGCCGGTGACGGACCAGACGCCGGAGCTGTCGTCCCGCTTCATCGCGACGGTGGACGCGCCGATCTCCAGCTCGACGGAGTGCGCGGTGGGCGCCCAGACGGCCAGGCTCGGACGGCCCTTGGCGAAGGTCGGCCCGAGGTCGGCCTTCGTCGCGGGGGTGGAGTAGAGATCGTCGAGCACGCCCGCGATCTGCACGCCGGTCGCGGCCAGGACGGCGCCGTTCGCGGCCCGCTGGGAGGCGACGACCTGGCCGCGCAGGGCCGCGCGGACCCGGTCGCGGTCACGTGGGTCGACGGTCCAGGCGGCGTGGTTCCTCAGGTGCGGGAACTTCGCCTTCTGGGCGTCGGTGAGGGACGTCTTGATCAGGCGCAGCCACTTGGCGTCACCGGTCAGGGCGCCGTCCTCGACCGCGATGCCGCCGTCCCTGCTGTACAGCAGTTGGGTGGAGGCGGCGGCCTCGGAGCCGTTCCAGGCGATGGTGTTCCGGTCGATCCAGACGGCCTTGGAGGTGGTCAGGTCGAGCGCCGCCGCCGAGCCCGCGGGCTGCGGGAGCAGGTACTTCTCCTGGCCGCTCACCAGCCACACCTCGTGGCCGTTCGCCTTGAGGTCGAGCGACTGGTCGGAGGGCAGGTCCTTCTCGTCGCCCTTGTGGATGATGTAGCTGAGGCTGGTGGCACCGTCGGTGAGCGGTACCTCGAAGACCGCACCATAGGAGTCAGTCTTGACCGGCTTCAGGGGGTTCGACCAGTCGGTGGGGTTCGCGGCACCCGTCCAGACGTGCAGGCCCCAGCCGTCGTAGTTCCCGTCGGCGCGGTGGTAGTGCAGGGTCGCCCTGGTCCTGTCCGGTGCCGGGTAGTCGGCCGCGGGCCTGTCGGTGCGTACGGCCTCCTTGCCCTGCTCGATCCAGATCTCGCCGGTCTTGGTGAGGTCGATCGTGCGGTCGCTGGAGACGTCCTTGTTGCCGTCCTTGTCGATGACGAGGAAGCCGATGTTCGAGGCGCCGGGCTTCAGCTTGACGTAGGCGAAGGCGCCGTAGGAGTCGCGGCCGATGAACGGGTGGCTGTCCGGCCATTCGGTGGACTCGCCGTCGGCGAGGTCGCCCCAGGCGTACAGGCCCCAGTTCGCGTAGTCGCCGTCGGTGCGCTTGTAGTGGACGATCGCGTAGTCGCGGGAGGCGGCCGAGGGGATCTCGGGCGCGGGCGGGGTGCCGGTGGTGGAGGTCGCCGTCGTGCTCGCCGTGCGGCCCGCCGAGTCGATCACGACCGCTTTGTAGCGCAGGGCGGTGCCGGGCGGTACGTCCTTGCCGATGGTCTGCGTGACCTTGTACGGGGCGTGGTCGGCGGAGCCGAGGGTCCGCCACTTGCCGTTTCCGACCTGGGCTGCGAACACGACGCGGTTGAGCCCGCCGCCGTCGACGTCGGCGGAGACTTCCACGGTGCCGGTGGCGCCGGCGGCGGGGGCCTGCAGGGTGAGCGCCGGCTTCGTGGCGGGTGCGGCGAGCTTGCCGGCCGCCTTCCAGACGGTCGCCGAGCCGGCCGGGACGCTGACGGTGACCTTCTTGTCGCCGTCGCTGCGGACCGAGCCGTCGGTGCCGTAGACGCCCTTGAACGTCATGCCGGCCGAACCGGTCGTGAAGGTCGCCGACTTGGTGTCGTCGGCGTTGTTGAAGGCGACGACGTACTCGGTGCCCGTCCTGGCGTCGGTGCGCGAGAAGGCGTAGACGCCGGCGCCGTCGGCCGCGTAGCGCTCGGTCTGGACGCCGTCGGCGAGGGCCGGGTGGGCCTTGCGCAGCTTGGACAGGGCGCTGATCCGACGGTAGAGGGGGGCCTTGGTGTCGTAGGCGTCGCTCGCGTGGGTGCGGTCGGTGCCGAGCTGGTCGTCGTCGAGGTAGTCGGCGGTCCTGGAGGCGAACAGGGTCTGGCGGGCGTCCTTGTCGCCGCCGGCGCCGGTGAAGCCCTGCTCGTCGCCGTAGTAGACGACGGGGTTGCCGCGGCTGAGGAACATCAGCTCGTTGGCGAGCCGGTCCTTCTTCAGCAGCTCGGCGTCGGTGGCCTTCGGGTTGTCCTGTTTCAGGAAGTGCCCGATGCGGCCCATGTCGTGGTTGCCGAGGAAGGTGACCTGCTCGTAGGCGTTTGCCTTGTCGGTCGTGTACTTGTAGTCGGCGCCGAAGACGTGCGCGAGCTTGTTCGCGCTGCCGCCCTGGGAGGCGTACTGCCGTGCCGCCTCCTGGAAGGGGAAGTCGAGCGTGGCGTCGAGGCGGCCCTCGGTGACGTACGGGGAGGTGATGTCCGTGTCGGCGGAGTACACCTCGCCGAACATGAAGAAGTCGTCGCGGCCCTGCTTGGCCGCGTAGGAGTCGAGGGCCGTGGCCCACTGGGTCCAGAACTCCATGTTGACGTGCTTCACGGTGTCGATGCGGAAGCCGTCGATGTCGAAGTCACGTACCCACCGCTGGTAGATCTTCGCCATACCGCTGACGACCTCGGGACGCTCGGTCCACAGGTCGTCGAGGCCGGAGAAGTCGCCGTGCGTGGAGCTCTCACCGGCGAAGGTGGAGTCGCCACGGTTGTGGTACATCGTCGGGTCGTTGAGCCACGACGGGACCTTGTTCCGCTTGGCGACGGTGGGCGTGCGCGGGAAGGAGTCCGAGTCGACCGCGGGGAAGCGCTCGGCGCCGTCCGCGTAGTCGGCGTCGTCGAAGGGCTTTCCGTCCTTCGTCAGGTACGGGAAGGCACCCTTGGAGAGGTAGTCGTACGACTTCTCCTCGTAGTCGACGACGTCAGCCGTGTGGTTGGTGATGACGTCGAAGAAGACCTTCATGCCCTTGGCGTGCGCCTTGGAGATGAGGGTCTGAAGGTCCTTGTTCGTGCCGAAGTGCGGGTCGACCTGGGTGAAGTCGGTGATCCAGTAGCCGTGGTAGCCGGCGGAGGCGTTCGCGCCGGTGCCCTGCACGGGCTGGTTCTTGAAGATGGGGGCCATCCAGATGGCGGTGGTGCCGAGGCCCTTGATGTAGTCGAGCCTCTTGGTCAGGCCCTTGAGGTCACCGCCCTGGTAGAAGCCCTTGTCGGTGGGGTCGTGGCCGGTGGTGAGGCGGGAACCGGTCAGGCCGCCCTTGTCGTTGCCGCGGTCGCCGTTGGCGAAACGGTCCGGCAGGACGAAGTAGAACTGCTCGCGGGTGGCTTCGTGCCGGGCGGGCTCGGCGGCGAGCCTCGCGTCGGAGGGAGGCGCCGGCGGGGTCGCCGCCCCGGCGGCGAGGGGCTGGACGAGCGCTGCGGCCAGCGCGGTCACGGTGACCGCAGCGACCCGTCCGGCGTGTGCGGTACGGCGCCGCGGCGGCGGCGGCCAACTCGGTATCACTGACGTGGACTCCTTGCGATACGGCTCTCTTGGGTCCGACCCCGCGCGACCGTATCGCCGCCGAAAGCCTTACAGCAAGAGTCCTGAAACGATCGGTAAAAACTTTCAGAGGTGCGGGAGTTCGTCCGACAGTCGCCCGGACGTCGGTCCGGACGCCCCCCGACGACGTACGGCGCCCCTCGGAGTACCGAGGGGCGCCGTATCCGCGCGCTCGCGTTCAGCAGCTCGTCCTGCCCGCGTGGATCGCCAGGGCGGTGTTGGCACCCAGGGTCGCGGTGAACTGGCCGCTGGAGTTCACGGTCACCGTCGTGTTGTTCTGCACGTTGCAGTACGTGCCCGCCGGGAGGGACGTCTGGTAGGTCCGGCTCAGGCTGCTCGACTCGTGGTTGATGGCCACGAAGCCCTTGCCGCCCCGCCCGAAGGCGATCGCGTCGCCGCCGTTGTCCCACCAGTCGGTGACGGCCTGGCCGCGGGTGGTGTTGCGGAAGGCGACCATCGACTTGATCTCCGGCCAGTTGTGCTGGCACTTCCAGCCGTTCTGCCAACAGGCGTCGACCCGGCCGCCGTTCGGCGGGCCCGCGTCGTGGTCGGTGAACTCGTACCCGGAGTTGATGTCCGGGGCACCGTAGGGCCAGGCCAGCATGAAGACGTTGGCCAGCGTGTAGGTGGCGTTGTCCTTGTAGCTGAGCGTGGAGCCGTTGCGCTCGGTGTCGTGGTTGTCGACGAAGACGCCCGCGACACCGCTGTTCATGTAGCCCCAGCCCTCGCCGTAGTTCTTCAGATAGGCGAGGTTCTCGTTGTTGAAGACGCGCTTGAGGTCGTAGGCGTAGCGGAACTCCTGGACGTCGCCGTTGCCCGTGTACTCGGTGGGCTGGACGGCCTCGCCGCTGCCGTAGATGACCTCCTGCTTCCAGTACACGCCCGGGTTGCTCAGCCGGGACTTGATGTTCGCGAGGTCGGCGGCGGCCATGTGCTTGGCCGCGTCGACGCGGAAGCCGTCGACGCCGAGCGAGAGCAGGTCGTTCATGTACCCGGCGACGGCCTTGCGGACGTAGTCCTCACCGGTGTCGAGGTCGGCGAGGCCCACCAGCTCGCACCGCTGGACGTTCCAGCGGTCCTGGTAGTTGCTGATCTGGCTCGTGCAGTCGTCGAAGTCGAACGACGAGTACAGGCCGGGGTAGTTGTACTTCGTGTACGACGAGCCACCGGTGCCGGTGCCGTTGCCCGCAGCCATGTGGTTGACGACCGTGTCGACGACGACCTTCACACCGGCCGCATGGCAGGTGTCGACCATGTTCTTGAAGGCCGTACGGTCGCCGAGGCGTCCGGCGATCTTGTAGCTGACCGGCTGGTACGAGGTCCACCACTGCGCGCCCTGGATGTGCTCGGCGGGCGGGGAGACCTGGACGTAGCCGTAGCCGGCGGGGCCGAGGGTGCTGGTGCACTCCTTCGCCACGGAGGCGAAGTTCCACTCGAACAGGACGGCGGTGACGTCCTTGGTGCCGGGCGGGGAGGCGGAGGCGGTGGTGGCGGGAGCGACAACGGCTGCCGTGGCGGCGAGCACGGTCGCGGTCGCGGTGACGGACCATCTCGATATCACAGGCGTAACTCCTTGCGATGACGGCCAGGCGTCGTTGCCGGGCGCCGGCGAGACCGTACCGCCACGAAAGGTTTACAGCAAGAGTGTTGAAATCAAGAGCAAGTACTTTCATCCACAACCCTGACGGTTCCCTCCCAACTCCCCCACGCCCATCGGTGGGTGACGTCACGACACGACGGCCCGGCCACCATGGACAGGTGGCCGGGCCGCTGTTGTCGGTCGGGTCAGGCGGTCGTCCACCACACCGTGGTGTCCGACGGGACCTTCGTCTCGCCGTCCGCCTCGGCGATCTCACCGCTGGCGAGCAGGACACGGCCGTACGCCGGGAGCGTCACGGACTCACCGCTGGTGTTGGCGACGCACACGAACTCACCACGCCGGAAGGCCAGGACGCCCTCGGGCGCGCGAAGCCACTCCACCGAGTCGCCGGCGCCCAGGTCGGGGTGTTCCCGGCGGGCGGCGAGGGCGGCGCGGTACAGCTCCAGGGTGGAGCCCGCGGCGCCGGTCTGGGCCTCGACGCTCAGCTCGCCCCAGCCCGCCGGCTGCGGCAGCCAGCTGCCGCCGGTGCCGAAGCCGTACGACGATCCCGTGCGCGTCCAGGGGATCGGGACGCGACAGCCGTCCCGGAAGCCGTCCTGACCCTCCCCGCGGAAGTACGCCGGGTCCTGGCGGACCTCGTCGGGGAGGTCGACGACGTCCGGCAGGCCGAGTTCCTCGCCCTGGTAGACGTAGGCCGAACCGGGCAGTGCCAGCATCAGCAGGGTCGCCGCACGGGCGCGGCGCAGGCCCAGTTCCCGGTCCCCGGCCGTGCGGATCTGGGTGCCGAGGCCGGGCGGGTTGGCGAAGCGCGTCGCGTGGCGGGTGACGTCGTGGTTGGACAGGACCCAGGTGGCGGGGGCGCCCACCGGGCGCATCGCCTCCAGGGTGCGGTCGACGACCTCGCGGAGCTCCTCCGCCTCCCATTCCGTCGCAAGGTACTGGAAGTTGAAGGCCTGGTGCAGTTCGTCGGGGCGGACGTAGTTCGCCGTCCGCTCCACGGTCGGGGTCCAGGCCTCCGCGACGAAGATGCGCTCGCCGGCGTACTCGTCGAGGATCGTGCGCCACTGCCGGTAGATGGCGTGCACGCCGTCCTGGTCGAAGAACGGCATGACATCGTTGCCCAGCAGCTTGAGCTGATCGTGGGATCCGAGGTCCGGCAGGCCCTCCGCCTTCACCAGGCCGTGGGCGACGTCGACACGGAAACCGTCGACGCCCATGTCCAGCCAGAAACGGAGGATCGAGCGGAACTCGTCGCCGACCGCGGGATGCTCCCAGTTGAAGTCGGGCTGCTCGGGGGCGAAGAGGTGCAGGTACCACTCGCCGGGGGTGCCGTCCGGCTCGGTGACCCGGGTCCAGGCCGGGCCGCCGAAGATGGACTCCCAGTCGTTGGGCGGGAGTTCACCGTTCGCACCCTTGCCGGGGCGGAAGTGGTAGCGGTCCCGCAGCGGGGAGCCGGGACCGTCGGCGAGCGCCCGCTTGAACCACTCGTGCTGGTCGGAGGAGTGGTTCGGAACCAGGTCGACGATGATGCGCAGGCCCAGCCCGTGGGCGTCGCGGATCAGCGCGTCCGCGTCCAGCAGGTTGCCGAACATGGGGTCGACGGCCCGGTAGTCGGCGACGTCGTAGCCGGCGTCGGCCTGCGGGGAGGCGTAGAAGGGGCTGAGCCACACGGCGTCCACGCCGAGGTCGCGCAGGTACGTCAGGCGGGAGCGTACGCCTTCCAGGTCGCCCATGCCGTCGCCGTTGCTGTCGGCGAAGCTGCGCGGATAGACCTGGTAGATCACCGCGTCCCGCCACCAGTCACGGCGCTTGGCGACGGTGGCGACGGCGGAGGTTCGGGCCGGGGCGGTGGGGTGCTGGCTCATGGCGTCCTTGGTGCGTAACGGATGTGGGGTCGAAGTCATGGGGTGCGTCTCCGGCGAACGGGGATGACGAGGCGGCCGCGGTGACAGCGGGGTCGGATGGACACCGCGGCCGCCACCCGCGCGGCAAGGCGCGCGGGAGTCGAGGTGAGCCCTGGCTCAGCCCTTGGTGCCGCCCGCCGTGAGGCCGGTCACGAGGTTCTTCTGGACGAAGTAGAAGAACGCGGAGACCGGTATGGCGATCAGCACCGCGGTCGCGGCCATGAGGTTGCGCTGCGCGTCGTGTTCGCTGACGAAGGTCTGCAGACCGACGGCGAAGGTGTACTTCGTGTCGGACAGCATGAACGTCGACGCGAACGCGACCTCACCGAAGGCCGTGAGGAAGCTGTAGAAGGCGGCGACCGCCAGGCCCGGCTTGGCGAGCGGCAGGATCAGTCGCGCGAACGTGCCGAAGGGGGTCAGCCCGTCGACGCGTCCCGCCTCGTCGATCTCGAACGGGATCGTGTCGAAGTAGCCCTTCATCAGCCAGGCGCAGTACGGCACGGTCGTCGTGCAGTAGACGAGGACGAGACCAAGGTAGCTGTCGACGAGCTGCAGCTCGGACAGAATCTGGTACATCGGCACCATCAGGACGGCGACCGGGAACATCTGGGTGACGAGCAGGACCCACATGAACTTCTTGTAGCCCGGAAAGCGCATCCGTGAGACGGCGTACCCGGTCGTGGCGGAGATGATGACGCCGATGATCGTCGTGCCCAGCGTGACGATCAGGGTGCTCGTCAGCCAGTCGAAGAACTTGGTCTCCTGCAGGACGAACGTGTAGTTGTCCAGCGTCATCTTCCCCCAGATGCCGCCGGGGTGGAGGTAGTCGTCCTTGTCCGGGCCGAGGGACAGGAAGACCAGCCAGGCGACCGGGAACAGCGCGATCAGGCTCGCCACGATCAGGATGCCGTGGGAGACGAGGGACGTGCCGAGGCTGTTCTCGCCGCGGCGGGGGGCCTTGCGCGGGCCGGCAGTGGTCACGGAGTCCTGCTTGTTCACCGGGGTCTCAACAGTGGTCGTACTCATGGGGACTCCTGCCTCAGATCGCGAGCTGCTGGTCGTTGCGGTTCAGCCAGCGGCGGTAGAAGGAGGTGAAGACGATCAGGATGGCCAGCAGCAGGATGCCGTAGGCGGCCGACTGCGCGAAGTCGCGCGGCTGCTGTCCGAAGCCGAGGTAGTAGGCCCATGTGACGAGGATCTGGGCGTCGGGCGCGGTGTCGCCGAACAGCAGGAAGATGATGGCGAACTGGTTGAAGGTCCAGATGATGCCGAGCAGGACGACGGTGGAGCTGACGGACCTCAGGCCGGGCAGGGTGACGTACCGGAACTGCTGCCACCTGGTGGCACCGTCCATCTCGGCGGCCTCGTACAGCGAGGAGTCGATGGACTGCAGGCCGCCGAGCAGCGAGAGCATCATGAACGGCACACCGCACCAGGTGTTGACCATGATCGCGGCGAACCGCTGCCAGAAGGTGTCCTCCAGCCACAGCGGCGTCGGCAGGTGGAGCGTCTCCAGGAACGAGTTGATGATGCCGCCGTCGGCGAGCATGAACCGCCAGCCGAAGACGGTGACGAAGGTCGGCACGGCCCACGGCAGGATCAGGATCAGCCGGTACAGGGTGCGCCCGCGCAGCTGCTGGTTGAGCAGCAGGGCGAGGCCGAGGCCGATGGTGTAGTGGAGGGTGACGCAGGCCGCCGTCCAGAAGATCGTCCACAGGAAGTGCGACCAGAAGCGGTCGTACGCCGTCTCGCCCCACAGGATGTCGGCGTAGTTGTCGAAGCCGATGAACTTGTAGGTGGCCTCGATCTCGTTGACACCGATGGTGCGGGCGGTGTTGAGGCTGGTGGCGTCGGTGAGGGTGAGGTAGAAGCCGTACACCAGGGGGTAGAGCACGAGCACCCCGAGGACGATCACCACCGGGGCGATCATCGCGTAGGCGTACCAGTGCTTCTGGTAGCCGTGCTTCAGGCGCTGGCCCAGCCCGGGCCGCGGCGCGCGGTCACCGCGGCGCTTGCCGGTCGCGCGGTCGATGGCGACTGTCATGGTTCGACAACCTTCTCGAAGTTCGGCAGATCAAGGGGTGTACGGCGCACAGGCCGGTGGCCGCCGGAGCTCTCCCCCCACGAGAGGGAGCTCCGGCGGCCACTCGGGATCACTTGGTGAAGTCCGGGACCAGCTTGGCGATGGAGGTCTCGGCGGTGCTCAGACCCTTGTCCAGGGACACCTTGCCACCGGCGATCTTCAGCAGCTCCGTGTCCACCGGGCCCCACAGCGAGCTGTACTCGGGCAGCGCCGGGCGCGGCTGGGCGGCGGCCAGCACGGTCTGGTAGCCGGCGATGCCCGGGTCGGCCTTGACCTCGGCGGTGTAGGCGTCGTCGCGGGTGGGCAGCGTGTTGTTCTTCAGGGCGATGGTCTCCTGGGCCTTCGCCGAGGTCATGAAGTTCACGAACTTCAGCGCGGCCTTCTGGTGCGCCTCGTCGGAGCCGGCGTACACGGAGAGGTTGTGACCGCCGGTGGGGGCACCCGCCTTGCCGGAGGAGCCGGCCGGGACGGTGGCGATGCCGAGGTTGTTCTTGTCCTTGAACGCGGAGCCCTTGTAGAAGTTGGTGATCTCCCACGGGCCCTGCATGATCGAGGCGACCTTGCCGTTGACGAACGCCTCCTGGATGTGGGCGTAGGCGTCGGCGGTGGTGTCGGCCTTGTGCAGGCCCTTGCCCTCGAACAGGCTCAGCCAGGTGCCGTAGCCCTTCTTGGCCTCGGCGCCGGCGACGGTGATCTTCTTGGCCTCGGCGTCGACGGTGTCGGTGCCCTCGCCGTAGAGGAACGTCTGGGCGTAGTAGGCCTGGGTGGAGCCCCAGTAGCCGTCGACGCCGGTCTTTGCCTTGATCTTGGCGGCGGCCTTCTTCAGGTCGTCCCAGGTCTTGGGGGCCTCGACGCCGGCCTTCTTGAACAGTTCCTTGTTGTAGACGAAGGCCAGGGTGTCCGTGGTGAACGGAACGCCGTACACCTTGTCCTCGTACTTGGCCTGCTCGATCAGGTTCGGCTGGAACTTGGCCTGGTCGGCGAGGGCCTCGGTGCCGTCCAGCGGCAGGAAGTAGCCCTTCTTGGCGAAGGCGGGCGTCCACCCGACCTCGGAGCGCAGGATGTCCGGGGCGCCCTTGGAACCGGCGGCGGTGTCGAACTTGTTCTGCGCCTGGTCGAACGGGACGTTGACGTACTTGACCTTGATGTCCTTGTTGGCGGCCTCGAACTCCTTGACCAGGGCCTGGTACGTCGGCGCCTCGTTGGTGGCGTTGGAGGTGTCCCACCAGGTGATGGTGACCGGCCCGCTCGAGTCGCTGCCGCTGTCGTTCCCGCCGCCGCAGGCCGTCGCCGCGAGAGCGAGGGACGCCATCAGCGCGCTGGCCGCTATGCCACGCCGCATGAGTTCTCCTTGAGGGTGAAAGCCCGTGTGGTGCAGGGGCGGCCCCGTCTGCCTGCCTCTGCTGTCTGCCGACTGCGCCGTTGCGGCCGCCGGGCGACGTGAACGTAACAGCGTTGAAAGATCGACGAAAGACCTTGCAGAAAAAAAGTGCAAGAGATCTCCGAAGTTATTCGTGCGTGACCTCGCGGCGACCATCGTGAGACGCTTCTTTTCAACGGTGGAGCGGTACGCCGGGCAGTTGTGCAAGACTCTGCAAGCTCTTGCTATCACTTTCACGAGGGAGCGCGATGACGCAGCAGCCCGGGACGGGCCGGTCAACAGGTCGCCCACGCCGTCCCATTGGTGTGCAAGGCGACATACGACCGGTACAGTCCAGTGCCGTGACCACACGGCTTGCCGACATCGCTGCGCAGGCGGGGGTGAGCGAAGCGACCGTCAGCCGCGTCCTCAACGGGAAGCCGGGCGTCGCCGCCACCACTCGCCAGTCCGTGCTGGCCGCGCTCGACGTGCTCGGCTACGAGCGCCCGGTGCGGCTGCGGCAGCGCAGCGAGGGCCTGGTGGGCCTGATCACGCCCGAGCTGGAGAACCCGATATTCCCCGCGCTGGCCCAGGTGATCGGCCAGGCGCTGACCCGCCAGGGCTACACACCCGTGCTGGCCACCCAGACGCCGGGCGGCTCGACGGAGGACGAGCTGACGGAGATGCTCGTCGACCGTGGGGTGGCGGGCATCATCTACGTCTCCGGCCTGCACGCGGACACCACCGCCGACACCCAGCGCTACGAGCGCCTGCGCGCCCAGGGGGTCCCCTTCGTCCTGGTCGACGGCTTCTCCCCGCATGTCCAGGCCCCCTTCATCTCCCCCGACGACCGCGCGGCGATGAACCTGGCGGTCACCCACCTGGTGTCCCTCGGCCACACCCGGATCGGCCTGGCCCTCGGCCCCAAGCGCTTCGTCCCGGTGCAGCGCAAGATCGAGGGCTTCGTCCGCACCATGCAGGACCAGCTGAAGCTGCCGACGGACGTCATAGAGACCGAGCTGATCCAGCACTCGCTGTACACGCTGGAGGGCGGTCAGGCCGCCGCCACGGCGCTCATCGACCGCAGCTGCACGGCGGTGGTCTGCGCCAGCGACATGATGGCGCTGGGCGCGATACGAGCGGCCCGGCAGCACGGCCTGGAGGTCCCGAAGGACATCTCGGTCGTCGGCTTCGACGACTCCCCGCTGATCGCCTTCACCGACCCGCCCCTGACGACGGTCCGCAAGCCGGTTCCGGCGATGGGACAGGCGGCGGTACGCACGCTCCTTGAGGAGATCGGCGGGACGCCCGCGCCGCACAGCGAGTTCGTGTTCATGCCGGAGCTGGTGGTGCGCGGTTCGACGGCATCGGCCCCTGGGAACCGCAACCACGGCTGAGTCCTCCCTGAGGCGGGCGCCCACCTGGACGCCCCTGCGTGGGGAGGAGGACGAAGGTGTCCGTCGGCCGTAGAACGTGCAACCTGAACCCAACCGGAGGATGATCGGTCGGGGAAGTCTTTTCTGGCAGACTCTGTGCCCATGGGTGACACGACCGTGACGACACTGGAAGGCCGGGAAGCGGCCGTTCCGCCCCGTGTCGCGGACGAGACGGGGCGGGGTCTCCTGCGTCGGATGCGTACCCCGAGACGCCCCCGCCTCTGGTTCGAGATCCTGCTGATCGCGGTGAGTTACTGGACGTACTCACTGATCCGCAACGCGGTACCGGAGCAGAAGGCACAGGCGCTGCGCAACGCCGACTGGCTCTGGGACCTGGAACACCATCTCGGCATCGCCGTCGAGCATTCGGTCAACCACGCGGTGAACTCGGTGACTTGGCTCATCGTCGGCATGAATTACTACTACGCGACCCTGCACTTCATCGTCACCCTGGCCGTCCTGGTCTGGCTCTACCGCAGGCACCCCGGCCGTTACGCGGCGACCCGTCTGGTCCTCTTCGCCACCACGGGTGTGGCCCTCGTCGGTTACTACCTGTACCCGCTCGCTCCCCCGCGGTTGATGACCGGCGGCGGCTTCGTGGACACGGTGCTGATCCACGACACCTGGGGCTCCATGGCGTCCGGCGACCTGAAGAACATGTCGAACCAGTACGCCGCGATGCCGTCGATGCACATCGGCTGGTCCGTGTGGTCCGGCCTGACGATCTTCGCCCTGGCGAGAATGCCCTGGGCCCGCATCCTGGGCCTGCTCTACCCCGCGGCCACCCTGGTGGTCATCGTGGCGACGGCCAACCATTTCTGGCTGGACGCGGTCGGCGGCCTCCTCTGCCTGGCGTTCGGCTACACAGTGGCACGCTTGTGGTACGGAAGGCTGCCGCACGCCCTGCCCCGCCTGGTGCCGCACCCGCCGACGGCGAGCCGGGGACGTGCCGCGGGAGGCCCGCCCGCGGCGGCAGGCGTCGACGACCAGCGCCTCCTGCCCGCCGACGACCGCCCGAGCGAGGACGGACGTATCCCGGCACATCAGCGATCCACCCTCGAACCGTAGGCGCAACGCGTCCCCGCCCCGTCACGGGCCGCCGCGGGCAGCGACACGCACCCCAGCCACGCGCGGGTCGGGCAGCGACACGCACCCCAGCCACCCGCGGGTCACCCCCCGTAGAAGAGCTCCTCCACCACGGCCCGGGCCCGCCGGGCGGTACGCCGGTACGCATCGAGCATGTCCCCCACGTGCCCGGGTTCGTAGCCGAGGTAGCGCCCCACGGCGGCCAGCTCACGGCTGTCCGACGGAAACGTGTCGCCGGCCCGCCCCCGCACCAGCATCACCGCGTTGCGCACCCGCGTCGCCAGCACCCACGCCTCGTCCAGGATCGCCGCCTCCTCCTCCGGGATCAGCCCGGCCGCGCACGCGGCGGCGAGCGCCCCCCGGGTGCGGGTCGTCCGCAGGCCCGGCTCGGTGTACCCGTGCTGGAGCTGAAGGAGCTGAACCGTCCACTCCACGTCGGACAGACCGCCGGGACCGAGCTTGGTGTGCAGCTTGGGGTCGGACCCGCGCGGCAGCCGCTCGGACTCCATACGTGCCTTCAACCGGCGGATCTCGCGTACGGCGTCCTCACCGAGACCGTCGGCGGGGTAGCGCAGCGGATCGATCAGCTCGATGAACCGGCGCCCCAGACCCTCGTCCCCCGCGACCGGCTCGGCCCGCAGCAGCGCCTGCGACTCCCAGCCCAGGGACCAGCGCCGGTAGTACGCCGCGTACGACTTGAGCGTGCGCACCATCGGCCCCGACTTGCCCTCCGGGCGCAGGTCGGCGTCGATCAGCAGGGGCGGGTCGGAGCTCGGGATCTGCAGCAGTCGGCGCATCTCGGAGACCACGCGGTTGGCGGCCGCGGCGGCCTCGTGCTCGTCCACGCCGTCGCGCGGCTCGTGCACGAAGACGACGTCCGCGTCACTGCCGTAGCCCAGCTCGTGTCCGCCGAAGCGCCCCATGCCGATGATCGCGAACCGGGTGGGCAGGGTGTCCCCCCAGCCGTCGCGGACCACGGCCCGCAGCGTGCCCGCCAGCGTCGCCGCCGTCAGGTCGGACACCGCCGCGCCCACCCGGTCAACCAGAGCGCCCTGGTCGGCCTCGGCGGGCTTCGTCTCGGTGCCGTAGGAGTCGACGACATCCGCGGCGGCCGTACGGAACAGTTCGCGGCGCCGCACGCCGCGGGCCGCCGTGACCGCCTGTGCGGGGCCGTCCGCGCGGCGCACCGCGGCGAGGATCTCCTGTTCCAGGTGGCCGCGCGAGCGCGGCTCCAGGCCGGTGCCGCCGTCGCCGTCGCCGAGCAGTGCCACCGCCTCCGGTGCCCGCATCAGCAGGTCAGGGGCGAGCCGGCCGGCCGACAGGACGCGCGCGAGGTTCTCGGCGGCGGCGCCCTCGTCGCGCAGCAGCCGCAGATACCAGGGGGTCTTGCCCAGCGCGTCGGAGACCTTGCGGAAGTTCAGCAGACCGGCGTCCGGGTCGGCGGAGTCGGCGAACCAGCCCAACAGAACCGGCAGCAGGGTGCGTTGGATCGCCGCCTTGCGGGTGACGCCGGAGGCCAGTGCCTCCAGGTGGCGCAGCGCGGAGGCCGGATCGGCGTACCCGAGCGCGACCAGCCGCTCACGGGCCGCTCCGGCGCTCAGCCTGGCTTCCCCGGGGGCGAGTTGGGCGACCGCGTCGAGCAGGGGGCGGTAGAAGAGCTTCTCGTGCAGGCGCCGTACGACGCCGGCGTGCCGCTTCCATTCGCGGTTCAGCTCGGCCACCGGGTCGGCCCGCAGCCCGAGGGAGCGGCCGATGCGCCGCAGGTCGGCCTCGTCCTCGGGGACCAGATGAGTGCGCCGCAGCCGGTAGAGCTGGATGCGGTGCTCCATGGAGCGCAGGAAGCGGTAGGCGTCGTCGAGCTGGGCGGCGTCGGCCCGGCCGACGTAGCCGCCGGCGGCGAGGGCCTGGAGGGCGTCCAGGGTGGTGCCGCTGCGCAGGGAGGCGTCGTGGCGGCCGTGCACCAGCTGCAGCAGCTGCACCGCGAACTCGACGTCCCTGAGCCCGCCGGGCCCCAGTTTCAGCTGGCGGTCCAGTTCGGCGACGGGGATGTTCTCCACCACCCGGCGGCGCATCTTCTGCACGTCGGAGACGAAGTTCTCCCGCTCGGCGGCCTTCCAGACCAGCGGCTGGAGCGCGGCGATGTACTCCTCGCCCAGCTCGATGTCGCCGGCCACCGGGCGGGCCTTGAGCAGCGCCTGGAACTCCCAGGTCTTGGCCCAGCGCTGGTAGTAGGCGAGATGGCTGCTGAGGGTGCGCACGAGGGGGCCGTTGCGGCCCTCGGGGCGCAGGTTGGCGTCGACCGGCCAGATCGAGCCCTCGACGGTGGTCTCGGAGCAGATCCGCATCATGTGCGAGGCGAGCTTGGTGGCCGACCTGAGCGCCTTGCCCTCGTCGGCGCCGTCGACGGCCTCGCCGACGAAGATGACGTCGACGTCGGAGACGTAGTTCAGCTCGTGGCCGCCGCACTTACCCATCGCGATCACCGCGAGCCGGCACAGCGCGGCGTCGTCCGGCGCGGCCGCGCGGGCGATGGCGAGCGCCGCGCGCAGGGTGGCGGTGGCGAGGTCGGCGAGCTCGGCGGCGGTCTGGGCCACGTCGGTGGTGCCGCAGACGTCACGGGCCGCAATGGACAGCAGGCAGCGCCGGTAGGCGACGCGCAACGAGACGGGGTCGGTGGCCTCGGCCAGCCCGTGCTCGAACTCCGCCACCTCGGGGTGCAGGTCGCGCGGCTCGTACATGACCAGTGCCTGCCAGTCGCCGGCGTGCCGGGAGAGGTGGTCGGCGAGGGCCGCCGAGGCGCCGAGCACACCGAGCAGCCGGTCGCGCAGGGGCTTGGCGGCTATGACGGTGTCCAGCAGTTCCCGCTGGGCGGCGGGTGCGGGCTGTGCTTCGAGCAACCGGACGAGGCCGTGCAGGGCGAGGTCCGGGTCGGCGGTGGCGCCCAGGGCCTCCAGCAGGACCGGGTCGTTCTTGATCGGCGCGAGTTCGGGGCTCTCCAGGAGCCGGTCGGCCGCCGACGGGTCGGTGAATCCGTGCCGCAGCAGCCGCGTGAAGGTACTGCTCCTGCGCCCCGGCGCCGTCATGGTCGGCCTCCCGTCCGATCAGGGTCGTACGCACCCGATCAAGGTCGTACGCGGTCGAGCCTAGCCGGATCGCCCGGGAGTGGCGCCGATGAGTTGTGCGGGCCCGTGCGGTCTGCACTGTGCGACGACATGTCTGGAGGGCGTCCGATGACCGAGAAGCGACCGCAGACCCGGCTGGATGCGCGCTACAGCGACGAGAGGGCCACGGCGACCGACTGGGCCGAGGCCGAGAAGATGCTGGCCGAGGCCGAGCTGTTCTGGATCTCGACGGTACGGCCGGACGGGCGGCCCCATGTGACCCCGCTGCCGGCGGTCTGGTCCCGGGGCGCGCTGCACTTCTGCACGGGTCCCGAGGAGCGCAAGGCGCGGAACCTGGCACAGAACCCGAGCGTCGTGCTGACGACCGGCACCAACACCTGGCGGCAGGGCTACGACCTCGTGGTCGAGGGCGAGGCGCTGCGCGTCACCGACGACGACCGGCTGCGGGAACTGGCCGCGGGGTGGGAGACGAAGTACGGCAGCTTCTGGCACTTCGAGGTACAGGAGGGGTATTTCCGGCACGGTGCGGGACGGGCGGCCGTCTTCTCGGTGGCGCCGCACACCGTTTTCGGCTTCGGTAAGGGTGAACCGTTCAGCCAGACCCGTTGGCGATTCACCATGGAGGACCAGTAATGGAGTTCACGCTCGAAGTGATCCCACTGCCCGTGAGCGACATCGACCGGGCCCGCGACTTCTACCGGGACAAGGTCGGCTTCCACGTCGACATCGACCAAGAGGTCATGCCGGGTATGCGGATCGTCCAGCTGACGCCTCCGGGCTCCGGCTGCTCGATCGCCCTCGGCGACAGCATCTGGGACATGACGCAGGGGGCGACCGTCCCCGAGCCCGGTTCCTACCAGGGCCTTCAGCTGTGCGTGGCCGACATCAAGGCGGCCCACGCGGAACTGGTGGAACGCGGCCTGGAGGTCTCGGAGCCGGTCCAGTACGCCCCCGACGACGGCGCCACCTTCATGTACTTCAAGGACCCCGACGGCAACGGGTGGTCGGTCCAGGAGTACCGGCGCCGGGCGACGGAACCGCTGCACCAGCTGCTGTCGGAGCAGGCGGCGCGGCGGCAGTAGCCCGGCCGTCCGCGGGCACGAATGAGCCGCGGTGCTCCGACACCGCGGCACTGTGCTGGGTCAGTTCTGTCCCGGCGGGGCGTGCCCGGCGGGGTTCTGGTTCTCCGACTCCTGTATGAGGCCACCGCCGGTGCATGCGGGCTGCTGCCCGTTCGGCGTCTGACCGCCGTTGTTCACGCACTGGGTGGGGACAGGATTGATCTTGGCGTCGGCGACACCTGCGCCGCCGAGACCGAGGGCGAGCACCGCGGCACCGGCGCCGAGCGCCGTCGCGATCCGCCGTGCGGTGAGGCTGGCCGTCATGGGAGATCGACCTCCAGTCCGGGTCCGGCTGTGCGGCAGAGCGGTACGGACTGTCGCATGGCTGAGACCCACGCTTGTCACCGACGCGGCGCAAGTCAAGAAGAAACGGGCATTTCCTCGACCGGCCGCCCGGCCCCCACCCTGGAAGGGTGTGGGGGCCGCACGCCGGACCAGAGCACCGGCAGGTCCTTGCGGACTACAGCACCGGCAGGTTCTTCCGCAGCTCGAACGCCGTGACCTCGGAGCGGTACTCCTCCCACTCCTGGCGCTTGTTGCGCAGGAAGTGATGCGCTTGGGAATTACATCGAACGATCAGTATCGGCGCTGCGCTGACCTCCTCCAAGGAGGCTGTCATAGGTCATCGTTGGTCACCCGAGGCCGTCGTTTGACGGCCCAGGGACGGCCCCATGCGAGCAGTCCCCTCGCCCGAGCGCGAAAACGGGCAGCCGTGGCCCGCAATGGCCCGCTACGGTACTTCGGTGGCTACGAGTGACGAGCGAGACACTAGGCGCGACGCCGCCATGGGAGGCTCCTCCGAGTGGGTGAGTATCGTGCCGGACATGCGGCTTCAGCCGCTGTTCGACGTAGTAAGCGAGGTGATCACTGCCGCAGAGGCAGCTGCCGTAGAAGAGGTGGGGCTGGAAGATCGTCTTGCCCTCTTTGATAAGGGTGTCCTCGGGCGTGGGATCAAAGGACTGAAGTCTGCTCGGCTTTTGATTGGCGCCCACCATTGGGAACACGCGACCGCAGTGGCCCGCCAGTTGTTCGAGCTACTCGTAAACATTGAGCACTTGGCATCATTTGATAATCGCGAAACAGCACTGAAGCAGTACAACAGATTCGGACTTCTTCAGTGGCTTCTTGCGGAGTCGCGGCGCATTGACTTCGAGAAGGAACGCGGACGCCACCCGGGTACACCACTGGAGTCAACCATCAAGGACTTCCTGGATAAGGGGTTCGATGAATTCAAGCTGTCGCCGCGAGCTGATGGAACGATGCGGTGGCGGACAAGCTGGAGCGGCAAGACGACCCGAACTCTAGCCGAATTGTCGTCGGACACGATGCGGATACGCCAGTACGAGCTGTTGTTTTCAGCATGGTCGGAGCAGACACATGCCACTCCAAGTGTTTTCGCAACTAATCTGTTCGACCAGTACGAAGAGGAGGTGATTGCGGATGCGTACGCCAAGGCGATGGATGCGCTCCCCGATTCATCTCGTTTGATCACAGAGGCGGGATTCCCCCTTATAAATGGAGCGAGACGGAGGGAAGCTGAGACATTGAGCATGTCGGTCACGCTTTTCGTGCATTTGTGGCAGCAGCTCCCGAATGTTTCCGCACTGAACACGGGAGACATGCGCAGCATCTTGAGGAGGGTACGGGAATTCATGACGCGAAGAGTTCACGGTACTGCATACTCAATTCTCGAATAGCCCCTGCTGTCCGGGCTGAGTGCATTTGATGACGGCCATAGGCCACTCTCCATTGCCCTAAACATGCACCCCCAGCATTCGGCACCTTCTGACTCACCCATCGCTACCCCTAGTAGGGGCGTTCCCTGTCTTGTGCCGCCCGTTCATTCCAGTACGCTTCCTTCAAAATGGCCAGCGCTATAAAAGCAAGAGCTTGACCCAACATCAGTGCTACAGCTCCGGATATAGCATTATTCGCAATGACCTTAGCGACGTCAGCCTTCCCGGAAATTACCCACGGGGAAACAACCATCCAAAGACCGATCAAGGAAGGACTGAACCTCACCCTCAGAGCAATATGCACTGGAGCGAACGTCAGAACAAGGGATACCGCGAAGAACAGAACGCCCGCCGCAACGTTGCTTGCCGCGACTCCTGGCTCGCCAGAAAAACCCACAACCCACGGAGAAATAGCCATGTAGGCCCCCAAAAGGGGTGCGCAGCTACCTATGAGTGCGTACTGATACGAGGCTCTCGTATGGACGCTCCTATTGCGCATTCCTTGTATATCAGGGTGCCGAGCAATCGAAGACTGTGCACGCGCCGCGGGTTCAGGATCGCTCATAATCTGCTCCGATGTCACCGAGATGCAACCGCAGACACCAGGATAAGGAGCTGCACGAACAAAAGGGACGCCCCGAAGCGATAGAGTCTCCATCGAGATTCGAGAGCCCTTTTGTTACTGCGCCATCCTGCATTCAGTTCAGTTATTACATATATTCGAATATTATCCTCGTCTACTCCAAGGCTGTGGCGATCCATGATTTTTTCTGCCGATGGCCCGTAATGCCATTCACGGACCGGCAACAATACGGCCATTACCAAAAGGCCGATGGCGATCAGAACTCCAAGGAGAGCCCACGGGGCCCATACCGGAAGAACCGCCCCCTTTGCGCGATCCATATTGATGAGGCCAATCCCGGATGAAAAAGAAGCAATGAGCGCGGCTATACCCAGAAGGCCGTTTGCGCGATTCCTCAAGTTCGTGAGCGTGTCCGTCTGCAAGGACAGCCTCGCGACTACGGCATCATACGCCATCTCTATCCGTGGATCGCCCATAGGGGAGGACCTCGAATCGCAACCTCAGACCAGCGCCTACGCATCGCCTGTAAAGGCGGAATCAAGCGCCGGGATAAGCATCGAGAATTTAGCTTCGGCCGCAGTAGACGGAAAACACCCACTTCACGAAGCACCCGTCTGGTACAACAGTGGCCGCTCCGGCCCCTCTATGCAACTCGGACGCCGACCAGTAGCTTGACATCGCCCATGCGGCAGGCTGTTCAAGTAGCAACAGTCGCAGGGCTAGCCAGATGCCGGACTCAATCTCGCGGGACGCACACTGAGGGCTCCGCATGCTCCCTGCGTCGGGACTCACACCTTCGCCCATGGCCTTGCGAAGCACCCATTCTGTCCGCCGTGGGAATGGAGCCCTGCTGTCTGCAATTCACCCGCACGGGCTCGGCCCATCGTTGACCATTTACGCCCGGCTGAAACGGCGGCTCATGGCGATGGGACCCGGACACTGTGTCCGGGTCCCATCGCCATGAGCCGTCCACCATGGTTATCGCGCTGCAACGAGCAAGGCCAACTATCTGCCCCGCAAGCGGTTTTGTACCGTGAGACGGGCCCCACCTCCCGCAGGAGGCAGCACATCATGCGTGGTCTTGGAGATCACCTCAGCATCGGCGAACGCATCGCGTTCTACCGGAAGCGTCGCGGCTACACGCAAGAGGTGCTCGCCGGCCTGGTCGGCCGCAGCACTGACTGGTTGGCGAAGATCGAGACGGGGCGCCGGAAGCCTCCCCGGATCGACATGCTCACGGAGCTGTCGCGCATCCTGCGCGTGCCCCTAGGAGACCTGCTCGGTCAGACCGTGCTCATGGAGGACGAGAGTCAGCAGGACGACGTTCCGGCTGTGCGCGACGCGCTCATGAGCCCGCGCCGGCTGTCCCGTTTACTCTTCGGCCCCGAGGCTGAGACGCAGCTTCCCATGCCGGCGCCCGTGGCCGTGCGTGTCGAGCACGCATGGAACGACTACCAGGGTGGGCGGCTCGGCAGCGTCATCGCCGCGCTTCCCGCGCTCCTCCAGGTAGCGCAAGAGCTGGAGGAGCGAGCCGCACGGCGCGGCGAGGACCGTAGCGACTGCTGGGCAGTGTCGGCCCGCACCCACCACCTGGCGGCAACGACGCTCGCGAAGATCGGTGAATCGGACATCTCATGGCTTGCTGCCGAGCGGGCAATGCGAGCCGCAGACGAGTCTGACGACCCGCTCGTGTTGGCGTCCGCCGCGCGGTCCGGCACGCACGCCCTACTCGCCAACGGCCGGTACGACGACGCGCTGGAGCTGGGCAACACCGCCGCCGCATGGCTCTCGTCTCAAGTGACCGACAACAACCCTGCGGCGCTGAGCCTCCTGGGGATGATCCACCTGCGGGCCGCTGTCGCAGCAGCCCGCCACCAGGACCGGCCCACCGCGACCGGCCTGTTGGATCGAGCCGAGCACCTCGCGGATGACCTCGGCTCGGATGAGAACTACTGGCAGACCGGCTTCGGACCCACGAACGTCCTGCTTCACCGTCTGTCGGTTGAGCTTGACCTGGACAACGTGTCGTACGTGGTGGAACACGGCCGGATCAACGTCGACCACATGCCGCAGGAACGCAGCGTGTCGCACCGCATCGACTTCGCGCGCGCTCTCTCACTCAGCGGCCAGGGCGATGAGGCGTTCACGGAACTCCGCACGGCTGAACGCACATCGCCGCAGCTCGTGCGCAACAATCCGAGGGTGCGCGAGACGCTGCGGGACCTGATCAAGCAATCACCAGTCACTGGCGGCTCGCGATCGTCTGAGGTGTTCGTGATGGCTCAACGGTGCAGGGCGGTGCAGTGAGTTCAGGCAAGCGCGGGGTGCTCGGAGTCGTCGGGTCGGCGGCCGGAGGCGTAGAGGCGCTGCGCACCGGTCTGGTTGAGCCCGCCATGCAACGTGGCTGGCAGGTGGCTGTCACTCTGACGCCGACCGCAGGTCAGTGGCTGCGGATGAGTGGCGAGGTCGAGCAGTTGGAGAACCTGACTGGCCTGCCTGTGCGCGATGAACCGCGCCTGCCTGGCGAGGCACGATCGCACCCGCCGGTTGACTGCTACGTGGTGGCCCCCGCGTCGGCCAACATGGTGGCCAAGCTCGCCACGGGCCTGATGGACAACCAGGCGCTGACCCAGGTGGGCGAGGCGATCGGCACCCTCGGGTTGCCCGTCGTCGTCTTCCCTCGGGTGAACGCGGCGCACGCCCGCCACCCGGCATGGCAGCACCACATCGGCACCCTCCGGGCGGGGGGCGTGCGCATCATCTACGGCCCGGAGGTGTGGCCGCTGTACGAGCCGCGGGAAGCGCCGGCCGGGCGTGAACTCCCGTGGGGGGCCGTGCTGGACGCCGTGGACGAAGCTACCCGATGACGAAACGTCAACCCTCCTGACCTGCAAGGAAAGAGGACCCGGACACTGTGTCCGGGTCCTCCGCCGTTCACGGCTACATGCTCATTGGCATGCCAGGGATCAATGAGCGAAGCGGCGAGCTGGAATGCATGACTCCTGCTGAACTCGCTTTGATCAAAGCGAGTTTGAGGGATGCGCGCATCAAGGTCGAACGGCTGCTGAGGCGCGCGGACGAACTCACGGCGAAGGTGGAGTCTCGCTACCCACAAGCCGCTCAAGCCGATCAAGCCGCTCCCCGAGCGAACGGAGAGCGTCATGAATCGTGCTGAGCTCTGCGGCCAGAGCCGCGAAAGCAGGGCTGCTGCCCGGCTCGGTGCCGAGGGGCGCCGCGGGGTCACGGACGAACGTCCCGCGCCCCTGTTGAGTGAGGATCAGCCCCTCGTCACGGAGTTGGACATACGCGCTCTGCACGGTCATGAGCTGCACGCCAAGTTCCTTGGCGAGCGCGCGAGCTGCTGGGAGCCGGTCTCCCGCGTCGTACTCACGATCGGGGCCCGTGATCTTCTCGCGGAACTGTGCCGCAATCTCCTTGGCCGTCGGCGTGGGCTTGGGCACTTCGGGGCTCTGATCCATGGTTCCGAGAGTAACCGGACCTAGGTCAATCTCACGTCGTTCTCTGCACTCCCTTGACAGTCAGATTGACCTAGGTCAATCTGTACTCACGCCGGAACGCGAGGCCCGGAAAGGCTTCACCGGCTGTGTTCGCAAGTGATTGACCTGCACGAATGCACAGGGCGGGGACGCTGCAATCCCGCTAAAGGCCAGGTGGAACAGGGCTTCGGCCCGTACTGGCGAGGTGGCCCGGTGACCGCGAGCAACGGCCGGAGAGTGGGGACAAGGTCCCCCTTGCAGTGCGTATCCCCTGTTCAGCGATCTGAAGGAGTGGCAGTGAGTAGACGAAAGCGATGGGCGCGGCCGTGATCGACCGGCACGGCAGCGCCGTTTCATCCCTGGTCCGTGAGCACCTCGGAGTGCCGCGGCCAACCGGTCACTTTCCACCGCATCGCGGCGGCTAGCGCCGCGCCGGTTGCCTCCTCCGCCCGTCCAGTCGGTTCGGCTGTACGGGCGGGGCGGCGGGGAGCCGGGTGGTTCCGACTGCAAGCACGTTCAGTCATCAGCTGATCTCAAGAGGAGTTCACGCATGAGCAGCACCGAGACCCCGGAACAGCACGCCGCTCGTATGAAGGCCGCGCTGGAGTTGGCCGACGCGATCAATGAGGCCACTCGGCAGCAGCCGAGTCAGGACGCAACCGTGATCGAGGGCAACCGCTACGGCATCACCGGCGGCACGCACCACGGGAACGTGACCTTCAACTTCTAGCGCTGCGGCCGGTTGCCCGGTGTCCACAGCGTCCGGAGCAGTCGCCGTCTCACCAACTCACCTGCGGCTGCTCCGGCTTCCAGTCCCTCCGTCCAAGGAGTAGCAGTGAACCAGCATGACCTGAACGACGTCGCCGCCCGCATAGCGTCGGCCGCCGCGGAGTTCGCCCCCTCGCATCGGCCGACCGCCCTTCAGGTGGCCGATGCCGCCTCGGTCCTGCACGGCATACTTCAGGCTGCCGAGCAGCACGGCGTGAGGTTCGCGGATTTCGACGGCGTCGCCGATTTCCCGCGCCTGGCCATTCAGCTCGTTCAGTCCCGCGACGAGCGCAGGTGACCGCCGTGACTGCTGCAGTCTTCGCCGCCGTGTTCATGGCCCTTTACGTTGCCCACAGCGTGGGGGATCACTGGGTGCAGACCTCGCACCAGTCCGCGCACAAGGGCCGTCCCGGCTGGGTCGGCCGCCTCGCCGGCGCCCGGCACGTCGCCACCCTGACGCTCACAAAGCTCGCCGTCCTGTTACCGGTCGCGTGGCTGCTGGACCTGCGCCTTTCGGTGCTCGGCATCGTCGCTGGACTCGGCATCGACGCGGTCACGCACTAGTGGGCCGACCGGCGCACCACGCTGGCGTGGCTGGCCAAGGTGACCGGCAAGGGCGAGTTCTACCGGCTCGGTGCCCCGCGCGCCGGCCACGACGACCCGCACATCGGTACCGGCGCCTACGCGCTTGACCAGTCTTTCCACCACCTGTGGCTGCTGGTCGCCGCGCTCATCATCGCCACCGTCTGATCCGCACCACCGCCCCGGCATCTCGCCGTGAGGGCGTCGGATCGAATCCGGCCCGGGGCACTTCCCCCCTGCCGCGCTCGCGGCGCGGGTTCCTCCGGAGCAGTCACCGTCTCACCAACACGCCTGCGACTGCTCCGGCTCCCAGTCCCTCCCATGTCAGGAGCTTTTGATGCGTACGTACATCGGCCGCCAACAGGCCGTCTCTGTCGAGGACTTCGCGGAACTGGCGCTGGGCACCCCGGTTGAGCTGTGGCTCGGGGTGGAGGACGAGACGGACGAAGAGCGCGCGGCCCGCGAGGACGCGGCGCGCGACATCCTCGCCGACCACCCCGAGATGCCCGACGACCTGGTCCGCATGGCCGCGCAGGTCATCGAGGAGAACCCGGACCTGTTCGACGTCGTCCCGCTCACCCGCCCCGCCCGCCACCGACGCCCGGCACGCAAGGGGGTCGCGGCATAACCACCACGCCCCCCGCCCCGGAGGCGCCCGCGTCCGGGGTGCCGCCGCTGACCCGCCCGGAAATGGGGCTCGCCGGAGCCGGCGCGCTCGCCGCGGCCGGAGTCGGCGCACTCGGTCTAATCGCCTCCTTCGACGCCGTCTCCGAAGCGGCCGCCCGCTGGGGGTTCGGCGATCCGTGGATGCTGCCGGTCGGTATCGACGTGGCCATCCCGGTGTTCACCGTGGCCAACCTGCTGCTGATCCGCATGGACATGGCGCTCGCGTGGGTGCGGTTCGTGCCCTGGGTCCTCACCCTGGTCACCTGCGGGCTCAACGTCGCCGCAGGACACGGTGTGTGGGCCAAGGTCGCGCACGGCACCATGCCGCTGCTGTGGGTGGTGTTCTCCGAGATCGGCGCGCACATCTATGCCGTCCGTATCGGCGCGGCCACCGGCCGCCGTATGGAGAAGATCCGCTTCTCCCGCTGGCTGCTCGCCTTCCCCTCCACCTTCGCGCTGTGGCGCCGCATGACGCTGTGGGAGGTCACCTCATACTCCGAGGCGCTGAAGCTGGAGAAGGAACGGCAGTTGGCCCGCGCAGACCTGCGCGAGCAGTACGGGCGCCGGTGGCGCTCGCAGACCCCCCGGCGCGAGCGCGTGATGCTCCGCATGGGCGACCTAGCCCCCGCCACCGAGCAGGAGACACCCGCCAAGCCCCCGGTGCAGACTCCGCCGGCGCCCCCGACCGAGCCCAAGCCGCGCCCGCCCCGCCGGACGCCCGCCAAGGACAAGGCCAAGAAGGCGCAGCGCACGACGGCGGAACTGCTCGCTGAGGCGCGTACGGTCACGGCCGACTGGACGGACGCGCAGATCAACGCTGAGGCGCTGCGCAAGGAACTGCACTGCGGTTCCGCCCCCGCCCGGCAGGTGCGTGACGCCCTGCTCGCCGAACGGGCCGACGGCCGAACCCTGCACACCGTCGACACCCCCGACGCCACGGCGCCCGACGACAGCACTGAGGGGGTGGCCGCGTGAACACCCTCGCCACGATCCTGCTGTCCGCGCTGCCGCTGACCGCCGTGTGGGCGGCCCATGTGTGGTGGCTGCGCCGCTGCCTCAACACGGCAAGGCGTGACCCGCTCACCGGGTTACGCACCCGCGACGGCTTCACCCGCCGCGCCACCACGCTGCTCAAGGACCCCCGCGCGGTCGTGGTGCTCGCCGACGTCGACAAGTTCAAGCACATCAACGACACCCACGGCCACGCGGCCGGAGACGCCCTGCTGAAGGCGACCGCCGACCGCCTCGCCCACCACGTCGGCCCGTCCGGGGTCGCCGGGCGGCTCGGGGGCGATGAGTTCGCCGCCGTCCTCATCGACGACCACGGCACCGCCGCCGACATGCTCACCGTGCTGCACCGCGTCCTGGCCCGCCCCGTCGACGGCCAGGACCCCGCCGTGCGCACCACCGTCTCGCTCGGCTGGGTACGCGCCGTCGACTTCCCCACGGATGACCTCTCCAGCCTGCTGCGCAGGGCGGATGAGGCGATGTACGCGGCCAAGCAAGCCCGCGCCGGAACCCGCCGCGCCGGGCTGGGCCGGTTGTTCACCACCGTCACCGGCCGCCGCGCCGGCCGCTCCGGCGCCCGCACCGAGGAGCCCGTGATCGAGGTCGCCGCCTGATGGCCGCGTACGGCATCTGACTGCTGTGCGCCTACCCCGACACGCCTCAGTCCGCCAACTCCACTTCCCCGAGGAGTACCTGACCATGGGCAAGCCCAACACCCGTCACTTGGACCGCGAGATCGAGCAGACGACCCGCAAGCTCAAGGCCGTTCAGGAGCGCGAGATGTGGCCGCTGACCGGCCGCGAGAGGCGCGCCGTCCTCGCCGGACTGGCCTCTGGCGCGCACAAGGTTGTCCGCGGCAAGAGCCCCGCCCGCGCCGAACGGCAGCTGACGACCGCGTGGGGTGCGGCCGAGAAGCGGCTGTCCGCGGAGATCTCCGCTCTGGAGACCGAGCGGCAGCGGATCGTGAACGAGGCCGCCACCGCGAAGGTCGCCAAGAAGTCCTCGGGGTGGTGGTGATCGCCGCCCCACTCCCGCGCTGGCGCGGTCAGAGCGGCTAGAGGCTGTCCAGGAACCTGGCGACGGTTTCCATGATCCGGCTTCTGCGCCGATGCGCCTTGCTGCAGTACCGCCGTGTGCGCCAACGCCGTGGCTGCGGCACCGGTGCGTCACACCACGTGCATGGTGCCGTTCGTATTGATCCCCCGCTCATGCCGCTCACGGTAGCGGCCTTCCGGCGGGGACCGGCCGCCCACCTCCTACAGCGTCGGCCGGTCCCCGCCCTACCTCCCGCAGTGGAAGGAATCTCAGTGAAGCACCCCGACGACGACAACGAACTGTTCAACCGACTGGAAGCCGAGATGAACGCCGACTCCGGGGGCGAGGTGGTCGACCTCGACAAGGCACGGTCGGCTCGCTCCGAGTCGGCCGACCCGACGACCCGACCTGGCGCCGACCGGTCGCCCGACTCGCAGGCCGGTCGGTCGGGTGACGAGTCGGCCGACCCGACCGCGCGCCGGATGGTCGACCAGCCGACGCCGACCGCGACCGGTCCGGGCTACCTGGGTCGCCTCGCGGGTGCGCGGCGGCGTGCGGTCGTGCCCGTGTGGCTGAAGTCCGTGGCGGAACTCAAGACCGCGTCGGCGTGGGTGGCCCGGCACTACGCCCACTCGGTCGGCTATCACGCGCTGCGCTCCCCGGTCTACGCCGCCCGCCTCACCCTTCAGGCCCCGTCCGGTGCCGCGAAGTTCATCGGGGGCACGCTGCGGTGGGTGGCCGACCGCGAGGGCGAGCCGGTCCGGCTCGCCGCCGTCCGGCGCGAGGACGCGGCCGAGTACCTGAAGCTCTCGCGGCAGCGCGACGGCCGTGTCCGACTGCGCACCCTGGTCGCCGTGCTCGCGATGTTCATCGGGCTGGGTTCCGCACTCGCCATCTACGTGCTCGCCCCCGACTGGGTTCAGGCTCTGTCGGTCGGCGCGGTCGTGATGGCGCTCGGCTACGCCGGCCGCAAGGCGGACGCCCCGGTCATCCACCGCGCGGTGGAACTGCCCACGGCGGTCAAGCTCACCAGTGACATCGTGCTGCGGGCGCTCGGCTCGCTCGGCATCCCGGCCATCAACCAGGCGCAGGGCAAGGGCCGGGACGGGTTCGAGTTCACCGCCCCGATCACCCGCGACGGCCCCGGCTGGCGCGCTGAGGGCAACCTGCCCTTCGGCGTGACCGTGACCGACATCATCGAGCGGCGCGAACGCCTCGCGTCCGGCCTGCGCCGCCCGCTGGGCTGCGTGTGGCCCGAGGCGGTGCCGAACGAGCACACCGGGCACCTGGTGCTGTGGGTCGGCGACCAGGACATGTCCAAGGCGAAGAAGCCGGTGTGGCCGCTGCTGAAGTCCGGCCATACGGACCTGTTCAAGCCGGTCGCGTTCGGCACCGACCAGCGCGGACGCTGGGTCGAGATCACGCTCATGTACATCGCCGCCGTCATCGGCGCGATCCCCCGCATGGGCAAGACCTTCCTTCTGCGTCTGCTGCTGCTCATCGCCGCTCTGGATCCGCGCGCTGAGCTGCACACCTACGACCTCAAGGGCACCGGCGACCTCGATCCGGTCGGCAACGCCGTCTCCCACCGGCACCGCGCCGGGGACGAAGAGGAGGACATCGAGTACGCGCTGCGGGACCTGCGCGCGCTGCGTGAGGAACTGCGCCGCCGGGCGAAGATGATCCGCACCCTGCCCCGGGACATCTGCCCCGAGTCCAAGGTGACCTCCCAGCTCGCCGACATGAAGCAGTTGGGGCTGCACCCGATCGTGGTCGGGGTGGATGAGTGCCAGGTCTGGTTCGAGCACGACAAGTACGGCAAGGAACTCGAAGAGATCTGCACTGACCTGGTCAAACGCGGTCCCGCCACCGGGATCGTGCTGCTGCTCGCCACCCAGCGACCGGACGCCAAGGCACTGCCCACCGGGATCAGCGCGAACGCCTCGGCCCGGTTCTGCCTGAAGGTCATGGGTCAGCTGGAGAACGACATGGTGCTCGGCACGTCCGCCTACAAGCGGGGCGTGCGCGCGACCATGTTCAGCTGGGCTGACAAGGGCATTCACTACTTCGTCGGCGAAGGAGCGGACGCCCGCATCGTCGGCTCCGTCTACGTGGACGCCCCGGCCGCCGAAGCCATCGGCGCCCGCGCCCGCAAGGCCCGCGAACTCGCCGGCACCCTCACCGGCCACGCCCTCGGCGAAGAGCCCGAGCAGGACGCGTCCAGCGCGTATGACCTGCTGCGCGACATCCTCGCCGTCGTCCCCGCCGACGAGCCCAAGGTGTGGTCCGAAACCGTCGTCGCCCGCCTCGCCGAACTCCGCGAGGACGTCTACGACGGATGGGACCCCGAAGGACTCGCCGCCGCCCTCAAGCCGCACGGCGTCTCCACCATCCAGGTCGGCCGCCGCGTCAACGGCAAGGTCGTCAACCGGCGCGGCATCGACCGCTCCCACATCACCACCGCAATTGCGGAGCGTGACGGAAACCGGGACGCGGGCTGACCATCCGGGGCCGCTAGCGCTAGCGGCACACCCCGCTAACGTTAGCGGCCCCGCTAGCGCCCCAAACCCACTCTGATCAGGCCGCTAGCGCATAGCGGCCCACCTGCGGAAACCCCTCAAAACCGCCCGGAGGGCCAGCCATGACCCCCATCCTGCTCGCTATCACCCTGCTCACAGGCGTCACGCTGTGTTACGTCGCCGTGTGTGCCGCCTCCCCGTTCGGCAACTGCCGCAAGTGCCACGGCATGGGCCACCAGCTCAAGGCCGACCGCAAGGGACGGCTCAAGCGCGGCAAGGACTGCCGCCGCTGCCACGCCACCGGCAAGCGCATACGCGTCGGCCGCTGGCTCTACAACCGCTTCGCCCGCATCTACCGCGCCGGCACCGACACCCCCCGCCCGGAGGCATCGCGATGACCCTGACCATCTCCGCCGTGCTGCTCTTCGGCGCCGCCTCCGTCGTCGCCGTCAAGACAAGGTCCAGCGGTCCCGGCGCCGCCGCGCTGCTGTTCCTGTTCGGCTTCTTCACCGCCGGAACCGGCGCCTACGAGCCCATCCACGACGTCGTCCAGGCCTGCGCCGACGCCCTCAGCGACATCGGCAACTGACAGGACAAGAGGAGCACTCGTGAACGACCCCACCGCCCGGCACTGGCTCACCGCCGCGCTGCCCAAGGCCGCACCCGCCATCGCCACCACCACCGTGCTCGCCCTCGCCCGCATCTGGAACGCCAACGGCGCCGAACACTCCGTCGGCAACGCCGCGCTGATGACTGCACTCTCCCTCAGCGCCGCCGCCGCGGGCGTCGTCGCGGCCAACGCCACCGGCGACTCCGTCCTCGTCGGAACCGCGTTCGCCGCCTCCGGCGCCCTCGCCTTCGCCGGGGTCGCCGGATACGCCGACGGGCTCTCCCTGCCCCTGCTGCTGTGGTCCCTGGCCACCGCCGGCGCCTACGGACTCGCCGCAATGTACTGGCGCACCGACCGCCGCGCGACGGTCGCCCACGAGCGGGACATGACCGAGCGGCGCGAGGAGTACGCCCACATCGAGCGCGTCGAAACCCTCCGCGCCACCACGGAAATCGAGGTAGCCCGCACCGGCTCCGCCTACGCCGAACAACTCGCACAGGCACTCGTCACCCGCGCCGCGCTGCCCGGCTTCGACCCCGCCGCCCTGGAAGCCGCGGGACTGCCCGCCCTCCCGGCCGCCGACAGGGCGCCCAAGACCAACGACGTGTAGCTATGCCCGAGGCGGGCGCCGTCTCACCACAAGCCTGCGCCTGCCCCGGTCCTCCAGTCCCTCCAAGAGAGCAGGAGACCACCCAGCATGACCCATCCCAGCGTCGTGCCGCCGGAGGGCGGCAACATCAGCCTGTGCACCGGATCCGGCGCGCTGGACCAGGCCGTGGAAGCCGTCACCGGCCTGCCCGCGGTCCTAGTCGGCGAGAAGGACCCTGCCGCCTCGAAACTGCTGGCCGCACGTCTGCCCCACGCCCGCAACCTCGGTGACATCACCGCCGTCGACTGGGCGGCGATGGCCGCCACACAGCCGCGCCCGGCGGCGCTGACCGCCGGCTTCCCGTGCCAGGACATTTCCAACGCCGGACCTCGGGGAGGGATCGCCGGTGACCGCTCCGGACTCTGGAAAACCATCGCCCAAGCCGTTCGCCACCTTCGACCCCGACTTGTGTTCCTGGAAAACGTCGCCGCTCTGCGAAGCCGAGGGCTCGATGTCGTCGCCGCCGACCTGGCCGCGATCGGGTACGACGCGCGGTGGATGTGCCTACGCGCTGGAGATCCCGAAGTCGGAGCCTGCCACCGCCGCGACCGCTGGTTCGCCGTCGCGTATCCCGCTGCTGAAGACCCCCACCTCACAGCTCGGCAAGAACGGCGGCCCGCAGCACCCGGACAAGCGCAAGGCGGGCGGGCACGGGCCCACGCTGGAGGACGAAGTGGTCTTCTTGCTGCCCCCGACCGAAGCTTGAGGCTGCTGCCCACCCCGGCCGCCGCCGACGGCACCGGCGGCCCCGGACTCTCGCCCAAGCGGCAGGACGGCATGAACCTGCGCACCGCCGTCACCCTGCTGCCCACCCCCGCGGCCCGCGACTGGAAGTCCGGCTCCTCCAACCTGATCGGGGTCAACTCCCGTCCGCTGAACGAGGTGGTGGTCAACCTGCTGCCCACCCCCAAGGCATCCGACGGGCCTCACGGCGGCCCGAACCAGCGCGACGCCGCAGGGCACTACTACCTGCCCGGCCAGGCCGTGCGCCTTGACGGCCGGTGGGTGGCCACCAACGGCACCGACTACGGGCCCGCCATCCGCCGCTGGGAGCAGGTGCTGGGACGGACCGCGCCGGAGCCGACCGAGGCGGGCACCAAGGGCAACCGCCGGCTGTCCCCGGCGTTCGTGGAATGGATGATGGGCGCAGCCCCGGGCTGGGTGACCGATCCGGGGCTGGGACTGTCCCGCTCCGATCAGCTCAAGATCCTCGGCAACGGCGTCGTAATCCACCAAGCCGCACTCGCCTACCGCACGCTGCTCGCCGCCGCGCCCGAAGCCTCGGAGCCCGGTCCGGCCCAGCTCGCCCTGGACATCGCCTAGACACGCCCGAGGCGGGCGCCGTCTCACCACAAGGCCTGCGCCCGCCCCGGTTCTCCAGTCCCTCCAAGAGAGCAGGAGACCTCCAGCATGCCCCAACTGCACGTTGTCGGCGAGAGCCCAACGGCACGCACACACCTTCGCATCGCCCTCGAACTCGCGGCGGCCGGCGTACCACCGCTGCCCCTCCGGCACGGCAAGGTCCCCTTCGGGAACTGCCGCGCATGCACGGACGGTGCCTGCGGCGGGCGGCCGAACATGAAGACCGCGGGCCCTTGCCACTGCCCCGCCCCATGCCACGCGTGGGCCGCCGCCACCACCGACCCGAGCGTCCTCACCTCACCCGCATGGGCCCTGGCGTGGAGGCAGAGCGCGGCCGTCGCCTACCACCCGGGGGGCGCCGCACTGACCGTGGTCGACCTCGACAACGCCGCGGCCGTCGCATGGGCCCGCGAGACCCTGCCCGCCACCCGGACCGTGGCCACCACGCGCGGCGAACACTGGATCTACCAAGGCGCCATGCGATCCGTGAACGCCGTCCGGCCCGGCGTGGACATCAAGTCCACGATGTCCTATGTCCGTTGGCTCGGTCCCGGCACCGGCGCCATGGCGGAGTTGCCGGACGCTGTCCTTGCGCTCGCCGTGAAGGAGCCTTCCACGCTCCGGCCGGCGCAGCACACCATAACGGTGTCCGCACCGACCGGAGCCGGGGAGTGCCACCACCGCACGCCCGCCTACCTGGAACGTGGCATCGCCATGGCCGAGCAGCGCATCACCGAAGCCCGCAGCGCGATCCACACGACCGTCTACCGGACGTTCCTCGCCGTGCTGTCGACGCACGGCCGGTGCGGCTGCCTCACCGACGCCCACGTCGCGCGACTGTTCACCGCCGCTCAGACCAAGGGCGAGACCCCGCGGCACTGCACCGACGCGTGGACCAACGCCCTCACCGCCCTGGGGATGTAGCCATGTCCGAGGACGAAAAGAACCCAGCACGGCAGGTCATCACCGACTACGCGCAAGCGCATTTCCGCTACTTCCGCACCGTCGACGGGACCGTGTACGCGCAGCGCAACGGCCACCCCGTCGCCCGCCCGATCCGCTCCCAGGGCACCACCGGCAGCCACCGCCAGGAACTCATGGTCGGCCTGTTCAGGGACGGACTGGGCGTCTTCAACGGGACCGCGCTCAAGGAGGCGCTCGACTTGATCGAAGCACTCGCACTGACCGAGGACGTACAGCCCACCCACATCCGCGTCGCCCCCGGGTTCGACGGCGCGACCTGGCTCGACCTCGGCCGCGACGACGGCACGTCCGTCCGTATCCAACCCAGCGGCTGGGACATCGCCGTCCCCGACCCGCAGGAAGTGTGCTGGCGGCGCACCCAGCTCACCGGCGAACTCCCCCTGCCCGCCAAGGACACCGACGGCAAAGGCATCGACCTCCTGCTCCGCCTGTGCAACTTCGCCGGCGCCGAGACCGAGTGCCTGGCCATCGCCTGGCTGATCGGCTGCTTGGAGCCGTCCGTGCCCGTGCCAGCCCCGTTCCTCACCGGCCCCCAAGGCGCGGGCAAGTCCACCGGCGGCCGCATGCTGGTGCGGATCATCGAGGGGATGAGCGGTGATCTGCGGCGGGCGCCGAAGGACGAGGAGAACATGATCACGGCCGTGGCAGCCGGTTGGGTGACCGCCCTGGACAACCTCTCTCACCTGTCCCCGGACCTGTCCGACCTCATGTGCTGCATCGTCACCGGCGCCGAGAGCATCAAGCGCGCGCTGTTCACCGACGGCGACGTCGTCCGGTCCCGCTACCGGCGCCCCATGCTTCTGACTGGTATCGACGTGGGCGTCATCCGCCCCGACCTCGCCGAACGCCTCCTCCCACTCCGTCTCGTACGGCCCCGGGTGCGGCGCACCGAGGCGGAACTGTGGGCGGAGTACGCGGAGATCCTGCCGGTCGTTCTCGGTTCCCTGCTGGACCTGACGGTGAAGGTGAGGGCAGCGCAGGCGGAGACACCGACCGACCTGCGCATGGCGGACTTCGCGCACCTGTGCGCGCAGCTCGACGCGGCAACCGGCCTCGGGGCACTGGCCGCGTACCGGGCCAGCCTGGACGACCTGAACGACGACGTCATCGAGGGCGACCTTCTGGCACAGACCGTGTTGCAGCACGCAGGCGGCATGGAAGCGGGAGCCGAGCAGCAGATGACGTCCACGCAGTGGCTGAACTGCCTCAGCGGCGTCTACATCGGGGACGACTTGCGCCCACTGCCCAAAGGCTGGCCGACCACCGGCAAAGTGCTCTCTGACCGCCTCAAGCGGCTTCAACCGACCCTGGCGGCCCGTGGCGTCCTCATCGACTTCGGCCGCACCCGAGAGGGCCGCTACATCGTCATGACCCGCCAACCGGCCCCGCCCGCGCACGAACAGCAGCGCTTCGCTGGCTCCTGACCGCACAATCAAGAGGAGCACCCCCGCGCCATGGGTGCTCCTCTTGCTGTTCGGCGGCGGCCGCCGCCCTGCGCTGGACGTGCCGCGCAGCGGCTCCTTCTTCACGTCCTGAGCCGCACCACACCACCAACAGCCCCCCCTTTTTTCCTAAGTAGGGAAGCGCTGCGTCACAGCGTCACGCGATCATGAAAACCACCCCGTGACCTGCACAGACGGGCGTGACGCAGACGGCGAATTCTGCGTCACGCCTGCGTCACAGCGTCACGCGTGACGGACAGCCTGCGTCACCCGTGACGCACCCCGCGCGCCCTGCGTCACGCAAAACCACAGGTCAGAGGACTGGATGACGCAGGTGACGCTGTGACGCAGAAATCCGAACCTCGGACACACGCGGCCATGCCCTCCCCGTTTGGAGTCCCTATGGCACAGCCGACAGATCCCGACCCCCGCGCCACCCTCCGAGGCGGCCTCCCGGACCGGTACCTCACCCCCGACGACATCGCCGAGATCTTCGAGGTGCCGAAAGAGACCGTCTACCAGTGGCGCAAGAAGCGGACCGGCCCGCCCGGCTTCCGCATCGGCAAGTACGTCCGCTACGACCCCGCCGACGTACGCATCTACGTCACCGAGTGCAAAGCCGTCGGCCGCGAAGCCGCCTGACCCAACGCAAGCCAGACACAGCAGGGAGAGCCGCTACCGACGGCCCTCCCTGCTGCACGTCGAGAAGGGACCACCGCCGCATGGCAGGCCACATCCAAGACCGCTGGTACAAGACGGAAATCGACGCCACCGGGAAGCCCAACCGGGTACGCACTGATCGCTACGGCACGGGTATGCGCTACCGCGCCCGGTACATCGGACCGGACGGCACCGAGAAGAGCAAGTCATTCCACGACGGACAGAAGCGACTGGCCGACCAGTGGCTTGCCCACATTGAGGCCGACATGTCTCGCGGCCAGTACATCGACCCCGCTGCCAGCCGGGTGACGTTCCGGCAGTACGCCGAGAAGTGGTTGAGCACGCAGGTCACCGGCATAACCACACGAGAGTCAGTCGAGTCCGCGATCCGTGGCCATGCGATCCCCTATCTCGGCTCGCGACCGCTCGGCTCCTTCAAGCCGGAGCACATCCGAGGCTGGCTCAGCAAATTGGAGCGGGCCGTACCGGCTTCGTCCTACCGGCGCGTGATCTACAACAACGTGTCGACGATTCTCAACGCAGCCGTCGACGATGGCCATCTGCCCAAGAACCCCTGCCACGCGCAATCCGTACGGCCCCCTGCTGCGGGCAACGGCCGCGTTGTGCCGTGGACGGCCCGGCGCGTATTCGCTGTTCGGGCAGCGCTGCGAGACCGCTACCGCGCGACGGTCGATCTCGGAGCAGGATCCGGACTCCGCCAAGGCGAAATCTTCGGGCTTTCCGAGGACGAGATCGACTTTGACTCTGGGTGGCTGCACATCGTTAATCAGGTGAAGGTCACAAAGGGCGGTCTCGTGTTCGCTCCGCCGAAGCGCGACAAACTGCGCGATGTCCCAATGGCCGACCACGTGGCACACAGCCTAAAACAGCACATTGAGGCTTTCCCCCCGGTAGCAGTTACATTGCCATGGCTCCGGTTGGACGGCCCGCTTGTAACCCGGCGACTCCTCTTCACCCGTCTCGATGGCACGGGGGCGGTTCGGCGGACCGACTTTAACGATCGTGAGTGGAAGCCCGCTCTCGTCGCGGCCGGGGTGATCCCCGAACCGAGGCCGGGCGAGAGGTATCAGGCGGCTCGCGAACACGGCATGCACGCCCTCAGGCACTTCTACGCCTCGGTCCTGCTGGATGCGGGCGAGAACATCAAAGCACTGAGTCACTACCTCGGACACAACGATCCGGGATTCACGCTCCGGGTCTACACGCACCTCATGCCGAGTAGCGACGCACGGGTCCGGACGGCCGTGGACGACCTGTACGAGGGCCTCAGTGGCCCGTAGGACAATGTCGGCGCCTCCGCCCCGAACCTGACAGGTGACGGAGAAGGTGACCAGGAGGGTGAAGTTCTTTCACGGATTACCTCTGAGCGGCTCAGCACATCGCGAAGAAGTCCGGGCGGAAATCGACGAGATGACGAGTAAGTCCAGGTGGCTGGGGAGACGGAGGCGTCCCATTCCTGTCGCCACGACCGACATTATGTCGGTCGCTCATCTTGCCCTGGCACTCTCATTCCGGGGGGTCCCGTTCGGAGTGAAACCGCTGGTCAGGGCATAGATGGCAGTATCGACTTCTCGCTACGCGGGGTAGGATCCACCGAAGCCGATGCGCACGGGCATCGCGACCAGGATCGCGCTAAAAATCCCAGCAAGGGTAATCTGCGCGAAGCCGACACCATGGGGAGGTGATCCCGATGTAGAACTCCAGTTGATCACGACCTACCCGATATCTGGACAGAGAAAGGAGTCGAGATGGGTCGCTTCTGGCGTGATCTTGGGATCGGCCTGCTAGCAGCAGTAGTCGTCCATTTGATCATCCGCGTCATCGTCTGGGAATTTCCAGCGATTGCGGCCCTGACCGTGTAGCCACCAAGCCGGCAAGCAGAGGACTACACGACCAGGGCCACTCAGCTACTGGGGCTTCTGCCCCAGTAGCTCCTCCGAGGGCGAGCATAGCTCGCCCTCTTCCAGGCTGCGCTCGCTAGCGCGGCATGAAGTGGCTGCTGCTCCGTGGGGCAGCAGCCACTTCATGCCCTGCCGGGTTCAGGATCCACCACTCACGGTGCCCACCTTTGGACAACGAGCAGGACTCAGCCTCCATCGATCCGGCGCCGGACGGCCCAGAGACGGCCCAGACTCAGTGAAGACGCCATAGGGCCGACGGTCGCGGACCGTCGACCCTACCCGTCGAATCAGCGGGACAACTCCTCTGACCTGCGCCTACAGCACCGGCAGGTTCTTCCGCAGCTCGAACGCGGTGACCTCGCTGCGGTACTCCTCCCACTCGCTCTTCTTGTTGCGCAGGAAGAAGTCGAAGACGTGCTCCCCCAGGGTCTCGGCGACCAGGTCGCTGCCCTCCATGAGGGTCAGGGCCTCGCCGAGGTTCTGGGGCAGCGGCTCGATGCCCAACGCGCGGCGCTCGGCGTTGGACAGCGCCCAGACGTCGTCCTCGGCGCCCGGAGGCAGCTCGTAGCCCTCCTCGATGCCCTTGAGGCCGGCGGCGAGCAGGAGCGCGTACGCCAGGTAAGGGTTCGCGCCGGAGTCCAGCGAGCGGACCTCGACCCGTGCCGAGCCCGTCTTGCCGGGCTTGTACATCGGGACGCGGACCAGGGCCGAGCGGTTGTTGTGGCCCCAGCAGATGTACGAGGGGGCCTCGCCGCCGGCGCCCGCGGTGCGCTCGGAGCCGCCCCAGATGCGCTTGTAGGAGTTCACCCACTGGTTGGTGACGGCGGAGATCTCCGCCGCGTGCCGCAGCAGCCCCGCGATGAAGGAGCGGCCGACCTTGGAGAGCTGGTACTCGGCCCCCGACTCGTAGAACGCGTTGCGGTCGCCCTCGAAGAGCGAGAGGTGCGTGTGCATGCCCGAGCCCGGGTGTTCCGAGAAGGGCTTCGGCATGAACGTCGCCTGGACCCCCTGCTCCAGCGCCACCTGCTTCATGACCAGGCGGAACGTCATGATGTTGTCCGCCGTGGACAGCGCGTCGGCGTAGCGCAGGTCGATCTCCTGCTGGCCCGGGGCGCCCTCGTGGTGGGAGAACTCGACCGAGATGCCCATCGACTCCAGCATGGTGATCGCCTGGCGGCGGAAGTCCATGCCGATGTTCTGCGGGGTGTGGTCGAAGTAGCCGGAGTTGTCGGCGGGGGTGGGACGCGAGCCGTCGAGAGGGCGGTCCTTCAGGAGGAAGAACTCGATCTCGGGGTGCGTGTAGAAGGTGAAGCCCAGGTCGGAGGTGCGGGCCAGGGCGCGCTTGAGGACGTAGCGCGGGTCCGCGAAGGACGGGGAGCCGTCCGGCATGAGGATGTCGCAGAACATCCGGGCCGTGCCGGGGGCCTCGGCGCGCCAGGGAAGGATCTGGAAGGTCGACGGGTCCGGCTTGGCGATCATGTCGGACTCGTATACGCGGGCGAAGCCCTCGATCGCCGAGCCGTCGAAGCCGATGCCCTCGTCGAAGGCCTGCTCCAGCTCGGCGGGGGCCACGGCCACGGACTTGAGGAAGCCCAGCACGTCCGTGAACCACAGGCGTACGAACCGGATGTCGCGCTCCTCCAAGGTCCGGAGTACGAACTCCTGCTGCTTGTCCATCTTCCGCTTCCCCATCCTTGCTGGTCAGGCCGCCTGTATCCGGTGCTGCGGGAGGCGGTCGGGCACCTGAGCATCCCACCACAACACCATTTCAGGCGCGTTGCGCACCTTGATCGTCGAGGCGACCCCGGGCTGAACGCCCGGCGTACGGCAGGTGTCCCGCCATGGTGCACGTGAACTGCTCTGCCGCCCATCTTGCCTGCTCGGGCCGACATCCGTAACGCCCGGTCCCATGGGACCCACCCCGCTTTAATTTGCATCTTGGATGCAAGTTTTAATGGTGAGGGGCGACCACCCCCGAGCCGCCCTTCCCGATCCAAGGAGCCCTGATGCTGTCCGAGCAGTCCGCCGCCGTCGTCCGCGCCACCCTCCCCGCCGTCGGAGCGTCCCTCGCCGAGATCACCGAGCGCTTCTACGCGGGGCTGTTCGCCGCCCGCCCCGAGCTGCTGCGCGATCTGTTCAACCGGGGCAACCAGGCGGCCGGCACCCAGCGGCAGGCCCTCGCGGGCTCGATCGCCGCGTTCGCTACGTACCTCCTGGACCACCCCGACGAGCGGCCCGACGCCATGCTCGGCCGTATCGCCCACAAGCACGCCTCGCTGGGCGTCACGGCCGAGCAGTACGCGCTCGTGCACGAGCACCTGTTCGCCGCCATCGCCGACGTGCTCGGCGAGGCCGTCACCGCTGAGGTGGCCGCCGCGTGGGACGAGGTCTACTGGCTGATGGCGAACGCGCTGGTCGCGATCGAGAGGCGGCTGTACGAGGAGCGCGGCGGGGGCGGATGGCAGGAGTGGGAGGTCGTCGCCCGCGTCGAGGAGACCGCCGACGTCGCCACTTTCCGGCTGCGTCCGGCCGACGGCCGCCCCGCGCCCGACTTCCGCGCGGGCCAGTACGTCTCCGTACAGGTCGAGCTGGCGGACGGCGCCCGTCAGATACGCCAGTACAGCCTCTCGGCCGCGCCGGGCTCAGCCGTCCGCCAGATCAGCGTGAAGCGGGTGCGGGGCGGCTCGGCGCCCGACGGCGAGGTCTCCAACCACCTCCACGCGCGCGTGGCGGCCGGCGACCGGCTGCGCCTGTCGGCGCCGTACGGCGATCTCGTGCTCGGTGACCTCGCCACCGACGCCCCGCTGCTCCTGGCCTCCGCCGGCATCGGCGTGACCCCGATCGTCGCCATGCTGGGACAGCTCGCGGACGCCGGGCACCAGGGCCCGGTGGTCGTCGTGCACGGCGACCGCTCCCCCGCCGAGCATGCTCTGCGCGCCGACCACGAGGCCTACGCCGAGAAGCTCGCGGACGCCTCGGTGCACTTCTGGTACGAGACCGACGCCGCCGAGGAGTCCCACCGCACCGGCCTGGTCGACCTCGCCGGCATCGCCGTACCGCCGGGCACGCGCGCGTACCTGTGCGGGCCGCTGCCCTTCATGCGGGCGGTGCGGGCACAGCTGATCGGCAAGGGCGTGGCGGCGGCCGACATCCACTACGAGGTGTTCGGGCCTGACCTCTGGCTGGCGCAGGAGGGCTGAGCCGCCCCGGGTCAGGGCATCCGGCCGATCTGGAGCAGCAGCGGCCCGGTGGGGTCCGCGGTCACGTCGGCCACCGTCAGCGGGTCCAGCGAGGCGTAGAAGGCCTCCTGGGCCCGCCGCAGCGCGCCGCGCAGCCGGCACCCGGAGTGCAGCGGACAGGGGTTCTCCCCCTCGCAGTCGACGACGTCGCCGTCCCCTTCGAAGGCCCGCACGACCGCGCCGACCGATGCCCCGCGGCCCGCGGCACTGAGGGTCAGCCCGCCGCCCCGGCCCCGCCGGGCGTCCACCAGGCCCATGTGCTGCAACTCGGCGACGACCTTGGCGGCATGCGTGTACGGCACCTCCATGTCCGCCGCGACCTCACGGGTCGTCGGTGTGGCGTCACCCAGCACCGCGAGCCGCATGAGGAGCCGCAGTGCCAGGTCCGTGGAGCGCAGAAGCCGCATGACGGCAGCGTAGATAATGCGCATCATGGGTTCCAAATATCCGTGGGTGCGTCTGCTCCCTACGAACGGTCGCCCCTTCCCCATTACGATCAGCGGACCCGACCGTCCCTTTCCCCCCGAAGGACACCACTCATGGGCTCGGCCAAGAACAAGAACAGCGCGGATCGCAAGGCACGGATAGAGGAGATGCGGCGTGCCGAGCAGGCCCGTGCGCGCCGCGCCCGCATCCTGACCGTCGCGGCCAGTGCGGTGGTCGTCGCCGGTCTCGTCGTCGGCGGTGTCGTCCTCGTCCGGTCGCAGTCCGACGACGGCGACAAGGCGCAGTCCGCGTCGCAGTCCGACAAGGGCGAGAAGAAGACCTCCGGGAAGTTCGTCACCGGCGAGGACGGTGTGAAGACCTGGAAGGGCACGCTCACGAGCACCCACGTCGAGACGGACGTGACGTACCCGATGGAGCCCCCGGTCGGCGGCGACCACCACCGGGCCTGGATGAACTGCGACGGTGACGTCTACACCGAGGAACTCAGGAACGAGAACGCCGTGCACTCGATGGAGCACGGCGCGGTGTGGGTGACGTACACCAGCAAGGCGTCGAAGGCGGATGTCGCGGCGCTGGCGGCCAAGGTCGAGCGGACGCCGTACACGCTGATGAGCCCGGACGAGAAGCAGAAGGACCCGATCATGCTCAGCGCGTGGGGACACCAGCGCACGGTGACGGGCGCGGACGACCCGAACGTGGGCAAGTTCTTCGAGACGTACGTCCAGGGCGCGCAGACGCCCGAGAAGGGCGCGCCGTGCACGGGTGGTCTGTCGGAGTGAGGCAGCACCTCGGGTGGGTCGCCGGGACCGCGGCGGCCGTGCTCGTCGCGGCCGGCGCGATCACCTACGCCGTCGCCGGGGACGGCGGTTCGAGCACGACGCCGGGCGCCGACTCGGCGGACGCCGGGTTCGCGCGGGACATGGCGGTGCACCATCAGCAGGCCGTGGAGATGTCGTACGTGGTGCGCGACCGCACCGACGACGAGGAGGTGCGGCGCCTGGCGTACGACATCGCGCAGACGCAGGCCAACCAGCGCGGCATGCTGCTGGGCTGGCTGGATCTGTGGGCGCTGCCCAAGGTGTCGTCCGACGCGCCCATGACCTGGATGGGCATGGGGGACATGCCCTCCGCCGGGGACGGCTCGCTGATGCCGGGCATGGCGACCGACGCGGAGATGAAGAAGCTGGCGGGCCTCGACGGCAGGAAGGCGGAGGTCTTCTTCCTGCAGTTGATGACGGACCACCACAAGGGCGGCATCCACATGGCCGAGGGCTGCGTCGACAAGTGCGCGGTCGGCGTGGAGAAGAGGCTCGCGCAGGACATGGTGAACGGCCAGCGTTCGGAGATCGAGCTGATGAAGGACATGCTGGCGGAGCGGGGCGCGAAGCCGCGTCCGTAGCCACCGCAAACGCCCGGCCGGTCCGCTCGTAGGCAGGGCTGCTGGAAGGCCGGACTGCTGAAAAGGGGCGCCCCGCCGACGGGGGAAGATCGGCGGGGCGCTGTGGTGCCGCAGTGGTTCAGGGGGCCGGCTCGCCGGGCTCAGTGGACGGAGTGCTCCTCCTGCGGGAACGTTCCACCGACCACGTCCTGCGCGAACGCCTTCGCCGCGTTGCCCATGACCTCACGCAGGTCGGCGTACTGCTTGACGAACTTGGGGACCCGGCCGCCGGTCAGTCCCAGCATGTCCGTCCAGACCAGGACCTGGGCGTCCGTCTCCGGTCCCGCGCCGATCCCGACCGTCGGGATGTGCAGCACCCGGGTCACCTCGGCCGCCAGCTCGGCGGGGACCAGTTCCAGGACCACCGCGAAGGCGCCCGCGTCCTGGACCGCCTTGGCGTCCCGCAGCAGCTGGGCCGCGGCCTCCTCGCCGCGGCCCTGGACGCGGTAGCCCATGGCGTTGACGGACTGCGGGGTCAGGCCGATGTGGGCCATGACCGGGATGCCGGACTCGACCAGGAGCCGGATCTGCTCGTGGGACCGCTCGCCGCCCTCCAGCTTCACGGCTCCCACGCCGGCTTCCTTCACCAGCCGGGTCGCCGAGCGCAGCGCCTGCACCGGGCCCTCCTGGTACGAGCCGAACGGCAGGTCGCCGACGATCAGGGCGCGGGAGGTACCGCGTACGACGGCCGCCGAGAGCATGGTCATCTCGTCGAGCGTGACGGGGACGGTCGTGTCGTAGCCGAGGTGGCAGTTGCCCGCCGAGTCGCCGACGAGCATCACCGGGATGCCGGCCTCGTCGAAGACGGACGCGGTCATCGCGTCGTAGGCGGTGAGCATGGGCCACTTCTCGCCCCGCTCCTTGGCGAGGGCGATGTCGCGGACGGTGATGCGGCGGGTGCCCTTCCCCCCGTACAGCGCCTTGCTGCCGTCGGAGGGCTTCGCCTGAGGCGTCTGGGCAGCCGAAAGCTGCGTCATTGCAACGGCTCCTTCATGTCATCTCGAGGCGCCCTGACGGCGTCCCCGGACTCCCCTCCATGGTGGCACCTCGTGCCAGTCAGGGCCAGGCCCTCTGATGTGAGTTCACCCCGCGCGTAAGGTCTCGGCAAAACTTTACGATACGAGACGTCCTCGTATCGTAAATCCCCTACCCTCGACGGCATGACTCCTCCCGCCCCCGACCCCGGCCCACGCATACCGGAGGCGGTGCACCGGCGCCGCTGGGCGATCCTCGGCGTGCTGATGCTCAGCCTGCTGATCGTCGTCCTCGACAACTCGATCCTGAACGTCGCCGTCAAGACCATCTCGACCCCCGCCCCGACCGGCCTGGGCACCACCCAGGGCGAGATCGAGTGGGCGATCAACTCCTACACCCTCGTCTTCGCCGGGCTGCTGTTCAGCGCCGGCCTCCTCGGCGACCGGCTCGGCCGCAAGAAGGTGCTGCTGGCAGGGCTCGCGGTGTTCGGCGTCGGCTCCGCCCTGGCCGCCTTCTCCGGCTCGCCCGGCGAGCTCATCGCCTTCCGCGCGGTGATGGGACTCGGCGCCGCGTTCGTCATGCCGGCCACCCTCGCCGTCCTCATGAACGTCTTCGAGCGGGAGGAGCAGCCCAAGGCCATCGGCATCTGGGCCGGCGGCGTCGGGCTCGCCATCGCCATCGGGCCCATCACCGGCGGTGTCCTCCTCGACCACTTCTGGTGGGGCTCGGTCTTCCTGATCAACGTGCCGATCGTGCTGCTCGCGCTCGCGCTGATGCTGTGGCTGGTCCCCGACTCCCGTGATCCGAACCCCGGCCGCCTCGACCCTGTCGGCGTCGTGCTCTGCGTCGTCGGCCTGGTGCTGCTGGTGTACGGCATCATCAAGGGCGGCCAGCTCGCCGACTTCACGGACGCGACGGTGCTCGCGACCATCGCCGCCGGACTCGCGGTCCTCGTCGTCTTCGTCGTCTTCGAGAAGCGCAGCGACCATCCGTCCATCGACGTCACGTACTTCAAGAACAAGGTGTTCTCGGCCGCGGTGGGCGTCATCGCGCTGGTGTTCTTCGCCCTCATGGGCGTGACCTTCTTCTCGGTCTTCTACACGCAGAGCGTGCGCGGCTACTCGCCCCTGGAGACCGGCCTGCTGATGCTGCCGCTCGCCGCCGCCCAGATGGTCTTCGCCCCGCGCGCCCGGCTCGTCGTCGACCGCTTCGGCAACCGGGCCACGACCACCGGCGCCATGCTGCTGATCGCCGCCACCCTGGCCGCCTTCGCCGCGTTCGAGGCGGACACCCCGATCTGGCTGCTGGAAGTCGTGTTCTTCCTCATGGGCGCCGCCATGGCGCACATCATGACGCCGCTGAGCGTCGTCATCATGCAGGCCCTGCCCCGTGAGAAGGCGGGCTCCGCCTCCGCGCTCAGCAACACCTTCCGCCAGGTCGGCGGCGCACTCGGCATCGCCGTGCTGGGCTCGGTCCTGTCGACGGCGTACCGGGGCGGCGTCGAGGACCGGCTCACGGTGCTGCCGGAGGGCCTCAGGCACACGGCGGGCGAGTCCGTCGAGGCCACGCTCGGTGCCGCGGACCGGCTCGGCGCGCGCGGCGAGGCCCTCGTCGGCCCGGCCCACGACGCCTTCCTGCACGCCATGCACGTCACGGCGCTGTGGGGAGCGGGCGTCGCGGTGCTCGGCGCGGTGGTCGTGGCGCTGTTCCTGCCGGGGAGGCCGACGGCACCTCAGGAGGGCGAGCCGGCGCGGGAGTTGGCGGCGGCGGAGTAGGTCGCCCGGCACGGAGCGGCGGACGCGCCTCGCGCGCTTCGTGCGCACCGGGGTCGTCCGCGAGGGAGAATCGGCACAGCCCACGGAAAGGACCGACACCCAGTGAGCCTCGCCGACAGCCACCCCCGGCACGACGGCCCCGCCCGGGGCCGCCCCCGCAGCGAGGCCGTGGAGCGGGCCATCACGGAGGGCGTCCTGAAGCTGCTGGAGGACGGTGTGCCGCTCGCGGAGCTGTCCATCGAGCGCATCGCCCGTACCGCGGGTGTCGGCAAGGCCACCATCTACCGCCGCTGGAGCGGCAAGGAGGAGCTCTTCGTCGACGTCGTGCGGGCCGCCGAACCCCCGGACCCCGAACTGCCCGGCACCTCGATGCGCGACGATCTCGTGGTGCTGATGGAGCAGTTGCGCAGGCGCGGCCTGATGACCCGCTCCTCGGCGCTGCTGCACAACGTCATCGCCCAGATGAAGAGCAGCCCGAGGATCTGGGACGCCTATCACGCGGCCGTCGTGGAGCCGCGGCGCCGCAACCAGCACGCGATCCTGCGTCGCGGGCAGGAGAACGGCGAACTGCGCACGGACATCGATGTGGACGTGATGAACGACATGATCTTCGGACCGATGCTGGTGCGTGCCGTCATGCGCCCGGAGGCCGACCTGCCGGAAGGGCTGTCGGAGCAGATGGTCGACGCCGTGCTCGAAGGCCTACGGCCCGTCAGTTCACCCACCCCGTAGATCGAATGTGCGCGTTTCGTCACAGAGCGCGCTTTCCCCCGCCGCGATCGGAACTCCCGAAGGCGACTTGTACGTCCTCGCCCCCGTACGGCCGTCATGGGTACGGCAGGAACGAGGCCGATCATCCCCTAGGGTTTCTGTGGGCGCGGGGGGACGACGGTGTGCACGGCAGGTAGTGAGGCGACGGTATGGCGCAGCAGGCGTACGTGACGGGGACGGACAACGGTGACTCGGGGCCCGAGCGCCAAGCACCCGGCCTGCGGCGCCTGAAGGACCGCCTGAACGGTTTCGCCGCCGGCTGGCGCGGTGACCCGCGGATCTGGCGGCGCGGCGTCGTGGTGGCGGTCCTCGCGGTGGTCCTCGCGCTGGTGATGCTGCTGCACGCGCAGATCCCGAACCGGATCGGCAACCTCGGCAGCCTGACAGAGACGTTCCTGCCCTGGCTCGGCCTGTTCGTCCCGGTGCTGCTCCTGGTGGCTCTCCTGCGCAGGTCGGCGACGGCTCTCATCGCCGTGCTGATCCCGGCGATCGTGTGGCTGAACCTCTTCGGCGGGCAGCTCACCGACAAGACCGGCGGTGGCGGCGACCTCACGGTGGCCACCCACAACGTCAACGCCGACAACGCCGACCCGTCCGGCACCGCCCGGGACGTGGCGGCGTCCGGCGCGGACGTGGTGGCCCTGGAGGAGCTGACCGCCTCGGCGGTGCCGACGTACGAGAAGGCGCTGGCCTCGACGTACCGGTACCACTCGGTGCAGGGCACCGTGGGGCTGTGGAGCAAGTACCCGCTGACCGGTGTCCAGCCGGTCAACATCGAGCTGGGCTGGATCCGTGCCATGCGGGCCACGGTGCGGACGCCGGCCGGGCAGGTCGCGGTCTACGTCGCCCATCTGCCGTCGGTGCGCGTGAAGATGGAGGCCGGGTTCACCGCCCGCCAGCGCGACAAGAGCGCCAACGCGCTGGGCGAGGCCATCGCCCATGAGCCCATCGGGAAGGTCGTCCTGCTCGGCGACCTCAACGGCACGATGAACGACCGCGCGCTCAACGCCGTCACCGCCCAGATGCGCTCCACGCAGGGCGCCTCGGGCAGCGGGATGGGGTTCAGCTGGCCGGCGTCGTTCCCCATGGCACGAATCGACCAGATCATGGTCAAGGGCATCGAGCCGGTGAGCTCGTGGACGCTGCCGGAGACGGGGAGCGACCATCTGCCGGTGGCGGCCCGTGTGAGGGTCGACACATCCACCTCCTGAAAGGCCCTGGTCAGGGACGTCCGGACGGCTGTGCGCACCCTTCTGGACGACGGGCGGAATACCGCGCCTGAGAGACTTTGTTCCGTACTTGAACATACGGAGTCCGACCAAGGACTTCCCCGTACGGAACACCGCTCTCGACCCCCTGAAAGGCACAGGCTTCTCGCATGCCCCTGGCCCTGCTCGCCCTGGCCGTCGGCGCCTTCGGCATAGGTACGACCGAGTTCGTGATGATGGGCCTCCTGCCCGAGGTCGCGAACGACCTGGGTGTCTCGATCCCGACCGCCGGGCACCTGGTCTCGGCGTACGCGCTCGGCGTCGTGATCGGCGCCCCGCTGCTGGCCGCGGTCACCGCCCACCTGCCCCGCCGTACCGTCCTGATCGGTCTGATGGGCCTGTTCCTCGCCGGCAACGCGCTCTCCGCGTTCGCCCCCGACTACCACTGGCTCGTGGCCGCCCGCTTCCTCAGCGGCCTGCCGCACGGCGCCTTCTTCGGCGTCGGCGCGGTCGTGGCGACGAGCATGGTCGCGCCGGAGCGCAAGGCCCGCTCCGTGTCGCTGATGTTCCTGGGCCTGACCGTCGCCAACGTCGCGGGCGTGCCGGTCGCGACCCTGCTGGGCCAGCACCTCGGCTGGCGGGCGGCGTTCCTCGGTGTGAGCGCGATCGGCCTGGCCGCGATGGCGTCGCTGGCGCTGCTGATCCCGCGCGCCGAGGCGCACGCCGCTCCGGCCGCCGGACTGCGCGGCGAACTGGCCGCCCTGCGCTCCCTGCCGGTCTGGCTGGCGCTCGGCACCACGGTCGCCGGCTTCGGCGCGCTCTTCGCCGCGTACAGCTACGTCACGCCCATGCTGACCGACTCCGCCGGGTACGCGGGCGCCGACGTGACCCTGCTGCTGGCACTGTTCGGCGTCGGCGCGACCGTGGGCAACCTGCTGGGCGGCCGTCTGGCGGACCACGCGATGCGCGGGACGCTGTTCGGCGGCCTGGTCGCGCTGGCCGTCGTACTGGCTCTCTTCCCGCTGCTGATGAGCACTGCGTGGGGCGCCGCCCTGGCGGTGACCCTGCTGGGCACGGCCGCGTTCGCCACCGGCTCCCCGCTGCAGCTGATGGTCATGGAGAAGGCGGCCGGCGCCCCGTCCCTCGCCTCCTCCGCCAACCAGGCCGCCTTCAACCTGGCGAACGCGGGCGGCGCCTGGATCGGCGGCCTCGCCCTCGCCGCCGGCTTCGGTGTGACGTCCCCCGCCCTGGCCGGGGCCGCGCTGGCCGTGCTCGGGCTGGGTGTCGCCGGCGCCGCTCACGCGGTGGACCGGCGCCGGTTCGCTGCGCCGACCGGGCGGGAGCGCGTGGTCGCGGGGCACGTTCCGCAGCAGGCCGAGACCGTGCGGCGGTGAGCCCCGCCCGTGCGCGAGGGGGCGTCCGGTGATCACCGGGCGCCCCCTCGGCGTGTGCGCCGTCGGCGGTCCGTAGGCCGTGTCGGTGATCTGTCGGTCGTTTGTCGGTGCCCTCTGACACCGTCGTGGGCATGACGCGAACCGACATGAACCCCGACGGCGTGGGCACCGCCGTCTCCGTACGGGGGTTGGTCAAGCACTACGGCGAGACCAAGGCCCTGGACGGCGTGGACCTGGATGTGCGCGAGGGCACCGTGATGGGTGTGCTCGGACCGAACGGGGCCGGGAAGACCACCCTCGTACGGATCCTGTCCACCCTGCTGGCCCCGGACGCCGGTCGGGCGACCGTCGCCGGGTACGACGTGGTGCGCCAGCCCCGGCAGCTGCGCCGGGTGATCGGGCTGACCGGCCAGTACGCCTCCGTGGACGAGAAGCTCCCCGGGTGGGAGAACCTGTACCTCATCGGGCGGCTGCTCGACCTGCCCCGCAAGGAGGCGCGCGCGCGTGCCGACGAGCTGCTGGAGCGGTTCTCGCTGACCGAGGCGGCCAAGCGGCCGGCGGGGACGTACTCCGGCGGTATGCGGCGGCGGCTGGACCTCGCGGCCTCCATGATCGGACGGCCCAGCGTCCTCTTCCTCGACGAGCCGACCACCGGGCTCGACCCGCGCACCCGCAACGAGGTGTGGAACGAGGTCAAGGCCATGGTCGGAGGCGGTGTCACCGTGCTGCTGACCACCCAGTACATGGAGGAGGCCGAGCAGCTCGCCTCCGAGCTGACCGTCGTCGACCGGGGCAAGGTCATCGCGGGCGGCGGCATCGAGGAGCTCAAGGCCAAGGTCGGCGGGCGCACCCTGCGCGTCCGGCCGGCCGACGCCCTCCAGCTGCGCTCCCTCGCCCAGCACCTGGACGAGCTCGGCATCACCGGGCTCGCCACCACCACCGTGGACGACGAGACGGGCACGCTGCTGGTCCCGGTCCTCAGCGACGAGCAGCTCACCGCGATCGTCGGCGCCATCACCGCGCGCGGCGTCACGCTCGCCTCCATCACCACCGAACTGCCCAGTCTGGACGAGGTGTTCCTGTCGCTCACCGGCCACCGCGCCAGTGCCCCGCAGGACGCCCGGCCCGCCGACGCCCGCGAGGAGGTCGCCGTATGAGCGCCATGACAACCGTCGACACCCATGACGCCCGCATCCCCCTGCGGTCGCATCTGCGGCACACCGGTGCGCTCGTCCGCCGCAACCTGCTGTGGGTCCGGCAGAACCCGGAGTCGATGTTCGACGCGATCCTGATGCCGATCGTGTTCACCCTGCTGTTCGTGTACGTCTTCGGCGGGTCGATCGGGCAGGCGCTCGGCGGCGGTCAGGACCGGTACGTGCAGTACGTCGTGCCCGGGATGATGGCCATGATGGGCATGAGCATGGCCATGTCGGTCGGGACCGGGTTCAACGAGGACTTCAACACCGGCGTCATGGACCGCTTCCGGTCCCTGCCGATCGGGCGGGGCTCGGTGCTCTTCGCCAAGATCGCGGTGGAGCTGCTGCGGATGCTGGTCGCGACCACGATCATGCTGGTCGTCGGCGTTCTGGTCGGCTTCGACATCACCGACTGGGTCGGGTTGCTCGCCGCGGTGGCGCTGGCCGCGCTGTTCGGCTCGGCACTGATGTGGGTCTTCCTCACCCTCGGTGTGGTGCTGAAGAGCGCGCAGTCCGTGCAGGGACTGGGCTTCCTGGTGCTGATGCCGCTCCAGTTCGGGTCGTCGATCTTCGCGCCGACCGAGTCGATGCCGGGCTGGCTGCAGTCCTTCACCGACGTCAACCCGCTGTCCTCGCTCGCAGACGCCGCACGCGGGCTGATGGTGGGCGGCCCCGTCGCGCACGACCTGTGGGTGACCGTCGCCTGGTCGGTGGGGCTCACCGCGGTCATGGCGCCGATCGCGATCCACAAGTTCCGTACGAAGAACTGACGCTCGCCCGACGTCAGATGAGGGCGGCGGCCTCCTGCGCGGACAGGCCGCCGCCCTCCGCGTACGCCGCCTCGTAGGCCGCCTCACCGAGCACGGCTCGGGTGCGCTCCACCGCCCGTCGCCGTACCTCGCGCTCCTGGCCGGAGGCGACGTGCCGGGGCGGCAGCAGCGCGGCGGCGGCACCGAGGCAGCGGGCGGCGTCCCGCGCGCGGCTGCCGCCGTCGACGCGGGCGAGGGCGTACGCGGCGGTGGTCAGGTACGCGGAGCGCATCTGCGGAGCGATGGCCTCCGAGAGGGGGTCCTCGGCGCGTTCCAGCGCCCGCCTGACCGTGTCCAGCGCCTGCACGTGGTGGCCTTCGACCGCCTGGAGCCAGGCCTCGGCGCCGAGGATGAAGGCGTCGAAGATGACGAAGTAGGCGATCTTGAACTTGTCACGCAGCAGCCGCAGCTGCTCGTGCGCCTCGGGGACGCGGTCGGTCATGCCGAGCCACCCGGCCAGGATGAGCCGGGCGAACGGCATCGCCTGGTCGAACGAGCCGCCGTCCTGGTCGATGATCTCGCGGAGCAGGCGCTCGCCCTCCTCGGCTTCGCCCGCCTCGATCAGGGCGCTGCCGAGCCGGGCGCTGAGGATGCCCATCTGGGCACGGGCGCCCAGGCGTTCGGCGTGCTCGATCGCGGCCCGGAAGTCGGCCGCGGCCGCCCGGTAGCGCCCCCTGCGCTCGTGCGCCTCGGCACGCGCGGCGAGCCCCTCGGCGATGCCCCACAGGTCGCCGAGGCGGCCGTAGATCTCCAGCGACTCGTCGGCGTCACGGGTGGCGTCACCGGGCCAGTCGCTGCGGTTGGCGAGCATGTTGGCCCGCATGTGCAGATTGGCCGCGAGGTCCCACTCGTAACCGGGCACGTTGCGGCAGGTGTCGACGGCGGCGTCGATGATCGTGCGCACCCGCTCGATGTCACCGGTGAGCAGCACGGCGAAGAACCACAGGTAACCGGGCGAGCGGCACGTCTGCGGCAGTCCGGGCTCGTAGGTCTGCGCGATGACGCGCAGCTTCCGCTGCGCCTGGGGGGTCTGCCAGGCTTCCAGCTCGGTGTCCATGCAGGCGAGGTGCACGAGGTGCACACCACGCCGGGCCTCGTCGAGGACCTCCCCCGTCCAGGGCGGCGGGGTGGCCGTGCAGCGCTCCCACATGGGGGACGCGGTCCGGGCCGGGCCGGCGAAGGGGTCCGGGCCGAGCAACTGGACCTCACTGGACCAGCCGCGGGCGAGGGTCCGCAGGTCGCGCATCTGCCAGTACCAGGCCATCGACAGCACCAGGCACAGCGCCTCCTGCTCGTCGCGTGCGGCGACGGCGTGCTGCAGGGCGGCGCGGATGTTCTCGCTCTCGCGCTCCAGCCTCTCGATGGCGGCCAGTTGGTCACGGCTGCGCAGCAACGGGTCGGTGGTGCGGGCGAGTTCGCGATAGTACGTCAGGTGGGCGCGCTCGGCCTCGGTCCGCTCACCGGCCTCGTCGAGGCGCTCGCCCGCGTATTCGGCGACGGTCTCCAGCAGCCGGTAGCGCATACCGCCGCCGCCCCCCGCGTCCGCCGAAGGCGTGGCCACGACCAAGGACTTGTCGACGAGCGATCCGAGCGCCTCGAGCGCGCCGGGCCCGCACACCGCCTCGGCGGCGGCGAGCTCGCATCCGCCCGAGAAGACCGACAGCCGCCGCAGCACGTCCCGCTCGTCCTCGTCCAGCAGGTCCCAGGACCAGTCGACGACCGCCCGCAGGGTCTGCTGCCGGGGCAGGACGGTACGGCTGCCCGAGGTCAGGAGCTGGAAGCGGTCGTCGAGCCGGTCGGCGATCTGGCGCGGTGTCAGCATGCGCAGACGGGCGGCGGCGAGTTCGATGGCCAGCGGCAGTCCGTCGAGCCGCCGGCAGATCTCGGCGCACGCCTGCGGGTCGTCCCCGATCCGGAACCCGGGCCTGGCCGCCGCGCCCCGGTCGGCGAGCAGCCGCAGCGCGACCGGCTCCGGCAGCGGCTCGACCGGCCGCAGCAACTCCCCCGGTACGCCGAGCGGTTCGCGGCTGGTGGCGAGCACCGTCAGGGTCGGGCAGCGTTCCAGCAGCTCCGCCACCAGGTGGGCGGCGGCCGCCACGACGTGCTCGCAGTTGTCGAGGATGAGCAGCATGCGGCGCCTGCCGCAGTGCTCGGCCAGCCGCTCGACGGCGTCGTGCCGGTCGGATCCGGCCCGCATGGCCTCGGCCCCGGCGCCGTACAGCACGGTCTCCCGGGCGCCGACGGCGGTGAGTACGGCCTCCGGTACGGCCTTGGGGTCGTCCACGGGGGCGAGCTCGGCCAGCCACACCCCGTCCGGGGCGGCGTCCCGCACGCTCTCGGCGACCTCCTGCGACAACCGTGTCTTCCCGGCTCCGCCGGGGCCGAGGAGGGTCACCAGGCGCGCCGAGGTGAGGTCACCGCGGATGGCTTCGAGGTCCGTCTCCCGGCCGACGAAGGAGGTGAGGCGGGCGCGGAGGTTGCCGGGGGGCCGGAGGGGGGCCGGAGGGGGTGCGGTGGGGTGGCTCGCGGTGCCGGGCCCGGCCGGCGCGCGATGCCGGTGCGTGCCGCCGGTTCCGTGGGCCGGGCGGTGCGGGCCCCTGTCGGCGTCGGCGCGTGGCGGGGCGCCGTGGCTGTCCCGGGCCGCGTCCGACGCCCTGGGTGAGCCGTCGGGCCACGGGCCGGTGCGCGGGCCCGGCCCCTGCCCGGGCGCTTCACCCGTGGACCGGAGCAACTCGCCGTGCAGGGCACGCAGCTGCGGCCCCGGGTCGGAGCCGAGCCGGTCGGCCAGCAGGCGTCGTACGTCCTCGTAGGCGGCCAGGGCCTGAGCCGTGCGCCCCGCGTCGCGCAGGGCCCGCAGCCGCAGGGACTGCAGGGGTTCGTCCAGGGGGTGGGTGTCGCACAGGGCGGTCAGCTCGGGCAGGGACTGCTCGGCGTGTCCGAGGGCGAGGGCGGCGGTGTGGCGGGCGCGCAGCGCTTCGAGGCGCCGCGTCTCGTGCCGGGCCGCCTCGGCGGTGCGGTCCGGGAGGTCGGCCAGGGCGGGGCCGCGCCACAGCGCGAGGGCGTCGTCGAGGACGACGGCCGCCTTGGCGGGGTCACCGTCGGCCAGCGCGCGCGTGCCCTCGCCGACGAGGCGCTCGAAGCGGTGCAGGTCGATGTCGTCGGGCGCGGCGGCGAGCCGGTACCCGCCCTGCGCCGAGGTCACCGCGTCCGCGCCCAGCGCCCTGCGCAGCCGCCCGACGAGCGCCTGCAGCGCGCCCACGGCGTCGGCCGGAGGCTCCTCGTCCCACACCTCGGCCACCAGGACGCTCGCCGGTACGGTCCGGCCGGCCCGCAGCGCCAGCACGGTCAGGAGGGCACGCAGACGGGCCCCGCCGACGGGGACGGGGCTGCCGTCCGGGCGAAGTGCCTGGGTGGTGCCGAGAATGCGATAGCGCACGGGGTCCATTGTCTCTGGTGGATTCTGGCATGGTCACGGCATTGCGGTGGTGCTGAGTGTCTCCAGCAGGGCGGCCAGGTCCGCGGGCGGCAGGCCCGTCGTCTCGGAGCCGGCCCGGTCCGCGGGGATGCCCCGGGCCTCGCGTATCGCGGACGACAGCCGGGAGTCCGTGTCCGGCACGTCCAGGGCGACGATCACGCCGGCCGCGGCGTCCGGGAACCACTTGGGGCACGCGCGGGCCGACCGCAGCGACCGTTGCGCGGGGACGGGTTCGCGGGTGCCCGAGCCCGGCGGGGTCTCGGCGAACTGCTGGCCGAGGATCTGGATCGCCCGGACCCAGCCCCGTGTCTCGGGCAGCTCGGGGTCGCCGTGGGTCTCGACGGTGAGCAGGCCGGTCGAACGGTACCGGTCCCCCGGGCGTACGCCGCCGAGCTCCTCCTCGGCGAGGACGTCGACCGGATGGCCGTGCAGGGCGACCGTCAGGCCGGTCCCGTCGGCCACGACCCGCACGGCTCCGAGGTCGCCCGGCAGATCCCGCACCGGGCCGGCGATCTCGGTGAGCTGGTCGTGCCAGCCGCCGCCCAGCACGTCGTCGGCGTCACTGAGCAGCAGCGGCCAGCTCACCTCGTCCCCCAGCGCGAACGGCGTACCGCAGCACTCCATCTGCCAGTCGGCGTAGTACACATGCCAAAGCCCCATGCCCCCACCTTCTCCGGAACCACCGTCCCACCGCGAGACGTTTTCCCCGTGCGCCCGGTACGGTCGGGCAGGCCGAGTCCCGTCCCACAGGAGCCCTCCTCATGACCACCGCCCTCAGCCGCCGCAGTGAGCGGCGGATCAGCCCCGTCTTCGCGGGGCTCCTGGCCGTCACGGCGGTGACGGGCTGGGCCACCTGGACCGGGTTCGCCGAGCAGGCCGGTCTCGCCGTGTTCCTGTTCGTGACGGCCGCCTGGATCGTGTCCCTGTGCCTGCACGAGTACGCGCACGCGCGTACCGCCCTGCACAGCGGTGACATCTCGGTCGGGGCGAAGGGCTATCTCACACTCAACCCGCTGAAGTACACGCACGCGCTGCTGAGCATCGTGCTGCCCGTCATCTTCGTGATCATGGGCGGCATCGGCCTGCCCGGCGGTGCCGTCTTCATCGAGCGCGACCGGATCCGGGGCCGCTGGCGGCACAGCCTGATCTCGGCTGCGGGACCGCTGACGAACGTGCTCTTCGCCGTCGTGTGCACGGCCCCGTTCTGGCTGGACGCCCTGGACGGCGTCCCGGCGGATTTCCGGTTCGCGCTGGCCTTCCTCGCGCTGCTCCAGGTCACGGCCGCGATCCTGAACTTCCTGCCGGTCCCGGGTCTGGACGGCTACGGCGTGATCGAGCCGTGGCTGTCGCACGACGTCAAGCGCCAGGTGGAGCCGTTCGCGCCGTTCGGCCTGCTGCTGGTGTTCGCGCTGCTCATGCTCCCGGCGGTGAACAGGGAGTTCTTCCAGCTGATCCACACGGTGCTGGACAGCCTGGGCGTGTCCGGCCCGGACCGCTACTGCGGCGAGGACCTCTACCGCTTCTGGCAGGACACCGCCGAGTACTGCTCGGCCCCCTCGTGACGGCTTCTCGTGACGGAGATCAGCCGGTGGCCGAGCCCCGCCGGTCGTCCTTGGCGCGCTTGACGTAGTACCAGGCCATGTTCGAGGACAGGCCCGCCAGCAGCACCCACACGATCCCGAGCCAGCTGCCCTGCGCGAAGGAGACCGCGGCAGCGGCCACGGCCAGCACACAGACGATCAGGGCATAGACACCAAGGCGGGGCATGTCGGTCGGCTCCTTCGGGGGACACTGCTACACCGACCAGTGTCCCCCATCCCCTCATACGTCCGTGACGCGGAGCCCGGCGTGTGCCTTGTAGCGGCGGTTCACCGAGATCAGGTTCGCGACCAGGGACTCCACCTGGTGGGCGTTGCGCAACCGGCCCGCGAAGATGCCGCGCATCCCGGGGATGCGGCCGGCCAGCGCCTGGACGATCTCGACGTCCGCCCGCACCTCGCCGAGGACCATCACATCGGTGTCGATCTCGTCGATCTCCGGGTCCTGCAGCAGCACCGCCGACAGGTGGTGGAAGGCGGCCGTCACCCGCGACTCGGGCAGCAGGGCGGCGGCCTGCTCGGCGGCGCTGCCCTCCTGCGGCTTGAGCGCGTAGGCGCCCTTCTTGTCGAAGCCGAGCGGGTTGACGCAGTCGACGACCAGCTTGCCGGCCAGGTCCTCGCGCAGTGACTCCAGCGTCTTGCCGTGCCCCTCCCACGGCACGGCGACGATCACGATGTCGCTGCGCCGCGCGCACTCGGCGTTGTCGGCGCCCTCGACGCCGTGCCCGAGCTCCTCTGCCGCGGTCCGGGCGCGGTCGGCGGCACGCGAGCCGATGATCACCTTCTGGCCGGCCTTGGCGAGCCGGTAGGCCAGGCCCTTGCCCTGGGGCCCGGTCCCGCCGAGCACGCCGACGACGAGCCCGGAGACGTCGGGGAGGTCCCAGGGGTCCTTCGCGGGCGCCTTCGCCGGTTCCCCGGTGGACTGCTGTGCACTGTCGGTAGAGGTCATGGGCCGACTTTACGTCCGCCCCGTCCACCCCAGGGGCTCAGGTGAGCCGCGTCACGGGCACCCTCCGGAAGGTGATGGTCTCGTACGGCCCGAAGTCGCCGGTCTCGTAGAGGAGTCCGACGGTCTCGGCGTCGATCCGCGCGAGGTCCGAGTAGGCGGCGGGCAGCCCGTCCACCGTGTACGCGGGCCGCCAGGTGGTGCCGCCGTCGGTGGAGGCGCGGATGGTCATCAGGGCACGGGCGGCCGGGTCGGCGGGGCCGGAGAAGAGCAGGACGTCGGGGTCGCGCAGTTGCAGGACGCTCGCCTCGCAGATCGGGGCGGACAGTCCGGCCTGCGGACGGAAGGGTTTGACGAGGGTGCGGCCGCCGTCCCGCGAGTGGGCGTCGGCGCGGTTGCCGGGGGACGGGGAGTCGTTGCGGGTGTTGAAGTAGACGCGGCCGTCGAGCAGTTCGGCGGCGGTGGTCTCGTTGACGTTGATGTAGCCGTCGGTGTTGTCGTCGACGTAGCCGATGCGCCAGGTGGCGCCGCGGTCGTCGCTGAGCAGGCAGTGGCCGCCGTTGTAGCGGGGCTCCGTGCCGGTGTCGGCGCCGGCGGGCGGGACGGTGTGGTTGGCGGGGACGACGACCCGGCCGGTGCTCAGCTGGATCGCATGGCCGGGCGTGGTGGCGTACCAGCGCCATTGCGGCATCTTCACCTGCGCGGTGATCTCCCTCGAACTCGACCAGGTGCGGCCGTCGTCGTCGCTGTACCGCACCCAGACCCGCCTGCCGTCCGCGTCGCTCACCTCACCGCGCCGGATGGCGTCCTCGGTGGCGTCGGCGTGGTTGCGGATGTAGACGAGCAGGATGCGACCGGTGTCGAGGACGACGGGGGCGGGGTTGCCGGCGAGGTGCCAGTTGTTGTCCGCGGCCACCTGGAGCGGTCCCCAGGTGACGCCGCCGTCCGTCGACCGTTTCAGCACGATGTCGATGTGCCCGTGGTCGCGGGCGGATTCGACGCGGCCCTCGCAGAAGGCGAGCACGGTGCCCGCGCGGCTGACGACGACGGCGGGGATACGGAAGGAGGCGTACCCCTCCTGGCCCGCGCGGAAGGGAACGCTGGTCTCGGTCATGGTCGGACTCCTCCTCATCGCCGCCGGGCCCTCCGCTTCCCCAGGCCGGGCGAATTCGGGGTGAACTCCGGGTCACGAGTGTCCGGTTGCGGCAGGATGCGGTCGCATGGACGCCGTACGTGTCGCGTTGCTGCGCGAGGTGCTCGCCGGGACCGAGTGGCTGGGGGCCACACGGCGGTTCGCCGGGGCCCTGCGGACGTCGGCGGTGTCGCACGGGGGCGGGCTGCTGCTGGTCGGCACACCGGAGTACGAGCCGTGGCATCTGGCGGCCCATCTGGTCGACGAGGCCGCGTGGTCGGGGACGCCGGAGCTGGTGCCGACCCTGGTGCGGCATGACGCGCGCGCCTCGGACCCGGCCCATCTCGCGGTCGGACTCGGGCGGTTGGCGGCGGCGCGGCGCGGGGAGACGCTGCTGGTGGTGTCGCCGGGCACCGCGGCAGCTCCGCTCCTGGAACGGGTGCACGACGTGCGGCGGGCCGGGGCGACGGTGCTGGCGCTCGGCTCCGGCGACGGCGACGACGACGGCCACGGCGAGTTGACGCGCATGGCGCACGAGGCGCTGGTCGTGCCTCAGGGCTCGGAGCTGGACCTGGACACCGTGCAGCACCTGGTGAGCGCGGCGGCCGGTGAGAACGCGCTGCCCTCCCCGAGGGGACGGCGCCGGCTGCGGGACCGTCTGGCGAGGCTGGCGGAGTCCCTGACGGCGCCGCCACCCGCCCGCTGGTGACCGGGCCGGCCCGCACCGCCGTTAATCGCTTGCCCCGCGTACCGGCCCGCCGCAGCATGGCCCCTCGTGACCGACGACTCCCCCGTTCCGTCCGAACCCCGTGACGGCCCCTCCCCGACGCCCTCCCGTCTGCGTGCCGTCCTGCCCGACCTCGCCCCGTGGCGGGCCTCCGCCGACTTCCGGAAGCTGTGGCTGGCGGGGTTGATCTCCTCCTTCGGCAGCTTCCTGACCTTCGTCGCGCTGCCCGTGCAGATCAAGGAGCTCACCGGGTCCGCGGCGGCGGTCGGTGCGATCGGGGCGGTGGAGCTGGTGCCGTTGATCGCGTTCGGGCTGTACGGGGGCGCGCTCGCCGACGCGCTCGACAAGCGGAAGCTGATCCTGTGGACGGAGGCCGGGCAGGCGCTGCTGAGTGGGGCGCTGCTGGTGAACGCGCTGCTGCCGAGCCCCGCCGTCTGGCCGCTGTACGTCGTCGCCGCCCTGTCCTCCGCCCTGGTCTCGGTCCAGCGGCCCGCCCTCGACGCCCTGTGGCCCCGGATCGTGGCGCACGAGCACCTGCCCGCCGCGGGCTCCCTCAACGCGCTGCGCTGGCAGGTCGGCGGGGTCGCCGGCCCGGCCCTGGCCGGTGTGGTCGTGGCGTACGCGGGGCTCGGCTGGGCGTACGGCGCCGATCTGCTGACCTTCGTGGCCTCCGTCGCGCTCACGCTGGGCATCGCCCCCTCCCCCGCCGCCCACGAGGCCGCGAAGCCGTCGCTGAAGGCCGTCGCCGAGGGCGCCCGCTACGCCTGGAGCCGCAAGGAGCTGCTCGGCACCTACGTCATCGACATCGCGGCGATGCTCTTCGCGATGCCGCTCGCGGTACTGCCGTTCCTCGCGGACGAGTTGGACGCCCCCTGGGCGCTGGGCCTGATGTACGCGGCCGTCCCCGCGGGCGCGATGCTGGTGAGCCTGACCAGCGGCTGGACCTCGCGGGTGCACCGGCACGGGCGGCTGGTCGTCGTGTCGGCCGCGCTGTGGGGCGCGGCGATCGCGGCCGTCGGCGTCGCCCAGAACGTGTGGCTGGTGCTGCTGTTCCTGCTTCTCGGCGGGGCCGCCGACATGGTCAGCGGCATCTTCCGCGGGGTGATGTGGAACCAGACGATCCCGGACGAGCTGCGCGGCCGGCTCGCCGGGATCGAGCTGCTGTCGTACTCGGTGGGCCCGCAGCTCGGCCAGACCTACGTGGGCGGCGTCGCCGCCTGGCAGGGCGTGCGGACGGCTGTCTGGTCGGGCGGGGCGCTGTGCGTGGGCGCGGTGGGAGTGCTCGCGCTGTGCCTGCCGAAGCTGATGTCGTACGACGCGCGCACGAACGAGCACGCGGTGCGGCTGCGGGAGCAGCGGGCGGCGGCGGCCGCAGCGACACCGGTGTCCGCACGGGCCGAGGGCTGATCAGTCGTCGTCCGCGCGGCCCGCCGGGGCGTCGTGCCACTTGGGGTCGTTCTCCCATTCGAGGTTGCGCTCCCGGGCGAGGTCCATCGCGTGCTGGGCCTCCTCGCGGGTGGTGTACGGCCCGAAGCGGTCCTTGGCCGGGCACTCCGGCCCCTCCTCGACCTTCTTGTGGACCAGGCAGTAGTACCACTCGCCCGGCTTGCCGACGGTGCGCTTCTTGAACAAGGCCATGAGCGGCTCCTCTCGCCAGGGACATGTTCCCCCATGGCCGCTGGTTAGACTCGCTGGCATGTCTGGCCAGTCACTGCTCGTACCGGGGGAGCTGTCCCCCACCCGTTCCGTACCCGGCAACATCCGCCGCCCCGAGTACGTCGGCCGGCCCGCGCCGACGCCGTACACGGGTCCGGAGGTGCAGACCCCGGAGACCGTCGAGGCGATGCGCGTCGCCGGCCGTATCGCCGCGCGGGCGATGGCCGAGGCGGCGAAGCTGATCGCTCCAGGCGTGACGACGGACGAACTGGACAAGGTGGCGCACGAGTACATGTGCGACCACGGCGCCTATCCGTCCACGCTCGGGTACCGCGGTTTCCCGAAGTCCCTGTGCACGAGCGTCAACGAGGTGATCTGCCACGGCATCCCGGACTCCACGGTGCTGCGCGACGGCGACATCATCAACCTCGACGTGACGGCGTACATCGGCGGGGTGCACGGCGACAACAACGCCACGTACCTGGTGGGTGACGTCGACGAGGAGTCGCGCCTGCTGGTGGAGCGGACCCGGGAGTCCCTGAACCGGGCGATCAAGGCGGTCAAGCCGGGCCGGCAGATCAACATCATCGGCCGGGTCATCGAGTCGTACGCCAAGCGCTTCGGCTACGGGGTGGTGCGGGACTTCACCGGGCACGGCATCAACTCGTCGTTCCACTCGGGCCTGATCATCCCGCACTACGACAGCCCGCACGCGACGACGGTCATCCAGCCCGGCATGACCTTCACGATCGAGCCGATGCTGACCCTCGGGACGCACGAGTACGACATGTGGGACGACGGCTGGACGGTGGTCACGAAGGACCGCAGGCGCACGGCCCAGTTCGAGCACACCCTGGTGGTGACGGAGACGGGCGCGGAGATCCTGACGCTCCCCTGATCCGGCCGGTACCCGAACCCGTCCTCTGCGGAGGGCGGGTTTTCTCGGTACGCTTTTACCGACACGGCGTCGGCAAACCCATTGACTTAGGTAAGCCTAACCTCGGAAACTGGGCCCCATGGACTCCTTCTCGACAGTCATCCGCACCGCTTCCCACGAGCAGCACATGGAGGCGGAGACCTCGACGTTCATGAGCGACCTGCTCGGCGGCAGGCTGGGCGTGGACGCCTACGCGCGCTACACCGAGCAGCTGTGGTTCGTGTACGAGGCGCTGGAGAGCGACACCGAGCGGCTGGTGTCCGACCCGGTGGCCGGTCCCTTCATCCAGCCGGAGCTGTTCCGGCTGGCGTCGCTGGAGCGGGACCTGGCGCATCTGCGGGGCCCGCGCTGGCGGGCGGGACTGTCGGCGCTGCCGGCGACGCGGGCCTACGCGGACCGGGTCGCGCAGTGCGCCCGTGAGTGGCCGGCCGGCTACATCGCGCACCACTACACGCGCTACCTCGGCGATCTCTCCGGCGGCCAGATCATCCGCGACAAGGCGGAGCGCACCTGGGGCTTCGCCAAGAAGGGCGACGGGGTCCGGTTCTACGTCTTCGAGGGGATCTCCAACCCGGCCGCGTTCAAGCGGGGTTACCGCGAACTGCTGGACGCGGTGCGCGCGGACGATCTGGAGAAGCAGCGGGTCGTGGCGGAGTGCAAGAGGGCGTTCGCCCTCAACACGGCCGTGTTCCGGGCGCTGGGCGAGGAGTTCCCGCTGAGCGCGTGAGGCTCGGCGCCCGGCCCAGGCGCCCGACGCTCAGCGCTCAGCGCTCCAGGAAGACGCGCCCTCCGACCTCCACCCAGCCGCCTGGCTGCGGTGCCGTGAGGATCTGGGACCCCGCTCCCTGGCTGATGTTGAGGGCCCGTCCCAGGCGGTCGGTGAGCAGCAGCGCCGCCGCGCCGGTCGCCTCGTCCTCGTCGATGCCGTCGCCGCGGCCGGGGAAGGCGCGGGCCCGGACGCGGCCGGCCGCCTCGTCCTCCCAGGCCCAGGCGTACACCCACTCCCCGGGCGGCGGGACATCCAGACCGTCCACCTCGGCGGCGCTCGCGTACTGCCGCAGCGTACGCGGCGGGGCCCACTCCGGGCGCGCCTCGATCCAGCTGAACTCCCCGTCCAGCCGGACGCCCACCACGCCCGCCGGGGTGACCAGTTCGGGCACGTCGAGCAGCCAGGCCGCACCGACACAGGGGTGCCCGGCGAAGGGCAGGCGCAGGGTCGGCGTGTAGATGTCGATGACTCCGCGCTCGGGGTCGTCGACGAACACGGTCTCGCTGAACCCGAGTTTCCCGGCCAGCGCCTGCCGGTCATCGCGCTCGGGCAGTACCGACCCGTCGCGGACGACGCCGAGTTCATTGCCGTATCCGCCCTCGGGTCCGCAGAAGACGCGCAGGACGTCGTAGTCAGTCACGGGTGCATTGAAACATCGCGCGGGCCGCGAGGTCGTCCCAGGTGGGGGCGCCACCCGAAAGGGGCCAGGAGGGGGTGGCGGCCTCGTCGTACGGCAGCTCGGCGATCGCGTCCGCGTACCCGCGCTCCAGGGCCCGCCGGGGCACGAGGCCGTCGTGGGGCCCGCAGTCCGCCAGCCGCTCCAGGCGCCGCTCGTGCGCGTCGGTCAATTCGGCGGCCTCCCGGCGCCAGTGCCGCTCGTCTGGCGCCCGCGCCAGTTCCACGCACACCGGCTCGACGCCCTCCGCCAGGGCGGCGACGGCCCGGTCGTGCCCGTCCAGGATCAGCCAGCCGTCGAGGAACGAGACCCACCACAGCAGGACGGGCGCGGCCGTTCCCTCCCGCACCTGCTTGCGGTAGGCCTTCACCCGCGCGGCGTCCGGCGGGGACAGGCGGCGCAGAGGCAGCACGCCGTGCCAGCCGCCCCCGCAGTACAGCTCCAGGCTGCCGTCCGGCCAGTCACGGACGAGGTCCTGGGTCCAGACGCCCGGCGCGAAGGCGGAACGTCCGGTGAGACGCCAGCGGCCGTCGTGCAGCGGGCCGTTCGCCGCCTCCTCCAGCCGACGGGCGTACCGGTGCGTCCAGTCGGTCCGGTTCCGGGTCGTCGTGGCACGGACGGGTGGGAGGGGCGAGCGGTAGCCGTCGAGACGGTGCAGTGCGAGGTCGCGGCAGCAGCCATCACCCTCGGCGCGCCCGAACAGCACCGGTCGCTCCCCCTGTCTCAGCAGGAGCCGGCCCTCTTTCGCCGTCTCGAAGCGCAACGCCGGCGGGCCCGGGCGGCCGCGCACGTCCAGCACCAGCCGCCCCGGCCCGAGAAGCTCCCTGTTCCCCCTGTCCATGGGGACAGTCTTACGCCTTCGTGAGCTTCTCCGGCGAGCCGACAGCCAAGGCCGTCGAGGCCGCGAAGAAGGCCTGCGCCCCTTCCCGCATCGGCTGGGAGCGCGCAGAGCCGGTAGCGGAGTCCTTCGGCGACATCGACCCGAAGGTCGACGTCCACGAGGACGGCCGGGACCCGGCCACCGACCGGACCGGCTGGCACCGCCTGAGGAACTCCTCGCCGAGGAGAACGACCCGGCGCCGGTCACCGAACTCGCACAGCGGTCAGCCGCGTTGAACGAGCTGCTCGACAAGTACCGCGCGGACCAGGCGTCGTACGACTTCACCTCGGCGGTCCGACCGAGGGCCCATCGGCCTCGCAGGTTCCTCACCTGCACCGGCGGCATGCTGGTCGTCGTGGCGGCGGACCCGACCGTCCTCCTCCAGGTCACGGTGTGGCCGCTGTACCTGGTCCCGACGCTCGCGCACTTCCTCGCACCGGTAGGGTTCGCCTCCGGGAAGGGGAAGGTGAAGGAACCTGATGAGCAGGGATCGCGGCCCTCGACGGCTCCGCAGGCTTGACCGGAGCGCACTGATAGCGGCCTCCGTGACCGCTTTGTCGTTGACGGCGAGCGGATGCGTGGTGGTGCACGGGGAGAAGGAGATCCTCCCCTCGGCCACCCGCGCGGAGGCCGCCGAAGCACTCCAGCAGTTCACCACCGCGTACAACAAGGCGGACAAGGCGTACGACAACTCCCTGTACGCCGACCATGTCACCGGCGCGCTGAGCGACATCGACGGGGCGCGGCTGAAGGCCGGCAAGGCCCTCAACCCCGGGGGCAACGCGGCCCACACCCCGTTGAAGCTGTCGGACGCCAAGTTCACGATCCCGAAGAAGGCGGGCTGGCCGCGCTGGTTCGTGGCCGACACGGCCGCCAACAAGGGCGCCGGCGCGCGTTGGGTCTTCGTGTTCACCCGTGAGGGGCTGGACGAGACGTGGGAGGCGGCGTACCTGACGCTGATGGCCCCCGGTGACGTCCCGAAGTTCAAGACGGACAAGGACGGCTGGGCCGAGGCCGTCCCCGCGAACTCGGCCGGACTGGCCGTGCCGCCCGGTGAACTGAGCAAGGACTACGCGGCGTACCTCAAGGACGGCGGGAACCTCTTCGCGGCCGGTCGGCACACCAGCTACTGGCGTGCCGAGCGGGCGAAGGACGCCAAACGGCCGGGCCTGGTCAGTCAGTTCATCGACGAGCCGCTGACCAGCGGCGACTACGCCCCGCTGGCCCTGCGCACCGCGGACGGCGGCGCGCTGGTGTTCTTCACCACGCGCTACTTCGAGAAGCGGACGGCCTACGCGGGCACCTCCGTCCCCTCGCCGGGCAAGGCGGTGGAGGCGCTGACGGAGGGCGAGATAAAGCAGTCGCTGACGCTGGAGTTCGTCTCCAACGAGGTGGCCCTGGACCCGAAGGGTTCGGGGAAGGTCGAGGTCCTCGGCCGGATCCAGGGGCTGACGTCGGCGAAGGGCGAGTAGCGCCGCCCGGTGCGGCGGCTCAGTGGCGGCGCAGGGGCCAGGCCGAGGAGGCGTGGTCGGGCTCCTCGCCGACGTAGCGTGCGCAGGCGTCGGTGAGGACTTCCAGCAGGCTCAGCGGGTCGGGCAGTTCGTGCTCCGGCCCACGTACCCAGTGCACGGTGCGGTTCTCACCGGGCAGTTGCGCGGGCGGTACGAGGACGTAGGACCCGCGGCAGTGCCAGCGCAGCCCCGGGTGTTCGTCCATGGTCTCGGGGTGGCAGTCCAGCTCGCAGGGCCACCATTCGTCCTCGTCCTCGGGGGTGCCGCGGGTGAGGGTGAAGAAGAGCATCCGGCCGTCGTCGCTCTCGGCGACCGGCCCCACCTCGATGCCGGCGTCGAGCAGCCGCTCCAGTGCCTCGCGGCCGGCCTCGATCGGCACGTCGAGGACGTCGTGCACCATGCCGGTGGCGGTGATGAAGTTGGCCTCGGGCTGGTGGCGGGCCCAGCGCTCGATCTGGGCGCGGTCGGTGGTCGACTGGGTCTGCCAGGCGAAGGACACCGGGTGCCGGGCGGGTGTGGGACAGCCGACGCGGTCGCAGGAGCAGCGGTAACCGGCCGGGTGCGCGGCGGGCGCGAGGGGCAGCCCGGCCGCGGCGGCTGCCAGCAGCAGGTCCTCCCGGCCACCGTCGCCGGTGGCCTCCTTCGGGCGGCGTCCGCGCAGCCACTGGGAGAGTTTGCCCTGCAGGCCGGTCCGGCCGCCCAACTCCGCGCTCATCTATCCCCTCGCCTCGCTGTCGTGCGGAACAGCATGCCCTATGGTCCCATCATCGTGCGCTTCGGGGGGCCGTAGCGGACAACCGGGCCAGGTGGGACGAGGGGCACACAGCGCGCGAATCAGGGGTGACCGGCCGCTTCGGTGGGATTCACGGTCCTACGGTGTGCGCGGTGCGAGACCGTACAGGGCGTAGTCGACGAGGGTGTCGGTGTACTCGTACGAGATCGGGCCCGTGTGCTGCAGCCAGCGCTGGGCGAGGGGAGAGACCCACAGTTCCAGGGCGATGCGCGGGTCGACGTCCGGGCGGACCTGGCCGGCCGCCTGGGCGGAGCGCACCCGGTCGACGTACAGCTGGAGCGAGGGTTCGAGGAGCTTGGCCACGAAGACCCGGCCGAGTTCCTCGTCGACCAGGCCTTCGGCGGCGAGGGCGCGGGACGGGATCTCGAAGCGGGGGTCCTTGAGCTGGTCGACGGTCAGGCGCAGGACGGCCTTGAGGTCGGCGGCGATGTCGCCGGTGTCCGGGATGGCGAACTCGTACTCCGGGCCCGCGTCCCGGGAGGCCTGTTCACTCAGGTCGAGGAAGGCCTCCAGCAGCACGTCCGCCTTCGACGACCACCAGCGGTAGATCGTCTGCTTGCCGACACCGGCGCGGGCGGCGATGCCCTCGATGGTGGTCCTGGGGTAGCCGACCTCGCCCACGAGGGCGAGGGCCGCGTCGTAGATGGCGCGCCGGGAGCGCTCGCTGCGGCGGGTGGCGTTGGGTGCGGACTGGGCGGATTTCTGGGCTGCCATGCGTCGAATCTACCAGGTTGACAAGACGGAGCGTCTCGCAGGATCCTGGACGAACCGTTGAACGAGACGATACGTCCCGTTCTCTTGCATCCTCGTGAAAGGAGCCCCCCATGGCCCGGAGCGGAACCGGAAACATGCTCGGAGTCGGCGGCACCCGCCGCAACCTCGGCCGCAAGGAGCTGCGCGGCGGCCGTCGAGGCGCCCCGATCGGCGGCGGCACCGACCCGCAGGCGCAGAAGAAGGAGCTGCTGCGCAAACTCCAGGAGAAACGACGCAACGGGAACGCGGCCCCCGAGTCATGAGCTAGGACGCCCGGTCCCCCGCCGGCGGCCAGGCGTCGCCCCAGTCCGCGTCCCGGGCCGCCTTGTAGAGGTCGCCGTGACGCTTGGTGACCGTGGTGCGGCGCAGGCCGGGCTCGGTCTCGCACAGGTCGAGGAGCACCTGACCCTTGCGGATCTGGGGCTTGCGGACCACACGGGACGGGGCCGTCGCGACCGGCAGGCGGGTCGCGGCGACGTAGCTGAACTTCTCGTCCTCGTAGGCGAGGGAGCCGCCCTTGATCTGGCGGTGCAGGGAGGACCGGCTGACCCGGGCCGCGAAGTGGCACCAGTCCGTGCCGGGGACGATGGGGCAGGCGGCACTGTGCGGGCAGGGGGCGGCGACCCGGAACCCGGCGGCGACGAGGCGGTCGCGGGCCTCGATGACACGGGCGTAGCCGTCCGGCGTTCCGGGCTCGACGATCACGACGGACTGCGCGGCGTCCGCGACGGTGTCGAGGAGGGCGGTGCGGTCGGCGGCGGTGAGTTCGTTGAGCACGTAGGAGACGGTGACGAGATCGACGGGGTCCAGCGTGAGCGCCGAGCCGATCCGGGCGCGCCGCCAACGGGCGTCGGCGAGCGCCGGGTTGGCGGCGGCGATCTCCCGGCCGATCGCGAGGGCGGGCTCGGCCCAGTCCAGCACGGTGACCTCGCGCTCACCGGGCCAGGTCGCGGTGACGGCCCACGTCGCGGCGCCGGTCCCGCCGCCCACGTCGGTGTGGCCGGCCGGTGACCACTGCGGCACGGCCTGCGCGAACGCCTCCAGTGCCGCCCGTACCGCCGCGAAGGTCGCGGGCATCCGGTACGCGGCGTAGGCGGCCACGTCGGCCCGGTCGCGCAGGATCGGGGCGTCGGTGGGGGTGGCGCCCCGGTACTTGGCGATCAGCCGGTCGACGGCCTGCGCGGCCTGGCGGGGCGGGAGGCCGTCGAGGAGAGCGGCGAGACTGCCCCGCAGGGCGTCCGCCGGGGATACGGGGGCGTTCACCCGGCGATTCTACGAGTGCGCTCCGCTGCGGGGCGGCGCCCCCGCAGGGCTGGGGCCGCAGGGCTGGGGGGTGAGCGGCAGGCGGCCGGGTGCGGTGATCACGAGCGAGGTCCGACGCTCGTGATCACTACAGCTGGGTGCCCCTGACCGCCCGCGCCAGCCGCGTCGCGGCCCGCGCCCTCGGCCCGCTGTCGGGGGGCCGGCGCCGCGGATGCACCGTGTTCGCGAGCAGCACCAGGAAGGTGTCCGTCGCCGGATCCACCACCAGCGACGTCCCCGTGAACCCGGTGTGGCCCGCCGCCCCCCGCCCCGCGAGCTCGCCCATGAACCGGGGCTGGTCCACCGCGAACCCCAGGCCCGGCGGGGTCAGCAGCAGTTCCACGAAGTCCGGGCCCAGGATGCGGGCCGGTCCGTACGCGCCGCCGGACAGCAGGGCGCGGCAGAAGACCGCGAGGTCGTGGGCGGTGGAGAACAGGCCCGCGTGGCCGGCCACCCCGCCCAGCGCCCAGGCGTTCTCGTCGTGGACGACGCCCCGCAGCATTCCCCGGTCCGCCTTGGCCCACGGGCGGCGCTGGTCCTCCGTGGCCGCGGCGCCGGGGCAGGGGCCGAAGTGGGTCGCCGTCATGCCCAGGGGGCGGGTGATGCCGTCGTGGACCAGGACGTCGAGGGTGCGGCTCGTGATGCGTTCCAGCACATGCTGCAGCAGCAGGAGGTTCAGGTCGGAGTAGCAGTAGGTGCCGGGCACCCCGACGGGCGCCTCGGCGCGCAGCATCTCCAGGCGCTCGGCGTCGTCGGCGCAGTCGTACAGCGGCAGTTCGGGGCGCATCCCGGAGGTGTGGGTGAGCAACTGCCGTACGGTGACGTCGTGCCGTGCGGCGGCGCGGAAGTCCGGCAGGTACGCGCCGACCCGCGCGTCGATGCCGAGCGTGCCGCGCTCGATCTGCTGGACCGCGGCGACCGCGGTGAAGAGCTTGGTGAGCGAGGCCAGGTCGAAGGGGGTGTCCGTGGTCATCGGGACCCGCGCCTCGGGGGGCGCTTCCACGCCGGCGTCCACGGCCTCGTCGTAGGCGTCGTACCGCACCGCCCAGCCCGCCGCCTCGGCGACGGCGAGGTAGGGGCCGCGTCCGGCGACCAGCACCACGCCGGCCGCCCAGGGACGGGGTCCGGTGGTGAGGTCGTGGACCTCGCGGACGAGATGTCGGATCTCCTCGGGGTCGAGTCCCGCCCGTTCCGGCGTGTCCTCGCGCAGTCTCGGCGCGCTCAGCTCTCCGCTCCCTCCGCACCCGGACGGCTGTTCCAGGGACGGCACATTCCCATGAAGCAGGCCAGCGCCACCAGTGCCGCGGCCAGTTGGACGACGGCCATGGGGATGGCGGTGTCCTCGCCGGCGACCCCCACGAGGGGCGAGGCGATCGCGCCGATCAGGAAGGAGGACGTACCGAGGAGCGCGGACGCGGACCCGGCGGCGTGCCCGGTGCGTGTCAGGGCCAGTGCCTGGGTGTTGGGGAGGGTGACGCCCATCGCGGACATCAGCACGAAGAGGGCGGCGGCCACCGGCGCGAGCCCCACCTCGCCGAAGACGCCCAGGGACATCAGCAGCAGTGCGGTGGCGGCCAGGATGACGATCGCGAGGCCGACGCCCAGCACCCGGTCCAGGCTGACCCGCCCCACCAGCACCTTGCCGTTGATCTGGCCGACGACCACCAGCCCGACCGAATTGAGCCCGAACAGCAGGCTGAAGGTCTGCGGGGAGGCTCCGTGGATCTCCTGGATCACGAAGGGCGAGGCCGCTATGTACGCGAACAGCGCGGCGAAGGCGAACCCGCCCGCCAGCGTGTACCCGGTGAACGCGCGGTCGGCGAGCAGGCCGCGCATGGCGTGCAGGGCCTCGCCGACCCCGCCGCGGTGCCGGTCGGCGGCGGGCAGCGTCTCGGGCAGCTTCCACCACACGAGCCCGGCGAGCAGGACGCCGACCACCGTGAGCACGACGAACACGCCCCGCCAGTCCGTCACGCGCAGGACTTGGCCGCCGATGAGCGGCGCCACGATCGGCGCGGTCCCCGAGACCAGCATGAGCGTGGAGAAGAAGCGGGCCATGGCCACGCCGTCGTACAGATCGCGTACGACGGCCCGCGCGATGACGATCGCCGACGCGCCGGCGAGCCCCTGCGCCAGCCGGAAGGCGACCAGTGTCTCCACGGTGGGCGCGAGTGCGCAGAGCACGGTGGCGAGGACGTAGACCGCGAGGCCGCACAGCAGGGGGCGGCGGCGGCCCCACCGGTCGCTCGTCGGGCCGACCAGCAGCTGCCCGAGCGCCATGCCGGCCAGGCAGGCGGTGAGGGTGAGCTGGACGGTCGCGGCGGGGGCGTGCAGGGACCCGGTGACCTCCGGGAGTGCGGGGAGGTACATGTCCATCGCCAGCGGGGGCGTCGCGGTGAGCCCGCCGAGGACGAGGGTGACCAGCAGGCCGGTGGCGCGCGGTGAGCGGGTGGGCGGGTCGGGTGCGGTCGGTGTCGACGTCTGCGGCACGTGCGGTGTCGGCCCCCCACGGTCGGCCATGCGCCCCTCCCTCTCCGAGTGATCCGCCCTCTATGCTCTCAGCTCGTACTGAGTGTCGGGGATCACATGAGCGAGGGGCGGGCCGCGATGGCGGAGCAGAGCGTGCGGTGGGGGATCCTGGCGACCGGCGGGATCGCCGCCGCGTTCACGGCCGACCTGGTGGATCTGCCGGACGCCGAGGTGGTGGCGGTGGCCTCACGGACCCGGGCCTCGGCCGACGCGTTCGCCGAGCGCTTCGGGATCCCGCGGGCGTACGGCGACTGGAACGCCCTCGCCGAGGACGGCGACATCGATGTCGTCTACGTCGCCACCCCGCACTCGGCGCATCGCGAGGCCGCCGGGTTGTGTCTGGAGGCCGGGCGCAACGTGCTGTGCGAGAAGGCGTTCACGCTGAACGCGCGCGAGGCCGGGGAGCTGGTCGCGCTGGCGAGGGCGCGCGGCAGCTTCCTGATGGAAGCGATGTGGATGTACTGCAACCCGCTCGTGCGGCGGCTCAAGGCACTGGTGGACGACGGCGCCGTCGGCGAAGTGCGCCATGTGCAGGCCGACTTCGGGCTGGCCGGCCCCTTCCCGCCGTCGCACCGCCTGCGGGACCCGGCGCAGGGCGGGGGCGCGCTGCTGGACCTCGGGGTGTACCCGGTCTCCTTCGCCCAGCTGCTGCTGGGCGAGCCGTCGGACGTCGTGGCGCGCGCGACGCTGTCCCCTGAGGGCGTGGACCTCCAGACGGGCGCCCTGCTCTCCTGGGACAGCGGCGCCCTCGCCTCCGTGCACTGCTCCATCGTCGGCGGTACGGCGACCTCGGCGTCGGTCACCGGCTCCCTGGGCCGGATCGACGTACCGAACGGCTTCTTCTTCCCGGACCGCTTCGTGCTGCACCGCGACGGCCGTGACCCCGAGGAGTTCACGGCCGACCCGGCGGACGGGCCCCGGGGCAGTCTGCGGCACGAGGCCGTCGAGGTGATGCGGGCCCTGCGGGCCGGTGAGACCGAGTCGCCGCTGGTCCCGCTGGAGGGCACGCTCGCCGTGATGCGGACGCTCGACGCGGTCCGGGACCGGGTCGGCGTCCGCTACCCGGGCGAGCTGCCCGACGGGGACGTCACCGGCGAGGTGCCCGCGCTCACGCCTGCGTGAGGCCCGGTGCCCCCGCCTCGGTCACGAAGGACGCGGCCGTCGTGACCGGTGCCCCGGGCCTGGTCACGTACGGCACCGTCTTGAAGTCGGCCCTCGCCTGCCGCTCGCCGAGCGCGACGGTCACGTAGCCGCGCCGCCCGTCGTAGAACCTCAGGTGCGGGTTGGCCCGCGTGTACGTGTCCCAGTTCGCCGGCTTGGCGATGCCGTCCCGGCCGCTGGCGATCGACGTGGCCACGATCTCGGTGCCGAGCGTGGCGGAGGCCGGGTCGTCGAAGTCGTCCTTGATGTCGAAGCCGTACCCGACGTGGACGTCCCCCGTGAGCACCATCAGGTTCTCGATCCCGGCGGCCTTCGCGCCGTCCAGGACCCGGCGCCGGGAGGCGCGGTAGCCGTCCCAGGCGTCCATCGACACCCGGGACGGCGACGTCAGGTCGAACTTGCGCTGCGAGAAGGTGACCTGCTGCGGTACGACGTTCCACCGTGCCGTCGAGTCCCGCCACCCGTCGAGCAGCCACCGTTCCTGGGTCGCGCCGGTCATGGTGCGCTCCGGGTCGTCGACCTCGGGGCCGGGGATCTGCGAGCCGTCGCCGTAGGCCTGGTTGGAGCGGTACTGCCGGGTGTCGAGCACGTCGAACTGGGCGAGCCGGCCCCAGTGCAGTCGCCGGTACAGCCGCATGTCGGAGCCGGTGGGCCGCTGGGGGCCGCGCAGCGGCTGGTTCTCCCAGTAGGCGCGGTAGGCCGCGGCGCGGCGCAGCAGGAACTCCTCCGGCGGGACGCTGTTCTCGGGGGTGCCGGCGGCGTAGTTGTTCTCGGTCTCGTGGTCGTCCCAGGTGACGACGAAGGGGTGCGCGGCATGCGCGGCCCTCAGGTCGGGGTCGGTCTTGAACAGGGCGTAGCGCAGGCGGTAGTCCTCCAGGGTCGTCGTCTCCCGGTTGAAGAGCGCGGGGAGCGTGCGGTCGGTGTAGTTGCGGTAGCCGCCGACGGAGTTGACGGGGTACTCGTACAGGTAGTCACCGAGGTGGAACACGAGGTCCACGTCGTCCTCGGCGAGATGCCGGTACGGCGTGTAGTAGCCGTCGGCGTAGGCCTGGCAGGAGACGGCGGCGAAGGTGAGGGAGCCGGTCTCGCCGGTGGCGGACGGGGCGGTGCGGGTGCGGCCGGTCCCGCTGATCCAGGTGCCGGTGCGGAAGCGGTAGTAGTAGACGCGGTCCGCGTCGAGCTGGTCGATCTCGACGTGGACGGTGTGGTGGAACTCGGGGTGCGCGGTGGCGGTGCCGCGTCTGGCGATCCGGGTGAACCGCTCGTCGTGCGCCAGTTCCCAGTCGACGGTGACCCGTTCGGGGGGCAGTCCGCCGTCGGGCTGGTACGGGACGGGGGCGAGGCGGGTCCACAGGACGACGGAGCCGGGCAGCGGGTCACCGGAGGCGACGCCGAGGGTGAAGGGGTCGTCGTCGATCCGGCGGGCGTCGAGCTCCGCGGCGCTCGCCACGCCCGCGCCGGGCAGGTCGACGGCGAAGGCGAGCGCGGCGGCGGCGCCGGTGAGGGTCAGGAAGTGGCGGCGGGCGATGTGCCGTGCGGCGGCCCGCAGTTCGGCTGCGTGCCGGGGTTGGTCTGTCGTGATGGTCATCCGGTCCTCCCCTGCCCGATGGATGCACGAGGCAGGAGAGCGGCCGGGGACGACACTCGCTTGGCGCGTACACAACACCCGGATGGCGGACGGATGAGTTCCGGATGGCGGACACTCGCGTACTACGCTGCGGGCCCATGACCGAGAGACGAACGGACACGAGGACCGCCGTGGTGACCGGCGCGGGCTCCGGCATCGGACGCGCGGTGGCGGTGGAGCTGCTGCGCACCGGCTGGTCGGTGGCGCTGGCCGGACGCCGTACGCAGACGCTGGAGGAGACGGCGGGGCTGGTACCCGGCGGTGCAGCTCTGGCGGTGCGGACGGACGTGTCACGGCAGGAGGACGTGCACGCGCTGTTCGCCGCCACCGTGGAGCGGTTCGCGCGGGTGGACCTGCTGTTCAACAACGCGGGGACGTTCGGGCCCGGCGGGGTGCCGGTGGAGGACCTGCCGTACGACGCCTGGCGGCACGTGGTGGACACCAACCTCAACGGGGCGTTCCTGTGCGCGCAGGCGGCCTACCGCCAGATGAAGGAGCAGGACCCGCGAGGCGGCCGCATCATCAACAACGGCTCGATCTCGGCCCACACGCCCCGCCCGCACTCGGTGGCGTACACGGCGACCAAGCACGCGCTGACCGGGCTGACCAAGTCGCTGTCGCTGGACGGGCGGGCCCACAACATCGCCGTGGGCCAGATCGACATCGGCAACGCGGCGACCGACATGACCGAGCGGATGCGGACGGGCGCCCTCCAGGCCGACGGATCAGTGGTGCCGGAGCCCGTGATGGACGTGGCCGACGTGGCCCGGACCGTGCGGCACATGGCGGAGCTGCCGTTGGAGGCCAATGTGCAGTTCGCGACCGTCATGGCGACGGCGATGCCGTACGTGGGACGCGGCTGAGGTCACCGCAGTCCACACCACCTCCACAACTTACACAACCGGATTCTCGCATTCCGCTGCATCGGCGCCGGTGAGCGACTTATGCTCAAGACCTCGCACACGAGAGCTTCACATATGAAGCACAGTGCTTCCGCAAGCCACTCCAAGGGGGGCGGCGGCAGCCGTTCCAGGTACCGGGTGGGGGTGGACCTCACGTGGGACCGCGAGGTACGCACCGGTGCTCGGAACGGCTGCCGCACACCGTCAGGCGCCGCTCAACGGCCGAGGATCCGCTCGGCCTCGGCCATCTGGTCGGCGGTGAGCGGGCCCTTCGCCAGCGCGCCCGCGTTCTGCTCGGCCTGGGCCACGGAGCGGAACCCCGGGATGGGGACGGCGTGCGGGCTGCGGGCCCACAGCCAGGCGAGGGAGCCCTGGGCGAGCGTACGGCCGTCACTGGTGAGGACGTCCTTAAGCGCCTCGACGCGGGCGACCCACCGGGGGTCGGCGCCGGACCCGCCCTCGAAACCCTCCAGCCACCGCGGCGGCCGGCTGCGGATGTCGCCCGCCTGAAGGGCCTGCCCGGCTCCGCGCTTCCCGGTCAGCAGGCCCATCGCCAGCGGGCTGCGGTTGACCCCGGCCAGCCCCAGTCGCGCGCACAGCGCGAACATCTCCGGCGCGTCCTGGAGCACGTTGGCCCGGTGCTGGACGGCCGCACAGTGCTCCCCGCGTGCGAAGACGGCGGCGCGGGCGGGGTCGTCGGTGCTCCACGCGTAGGCCCGGATCAGCCCCTCCCGGACGAACTCCTCGCAGATGTCGCGCAGTTCGGCGGCGCGTTCCGGGTCGGCGTCCGACAGGTGCAGCTGGTAGAGGTCGATGTGGTCGGTGTCCAGGCGCCTCAGCGAGGCGGTCAGCGCCCGCCGGGCGTACTGCGGGGAGTCGTCGGCGCCAGTGAGGGTGCGGGTCTGCTCGTCGAAGACGTTGCCCCACTTGGTGGCGACCACGACATCGGCTCGGCGCTTGCCGAGGGCACGGCCGAGGACGCGTTCGCTGTGCCCGGCGCCGTAGGTGTCGGCGGTGTCGAAGAAGGTGACGCCCAGGTCGAGGGCGCGCCGGATCGCCCGTACGGACTCCTCGTCGTCGACCTTGCCCCAGCCGAGGGGCTGCCCGTCGGCGTCCTGCCACTCCCCGCCGACGGCCCAGCAGCCGAAGCCGAGGGCGCTGACCTCGATGCCGGAGCGTCCCAGCGTCCTGGTGGTCCTGGGGGTCTGCGTGATCTCCGTGGTCTCCATGCCGGGAGACGTTAGGAGTTGGAGTGCACGCGAGGGCAAGGGCTTTCGGCGGCTTCTCGCGGGCCGCTGGGTCGTGTCCGCAAAGTCCCGTCGTCCGCCCGGAGGGCGGGCCTGTGCCAGGCGACGCGGGGCAGGCGGGACTTTGCGGACACGGCCTACGCCTGACCGGTCTCGAAGCGGGAGATCCTGCCGTCCTCCTCGACCTCGAAGTGCCACCGGGTGCGCATCTCGCCCCAGGTGTCGTTGCGGTAGGAGGCGATGAGGTCACGGCCGTGGTTCGACTCGTTGTCGACCTCCAGGTGACCGTTGGAGGTGAAGATCTCCCGGTCGATCCAGTCGGTGAGGTCGCGGTCGGTGCCGTCGTCCGCCATGGTCGCGCCCGGCGTGAGGACCTTCAGGAAGCCCTCGCGGTCATGGGCGTTGACGGCGGTGACGAAGGCGCGGACGGACGGGTCGCTGAGTCTGGACGTCTGAATCGTCATACCGGTCAGCCTCACATCGGCCCCCGCACCCCGCCACCCGAACGGCCGTGAGGGCAGGCCGGTCGGGTGGCGTCGGTGCGACCGTGGATGCGCGGGAGGGGTGTTGTGCCTGCTGTCCGTTCCTGCCGACCGTTCAGGGAGTCACCGTGAGTGCATACGACCGACGTGATCTGGGCCTGCTGCTGCTCCGGCTGGGAGCCGGCGGGGTGCTGGCCGCACACGGCACGCAGAAGCTGTTCGGCTGGTTCGGCGGTCACGGCATCGAAGGGACCGGCCAGTTCATGGAGTCGGTCGGTTACCGGCCGGGCAAGGCGAGCGCGACGGCCGCGGGCCTCGCCGAGACCGGCGGCGGCACGCTGCTGGCGCTGGGCCTCGCGACACCCGCGGCGGGGGCGGCGGCCGCCGGCGCGATGGCGGGGGCGGCCACCGTGCACGCCCCCAACGGCTTCTTCAACCAGGAGGGCGGCTACGAGTACGCGGCCACCCTGGGCCTGGCCGCGACCGGCCTCGCGATCGCCGGCCCGGGCCGCCTCTCCCTCGACCACGCGCTGGGTCATGTCGTCGACCGCGGCTGGATGGTGCCCGCTGCTCTGGCGGCGACGGCCGCGGTGACGGCACTGGTGGTGGGGGCACGGATCAAGCGGCTGGACCGGGCGGAGAGGGAGGAGCAGGCGGAACTGTTCGACGAACAGGAGGCGCTGTTCGGGGAGTAGCGGCGCGGGTGGCTGGCACGCCGCCTCCGTGCGGGGCGCCGCATGGAGGGGCGACGCGGGTGTCCGCCGCCCCGCCCCCGTGCCGGGATCCGCATAGAGGGGCGGCGCGAATGTCCGCCGCCCCACCCCCGTTCCAGGCGCCGCCCCACCGGAGTGGCGGCGCGGGTGTCCGCCGCCCTGCCTCCGTGCCGGGATCCGCATGGAGGGGCGACGCGAACGTCCGGCACCCCGCCCTCGTGCCAGGCGCCGCATAGAGGGGCGGCGCGGGTGTCCGCCACCCCGCCCCCCGTGCCAGGCGCCGCATAGAGGGGCGGCGCGAATGTCCGCCGCCCCACCCCCGTTCCAGGCGCCGCCCCACCGGAGTGGCGGCGCGGGTGTCCGCCGCCCTGCCCCCGTGCCGGGATCCGCATGGAGGGGCGACGCGAACGTCCGGCACCCCGCCCTCGTGCCAGGCGCCGCATGGAGGGGCGGCGCGGGTGTCCGCCACCCCGCCCCCGTGCCAGGCTGCGCGCATGACTGATCAGGCCGCCGCTCCTTCCGACACCGACACCGACACCGCCGCCGAGCCCTGCGCCGTACCGGCGGCCGACCTCTGGGACTCCATCGACGCCCTGTGGACCTGGCTCGACAGGGACCAACCCGTCGGCGGACGGGAGGGCCTGCTCCTGCGCATGCTGAAGCTGTCGGAGGAGGTCGGCGAGGTCGCCGAGGCCGTCATCGGGGCGACCGGGCAGAACCCGCGCAAGGGCGTCAGCCACACCTGGGAGGACGTACAGGGCGAACTGTGCGACGTCGTGATCACGGCCCTGGTGGCCCTGCGCACACTGACCCCCGACACCCGCGAGGTCTTCACCCGCCACCTGGCCCACGTCAGGAAGCGCTCACTGGGCCCGGATCAGTGACGGGCGCAGGCCCAGGGCGGGGTGTCGGACCAGGGGGGCGTCGGACCCGAACGGGCGTCGGACCCGAACGGGGCGTCGGGCTGGGCGGCATCAGGTCCAGGGCGTGGCGACGAGCCGGATCCTCGCCTCGCGGCCGACGAGGGGCGCGGCGGTGGTGGGCAGGCTGAGGTGGGCGACCCAGCGCTCCGGGGTGGGGTCCTCGTCGACGCGGGGCTCTCCGGCGACCCGGTGGTCGCGGATGGCGCCTTCGATGTCCGAGTTCCAGGTGGCCCAGATACCGGGACCGGCTTCCGGGGTGCCCACGTCGATGACGAGGGTGTCGGAGAAGTCGGCGGACTGCTCCAGGTGGTCGCCGAGGCTGAGGATGCCGCGCCGCTCGCGCAGGGAGATGAGCCGCAGGTCGAGGACGAACCGCATCGGCTCGTCCGTGCTCGCCCGCAGACCGCTGTCGAGGAACGTGGTCGCCAGCGACACCGACGCCTCGGCCCCGTCCGCGGGCGGCTCCAGCTGGATCGGGCACCAGTGGGCGGCGACCCGCTCGTGCATCACCACCGGCAGCCCGCGCACCGAGAGCCTCACCTCGGCCTGCCACACCACGTCGTCGCCGCCGGGCAGCCGGTGGTCGACCAGGGATGCCTCGATCCGGGTGTCCCCGAAGAGGAACCGCCGCAGGTTCTGGTACCCCTCCTCGGAGTTGACCATCCCGTAGCGCCCGCTGTGGCTGCGATGCACGAAGGCCCGGTGCGCACCCGGCACATACGCCCGCTCGATCTGCACGAGCCCGTCGCTGCGCGGCCCGACGGCCGCCGCGGACAGCCCGAACGCGACGTCGTAGTCCGTCGGATCGGTGCCGACGAGGCAGAAGACCCGCTCGCGGGGCAGCGTCCCGGGGCCGTCCGGCATCCGGCGGGCGTCCCAGCCCTCGGGCGGGCCGTCCGGGTCCCGTTCGGCCTGCGGGGTGAGGTACTCGTACATCCGCCGGGGCCCGAAGATGTCGGCGCCCTGGATGCCCAGGGTGTCCCGGATCCGCTCGAACCACCCGCCCCCCGCGTCGAAGGCGATGCCGCCGTGCGGGGTGCCGTAAGTGAACAGCTTCGCGACGCAGTCGGCGGCGGCACGCCCCCGGTCGGGAAGGACCTTCTGGAGCAGGCAGCGGCAGATGAGGCCGCCCATGGAGTGGGCGACGAGGAGGACCGCGGGGGCGCCGGTCTTCTCCAGAAGCCGGTCGATGAGGTCGAGCAGGTCGGCGGCGGCGGCTTCCAGTTGGTACTCCTGGGGGCGGCCGCCCCAGGTGGTGGCCGAGCGGTCGTAGAACCGGTGGATCCAGACGGTGTGCGCGGGGATCTTGTCATGCTCGGCGAGGTAGGTCTCCTGGCTGCCCTGCACGAGGAGTTCGTAGCCCTCCTCGCGGAGCAGTCGCAGCAGCGGACTCTCGAACTGGTGGAAGAGCGGCTGGTTGTGGGCGCCGACGCGGACATGGGTGGATCCCTCGTTGAAGCCGTAGAAGGGGTCGCCGACGGCTTTGTCGATGCCGCGGGTGCCGCCTGCGAAGCCACGGACGTACACGAGGGGGAGCTTGCGGGTGTCGTCCACGGCTTGCCTCCAACGGACCGGTTCCTCCTTCCTGAGTAGAGGAAGCCCGGCGGCTCGGCCTCCAGGGATAGCCCGTAGTGGTGATGCGGCGCGGCGCAGGAAGCAGGCCGGGGCGCTCGCGGTGTGCCGGCACGACCTCGGGCCTCACCCGTGCGGAGCAGGTCACTTGGCCGTGCGGGCCGCGGTCGTGTCGTACTGGTGATGATCGAGAGAGCCCCGGAGGCCCGGATGACCACGCGGCGTCGGCACAGCCTCGCGTCCTGGCGCGAGCTGCCGCTGACCGTGATCGCCCGCCTGAGCACCCAGCTCGCCGCGGAGGAGCTCCGGGTCGTGGCCGACGGCGACGAACGGCGCCGGGCGGTGATCGACGGAGCGCGACGGCACCTCGACGAGGCCGAGGCGGCCTGCCTGACCGGGGCGAGGTTCCGGCCCCGGTCCGGCACGCTGGAGCGGATCTGGTCGAACATCCGCGCCGCCGAGGCCGACCTGCTCTCCGTGGCCACCGACGACGAGATCCGGGCGAGGATGCCCGAGGTCCTGGCCCTGGTGCGCCAGCAGTTGTCGGAGGACTCCCCGCATCGACGGGCGGTCGAGGAGATCAGCGAGAAGGCGGCGACCGGTGACGAGCCCGTCACCGACGAGGAACGGGGCACCCTCGTCCGGGCTCTGCTGTTCGCCTACGCGATCCTGGGCGGCAGGTACCGGCGGGTGCGGCTCCTGGCGGACCTGCTCTGGATCGTCACGGGGGCCGCGACGCTGGGGCTGGCCGGACTGGCGCTGTGGGGCTACGCCGACAAGGAGTCCCTGGACCTGTGCTTCACCCCCCAGCCGCCCGGCAACCGCGTGGTCTGCCCCAACGGCGAACACGAGGTGCCCGCCGACAGCACGCCCCCCGCGAACCCGCCCTCCTCCACCACCATGGACGTCGACACCGCCCCCTACACCGACGCCCTGGACGTCCTGACCGTGGAGTTCGCGGGACTCATCGGGGCGGCTCTGACCGTGGTCACGGCGGTGCACCGGATCCATGCGAACCACGCCACGCAGTACCAGTTCCGTCTTCCGCTGGCGGCGGCGGTGCTGAAGTTCCCGGTGGGCGCGCTGTCCGCCCTCGCCGGCATCCTGCTGATCAAGGCGGCCTTCGTCCCGGGTCTGAGCAACCTCGACAGCTCCGCGCAGATCCTCGGTTGGGCGGTCGTGTTCGGCGCGGCCCAGCACCTGGTCACCCACATCGTCGACCAGCGGGCGGACGAGGCGTTGAGCGGGGTGCGCAAGCCGCCGTCGGGCTGACGCCGAGCAGGTCGCGGGTGCGCGCATCCGCGACCTGCCAGTAACAGCGCGGACTCGATGACCGCCACCCCCTCCACAACCGCCGATACCCGGCGGTAATGTCGCCCACCGCCGACCGGGCGGCGCCCTCGATGCCCAGGGAGCCGTGCGGGCGGTTCGGCAGGGCGGCGATCGGGCGGGCCGGACGACGCGGCCCGGCCGGGGTTCAGGCACACGCTCGGAGCGCGAAGGGGCCCTCATGGCGACGGACATGCCTGCGGACATGCCCGCGGGGACACCTGCGGCGATGGACGCCGCCGACGAACGGTGGCGGCGCATGTGGAGCCACCGTGAGCAGCTGCTCAAGGTGGCTCGGCGCAGGTCGATGAGTGCGGAGGACGCCGAGGACGCGGTGCATGAGGCGATGCTGCGTGCCGCCGAGCGCCCCGACCTGGACGACGAGCGGCTCGCGGCCTGGCTGACGACGGTCACGATGCGGCTGTGCGTCGACCGCTACCGACAGGTCAGCCGCGAGGCGCAGGTACGGACGAGCCCGACCCTTATCGCCCCCGCTCCGGTCCCCGTCGAGGAGTCGGTGTGCGACCGGGCCGAGGCGAAGTGGCTGGCGGTGCGCAGTGGTGAGCTGCCCGCGCGGCAGGCCGAGGCGCTGCGGCTGAAGTCGCAGGACCTGGACGTGGCGCAGGTCGCCGTGCGGATGGGGCTCAGTTACCGGACCGTCGAGTCGCTGCTGGCCCGGGCCCGGCGGACGCTGCGTCAGTCGCTGGCGGCGACACTCGGGTGCGCGCTGTTCCTCATCGGGTGGGGGCGGCCGCGCGGCGGCGGCAAGGTGCACGCCGTGGCGGTGGCTTCGACGGCGGCGACCCTCGCGGTGGCCGGGTTCGTGCTGCCGTACGCCCTCGACGGGAACGGGGAGGGAGGCGGTACGGCGCCTCGGCCCGCCGTCGCCACGCCGGACGGCACGCAGGCGCTGCGGCCCGACGGCTCGGGTACGGGCCGTACGCCTCGGGGGAACACGCCCACTGCCGCGTCCGAAGGGAGCGCCACCGGCTCCCCGGCCCGCGAATCGCTCCTCCCGCTGTCCGTACCGTCGCTGCCGCAGGTGCCGGAAGTGCCGGAGGTCCCGGAGTTCCCCGCGATCCCGGTGTCCGCGCTGCCGGTACCGTCCGCACCGGACGTCCCGCTGACCCCCGAGGTGCCGGACGTGCCGGAGCTGCAGGACGTGCCGGGGCTGCAGGACGTGCCGGAACCGCCCGAGGTCCCCGAGCTGCCGGTGGAGCCCTCCGCCGATCCGGCCTACACGGCGGCCGTCCCGGACGACTCCGCCGCCGTACCGTCCCCCTCGCTGCCGATCCCGACGACGAGCCCAGTGCCGTAGCCACGGACGCGAGGCCGACGCAGCCACGGACGCCGGGCCGACGTACCCACGCGGGCTGTCGCAGCCACGGACGCCAGACCGACGCAGCCACGGACGCCAGGCCGACGCACCCACGGACGCCAGACCGACGTACCCACGCGGGCTGTCGCAGCCACGAGCGCAGGGCCGCCACAGCCGCATACAGCCGCATACGGCCGTGATCCAGCCCAAATCCCCCACCCCTCGCCTCCTTCCGAAAAAAATCCGCCACGGAAACGACGGACGCCCGCCACCTCCCCGTAGAGCAGATGTCGGAGCTGCTCCACGGGCCGAAGGGTGAACCGGATGGGTGTCGAGATCTGTGTGGAAGGGCTGACCAAGTCCTTCGGACACCAGGTCATCTGGCAGGACGTCTCACTGACGCTGCCCGCCGGGGAGGTCTCGGTCATGCTCGGCCCCTCGGGCACGGGCAAGTCGGTGTTCCTCAAGACGCTCGTCGGACTGCTGAAGCCGGAGCGCGGGTCGATCACGATCCAGGGCCGGGACATCACCAAGCTGCGCGAGCGCGAGCTGTACGAGGTGCGGAAGCTGTTCGGTGTGCTGTTCCAGGACGGCGCGCTGTTCGGCTCGATGAACCTGTACGACAACGTCGCCTTCCCGCTGCGCGAGCACACCCGTAAGTCCGAGAGCGAGATCCGGCGCATCGTGCTGGAGAAGATGGACATGGTCGGGCTGATCGGCGCCGAGGGGAAACTGCCCGGCGAGATCTCCGGCGGGATGCGCAAGCGGGCCGGGCTGGCCCGCGCGCTCGTTCTCGACCCCGAGATCATCCTCTTCGACGAGCCCGACTCGGGCCTCGACCCGGTCCGTGTCGCCTACCTCAACCAGCTCATCGTCGACCTCAACGCCCAGATCGACGCGACCTTCCTGATCGTCACGCACGACATCGCCTCGGCCCGCCAGGTACCGGACAACATCGGGCTGCTGTTCCGCCGCGAACTGGTCATGTTCGGGCCCCGCGAGGAGTTGCTGAGCAGCGACGAGCCGGTCGTACGGCAGTTCCTGAACGGCCGGATGCAAGGACCGATCGGCATGGCGGAGGAGAAGGACGCCGCCCAGGTCGAGCAGGAGCTCGCCGCCCTCGGCGACAGCGACGGCAAGGGCGCACAGACTCCCGGCAGTCAGGCTCTGACTCCCCGCCTGCTGCCGGGGCCGGACATCGCGCGGCCACCGCGCTGGGAGGCGATCGCCCGGCGCGAGGACGCGCTGCGCGAGAAGGCGGGGGCCGGCGCATGAGCCTGTCACCGATCGGAGCGCTGCGGCAGTCGGGAAGCCTGTTCGCGATGGCGCTGGACGTCGTCCGGACCGTCCCCCGACGGCCCTTCCAGGCACGGGAGTTCATCCAGCAGGCGTGGTTCGTCGCGAGCGTCACCATCCTGCCGACGGCGCTCGTCTCCATCCCGTTCGGCGCGGTCATCGCCCTCCAGATCGGCAGCCTGACCCGGCAGCTCGGCGCCCAGTCCTTCTCCGGCGCCGCCTCCGTGCTCGCCGTGCTGCGCGAGGCCTCGCCGATCGTCACCGCGCTGCTGATCGCGGGCGCCGGCGGTACGGCGATCTGCGCCGACCTCGGGGCGCGGAAGATCCGCGACGAGATCGACGCGATGCAGGTACTGGGCATCGACCCCGTCCACCGGCTGGTCGTGCCGCGCGTACTGGCGTCGATGCTGGTGGCGGTACTGCTCAACGGGCTGGTGTCGGTGGTCGGCGTGGCGGGCGGCTACTTCTTCAACGTCGTCCTGCAGAACGGCACGCCCGGCGCCTACCTCGCCTCCTTCACCACCCTCGCCCAGCTCTCCGATCTGTGGGCGGCCGAGGTGAAGGCACTCGTGTTCGGAGCGATCTCGGGGATCGTCGCCTCGTACAAGGGCCTGACCGCGAAGGGCGGCCCCAAGAGTGTGGGCGACGCGGTGAACCAGTCGGTGGTGATCACCTTCATGTTGCTGTTCGTGACCAACTTCGTGATGACCGCGGTGTACTTCCAGGTCGTCCCGCAGAGGGGTTAGCCGATGAGACCGCTGCAACGCCCCATGCGCTCACTCGAAGAGCTCGGCGCCCAACTCTCCTTCTACGGACGCTCGCTGGCGTGGACCGGCCGCACCCTGCGCCGCTACAAGAAGGAGATCCTGCGGCTGCTGGCCGAGGTGAGCTTCGGCCGTGGCGCGCTCGCCGTCGTGGGCGGCACGGTCGGCGTGATCGCCTTCCTGTCCTTCTTCACGGGCACCGAGGTCGGCCTCCAGGGCTACGCCGCCCTCAACCAGCTCGGCACCTCCAACTTCGTGGCGTTCCTGTCGGCGTACTTCAACACCCGGGAGATCGCCCCGCTGGTGGCCGGCCTCGCGCTGTCGGCGACCGTCGGCGCCGGCTTCACGGCCCAGCTGGGCGCGATGCGCATCAGCGAGGAGACCGACGCGCTCGAAGTCATGGGCGTGCCCTCGCTGCCGTTCCTGGTGACGACGCGGATGATCGCCGGATTCGTCGCGGTGATCCCGCTGTACGTGGTCGGTCTGCTGTCCTCGTACTTCGCCGCCCGCACGATCACCACCGGGTACTACGGCCAGTCGGCCGGCACCTACGACCACTACTTCCAGCAGTACCTGCCCCCGGTCGACGTGCTGTGGTCCTTCGGCAAGGTGCTCGTCTTCGCCGTCCTGATCATCCTGGTCCACTGCTTCTACGGCTACTACGCGAGCGGCGGCCCGGCGGGCGTCGGGGTGGCGGTGGGCCGTGCGGTGCGCACCTCGATCGTGGCGATCAACGTTCTGGACTTCTTCCTGTCGTTGGCGATCTGGGGCGCCAACACGACCGTACGGATCGCGGGGTGAACCGCCCGATGAGGGGGCCGAGGGTGTCGAGAGTGCTGAGACTGCGGTTGTACGGCGTGGTCTTCCTGGCTGTGCTCGCCCTGCTGCTGTCGTTGTCCGTCGCCGTCTACCGGCAGGCCTTCACACCGGTCGTGCGGATCACCCTGGAAGCCGACAGCCTCGGCAACCAGCTGGATCCGCGGGCCGACGTCAAACTGCGCGGGCTGCTGGTCGGCGAGGTGCGCGAGGTGCACGCCGACGGGACGAAGGCGCGGCTGGACATCGCGCTCAAGCCGGAGCACGTCGCGAGCATCCCCTCGGACGTGCACGCCCGGCTGCTGCCCAAGACGCTGTTCGGCGAGAAGTACGTCGACCTGGTCCCGCCCGCCGGGGCCGCGTCGGCTCGCCCGATCCGCGCCGGCGACGTCATCACCCAGGACCGCACCCGCGTCGGCATCGAGGTGCAGCAACTCCTCAACGACCTGATGCCGCTGCTGCGCACCGTCCAGCCCGGCAAGCTCAACGCCACTCTCTCCGCCGTCGCCACCGCCCTCGAAGGCCGCGGCGACCGCATCGGCGACAACCTCACACGCCTGGAGTCCTACCTGCGCCGCCTCAACCCCCATCTGCCGTCCCTCACCGAGGACATCGCCCGTTTCGCCGAGGTCGCCGAGATCTACGGCGACGCGGCGCCCGACCTCATGGAGATCCTGCGCAACACGGTCACCACCAGTCGCACGATCGTCGAGAAGGAGGACCAGCTCGCGGCGGCGCTCCGTGCCACGGCGACCGTGGCGGGCACCGCGGAGGACTTCCTCGACGCGAACGGCGGCCGGTTCATCACCCTCGGCCGGGTCTCCCGCCCGACGCTGGAGCTGTTCGCCCGCTACTCCCCCGAGTACCCCTGCCTGCTGGCCGGCCTGGTCCGGCAGGAGAAGGCCTCTCAGGAGGCGTTCCGGGACGGGAAGATGCACATCACGCTGGAGGTCGTACGGCCGCAGGGGGCGTACGAGCCGGGCGAGGAGCCGCGGTACGCCGACCGGTCGGGGCCGAACTGCCACGGCCTGCCGCACCCTCGGGTACCGGCACCGGGCGCCCACCTCGACGACGGTTCCAGGAAGCCGAGTTCGTCCTCGGGCGGCCCGCAGGGCGTCTCCGCCACCCGCGCCGAGCAGCGGGCCGTCGGCTCGCTCGTGGCCCCGGTGCTCGGGGTGCCCGCCGATGAGGTGCCGCCGGTCACGACGCTGCTGTTCGGGCCGCTGGCGCGCGCGACGGCGGTGAGTGTGGCATGAGCCGTACGAAAACCAAGGGTGCCCGGCAGACCGCCGCCCCGCTGATCAAGTTCAGTCTCTTCGCGCTGGTGACGATCCTGGCGACGGCGCTGCTCGCGGCCACCATCGTGAACATCTCCTTCAGCCCGAAGGACACCTACCGCGCGGTCTTCAGCGACGTCACCGGCCTGGAGGAGGGCGACGACATCCGGGTGGCCGGAGTACGGGTCGGCGAGGTCGAGGGCATCCGGATCAAGGACCGGACGCTGGCCGAGGTCACCTTCACGGTCAGCCGGGACCGGCCGCTGCTCACCGGCACGGGCGCCGTCATCCGGTACCGCAATCTGGTCGGTCAGCGCTACGTCGCGCTCACCGAGGGAACGGGCGACCACACCCGGCTGCGCCCCGGCGCGACGATCCCGCTGTCGCGCACGCAACCGGCGCTGGATCTCAACGCCCTGCTGAACGGCTTCAAGCCGCTCTTCGCCGCGCTCAGCCCGAAGGACGTCAACCAGCTCGCCATGGAGATCGTCCGCACCCTCCAGGGCGAGGGCGGCACCGTGCACAGCCTGCTCGTGCACACGGCGTCGCTCACCTCGACGCTGGCCGGCCGCGACCAGCTGATCGGCTCGGTGATCGACAACCTGAACACGGTGCTCAGGACGCTGGACAAGCGCGGCGCCCGCTTCTCCGGCCTGCTCAAGCAGCTGCGCCGGGTCGTCTCCGGTCTCTCCGCCGACCGCAAGCCCATCGGGCGGTCCCTGGTGAGCATCGGCGATCTGACGGAGGCCACCTCGGACCTGCTGAAGGACGCGCGGCCGCCGCTGAAGGACGACATCGCCCAGCTGACCGAGCTCACCGGAACCCTGAACGACAACGAGAAGACGGTGGAGGGCGTGCTGAAGCGGCTGCCGAACAAGCTGAACGAGCTGACGGGCACGGCGTCCTACGGCTCGTGGTTCAACTTCTACCTGTGTGACTTCGACGGCCGGATCGTGCTGCCGAAGACGAAGCAGGTGCTGACGCCCGACCTGCATGTGGCGAGGGCGAGGTGCGGGGCATGAGCCGCAGGAACCGTCCGAAGCCGCTGTTCAAGGTCCGTGTCGAGCCGCCTCGCATCCGGCTCCCGCGCCTGTCCCCCTTCCGAGTCGGGGCACGTCCTACGCCCTCCGCGCGGCGGGGGAACGACCCCGCCGTCGTCGGCGCCGTCGGCCTCACCGTCCTCGCGCTGCTGACGGTGGCCGCGTTCAACGCCGACCGGCTGCCGGTCATCGGCGACGGCGACACCTACAGCGCGGCCTTCGCGGAGGCGGGCGGGCTCAAGCCGGGCGACGAGGTACGGATCGCCGGGGTCAAGGTCGGCAAGGTGCGGGAGGTCGACCTGGACGGCGACCACGTCAAGGTCACCTTCAAGATCAAGGGCGAGCCGGCCTTCGGTACGAGGACCGGGGCGTCGATCCGCGTCAAGACGATCCTGGGCGCGAAGTACCTGGCCCTGCACCCCGAGGGGAGCGGTCGGTTGGCCCCCGGCAGCGAGATCCCGTTGACCCGCACGGTGCCCGCGTACGACGTCGTACAGGCCTTCAGCGACCTCACCACCACGACGGAGGAGGTCGACACCGACCGTGTGGCGCAGGCCCTGGACACGATCTCCGCCACCTTCGAGGACTCACCGCGGGAGGTACGGGCGTCGATCAAGGGCCTGTCGCAGATCTCCCGGACGGTGGCCACCCGCGACAAGGCGCTGCGTGAGCTGCTCGACCACGCGAACGGTGTCACGGGTGTCCTGGCCGACCGCTCGTCGGACTTCACCACCCTGGTCAAGGACGGCGACAAGCTGTTCAGGGAGATCAGCAGACGCCGCGAGGCGATCCACACCCTGCTGAAGGGCTCCGCCGCGCTCGGCGTCCAGCTCTCCGGCCTGGTCCAGGACAACGACAAGGAGATCGGGCCCGCGCTCAAGGGCCTGAACCGTGTGGTGGAGATGCTCGAACGCAACCAAGCCTCCCTCGACCGGAGCATCAGGCTCCTCGCGCCCTACGTGCGCGTCTTCACCAACACCCTGGGCAACGGTCGCTGGTTCGACTCCTACGTCCAGAACCTGGTCGCGGCCCCGGTGGTGCCGCGAACGGGGACCGGGACGGGAGGGGCGCAGTGAGCAACCGCTGGAAGAAGCGCGCGGCCGTGCTGATGGCGCTCACCCTCGTCGCCGCCCTTACCTACGTCCTCTGGCCGCGCCCCGAACCGGTCCGCGTCACCGCCTACTTCCCGCGCACGGTCGGCATCTACCCCGGCTCGGACGTCCGCGTCCTGGGAGTCAGGATCGGCGAGGTCGTCTCGATCACGCCGGAGGGCGGCCGGGTGCGGGTCGAGCTGGAGTACGACGCCGACCGCGAAGTCCCGGCGGACGCACAGGCGGCGATCATCAACTCCTCGGTGGTCAGCGACCGTTACGTTCAGCTGCTGCCGGTGTACCGGGGCAGCGGTCCGGTGCTGCGGACCGGGGACGAGATCCCCGAGTCGCGCACTGCCGTCCCCGTCGAACTGGACCGCGTCTTCGACAGCCTGCACACCACGGCCGAGGCCCTCGGACCGGACGGCGCCAACAAGGACGGCGCCCTGTCCCGGCTGCTCGGCGTGAGCGCGGACAACCTGGACGGCCAGGGCAAGAACCTCCACCGGACGGTCGAGGACCTCTCGAAGGCGGTCACCACCCTCTCCGACGGCCGCACGGACCTGTTCGGCACGATCCGCAACCTCCAGGTCTTCACAGCGGCGCTGGCGGCCGACGACAAGAGTGTGCGGTCGTTCAACAGCAGCCTCGCGAAGGTCGCCGAGCAACTGGCCGGTGAGCGCGAGGAGTTGGCGGCGGCGCTGAAGAACCTGGGCACGGCGCTCGGTGACGTGTCGGCCTTCGTGAAGCGGAACAAGAAGGCGCTGACCTCGAACGTGGAGGGTCTGAGCAAAGTGACCAAGGTGCTCGTCACCCAGCGCGCCGCGCTGGAGGAGCTGTTGGCGGTGGCCCCGGCCGGTCTGTCGAACCTCAACAACGCCTACAACCCGTCGGCCGGCACCCTCGACACCCGCAACAACGCCGATCAGGCGCAGGACCCGGCGTCGCTGCTGTGCTCGATCCTCCGGACGACCGGGGACGAGGGCGGCACGAACCCCGACTGCGCCGAGCTGAGGAAGCTGTTCGACTCCCTGCCGGAGGTGCCGCGGGGCGGCACGGCGGTCACGGGCACGGTCGACCGCACGCTCGGCGGCATCCTGGGGGCGAGGGCATGAGAGGGCTGCGCAAGGGCGGGGCGGCGGCTTGGACGGCGGTCGGCGCACTGCTGCTGACCGGCTGCGAGGTCAACGGCTGGTACGACGTGCGGCTGCCGGGCGGCGCCGCGGCGGACGGCGACGCGTACCACGTCACCGTTGAGTTCCGAGACGTCCTGGACCTGGTGCCGCAGTCGGCGGTGAAGGTCGACGACGTGACGGTCGGCGCGGTCGAGAGGGTGGAGCTGAACGGCTGGCACGCGCGCGTGCACCTCAGGGTCGCCGACTCGGTGAAGCTGCCGGCGAACGCGATCGCCGAACTCCGGCAGACCAGCATGCTCGGCGAGAAGTACGTGGCGCTGTCGAGGCCGACAGGCACGCCCCCGGTGGGCCGCCTGACCGAGGGCGACGTGATCCCCCTGTCCCGCAGCGGCCGCAACCCGGAGATCGAGGAGGTGCTGTCGGCCCTGTCCGCGCTGCTGAACGGCGGCGGGGTGGCCCAGCTGAAGACGATCACGGTGGAGCTGAACAAGGCGCTGGAGGGACGGGAGAACCGCGTCCGGTCACTGCTGAAGGAGCTCGACACGTTCCTGGGCGGTCTGGACGCACAGAAGAAGGACATCGTCCGGGCACTGAAGGCCGTGGACCGGCTCGCCGAGCGTCTCGGCAAGGAGAAGGAGACCATCGCCGAGGCGGTGGAGGAGATGCCCCCGGCCCTCAAGGTCCTGGCCGACCAGCGGCGCGACCTGACGAGGATGCTGACGGCCCTGTCCGAGCTCGGCCGCACGGGCACCAAGGTGGTCGACGCCTCGCACGACGACACCGTCGCCAACCTCAAGCAGCTCCGTCCGATCCTGCAGCAGCTCAACAAGGCGGGCGACGACCTGCCCGACTCCCTGGAGCTGCTGACGACCTACCCGTTCCCACGCAACGCGGTGGACGCGATCAAGGGTGACTACGTCAACCTGCACATCACCGCCGACCTCGATCTGGCCGGCATCTACGGCAACTTGACGAAGAAGCCGGGCGAGGGGGGCCGGGACGGGGAGACCCAGGAACCCGAACTTCCCGAGACCCCCGAACTGCCGGACGTACCGGACCTCCCGGAGCTGCCGGGCGTACCGGCGCCCACGGCACTGCCGAACGGCCCGAACGTGCGCCCGTCTCCTTCCGTCCCGTCCGGGGGCGGCGGTGACCTGCTGTGCCCGCCGGTGTGCACGGCCGGTTACGCGCCTGGGAGCGGCGACTGGCCCGAGGGGATCGACCTCGAACTCGCCGAGATGATGCTGAAGGGGGTCCAGCCGTGATCACCCGTACGGTCAAGGTCCAACTGCTGGCCTTCGCCACCCTCACCGCGGTCGGCGTGTCCTACGTGGGCGCCGAGTACACCGGACTGGTCGACGAGGTCCTGGACCGCGGCTACACGGTCCGCGCGGACTTCCCCGACTCCGGGGGCGTCTTCACCGGCGCGGAGGTGACGTACCGCGGGGTGCCGGTGGGCAGGGTCGGCGCGCTGCGCCTGGCGGGCGGGGACGGGGTCTCGATCGCCCTCGACATCCGGGACGGGGCGCCCGACATCCCCGCGGACACCCTTGCCGTCGTGGCGAACCGCTCGGCGGTCGGCGAGCAGTACGTCGACCTGCAGCCCCGCACGTCCGACGGCCCGTACCTCCTCGACGGCAGCAGCATCCCGCGCCGCAACACCCGCGTCCCGCTGCCGACGACGGACCTGGTCCTGAGCCTCGACCGCCTGGTGAACTCGGTCGGCAAGAAGGACCTCCGGGTGACCGTCGACGAACTGGGCGAGGCCTTCGCGGGAACCGGCCCGAACCTGAGCCGCCTGGTCGACTCCGGCAACGACCTGGTCGAGTCGGCGTCCGAGGCGCTCCCGGAGACGATCGCGCTGATCGAGGACTCCCGCAAGGTCCTGAAGACCCAGGCGGACCAGGGTTCGTCGATCAAGTCCTTCGCGGCCGACCTGGCGGCGCTCACCGCCCAGTTGAAGGCGAGCGACGGTGACCTGCGCAAGCTGATCGGCAACGCCCGGCCGGCGGCACAGGAGGTGAACTCCCTGCTGAAGTCGGCGGGCCCCGAGCTGTCGGTCCTGCTGGCGAACCTGATCAGCGGCGGCCAGGTGACGCTGGCACGCCTGCCCGGCGTGGAACAGGCACTGGTCACCTTCCCGGTGATGGTGGCGGGCAGCTACACGGTGGTCCCGGGCGACGGCACGACCCACTTCGGCATGGTGCTGAACGCCGACGACCCCCCGGCCTGCACGCAGGGGTACGGCACGGCGCGCCGGGACCCCGCGGACACCAGCACCCGCGAGGCGAACACGCGGGCCCGCTGCACGCTGCCGCGCGGGAGCGAGTCATCGGTGCGGGGCGCGCAGAACGCCCCCGGTGCGTCGACCGCCCACGGCGGCCCCCGGCGGACAGCGCACGTCACCCCGTACGACCCGGAGACCGGCACCACCACCGGCCCGGACGGAAGCAACGTCGAGATCGGCTCGACGGGCGGCCAGCGGGCCGTGTTCGGAAAGGAGTCGTGGCAATGGCTGCTAGTCGGCCCGATGGCATGAGGAGCGCACTGAGCTCCAGGGCGGTGACGGTGGGACTGATCGCGGTGACGGTCCTCACCACGGCACTGACGATCTGGCTGACCCTCGGTCTTCTCGCCCAGCACGAGACGGACCGGCGCCGCCAGGACATCCTGTCCGCGGCCCGCCAGTCGGCCCTGAACTTCACCTCCCTCGACCACCGCCACTACGCCCGCGACAGCGCGAACGTCCTGGCAGGCGCGACCGGCGACTTCAAGAAGCAGTTCGCGGCCCAGACGAAGCAGTTGACGCAGTTGGTGGCCCGGAACAAGTCGGTGTCGGAGGGCCAGGTCCTGGAGGCGGGCATCGTCCGCTCCGACGCCGACTCGGCCCGAGTCCTGGTGGTGGCCGACAGCAAGGTGACGAACACGGCGGTGCCTCAGGGCGAGGCGCGCACCTACCGCCTCCAGCTGGACCTGGTGCACCGGGACGGCCGCTGGCTCACGTCGGACGTCGAGTTCGTCGGCTGACAAGCACGATCAAGGAGTACGACCATGCCGAAGGCGACCACCCGCACCATGACGGCAGCGGCGCGTGCGGCGGCCAAGCGCGCGGAACGCCACCGCGGAACGGACCCGGCCCCCGAGCCCGCGGTCGTCGGCCGCACCATCCTCATAGAGGCCCCGAGGAACGGCTGGGAGGACCCACCGGAGCCGTCACCGGACTCCTTCGAGGAGCCGCTGCCCTTCGATGAACCGGAGTCCTTCGACGAACCGGAGCCCTTCGATGAACCGGAGTCCTTCGACGAACCGGAGTCCTTCGAAGAGGAGCCGCCCGGGACCGGGGGCCGCCCCGGCCGACGCCGCCCGTGGACCGCGCTGCTCGGCGTCCTCCTCGTCGCCGGCCTGGTCGCCGCCGCCGTGGTGGGTTGGCAGTACCGCGAAGCACACCGGACGGAGACCGCCCGTTCCGAGGCTCTCGCGGCCGCGCGGACGGCGGCCCCGAAAGTCCTGTCCTACGACTACCGCACCCTGGACCGCGACTTCACCCGCGCGCGCTCCCACCTGACCGGCGACTTCCGCGACGAGTACGCCAAGACCACGAAGACCGTGGTCGGCCCGACGGCCGAGAAGTACCGCGGCACGGTGAAGGCAACGGTCGCCGCCCCCGGCTCCGGCGGCACCCCGGCGGCATCCGTCGTCTCGGCCTCCCCGGACCAGGTCGTGGTCCTGCTCTTCGTCAACCAGGTCACCGAGAGCACGCAGGTCTCGGGCTCGCGCCTGGACCTGAACCGGGTACGGATGACGATGAGCCGCACGGACGAGGGCTGGAAGGTGAGCGCGGTGGACGCACTCTGACGACGCCATCGGCCCGGTCGGGGGGTGACCCCATGGATTTCGTCAATCTTGGGGGCGAGAGTTGCCAGAAGCATCTCTTCGACCTGATCCTGCGGGACGTCAGGGGCACTACCGCCCTCGGCCGCCTCAAGTTCGGCCAATGGGTCCTCGGCTTCGCATACGACGGCAGTCGACGCGTCGACTATGTCGCTAGCACGGAAGACATTTGGGTTCAACCGATACCTACCGAGGGCGCCAACGTGAAGATCACCAACTAGCAGGAAGACATCACTGACCATGGCGCTTCTCGTCGAACACAACGTCACCGCCACCCCCGGTCGCCGCCTGCTGGAGGTCTACGACGCAGACGCGTACCTCGGCGACGAAGCAGCCATGGACGCCGCAGAGACACAGGTGGTGGCCGGCAACGGCTACCACCTGTACCTCCTCAGCCTGCAACCGGACATGAAAGTCCAGATGAGGATCCGCATCTGGGACTCCCCACCCGCCCCGCCCGCCGAGGCCGAAGGCCACACCGACGTCAGCCTCGAATCCGAAACAGGCATCCTGGTCATCGGCCAACTCGACCGCGGACCCGCCGACGAGATCACCCTGCCCCGCCCCGGCGTCTACGAAGGCCACGCCTGGTGGCAGAACCGCCAAGCGTCAGCCGACTACTACAACACCACCCTCGACCAGATCGCCGACGACTCCCCCGAAGACCAGCTCACCGCAGCCTGGAACAACTGCCCCGTCACCGAACGCTACGTCCTCGACCTGGCTTACACCCGGGAGCCCGAACCCATCGATGACGATGATCAATAGAAGGGGCTCTTCTGCGGCGCGCTCGCGTACGTCAGAGGACGGGACATGGCCGCTTCCGCCGCGCGACGCGGCAAGCCCCCGAACGATCGGAAAGGGAGTCCGCCCCGGATCAGGGGCACTTGCCGAGGCAAAAGCCGCAGGTAGCGGCAGACGAGTCGGGCTGTACGCCGGGTTCTGTTCCCAGGGTTCCTCGCGGAGCCCTGGGCGACGGCCATCCATCTAGGGCCGGCGTTGCCGCCGGCCTCGTGCGGTCTACCCGCGGACTCGGGCGGGCAGCCCTCGAACGTCCGCGCAGGAGCACCGAGGTGCTCCCTCTTGACCTTGCTCCGGGTGGGGTTTACCTAGCTGCCTGAGTCACCCCAGGCACTGGTGGTCTCTTACACCACCGTTTCACCCTTACCGAGGGCCGAAGCCCCCGGCGGTTTGCTTTCTGTGGCACTGTCCCGCGGGTCACCCCGGGTGGCCGTTAGCCACCACCCTGCCCTGTGGAGCCCGGACGTTCCTCGGGAAGCCCCCGTCAAGGGGACTCCACGCGGCCGTCCGCCCGGCTCGTCTGCCGTGTGGACCATGTTACCGGCCTGCGGGGGGCGGCCGTCGCCCGCACCGATCACACGGGCTTGACCCTCACGCAGCGTCAACGTCTCTACTGATCCCATGCGGATCGGAGAACTCGCCGCCGCCGTCGGCGTCACCACGCGGACCGTGCGGCATTACCACCATCAGGGGCTGCTGCCCGAACCCGAGCGGCGCCCGAACGGCTACCGGGACTACACCCTGCGGCACGCCGTCGTCCTCGCCCGGATCCGGCGGCTGACCGAGCTGGGGCTGGGGCTCGCGGAAGTGCGGGACGTGCTGGCCGAGGACGCCGGGAAGGATCTGGTCGAAGTGCTCACCGAGCTGGACGAGGACCTCGCCCGGCAGGAGGCGGCGATCCGGGAGCGGCGGGCCCGGCTGCGGGCGCTGCTGGAGACGGAGGGCGCCCTGTCTGCCGAGGGGCCCGTGTCGGCGGAGCTGAGTGAGCTGTTCGCGCGGACGTCGCCGCTGTCGGACTCCCCCATGGCCGCCAAGGACCGGGAGATCCTCGCGCTGCTGGATCAGGCGGCGTCGCCGGAGGTCCGGGAGCAGTTGACGTCCCTGTGGAGCGGGGCCCTCGGGAGTCCGGACGCGGTGGCCCGGGCGCACGAGGCGTACGCGCTGCTCGACGACCTCGCCGACGCCGAGTCCGACGACCCGCGCGTGACCGAGGCGGCCCGGCTGCTCGCCGGGCTGATCCCGCGGGAACTGCTCACGGAGGCGGACATCGACCAGGACAGCAGCTTCCTGCGTGCTTTCTACGCCGACTTCGCCCCGGCGCAGGCGGAGGCGATCCGCCGTGCCCTGCGGATCCTGACGCGGGCCCCGGGCGAGGGGCGGCCATGAGGGTCGTACGCGCGCTCGTGCGACATGAACTGCGGCTACTGGTCTGCCTGGGGCTGTGGGCGGTCCGGCGCCGGCACGTCCCGGAGGGCGGGCTCGCCTTCGGCTATGCGCGCGGGCAGGGGCCGATGATGTTCGGCTTCGCCTTCGTGTGCGTGATCGAGTCGCTGACCATGTCGGTGCTGCTGCGGGACTTCCCGGCCGTGCGCCGGGTGTGGCTGGCGCTCGACGTGTACACCGTCGTGCTCCTCGTCGGACTGCACGCCGCCTGCGTCGTACGGCCGCATGTGCTCGGCTCCGGCATCCTGCGCGTCCGGCGTGGCGTCCACCTCGACCTTCGCGTACCGCTGGAGAAGATCGCGAGCGTGCGGCGTGAGCTGCGTACCACCCATGAGCGGGCCGACGGGGAGCTCGACGTCGCCGTGGGCTCGCAGACCTCCGTCACGCTCGAACTCGCCGAGCCCGTCCCCTGCTTCTCCTTCCTCGGGCGCCGGAGTGACGTCCGCCTCGTCCGCTTCCATGCCGACGACGCGGACCGCGTGGTGACGGAGATCCGGGAGGCCACGGCCGGCATGCCGGGGCGTGGTGGGGGCGAGGGGCAGTCGCTCGGGGGAGCGCGAAGCACACCGTGAAGGGGACGGCGGGGCATACGGCCCCGTAGGGCGAGGGTCGCTCGGGGGCACGCCGTACCCTGTGGCGGAGTTCGATCGAAGGAGTACCTGTGCTTGTCCTGCTGCCCCCTTCCGAAGGCAAGGCCTCGTCGGGCCGGGGTGCCTGCCTGAAGCTGGAGTCGCTGTCGCTGCCCGGGCTCACCGGGGCCCGTGAGGCCGTGCTGGGCGAGCTGGTCGAGCTGTGCGGCGGCGACGAGGAGAAGGCGCGGGAGATGCTCGGGCTGAGCGAGGGGCTGCGCGGCGAGGTCGCCAAGAACGCCGGGCTGCGGAGCGCGGGGGCGCGGCCCGCCGGGGAGATCTACACCGGGGTGCTGTACGACGCGCTCGACCTGGCGTCCCTGGACACGGCGGCGAAGCGCCGGGCGGGGCGTTCGCTGCTGGTGTTCTCCGGCTTGTGGGGGGCCATCGGGGTCAACGACAGGATCCCCTCCTACCGCTGCTCGATGGGTGTGAAGCTGCCCGGGCTCGGGGCGCTCGGCGCGTATTGGCGGACGCCGATGGCGGAGGTGCTGCCCGAGGCCGCCGGGGACGGGCTCGTGCTCGATCTGCGGTCGTCGGCCTACGCCGCGGCGTGGAAGCCCAAGGGCGAGGTGGCCGGGCGGACGGCGACGGTACGGGTGCTGCACGCGCCGACGCGCAAGGTCGTCAGCCACTTCAACAAGGCGACCAAGGGGCGGATCGTACGGAGTCTGCTGACGGCCGGGGCCGCTCCGGCGGGTCCTGCGGAGCTGGTCGAGGCGCTGCGGGACCTCGGGTACGAGGTCGAGGTGGAGGTGCCCGCGAAGGCCGGGAAGGCGTGGACGCTGGATGTGCTGGTGACCGAGGTCCACTGACGGCGGGGTAGGGGGTCATGACAGGGCGTTGCAAGTAGGAGTTGCATTCCGTGCAACGGTCTTTGCGCAGGGTGCTCACCCTCGGCAGGATGAGGCCATGACCTCGGTCCTGGATCTCGCGCGCGTCGTTCCCGTGGTGGCGGTCGACGCCCCCGCCGATGCCGTACCGCTCGCCAGGGCGCTGGTGGCGGGTGGGCTGCCCGCGATCGAGGTGACCCTGCGGACGCCTCACGCGCTGGAGGCGATCCGGGCCGTCGCGGACGCGGTGCCGGACGCGGTCGTCGGGGCGGGCACGGTGATCACTGCGGACCAGGTGGGGCGGGCGGTGGCGGCGGGGGCGCGGTTCCTGGTGAGCCCCGGCTGGACGGACGTACTGCTGGACGCCATGCGGGGGTCCGGGGTGCCGTACCTGCCGGGGGTCTCGACCACGTCTGAGGTCGTGGCGCTGCTGGAGCGCGGGGTGCGCGAGATGAAGTTCTTCCCGGCCGAACCGGCGGGGGGCACGGCGTATCTCAGGTCGTTGTACGGGCCGTTGCCGCAGGCCCGGTTCTGTCCGACGGGCGGGATCGGGCCGGCGTCGGCGCCCGACTATCTCGCGCTGCCCAACGTCGGTTGCGTCGGCGGGAGTTGGATGGCCCCGGCGGACGCGGTGGCGGCGCGGGACTGGGGACGGGTGGAGGCGCTGGCGCGGGAGGCGGCCTGCCTCGAAGGCTCAGGCGCGCAGGTGTGACGTGTCGTTGAGGAGCCGTACGCTCGCGTTGCCGTCCGCGTAGTACGCCACCGCCGACAGTGAGGCCGCCGAGAGTTCCATGCGGAACAGGGACTCGGGCGGGGCGCCCAGGGCGAGGCGTACGAGCGTCTTGATCGGCGTGACGTGCGTGACGAGGAGGACCGTGCGGCCGGCGTACGCGGCGGTCAGCTTGTCCCGGGTGGCGGCGATACGGGTGGCGGTCTGCGCGAAGCTCTCACCGCCGCCGGTGGGGCACGCCTCGGGGTCGGCGAGCCAGGCGGTCAGGTCGTCCGGGTGGCGCTCGCGGACCTCGCCGAAGGTGAGCCCCTCCCAGGCGCCGAAGTCGGTCTCGCGCAGGCCGTCGTCCACGGTCACCTCCAGGCCGAGGCGGGCGGCGACGATGCCGGCGGTCTCCCGGGTGCGGGCGAGCGGCGACGACACGATGGCCTGGACGGTGCCGCGCTTGGCGAGGGCGGCACCGACCTTCTCGGCCTGTTCCCGGCCGATGGCGGAGAGGGAGGGGTCGGTACCGCCGCTGCCGGAGAAGCGCTTCTGAGGGGTGAGGGGCGTTTCGCCGTGCCGCAGCAGGACGAAGGTGGCCGGGGTGCCCATGTCGGCGGGGGCCCAGCCGGCGGAGGGAGTGGCGACGGTGCGGGCGGCCCGGGTGTCGGCCTCGGCCCTGGCACCGTCCGCGGTGGTCGCGGTCGTGGTCGCGGTCCCGTTCGCGGTCGCGGTGGCGGTCGACGTAGGGGTATCGACGTAAGGAGCGGAGGGAGCGGAGGGGGCGACCGAGGCCCGGCCCTCCGCCAGGGCCGCGCGGGCCCGCTCCGCGCCCGCGGCGGCGTCCGCGGGCGGCCCGGACGGATCTGACGGTTCGGGTCCGGCGGCGGACCTCGCGGCCCTGGCGTCAGCCGCCGCCGACTCCGCCGTGGAAGCGGCCGCCGACCACTGCTCGCCACGCTTCCCGGCGTCCATCGCCTCGTTGGCCAGCCGGTCGGCGTGCTTGTTCTGCTCCCTCGGGATCCACTCGTACGTCACCTGAGGGGCCGGGAAGACCCGTGCCGCCTCGAAGGCCAGCGGCTTCATGTCGGGGTGCTTGATCTTCCAGCGGCCCGACATCTGCTCGACGACCAGCTTGGAGTCCATCCGGACGTGGATCCTGGCCGCGGGGTCGAGGGCATGCGCGGCGCGCAGGCCCGCGAGCAGGCCCCGGTACTCGGCCACGTTGTTGGTGGCGAGACCGATGTACTCGGCCGTCTCGGCCAGCGTCTGACCGGTGGCCGCGTCGATCACCACGGCACCGTAGCCCGCGGGCCCCGGGTTGCCCCGTGACCCGCCGTCGGCCTCGACGATGAACTCCCGCACCGACCCGGCTCCTACAGGCCCGACTCGGCCGTACGGACCAGGATCCGGCGGCAGTTCTCGCACCGCACCACCGTGTCCGGCGCCGCCTTGCGGATCTCGTTCAGCTCGGTGATGGCGAGTTCCTGGCGGCAGCCCTGGCAGGTGCGCTGGTACAGCTTGGCCGCGCCGATGCCGCCCTGCTGGCCGCGCAGCTTGTCGTAGAGCCCCAGCAGGTCGGCCGGGATGGCGCCGGCGATGACCTCGCGCTCCTTCGTCACCGTCGCCACCTCGCCGTCGATCTCCTCGAACGCGGCGTCCCGGCGGGCGGTCGCGTCGTCGACCTTGCCCTGGACGGCACCGACCCGCTCGGTCAGCTCGGCGACCCGCTCCTGGGCGGACTCGCGGCGCTCCATGACCTCCAGGACGACGTCCTCCAGGTCGCTCTGGCGCTTGGCGAGGGAGACGATCTCGTGCTGGAGGCTCTCCAGGTCCTTCGGGGAGGTGACGGCGCCGGAGTCCAGGCGCTTCTGGTCGCGGGCGGCGCGCTGGCGCACCTGGTCCACGTCCTGCTCGGCCTTGGTCTGCTCGCGGGCGCAGTCGCTCTCCTCGGTCTGCGCGGCCACGAGCAGGTCGCGCAGCTGGGTGTGGTCCTTGGTCAGCCCCTCGATCTCGGCGTGCTCGGGCAGCGACCTGCGCCTGTGCGCGAGCTGCTGGAGGCGGACGTCGAGGGCCTGGAGGTCGAGGAGTCGGATCTGGTCGGCGGGCGCGGCGTTCAGTTGGGGGCTCCAGATGTATCCGTGGTTGAGGACGCCGCGTGGGCGGTCCAGGGGTCGGTGACCGTCTTCGAGACGTGGACGCGCAGGTCCCATCCGTGCCGGTCGGAGATCTCGTCGAGCTGGGCGGCGGCCAGCTCGCACCAGGGCCACTCGGTGGCCCAGTGCGCCGCGTCGAGCAGGGCGAGCGGGCTGTGGGCCACGGCCTCGGAGGCGGGGTGGTGGCGCAGGTCCGCGGTGAGGAAGGCGTCGACGCCCGCCGCCCGCACCTGGTCGAAGAGGCTGTCGCCGGAGCCGCCGCTGACGGCGACGGTGCGGACCGTCGCCTCCGGGTCGCCGGCCACGCGGATGCCCTGTGCGGTGGCGGGCAGCCGTTCGGCGGCGCGGGCGGCGAGTTCGCGGACGGTCACGGGGTGGTCGAGCTCGCAGACGCGGCCCAGGCCCCTGCGGCCCGCCGGGTCGGACGGGTCGGGCACCAGCGGTCGTACGACGCGCAGGTCCAGTGCGCCGGCCAGCGCGTCGCTGACGCCCGGGTCGGCGGTGTCCGCGTTGGTGTGTGCCACGTGCAGCGCGATGTCGTTCTTGATCAGCGTGTGGACGACCCGGCCCTTGAAGGTGGAGGCCGCCACCGTCGTCGTACCGCGCAGGTAGAGCGGGTGGTGGGTGACCAGCAGGTCGGCGCCCAGCTTCACCGCCTCGTCCACGATCTCCTGGACCGGGTCGACGGCGAACAGGACCCGGGAGACCTCCTGGTCGGGGTCGCCCACGACGGTGCCGACCGCGTCCCAGGACTCGGCCCGCTCGGCGGGCCACAGGTTGTCCAGCGCGGCGATGACTTCTGACAGACGGGGCACGAGGAACAGGCTACCTGTCCCCTCTTTGCGCCTGAACCGGCGCCGCTCTCGCCGGGCCTGGCCGATGGCCGTCGTCGCCCTCTGTGATCGGCCGTGGTGGTCGGCCGCGGCGATCGCTTGCGGTGATCTTCGCGGGAGTGACGCGGCGGTCGGCCGGCGCCGCCCGCGGCCCGCTCAGCACAATCGCCCCCTTTCCTCAGGCGAATCGTTCCTGGGCCACCCCTTTGTGTGAAGGGGAGGCCTGGCGATCCCACGTCTGTGCGTGCGAAAACTAGCTTCGTCACTGGAGGTGACCGGACCATGACGGCCTGTGCTATCGAGTCCGCGGCGGAGCGTGAGGACGGCGATGCGCCTCGGGCGGGATGCACGATCACTGCGGACGGCTCCTACGCCGCCCGCCTCGCGCTGGACGGCGACTGCTGGTTCCCGGAGCGCTGGACCCTGGACGGCCCCGAGCCCTACGCCGTGCCGCTGCCCGCCAACCAGCCGGAGGAGCCCGGCACCGAGGTGCACCCCATGGGTGACGGCCGGGTCCTGATCCGGCGCCGCACCGACGGACGCCATGTCTTCTCACTGCTCTACCCGACCGGTCCCGGCACTGGTGAACTGCCGCTCGGCGCGGTCCAGTGCCCCGAGGACGGGACCCGGATGCGGATGCTGCCCCCGGCGCCGGGCGGCGACAAGGCGTACGCCCTCGCGGTGGGCCGGCACTCCAGCACGGTGTGGCTGGTGGCGGGGGGCACCTTCGGGCCGGAGCGCGCCGCGGAGGTCCCGGGGCGCTGCTCGGGTGGGGTGTGGCTGGACCGGAGCGGGCGGATACTGGCCCTGGAACGGGAGTTCGAGGGCCGTACGAAGGCCGTCGTGGTCGATCTGGAGCGGGCCGGCGAGGTGTCGCCGCTGCTGCAGATCGCCGCCGACAGCGACGACCGGCTGCTGCTCGCCGACCCGGACAGCGGACTGCTGCTGATCGGGTCGGACGCGCCCTCGCCGGGACGGGCGCGGCTGGGCTGGGGCGTGCTGGGCAGTGCGTTGCCGGTGCGCTTCCCGGAGTGCCTGCGGATGCCCGAGTGCGCGGTGACGCCGTTCGCGATCCAGCCCGGGCAGGTGCTGACCCCGGAGCACTGCGGGGTGGCCCTGCGCATCGACGGGCCGGTCGGCAGCTGGGTCGGGGTGTGGCGGCCCGCCGAGCGGCGGGTACGTCATCTCGCGGCGCCCGAGGGGTGGTTGGCGGGTTCCGGGTTGTGGACGTCCGACGGGGTGCTCCAACTGCCGTACTCGACGGCGCAGGTGCGGTGCGGGGTGGCTCGGGTCGGGGAGGCCGCTGGGGAGGCCGCCGGGGAGGCGGTGGTGGCGGCCGAAGCGGCCTGGACCGGATGGAGACCGGAGGAATGGCCGGCGCGACAGCCGGAGGAATGGCCGGCGCGACGGCCGGAGGAAAGACAGGGGGAAAGGCCGGCGGAAGGGCCGGGGGGAAGGCCGGAGGAATCGCAGGGGGAAAGGCCGGCGGAATCGCGGGGGCAAAGACCGCAAGGGCCGGGGGGTGCGCCGAGGGAAGGGCTGGAACCGGGGCCGCTGTCGGCGTCGTCCCGGGCGGCGGAAACGGACCCTCCGCGTCCTGTCACGCCCCGTCCCGTGCCGCTGCAGCAAGCCCCCTTGGGCGGTCTTGTAACGAACTAGTGGCGGTTGGCGTGGCCGCCTGGATTCGGCCCGTGGTGGGCCGGTTAAACTCGCCCGGCTGTTTGAAAGATCATGTTTTGACGGGGTGAGCTTTACCGATGAGCAACGCGAGCACGACCCAGCCGTCGTCGGACGTCCAGGAGGCCGCCGGGCACGGCAGGCACCGGGGTCCGGTCTCGGTCCAGGACAGCGAGACGGCCCCTCGTGGCCGTCACCGCAAGCCGGTCGAGGAGATCGAGACCGCGGCCTGAACGCCGGGCAGCGAGAACGGTGTACGGCCCTGTCCCTCACGGGGGACGGGGCCGTTCCCGTGTCAGTCCCGCTTCAGCGCCAGCACTTCCGCCGCCGCGAACGTCTCCCCCCGCGGCCGCTCGGCGTAGTGCGGGGTGAGGAGCGCGTCGAGCTCGTCGTAGGTGAAGGTCTCCTGCTTGCTGTCGAACTTGGCCCGCACCCGCGGCCGTTCGACGACCGCCACCATGCCGCCGTGTACGACGAGCAGCTGGCCGTTGATCCGCCCTGCGGCCGGTGAGGCCAGATAGCCGACGAGCGGCGCGACATGCTCGGGGGCGAGCGGGTCGAGGCCGTCGGCCGGCTGCTCGAAGCCCGCGAAGACGTCCTCGGTCATCCGGGTGCGGGCGCGCGGGCAGATGGCGTTGGCGGTGACGCCGTACTTGGCGAGCGCGAGTGCCGTGGAGGTGGTGAGCCCGACGATGCCGCCCTTTGCCGCGGCGTAGTTGGGCTGTCCGGCGGAGCCGGCGAGGAACGCCTCCGACGAGGTGTTCACGATCCGCCCGTACACCGGGCCCTGCGCCGCCTTGGACCGCTCGCGCCAGTGCGCGGCGGCGAAGCGGGTGGTGTTGAAGTGGCCCTTGAGGTGGACCCGGATCACCGAGTCCCACTCCCCCTCCGACATCGAGAAGACCATGCGGTCACGCAGGATGCCGGCGTTGTTGATCAGGATGTCCAGCTTGCCGAACTCGCTGATCGCCGACTCCACCAGCTCCCGGGCCTGCCGGAAGTCGGCGACGTCCCCGGTGTGGGCGAGCGCCTTGCCGCCCGCCTCGCGGATCTCGGCCGCGACCTCCTGCGCGGGCCCGGTGGAGGCCGCGCCCGAGCCGTCCCTGCCGGGCTGCCCGTAGTCGTTGACGACGACGGCCGCGCCGAGCCGGGCGAGTTCCAGCGCCTCCGCCCGGCCGAGCCCCCGGCCGGCGCCGGTGACGATCGCGGACAGGCCCTCCAGTGGCAGTGACATACGCCCCCCTCGCCGTCAGATCTCGATGCAGGTGCGCAGCGCCGTGCCCGTGCGCATCTGGTCGAGCGCCTCGTTGATGCCGGCCAGCGGCACACGGTGGGTGATCAGTGCCGCGAGGTCGATGCGGCCCGCCCGCCACAGCGCGATGGTCCGCTCGTAGGAGCGCAGGACGTCGCCGCCTCCGTACATGGACGGCAGGATCCGCTTCTCGTCGAAGAACAGCTCGAACATGTTGAGCTGGAGGAAGTCGTCCATGGCTCCGGCGCCGACGATGACGAGGGTGCCGCCGCGCCGGGTGTTCTCGTAGGCCGTACGGGCGGTGGCGGACCTGCCGACGACCTCGAAGACGTAGTCGAAGCCCTCGCCCGCGGTGATCTCCTGCTTGGCGGCGGGCAGTTCGTCCGGTGACACCGCCTTGGTGGCGCCGAACCTCAGCGCGGACTCGCGGCGTGCGGGGACCGGGTCGACGGCGACGATCTCGGCGGCGCCCTTGAGCCGGGCCCCCTGGATCGCGGAGACACCGACGCCGCCGCAGCCGATGACGGCGACGGACGAACCGGCCTCCACCTCGGCGGTGTTGAGCGCGGCACCGAGCCCGGTGGTCACGCCGCAGCCGATGAGGGCGGCGATGTCGAAGGGGACGTCGTCGGGGACGGGCACCGCGCAGCCCGCGTCGACCACGACCTCCTCGGCGAAGGTGCCGGTGCCGGCGAAGCCGAAGAGGTCGCCTGCCGGGCGCTTGAAGTTGGGGGTTCCGGCGTTCATGAACCCGGCCAGGCACAGCTGGGTCTGGCCGCGCCTGCAGGCGGGGCAGGCGCCGCAGGCGGGGAGCCAGCAGACGACGACCCGGTCGCCGGGCTTCAGATGGTGTACGCCCTCCCCGACCTCCAGGATCTCGCCCGCGCCCTCGTGACCGGGCACGAAGGGTGCCGGCTGGGGCAGCACGCCCGCCATGGCGGACAGATCCGAGTGGCACAGCCCGGTCGCCCGCACCCGGACCCTCACCCTGCCGGGCCCGAAGCCCACCGCCTCGACGTCGTCGAGGACGTCGAGCTTGTCCTGGCCGATCTCGTGCAGTACGGCTGCTCGCATGGTGCGGCTCCCCTCGTACGGCGGTGTGGACTCAGGTGTGTTCGACGACGGTGTCGGCGAGGACGGGCGCGTCGTCCCGCTCGACCGCGCTCACCGCGACCCGCACGGCGCCCTGCGACGACCATGTGCGGATGCGCAGGGTCTCCCCGGGATACACGACCCCGGCGAACCGGGTGGCGTAGGACCGCACCCGGGTCACATCACCGCCGAGCAGCGTGTCGACGACCGCCTTGAGCGTGATGCCGTAGGTGCACAGTCCGTGCAGGATGGGCCGTTCGAACCCGGCGACCTTGGCGAACTCGGGGTCGGCGTGCAGCGGGTTCAGGTCGCCGGAGAGGCGGTAGAGCAGGGCCTGGTCCTCGCGGATCGACCGCTCGACGACCCGGTCGGGCTCACCGACGGGGGGTTCGAGACGGGCGGACGGGCCGCGGTCGCCGCCCCACCCTCCTTCTCCCCTTACGAAGATCTGGGCGTCGTTCGTCCACAACGGCCCGTCGGGGTCGGCGACTTCGGTGCGCATGACGAGGACGGCGGCCTTGCCCTTGTCGTGGACAGCGGCGATGCGAGAAGTGGCGGTCGCCTTGCCCCGCACCGGGATGGGACGGTGGACGGTCAGCGACTGGCCGCCGTGCAGGACCTTGGCGAGGTCCACCTCGACACCGGGCATGGACAGACCGCTGATCACCCCGGGCGATCCGGAGCCGGCGACGGTGGCGAAGCTGGGCAGGACGTGCAGGCGGGACTCAAGCGTGTAGCGCAGTTCGTCGGGGTCGGTCGCCGGGGTGCCCGCGCCGATTCCGAGGTGGTAGAGCTGCACGTCCTTGGCGTTCCAGGTGATCTCGCCCGTCCGGGGCTGCGCTGCAACGGCCTTGGCGGCGTCGATGGGCATGGGGCTCCTGAAGGCTCTTGGGGACCGAAAGACCCCGGTACGGCTGTCCGCACCGTCGGCCGCACCGAGGTCGTCACGGGCCGTTCTAGAACGCGTTCCAGTCCGGCGCCCTTTGTATAGCCGAGCGCAGCACACTTGTGAAGGCTTCTGACGCTTCATCAGGTCTGCTGCGTCGGGCAGGGTGTCCGCGGCGGTGGACGGGACCCGGGATCGCCCCGGAGACCGGCTCCCTCGGAAACCGGTTCCGCGCAGTCGCGCCGTCCCGCCGCCCCGCGCCCCCGCCCCCGCCCCCGACGCGCCACCGCTACTGCGTCACCCGCACCGACTCGTACGCCGTGCCCTCCGGCGCGAGGCACACGAACCAGTTCACCGGGGAACCGTCCACCGGGCGGATCACGAAGTCGTCGCTGTTGACGTCGCGGGCCCGGGAGACCACGGGGACCTCGGTGGTCGTACCGTCCTTCCAGGTGCAGGTGACCTGCTGCGCGGTGACGGCGACCTTGCCGACGACCAGGCGCTTCGGCCCCTCGGAACCGGGCTCCAGGGCGACCGCTGCGGTCTCGATGTCCTTGCCGGACATCGCCTCCTGCTCGGTGAACGCGTCCTCGATCAGCGTCGGGCTGCTCACCACGGTGCCGTAGCTCCACCTCACCGAGTACGAGCTTCTGCCGATCAGGTCGGAGGCCTGGCTCACGTCCGACGGGGCGCCCCCGAACTCGACCATCGCCGCCAGCTCGGCCTCGGCCTCCCGTTCGTCGCGGGGTGCCTCCCAGACGTCGATGTCGACCCGCCAGTCCTTGCCGCGCTCGGTTCCGGCGGCGAGCAGGGTCCGCTGGGGCGTGCGCACGTCCGGCGCCGGGGTGGCGGGCGGGCTCGTCGGCGGGCTGGTCGCCACCGAGGAGCCCCGGCTGCGGTCGCCGTCGCCGCCCGGCATGCCCGCCACGGCCAGTGTGGTCGCCGAGCCCACCAGCGCCAGGGCCGCCGCCGTGGCCGCAGCCCAGCGGCGGGTTCTGCGCCGGCGGCCGCCGCGGAGCACCGCGTCGTAAGGGGCTATGCCGACCTCGACCTCGTCCGCGGCTTCGGCGAGCAGGAAGGCGATGTCCGTGTGGGTCGTGTCGTGCTTGCTCATGCCGTGGTTCGTCTCCTGGTGCCCGCTCATCGCGTCCGCCCTCCCTGCGTCACCATCTCGGCCAGTCCCGGTATGGCGCGGAGTTTCGCGATGCCCTTGGCCGCGTTGCTCTTCACCGCGCCGACGGAGCACCCCATCGCCTCCGCCGTCTGCGTCTCCGTCAGGTCCTCCCAGTACCGCAGGACCACCGCCTCCCGCTGCCGCGCGGGCAGTTGCGCGAGAGCCGTCAGCAAGGTGCTGCGGTCCTCGGCCTGAGCGATGCGGTCACCGGCCTCCGCCACCTCGCGCACCAGGCCGGAGTCGTCCTTGGGCGCGAGGAACTCTTTGAGCCGCCTGCGGTGTCTGCGGGCGTGCGCGTTGATCATCACGCGCCGCACATAGGCCTCCGGGTCGTCGGCCGAGCCGACCCTGCGCCAGGCCACGTAGACCTGTTCGAGCGTCGACTGGACCAGGTCCTCCGCGGCGTGCTGCTCCCCCGTGAGGAGAAATGCCGTCCGCATCAGCCGCGGCCAGCGGCCGATGACAAAGCTCTGGAACTCCGAGTCCCGAGCCGCCTTGCGATCCCCCATGGGCACCTCCTAGATATTCAAAGGAGTCCATGAGCCCCTCGGACCGTTGCCTCCGTCGCCTCAGTTCGTCGAAGTCCTCCTCGGCAGCCACAGCAGCATCAGCACCGCCCCCGCCACGAGCACCGCCGTCGACGTACGGAAGACCAGGGCGTACCCCTCCGTCAGCGCCTGCGGCGACGTGCCGCCTTGCGAACGCGCCGCCGCGATCGTCGACATGACCGCGAGACCCAGCGAACCGCCCATCGTGCGCGAGGTGTTGACCAGTCCGGAGACCAGCCCCGCCTCGCCCGGCCGGGCACCGGACGTGGCCAGGGCGGCGAGCGGGGTGGCCGCCAGGCCCGCGCCCAGCATCATCAGCACGCCCGGCACCATGATCGACGTCAGGTACGCGCCCGTCACGTCCAGCGTGGACTGCCAGCCGAAGCCGACGGCCGCCACGACGGTGCCCAGCACGGCCACGTGGCGTACGCCCATCGCCCGCATCAACCGGGGGGCGAGCTTGGAGCCGACGATCACGGCCAGCGAGCTGGGCACCAGGGCCAGACCGGCCTCCAGCGGGGTGTAGCCGAGCACGTTCTGCGCGTACAGCGTCATGAAGAACCACATGCAGAACATCGCCGACCCGGACAGGAACATCGCCACGTTCGCCGACGACACCGACCGCAGCCGCAGCAGCCCGAGCGGCATCAGCGGAGCCGCCGTACGCGCCTGGACGGCGAGGAAGGCGCCGATCAGGACGAGCCCGGCCAGCAGCGGTACGACGGTGGCCGTCGCCGTCCAGCCCTCGGCCTCGGTCTGCGAGATGCCGTACGCGAGCGTCGCCAGCCCGGCCGTCACCAGGACGGCACCCGGCAGGTCCAGCCGGTTCCCGTCCTCGGCCCGGCTCTCCGCGAGCCAGAGCACCGCACCGGCCAGGACCACCGCGCCCACCGGCACGTTGATCAGCAGCACCCAGCGCCACGACAGCACGTCCACCAGCACCCCGCCGACGAGCCCGCCCGCGGCGCCGCCCCCGGCACCGACCGCGGTCCAGGTCGCGATGGCCCGTGCCCGCGCCGCCCCCTCCGGCACCGCCGCGGTCAGGATCGTCAGCGTCGAGGGCGCCAGCACGGCGGCGCCCAGTCCCTGCACGGCCCGGGCCACGAGCAGGTGCCACTCCTGCTGGGCCAGCCCGCCGGCCAGCGAGGCCAGGGTGAACAGGGAGAGCCCGACGAGGAACATCCGCTTGCGGCCGTAGAGGTCCCCGGCCCGCCCGCCGAGCAGCATGAACCCGGCGAAGGCGATGGCGTAGGCGTTCACCACCCACTGCAGTCCCTGCGCGCTGAGCCCGAGGTCGGCACGCATCGACGGCAGTGCCACGTTCACCACGGACACGTCGAGCACGACCAGGAACTGCCCGGCGCAGGCGAGCGCCACCACCAGCCAGGTGGGTGGCGCGGTACGGCGGGAGGTGCGGGTGGCGTCAGCGGCTCGGAGCATGGATGTCATGCTCTCAACCGCCGACGCTTCCGGCATCGGGATTTGGGCCTAGTGCCGCCCCTGCCACGGGCCTACGCCCGGAGCGCACCGAGGAGGCACTGCACGGTTCCGCGGCCGGGTCCTGGACGCCACCGCCATCCCGGTCGCCCGTGCCGATGTCACCCTGATCGACCGCCGGGTCCGGCGGGCCGGCGCGGCCCTCTCCGCCGAGGACGGCGGCTACGCCCTCGCCGTCCCCGCCGAGGGCGCCTACGTCCTGGCCGCCCGCGCCGACGGCCACGCCCCGCTCGCCTCGTCGGCGACGCACACGGGTGAGGGCGGCTCGGTCGAGGTGGGCCCGTCGCTGCCCGGGGAGACGGTCGGCGCCGGACACCCGCGCGCTCGCACCCCCGTCGTTCACCGTGCCGGGGGGTGTGGTGCACGATGGGCGCCCACACGCTCGTACGACCGAAAGGGACCCGCATGGCCCCGGCCCCCAAGCCCGAGATCCTGGCCGCGTTCGAGGCGGCGAAGGGCTTCATGCCCGCGGGCGAGGGGCTCGCCCTGTACGCGGCGGCCGTCGAGGCCGGACGGCTCGGTCTGCCCCTGCTGGAGGTCGGCACGTACTGCGGGCGCTCCGCGATCCTGCTCGCCGACGCCGCCCGCGAGACCGGGGTCACGGCCCTCACCGTCGACCACCACCGCGGCAGCGAGGAGCAGCAGCCGGGCTGGGAGTACCACGACCCGGAGACGGTCGACCCCGAGATCGGCCTGATGGACACGCTGCCGACGTTCCGCCGCACGCTGCACAGGGCGGGCCTGGAGGAGCACGTCGTGGCTCTGGTCGGCCGCTCCCCGCAGGTCGCGAAGGTCTGGAACTCCCCGCTCGGCCTGGTCTTCATCGACGGCGGCCACACCGACGAGCACGCGAACGCCGACTACGAGGGCTGGGCCCCGCATGTCGCCGAGGACGGACTGCTCGTCATCCACGACGTGTTCCCGGACCCCGTGGACGAGTTCACCGGGCAGGCGCCGTACCGCGTCTACCTGCGGGCTCTGGAGTCCGGGGCGTTCACGGAGGTGTCGGTGACGGACTCGCTGCGCGTGCTGCGGCGGACCGGCACCGGGTTCTGATCCACGGGAGGACTCCGGCCGCCGCCCTCGACCGTGGCGTACCGCCGCGGGCCGTGGTCGGCCCGTAAGGTGTCAGGCGTGTCGTACGTAGGTCCGGACTTCGATCCTTCCCAGCCCCGCCGCCGTCGCCGCCGCGCCCTGACCGTCGCGGCCGCCGCCCTCGTGCCGGGGGCCCTGCTCGGATGGGTGATGTACGAGGCGGTGGGCGGTTCCGGCGACGGAGGCGGCTCAGGCAGCGCGGCCGTACGGTCCTCCCAGGGGCCGTCGGGCTCGGTGCCGACCGACGCCTCCACGACCGACGACAAACCGCCGGGCCCCACGCCAACCGCCGACTCGACCTCGGCGCCCGGCACCTCCGGCCCCCTCAAGGGCAAGGTGGTGGTGGTCGACCCCGGTCACAACCCCGGCAACTTCCGGCACACGGCCGACATCAACCGCCAGGTGGACATCGGCACCAACCGGAAGGAGTGCGACACGACGGGCACCTCCACCAACGACGGTTACACGGAGGCCGAGTTCACCCTGGACGTCGCCCACCGGCTGCGCGTCCTGCTCCAGCGGCAGGGCGCCACCGTGAAGTTCACCCAGGACGGCGACCGCCCGTGGGGCCCGTGCGTGGACGAGCGGGCCCGTATCGGCAACGAGGCGCACGCCGACGCCGTCGTCTCCATCCACGCGGACGGCGCGGGCAGCGGGCAACGGGGATTCCACGTCATCCTCCCGGGCAAGGTGGACGAGGGCGCCGCGCACACCGGCCCGATCGTCGGCCCCTCCCGCGACCTCGGCGAGCGCATCGCCGGCTCCTTCGTCCGCGTCACGGGCAGCGCCCCCTCCGACTACGTCGGCGACGGCACCGGCCTGGTCACGCGCAAGGATCTGGGCGGTCTCAATCTCTCAACGGTGCCCAAAGTGTTCATCGAATGCGGCAACATGCGCGACAGCAAGGACGCGGCACAGCTCACCGACGGCGCGTGGCGACAGAAGGCGGCGCGGGGGATCTCTGAGGGAATCGTGAGTTTCCTGCGCGGGTAGTGATCGGCGGTTGATCCCGGCGGACACCCTCGTCGGTCGGACGATAAGGTCGTCCCTACGATGAGGGGCCACCCCCTGCGCTTCACACCGGGGCCTGACGGCGACATGGTGACAGCGACGCCTCCAGCGATGCCGATGACGAGACGACTGACGAAGGACCTCCTGAAGTGAATATCCGCTCCCTCACTAGAGGCGACGGCGTGGTGATCGGAGCAGCGGTATTGCTGTTCATCGCGTCGTTCCTCGACACCTACTCCGCCGCAGGGTTCGAGCTGAACTCCAACGCCTGGGAGAACCTCGGCGTCGGCTTCGGCATGTACCTGGGCGGGGTCATCGGCGGTGCCCTCATCGTCGTCAACCACTGCCTCCCGCAGCCGCGCAAGGTCATCGGCCTGGACCTCGGGACAGTCGGCACGGCATTCGCGGTTCTCTCCGCATGGAGTCTGTTCTGGACGCTGGTGGACGTCCCCGAGGGGGGCAGCGCCGCCGCCGGGCTGATCCTCGGCTTCATCGCCGCCCTCCTCCTCGCCGCCGGCGCCATCGCCACCCCCCTCGTCCCCGCCCTCCAGGCCGCTCTCCTGCCGGCCCCCAGCCCCGCCGCGCCCCAGCCGTACGGCGCCCAGCCGCCCGGTGGTTACGGCTACCCGGGTGCCCAGCAGCCGGGGCAGCCGCAGCAGCCGTACGGTGGACAGCCGCAGCCGGGGCAGCCGTTCGGCGGGCAGCAGCAGCCGCAGGCGCCCGCGCCGGCCGCGGACTTCTCGCCGTTCTGGTTCGCCGTGCCCGTGCCGCGTCCGCTGTTCCCGGAGGACGGTTCGCAGACGCCGATCGCCGAACTCGCGCCGGGCACCTGGTACCTGGCCGTCGAGCAGCGTGGCGCCGCCCTGGTCGCGCAGACGCAGGACGGCCGCCGTGGCGTGCTCCAGGACACCTCGGGCATCCAGCGCGGCTGAGCCCCGTACGTCGTACCCGACGGCCCCTCGCCCTTCCCGGCGGGGGGCCGTTGTCGTACAGTCGCAAGCCCACGGCATGGATCTGACGTACCGTCAGGAGGCGGCATGCGGCTCGGGCTCGCACTCGGCTACTGGGGCCGCGGCCCCTCCGCGGACCACGTCCCCCTCGCCCAGGAGGCCGAGCGGCTCGGCTATGACTCCGTGTGGACCGCGGAGTCCTGGGGTTCCGACGCCTTCACCCCGCTGACCTGGATCGCCGCGCGGACGTCGAGGATCAGGCTCGGTACGGGCGTTGCCCAGATGGCGGCCCGCTCCCCGACCACCACCGCCATGCACGCCCTGACCCTCGACCACCTCTCCGGGGGGCGCGTGATGCTCGGCCTGGGGCTGTCGGGGCCGCAGGTGGTGGAGGGGTGGTACGGACGGCCGTTCCCCGCCTCGCCGTTGACCGCCACACGCGAGTACGTCGACGTCGTACGGCAGGTGCTGCGGCGCGAGGCGCCGGTGGCGCTCGACGGGCGTTTCCACTCCCACCCGTACACCGGGCCGGACGGCACCGGGCTCGGCAAGGCCCTCAAGCCCATCACCCATCCCCTCCGCCGCGATCTGCCGATCCTCCTCGGCGCCGAAGGACCGAGGAACGTCGCCCAGACGACCCGGATCGCCGACGGCTGGCTGCCGCTCTACTGGTCGCCGAACAGGCCGGACGCGTACGGGGACGCGGTGGCCGACCTGCCGGAGGGCTTCGTAGTCGCGCCCCTGGCCCAGGTGCGGGTCTGCGACGACGTCGCCGAGGGACTGGTCCCGGTGAAGGTCATGCTCGGCTTCTACATCGGCGGCATGGGCCACGCGGCCCGCAACTTCCACGCGGACCTCATGGCGCGCATGGGGTACGAGGAGGAGGCCCGCCGCATCCAGCGGCTGTTCCTGGAGGGCCGCCGCGAGGAGGCCGTCCGCGCCGTCCCGGACGCCTTCGCCGACGAGATCTCCCTGGTCGGCCCGCGCGAACGGATCGCCGAGCGGCTGGAGTCGTGGCGCAAGGGGCCGGTGACGGACCTGCTCGCCCTCGCCCCCGACGCGCACACCCTGCGGGTCCTCGCCGAACTCAATTCCTGAACTGCCGCCGCGACGGGCCGGGTTTCATCCAGGGTTCAAGGGCAACCCGAAGGGCATGTCCCCTCGATATCGCAACGGTGCGAACCAGGCCGGCACGGTCATCGCGATCGTCGCCGACATCATGGCCCTCATCCTGGGCCTGTGGATCCTCATGTACCTGCTGGACGCCAACCGCGCGAACGACTTCGTGCAGTTCATCCATGACGCGGCGCGCTGGCTGGCGGGGTGGTCCTACGACCTGTTCACGTTCGACGCGGCGTGGGCCCGTGTGGTCGCCGGGTACGGACTGGCCGCCGTGGTCTACCTGTTCGTCGGCCACGCCATCGCCAATCGGGTGCACCGGCACTGAGGCCCTGACCCCTCAGGCGCAGCAGTCCGGGTCCAGTCCCGTCGGCAGCTGCTCGCCGCCGAACACCGCGCAGGTCGCCTCGTGGCCGCCGAGTGCGGCGACCGCCAGCAGCAGCGACCCGGCCGTCCATGTCGTCAGCTCACGCGGCCAGACGGCGTCGTCGTCGAAGACGTAGCCCGTCCAGTACAGGCCGCTCTCCGGGTCGCGCAGGTGCTGGATGGACTTCAGGACGTCCAGCGCCCGGTCGGACTCGCCCATCGCCCAGAGCGCGAGGGCGAGTTCGGCCGACTCCCCGCCCGTGACCCACGGGTTGGGGACGACACAGCGCACACCGAGGCCGGGGACGACGAAACGGTCCCAGCCCTCCTCGATGCGGGACTTGGCCTCCGCACCCGTCAACGCGCCGCCCAGCACCGGGTAGTACCAGTCCATCGAGTAGCGGTCCTTGTCCAGGAACCGCTCCGGGTGACGGCGGATCGCGTGCCGCAGCGCCCCGGCCGCCAACTCCCAGTCCGGCTGCGGCTCCTCACGCTGCTCGGCGATCGCGAGCGCGCAGCGCAGCGCGTGGTGGATGGAGGACGACCCGGTCAGCAGCGCGTCCGCGGTCGCCGTGCCGTCCTCGTCGCGCCGCCAGCCGATCTGGCCGCCGGGCTGCTGGAGCCGGAGCACGCACTCGATCGCCGCGTGGACGGACGGCCACATGCGGTCCAGGAACGTGTCGTCGCCGGTGGAGAGGTAGTGGTGCCAGACGCCTACGGCTATGTAGGCGACGAAGTTGGTCTCGCGCCCGGTGTCGGTGACGTCGTCGAAGGCGCCGTCCTGGTAGGCGGCGTACCAGGAGCCGTCCTCGTTCTGGTGCCTCGCCAGCCACGCGTACGCGCGTTCGGCCGCGGTGTGCTCACCGGCCGTGTCCAGCGCCATCGCCGCCTCGACGTGGTCCCACGGGTCGAGGTGGTGTCCGCGGAACCAGGGGATCGCCCCGTCCTCCCGCTGTACGGCGAGGATCCCCGCGACGGTCGCGGCGGCCTGCTCGGCGGTGAGGACCCCGGGCAGCACGAGGTGTTCTGTCCGGGGGGTCGTCACTTGGCGGCCGCCTCGGAGGTCTCGGAAGTCCCGGAGGTCTCGGACAGCCGCGGCAGGTGCGGCTTGGTCGCGTACGCCACGAAGCTCTTGCCGATCAGCGGGTTCAGCGCCTGTTCGGCGACCCGGGTGGCCAGCGGCTTCTTCATGATGTCCCAGACCAGCAGCTTGTGGTACGCCCGCACCGGCAGCGCCTTGTCGTTGTCGACGCCGAACGCGCACTTCAGCCACCAGTACGGGGAGTGCAGGGCGTGGGCGTGGTGGGTGCCGTAGGGCTTGAGGCCGGCCTCGCGCATCTTCGCGAGCAGTTCGTCCGCCTTGTAGATGCGGATGTGGCCGCCCTCGACCTCGTGGTACTCGTCGGACAGCGCCCAGCAGACCTTCTCGGGACCGTAGCGCGGGACGGTGACGGCGATACGGCCGCCGGGCTTGAGCACCCGGACCATCTCGGCGAGGACGCCCTTGTCGTCCGGGATGTGCTCCATGACCTCGGAGATGATGACGACGTCGAAGGACTCGTCGGGGAAGGGCAGCGCGAGGGCGTCGCCCTCCATGGCATTGGCCGTGGCCCCCTCCGGCGCCTCCCCCGCCTCCTTCATCGCCGCGAACCACTTCGCGACCTCGCGGATCTCCTCGCCGTTCTGGTCCAGCGCGACGACCTGGGCTCCGCGGCGGTAGCACTCGAACGCGTGCCGGCCGGCACCACAGCCGAGGTCCAGGACACGGTCGCCCGGGGCGAGCGGGAACCGGGAGAAGTCGACGGTCAGCACGTGGGCCTGCTTTCGCGGTCGGAAGGGTGGGGGTGGGAGGAGGACGGGGAGCAGGTCGAGGGGGTGGGGCGGGCGGCGGAACCGGACAGGGGTGAGCAACCGGACCGGCCTGGGCCGGTGTTCGCGGGAACGGCGGTCATGAAGCGGCCTCGCCGACCCTCGCGGACTCTCCGACCAGCGCGGCCCCACCGGCCCTCGCGGACTCGCCGACCCTCGTAGAGTCACCGACCCTCGTAGAGTCACCGACCCTCGCGGAGTCACCGACCCTCGCAGAGTCACCGACCCGCACGGACTCGCCCACCATCGCGGACCCGGTCTTCGTGGTCACCCCGGCGCTCGCGGCCCCTGTCCTCGTGCCCGGCCCGGTGCCAGTGGTGGCTCCGCCGCGGCCCGTGCCCGTCGCCGCCGAGCCGCCCGGACTCCGGCCCGCCGCGTCCGCCATCGCCTCGCGGTACCGGGCCACCGTGCCCTGCGCGGCCCGCGCCCAGGTGAAGTGCCGCAGGACGCGCTCCCGTCCGGCCGCGCCCAGCCGAAGGCGCAGCTCCTCGTCGCCGAGCAGCAGGCTCAGCGCGGCGGCCAGCGCTCCGGGGTCGCCCGGTGGCACCGCCAGGCATGTCTCCCCGTCGCGTCCGGCGACCTCGGGGATCGCGCCGCCGGTCGTGGCGACCAGCGGCGTGCCCGTGGCCATGGCCTCGGCGGCCGGCAGGGAGAAACCCTCGTAGAGGGACGGCACGCAGGCCACCTGCGCGGAGCGGACGAGGTCGACGAGTTCCGCGTCCGAGATGCCCTTGACGAAGTCGACGGCGCCTTCGAGCCCGTAGCGCTCCATCGCCTGCGCGACCGGGCCCTCCTCGGGCCGCTTGCCGACGACGACGAGGTGGGCGTCGGGGTGCTCGGCACGGACCTTGGCCAGTGCCTCGACGAGGAAGACCAGGCCCTTGAGCGGGACGTCGGCGCTGGAGGTGGTGACGATCCGGCCGGGGATCCGCCGTACCGCGGGATCCGGCGAGAACAGGTCGGTGTCCGCGCCGATGTGCACGACGTGGACGCGGTCCTCGCGTACGCCGAGATGCTCGACGATCTCGGTGCGGGACGTGCCCGAGACGGTCAGCACCGACGGCAGGCGGCGGGCCACGCGCTTCTGCATACGGGTGAAGGCGTACCACCGGCGCACCGACATCCGCCGCTGCCAGGTCGGCGCCGCGTCCAGCTCCAGTTGGCGGTCGACGGTGATGGGGTGGTGGATGGTGGTGACGAGGGGCGCACCCACGTCTCCCAGCAGTCCGTAGCCCAAGGTCTGGTTGTCGTGCACGACGTCGAACTCGCCGCGCCGGGCGCGCAGATGGCGGCGGGCGCGCAGCGAGAAGGTCAGCGGCTCCGGGAAGCCGCCGGTCCACATGGTCGCGACTTCCAGCGCGTCGATCCAGTCGCGGTACTCGTCGCGCCCCGGAGTGCGGAAGGGGTCGGGCTGGCGGTAGAGGTCGAGGCTGGGGAGCTCGGTGAGGGTCAGGCGGCCCGCGTGGTCCTCGTCGTCGTCGAGGACGGGGTAGGGCTGGGAGCCGATGACCTCGACGCGGTGGCCGAGGCGGGCCAGCTCGCGGGAGAGGTGTCTGACGTAGACGCCCTGGCCGCCGCAGAACGGGTTCCCTTTATAGGTGAGAAGCGCGATGTCGAGCGGTCGCTCGCCGTCGGCGGCAGGGTCCTCCGCGGGCCCGGCCTCCCTGGCCTCAGCGGTCACTCCAGGCCCCCTTCTCCCTGCTCCGGTCCCGCGAGATTACGCGGGGACGCTAATGTAGAACAAGTTGCAGACTTGATCGTTCGAGAGGCTCTGAATCTACCGGCAGGTAGCGCCGCTGTGAGCGGTGGATCAGGTGATTCACACCACGGCCGACGCCCTGGCATGCTCTGTCCGGTCACTCACCCTCACCGACTGTCACGGAACGGGATCCATGCCTGCGGAAGCAAGTAGCGCCCCCGCCTCAGCGCCCCTCACCGAGCGGCAGGAGGCCCGCCGCCGGCGCATCCTGCACGCCAGCGCGCAGCTCGCCAGCCGGGGCGGCTTCGACGCCGTACAGATGCGGGAGGTCGCGGAGTCCTCGCAGGTGGCGCTCGGCACGCTGTACCGCTACTTCCCGTCCAAGGTGCATCTGCTGGTCGCCACGATGCAGGACCAGCTGGAGCACATGCACGGCACGCTGCGCAAGAAGCCGCCCCAGGGGGAGACGGCGGCGGAGCGGGTGGCCGAGACGCTGATGCGCGCCTTCCGCGCACTGCAGCGCGAGCCGCATCTGGCCGACGCCATGGTGCGGGCCCTGACCTTCGCCGACCGCAGCGTCTCCCCCGAGGTGGACCAGGTGTCCCGGCAGACGACGGTGATCATCCTGGACGCGATGGGGCTGGAGGACCCGACACCCGAGCAGCTCTCCGCGGTCCGCGTCATCGAGCACACCTGGCACTCGGCCCTGATCACCTGGCTCTCGGGCCGTGCCTCGATCGCCCAGGTGAAGATCGACATCGAGACGGTCTGCCGCCTGATCGACCTGACGAGCCCGGAGGGGCACGCGTCGTAGGGCCTGGGGGCACGCACAGGACCTGCGGGCACGCGTAGGACCTACGAGACGGGTTCCCTTCGCCGGTATTACCCGGATCAGGTGTTGGGGGTCGCCGTCCGGCCCGACTACTGCCTTCCGGCCTCTCAGCCCGGACCGTCGATGTCGGCCCCAGCGGAAGCCATTGCCTCTCGCCAGAGTCGGCTACTCCGGTTCGGACTCCCTCACTCGTCCCGTAGGCCTACTCCCAGAATAGAACTTCCGTCCGGGAATAAAACCCTTGAATGGGATTTTTTACCCTATTCCTCCGGCGGGAACACCGGCTCCCCGCTCCCCAGCAGCGTGATCACGATCGCCTCCACCGGGCAGCTCTCCGCCGCCGCCAGGATCCTCTCGTTCGCGTCGGTCTCCGGGTCGGCCGGGTGGGACTGACGGCCGGTGTCGAGGCGGAAGTCGCCGGGGGCGTGGTGGACGCACTGGGCCGAGCCGATGCACACCGACCGGTCGACCTCGACATGCCAGCGGTCGCCCATCGGCTACCCCTCCCAGCCCGCCGGGAGGTGGATCATCTTGTGCTCCAGGTACTCGCCGTACCCCTCGGGGCCGAACTCCCGCCCGAGTCCGGAGTTCTTGTAACCGCCGAACGGACCCAGCATGTCCAGACTGAAGGTGTTCACCGAGTACGTGCCGGTACGGACGCGGCGAGCGATCTCGACGCCGTGCGCGGTGTCGGCGGTCCAGACACTGCCGCTGAGGCCGTACTCGGAGTCGTTCGCGATCTTCACGGCCTCGGCCTCGTCCCCGTAGGGCAGCAGGCAGATGACCGGGCCGAAGATCTCCTCGCGGGCGATCCGCATGGAGTTGTCGACGTCCCCGAAGAGCGTCGGCTCCACGTACCAGCCCCGGTCCAGCCCCGGCGGACGCCCGCCACCGGTCAGGATCTTGGCGCCCTCCTCCTGGCCGATGCGGATGTAGTCGAGGTTCCTGCGCTGCTGCCGTTCCGCCACCAGCGGCCCCACCTGGGTCGCCGGGTCCAGCGGGTCGCCGACCACCAGCGCGCCGGCCGCCGCGGCGAAGGCCTCGGCGAACTCGTCGTAGCGGGAGCGCGGGAGCAGGATCCGGGTCTGGGCCACACAGGCCTGGCCGTTGTTCATCCAGGCCGCCGGGACGACCCCGGCGACGGTCGCCTCGACGTCCGCGTCCGGCAGGACCACGGCCGCCGACTTGCCGCCCAACTCCAAGGTCACCCGGGTGAGGTTGCGGGCGGCGACCTCCATGACCCGCTTGCCGGCCGCGACCGAGCCGGTGAAGGAGACCTTGTCGATCCCGGGGTGCCCGACCAGGTACTCGCTCACCTCGCGGTCCGCCGGGAGGATGGACAGCACGCCCTCCGGCAGCCCCGCCTCCCTGGTGATCTCGGCGAGGAGGTACGCGTCGAGCGGCGACTCCGGCGACGGCTTGAGCACCACCGTGCAGCCGGTGAGCAGCGCGGGCGCGAGCTTGGCCGCGGCGACGAACTGCGGGACGTTCCAGGGCGCCACGGCGGCCGCCACCCCGACCGGCTCGCGCCGCACGAGGATCTTGCCCAGCACGCCGTCCCGCCGCTCCTCGTACGGGAAGTCACGGGCGACCGTGATCGCCGCGTCCCACACCATCATCGCGCCGAGCGCCTGGGCGAGGACGCTCCAGGAGTACGGGGAGCCGTTCTCGGAGGAGACCACACGGGCGATCTCCTCGTGCCGTACGGCGATCGCGTCCTTGATGCGGGTGACGACCGCGATCCGCTCGTCGAGGCTCATCCGCGGCCAGGGCCCCTCGTCGAACGCCCTGCGCGCCACCGCCACGGCCCGGTCGACGTCGGCCGGCGAGGCGTGCGGCACGCGCCCGATGACCTCTTCGGTGTGCGGCGAGATCACCTCGATGACGTCCGTGCCCAGGGGGTCGGTCAACTCCCCGCCGATGAACAGCTGTCCGTGTTCCACGAGCTCGGTCATGGCCGACGCCTCCTGCGGAGCCTGGAGCGGGTTACGTGAGTCCCAAAGGTTTCTGACGTTGTTTCAGGAACTGATACCAGTTCTAGTTATAGTGAGCAATGGCCGTGCGGGCGGCGGCCCGCAGGGGACCGTGGCAGGTGGAGCGAAGCCAGGACGGGGGAAACCCATGGCGCGGGTGTACGACCACGGGGGCGGGGTTCGGTCCGTCCAGGTACCCATCCCTGACAACCCGCTCGGGCACACCCTGGTGTACGTCGTCGACACCGACCGCGGCCCGGTGCTCGTCGACACCGGCTGGGACGACCCGGCCTCCTGGGACACGCTCGCGGAAGGACTCGCGGCCTGCGGCACGGCGCCCGCCGAGATCCACGGTGTCGTCATCACCCATCACCACCCCGACCACCACGGCCTGTCCGGCAAGGTCCGCGAGGCCTCCGGTGCCTGGATCGCCATGCACGCGGCGGACGCGGCGATCGTCCGGCGCACCCGCGCGACCCGCCCGGAGCGCTGGTTCTCCTACATGGCGGACAAGCTCACCGCGGCGGGCGCACCCGAGGCCCATGTGGCGCCGCTGCGCACCGCCCGCCGTCCCGGGAACCTGCCGGGCTTCTCCCCCGCGGACCCCGACCGCGAGATCGTGCCCGGCGAGCTCCTCGACCTGCCCGGCCGCCGCCTGCGCGCGATCTGGACCCCGGGCCACACCCCCGGCCACGTCTGCCTGCACCTGGAGGAAGAACACCCGGACCGGCTCGCCGGGCACGGCCGCCTGTTCTCCGGCGACCACCTCCTGCCCGGCATCACCCCGCACATCGGCCTGTACGAGGACCCGGACGACACCACCGTCACGGACCCCCTCGGCGACTACCTCGACTCCCTCGAACGCATCGGCCGGCTCGCCCCCGCCGAAGTCCTGCCAGCCCACCAGCACGCGTTCACCGACGCGCCCGCCCGCGTACGGGAGTTGCTGACCCACCACGAGGCCCGGCTCACCGGCCTGCGCGCTCTCCTGCGCGAACCCCTCACCCCCTGGCAGCTCGCCGAGCGCATGGAGTGGAACCGGCCCTGGGAGCAGATCCCGTACGGCTCACGGAACATCGCGATCGCGGAGGCGGAGGCGCACGTACGGCGGCTGGTGAAGCTGGGGAGGGCGGAGGCGGTGGCGGGGAGTGATCCGGTGACGTACGTGGCGTGGTGAAGCAGCAGCATGGACGCCATGGGCCCCCGGGCGGCCTCGGCGCGTCCGTCGGCGTGGCCCTCCCGGTCGCGGCGCAGCACCCACGCCTCGTCGATCTCGTACACGTCGCACGCGCGCCCCGAGGCCGGCAGCCGTCCGGTCCTCCCCGTGATCCCCATGCGCCCGAACCTGTCCGCGCCCCGGCCTCCCCTCAGCGGTTTCCCTACGGGCCGGTAGAGTGGCCGCGTCGTCATCACACCCGTACGGGGGGAAGCCGGTGCAAATCCGGCGCTGACCCGCAACCGTGAACCGGTCGGAGAAGGCCGGTGAGCCGGATCGCCCCGTACGGATTCGTGACCGGCTCACGTGCACCGGCAGCCGGCCGGAGCACGGCACCGTCGAGGTATACGGAGCCGAGCCGCCCGGGGTCTCCCTGTGCTGCCCGGCCCCTTCAGGGAAGGGCATTCGCCGATCATGCACGTCCGCCGCACCGCCGCGGTCCTGGCCGCCGTCACCGTGATCGGCACGGTCACGCCCGCCTTCGCCGCCGACCCGTCCGCGTCGCCGTCCGTGGCGCTCCCGGCCGGCCTGTACGGCACGTCCGACCCGACGTACGACGGGGTGTGGCGGCAGTCCCTCGCGCTGCTCGCCCAGGACACGGTGGGTGTGAAGCCGGCCGACGAGGCCGTGGACTGGCTGACCGGACAGCAGTGCGCCGACGGGTCGTTCGCCCCCTACCGTGCCGACGTCTCGAAGGACTGCGGGGCCAAGACCCCCGTCGACACCAACAACACGGCCGCCGCCGTCCAGGCCCTCGCCGCGCTCGGCGGGCACGACAGCGCGGCCGGCAAGGCGGTGGCCTGGCTGAAGTCCGTGCAGAACGAGGACGGCGGCTGGGGGTACGTGCCGGGCGGCGCGAGCGACGCCAACTCGACCTCCGTGGTGATCGGCGCGCTCGCGGCCGTCGGCGAGAAGCCCGGCGAGGTGCGCAAGGACGGCAGGTCCCCGTACGACGCCCTGCTGGAGCTGTCCTTGCCGTGCGGCGACGAGGACGCCGGGGCGCTCGCGTTCCAGCCCGGCAAGAAGGGGGCGCTGGCGGCCAACGCCGACGCGACCGCCGCGGGTGTGCTGGGCCTGCTCGGCAAGGGCCTCGTGACGACGCCCGGCAAGGCGGCCGAGGACGCCCCGAAGTGCCTCGGCGGCAAGAGCCCGACCCCCGCCGACGCGGCCCTCAACGGCACCGCCTACCTCGGCCGCGCCCTGAGCGGGACCGGGTACCTGAAGTCCGTGATGCCCGGTGCGAAGGACCAGCCCGACTACGGCAACACGGCCGACGCGGTCGTCGCGCTCGCCGCGCGATCCGGCGCCGACGCGGCCCGCGAGCCGCTGCGCTGGCTGGAGCGGAACTCCGCGAAGTGGGCCGGGCAGAGCGGCCCCGCCGCCTACGCCCAGCTGATCTTCGCCGCCCACGCGACCGGCACCGACCCTCGGGACTTCGGCGGCGCGGACCTCATCCGGCAGCTCAACGCGACGGGCCCGGCGCCGCGGTCCGCGCCGGACGCGTCGGCGTCGGCGAAGGCCGCGGAGCGGGAGGAGGACGACAACGGCGGCGTCAGCTGGTGGTGGATCGTCGGCGTCGGCCTGGTCGCGGGCATCGGTGTCGGCTTCCTGATCAGCGGCCGCAACAAGGGCAAGTGACCGTGGTCCGCCGCGCTCTGACCCTCCTGCTCGCCGCGCTCGCCGTCCTGGCGGGCGTGACCCTGCCCGCCCAGGCGGCCGGTTACCGCTACTGGTCCTTCTGGGACCGGGACGGCAACACCTGGACCTACGCCACCCAGGGCCCCGCCACCGCCCGCCCGTCCGACGGTGACGTCCAGGGCCTCAGGTTCGCGGTGAGCGAGGACTCCGGGGACGCGGCGCGGCCTCGGGGCGCCGCCGTGTTCGAGGTGATCTGCGCGCGGACACCGGCGCGCGAGGGCATGAAGCGGGTCGCCCTGGTCATCGACTTCGGGACCCCGCGGGACGCCCCGTCGGGCGAGACACCCCCGGCCCGCCGCACGGCCTGCGCACGGCTGGCCCCGGACGCGACGACGGCCGAGGCCCTGGCCGAGGTGGCCGAGCCGCTGCGCTACGACACCAACGCCCTGCTGTGCGCGATCGCGGGCTACCCGCGCAAGGGCTGCGGCGAGCAGGTCTCGGGGACGGCCGACCGGCCGACGCCCGCGCTGCAGCCGGCCGCCGAGGGGGAGGCCGGCTCGGACGGCGGCCCGTCGGTGGGCCTGGTGGCGGGGATCGCCGCGGTGGCCGTACTGGGAGCGGCAGCGATCTGGCAGGCACGACGGCGGCGACCGTGACGGCCGGGGCACGGCTGCACCCCGGCGCCTGGTGGCTGTGGGCTCTGGCTCTCGGGACCGCGGCCACCCGCACCACCAACCCGCTCCTGCTCACCCTCCTGATAGCGACGTCCGCCTATGTCGTGGCGACCTGCCGCCCCGACGCCCCCTGGGCCCGCTCCTACGGCGGCTTCGTCAAGCTCGCCCTCGCCGTGCTCTTCATCCGTCTCTTCTTCGCCGTGGCCCTCGGCTCCCCCGTCCCCGGCACCCATGTGATCGTCGCCCTGCCCGAACTTCCCCTGCCCGACTGGGCCCAGGGGATCCGCCTGGGCGGGAAGGTCACCGCCGAGACCCTCCTGTTCGCCCTCTACGACGGGCTGCGGCTGGCCGCCCTGCTCATCTGCGTGGGCGCGGCGAACGCGCTCGCCGACCCGGCCCGCCTCCTGAAGTCCCTCCCCGGTGCCCTCTACGAGATGGGTGTCGCGGTGGTCGTGGCGCTCACGTACGCCCCGAACCTCATCGCCGACGTCCAGCGCCTGCGTGCCGCCCGGCGTCTGCGCGGACGCCCCGACCGGGGTGTCCGCGGCCTGCTGCACGTCGGACTGCCGGTCCTGGAGGGCGCGCTTGAGCGCTCGGTCGCCCTCGCCGCCGCGATGGACGCCCGCGGCTACGGCCGCGGCGCCGACGTACCGGCCCGCGTCCGCCGTACGACCACCGCGCTGACCCTCGGCGGCCTGCTGGGCGTGTGCGCCGGAACGTACGGGCTGCTGACCGCCGAGGGCGGGACGTACGGCCTGCCGGTGCTGCTGGTCGGGCTCGGCGCCGCACTCGCGGGGCTTCGTCTCGGCGGTCGCCGTACCCTGCGCACCCGTTACCGCCCGGACCGCTGGGACGTCCGCGCCCGGCTGGTCGCCGGGTCCGGTGTGGCCGTCGCCGCCCTGCTGACCCTCGCCGCCGCCCGCGACCCGGCCGCCCTGAACCCCGGTGTGGTGCCCCTCGTCGCCCCCACCCTCCCGCTGTGGCCCGCGGCGGCCGTCCTCCTCGGCCTGCTCCCCGCTTTCGTCAGCCCCGCACCCCGCAGCCCCGATCCCAGTCGCGATCCCAGTCCCGTCCGCAAGGAGCCGTCGTGATCCGTTTCGAGAACGTCTCCGTGACCTACGACGGTGCCACCGGCCCCATCGTGCAGGACCTGGACTTCGAGGTTCCGGAAGGTGAACTGGTGCTGCTCGTCGGTCCGTCGGGGGTCGGCAAGTCCACCGTCCTCAACGCGGTGAGCGGCCTCGTGCCGCACTTCACCGGCGGCACCCTGCGCGGCCGGGTCACGGTGGCGGGCCGGGACACCCGCACCCACAAGCCGCGCGAACTGGCCGACCTGGTGGGCACGGTGGGGCAGGACCCGCTGTCCCACTTCGTGACCGACACCGTCGAGGACGAACTGGCCTACGGCATGGAGTCGCTGGGCCTCGCCGCGGACGTCATGCGTCGCCGTGTCGAGGAGACCCTGGACCTGCTGGGCCTGGCCGACCTGCGCGCCCGCTCCATCGCCACCCTCTCCGGTGGCCAGCAGCAACGTGTCGCGATCGGCTCGGTCCTCACCCCGCACCCCGGCGTCCTGGTCCTCGACGAGCCGACCTCGGCCCTGGACCCGGCCGCCGCCGAGGAGGTCCTCGCCGTTCTGCAGCGGCTGGTCCACGACCTCGGCACGACGGTCCTGATGGCCGAGCACCGCCTGGAGCGGGTCGTGCAGTACGCCGACCGGGTCGTCCTCCTCCCCTCCCCCGGCGCACCCCCGGTCCTCGGCACACCGGCGGAGGTGATGGCCGTTTCCCCGGTGTCCCCGCCGGTCGTGGACCTCGGCCGGCTGGCGGGCTGGTCGCCCCTGCCCCTGACGGTCCGGGACGCCCGGCGACGGGCGGCAACCCTGCGGGAACGTCTCGGTGAGCGCGCCGACGGCGCCCTCCGGGGGGATGGGGAAACGCGCGAGGGGCACGGGGAAACGCGCGAGGGGCACGGCGAAACGCGCGACCAACCACCCGCGCCCCACACCCGCCCCCACTCCGAAGCCCCCGACCGCTCGGGCCCATCCGCTCCCCGCCGCTGGTTCCGGCGCGGCCGCACCCCCGCCCCCTCGGCCCCGTGCACGGCGCAGGTACGGGCCCTGTCCGTCACGCGCGGCCAGGTCCGGGCCCTGCGCCAGGTGGACCTGACCGTCACCCCCGGTGAGACCGTCGCTCTGATGGGCCGCAACGGCGCCGGGAAGTCCACCCTGCTCAACACCCTGGTCGGCCTCGTGCAACCCTCCGCCGGCCAGGTGGACGTCGGCGGATCCGCCCCGCACCGCACACCGCCCCGCGACCTCGTGCGCCGCGTCGGCCTCGTCCCGCAGGAACCCCGTGACCTGCTGTACGCCGACACGGTCGCCGCCGAGTGCACGACCGCCGACGCCGATGCGGGAGCCGAGCCCGGCACCTGCCGGGCCCTCGTCCGCGAGCTCCTTCCGGGCATCCCCGACGACACCCACCCTCGCGACCTCTCCGAGGGCCAGCGGCTCACCCTCGCCCTGGCCGTCGTCCTGACGGCCCGTCCTCCCCTGCTGCTCCTCGACGAACCGACCCGCGGCCTCGACTACGCGGCGAAGGCCCGCCTCGTCGCGCTGCTGCGCGACCTCGCCGCCCGAGGGCACGCCATCGTCCTGGCCACCCATGACGTGGAGCTGGCCGCCGAGCTGGCGCACCGGGTGGTCCTGCTCGCCGAGGGAGAGGTGATCGCCGACGGCCCGACGGCCGAGGTGGTCGTCTCCTCCCCGTCGTTCGCCCCGCAGGTCACCAAGATCCTGGCCCCGCAGCGGTGGCTCACGGTCACGCAGGTGCGGGAGGCCCTGGCATGACCGGCACCCGACGGCAGGCCCGTCCGATCCGCCTCGGCCCGCGGTCCGTCGCCGCGCTCGTCCTGGTCAGCTCGGTCGGGGTCGCCGCGCTCGGCTGGCCCTTCCTCGCCCCGCCCGCCTCGCAGGTCGCCGCCCACGCCAGGGACGCCCCCTGGCTGTTCACGGGCCTGCTGCTCCTCCTGGTCGCCGTCGTCGCGGCGACCATCTCCGAGTCCGGACTGGGCCCGAAGGCCGTGTCGATGCTGGGCGTGCTGGCGGCGACCGGTGCCGCCCTGCGCCCCCTCGGCGCGGGCACGGCCGGTGTCGAGCCGATGTTCTTCCTGATGGTGCTCAGCGGCAGGGTCCTCGGCCCCGGTTTCGGCTTCGTCCTCGGCGCGGTGACGATGTTCGCGTCCGCCCTGCTCACGGGCGGGGTGGGGCCGTGGATGCCGTTCCAGATGCTGTCGATGGGCTGGTTCACGATGGGCGCGGGGCTGCTGCCGGGCCCGGACCGCCTCCGCGGCCGCGCCGAGCTGCTCCTGCTGGCCGGCTACGGCTTTCTCGCCGCCTTCGCCTACGGCACGGTGATGAACATGCAGGGCTGGCCGTTCCTCATCGCGGACGGTTCGCCCATCTCCCCGGACCCGCAGGCCGGCCCGTCGGCCAACCTCGCCCGTTTCGTCGCGTACTGTCTGGCCACCTCGCTCGGCTGGGACCTGGGCAGGGCGATCGTGACGGTGCTCCTCACCTTCGTCCTCGGTCCGGCGATCCTGAAGGCGCTGCGCCGGGCCACGCGTCGGGCGGCCTTCGAGAGCCCGGTCACATTCGACGCTCCCGCTCGGTGAAGGGCCGGGTGCGGGTCGTCACGGGCACGGTGAACCACCCCACATGACCCAGGTCACCTACGATCCTCTTTAGTCGGACAAATCGGATGCCATGTACGCGGCAAAATGCCCGTCCACCTGCGCATTGAGAGCCGCATCACACAAAGGACCTTGGTTCGACGTACGGCCACAACTAGCAAAAGGGCTCATTGCGGACACCTTCCCGGCCTGCTTGTCTGGACGACGTCGCACGGCGCCGACGTGCCCTCAGGGCCGCGGCGCCGACGCATGTCCCCCGCCTCGCCCCGCGTGGCTTCGACATGCCCGCGGTGCCCCGTCCCCGAAGAAAGGCTCCCCGTGTCCGTCGTCTCCACCTTCCGCCGCATCTCCGCCCCGAAGAAGGCCATCGCCGGTGCCGCCCTGGCCGCCGCCACCGCCGGCACGCTGTTCGCCGCCGCTCCCGCGCAGGCCGCGACGACCGGAGCCGGCTCGGCGCAGAAGATCGCGCAGAAGATGATCTCGGACTCGGCCCAGTACCAGTGCTTCTCGAAGATCGTCGACCACGAGAGCGACTGGAACGTGAACGCCACCAACTCCTCCTCCGGCGCCTACGGCCTCGTCCAGGCCCTGCCCGGCAACAAGATGGCCTCCGCCGGCTCCGACTGGAAGACCAACCCGGCCACCCAGATCGAGTGGGGTCTGGACTACATGAAGGACCGCTACGGCAGCCCGTGCGGCGCCTGGAACTTCTGGCAGTCGAACGGCTGGTACTGAGCCGACCCTGCCGACCGGAACTGAAGGCGGCGGCCCCTCGATCCCCGGGGCCGCCGCCTTCGCATGTGCCCGTCGGGGCACGTCAGCCGGTGCTGACCCGGAGCTCCTTCACGCCGTTGATCCACGCCGAGCGCAGTCGGCGGGGGTCACCGGCGGGCTTCAGGTCCGGCATCGCGTCGGCCACCGCGTTGAAGATCAGGTCGATCTCCAGGACCGCCAAGGACTTGCCGAGGCAGTAGTGGGGACCGCCTCCGCCGAAGCCCAGATGAGGGTTGGGGTCGCGCATGATGTCGAACCCGTCCGGGTTCTCGAAGACCTCGCTGTCGTGGTTGGCCGAGGCGTAGAAGAGGCCCACCCGGTCGCCCTTCCTGATGTGCCGGCCGCCCAGCTCCGTGTCCTGCGTCGCCGTGCGCTGGAAGGAGACCACCGGGGTCGCCCAGCGGACGATCTCCTCCGCCGCCGTCGCGGGCCGCTCCCTCTTGTACAGCTCCCACTGCTCGGGGTGGGTGAGGAAGGCGTGCATGCCGTGGGTGATGGCGTTGCGGGTGGTCTCGTTGCCCGCCACCGCCAGCATCAGCACGAAGAACCCGAACTCGTCCGAGCGGAGGCTTCCCTCGTCCTCCGCCGCCACCAGTGTCGTGACGATGTCCTTCGCGGGGCACTCCTTGCGGTCGGCGGCCATGTTCATCGCGTACGCGATCAGCTCGGTGGCCGACTCCTGCCCGACCTCCTCGGTGATGGCGTACTCCGGGTCGTCGTACGCGATCATCTTGTTGGACCAGTCGAAGATCTTGGCCCGGTCGTCCTGCGGGATGCCGATGAGCTCGGCGATGGCCTGGAGGGGCAGTTCGCAGGCGACCTCGGTGACGAAGTCGAAGGGGCCGCGGCGGTCCCGGGCGTTCGCGGCGATGGTCAGCGCCCGCGTCCGCAGGCGCTCCTCCAGCGCGCGGATGGCACGCGGGGTGAAGACGCGCTGGACGATCTGGCGGACCCGGGTGTGCTCGGGCGGGTCCATGTTCAGCAGGATCAGCCGCTGGGCGTCGATGGCATCGCGCTCGATGTGCTCGTTGAAGCGGATGATCGCGGTGTTGAGGGTGGACGAGAACAACTCCGGGTGCGTCGAGACGTACTTGACGTCCGCGTGCCGGGTCACGGCCCAGTAACCCTCGTCCTGGAACCCGGCCACGTTGCCCGCCTGCGGGATCCAGCAGACCGGTTCGGCCCGGCGCAGCTCGGCGAACTCCGGCAGGGGTACGCGGTGGTGCAGCACATCGGGATCGGTGAAGTCGAACCCGTCGGGAAGCGCTGGACAGGGCATGGGCAGCTCCTGACGGTCCATCAGCACAGTGGGTCGTCGTGACGGTAGTAACGGGTTCTACAACTGGCAAGAGCCGTGAGCGCCCCAATTGCCCGCACGCCCCTTGCCGTGGCTGAACCTCCGTCAGCACACTGCAAGACAGAACTAGAACGCGTACTAGTTCCGCAGAGCCCTCGGAGAGGATCCGCACCCATGGCTGCCGAACCCGTGATCGTCGAAGCTGTGCGCACCCCCATCGGCAAGCGCGGCGGCGCGCTCGCCAACCTGCACCCCGCCTATCTCCTGGGCGAGACCTACCGCGAACTCCTGGGCCGTACGGGCATCCCCGCCGACTGCGTCGAGCAGATCGTCGGCGGCACGGTGACCCACGCCGGCGAGCAGTCCATGAACCCCGCGCGCACGGCCTGGCTGACCATGGGGCTGCCGTACGAAACGGCGGCGACGACGGTCGACTGCCAGTGCGGATCCTCGCAGCAGGCGTCGCACATGACGGCCAACATGATCGCGGCGGGCGTCATCGACGTGGGGATCAGCTGCGGTGTCGAGGCGATGTCCCGGGTGCCGCTGGGGTCGGGGTCCAAGCACGGGCCCGGCAAGCCCTTCCCCGACGAGTGGAACGTCGACCTGCCCAACCAGTTCGAGGCGGCGGAGCGCATCGCCCGCCACCGGGGCCTGACGCGGGAGGACGTCGACTCGCTGGGACTGCTCTCCCAGGAACGGGCCGCCGCCGCCTGGGCGGAGGAGCGCTTCAAGCGGGAGACGTTCGCCGTCCAGGTCCCGACGACCGAGGACGAGCAGCGCGCCGGGCAGGGCATGTGGCGGCTCGTCGACAGGGACGAGGGCCTGCGCGACACGTCCATGGAGGCGCTGGCCGGGCTTAAGCCCGTCATGCCGGCGGCCGTCCACACGGCGGGCAACTCCTCGCAGATCAGCGACGGCGCGGCGACGATCATGTGGGCGTCGAAACGGATGGCGCGCGCCCTGAAACTGCGCCCCCGGGCCCGGATCGTGGCCCAGGCGCTGGTGGGCGCCGACCCGCACTTCCATCTCGACGGCCCCATCGACGCGACGAAGGCCGTGCTGGGCAAGGCGGGGATGTCCCTGAAGGACATCGACCTGGTCGAGATCAACGAGGCGTTCGCCTCCGTCGTGCTGAGCTGGGCCCAGGTCTTCGAGCAGGACCTGGAGAAGGTCAACGTCAACGGCGGCGCGATCGCGCTCGGCCACCCCGTGGGCGCCACCGGGGCCCGGCTGATCACCACGGCGCTTCACGAACTGGAGCGCACGGACAAGGAGTTCGCGCTGATCACGATGTGCGCGGGGGGCGGGCTGGCCACCGGGACGATCATCCAGCGGCTGTGACCGGCGCTGGGCGACCAGGACGGCACACGCGGCGGGGCCGGTCGTGAGGACCGGCCCCGCCGGGGCCCGGGAGCCGGCGACGGCCGACCCTCTTCGTGCCCCGAGTCAACGTCCCGACCGCATTCCACGTCTTCGATCACGTGGCCCCAGCCGAACTCACCAGCACCCGCACGAGCCCGGACGTCCCACAGCCGGCGCCTCCTGCCCGAAAGTGGTCCCCGCACACCCTGTGGACCCGGCATCGGATCCCGCTGCTGGCCACGCTCCCCGCTCTCCCGCTCTACGCGGTCTGGGCCCTGTTCCTCGGCACGGGCGGCGGCGACCTGGCCGCGCAGGAGGCCTGGGCCGGGTTCGCGGAGCGGCACGGGGACTCGGCGTACAACCTCTTCTGGTACGGCGGCACGCACACCGCCAACTACAGCCTGATATCCCCGTACTTGATGGCCGCCCTCGGCGTCCGCACCGTCACCGTCGTGTCCGGCGTCGCCGCCACCTGGCTCGCGGCCGTGCTCCTCGCCCGCGTCGAGGGCCTGCGCAAGCCCCTCGGACCGGCCCTGCTCGCGTCCTTCGCCCTGTGGTGCAACGTGGCCTCCGGCCGCACCACGTTCGCGCTCGGCGTCGCCTTCGGACTCGCCGCCTGCCTGCTGCTCACCCGTGAGCGGCGGATCGTCCTCGCCGCCGCCTACGCCGCCCTGGCGACCATGGCCAGCCCCGTGGCGGGACTGTTCGTGGTGGTCGTGGGCGCCGCCCACCTCCTGACCCGCGACCACGCCCGCGCCCTCGCCCTGCTCGTGCCGCCCGCGCTCACCGTGGGGGTGACCACGCTGCTCTTCCCCTTCAAGGGCGAGCAGTTGATGTCCATGGACCGCATCTGGCCGCCCTTCTTCCTCGGCCTCGCCGTCACCGCCTTCGCTCCCCGCACCTGGCGCGTCGCCCGCTGGAGCGGCGTCGTCTACGCGGTCGGGACCGTCCTGACGTATCTGATCGCCTCCCCCATCGGCACGAACGTCGAGCGTTTCGCCGAACTGTTCGGGCCCGCCGCCCTCCTCGCCGTGTTGCTGGTCCGCCCCGATCTGGCGGGGTGGCGCCGCAAGCTGCTCGTCCTCGCCCTCGTGTTCTCCGTCGGCTGGGTCGGCAAGAAGACCGCCGACGACCTCTACGTCTCCACCGTCGTGCCCGGCTGGGCCGCCGAGACCGAGGGGGTGGTCCGCGCCCTCGACCGCCTGGGAGCCGACCGCACCCGCGTCGAGGTGGTCCCGGCCCGCAACCACCGCGAGGCCAGCGGGCTCGCCCCGCACGTCAACATGGCCCGCGGCTGGAACCGCCAACTCGACATGGAGCGCGCCCGGTTGTTCTACGACGGCTCGTTCTCGGCCACCACCTACCGGGCGTGGCTGGACCGCTGGGCCGTCGGCTTCGTCGTGCTGCCCCTGGGCAGGCCCGACGGGTACGCCAAGGTCGAGGCGCGGCTCATACGTGAGGACCGGCCGGACTGGCTGGAGCCGGTGTGGCAGGACGAGCACTGGCGGGTGTACCGGGTGCGGGACGCGGTCCCGCTCGTGACCGAACCCGCCCGTGTCGTGTCGACGTCCAGCGCCGACGTCGTCGTACGGATGTCGCGGGCCGGCAGCGCGACCGTGCGGGTGGCCTACTCACCCTGGCTGCGCGCCGACGGCGGCGGCTGTCTCGCCCGGCAGGGCGAGTTCACCCGGCTCACCGTCACCGCCCCCGGCGCGTACCGGATCAGCTCGGAGTACGGTCCCTCACCGGAGCCGGGCGGTCGCTGCTGACCTGTTCCGAGCGCGCCGCCCCTGCCCCGGCGCGCGGGCCCTGGAACAGGTAGGTCACCGCGAAGCCGGCGCCGACGACCAGCGCGCCGCCGACCGCGTCCAACACCCAGTGGTTGGCGGTGACGACGATCGCGGTGACCGTCAGGAGCGGGTGCAGCAGCCCCAGGGCCTTCATCCACCACCGGGGGGCGAGGATCAGGATCACCAGGCCGCACCACAGGGACCAGCCGAAGTGCAGGGACGGCATCGCCGCGTACTGGTTGGTGAGCTCGGTGAGGGTGCCGTAGTCGGGCCGGGAGAAGTCCTGCGGGCCGTGGACCGTGTCGATGAAGCCGAGGCCGGGCATCAGGCGGGGCGGGGCGAGCGGGTAGAGCCAGAACCCGACCAGGGCGAAGACGGTGGCGAAACCGATGGCGGTGCGGGCCCAGCGGTAGTCGACGGGACGTCGCCAGTACAGGACGCCGAGGACGGCGAGCGGTACGCCGAAGTGGAACGACTCGTAGTAGAAGTCGAAGAAGTCACGCAGCCAGTCGACCTTCACGATGGCGTGGTTGGCCCAGTACTCGATGTCGATGCTCAGGGCACGCTCGATCGAGTGGATCTCCTCGCCGTGCTCCTCGGCGGTGGCCCGCCCGGCCGAGTGGGAGCCGCCGGCCGCGGCGAGGCGGATCTGGGCGTAGGCGTAGTAGGTGACCCGGATCAGCAGCAGCTCGAAGAACAGGTTCGGGCGGCTGACCACCCGGCGCAGGAACGGCACCAACGGGATGTGCCGGAAGCGGGAGGGGACCTTGTCCGCGTACCGCGTGGGGATCGGTGTCTGCCAGTACGGGGAGGTGCGCGACAGGAACGGGACGACGGCGGCCGTGGCGAGCGCGGCCAGCAGGATCAGGTCGGCGCGCAGGGGGTGCAGGAGCACCTTGTCCGGCACCATCGTCTTCGCGGGCAGCGTCATCACCAGGACGACGGCGACCGGCCACACGTACCGGTCGCCGGCCCGCCTGCCGACCTGGCCGACGACCGCGAGCAGCACCCACAGCAGCTGGTGCTGCCAGGCCGTCGGGGAGACCACTATGGCGGCGCAGCCGGTGATCGCCACGGCGAGCAGGAGCTGTCCGTCGCGGGCGTAGCGCACGGCGCGGCGCACCGCGAGGACGGCGACGGCGGCGCCCAGGGCCAGGAAGAGGGCGATCTCCAGGGGGCCGGTGAGCCCCAGCCGGAGCAGGGCGCCGTGCAGCGACTGGTTGCCGAGGTCGTCGGCGCGTCCGCCGAGGCCGACGCCGGCCAGGTGGTGGACCCAGTAGGTGTACGAGTCGTGCGGCATCGCCACCGCCGCGACCGCGGTGCTCGCGGCGAACGTGACCCCCGTGGACAGCGCGCCCCGGCGGCGGCCGGTGAACCACAGCAGCGGGGTGAACAGCAGCAGGGTCGGCTGGAGCGCGGCCGCGAGGCCGATGAGCACGCCGCTGGCCCGCTCGCCGCGGACGGCGAAGCAGCCGAGCAGCACGAGCAGGACCGGGATGATGCTGGTCTGGCCGAGGTAGAGGGTGTTGCGCACCGGCAGCGACAGCATGAGCAGGCTGACGGCGACGGGCGCGGCGAGCAGGGAGGCCCGTCTGCTCACCGGCTGGGGCAGGGCGCGGGCGGCGACCAGGCCGAGGGCGACGACGAGCAGCAGGGTCCCGAAGGTCCAGCCCAGGCCGAGGGTCTGCTCGGCGGCGCGGGTCAGGGGTTTGAGGACGAGTCCGCCGAACGGTGTGCCGGTGAACCGGGTGGAGTCGTAGAGCGAACCCTCCACGTGCAGGACGCCGTCGGGGCCGACCCACGTCTCCAGGTCGGTCAGGCGCTCGCCGCGCGGTGTGGCGAGGACGACGGCCACCTGCCGGGCCGCGAGCAGCGCGACGACCAGCCACAGAGCGAGCCGCGTCGCGCGCAGACGCGCCTGGACCGTGCCGACGGCCGTCGCTCCCAGTGCCTCCGCCGGTCGTCCACCGTGCTCCGCCTTCGCCACGCCTTGTCGGCCTCCCGCCCCGTTCGTCCCGGTCCCACGAGTAAGGAATCTTCACGAAGCCTATGCGGCTCCCGCCACCATCGGGAGAGACGCAGGCAACCTCCGCTTCACCTGTCGTCCACTCCTCCTCGGCCGGACGACCACGACGGGCGGGCGCGGCGTCGGCGCAGCGCCCTGCGCCGATCGGCTGAATCGACCATCCTGGAATCCCCGCCGGGGCACCGGAATCCCCTGACAGGGAACGGGGCACGCGACTATATTCATTAGCACATCTAGTTAGGGATTCTAACTAGCTATACGAAAGGTAAGGCGATGAGCGAGTCGCAGCTCTGGGACGACGTCGACGAGTACTTCTCCGCCCACCTCTCACCGGACGACGACGCACTCCAGGCCACCCTGCGGGACAGCGAGGCGGCCGGGCTCCCGTCGATCGCCGTCAGCCGCCCCCAGGGCAAGCTCCTGCAGCTTCTCGCCGAGATCCAGGGCGCGAGGACCATCCTGGAGATCGGCACCCTCGGCGGCTACAGCACCATCTGGCTGGCCCGCGCCCTGCCCGCCGACGGCCGGCTGATCTCGCTGGAGTACAGCCCGAAGCACGCCGAGGTCGCCGCCCGCAACATCGCGCGGGCGGGCCTGGACAAGGTCGTCGAGGTGCGGGTGGGCGCGGCCCTGGACCTGCTGCCCAAGCTGGCCGACGAGAACCCCGCCCCCTTCGACCTGGTCTTCATCGACGCCGACAAGGCCAACAACCCGCACTACGTCGACTGGGCCCTCAGGCTCACGAGCACCGGCAGCCTGATCATCGTGGACAACGTGGTGCGCGGTGGCCGGGTCGTCGACGCCGGCAGCGACGCGCCGGACGTCCGGGGCACCCGAGCCGCCATCGAACTGATCGGCAGCCACCCGAGGTTGAGCGGCACGGCGATCCAGACGGTGGGCGGCAAGGGCTACGACGGCTTCGCGCTGGCCCGCGTGCTGTGACCCGGGGCGATCAGGCCTCGTGGTAGAAGCCGACGTTGACGCTGCGGGGTGCGGTGCGGTCCTGGATGACGATCTCGCCGCTGCCGCCCCTCGGCAGCGGCACCGTCCCGCCGTACGCGATCGGCTGGGCGTACTGCCCCACCGTCAGCCGCACCTCGGAGGACGGGTCGGGCTGCGAGCCGCGCAGCCAGGACACCTGCCAGCCGCCGTCCGGACCGCACAGGAACTCCAGGTGGACCCGGGAGACGAACAGCCAGTCGTCCGGCGTCACCAGCCGGCACACCGACTTGTCGCGGCCCACCCGCAGCAGGGCACCCGGCTCGCTGGGCGCGTCGGCCATGAGCATGCCGGCCGTGGCACCCTCGTCCGCCGCGGATACGGCGGCCATGGTGAGTTCGAGCACGTGCGCTCCTTCTGAAACGTCCTTGTACGACGGTCGTCTTGGCCGCCGACGCCGCATGATAAATCGCCCGGCACCACCGCGTCCGGCACAATGAACTCATGACCGAGCGAAAGCCCCCCGGCGTCCCGTTCGAGTCCTGGGTGGACAAGCAGATCCACGACGCGCAGGAGCGCGGCGACTTCGACCGGCTGCCCGGCGCCGGGCGGCCCCTGCCGACCGACCTGGAATCCCCGTACGACGAACTGTGGTGGGTCAAGCGCAAGATGGCCCGCGAGGGCCTGTCGGTCCTGCCCCCGGCCCTGGCCCTGCGCAAGGAGGCGGAGGACGCGCTGACGGCGGCCTACGCGGCCCCGTCGGAGCGGATGGTCCGGAAGATCATCTCGGATGTGAACGTCAAGATCCGCGACATGCTGCTGAAGCCGCCGCCCGGCCCTCCCCTGGGCCGCAAGCCGTACGACGTCGACGAGGTCGTACGCGAGTGGCGGGAGCGCCGGACGGCGGCGAAAGGTCCGCGAGCGGACAGCTCAGCCGTGTAGCAGCCGTTCTGCCAGTTCACGGTAGTCGCGCAGGGCGAGACGCAGCTGCTCGGTGTCGGTGGACGACTCGGGCCCGCCCTCGGCCCGGTCCGCGGACTGCCAGGCCCCGCGCAGGGTCCGGCGGCGCTGCGTCACCGCCTCGGTGAAGCGGGCGGTCAGCTCCTCCAGGACGCGGTCGGCCTCCTCGACGGCGGCCCGGGGGCCGTCGACGAATCCGGCGACCGCGTGCTGCAGCTGCAGCTCGAACTTGTCGGACTCGTCGTGCGGGAAGAGCGGGGTGGCCTTCGCGGTGACACCACCCGGCGTCGTGCCACGTACCCGCGTGCCCTCGTCCCGCTCCGCACCCGTGGTGCTGGGCGCGACCGCAGGCGTACTCCTCATCGGATCACGCTCCGCGCCCTTGCCGGTCATCGCATCCGCCATGTCACTCAGCTCCCCTTGGCGTGACGGGTGAACGTCCACGGCCGGTGGCCGTTGCTGCGAGCGTGCGTCCGCTCGCCGGTGTCCCGGCGGGAATGGTGGGACGCCCCGCGGTCCACCGGGCCCGTCAGGTCCTCGAACAGGGCCCGGGCCTCGACCATGGCCTCGCGCATCTCCTCCGTGCTCTGCCCCGCGCCGTCACGTCCGTCGCCGACGCGGGTGTGGGCGACGCGGTGCACCCGCCGGTAGCCCTGCACATGGTGGGCGTGGTGCACGGACAGCGCGGCGAGCTGCTCCTCGTACTGCGCGCCGTCCGGGAAACCCCGCGCCTGCGCCAGCTCGGCGAGCAGCCGGTCCGCCTCCCCGACGGCTTCCCTCGGCGAGTCGACGAAGTGCTCCTGGGCCGCCGTCCAGCGGGCCTCGAAGCGCTCCAGCTCGGCCGGCTCCAGCGGACGCTCCCGCAGCCTGCCGTGCCGCTCCACCAGCTGGGCGAGTTCCCGCTCGGCGGCCTTGGTGTCGCCGTCGTGCCGGGCCACGGCCCGCTCGTATTCGGGCCCGAAGCGCCGCTTCAGACCTCCGCCGCCCTGCGCACCGCGAGCGCGCAGGGCCAGGGCGGCCACGCCGAGAACGACGACGACCGCCGCGATCACGATCAAAACGATCACACCTGTGGACATATGGGCCGGGTTGCCGCGAAGGCGCCTCTCAAACAGCCGACCGACGAGGCCACCGATATCCGCTTGCGCGCCCGGTGGCCCGCGCTCCGAGAATGTCGCCCATGACCTGGACCATCACCCCGGAACTCCCCAACTCCCCCGCCGCCACCGCACTCTGGCGGGCGTACTACACGGAGGTCAGCGACCGCTACTACCTCCTGCACGAGGGCCGCCGCACCGACCCGGCCGAACTGGAGCGCGAGATAGCCGCACAGTCCTGGGACGAACTCCGTCCACCCAAGGGCGCGTTGCTGGTGGCCCGATACTCCGGCGAACCGGCCGGCACGGCCGGCGTCCACCTGCTCGACCCGGGAACCGCCGAACTGAAGCGGGTGTTCGTCCACGAGGCGATGCGCGGCAAGGGCGGCGGCCCCCACCTCGTACACGCCGCCGAGGACACGGCCCGTGCGCTCGGCGCCACCCGCATGGTCCTGGACACCCGCCACGACCTGGTGGAAGCCCGCACCCTGTACACCCGCCTCGGCTACGAGGAAACACCCCCGCACAACAACGACCTCTACGCCGACCACTGGTTCAGCAAGCCCCTGCACTGACGCCAACCCCCCATCGCCGAGGGCCCACCGCGCACCCCCACCGCCCCGCGGCCGCCGACGGCGGTAAGGGGCCGTGCCGGGGGGTGCCCGCCCGCAGTGACCGGCGTCAAGAAACAGCACCTCTCTGCGTACCCCCACCGCCGGTCCGAGGACGGACACCCCACGGCCCCGCCCCACCCACCACCCCCAGGCGCGACGCGCACCCCCACCGAACCCGCACAGGCGCCGCAGGCATCACGCACCCCACCACCCGCAGACACCACACGGGCGCCGCAGGCATCAACGCACACCCCCCGCCCCCGCCCCACCACGCGGCTGCTCCCGATCCGACCCGCACAGCTCCTCGTTCAACTCCCTCACCAGCTGAATCAGATCGGTAGGCCGATCCGGCCCCCACCAGTCCCCCAGCAACGCGGCCAACGACTCCTCCCGCGCCCGAGCCAACCGCCCGGCGACCTCCCGCCCCCGCTCGGTCAACACGAGATCGAGCCCCTCACGCACGGCCAGCCGCCGCTCCTCGACCTGCCGAGCCGCCTCCAGGACGACCGGCAGCGGCACGACACTGCGCTCGGCGAGCAACGCCGGCTCCACCCAGCCGTACTTCTTGATCCGCAGCAGCAGCCACCCGGCCGCCGGCAACAGGTCGTACCCGGCCTTCTCGGTGATCTCCCGGTACACCTCCCGCCGCCCCTCCCGCGTCCCGAGCACCGACAGCGCCCGGCACACCTCGTCGTACGACGACCGCTCCACCGGATTGCTGGCGAGCGTCTCGGACAGGTCGGGCGCCCGCACCGACCCCCGCAGCGGGTCCTCCCGCAGGAACCAGGCCAGCACGAACCCGAGCAGCGCGACCGGCACGGCGTACAGGAAGACGTCGGTGATGGCGGACGCATACGCCTCCAGAGCCCCGGACCGCAACGCCGCCGGCAGCTCCGCGATGCCCCGCGGGTCGGCTTCGAGCCCGTCCAGGGAGACCCCGGGCGGGAGCGGAACCCCTTGGAACGCCTCGACCAGTTCGTCGTCGAGCCGACCCGCGAAGACCGTGCCGAAGATGGCGACGCCGAACGAGGCCCCGATCGACCGGAAGAAGGTCGCCCCGGAGGTGGCGACGCCGAGATCCTCGTACGACACGGCGTTCTGCACGATCAGCACCAGCACCTGCATGACGAGGCCGAGCCCCAGCCCGAAGACGAAGAAGAACACGCTCATCTCAGCGGTGGAACTGTCCATGTCGAGCTGATGGAGCAGCAGCAGCCCGATCGTGGTGACGGCGGTCCCGGCCAGCGGGAACACCTTCCAGCGCCCGGTGCGGCTGACGATCTGCCCGGACGCGGTGGACGACAGCAGCATGCCGACGACCATGGGCAGCATGTGCACACCGGACATGGTCGGACTGACACCCTGCACCACCTGGAGGAACGTCGGCAGATAGGTCATCGCGCCGAACATGGCGAACCCGACGATGAAGCTGATGACCGCGGACAGCGTGAACGTCCGCACCCGGAAGAGCTTCAGCGGCAGCACGGGTTCGGCGGCCGTGCGCTCCACGGCGACGAACCCGGCCGTGAGCACGGCCCCGAGCAGGGCCAGCCCGACGATCTGCACCGACCACCAGTCCCACGTCGTCCCGCCGAGGGAGGCCACCAGCACCAGGCAGGTAGCGACGGACGCGATGAGGAACGTACCGAGGTAGTCGATGACATGCGCCGTCGACCTGCGCGGAATCCGCAGGCCGGCGGCGATGACGGCGAGCGCGACCATCCCGACGGGAAGGTTGACGTAGAACACCCACCGCCAGCTCAGATGCTCCGTGAAGACCCCGCCGAGCAGCGGCCCGAGCACACTGCTCGCCCCGAACACGGCGCCGAACAGCCCTTGGTACCGGCCCCGTTCACGCGGCGGGACGATGTCGCCGACGATCGCCATGGACAGCACCATGAGCCCACCGCCGCCGAGGCCCTGCACGGCCCGGAAGGCGATGAGCTGAGCCATGTCCTGGGCCATGCCGCACAGCGCGGAGCCGACCAGGAAGATGACGATCGCGATCTGGAAGAGCCGCTTGCGGCCGTACTGGTCGCCGAGTTTGCCCCACAGCGGGGTCGCCGCGGTGGACGCCAGCAGATACGCGGTCACGACCCAGGACAGATGCTCCAGCCCGCCGAGGTCACTGACGATGGTCGGCAGCGCGGTCGAGACGATGGTCTGGTCGAGGGCGGCGAGCAGCATGCCGAGAAGCAGCGCGCCGATGGAGACGAGGACGTTGCCGGGCACGTTCTCGTGCGGTTCGACTCCCCGACGCGGGGGCTGCGCGTCACGCACATTTCCCGTCATACCGTGCGCATCCCCGCCCATGAAGACCTCCCGAGGCTGTCGTTACACCTCCCACACACCCCCATCGTGATCGCTATGGCCGGTTATGGCCTGTCGAGTCCCTTTGGAATCACTTGTTCCGGGGGTTGGGAAGGCGACGTGAGGAACGTCTGCATAATCTGGGGAGTTCGCGAGGGGAGGGACGAACACGTGAGCGAGCTGAGGGGAACAGGGGATGCTCGGGGTCCGGGTGACCCGGAGCGCCCGGACGGCCGTGTGTGCCCGGAGTGCGGGACGCCGAGAGCGGCCGACAACACCCCGTCGTGCGGCTGCGGCCCACGCGTGTCCGAGGCCCTGCGAGACGCCCGCACGGCGGAGGCCGCCGCCGCGGAGGACTTCGATCCGCTGCGCATTCGCCCATACGTGGAACTGGACGGCGGCGTCGAGCAGGAGCGGGGCGCCGAGCGGGAGGCCGACCCCGGCGAAACGATGCCTCTGCGGGCGGCACCGCCGGCCGGCCCGGCGTCCGGGCGTGGGCCCGTCGATCCGTCCGCCGCGCCGCCGACCGCGCCGCCCTCTCCGGGGACGACCTCCGACGCGCGGGACCTGAGCCTGTTCGAGCCCGGGACTGCGGCGTACGGCGCCGAGGACGGCAGCCGCGAGCCCGGGAGCCGACGCGGCCGTACGGTCCTGCTCGGGGTCGGCGGTGGGCTCGTGGCCGTACTGGCGGCGGCGGGACTGGCCAGCGGCCTGTTCGCGTACGAGACGCCGTCGCGGGACAGGGCGTTGCCGAAGGAGGTGCGGGCGAGCGTGCCGGCCCCGCCCACCAGCCAGGAGGCCGAGACACCGGCGCCGGCCGGGACGTCACCGCGGCCGGCGCCGGCACCGGTGACCCCGTCCGCCCCGAGGAGCGCCTCCGCCTCACCGTCGCCGTCCGGGTCGAGCGCGTCCCCGTCGCCGTCCACCTCCGCGACGGAGAAGGCCACGAGCACCCCCTCGCCGTCCGGTGCCGCTGAAGCGCAGGAGCAGTCCTCCCCGGCGCGGGAGACCGCACCGCCGACCCTGCGCCGCGGCGACCGCGGCCCCGAGGTCCTGGAACTCGAACTCCGCCTGACCCAGCTCGGTCTCTACGCGGGGGAGGCCAAGAGCACGTACGACGAGGGCGTCGAGGAGGCGGTGGCGCGCTATCAGTGGGCCCGTGGTGTGCAGCCGAAGGAGTACGGCGTGTACGACGCGGTGACGCGGGAGAGGCTGGAGGCGGAGACACGGGAGCCGTGAGGAGCCGGCCCGGGGCCTCCCACCATGCCCCCTCCGGATGGAGCAGAGCCGGAACCGCCTTGGCCGACGTAGACCCGGAGCCACCCGGAAACCCTGGCCGACGCAGCCCCGGAGCCACCCGGAACCGCCCTGGCAGACATAGTCCCGGAGCCACCCTGGCAGACGTAGCCCAGGAACCACCCTGGCCGACGCACGCCCGGAACCACCCTGGCCGACGCACGCCCGGAACCACCCTGGCCGACGCACGCCCGGAGCCACCCTGGCCGACGTAGCCCCGGAACCGCCCTAGCCGACGCACACCCTGAGCCACCCGCCCCCGGCGTCCTCCACCCGCACCTGCCGAAGGTCCCGCACCAGCACGTCCGGGCCGTGCGCCCCGGCCCGCTCGCCGACCCCCACGACCCGCATCCCGGCCGCCCGCCCGGCCTGGATGCCCGCCGCGGAGTCCTCGAACACCACGCACTCCCCTGGCGCGACCCCCAGCTCGGCGGCCCCCTTCAGGAACCCCTCGGGGTCGGGCTTGCTCGCGCCCACCGACTCCGCGGTCACCCGCACATCGGGCAGCTCCAGCCCGGCCGCGGCCATGCGAGCGGTGGACAGCGGGACGTCCGCCGAGGTCACCAGCGCATGGGGCAGTCCTCGCAGCGACCGCAGGAACTCCGGCGCACCGGGCACGGGCACCACACCCGCCACGTCGGCCGTCTCCTCGGCCAGCAGGCGGGCGTTGTCCGCGTGGTTGTGCTCCATCGGCCGGTCGGGCAGCAGCAGCGCCATCGAGGCGTGCCCCTGCCGCCCGTGCACGACCTTCATCACCGCGTCCCCGTCCAGCCCGTGCCGCTCGGCCCAGCGGCGCCAGATCCGTTCCACGACGGCGTCCGAGTTGACCAGGGTGCCGTCCATGTCGAGCAGGAGGGCGCGGGCGGTGAGCACGGTGGGCGCGGCGGTGGCCGACATCGGCAGCTCCAGGGCGAGGGGTACGGGGGTATGAGGGTGGCCCCCGGAAACGAGACAAGGTGGTCCCGCCCGCCGGTCAGGGAAAACGGGCGGGAGCCACTTTGTTCCTCCACGGTACAAAACCCGGCGGCATACCGCCACCACCCCCACGGACCGTTCACCGAACATTCAGCTCGGCCGCCCGGGGCGCTCAGCCGCTCACGGCCTCCCACAGGCTCCACAGTCCGAGGCCCAGCATCAGCAGCGCCGCCACCTTCGTGATCAGCCGCAGCGGCACCCGGCGTATCAGCGCCTTGCCCCCGACGATTCCGAGCCCCGCCACGGCCCACAGCGCCAGCACCGCGCCGACACCGACCGACAGCGGGTCGTCGTAACGGGCCGCGAGGTTCGCCGTCATGATCTGCGTCAGGTCCCCGAACTCGGCCACCAGGATGAGCATGAACCCGGCCCCGGAGACCTTCCAGAAGGACTGGTCCTCGGGCTTGCGGATCTCCTCCTCGCCCTCGTCCTTCTTCATGAGCAGCACGGCCGCGCCGCCGAGGAAGAGCACACCCGTCAGCGCGTGCACGATCTGCTGCGGCAACAGCGTCAGCACGCTGCCGGCCGCCACGGCCAGTGCGACATGCACCGCGAACGCGGCGGCGACACCGGCGAAGACGTAGGAGGCGCGGTAGCGCGTGCCCAGGACGAGCCCCGCGAGCGCGGTCTTGTCGGGCAGTTCGGCGAGGAAGACGACGCCGAAGACGACCGCTGTGACGGTAAAGCTGATCAAGGTTCCTCAATCGGTCGGGCCGCCCCGCCGAGAGCATGGTCACTGCCAATCGCGACACCTCGGCACGGCAGCACACTCGGCGCCCGCACCCTGTGCGGTGCGGGCGTGCACTGCTTGCCGAAGGTCTCGCTGGCCGACCCCGTGACCGAGGTCCGCCTCCGGGCGCCGGCTCAGACGAGCTGAGCAGTATGTCGACGGTCCGGCGAAGAGCTACTCCCCTTCTGCTTCCGCCATCATACAAAATCGTTTCGCCGTAAATCTTGTTATGTCATGCACGCGTCACTAACTTCTCACCACACGCACATCTCCCCGCAACACGGCGTCGCGAGCATTCCCACGCCCGCACGCCAACACCCCCACCCCTCAAGGGAGTTCGCATGACCAAGTTCTACGCGCGTCGACGCGTCAGCATACTCGCGGCGCTGACCGGCGTCATCGCCTCCGTCGGGCTCTTCAACGGCCCGACCGCCTCCGCCGCCCTCCCCACCCCGGTCAGCGCCTCCACCGCCCGCGGCTACCTCGCCCAGCTCACCGTGGCCGCCGAGGACCGCACGGGTTACGACCGGGACCTCTTCCCGCACTGGATCACTCAGTCCGGCGCCTGCAACACCCGTGAGACGGTCCTCAAGCGCGACGGCTCGGGCGTCGTGACCGACTCCTCCTGTGCCGCCACCAGCGGAAGCTGGTACTCCCCGTACGACGGCGCCACCTGGACCGCCGCCTCCGACGTCGACATCGACCACCTCGTCCCGCTGGCCGAGGCCTGGGACTCCGGCGCCGACGGCTGGACCACCTCGCGGCGCCAGTCCTTCGCCAACGACCTGACCCGCCCCCAGCTGATCGCCGTCACCGACAACGTCAACCAGGCCAAGGGCGACCAGGACCCGGCCCAGTGGATGCCCTCGCGCACGGCCTACCGCTGCACCTACGTCCGCGCCTGGGTCCAGGTGAAGTACTACTACGGCCTCTCGGTCGACTCGGCGGAGAAGTCCGCGCTCACGAACCACCTCGCGAGCTGCTGACCCCGCCCCCGGCCCGCGGCGACCGGTGACCGGCACAGTTCGGCAAACCGTGTTCGGCAAACCGTGACCTGCGAAACCTCGCCGCTCGCCTCAGTCGTTCCGTACCGTACGGGGCGACGAAGGAGGGCGGTCACGTGGCCGGACTGCGGCTTGGTCCACTGCTGAGGTATGCCGACGGCTCGTCCGCGACCGTGTGGGTCGAGACGAGCCGTCCGTGCACGGCCGAGGTGCGCGGTGCGGACGGATCCGGCGGCCGGGCCCGCACGTTCCAGATCGCCGGGCACCACTACGCCCTGGTGCCGGTGACCGGTCTCGCTCCCGGGACGACGACGCCGTACGAGGTCCACCTCGACGGCACACGCGTGTGGCCGCTGCCCGATTCGCCCTTCCCGCCGTCGGTCATCCGCACCTCCGCCCACCACGACCCCGTCCGCCTCGCCTTCGGCTCCTGCCGGTGGGCGGCGCCCCCGGAGGGCGAGCGGGACCCGGTCGGCCCCGACGCGCTGGACACGCTGGCGGCCCGCATGGCGGGCGATCCCGACGGGGAACGGCCGGACGTGCTCGTCCTGCTGGGCGACCAGGTGTACGCCGACGAGACCTCCGAGGCGACCAAGCGCTGGCTGGCCGGCCGGCGCGACCTGAGCGACCCGCCGGGCGACGAGGTCGCGGACTACGAGGAGTACACCCGCCTCTACTACGAGTCGTGGCTCGACCCCGAGGTGCGGTGGCTGCTGTCCACCGTGCCGAGCTGCATGATCTTCGACGACCACGACGTCATCGACGACTGGAACACCTCCGCGGCCTGGCTCGCCGACATGCGGGCCACCCCCTGGTGGCGGGAGCGGCTGCTGAGCGGCCTGATGTCGTACTGGGTGCACCAGCACCTGGGGAACCTGTCGCCGGCCGAGCTGGCCGCCGACCCGCTCTACGCCGCCGTACGCGAAGTGCCCGACGGCACCGACCTGTTGCGCGCTTTCGCCTGCCGGGCGGACGCCGACCCGGCCTCGGTCCGCTGGAGCTACCGGCGCGACTTCGGCCGGGTACGGCTGCTGATGGTGGACACACGGGCCGGCCGGGTGCTCGACGAGGACGCGCGCTCCATGCTCGACCCCGGTGAGGCGCGGTGGCTGCGCGAGCAGGCGCTGGACGCCCCCGGCTCCTGCGACCACCTCCTCATCGGCGCCTCCCTGCCCTGGCTGCTGCCCCACCTCGTGCACGACGTCGAGACCTGGAGCGCGGCGCTGTGCCGGGGCGAGCGCGGGGAGCGCTGGGCGCGGTTCGGGGAGAAGCTGCGGCGGCGGGCCGACCTGGAGCACTGGGCGGCGTTCCCGGCGTCCTTCGACGCGCTGGCGGAGCTGATCGCCGAGGCCGGGTCGGGGGACGGGGCACCGGCGACGGTGTGCGTGCTGTCGGGGGACGTGCATCACGCGTACGTGGCCGCGCCGACGTGGCCGGCCGGCGACGGGCCCGACGCCGGGGTGTTCCAGCTGACCTGCTCCCCCGTGCACAACGCCGTCCCGCAGGCGATCCGGTTCGGCTTCCGCTTCGGCTGGAGCGCGGTGGCGCGGGCGCTCGGCCGGCGGTTCGCCGCGCACGGGGGCGGTCCGCGGCCGCCGATCGAGTGGCGCAGGACGGGCGGACCGTGGTTCGGCAACCAGCTCATGACGCTGACGCTGCACGGGCGTTCGGCGCGGCTCAGGCTGGAACGGGCGCGGGGCGTGCGGGGGGCCGGGGCGCGGCTGCGGACGGTCATGGAGTCCGAACTCGCCCCGTAATCAGGGCGTTCCGACCACTTGTGGCCTGTTATGGCCTCTGTGGCATGTGATGCTCGTGACGCATCCCACACTCACCGCCCCCGGGGCTCGGTCGGCCCCTCTCCCGACGGCATGATGAGCCGGACCGTCCGCTCACGCCCCGACGGCTCGCTCCGCCGCGCCCCCCACGCCCGGGAGTCCTCGTCTTGTCTGCACCGACCTCCGCCCCGACCCCGGAGCCCCCCACGGCCTCCGTCGCCCTGGTCGGCGCGGGTCCCCGCGGCACCAGTGTCCTTGAGCGCCTGTGTGCCTCCGTACCCGAACTCCTGCCACCCGGGACTCGGCTGACGGTCCATGTGATCGATCCCGCCCCACCGGGTCCCGGCCGGGTGTGGCGGACCTCGCAGTCGCCCGAACTGCTGATGAACACGGTGTCCTCGCAGGTCACGTTGTTCACCGACGACAGTGTGGACTGCTCGGGTCCGATCCGGCCCGGCCCGAGCCTCTACGACTGGGCGGCCGGCGCGCTCGGCCCGGACGAGTACCCGACCCGGGCCCAGTACGGCCGCTATCTGGAGTGGGTGTTCGCGAAGGTGGTGCGCGAGGCGCCGCCCTCCGTACGCGTCATGACGTACGCGGCCCGTGCGGTACGGCTCGCCGACGCCCCCGACGGCAGCCAGTTGCTCACCCTCGACGACGGCCGGGTGCTGACGGGTCTGTCCGCCGTCGTGCTGGCGCAGGGCCATCTGCCGACGGTGGCCGACGCGACACAGCGCCGTCTCGCCGCGTACGCCGACCGCCACGGCCTGCGCCACGTCGCCCCCGCCAATCCGGCCGACGTCGACCTTTCCCCCATCTCCCCGGGCGAGCCGGTGCTGTTGCGCGGACTCGGCCTCAACTTCTTCGACCACCTGGCCCTGTTGACGACCGGCCGCGGCGGCCGTTTCACCCGGGGCCCCGGCGGGCTGCGCTATCTGCCCTGCGGCGACGAGCCACGTCTGTACGCCGGTTCGCGGCGCGGCGTCCCGTACCAGGCGCGCGGCGACAACGCGAAGGGGCCCTACGGCCGCCACCTTCCCCTCGTCCTGACGCCCGAGGTGATCGCCGGTTTCCGCAAGCGCGCGGACTCGGGTGCGGCACCCGACTTCCTCACGGAGATATGGCCGCTCGTCGCGAAGGAGGTGGAGACGGTGTACTACACGGCGCTGATACCGCAGGTTTGCCGTCCCGGCTTCCTGGAGGGCTTCCTCGCCGTCCCGCACGGCGACCCCCGGGAAGCCTCGCTGCTGACGGAGTTCGGGGTGCCGCAGCGGGCGCGCTGGAGCTGGGACCGGATCTCCCGACCGTATACGGGACGCGCCTTCGCCGATCCGGGGCAGTGGCGCGACTGGCTGCTGGCCCATCTGCGCGAGGACGCCGCACAGGCCGCCCGGGGCAATGTGCACGGCCCGCTGAAGGCGGCCCTCGACGTCCTGCGGGACCTGCGCAACGAACTGCGTCTGATCGTCGACCACGGTGGGCTGACCGGTACCTCACGCCGGGAGCATCTGGACCGTTGGTACACGCCGCTCAACGCCTTCTTGTCCATCGGCCCGCCCAGGCGGCGGGTGGAGGAGCTGGTGGCACTGATCGAGGCGGGTGTGGTGGAGGTGCTCGGGCCCCGCCTGGAGGTGCGGGAGGACGCGGGGGCGTGGGTGGCGCACTCCCCCGAGGTGCCCGGTTCGGCGGTCCGGGTGACGGCACTGGTCGAGGCGCGTCTGCCGGAGAGCGACCTGCGCCGCAGCGCCGACGAGCTGCTGGCCCGGCTGCTGAAGACGGGGCAGTGCCGCCCGCACACCGTGGACGGTTACGAAACGGGAGGGCTCGACGTAACACAGCGGCCGTACCATCTGATTGACCGTCAGGGAAACGCGCACACACGGCGGTTGGCCTTCGGAGTGCCCACGGAGGGTGTGCACTGGGTGACCGCTGCCGGGGCCCGGCCAGGTGTGGATTCGGTCACTCTTTCGGACGCGGACGCGGTGGCGCGAGCGGCGCTACGTGCGGCGTTCCCTGGGACCACAGGGGAAATCGAGGCAAAGTCCTGGCCGAATGTTGAACTTGCAAGTGTTGATTAGGGAAACCTAACGTGGGCGCTACTGAGCAGTATCCGTCCCCACGCCGTTCCTTTCAGGGAACGGCCCGTCATCAGACCGAGGGAGTCCCCCACATGACCGGACGCCTCAACAGCGCCCAGCCTTATGCCATCGGCCTGTTCCGCATCGTCGTCGGCCTGCTCTTCGCCTGCCACGGCGCCAACTCGCTCTTCGGCACCTTCGGAGGCCAGACCGCGCAGGCAGGCAGCTGGCCCGGCTGGTACGCCGCCGTGATCGAACTCGTCGGCGGCAGCCTGGTTCTGCTCGGCCTCGGCACCCGCGCGGCGGCGTTCATCTCCTCCGGCGCCATGGCCTACGCGTACTTCAAGGTCCACCAGCCCGAGGCGCTGTGGCCCATCGAGAACAACGGCGAAGGCGCGGCGATGTACTGCTGGGCCATGTTCCTGCTGATCTTCACCGGCTCCGGCGCCTTCGGCCTGGACCGCCTCTTCGCCAAGCGCTCCGGGGCTCAGGACCGCACGGCGGCCGACCAGGAGCCGGTGGCCGTCTGACGCCTCCGGCCTTGCACGACGGCACCCCTTTCGTGGTTCTTTCGTGGTGCGGCGCCCGTCTCCGCGTGGTTCGAGCGGATACGGGCGCCCTCGCGTTTCGGCGGGAAGGTGAACTTCCCGTGCCGAACCCACGAGCCCCCCACGAATCTTCTGTCACACCCCCGGCGTACGCTGTATGGCTGTCACAGGCCGCTCCTGCCGCTCCCCGCGACATCGCGGCACGGTCTGGCCACGGGGGTCAACGGGGAGTTGCGGTGCTGGAGGGTTTTGCGGATGTGGGTTCGCTTACGGCGGCCCCATGGATCTACATGGTGGTGGCTCTGTCCGTCCTGCTGGACGTGTTCGTACCGGTCCTGCCCAGCGGCGTCCTGGTGATCACGGCGGCGACGGCGGCGGCCGCGGGATCGGGCGCGGCGACCGGACGGGTCCCCGACGACGTCCCGGACATCCTGGCCCTGACGCTGTGCGCCGCGACGGCCTCCGTCCTGGGTGATCTGGTTGCCTATCGCCTCGCCCGGCGCGGCGGCGCCCGGCTGGACCGCGCCCTCGCCCGCTCCCGCCGCCTGCAAGCGGCGCAGGAACGTCTCGGCGCGGCTCTGGCCCGAGGCGGTGGCGCCCTGGTCGTCCTGGCCCGCTTCGCCCCCGCGGGCCGCTCGCTCGTCTCGTTCGGCGCGGGCGCCGCCCACCGCAGCGCCCGCGACTTCCTCCCCTGGTCCGCGCTGGCGGGCCTCGCCTGGGCGGTCTACAGCGTGGCCCTCGGCTATCTGGGCGCCCAGTGGCTGGGCGCGACGTGGCTGGCGGCGGCGGTGTCGGTGGGGGCGCTGTTCGCGGCGGGGGCGGTGGCCACATATCTGGTACGGCGGAGGCCGGCCTAGGGCCGGGTCCGCACAAGTCCCGTCGTGCGCCCGGAGGGCGGGCCTGCGGCCTCCGGTGCGTGCTCTCGGCGCGCCGGGCGGAGTCCCTCGTACTGGATGCACCTGGGACTTCCTGGATGCACTTGGCACTTCGCCCGGTGCGGCGAGAGTGCTTGCCAGGCGTCGCGGGGCAGGCGGGAGTGTGCGGAGACGGCCTGGGGCAAATCGTCGGGCTCAGCCGCCTCGCGGGTCCTCAGCCCGCCTGGCGGGCGGCGCTCTGCCCCCGGACCTCCAGTCCGGCCAGCAGGTCGGCCGTGGCCTGTGCGACCGCGTCGACGGCGCGGTCGAAGACCTCGCGGTTGTGGGCGGCCGGGGCGCGGAAGCCGGAGACCTTGCGGACGTACTGAAGGGCGGCGGCGCGGATCTCCTCCTCCGTGGCCTCCTCGGGCAGGACGGGCGGGCGAAGCGTCTTGATGCTGCGGCACATGCCTCACAGTCTCCCCCCGGCGGGGGTGCGTCTGCCATGATCACGTCGAGGCGGCCACCGATCCGGGGCCGACCGACGAGAGGACTCGCATGACGGCGAAGAACGAACTCACCGTGGCGGTACTGGGCCCGGGCGGTATCGGCGGCCTGCTCGCCGCACTCCTGTCCAGGTCGGGCCACCGCGTCATCTGCCTGGCCGGCGACGAGACCGCCGCGACCCTGCGCAAGAGCGGGATCCACGTCCGCAGCGGCCACTTCGGCGACTTCAGGGTCCAGGTCGAGGCGGACACCGAGCTGCGCGAACCGGTGGACGCCTGCCTGATCGCGGTGAAGGCCACCGCCCTGGACGAGGCACTGACCCGCGTCCCGCCCGCCACGCTCGGCGACGCTCTGCTCGTCCCCTTCCTGAACGGCGTCGAGCACCCGCGGACGCTGCGCGCCCGCTACCGCCCCGACCGGGTCGCCCCCGCCGTGATCCGGGCCGAGTCCACCCGCGTCGCACCGGGGGAGATCGAACACGGCACCCCCTTCGCCGAGATCGACCTCGCCGGCGACACCGTCCCCCGTGACCGCCTCGACGCCCTCGCGCGTGCCCTCGACGAGGCGGGCCCCACCACCCGCGTCCTCCCCGAGGAAACGGCGGCTCTCTGGGCGAAGATGAGCTTGCTGGCGCCCTTCGCCCTGCTGACCACCCGCCACGCGCTGCCCATCGGCGACGTACGCACGCGCCACCGCGAGGAGTTGAGGTCCCTGGTCGAGGAGACGGCTGCGGTCAGCCGGGCCTGCGGAGCGCCCGTCGACCCGGCCGGGATCCTGGCCCGCCATGACTCCTTCCCGCCCACCACCAAGTCGTCGATGCAGCGGGACGCCGAGGCGGGCCGCCCCCTCGAACTGGACGCGATCGGCGGGGCGTTGCTGCGCGCGGCGGAGCGGCACGGGGTACCGGTGCCGGTGGCGACGCGCGTGGTGGGCGAGCTGCGGGCGGCGGGCCACTAGCGGCGCCGGCGGGCGGTGGGCCGGGCCCTTGCCCGACCCACCGCCCACCCTCGACGCACTCACACACTCGTTCGCGTGAACCCCCGGGGAAACTCGCCACCCAAAATCGAACAGGCGTAGCATTGAGCCGTGGCTACGCCCTATGACTATCCGAGTGACCTCCTCGCCGGCCAGGAGGAGCTGCATCAGGTCCGGGCCGAGCTGTCGGCCCTGCTGAGGCGGCTTCCCTGGTCGGTCGTGCCCCTGGACGGCTTCAGCGACGACAACGGCTGGCGCAAGATCGAACGCCCCGCCTCCCCCGGCTGGACGGAGGACGAACAGGCCGAGGTCGAGAAGCTGCGCCGCCGCGAACACGAACTCGCGATCTTCGTCAGCGGCCACCGCTACTGGTCGGAGCTCACCGGGGCCGAGCGGGTCGACGCCCGCATGAAACTCAAGCACGCCCACGAGGCGCGGGACGAAGAGGACTGAAAAGCACGAAGACGACGCAAACGCACAGGGCCCCCGCCGCGAACGGCGGGGGCCCTGTGCTGCTGTGGGCGCGGACGGTTTCGAACCGCCGACATCCTGCTTGTAAGGCAGGCGCTCTACCCCTGAGCTACGCACCCCAGAACGAGTCGACAGCCTACCTTGCCCAGGGCCATGTCCCGCAAACCCGTATCTCCTACGGCGCCGGTCAGCGTCGGGTTTACCCCACCAAGGATCCGGGAGCGGACCGGATCCCGCGGCGGAACGGGCGCCCGTACGGTCGGAAGCACCATCGAAGTCCCGGGCCGTGAGAGCCGGTCACGGGCACGCCCCAGGGGGAGATCGCCATGGCCCGTACCGTTCCCGCTCGCGCCCTCGCCGTCGCCGGAGCCGTCCTCGTGCTCGTGGTCGCGGTGGCCGGCTGCGGAGCTTCCGCCGAGGACGACCAGGACCCCGAGCACCGGTCCTTCGCCCTGGCCGGACGGACGCTGACCGTCGACTCGGACGACTCGGCGCTGGAGATCGTCGCCACCGACCGGAGCGAGGCCGGCACGGTCGAGGTGACCCGGTGGTTCCAGGGAACGGTCGCGGTCGGCTCGGATCCCGAGGCGACCTGGGAGATGAAGCACGACCGGCTGGTGCTGCGGGAGAAGTGCTCCGGCATGATCGCCAACTGTTCGACCAAGCACCGCATCGAGGTTCCGCACGGCATCACCGTGCGGGTCGAGGACGGGGACGGGAGCGTGCGGGCGCGTGGGTTCCGGGACGCGTTGAGCGTGCGTACCGGGGACGGTTCCGTGCATGTCACCGACTCCACCGGTCCGCTGGACCTGAGGACGGGGGACGGTTCGGTGCGGGTCTCCGACGCCGAGGGCCCGCTGAAGCTGGAGTCGGGCGACGGTTCCCTCCGCGTCTTCGACGTCACCTCGCGGCAGGTGCGGGCGAAGACCCGGGACGGCTCGGTCTCGCTCGAACTCGGCCGCGTGCCCGACCTGGTGGAGACCCGCACCGGCGACGGCGCCGTGTCGATCGATCTGCCGCGGGCCACGTACAAGGTGACGGCCGAGAGCGGCGACGGCGCGGTGGACGTGTCCGTGCCCCGCAGCGACGCCAGCCGCCATGTGGTCTCCGTCCACACCGGCGACGGAGCGGTTTCGGTGGATACGGCGAACTGACCGGCCCGTGTGTTCGTCCTGTACCGGTGGGAGAATGACTACCGGGCAGGGTGAATGACAGCACGGGAGAGGGATGTGACGGCGACACCTGAGCAGCCGAACTCGCCGTCAGTGCCGCGGGCACAGCGCGGTCCCCTGCGGTTCGCCGCACGGGCCGGGCGCACCGGACAGCACAGCCCGCAGCCGGCGTACGACACCTCAGGGGCCGTACGCCGCCTCCGCCGCGACGCGGGGCTCGCCCTGCGGGACGCGCTCACCCTGGCCGCTCTGCCTCTGGTCGCCGCGCTGGCGCTGCCCGCCGCGTTCGCCGGCGGCGGCACCCGGCGCTGGTTCGGCGGGCGGGCCGAGAGCCAGCGGGCCGAGGCGCAGGCCGCGAAGGACGCGGCGGCCGCCGCGTTCTACGAGTTGGACACGGCCCAGCGGGATCTGCGGATCTCGATCGAGACGATCGCGGCCGTCGACGACTCCCCTGCCGCGCGCCGCGCGCTCACCGACTTCGAGGCCCTCGGGCGGCGGATCGACGAGGTCAGCCACCAGTACATCCAGGCCGTCGACGCCCACGACCTCGACCGCGACGACCTGGAGGCGTCGGCCGCCGCCCGCGCCCGTACCGAGCTGGCCAAGGCCAAGGACGATCTCGGCAACGTCAAGCGGGAACTGGACCGCTTCACGGACGGACTCGGGCCGCTGCTCGGCAAGGCCGAGACCCAGCTGGCCCGCCTCGCACCGGCCGTGGAACGCGCCCGGCAGGGCCTGCTCGCCGCCTCGAACGCGCTGGACGCCGTACGGGCCTCCGGGCTGCGGGCGGACGGCCTCGCGGCCCGGCTCGCCGCGCTCGCCCCGGAGCTGACCAGGCTGAACCAGGGCGCCGGACAGCATGGTGTGCCGCAGACGCTGGAGCGGGCCGAGCGGGTCGCGCGGGAGGCCGAAGCGGTACGGGCGGAGGCCGAGCGGCTGCCGGAGCGGGCCGCCGAGATCGACCACCGGCTGGTCTCGCTGCGTACCCGCGCGCAGGCGCTCACCACCCGCGCCGAGCAGGTCGAGCCGGTGCTGAGCGAGCTGCGGCGGCGGTTCACGGCGGCCTGCTGGCAGGACCTGCAGGGCGTGCCGGAGCGGGCCGCGGAGAACGTACGTCAGGCCGAGCTGAAGCTGACGGAGGCGCGGGCCGCGCGCGAGGACCAGCGCTGGCCGGACGCCACCGCACTGCTGTCGACGGTCCGGGCGCTGCTGAACGGCACCGACGAGTCGGTGTCCGCGGCCGGGGACCGGCTGCGCCGGCTCAACGCCGTGCAGAAGGACCCGCAGCAGGAGATCGACCGGACGCGGTTCGCGATCCGGGACGCCCAGCGGCTGGCCATGGCGGGGCGGAACACACCCGATCCGCGGCACGCCCGTCCGCTGGACGAGTCCGTCGCACGGCTGGAGCGGGCGATCGGCACGCTGGAGGGCCGCCACCCGGACTACTGGCACTTCCTGACCGAGACGGAGGCGGTGCGGCGGGCGGTGGCCGGGGTGGTCGCGCAGATCCGCGAGGAGCGCGGCGCCGGCCACTGACGCCGCTAATCTGTGCGTATGCCTCGCTACGAGTACCGCTGCCGCAGCTGCGGCGACACGTTCGAACTGAACCGTCCGATGGCGCAGTCCTCCGCGCCGGCCGTGTGCCCCGCCGGGCACGACGACACGGTGAAGCTGCTGTCGACGGTGGCCGTGGGCGGCACCGCCTCGGCCCCCGCCCCCGCGCCGAAGTCGGGCGGAGGCGGGTGCTGCGGCGGAGGGTGCTGCGGCTAGGGTCCGTCGTTCGGATCATGCCACCCGAGCGGGGTAGTTCCTCTCAGCCGACCTGATCCGAACGACAGACGCTAGGCAGGCCCGGCTGTCGTGCGGGTCGCCCGCAGGAACTCCCTCAGGATGCGCTCGCCCGCCAGGACGCCCCGCTCCGGCAGCGCACCGATCGCCGGGGCGCTCCAGTCGGCGTCGGCGAGTTCGCCGTGCCCCGGGCGCCAGCCCCTGTCGGCGGCCAGCAGGAGGTCGGCGTCCAGCAAGGAGTCACCCGCCGCCAGCGTCAGCTCCGCCCCGGTCCGCCGGGCGACCTCGTGCACGGCGGCGCTCTTGGTGAGGGGCTTCGGGACGGCGTAGATCTTGCGGCCCTGCAGCGACACCGTCCAACCGCGGTTCTCCGCCCACACCGCGAGTTCCTTCACCCACTCCTCGGGCAGCAGCTCACGCTCGACGACCAGGTAGGCGAAGAGGTCCTCGGCGACCCGGTGCTTGCGCACCCACGCCGGGGACGCCGTCGCCATCAGGTGGTCCTGCACCTCCGCCAGCGGCGCGCACCGCTCGGCCAGCCGGGCCGTGACCTGTGCGTGCCAGTCCGGGTCGGAGACGCCGTCCACCAGCAGATGGCCGCCGTTGGCGCAGATCGCGTACGTCGGCGCGGGGCCCGGCAGGTTGATGCGCTGGTACTGCTTGCGGGTCCGGGTCGTCGTCGGCACGAACACCGCGGCGTCGCCCAGGTCGGTCAGCAACTGCGCCGCCGTCTCGGTCATGTACGACAGCGGCTTGCTCTCGTGCACCTCCACGCACAGCAGTCTCGGCGCCCGCGCGTCCGGCATGGTCAGCGCGAGGGCCGCGGAGGAGTAGATCAGCGTACGGTCGAGGTCGCTCGCCACCAGCACCGGCATCAGAGGTTCACCGCCCTGCCGTCGGCGCCCGTCGCGCCCCGCGTGTACTTGGGGTGGATCAACCCCACGCAGGTGTAAGGCAGTTCGGCCACTTCCTCCACCGGTACCCCTCTCTGCTCGGCGAGCAGTCGGACATGGTCCAGGTCGGCGCCGGCTCCGGCCCGCGCCAGGATCTTCCACGGCACCCGGCGCAGCAGCACCCGGGTGGTCTCGCCGACACCCGGCTTGACGAGGTTCACGTCGTGGATGCCGTACTCCTCACTGATGCGCTCGACGGCGGCCCAGCCCGCCCAGGTCGGCGTGCGGTCGTCGGCCAGCAGTTCCTTGACCTGCGCGTCGACCGCGTCCGCGACCTCCGGGAAGCGCTCGGACACGGCGTCCAGGAAGGCGACGGACACATCGGCGCCGGCGAGTTCGCGGTAGAACTTCGCGCCGTGGTAGTCGTGCGGACCGACCAGGTCCGAACGCAGGACGGTGCGGGAGATCAGGCCGGAGACCGTGGAGTTGAGGCACGCGGACGGGATCAGGTAGTCCTCGCGGGTGCCGTAGGTGCGCACGCACGAGCCCGGGTCGGCGAGTACGGCGATCTCCGGGTCGAAGCCGGTGATGCCGTCGGACTCCTCGAACTCGCGCAGCGCCGCGGCCAGTTCACGGGTGATGGCGCCCTTGCCGGTCCAGCCGTCGACGAAGACGACGTCCCGCGGGTCGTGGTGCGCGGCCAGCCATCGCAGCGCGTTGGCGTCGATGCCCCGGCCACGCACGATCGACACGGCGTAGTGCGGCAGTTCGAGCCCGTGCCGGAACGCGGCCCAGCGGCGCATGAGGATGCCGACGGGGGTGCCGGCGCGGGCGAGCGAGACGAGCACCGGGCGGGGCGACCGCTCGGCCAGCACGATCTCGGTGACGGCGCCGGCCGCCTGCGCCAGCCGGGCCGCCGACTCCGCCAGCGCCGTGTGGAACAACGCCTGGTACTGCTCGCTGGGCTGGTATTCCACGGGCAGCGACTCCGCGTAGTGAGCGCCGCCGCTCTGGATGGCCTCCTCGCGCTCCTCGGTCGGTGCCTCCAGGGTCACGTCCGAGAGGTCCTGGAGGAGCCAGCCGACCTCTTCCGGGGCGTACGAGGAGAAGGCGGGGCCACGGAGGGGCTCGGGCAGCATCGAGTGCCTTTCGGGAACGTGCGGGGATCCGGGGACGTACGACGGCACCACCGCGAGCAGGACCTGGTCCGTGTGGGCGGTGAGCTGCGCCAGCAGTCCCCCGGGGGCGTGCAGGCGGGGGGTGTCGGCGGTCGAGTCGACGACGGCCACGACGGCGTCGAAGCCGGCGCCGGCGACGTTGTAGGCGTAGCGCTCGCCGGGGCCGTCGGCCGGGTCGTCATGGGCCGGGAAGACGAGGCGGGTGCGTATGGCGTATCCGGGGTCGTCGACGGCGAGGACGGGTGAGCGGGTCGTGGTGGAGTAGCGGATCTCGGCGTCCGTGATCCGCTCCAGCTCACGGGCGAGCCTGAGGGGGGCGTACATGAGCTCTTCGAAGCCGAGCACGTGCACGCGGCGGGCACCTTCGGGCAGGGCCTCGGCGAGCCGCGCGGCCATGGCGGGCAGGGCGCTCTCCAGCCGCGCCCGGTCCTCGGGGGTGAAGCCGTGGCGACCGCCGTCGGGGAGGCCGGGGGGCCAGCGCAGGTCCACGCGGGTGGGGTGGGAGCGGGTGCGGTGGTCGGCCGACTGCGGGCCGGTGGGGGTGGGCAGCGCGGTTCCCCGCGGCCCTGGGTGGTGGTCGGACGCGTCCGCTTCGAGGCTCTGGGCGCGAGCGCCCGTCGCTTCCCCGGACGCGGCCGCGGCGCCGCCGCTGCCCGGGGGCGCGGGGAACGGCGCGACCGGTCCCGAGGCATCGGCGGACGACGAAGAACCCTCCGAAGCGGTCCCGGCCTCGTACCGCGCCACCAGCTCCCGCCCCTTGTGAAGCACCCCCTCCGGCAGCCGTACGGTCCCCACGGCGGCCGCCACGAGGTCCACCCGGGCGCCGATCTCACGGGCGAACTCCTCCAGCCGCCCCGCGTCCGCCGCCGACCGCATGTCCACCAGCGCCACCACGACGTACCGCTGCCGCGGGTACCGGGCATGAAGGTCGCGGACGGTGTTCAGCACCGTGTTCCCCGTGGAGAACTCGTCGTCGACCAGCACCAGCGGCCCGGCACCGGCCAGAAGCGCCGGATCCTCCGGCAGCAGCAGATGGGACGTGGCGTGCGAGTGGGACTCCTCGAAGCCGCCCGCGCGGGCGACGCCGGTGACGGGGCGGCGGGTGGAGTGCAGGTACGGGGCGAGCCCGATGCCGTCGGCCACGCAGTGGCCGAGGCCGGTGGCGGTCTCCGCGTAGCCGAGGACGACCGCCCTGGCGGCCTCGTCGGCGCCCAGGAGGTCCCGCACCCGACGGCCCAGGGCGAAGCCGGCGTCGTACACCACGGACGGCGCCTGGGGCACGTGCTTGCCGAGCACGTTGGAGACCAGCAGATGCGCCCGCTTGGGGTTGCGGCGCAGGGCGAGGCCCAGCAGCTCCCTGAGCCCGTCGTCGCCCTCCAGCTGGACTCCGAGCCGCTCGGCGACCCAGCTGCCGGACCAGTCCCCGTCGTTCACTGCGTTGTTCATGCGTCCCTTGGATTAAGCGGCCGGTCGGCCGCCCTTGGATTAAGCGGCCGGTCGGCCGGGTTCAGGCCGGGATTCCGGCGGCGAGCAGCTCCACGAAGCCGATGTCCTCGTTGGCGACACCGAACACCTCGGCGCGCAGCAGGGTCCGCTCGGCCCAGGCGCGGTGCGGTTTCACCTCGTTCATCTTGTTCGTGTACTGCGAGCGAAGCACTCCCCCGCCGCCGCGCTCGGGCCGCAGGATGTCCCTGGCGTCGCTGTACTCCTCGTGGCTGACCACGGACAGCGCGTGCACGGGCAGGACGTGGGAGGGGTGGATGCAGGTCTTGCCGAGCAGGCCGTTGGCGTGGTCGAGCGTGATCTCGCGGAGCAGGCCGTCCATGGAGTGCTCGATGAGGGCCTCGCGCAGTTCCTCGGCCTGGCCCTCCAGGAACGGGCTGCGGCGCAGCTGCGGCTTGAACATGCGTTCCTGCACCCGGAAGTACTCCCACACCGGCCCGGTCACCGTGAATCCGGTCCCGTCGGCCCTGCCCAGCATGTTCACCACGTCAGCGATCACGGAGGCGACGATCTGGACGTCGTAGGCGGTCATGTCCGGGGCCCTGCGCAGCCCGTAGGAGGAGCAGAAGTCCGTCACGCCCAGTCGCAGCGCGAGGACCCGCTCGCGGTACTTGTCGACGGCACGGAAAATGCCCTCCAGGGTCTCCACGCGCGACTCGCGGTAGAGCAGCTGGGGCGACTCCAGGACGGGCATGGCGAACAGGCGACGCCCGCTGACGGCCTCGGCGGTGGCGAGGGCCTCCAGGAAGGGCATGCCCCGCTCTTCGGTGAACTTCGGCAGTACGAATCCGGACAGCAGCCGCACCGTGGGCCCGAGCCGCCGTACGAGATCCGGGATCTGCTCGGGGGTGCGGACCCGGACGAAGAGCAGGGGCAGGTCGCCGGTGCCGGACCGGCCCGCCAGGTCGGTGAACTGGCGGACGAGGTTCTCCTCGCCCTCCGCCACGTCCTCGTCACCGATCGAGTCCTCCAGGCACAGCACCATCGAGACCACGCCGCGTCCGGTCTGTTTGACGATGTCGTCGGCGAGCCGCGGCCGGGTGGCCGGGCTGTAGAGCGTGGCCCCCAGGGCCGCGGACAGCAGCCGGGCCGGGGAGTCGGCGGAGAACTCGCACGGCTCCTGGTGGAACAGGCGCTGCCGCACCTCCGGGGCGATGTGCCCGAAATGACGCATAGAACTCCCCCGTGGTGGCTGCGTGGCCACAGTGACCGATTCACACGTGGCCGGTAATAGTACGTAGGTACCCATGTCGGGGGTTCCCACCGGGCATGAATTCCTGGTAACGCGGATGAACACGATCGCGCATGGCCCGTCGCACCCCCGCGTTGTCGTGAGCAGGACGGAGAGGGCAGGATGACGGCATGACGCACGCGATGTTGAAGGGGTCGAACGTCCCGCTCGAAGTCACGACGGTACGCGCCGTGCTGCGCTGGACGCCCGGGCAGGGGGTCCCGGACGTCGATGCCTCGGCGCTGCTCCTCGGCCCCGACGGTCGTGTGCGTTCCGACGAGGACTTCGTCTTCTACAACCAGCCCCGGCACCCCTCCGGGAAGGTCTGGCGGCTCGGCAAGAAGCGGCTCACCGAGGGCCTCACCGACACGATCCAGACGGATCTGGCCGGTGTCGAGTCCGCCGTCGGCCAGATTCTGCTGGTCGCTTCGGCGGACGGCGTCGCCTTCGACTGCGTCCGGGACCTACGCATCCTGCTGTACGACGCAGCCTCCGCCGACGGTGAACCGCTGGCGTACTTCGACATCAAGCCGGAGACGGGCCGGGAGACGGCCCTGATCTGCGGCGAGCTGTACCGCCGTGGTGAGGGCTGGAAGTTCCGCGCGCTGGGCGAGGGCTATTCGGACGGCCTGAGGGGACTGGCCACGGACTTCGGTATCTCGGTGGACGAGTCGGAGGCGGCGCAGGAACCCGCGCCGGCACCCGAGGTCTCCCAGCCCCTGCCGCCGGAGCAGCCCACGACGACGGTCCCGCCGCAGCCTGCGTACGGCTACCCCCAGCAGCCCCCGCCCACCCAGCCTGCGTACGGCTACCCCCAGCCGGCCGGCGAGCCGGCCACGGCAGCGGCGGGCTACGGTTACCCGCCCCCGGTCACGGCCGTGCCGGCCTCGGAGTTCCGGTTGCCTCCGCAGGGGCCGCAGTTCGTGGGCCGCTAGGCACTGCCGCGCGCCGGGCCCGGGCCCGGGCGCGGCCTCGGGCGGCTACTTCTCGGCCTTGGTCTTGTAGCCCCGGCCCCACTGCAAGCCCCACCCGAACAACCGGTCCAGCTCGGCCTGGAACCCGTAGACGAACTTCACCTCGCGCCGGACCCACACCTCGTCCTTCACGTTCTCGATCATCACGACCGCGCAGGACCGGGCCTGTGGGTGCCGCTCGTCGAGGCCTATCTCGATCCGGGGCCCGTTGCTCGGGTACAGCGTGACGATCGCGTGCGTACGGTCGAACGCCGGCGTCTGGTCGTAGATGTACACGAAGACCAGCAGCCGCTTGATGTTCTCCCGGTGGTCGAGGTTGACGTAGATCGTCTCCCCGGACGCCGACCCGAACCGGTCGTCGCCGCTGAGCTTCACGTACGGCGGCGCGTTGACGTCCCCGAGGAACCCGCCCAGCGGTTGGACGACCCCTTTCGTCCCGTCGGTCAGCTCGTACAGGCACCCGAGGTCGAGGTCGACGTTGACCATGCTCTGGCTGTGCCCGAGCACCTCGGGCGGCTTGAGCGCCTTGAGCGGGTGCCGCAGCAGGCTCTCCCGCTGCGATCCCCCGATGTCGGAGGTCCGCATCCGCCAGGTCAGGTTGATCCGCAGGTGCCCGGTGGCGGCGCCCTGCTTGGTGAGCGACACCCGGTCGTGCCGCTTCGTCAGCTCGATCGAGTTCGTCGATGCGCTGCCCGAGTCGAATTCGGCCGCCCGGCCACGCCAGAGTCCGTCCAAGAAGCCCATTCCGCCCCCACGTCCCACGTAGACCTGCGTTCACTCGGAAAAACCGGCGGGGCGGCCGGAGGCCCGGCCGCCCCGCACAGAGCGTTCCTCACCCGCAGGTGTGTCACACCCCGGACGAGACCTCAGTCTTCTCGTCCGAGGTGTCCGCTTTTCCCTCCGCTGCCGCCAGCGCACGGTTGCGGCGCACCGAGGACCAGAAGGAGGCGCCGATCAGGACCACACCGATCAGACCGGTGATGATCTCGTTGATCTCGTACTGGATGGTGACGAGCAGGATCATGGCGAGCGCACCGATCGCGTAGTGCGCGCCGTGCTCCAGGTAGACGTAGTCGTCGAGGGTGCCCTGGCGGACCAGGTACACCGTCAGGGACCGGACGTACATGGCGCCGATACCGAGGCCCAGCGCCATCAGGACGATGTCGTTGGTGATGGCGAAGGCGCCGATCACGCCGTCGAAGGAGAAGGACGCGTCCAGGACCTCCAGGTAGAGGAACATGAAGAACGCGGCCTTGCCGGCCAGGGCGACCGCCGAACGGGGCTTGCCGGAGCGCTCGGCCTCTTCCTCGGCCTCGTGCTCGCGCTCCTCCTCCTCTTCCAGCTTGTCCTCGAAGAAGCCGGAGAGACCGCCCACGATCATGTACGTGATCAGACCCGCGATACCGGAGAGCAGGACCGTCTCGGCCTTGTCGACGTGCGCACCACCGTGCTGGTGGGCGTGGGTCGCGAAGGTCATCGCGGAGACCAGCAGGATGATCAGCGCGATGCAGACCGACAGCATGTCGATCTTGCCGAGCTTGGCCAGCGGACGCTCCAGCCAGCCGAGCCACTTGATGTCGCGGTCCTCGAAGATGAAGTCCAGGAAGATCATCAGCAGGAACATGCCACCGAACGCGGCGATCGCCGGGTGGGCGTCGGTGACGAGCTCCTGGTAACGGTCCTTGTCGCTGAGCGCGAGGTCGACGGCCTCGATCGGTCCCAGCTGGGCGCTGATGGCGACGATCACGACGGGGAAGACCAGTCGCATACCGAAGACGGCGATCAGGATGCCGATGGTGAGGAAGATCTTCTGCCAGAAGGCATTCATCTTCTTCAGGATTCCGGCGTTGACCACCGCGTTGTCGAAGGACAGCGAGATCTCAAGGACGGAGAGGATCGCCACGATGCCGAAGGCGGTCCACCCCCCGAAGAGGACCGCTGCGACGAGGCCGAGCGCGGTGACCGCGAACGACCAGCCGAAGGTTTTCAGAACCACTGGCTACCCAATCCTGTGTGTACGGGGCTCCCCTGCGCCGTACGCGGTTTTACGAAACATTGACTCCGAAGTCTAGGGCGATGCCCCTGAGACCCGACGCGTACCCCTGACCCACCGCCCGGAACTTCCATTCTCCCTGGTGGCGGTAGACCTCGCCGAAGATCATGGCGGTCTCGGTGGACGCGTCCTCGCTGAGGTCGTAGCGCGCGAGTTCCTGACCGTCGGCCTGGTTCACGACCCGGATGAAGGCGTTGCTGACCTGACCGAAGGTCTGGCCCCGCTCATCGGCCATGTGGATGGAGACCGGGAAGACGATCTTGTCGCACTGGGCCGGCACCTTGGACAGGTCGACCAGGAGCGACTCGTCGTCGCCGTCGCCCTCGCCGGTGAGGTTGTCCCCGGTGTGCTCCACCGAGCCGTCCGGGCTCTTGAGCTGGTTGTAGAAGACGAACCACTCATCGCCCAGTACCCGTCCGCCGTTGCACATCAGGGCGCTGGCGTCGAGGTCGAAGGGGGCTCCGGTGGTGGAGCGCGCGTCCCAGCCGAGCCCGATCATCACCTGAGTGAGGTTCGGTGCGGCCTTGGACAGGGAGACATTGCCTCCCTTGGCGAGCGTGACGCCCATGATGCTGGTCCTCCCCGGGTGATGCTTCTTTGGTTGTCCTGCGCATCCGGCGCCGCACCCAAACGGTGCGGCGCCGGACTCAGCCAGTGGTGTGCTCGAATCAGACGTTCACACCGAAGTCCTGTGCGATACCGCGCAGGCCCGAGGCGTAGCCCTGGCCGATGGCGCGGAACTTCCACTCCGCCCCGTGCCGGTACAGCTCACCGAAGACCATGGCGGTCTCGGTGGACGCGTCCTCGCTGAGGTCGTAGCGCGCGATCTCGGCGCCGCCGGCCTGGTTCACGACGCGGATGAACGCGTTGCGCACCTGCCCGAAGGACTGCTGGCGGTTCTCGGCGTCGTAGATCGAGACCGGGAAGACGATCTTCTCGACGTCGGTCGGGACGCCCGCCAGGTTGACCTTGATCTGCTCGTCGTCGCCCTCGCCCTCACCGGTGAGGTTGTCACCGGTGTGCTCGACGGAGCCGTCGGCGCTCTTGAGGTTGTTGAAGAAGACGAAGTTGGCGTCGCTGGCGACCTTGCCCGCGCTGTTCAGCAGCAGCGCGCTGGCGTCCAGGTCGAAGTCGGTGCCGGTCGTGGTGCGGACGTCCCACCCCAGACCGACGATGACCGCAGTGAGGCCCGGGGCCTCCTTGCTCAGTGATACGTTGCCGCCCTTGCTGAGGCTGACTCCCACGAGTCCTCCATTGGTTTCCAGGGGCGGGGAGCCCCGCCGTGCGTGTGATATCGGATCAACGACTCGATCCTAGTAACGGGTTCCCGTACCCCGCAGGCCTTGGCGCCGAAGAATCCCAGGTGTCGGTGGCAGGGGGTCCCCGAGTGGTCAGAGAGTGTCGAGCGCCTCGACGTACTCGTTCAGGTCGCGGGCGTCGGGCAGGGCGTTGACGACCGTCCAGCGCACGACGCCCTCCTTGTCGATGACGAAGGTGCCGCGCACCGCGCAGCCCTTGTCCTCGGCGAAGACGCCGTAGGCGCGGCTGACCTCGCCGTGCGGCCAGAAGTCGCTGAGCAGCGGGTACTCCAGGCCCTCCTGCTCGGCGAAGACGCGCAGGGTGTGGATGGAGTCGTTGGAGACGGCGAGCACCTGGGTGTCGCGGTCGGAGAACCGCGGCAGGTTGTCGCGCACCTCGCACAGCTCACCGGTGCACACGCCGGTGAAGGCGAAGGGGTAGAAGAGCAGGACCACGTTCTTGGAGCCGCGGAAGTCGGAGAGCTTCACGGTGGCGCCGTGGTTGTCCTTGAGCTCGAAGTCGGGGGCCTTGTCGCCGACCTGGATCGCCATCGTCGTGGATGTCCCTTCGGTGGGGCTGTTCGGGTGGCGTCCACCCTATGCAGCGGCCCCCGGGGCCCGTGCAGGAGGCCGGGCCGGGCGTTTCCACCCGGCCCGGCACCGCCACACCGGTTACTTCTTGGCCTTGGCGGCCTTGGGCGTCACCAGACGGCTGCCACTCCAGTCCTTGCCGACGCTGACACTCTTGGACGCCGACAGACCAGCCGTGGTCGCGGCTTCAGAGATGTCGCTGGGCTCCACGTAGCCGTCACGGCCCGTCTTCGGCGTCAGCAGCAGGATCGAGCCACCCTCTTCGATGTACGTGGTGGCATCCACCAGCGCATCCGTCAGGTCGCCGTCCTCGTCGCGGAACCAGAGCACCACGGCATCGGCGACGTCGTCGTAGTCCTCGTCCACGAGCTCACTGCCGACGACTTCCTCAATGGCCTCGCGGAGTTCCTGGTCTACGTCGTCGTCGTAGCCGATCTCCTGGACCACCTGCTCGGGCTGGAACCCCAGCCTTGCGGCAGGGTTCGTCCGCTCCTCCGCGTGGTCCGCGGTCGCGCTCACGGGTTGCCTCCTGATCATGTCTTGGGAATAACTCAGCCACGCGCGTGCGCGAAGCATTGGCCGTAGTCCACACGGGCGGGGCGGATCGCGCAAGTACCCGGCCGTTCAGACCGCCGAAACGGTGACGATCCTGAACGTGTCACCCCAACTCCTCGCACACCATCATCGTCTCAAGGTGACACGCACCACACCAATCTGCCCCCTTTGCACGTTTGGGAACCATCCATGGGTACTCCGCCGTTGGTCAGGGGCCGGTTACCTCGCAGTAGAGATGACGTTTGCCGCCCCGAGGTACACGATGGGGAGCGGTAGAGACACCCAGAAACCCCAGAAACACAGCCCTCTGACAGGTAAGGAACAGCGTGGCTTCCGGATCCGATCGCAACCCGATCATCATTGGCGGCCTTCCGAGTCAGGTTCCTGACTTCGATCCCGAGGAAACCCAGGAGTGGCTCGACTCCCTCGACGCCGCCGTGGACGAGCGCGGCCGGGAGCGGGCCCGCTATCTGATGCTGCGGCTGATCGAGCGGGCCCGCGAGAGGCGCGTGGCCGTGCCCGAGATGCGCAGCACGGACTACGTCAACACGATCGCCACCAAGGACGAGCCGTTCTTCCCGGGCAACGAGGAGATCGAGCGCAAGATCCTCAACGCGACCCGGTGGAACGCGGCCGTGATGGTGTCCAGGGCCCAGCGCCCGGGTATCGGCGTCGGCGGCCACATCGCCACCTTCGCCTCCTCCGCCTCGCTCTACGACGTGGGCTTCAACCACTTCTTCCGCGGCAAGGACGGGGGCGACGGCGGCGACCAGATCTTCTTCCAGGGCCACGCCTCCCCGGGCATCTACGCGCGCGCGTTCCTGCTGGACCGCCTCGACGAGCAGAACCTGGACGCGTTCCGCCAGGAGAAGTCCAAGGCGCCGTACGGGCTGTCCTCCTACCCGCACCCGCGGCTGATGCCGGACTTCTGGGAGTTCCCGACCGTGTCGATGGGCCTCGGCCCGATCGGCGCGATCTTCCAGGCGCGGATGAACCGCTACATGGAGGCGCGCGGCATCGCGGACACCTCCCAGTCGCACGTGTGGGCGTTCCTGGGCGACGGCGAGATGGACGAGCCGGAGTCGCTCGGCCAGCTGTCCATCGCCGCCCGTGAGGGCCTGGACAACCTGACCTTCGTCGTGAACTGCAACCTGCAGCGCCTGGACGGGCCGGTGCGCGGCAACGGCAAGGTCATCCAGGAGCTGGAGTCGATCTTCCGGGGCGCCGGCTGGAACGTCATCAAGCTGGTGTGGGACCGCAGCTGGGACCCGCTGCTCGCGCAGGACCGCGACGGCGTGCTGGTCAACCGGATGAACACCACGCCGGACGGCCAGTTCCAGACGTACGCCACCGAGACCGGCGCCTACATCCGGGACCACTTCTTCGGTGACGACCAGCGGCTGCGCGCGATGGTCGAGGGCATGACCGACGACCAGATCCTGCACCTGGGCCGCGGCGGCCACGACCACCGCAAGATCTACGCCGCGTACTCGGCGGCCCGCGCCCACAAGGGCCAGCCGACCGTGATCCTGGCCAAGACGATCAAGGGCTGGACGCTGGGCCCCAACTTCGAGGGCCGCAACGCCACGCACCAGATGAAGAAGCTGACGGTCGACGACCTCAAGCGCTTCCGCGACCGGCTGCACCTGCCGATCTCCGACAAGGACCTGGAGAGCGGTCTCCCGCCGTACTACCACCCGGGGCGGGACTCCGAGGAGATCCAGTACATGCACGACCGCCGCAAGGGGCTCGGCGGGTACGTCCCGACGCGTGTCGTGCGGTCGAAGCCGCTGGCGCTTCCCGACGACAAGACGTACGCGACCGTGAAGAAGGGCTCCGGTCAGCAGTCGATCGCCACCACCATGGCGTTCGTGCGGCTGCTCAAGGACCTCATGCGGGACAAGGAACTCGGCAAGCGGTTCGTGCTGATCGCGCCGGACGAGTACCGCACGTTCGGCATGGACTCCTTCTTCCCGAGCGCGAAGATCTACAACCCGCTCGGCCAGCAGTACGAGGCGGTCGACCGCGATCTGCTGCTCGCCTACAAGGAGTCGCCGCAGGGGCAGATGCTGCACGACGGCATCTCCGAGGCCGGCTGCACGGCCTCGCTGATCGCGGCGGGTTCGGCCTACGCCACGCACGGCGAGCCGCTGATCCCGGTGTACGTCTTCTACTCGATGTTCGGTTTCCAGCGCACCGGCGACCAGTTCTGGCAGATGTCGGACCAGCTCGCGCGCGGTTTCGTGCTGGGTGCGACCGCCGGCCGTACGACGCTGACCGGTGAGGGCCTCCAGCACGCCGACGGCCACTCGCAGCTGCTCGCCTCGACCAACCCGGGCTGTGTGGCGTACGACCCGGCGTTCGGCTTCGAGATCGCGCACATCGTCAAGGACGGTCTGCGGCGGATGTACGGCGGCGACGCCGAGCACCCGCACGGCGAGGACGTCTTCTACTACCTCACCGTCTACAACGAGCCCATCCAGCACCCGGCCGAGCCCGAGAACGTCGACGTCGAGGGCATCCTCAAGGGCGTCTACCGCTTCAGCGAGGGCACCTCGGGGTCGATCCCGGCGCAGATCATGGCGTCCGGTGTCGCCGTTCCGTGGGCGGTCGAGGCGCAGAAGATCCTCGCCGAGGAGTGGAACGTCAAGGCCGACGTCTGGTCGGCGACCTCCTGGAACGAGCTGCGGCGCGAGGCCGTGGAGTGCGAGGAGCACAACCTGCTGCACCCCGAGGAGGAGCAGCGGGTGCCGTACGTGACGCGGAAGCTGACCGGGGCCGAGGGGCCGTTCGTGGCGGTGTCGGACTGGATGCGGGCGGTGCCCGACCAGATCGCCCGCTGGGTCCCGGGGACGTACCAGTCCCTGGGCGCGGACGGGTTCGGGTTCGCGGACACCCGCGGTGCGGCGCGGCGGTTCTTCCACATCGACGCGCAGTCGGTGGTGGTCGCGGTGCTCACCGAGCTGGCCAAGGAGGGCAAGGTCGACCGCTCGGCGCTGAAGCAGGCGATCGACCGCTACCAGCTGCTGGATGTGTCGGCGGCGGACCCGGGGGCCGCGGGCGGCGACGCGTAACTCCCGGTTTCGCACCTTTCTTCGAGGCGGCACCGCGGCGGTGCCGCCTCGACGTTTCCTACGATGCTCCCCATGACGCCCCCGAAGACCGAGCCGACCGCCCAGGAGCGTTGGGAGCGGCGCACGCAAGGTCCGCTGCTGGTGCTCGCCCTCCTGTTCGCGGCCGCGTACGCCCTCCCGATCGTGGAGCCGGATGCCGCGCAGGCCGTGCTCACCGCATGCCACCTCACCAACTGGGTGGTCTGGGGCGCCTTCGCCCTGGACTATCTGATACGGCTCTGGCTGAGCGAGGACCGGATGCGCTTCGTGCGCGGCAATCCGCTGGCGCTGCTGGCGGTGCTGCTGCCGCTGGCGCAGCCGTTGCGCCTGCTGAAGCTGGTGTCGATGCTGTTCCTCGCCGGGCAGCGGGCGCGGGCGGCGTCGCAGGTGCGGGTCACCACGTACGTCGCGGGGTCGTGTGTGGGGCTGCTCGTCTTCGGTGCCCTGGCCGTGCTGGAGGTGGAGCGGGGCCAGCCGGGGGCGTCCATACACACGCTGGAGGACGCGATCTGGTGGGCGTTCACCACGATGACGACCGTGGGGTACGGCGACATGGCGCCGACCACGGGACTCGGCCGCCTCCTGGCGATCGGGCTGATGCTGTCGGGGATCGCCCTGCTGGGTGTCGTGACCGCGAACATCGCCGCGTGGTTCATAGCGCGGTTCGAGAAGGACGACGTGGAGGAGCGGCGTCAGACGGAGGCGATACGGGTGCTGACGGAGGAGATCCGAGCGCTCAGGGCCGAGGTCGCCGCGTTGTCGGGGGACAAGGTCGGCGACGAAACGGTGGCTTAGCGGCTCGCCCGAGCGGCTGGGCTCGGGCGGGTCGCAGCCCGGCGGCGCGGCTGCCCGCGGCGCCCGTCAGAACAGTCCGTTGCCCGGAGTGGTCGTCCCCGCCAGCCACATGAGGGCCAGCAGGGTGTCGATCGCGCCCAGGACCACGGCGATCAGGGCCGGAACGTGACGGGTTCCCGACCAAGTGCGGCCCATGGCCAGCCAGCCGCAGACGATCGCCACCGGGCCGAGGATGATGCCCAGGACGAAGAAGCCGGCGACCGCACAGATGGCCCCGATGATGCCCAGGGTCGCGCGATCCGGCCCGGTCCGTGACCACGTCCGGCCACGTGAGCGGGGGTGCCTGCGCGTACCGTGTCCGAAACCCGCCATCGTCAACTCCCTGAGTCGGCGTTCGAGTTGACGGGTACCCACGGTGCGCTCTTCATTCCTGCGGCTTTCGGGCCGTCGGTGCGCTGCCCCCCTCCGGCAGCGCACCGCAGCCCAGGCCGCCCCCGGCGTCGTACGCATGTGCCCGAGGAGCATGCCGTACGGAGGGCTTGACCCACTGTGACCTGCGGCATGGGCCGGGTGGGAGGGATCGTCGGCCTTGTCACCCTGATAGGGGAACTCCGGGCGAGGCGGGAACTCGCGCCGGCGATCCCTCCGTTGAGCCGTGTCGCGTCAGATGTGCGCGGCGCCGGCGCCCGCCTCCGCGTTCTCGCCCTTCTTGGTGAGGAAGGCGACGAGGACGGCGACGACGGCCACACCGGCGGCGACCAGGGACGCCGCGCTCATGCCCGAGATGAAGGTGTCGCGTGCGACGTCCGTGATCTTCACGGCGATCTGCTCGGGAGTGCCCGGGGCCAGCGGGGCCACGCCGACCTGGACCGCCTCGGAGGCCTGGGCCTCCTGGGCCGCCGTGAGCGGCGGAAGTCCGGCGGACTTCCAGTTGCCGGCGAGGTCGCTGTCGACCTTGGAGGCCATGACGGCGCCCAGCACGGCCGTACCGAGGCTGCCGCCGATCTGCATCGCGGCCTGCTGGAGACCGCCGGCCACGCCGGACAGCTCCATCGGCGCGTTGCCCACGATGACCTCCGTGGCACCGACCATGACCGGCGCGAGGCCGAGGCCGAGAAGGGCGAACCAGAGCGACATGACGCCGCTGCCGGTGTGCGTGTCCAGCGTGGACATGCCGTACATGGCGATCGCGGTGAGGGCCATGCCGCCCGCGAGCGGCACGCGCGGGCCGAGCTTGGTGATCACGGCACCCGCGAGCGGCGAGCCGACGATCATCATGCCGGTCAGCGGCAGGAGGTGGAGGCCGGCGTCGATGGGGCTCATGTCGTGGACGTTCTGGAGGTAGAACGTCACGAAGAACAGGCCGCCCATGAACGCGATGGCCATCAGGACCATCAGCACGACACCGGCGGACAGCGCCACCGAGCGGAACAGCCCGAGCGGGATCAGCGGCTCCTTCACCTTCGTCTCCCAGAGGGCGAACAGCGCGAAGCCCGCGACGGAGGCGCCGAGGAAGGCGAGCGTCTTGGGGTCCCCCCAGCCCCACTCGGACGGCGGGGCCTTGATCAGTGCCCACACCAGGCAGAACACGGCGGTCGACAGCAGGGCGATGCCCGGGATGTCGAAGGAGCGCGGGGCGTTCTCGGCGCGGTGGTCGAGCAGGATCAGCACGCCGAGGACGACGGCGAGGATGCCGACCGGCACGTTGATGAAGAACACCGACTGCCAGTTGACGTGCTCGACGAGGACGCCGCCGAGGATCGGGCCGCCCGCGGTGGAGGCACCGATGACCATGCCCCAGATGCCGATGGCCATGTTGAGCTTCTCGGCCGGGAACGTCGCCCTCAGCAGGCCGAGCGCGGCCGGCATCAGCAGCGCGCCGAACAGGCCCTGCAGGACGCGGAAGGTGACGACCAGCGCGATGCTGTCGGACAGGCCGATGGCACCGGAGGCGGCGGCGAAGCCGACCACGCCTATGAGGAAGGTCTGCCGGTGCCCGAAGCGGTCGCCGAGCTTGCCGGCGGTGATCAGGGAGACGGCGAGGGCCAGGAAGTAGCCGTTGGTGATCCACTGGACCTCGGCGAAGCTGGCACTGAGGTCCTTCTGGATGGCCGGGTTGGCGATGGCCACGATGGTGCCGTCGAGGGCCACCATCATGACCCCCACTGCGACGGTGATGAGGGTGAACCAAGGGTGGCCGCGCAGCCCCTTGGCCGGCGTCGCGTCCGACGGAGCTGCCGGTGCCTTGCCCCCCGACCCCGTCGTTTCGATGGTGGTCTGACTAGTCATGTGTTCGAGGCTAGTGACAGCCTCTGACAATTGACAAACCAATTCACAAGTCGGTAACTGACAGGCATGGAAACACTGCGCGAACGCAAGAAGCAGCGCACCCGGGACGCGCTGCTGCGCACCGCGCTGGAGCTCTTCACCACCCAGGGTTACGAGCAGACGACCGTCGACGAGATCACCGAGGCCGTCGACGTGTCCCAGCGCACCTTCTTCCGCTATTTCGCCGGCAAGGAGGAGGCGGCGCTCGCGATGGGCGACCTGGCGGTGGCGCACTTCGTGCAGGCCGTGCGCGAGCGGCCGGCGCACGAACCCCCGATGCAGGCGCTGCGCCGGTCCGTGCTGGAGAGCTGGGACACCCTGAACGACGTGATCGAGGCGGTCGTACCGGTCGAGCTGTACCTGCGGATGTACCGGGTGGTCGAGTCGACACCCGTCCTGCTCGCCGCTCACCTGCGCAAGTCCGTGGAGATCGAGGAGACCCTCGCGCGCATCCTCGCCGAGCGTGAGCGGGTCGACGTGGACGCCGATCCGCGGCCCCGGCTGGCGGTGGCGGTGTTCGGCGGGGTGATGCGCCTGACGGAGCGTCAGTGGAGCGCGGGGGAAAACCTCGACCTCGACACCATGCGGACGTTGACCGTCTCATATCTCGAACAGGTCGGACCGGCACTCAGCGAGAGCTGGCGAACACACTGAGGTCATCGGCGTGTTCACGACGACCCGAGTGAAACGTGATACCTGTCACTCGGTTAACGCGAGACCCTCTCGTTCTCCTAGTGTGTCCTTTCAGTGACTTCCTTCGACACCTCCCCGCCCCTGAACGTCTGGCGCGCTCTGCTCGCGCTGGCTGTCGTGTTCGTGATGCTGGCGACCACCGGCTGGACCGCCCTGCGCACCCACCGGAGCCCGGCACCGCTCCAGGCCTCGCTCAGCGCCTGGGAGCAGGGCAGCGTCGCCGGGCAGCGACTGCCGGCCGCGAACTCCTCCCCCGCTCGGCTCACCCGTTTCTTCGCCTCGCTCACCGAACGGCAGCGCGCCGACCTCGCCCACCGCTATCCGCTCGCGGTCGGCAACATGAACGGCGCCCCGGTAGAGCTGCGCTACCGCGCCAACCGCATCGCGCTCCGCGAGGCACGCGAAGTCGAGCGCAAACGCATGCACGACGACGGGCTCACAGCCGACGGACAGCGCGAGGCGGGCCGCCGTATGCACCGCTTCGAGTCGATGATGCGGGCGGACCGGCACATCCTCGCCTTCGACCCGGAGGGCTCGGGGCGGGCCGCCGAGGTCTTCGGCGACCTGGACGAGGCCGAGCGGATCTCGGTCGTCGTCCCCGGTGTCGACACCGACCTGCTGACCTTCCAGCGCACCAGCCGCAAGTACTCCGCGCCGGTCGGCATGGCGCAGTCGCTGTACGCCGCCGAGCGCGAGGTCCGGCCCTCGACGCGTACGGCCGTGATCGCCTGGGCCGACTACACCTCGCCGAGCGGACTCGGGATCGACTCCGCGACCGCGATGCGCGCGCAGTCCGGGGCCGTGCGCCTGAACGCGCTGGTGCGGGCGCTGCCCGGCAGCTCACCCGTCTCCCTCTTCTGCCACAGCTACGGCTCCGTGCTGTGCGGGCTGGCCGCGCCCGTGCTGCCGGGCCGGGTGGCCGACATAGCGGTGGCCGGCAGCCCCGGCATGCGGGTCGCCAAGGCCTCTCAGCTGCGCACCTCGGCGCATGTGTGGGCGATGCGGGACGCCGACGACTGGGTGCAGGACGTGCCGTATCTGGAGCTCGGTGGCCTGGGGCACGGCGAGGACCCGGTGTCGGCGGTGTTCGGGGCGCGGGTGCTGTCGGCGCGGGACGCCAAGGGGCACGGCGGTTACTTCGAGCCCGGCACGGACAGTGTGGCGAACTTCGCCGGGATCGGGGTCGGCGCGTACGAGTCGGTGCGGTGCGCCGACGATGCCGGGGTCTGTCGGGACGGTTTGTCCGACACGGCGTCGGCCGGACGCGCGTAGAGGCGCAGGATCCGCGGTCTGCGCGGGGTGGCGACGGAGGGGCACGTGCCGCATACGATGAGCCGCATGGGTGACGTACTGGCCGGATTTCATGCCGCCTGGGAGTTCGAGTCCGACTCCGTGCTCATCCGTTACGAACGGGGGATTCGAACACCCAAGCTCTTCCAGGCGCTTACCGAAAGACGCGTCCCGCTTGAGGCGATCGCCGGGGTGACACTGACGCCCGGCAAGCGCGGGACCGTGGCGCTGCGCATCGAGCCGCGGCCCGGCGCCGATCCGCTGTGGGAGGCGGCCGCGGGGCAGTTGAAGGAGGGCTGCGATCCGTATCGGCTGGTGCTGCCGGCCGACAAGGAGACGCTGGCCGAGTACTACGCCGACGAGCTGCGCGCGCAGTTGACCCGGTCCGGACCCGCGGACGAGTTCCTGGTGGCCGCGCCCGACGTACCGCTGTCGTTCAAGGCGTACGACGGGAAGGCGTCCTTCGACGGTGAGACCGTGCGCTTCCGATGGTTCTGGACGGGGGCGTCGTCGGCCAAGTGGAAGGCGGGCGACCAGAGCTTCTCCGTCGCCGAGTTGAGCGACGTGGAGTGGCGGTCGCCCGAAATCTTCGACGGGCACCTGCGGTTGCTTCCGCGGGACTCCGCCGAGGACCGGCCCGCGCAGGCCGACCAGGATCCGGCGGCCGTCGTGTTCGGGCTGGGATACGGGCCCGTACACGAGTCGTTGCCGTTCGCCGCGGCCGTGCTGGCGGCGGTCCGCAGGAGCGGACCGGTCGCCGCGGTGCCTGCGGCGGCACCGCGGCGCGACCCGGCCGACATCGCCGAGCGCATCCGCCACCTGGGCGAACTGCACCGGGCAGGGCTGGTGACGGATGAGGAGTTCTCGGTGAAGAAGGCCGAGCTGCTGGCGGAGTTGTAGGCGGCCCGGAGGGCGCCTACTCCCTGCCCGCCGAGGCGAACCGCATGTCCGCGTACCGGTCGCCCGCGACCTTCGAGGCGATCGGCTCCAGAGCGGCCAGGTCCTCCTCGGTCAGTTCGATCCGTGTCGCGCCCACGTTCTCCTCCACCCGGGTCGGCTTACGGGTGCCGGGGATCGGGATCACCGCGAGGTCGTGGACGGACGCCCGCTGCTGGACCCAGGCCAGGGCGATCTGGCCCGGGGTGGCGCGGTGCGCGTCGGCCACCGCACGGACGACGTCCACGAGTTCGGCGTTCGTCGTCGCGTTGTCGCCGGTGAAACGGGGGTGCTGACGGCGGAAGTCGTCGCCCGTCAGGTCCTCGGCGCTGGTGAAGGCGCCGGTCAAGAAGCCCCGGCCGAGCGGGGAGTACGGCACCAGGGCCACACCCAGGTCACGGGCCGCGGGCACCACCTTCGGCTCGATGTCCCTGCTGAACAAGGACCACTCGGACTGGACCGCCGCGATGGGGTGGACGGCGTGCGCGGCACGCAGCTCGTCCGCCGTCACCTCGCTCAGGCCCAGGTGCTTGACCTTGCCCTCGCGGACCAGGTCCGCCATCGTGGCGACGGTCTCCTCGATGGGGACGTTCACGTCCCGGCGGTGCATGTAGTAGAGGTCGATCACGTCGACGTCCAGGCGGCGCAGGCTCGCCTCGACGGCCTGGCGTATGTACGGCGCGTCGTTGCGGATGACCCGGCGCGTCGGGTCGTCCGGCGGGATCGACAGGGCGAACTTGGTGGCGATGACGACCTCGTCGCGGTGGGCCTTGAAGAACGGGGCGAGGAACTTCTCGTTCTCGCCCGCGCCGTACGCGTCCGCCGTGTCGTACAACGTGACGCCCAGCTCCAGCGCCCGCTCCAGGGTCGCCCTGGACTCGCCCGCGTCCGAGGGGCCGTAGGCGAAACTCATGCCCATGCAGCCGAGGCCCTGGAGGCCGACCTCGGGCCCGTTCGCGCCCAGTCGTGCCGTTGCGATCCGGTTGTCGGTCATCCAGCCTGCTCCGTCTTCTTCTGTTCGTACAGACGCCCGGCGTCCGCGTAGAAACTGATCTTGCGGTCGAGTACCGCGACCGTGTCCTGCAGTTCGGCGATCCGGGCGAGGACGTCGCGGCGGGTCGACTCCAGCAGCGCGAAGCGCTCACCGAAGGTGTGGTCGCCCTCGCGCACCAGCTCGGCGTACCGCACCATGTCGGCGACCGGCATGCCGGTCAGCCGCAGCTTCCCGACGAGGTCGAGCCAGTCCAGGTCGCGGTTGCTGTAGCGGCGCTGGCCCGTGTGGGAGCGGCCGATGTGCGGCATCAGGCCGATCCGCTCGTACCAGCGCAGGGTGTGGGCCGTCAGGCCGGTGAAGGCGACGACCTCGCTGATCGTGTAGTTGTCCTGGCCTTCCGGCCGTCGGTGCGGGTGCGGCGGGGCGGCACAGCTGTCGGTCCTGGTACTCGTGGTCTCCATCACCGTCATGCGCTCCACGCTATGGCCTTGGAGTGCGCTCCAAGCAAGCGGAAACGGTAAGAAAACCACGGGACATGGCGTGATCGCCTGGTTAGCGTGCGGGGCATGAGTCTCGTACGCCGTGCCATGCCCGAGGACGCGGAGGAAGTGCTGCGTCTGCGGCAGGTGATGATCGACGCGCTGCCCGGTGGGGACAGTTCCACTCAGTGGCATGCGGAGTCGCTGCCGGTGCTGAGAGCGAGGCTGGGCGAGGCGGACGGGGACTTCGCCGTGTTCGTCGTCGACCACCCGGCCCGGCCGGGGGCGCTGGCGGCGCTGGTGGTGGGGACGGTCGACTACCGGATCGGGAAGGCGGGCAATCCGCGCGGACTGTCCGGGTACGTCTTCAGTGTGGCCACCGATCCGCAGGCGCGGCGCCGGGGGTACGCGCGCGCGTGCATGGAGGAACTGCTGGTGTGGTTCCGCGAGCGGGGCGCCGGGCAGGTCATGCTCACCGCGTCCCCGGAGGCCGAGCCGCTCTACGCCTCCCTGGGGTTCGTCCACAAGCCGGACCCCACCATGATGCTGCAGCTCTGAGCGGCTTAGGCTCACAGGCATGTCCTTGCAGAGCCTCGCACTGATCGAGAACTGGCCCGTCCCCACCGCCGCCGCGGGTGTCGTGCGGGCGGACGGCACGGTCCTCGGTACGCACGGTCCCGTCGGTCACCGCTTCCCCCTCGCCTCGGTCACCAAGCCGCTGGCCGCCTACGCGGTGCTCGTCGCCTACGAGGAGGGCGCCGTCGAGCTGGACGAGCCGGCCGGGCCGCAGGGCTCGACCGTCCGGCATCTGCTCGCGCACACCTCCGGGCTGGCCTTCGACGAGCACCGGGTGACGGCGGCGCCCGGTGAGCGGCGGCTGTACTCCAACGCCGGGTTCGAGCAGCTCGGCGACCATGTCGCCAAGGCGACGGACATCCCGTTCGCGGAGTACCTGCGGCAGGCGGTGCTGGAGCCGCTGGGCATGACGGCCACCTCGCTGGAGGGATCCCCGGCGAAGGACGGGGTGTCCACGGTCGAGGACCTGCTGCGGTTCGCGGCCGAGGTGCAGGCCCCGCGCCTGCTGGACCCGCGGACCGTCGCCGAGGCGATGACCGTGCAGTACCCGGGCACCAAGGGCGTACTGCCGGGGTACGGGCACCAGAACCCGAACGACTGGGGGCTCGGTTTCGAGATCCGGAACGGCAAGGCCCCGCACTGGACGGGCTCGTCGTCCTCGCCGCGCACCTTCGGCCATTTCGGGCAGTCGGGTACGTTCCTGTGGATCGACCCGGATGCGGGGGCGGCCTGCGTCGCGCTGACGGACCGGGCGTTCGGGCCGTGGGCGATCGAGGCGTGGCCGCCCTTCACGGACGCGGTGCTGGCGGAGCCGAAGCCGTAGCCTTCAGCCCCTCGCCCTCGCCCTCGCCCTCTCCCTCGGCGTCGATGTGCGGCATGATCCGGTCCAGCCACCGGGGTGCCCACCAGGCGTGCCGGCCCAGCAGCGTCATCACTGCGGGCACCATGAGCAGGCGCACCACGGTGGCGTCGACGAGCACACTGACGGCGAGGCCCAGGCCCAGCATCTTGACCACGATGTTGTCGCTGACGATGAAGGCCGCGAACACGCTCACCATGATCAGTGCCGCGCAGGTGATCACCCGCGCGGTGATCTCCAGGGCATGGGCGACCGCGGCCTTGGCGTCCCCGGTGCGCAGCCAGGCCTCGTGCACCCGGGAGAGCAGGAAGATCTCGTAGTCCATGCTCAGCCCGAAGATGATGGCGAACATCATCATCGGCACATAGCTCTCGATGGGCACCTTGCCGCTGACGCCGAGCGCTGGGCCGCCCCAGCCCCACTGGAAGACGGCGACGACGACGCCGTACGAGGCCGCGATCGACAGCACGTTGAGGACGGCCGCCTTGAGGGCGACGAGCAGGCCGCGGAAGACCGCGAGGATGATCAGGAAGGCCAGCGCGACCACGACGCAGATGATCAGCGGCAGTCGGCTCGACACGATGTCGCGGAAGTCGATCTGGGCGGCCGTCGTCCCGGTGACGTAACCCTTGGCGTCGGTGCCGGAGAGCGCGTCGGGCAGGGTGTCGTCGACGAGCCGGTTCGTGAGGTCGGTGGTGTCCGCGCTCTGCGGGCGCTCGGCCGAGTAGACGGTGCCGACCAGCACGTCCCCGTCCTGGGTGGGCGACAGCGGGGTGACGAACGACGTTCCGGACGCGCTGTTCAGGGCCTGCTGGGCCTTGGACGTCACGTCCGAGCGCTGTGACTGCGGTACGGAGCTCTGGTCGACGACCACGGTGAGCGGCCCGTTGGAGCCGGGGCCGAACGCGTCGCTCATGAGGTCGTAGGCGCGCCGGTCGGTGAAGGACGTCGGGTCGGCGCCGTCGTCGATGTGGCCGAGCTGGATCGAGAACACGGGGACGGCCAGCACCGCGACGGTGACGAGGCCCGCGGCCAGGTACCGCAGCGGATGGCGCTCGACGCGCTGGGCGTAGCGATGCCAGGTGCCCGTGGGTTCCGTGCCCGGCTCGGCGTCGGTCTCGGCGACCGGGCTGCGCAGGTGGTAGCGGTCCAGGCGGTGGCCGATCAGCCCCAGCATGGCGGGGACCAGGGTCAGCGCGCCGAGGACGGCCGAGACCACGGTGACGGCCGCGGCGACACCGAGTTTGCCGATGAAGCTCACGCCCGACACCCACAGGCCCATCAGGGCGACGATCACCGTCGTACCGGAGACGAGCACGGCGCGTCCGCTGGTGGCGGCGGCGTGGCCGGCGGCGCGCACCGGGTCCGCGCCGTTCATGAGGGTCTGCCGGTGCCGGGTGATCAGGAAGAGGGCGTAGTCGATGCCGACGCCGATGCCGATCATCGTGGCGAGGGTGGGCGAGACGGTGGCGAAGACGAACGCCGAGGCGAGCAGCCCCAGGCAGGCCAGTCCCCCGACCACCGCGATCAGCGCGGTGACCAGTGGCAGTACGGCGGCGATCACACTGCCGAAGCCGATCAGCAGGACGACGACGGCGACCGCGAACCCGATCAGCTCGCTCACCCGGTCGTCGGCTTCGGGCCGGGCCAGCTCGCCGAGCGATCCGCCGTACTCGACGTCCGCGCCGGCGTCCCGCAGCGGCTGCACGGCGTCGTCCACCCCGTCGAGGTAGCCGTCGCCCAGGAAGGAGGGCTGCTTGTCGAAGCGGACGGTGAGGTAGGCGGTCCGTCCGTCGGAGGACACCGGCCCCACCTTCGTGGAGGTGGCGTCCAACGGGTTCTGCACGGACAGGACGTCCGGCAGCTTTCGGAGGTCGGCGACGGTGGTGTCGAGCTGCGACGACAGGGAGGTCAGTGCCTTGTCGTCGTCGTGCACGACGATCGGGCTGCTGTAGCCCCCGGCCTGCGGATCATGGGCCTGGAGGATCTCCAGGCCCTCCTGGGACTGCACGTCGGACAGGGTGAAGTCGTCGGAGTACTCCCCGCCGTAGAGGTGGTTCAGGGTCTGCAGCCCGCCCAGGGCCACGAGCCAGGCGATGATCACGATCACGAAGTGGCGGGCGCACCCCTCACCGAGCCGTCGCAGCACCCCCCTGGGAGCGTGCTCCCGTTCCCCCGTGGCTGTGCGTCTGGCCATGGCCTCGGCTCTCTCCGCCGCTCTGCACCCGGCGAGTATCGGAACCTCCGCTGGACACCTCCATTGGACGCCTCCTGAATCACTCCGGCATCTCGGACCACACAGCTGGGCCTGTCGCTCGGCTCATGCCGGCGTCGCCGGCGGGCAGGCCCTAGCCGGCCATCTCCCACATCAGCACTTCCGCCGCCTTCACCCCGGCCGCCTCCACACCCTCGGCCCCCGTGATGCGCGCCGCGTCCCCGGCCCCCAACTCGGCCCCTCCCAGGAGGACTTCACCCCGCACGACATGGACGTACACATACGCCGCGTCCGGTACCGCCGTCCGCTCCCCCACCCCGAGCCGGCGCACATGCAGCAGCGCACCCGCCTCCGGTACGGCGTACGGCGTCGAGTCCGCGATGCCGTGGACGATCTCGTACGACGGGTCGCCGCCCGGCGTCAGCGGGGCCAGCCAGGTCTGGATGAAGGTCAGGGGCGTGCCGGCGTCGTTGCGCTCCACGTGCCGTACACCGCCCGCCGAGCTCAGCCGCTGCACGTCCCCGGCGCGTACCCGGGTCTCGTGGCCCGTGGAGTCGCGGTGGGTCAGCTCGCCCTCGACCACCCACGTCACGATCTCGGTGTGGCTGTGGGGGTGCTCGTCGAAGCCGGCGCCGGGTGCGAGCCGCTCCTCGTTGCAGGCGATCATCGCGCCGAAGCGGAGGTTGTCGGGGTCGTAGTGCGGGCCGAAGGAGAAGGCGTGGCGTGACTCGATGCCCGCTGCCGGATCCCCTCCGGGATAGCGCTCCGCGGCGCGCCGTACGTCCATCACGGGCACCACCGTAGACCCACCCGCGAGCTCACCGGCGACCCCTCCGACACGAGCTCTGGTCCGGATAAGGCAGTCTTGTCCCCGTGCCCGAACCCGAAGCCCGCAAGTCCCAAGCCGCCGCGCACGACGTCCACACCCATGCCGCGACCCTGAGGCGGCTGGAGAAGTCCTCCGGTTCTCTCGCCGCGCAGGCCATCGCGCGGATGGACGAGACGCTGCCGTGGTACCGGGCCATGCCACCGGAGAACCGTTCCTGGATCGGTCTCGTCGCCCAGGCCGGTATCGCCGCCTTCACCGAGTGGTTCCGGCATCCCGACGCGCCCCAGGCGATCTCCACCGATGTGTTCGGGACCGCGCCGCGCGAGCTGACCCGCGCGATCACGCTGCGGCAGACCGTCGAGATGGTGCGCACGACCATCGAGGTCATGGAGTCGGCCATCGACGAGGTCGCCGCTCCCGGTGACGAGAGCGTGCTGCGCGAGGCGCTGCTCGTCTACGCCCGTGAGATCGCCTTCGCCACCGCCCAGGTCTACGCGCAGGCGGCCGAGGCACGCGGTGCCTGGGACGCCCGGCTGGAGTCGCTGGTGGTCAACGCCGTGCTCAGCGGGGAGGCCGACGAGGGGGCCGTGTCGCGGGCCGCCGCTCTCGGCTGGAACTCGCCCGAGCATGTGTGCGTCGTGCTGGGGACCGCGCCCGACGGGGACAGCGAGCTGACCGTCGAGGCCATCCGGCGGGCCGCCCGGCACGCCAAGCTGCAGGTGCTCACGGGGGTGCTCGGGGACCGGCTCGTCGTGATCGCGGGGGGCAGCGACAACCCGCTCGCGGTCGCCAAGTCGCTGATCGGGCCGTTCGCCGCCGGGCCCGTCGTCGCCGGACCGATCGTGCCCGACCTGCTGGCCGCGACCAGGTCCGCGCAGGCCGCGGCGGCCGGTCTGAAGGCGTGTTCCGCCTGGCAGGACGCCCCGCGGCCGGTGCTCGCGGACGATCTGCTCCCGGAGCGCGCGATCGCGGGAGATCCCAGCGCGCGCGAGCAGTTGGTGGAGGAGATCTACAGACCGCTGGAGGAGGCGGGGTCCGCGCTCCTGGAGACGCTCTCGGTCTATCTCGAACAGGCGAGCAGCCTGGAGGGGGCCGCGCGGATGCTGTTCGTTCATCCCAACACCGTGCGCTACCGGCTTCGACGTGTGACTGACGTCACCGGTTGGTCGCCTTCCGATGTACGCTCCGCGTTCACCCTGCGAATCGCCCTGATCCTGGGGCGTCTGGTCGACGGCGATCTTCAGCTCTAGGCTTTTGTCGGGGGTCCACAAAACCCCTTCGTGTTCTTCGTCCTTGTCCTCACGGGCGGCGTCGGCCGTCCCCAAGAGAGAGTGTGAGAGTGCTCGTACTCGTCGCTCCCGGCCAGGGCGCCCAGACGCCCGGCTTCCTGACTCCCTGGCTCGAACTGCCCGGTGCCGCCGACCGTGTCGCCACCTGGTCGCAGGCCATCGGACTCGACCTCGCCCACTACGGCACCCAGGCCGACGCGGACGCCATCCGGGACACCTCCGTGGCGCAGCCGCTGCTCGTCGCGGCGGGCCTCCTGTCCGCCGCGGCACTGGGTGCCTACCCGGCTGCCGCTGACGCGGCGGGCTCGCCCGGCGCCGTCGCGGGCCACAGCGTCGGTGAGATCACCGCGGCCGCCTTCGCGGGCGTCCTCGACGACACCGCCGCGCTGACCCTCGTCCGCAAGCGGGGCCTGGCCATGGCCGAGGCCGCCGCGATCACCGAGACCGGTATGTCGGCGCTGCTCGGCGGCGACCCGGAGACCTCCGTGGCGCACCTGGAGAAGCTCGGCCTGACCCCGGCGAACATCAACGGCGCCGGCCAGATCGTGGCGGCGGGAACACTGGAGCAGCTCGCCGCGCTGAACGAGGACAAGCCCGAGGGTGTGCGCAAGGTCGTCCCGCTGAAGGTCGCGGGCGCGTTCCACACGCACCACATGGGCCCCGCGGTGGAGAAGCTGGCCGAGGCCGCCAAGGAGCTCGTGCCCGCCGACCCGAAGGTCACCTACGTCTCCAACAAGGACGGCCGGGCGGTCGCCACCGGCACCGAGGTGCTGGAGCGCCTCGTCGGGCAGGTCGCCAACCCGGTCCGCTGGGACCTGTGCATGGAGACCTTCAAGGAGCTCGGCGTCACGGCCCTGATCGAGGTGTGCCCGGGCGGCACGCTGACCGGTCTGGCCAAGCGCGCGCTGCCGGGAGTGAAGACCCTGGCGCTGAAGACCCCCGACGACCTGGACGCTGCTCGCGAGCTCATCGCAGAGCACGCCTGACAAGGAGCCCGGAGCATGGCGAAGCTGAAGCCCAGCAAGGGCGCCCCGTACGCGCGCATCCTCGGTGTCGGCGGCTACCGTCCGACCCGGGTCGTGCCGAACGAGGTGATCCTGGAGAAGATCGACTCGTCCGACGAGTGGATCCGTTCGCGCTCCGGCATCGAGACGCGGCACTGGGCGAACGACGAGGAGACCGTCGCCGCGATGTCGATCGAGGCGTCCGGCAAGGCGATCGCCGACGCCGGGATCTCCGTCGAGCAGATCGGCGGTGTGATCGTCTCGACCGTCTCGCACTTCAAGCAGACCCCGGCCGTCGCCACCGAGATCGCCGACAAGCTCGGCACCAAGAAGGCCGCCGCCTTCGACATCTCGGCCGGCTGCGCGGGCTTCGGCTACGGCCTGACCCTCGCCAAGGGCATGATCGTCGAGGGGTCCGCCGAGTACGTCCTCGTCATCGGCGTCGAGCGGCTGAGCGACCTCACCGACCTGGAGGACCGGGCGACGGCCTTCCTGTTCGGCGACGGCGCCGGCGCGGTCGTCGTGGGCCCGGCCCAGGAGCCGGCGATCGGCCCCACCGTCTGGGGCTCCGAGGGCGACAAGTCCGAGACGATCAAGCAGACCGTGCCGTGGACGGACTACCGCTCCGGCGAGGTCGAGAAGTTCCCTGCGATCACGCAGGAGGGCCAGGCGGTGTTCCGCTGGGCCGTGTTCGAGATGGCGAAGGTCGCCCAGCAGGCGCTGGACGCGGCCGGGATCACCTCGGACGAACTCGACGTCTTCATTCCGCACCAGGCCAACGAGCGGATCATCGACTCGATGGTGAAGACTCTCAAGCTGCCGGAGCATGTCACGGTCGCCCGCGACGTGCGCACCACCGGCAACACCTCGGCCGCCTCGATCCCGCTCGCGATGGAGCGGCTCCTGGCGACCGGCGAGGCGAAGAGCGGCGACACCGCGCTCGTCATCGGATTCGGGGCGGGTCTCGTTTACGCCGCCACGGTCGTTACTCTCCCCTAGGCACTCCGTGCCGGATCCTCGTGATCCGGCACGGGAACAGCACCACCCGCCGCTGCCGTGGCGGGCGCCGTAACTGCCTGAACAACCTGAACAACTACGAAGGAGCGCCAAGATGGCCGCCACTCAGGAAGAGATCGTCGCCGGTCTCGCCGACATCGTGAACGAGATCGCCGGCATCCCGGTTGAGGACGTCCAGCTGGACAAGTCCTTCACCGACGACCTGGACGTCGACTCGCTGTCCATGGTCGAGGTCGTCGTCGCCGCCGAGGAGCGCTTCGACGTCAAGATCCCCGACGAGGACGTCAAGAACCTCAAGACCGTCGGCGACGCGACCGACTACATCCTCAAGCACCAGGGCTGATCCACCGATCAGGCCCCAGGGCTGAACTGCCCCGCCACCCGGCGGTGGCGCCGCTGAATCCCCATTCCTTGGAGAAAGAATTCCCGTGAGCTCGACCAATCGCACCGTGGTCGTCACCGGTATCGGCGCAACCACACCGCTGGGTGGCGACGCAGCCTCTACCTGGGAGGGCCTGATCGCCGGCAAGTCCGGCGTCAAGCCCCTGGAGCAGGAGTGGGCCGCCGAGCAGGCGGTCCGTATCGCCGCGCCGGTCGCCGTGGAGCCGACCGAGGTCATCCCGCGGCCGCAGGCCCGCCGTCTGGACCGCTCGGCGCAGTTCGCGCTGATCGCCGCGCAGGAGGCCTGGAAGGACGCCGGGTTCGAGGCGAAGGCCGGTGAGGACGCCCGCGTCGACCCGGACCGCCTCGGCGCGGTCATCGCCTCCGGCATCGGTGGCGTGACGACGCTCCTCGACCAGTACGACGTGCTCAAGGAGAAGGGCGTCCGCCGCGTCTCCCCGCACACCGTCCCCATGCTGATGCCGAACAGCCCCTCGGCGAACGTCGGTCTGGCCGTGGGCGCCCGCGCGGGCGTGCACACCCCGGTCTCCGCGTGCGCGTCGGGTGCCGAGGCCATCGGCTACGCCATCGAGATGATCCGTACGGGCCGCGCCGACATCGTGGTCGCGGGCGGCACGGAGGCGGCGATCCACCCGCTGCCGATCGCCGCGTTCGGCAACATGATGGCGATGTCCAAGAACAACGACGACCCGCAGGGTGCCTCGCGTCCCTACGACGTCGGCCGCGACGGCTTCGTCCTCGGTGAGGGCGCCGGCGTGATCGTCCTGGAGTCCGCCGAGCACGCCGCCAAGCGCGGGGCCCGGGTGTACGCCGAGGCGGTCGGGCAGGGCATCTCCGCCGATGCCCACGACATCGTGCAGCCGGAGCCCGAGGGCCGCGGCATCTCGCACGCCCTGCAGAACCTGCTGGACCGCACCGACCTGGACCCGGCGGAGATCGTGCACGTCAACGCGCACGCGACGTCGACTCCGGCCGGTGACATCGCCGAGCTGAAGGCGCTGCGCAAGGTGTTCGGGGACGACGCCGACCACATGGCCGTGTCGGCCACCAAGTCGATGACGGGGCACCTGCTGGGTGGTGCCGGTGGCGTGGAGACGGTCGCGACCGTGCTCGCCCTGTACCACCGGGTGGCTCCGCCGACGATCAACATCGAGAACCTTGACCCGGAGGCCGAGGCGAACGCCGACGTCGTCCGCGGTGAGGCGCGCAAGCTGCCCGTCGAGGGCCGGATCGCCGCGCTCAACGACTCGTTCGGGTTCGGCGGCCACAACGTGGTCCTGGCGTTCAGGACGATCTGAGCGGCAACCGTAAGCAGATGAAGGGCCCCCGCCTCGAAAGGTGGGGGCCCTTCATGTGTCCGTTGACCGGTCCCGGTCTCACACCACCTGGTGCAGCCAGCGCACCGGCGCTCCCTCACCCGCGTATCTGAAGGGCTCCAACTCGTCGTCCCAGGGCTTGCCCAGCAGCTTGGCGATCTCCGCCTCCAGGTCGGTCTCACCGCGCTGGGAGCGGGTCAGCGCGGCGCGCAGGCGGTCCTCCGGGATGAGGATGTCGCCGTGGATGCCGGTGACCGCGTGGAAGATGCCCAGGTCGGGGGTGCAGCTGTAGCGCTCGCCCTCGGCGGTGGGGCAGGGCTCGGCCGTCACCTCGAAGCGGAGCAGATGCCAGCCGCGCAGGGCCGAGGCCAGCTTGGACGCCGTGCCCGCCTGGCCCTGCCAGGAGAACTCCGAGCGCCAGGTGCCGGGCGCGGCCGGCTGCCGGATCCAGTCGAGGTTGACGCGCGTGCCGAGCACCCCGGCGACGGCCCACTCGACGTGCGGGCACAGCGCACGCGGCGCGGAGTGCACGTACAGAACTCCACGTGTCGTCACCTGGACCTCCGGGCAGAGCGGACATCTTTGCGAACTGGCGGACGATCGTGGCCGGGCAGCCACGTTGATGGCGAGGCTACCGTGCGGCGGCGCAAGGAGTGTGACGTACCGTCGGTCCAGGCGCCGTCAAACATCCGGCATTCACCCGGCAGGACGCTTGTACGGGTGTGAGCCGTTGCATGAGCCGGGTGGGAACCCTTGTGCGTTGTCATGGGTTGAAGACCATGACAGGGCCGAACGAGGGGATGGACCGGGCATGCGCAAGCGACGGCACGTTTCACGCGCTGTCTTCGCCGCCGTGGCCGCGGCCGTTCTCGGTGTCGCCGGCTGTGACGCCGTCGGGGGCGACTCGCCGGCACCGGCCGGCACCGAGCAGCGGAGCGCGCGGCCGAAGCCGACCCCGGCCTGGGACCGCAGTCCGGACTCGATCGCGGCGGTGGGTGACTCCATCACGACCGGCTTCGACGCCTGCGCGGTCCTCTCGGACTGCCCCGAGGCCTCCTGGGCGACCGGCACCAGTGCCCGGGTCGACAGTCTCGCGGTACGGCTGCTGGGCAGGTCGAAGGCGGCCGAGCGGAGCTGGAACCACGCCGTGACCGGGGCCCGGATGGCGGACGTGGCCGAGCAGATGACCCGGGCGGCGGCGCGCAGGCCGCAGCTGGTGACGGTGATGGCGGGGGCGAACGACGCCTGTCGTGCGACGACCGACGCGATGACCCCGGTGGCCGACTTCCGGGCGCAGTTCGAGGACGCCATGGCCGCGCTGCGGGACACCGCGCCGCGGGCCCAGGTGTTCGTCGCGAGTGTGCCGAACCTGATGCGGCTGTGGGAGCAGGGCCGGTCCAACCCGCTGAGCAAGCAGGTGTGGGCGCTCGGGATCTGCCCGTCGATGCTGAGCGAACCGGAGTCCCTCAGCGCGGCGGCGAACCTGCGACGCGAGACGGTGCAGGAGCGGGTCGAGGCGTACAACAAGGTGCTGAAGGAGGTCTGCGCCAAGGACCGCCGGTGCCGCTTCGACGGTGGCGCGGTGCACGACTTCCGCTTCGGCGCCGAGCAGTTGAGCGAGTGGGACTGGTTCCACCCGAGCGTGAACGGTCAGGCGAGGTTGGCGGAGATCGCCTATAGGACGGTCACGAACTAGTGTTCCGCTCATGAGCGAACACTTCGGAACACTTTCCGACGGCACCCCGGTGCACCGCTGGACCCTGGAGCGCGCGGGTGTTCGGGTGCGGATCCTGTCGTACGGCGGGATCGTGCAGTCGCTTGAGGTGCCGGACCGCGACGGGCGTACGGCGGACGTGGTGTTGGGGTTCGCCGGCCTGGACGGCTATCTGGACCACCCGGGGCCCTACCTCGGCGCGCTCATCGGCCGGTACGCGAACCGGATCGCGGGCGGACGCTTCACGCTGGACGGCGTGCCGTACGCGCTCGCGCCGAACAACCCGCCCAACTCCCTGCACGGCGGCGAGCGCGGTTTCGACAAGCGGGTGTGGAAGGGGACGCCGGTCGAGCACGGTGTACGTCTGGACCGGGTCAGCCCGCACGGCGAGGAGGGCTTCCCCGGGCGTGTGGAGGTCTCGGCGACCTACACGCTGGAGGCGGACGGCGCGCTGCGGATCGCGTACGAAGCGGTGACGGACGCGCCGACCGTGGTGAACCTGACCAACCACAGCTACTTCAACCTGGCCGGTGCGGGGGCGGGCGACGCCGGTGGCCACGAACTGCGGCTGGCGGCCTCGCGGTTCACCCCGGTCGACGCCGATCTCATTCCGACGGGTTCGACGGCCGAGGTCGCGGGCACCCGCTTCGACTTCCGTGCGGCACGCAAGGTGGGGTCCGGGTACGACCACAACTTCGTGCTCGACAAGGGCGTGACCCGGGGGGCGGAGGAAGTGGCCGAGCTGTACGACCCGTCCACGGGACGGGTGCTGACGGTGGCGACCACCGAGCCCGGCCTCCAGCTCTACACGGCCGACCACCTGTCCGCGCCCTTCACCCCGGGCGACGGCATCGCCCTGGAGACGCAGAACTTCCCCGACTCCCCGAACCGTCCGGAGTTCCCGAGCACCGTGCTGCGGCCGGGCGAGGTGTTCCGGTCGGAGACGGTGTACGGGTTCTCGGTGCGCTGACCGGCCCTGGCGGTACGAGCCCCGGCCCAGGTGTCAGGGTCCTGGGCCGGGGCTGTCCCTGGGTACTTCTCCCGGGTCAGACGTTAATGGTCGCCGTCACCCGGCGGTCGGCGATCGAGCGCCCGGCCTGGATCTCGTACGAACCCTTCACAAAGGTCCACCGCTCGGTCTCCTCGTCCCAGATCTCGAACGCGCGGCGCGGCAGCTCGACGACCGCCTCGACCGTCTCCCCCGGCCCCGCCTGCACACCCGCGAACCCGGCCAGCCACCGTGCCGGGCGGCCGGCGTCCGGCGCGCTCGGGGCCAGGTAGACCTGTACGACCTCGCGGCCCGCCCGCTCACCGCGGTTGCGGACGCGGACGGTGACCGTCGAGCCCTCGGCCTCGGCCGACTCGTACGCCCAGTCGGTGTAGCCGAGGCCGTGCCCGAACGGGTACGACGGGACGCGGCCCTCCTTCTCCCAGGCGCGGTAGCCGATGAAGACGCCCTCGCGGTAGTGGAGTTCACCGGCCGAGGGCGTCACCTGGCTGACGGGGGCGTCGGCCAGGGAGCCCCAGGTCGTGGGCAGGCGGCCGCCCGGCTCGTGCGTTCCGGTGAGGACGTCCGCCAGGGCCGCGCCGCCCTCCTGGCCGGGGAACCAGCTCAGCAGGACCGCGGCGACGTCCTCGCGCCACGGCAGCTCCACCGGGGAGCCGGAGTTGACGACCACGACGGTGCGGGGGTTGGCGGCGGCGACGGCGCGGACCAGGTCGTCCTGGCGGCCGGGCAGCGTGAGGTCCCTTCGGTCGAAGCCCTCGGACTCGACCCGCTCGGTCGTGGCGACCACGACGACGGCCGTGTCCGCCTCGCGCGCCGCTTCGACGGCCTCGGCGATCAGCTCGTCGGGGTCGCGGTACGGGTCCTGGTGGGCGAGGGCGAAGATGATCGCCTGCATCGGCGCGTCCGCGGGCAGCTCGACGACGTAACTGAGGGAGACGTCGACCGGTTCGCCCGCGGTGAGCACGGCCTCGGCCCGGGGGACGGGCGCGCCGAAGAAGGTGACGAAGGGGTCGTCCTTCGCGGGGTTCTGGACGTCGTCGAAGTACGTCGTGCCGCCGATGGCGAGGGTGAAGGAGCCGATGCCCTGGATGCCGAAGGTGTGCCGGCCGCTCTCGCGCGGAGTGAACGTGCCGGTCAGCTCGACGGTGTGCAGCCGCTCGTGGGTGACGCCCTCGGGCAGCGCCGACGGGCCCATCCACTTGAGCTGGCCGCCCGGGGCGGAGTCCGAGCCGAGGACGACGCCGTCGGCGTCCCGGCAGACGGCCCGCAGCTCGAAGCCGGTGTCGAAGACGGAGAGTTCGGTGGTCGGGTCGGCGCCGACGGCGTAGGTGAGCGCGCCCTCGGGAAGGGCGGCGGTGAGACCGTCGAGCGGGGAGACGGTCCGGTCGGGGAAGACGGTGGCGGAGCCGCCGCCGAGGACGCGGGCGTCGCGCGCGGCGGCACCGATGAGCGCGACCCTGGAGTCCGGCCGCAGCGGGAGCGCGCCGCCCTCGTTGCGGACCAGGACGAAGGAGCGGCGGGCGATCTCGCGGGCCAGGTCGGGGCCGTCGACGGTCTCGGGCAGTTCGGTGACGGCCGGTGGCGCGCCCTCCAGGATGCCGACGCGGGCGGCCAGCCGCAGGACGTTGCGTACGGCGTCGTCGACCCTGGCCTCGGCGACCTTCCCGTCCCGTACGGCCTGGGCGAGGGGTTCGCCGTACACCGTGCGCGGGCCCGGCATGGCGATGTCGAGGCCGCCCTCGATGGCGCCGACGGTGGACCGGGCGGCCACCCAGTCGGAGACGTTGCAGCCGTCGAAGCCCCACTCGCCGCGCAGTACCTCGTTCACGAGGTGGTGGTGCTCGGTCATCGTCGTGCCGTTGACCGTGTTGTAGGCGGTCATGACGCCCCAGGGGCGGGCTTTCTCGACGATGATCTCGAAGGGCGCCAGATACAGCTCGCGCAGCGCGCGTGGGCCGATCCTGTTGTCGACGGTGAAGCGCTCGGTCTCGGCGTCGTTGGCGACGAAGTGCTTGACGGTGGTGCCGACGCCGCCGGACTGGACGCCGCTCACATAGCCCGCGCCGATCGTGCCCGTCAGGTACGGGTCCTCGCTGTACGCCTCGAAGTGCCGTCCGCCGAGCGGGGAGCGGTGCAGGTTGACGGTGGGCGCGAGGAGCACGTGGACGCCCTTGCGGCGGGCCTCCTGGGCCAGCAGCACCCCCGCTCCGCGGGCGAGCTCCGGGTCCCAGGCGGCGGCGAGGGCGGTGGGCGAGGGCAGCGCGACGGACGGGTCGTCGGCGGTCCAGCGCACGCCCCGGACGCCGATCGGGCCGTCGGACATGACCAGGGACTGCAGGCCGATCCGGGGGAGCGCGGGCAGGGTCCACATGTCCTGGCCGGAGAGCAGCCGTGCCTTCGCGTCGAGGTCGAGCCGGGCGAGCGCCGCCTCGACGACCGCCTCGCGCGCCTGGTCGGCCTGGGTACGCGTTCCCGCCATGGAGGTGCCTCCTCGTTGGAGTCCGGGCATGTCACAGTTCTTCCTCGGCCGCCGCGGGGGCCGCGAAACCGCGAGCGTCGTCGGGGCGGTCCGGGTCGCTGCCACGGAGATCCTCCCCGCCATGGCGTGGACCACGTCCGTCACGGGATACTTCCGGCGTCCCGCACCACGCTCCCCCACCGTGACGGAAGGACCGTAACCGCCTTGAATTCCCTACGTGTTCGTGTCGGTGTCCTCGGACTGGCCCTGCTGGCAGGCATCTCGGCCCCCACGACCGGGGCGGCGGCCGAGACGGCGCCCGCGCCGACCGTCGAGGAGCAGCGTCTCGACCGGGCCGTCCCCCAGGAGATCCTGCGCCGGTCCGGATTCGACACCGTGACGGAGGAGTTCACCCGCGAGCTCGGCGCCGCACGCTCCTACGCGCAGGCCCACCGCGTCGTCGTACGCGAGGGTTCGGCGCTGTGGCGGCGGGCCGTCGACCGGGCGCAGGGGCGTGGGCCGGCCGGCGGTGACATCAGCCGGGACGACGACCGGCCGCTGTACTGGGCGCGGTTGGCGATGACGCGGGAGGTGCGCACCTGGGAGCCGGGGTTCGGGCTGGGCGAGACACGGCGGGCCGAGCTGCTCGACGCGCTGGAGCGGGTCTCGCGCGGCCAGGGCGACCTTCGGTACCCGGACGGCCCGCGCGTCCGGCGCATCCTCGTCACCGGCTTCGACCCCTTCACCCTCGACCGGGACATCCGTATCTCCAACCCGTCCGGTGCCACGGCCCTGGCCCTCGACGGCACGGTGATCCGGACCGCGCGGGGTCCGGCACGGGTGGAGACGGCCGTGTTCCCGGTGCGCTGGCGGGACTTCGCCCAGGGCACCGTGGAGCGGACGCTGCGGCCCTACCTGGGGAAGGCCGACCTGTTCACGACCGTCAGCCAGGGGCGCGTGGGCCGGTTCGACGTCGAGCGGACCAACGGGGCCTGGCGGGGCGGCTTCGCCGACAACGACAACCTCTCCGCCACCGGGACGATCCCGGTGACCGACCCGGCCTCGCAGCCGCAGTGGACGACGACGACCCTGCCGTACGCGGAGATCGTCGCCGCGAACACCGGCCGCTTTCCCGTGTACGACAACACGAGCGTGACCGAGATCCCCGCGGGAGGCACGCAGGCCGTCGTGCGGCCGGACGGACCGACGCCCGGCTCGACCGCACGGGCCGGAGGCGGCGGGGACTACCTGTCGAACGAGATCGCCTACCGGGCGACCCTGCTGCGGGACCGGCTCGGGCTGCACGACTCGCTGCCGGGCGGGCATGTGCACACGCCGGTACTGCAGTTCGGGGCGGGCAACACGGACCCGGCGTCCGGATCGGTGACCGACCCGGAGTTCGTCCGCAACCGGCTGGACATCATCGCCCAGGTCCGGACGATCCTGAAGGTGGCGGCCGGCAACCCGGTCACCGACTGACCAGCTTCGCGTCGGGCGCGGTCGCCGCGGTCTCCTCCCCGGTCTCCTCGCCCGACAGCTCGCGCGCCAACAGCGTCGCCCCCGCGACCGCGCCCGGCATCAGGAACACCGCGACGAACGGCACCAGGAAGGCCGCGGCGAGAGGGGTACCGAAGCCCCAGACCAGGGTCTTGCGGGAGCGGAGCATCCCGAGGCGGTCGCGCAGTTCCACGCGGCGGCGCTGCAGCGCGACGGCGGTGAGTTCCTCGGTGAGGAAGAAGCCGGTGACGACGACCCCGATCACCGGTACGACCGTCTGCCCGACGACCGGGACGAAGCCGAGGGCGAAGAGCAGCACGCCCCACACCGCGGCGCGCAGCACGATCCGCAGGCTGTCGCGGCCGGAGATCCACAGTTCGCGCCAGAGCGGCAGGCCGGACTCGGGGGCGGTGCCGTCCGGGGAGACGTCCCGGTCGACCTTCTCGGAGAGGATCTCGTAGAAGGGCTGGCCGATCAGCAGCGTGACCGCGGTGAAGGTGATGACGGACAGCAGGAGGCCCAGGGCGAACAGGACGGCGGTCAGCAGGCCGCGGAACAGGCCCTGCCAGGGGCTCGACCAGTCGTCGGCGAACGGCGTCGACCAGGCCACGAAGTCCTCGCCCCACAGCACGAGCGCGAGGAGCGCGGCCGCGTACAGGACAAGGGTGATCAGGCCGGGAATCAAGCCGAATCCGTACTGCTTGCCGTGCCGGACCACCCATCGCTGGCCCTTGAGCAGATATCTGAAACCGACGCCGAGATCACGCATGCAAAGCACTTTAGCCGGGCCTTGTCACACGGCTGTCACAGCCGTTTCGGGGGCCGGTGACCGCCGTACGGAGTCCCGGCGTGGGCCGTTCGGGGCATCCGTGGCGTCAAGTCCCCCTTGTTGCCGTTGAGTCGAACAGGTACACCTCGCCGTACCGATCTCAGGAAGTTCCGAGGAGGTACGCGTGCGCACCACGAGAACCGTTCCTGCGAGACCCGTTCTGTTCACCGCGCTCGCCGTCACCACGGCGAGTTCCCTGCTCCTCACCCCGCACACCGCGGCTGCCGCCGACCCGGGCCCTCCGGTCCACCGCGAGGCCGCACTCGACCGGCAGGCGGCGCTGACGCCCGCGAGCGCCGCGCAGCGGTCCCTCGGCACCGCCGGGACGGCCGCGGGGGTGATCGCCGACGACAGCCGGGGCTACCCCCGCCGCCAGGTCCTCGCCCCCGACCCCGAGAACCCGGCCGACAAGTCCCTCAAGCTGGGCCTCACCCCCTATCACGCGATCGCACCGAAGCTGAACGCCCTCCAGTCCCTCGGCGACCGGGTGAGCGTCGAGGTCGCGGGCCGCTCGGCCGGCGGGCACCGGCTGTACCTCGTCACCGTCACCGCGCCGGAGAGCGCCCGCCAGTCCCGTGCCCAGGCCCGGATGCGCGAGCTGATCGAGCGCGCGCCCGCCCTCGCCGCCAAGTCCTCCGAGATCAGGAAGACGTACAAGACCCCCGTCTTCTTCAACAACAACATCCACGGGAACGAGTGGGAGGGCACCGACGCCTCCCTGGAGCTCATCGAGAAGCTCGCCCGCGCCGAGGACGCCCGCACCCGCGACCTGCTCGCGCACAGCCGCCTGTACTTCAACGTCACCGCCAACCCGGACGGCCGTATCGCCGGAACCCGCGCGAACGCGAACGGCTTCGACATGAACCGGGACTTCGTCACCGCCTCGCAGCCCGAGGTGCGGGCGATGCGACAGATCATGATCGCCAAGCAGCCGGCCGTCATGCTCGACCTGCACGGTTACGTCAACGGCACCCTGATCGAACCGACCACTCCCCCGCACGGCGAGAACTACGAGTACGACCTGTTCCTGAAGAACACCTACGCCAACGCCCTCGGCATGGAGTCGGCCGTCAACGGCCTCGGTCACACGCCCGCGAGGGACGGGGTGCAGCCCGCCCAGATCCCGTTCCGGGACCAGGAGGAGGGCTGGGACGACTGGCCGCCGATCTTCACCCCGCAGTACGCGGCCTACCACGGCACGGTCGCCGCGCACACGGTGGAGATCCCGCTGCGCGTGAACAACGCCTCCTACGACTCCCTGTCCGTACCCGAGTTGCGCCGCCGCTCGGCGATCAACGTCGATGTGGCCGGTGCCGCGCTGCGCGCCACCCTCGACTTCGTGCAGGCGAGGCGCACATCCCTGCTCGCCGACCAGATCGAGGTGTTCCGGCGCGGTGCGGCGGGCGCCGCGCAGGTGCCGGTGTCCTCGCGGACCGTCCCCGGCGTTCCCGGCATCGGCCCCGAGGACGTCTACACGACCAGGTTCCCCCGCGCCTACGTCATCCCGCCCTCGGGCACGGCCGGCGCCCGCCTCGTCGACCACCTCCTGGCCAACGACGTGCGCGTCGCACGCGCCGCGCACCCCTTCCGGCTCGACGGACGGACGTACCCCGCGGGCTCCTACGTGATCGACATGCACCAGCCCAAGCGCGGCCTGGCCAACGCGCTCCTCGCGGACGGGAGGGACATCAGCGACAAGGTCTCGGTGATGTACGACATCTCCGGATGGAGCCTCGGCCGGCTGTGGGGCGCCACCGTCACCACCCTCCCGAGGGTCCCGTACGGCGTCCTGCGCCCGGTGCGTGCGGCGGCCCCCGTCGCGTACGTCGCGCCGCACGGCGATCTGCGGCTGCGGCTCGACGACCCGAACGAGGTCGCCGCGCTCAACTCCCTGCTGGAGCAGGGGGTCCGGGCACGCCTGGCGGCCGACGGCAGCGCGATCGTGCCGGGCTCGGCGCGCCGGCGGGCCGCGGTGGCGGCCCGCGCCCACGATGTCGCCTTCCACGCCACGAAACGCACCGGCACCACACCCCTGCGCCGCACCCGGGTCGCCGCCGCCGTCACCGCGGGCGAGCTGTTCGCGCTGCGGGAGATGAACTTCGACGTCGAGCCGGTCTCGACGGGCATCCTGAACGCCGGATTCGACTGGTCGTCGGTGGACGTGCTGGTCGTGTCGACGGGCCTGGACCGCGACGGCCTCGCCACCGGGGCGCGTACCGCCCTCGACTCCTTCCTCGCCGGACACGGCCTGGTCGGCCGCGGCGCCGCGGGTGCCGCGCTGGCCTCGGCGACCGGGTCGCTGGCCGCGAAGCCGGTCGAGGGCAACGGCGACGCCAACGGCGTGGTGCGGGTGCGCAATTCGGCCGGTGCCCTGATGACCGGGGCCCCGGACCACGGCTTCGTGTACGCGCCGGTGTGGTTCACCGACCTGGGGCCGGACGTCCGCGTGGAGCAGACGTACGCGCCCGGCGACCCGCTCGTCTCCGGGCACTGGCGACCGTCCCCGGACGGCTTGGGCGGTCCGGGCGACGCGGCGGGCCAGGCGTCGGTGGTGAGCGGCCCGAAGGCCGTCCTGTTCGGCACGGAACCACTCTTCCGGGACCATCCCAAGGGGGAGTTCGCCCAGGTGGGGCGGGCATTGTTCATGATGGCACCGGCAAGCGGCCCAGGTGAGGAGAGCGGATGACGCGGGAGATCCACGGCACGGTGGCGGACGGCTTCGAGGCGGTGCGCGAGGAGTTCGCCGCGTTCGTCGCGGGGGAACGCCCGGACTACGAGGGCCAGTTGTGCGCCTATGTGCACGGCCGCAGGGTCGTCGACCTGTGGGCCGGTGACGGCTGCGAGGCGGACTCGCTGTACGGCGTGTTCTCCTCGACCAAGGGCGCGGCCCATCTCGTGGTCGCGCTTCTGGTGCAGGAGGGCACGCTGGAACTCGACCGCAAAGTGACCTACTACTGGCCGGAGTTCGGGGCCGAGGGCAAGGCCGCCCTGACCCTGCGCGACCTCCTCGCCCACCGTGCGGGGCTGATCGGCCTCGACGCCGGTTTCACCGAGGCCGAGCTGGCCGACGACCAGGCCATCGCCGAACGGCTCGCGGACCAGCGGCCGTTCTGGCGCCCCGGCACCGCCTTCGGCTACCACGCGTTCGTCATCGGGGCGCTCACCGGTGAGGTCGTCCGCCGGGCCACGGGCCGCACCCTGCAGGAGGTGTACGAGGAACGCGTCCGCGCGCCGTACGGCCTGGACTTCTTCCTCGGTCTCCCGCAGGCGCTGGAACCCCGGTTCCGCTCGGTGCTGCCGATGGCCCCGACGCCGGAGCAGCAGGCGGAGCTGGACGCGGTGCCGACGGGCCCGCACACGCTGGCGGCGATCGCGTTCAACACCCATGTACCGAACCCGACCGACCTGGTGGACCACGCCAACTCCCGCACGGTACGCGCCAAGGGTCCGGCGTCGGCGGGCGGAGTCGCGGCGGCCCGCGGGCTGGCCGGGATGTACGCGGCGGCGATCAGCGAACTCGACGGACGCCCGCCGCTGCTGAAGCCGGACATGATCGCCGAGGTGGGTCAGATCCACTCCACCGGCTACGACCTGGTGTCCCGCACCCACAAGTCGTTCGGCCTCGGCTTCCACGCCGTCTGCGACCCCTGGTACCCCTTCCTGGGCGCGGGCGCCTTCGGTCACAGCGGGGCGAGCGGCTCCCAGGCCTTCGCGGACCCCCGCAGCGGCCTGGCCTACGGCTACGCCCGTCGCCGCTACGCCTTCCCGGGCGGGGCGGCCCCGGAGAACGAACGCTTCGTGAGGGCGGCCCACACGGCAGCCCTGGCGAGCCGGTAGCCCGGAGCGGGCCGCACCTCGCGCGGGCGGGGTGCGGCCCGCTCCGGGACGGCCTCAGACGAGGGTCACGCTGATGTTCCCGCGGGTCGCCTTGGAGTACGGGCACACCTGGTGGGCCTTCTCCACCAGCCCCTTCGCCGTCTCCACGTCGACGTTCGGGATCTCGGCCGAGATCTCGACGATGATCCCGAAACCGTCGTCGTTCCTGCCGATGCCGACCTTCGCGGTGACGGTCGAGCCGGAGACGTCGGCGTTCTCCTGGCGGGCGACGACGCCCAGGGCGCCCTGGAAGCAGGCGCTGTACCCGGCCGCGAACAGCTGCTCCGGGTTGGTGCCGGCGCCGCTGCCGCCCATCTCCTTGGGCGGGTTCACGACCACGTCGAGCTTGCCGTCATCGGTGGCGACCCGGCCGTCGCGGCCGTTCTCGGCGGTGGCGACCGCGGTGTACAGGACGTCGGAGTGCTGGATGGACATGCGGTTGTCTTCCTCCTCGGCCCGCCGCGACTCGCGCCCACGATCGCGACGGAATTCGGAAAGAAGTTACCGCATGCCGGAAATCCAGGGAACCGCTCCGACGGTCCGTGCCCGCGTCAGAGCTTGACGATCATCTTTCCGGTGTTGTCGCCGCGCAGGACCCCGAGGAACGCCTCCAGGTTGTTCTCGATGCCCTCGACGACCGTCTCGCGGTACTTGAGCTGCCCCGAGGCGACCCAGGGGCCGACCTCCTGGACGAACTGCTGCTGGAGGTCGTAGTGGTCGCCGACCAGGAAGCCCTCGATACGGCCGCGGGTCTGGATGAGGCGGGCGAGGTTCCTCGGACCGGGGGCCGGCTCGGTGTTGTTGTAGACGGAGATCATGCCGCAGACGGCGATCCGGCCGTCGCGGTTGAGCCGGCCGATGGCCGCCTCCAGGTGGTCCCCGCCGACGTTGTCGAAGTAGACGTCGATCCCGTCCGGCGCGGCCTCGCGCAGCTGCTCGGCCACCGGCCCGTTCTTGTAGTTGAACGCGGCGTCGAAGCCGTACTCCTCCACGAGGAGCTTGACCTTCTCGTCGGAGCCGGCGGAGCCGATCACCCGGGAGGCGCCCTTGAGCCTGGCGATCTGGCCGACCTGGCTGCCGACGGCACCGGCCGCGCCGGAGACGAACACGGCGTCGCCCTCCTTGAAGGCGGCGGTGCGCAGCAGGCCGGCGTAGGCGGTGAGGCCGGTCATGCCGAGGACGCCGAGGTACGTGGACAGGGGCGCCGCCTCCGGGTCGACCTTGACGGCGCTCTTCGCGTCCACGGCGGCGTACTCGCGCCAGCCGAGGAAGTGCAGGACGTGGTCGCCCACGGCGATGCCCTCGGCGTTGGACTCGACGACCTCGCCGACGGCGCCGCCCTGCATGACCTTGCCGAGCTCGAAGGGGGCGACGTAGGACTTGGCGGCCGACATGCGGCCGCGCATGTACGGGTCGACGGAGAGGTACTTGTTCCGTACCAGCACCTGGCCCTCCCCGGGCGTCGGAAGCTCGGCCTCGACCAGGGAGAAGTCCTCGGCCTTGGGCCAGCCGACGGGACGGGACAGAAGGTGCCATTCGCGGTTGCTCATGGGAGCGGGCCTTTCCTCTTTTATTTCAGTACCTGAAACAACGATGCGCCTGAATATTTCAGGATGTCAAGTAACACGGGTACCCTGAGAGCATGGCCACCCCGCACAGAACCCACCGCCCCGATGAGCTGACCCTCGAAGTCGTCGACCTCATCGGCGCGGTCGTGGGCCGCTACCACGAGGAGTACGAGGAGGCCGCGGCCGAGCACGCGCTGACCGGCGCCCAGGCGAAGCTGCTGAGCCTGCTGTCCCTGGAGCCGCTGCCGATGCGCAAGCTGGCGCAGAAGCTGCGCTGCGAGCCCTCGAACGTGACCGGCATCGTGGACCGCCTGGAGTCCCGCGGCCTCGTGGAGCGCCGTCCCGACCCGGCGGACCGCCGGGTGAAGCTGGCGGCCGCCACCCAGGAGGGCCGGCAGGTGGCACGCGGCCTGCGGGAGTCCCTGCGGTTCGCGAGGGAGCCGCTCGCCGGGCTCTCCGACGACGAGCGGCTCGTCCTGCGGGATCTGCTGCGCCGGATGCTGGGCGCGGACCCCGCGCAGCAGGGGCCGTCCGGTTCCTGAGGGGCTCGCTTGCGGGCGGCCCGGGGCCGGGCGAGGATCGGATCGTGGGATTTGTACCGCTCGGGCGTCCACGGGGTGTGTGATGGGTGTGGCGTCGCACTCTCCCGGTGAGAGCCCTCGCGATCGAGGTCCCGAGGCGGTCACCCCCGGCGGGGATCCCGTTCTCGCCGCACGGCTCACCGTGCCGAAGGTCCCCCGTACGTTCGTGCGCCGGGACCGGCTCACCGATCAGTTGACCGAGGGCGCCCGGACCCCGCTGACCCTGGTCAACGGCCCCGCGGGGGCGGGCAAGACGCTGCTGGTCGCCGACTGGCTCAGGGCCCGGGAACCGGGGCCCGCCGCATGGCTGACGGTGGAACCCGAGGACAACGCCCCCGGTGTCTTCTGGGCCTACGTGCTGCACGCCCTCCGGCACCACGGCATCACCCCGCCCGAGTACATCGGCAGCCCGGCCCGTCCGGGCGAGGTGGACCACTCGCTGCTGGCCCGGCTGGCGGCCTGGCTGAACGGACGGGCCGCCAGGGTGGTCCTCGTGCTGGACGACTACGACCGGGTGGCCGGCTGCGCGGAGGTCGCCGACGGACTGGAGTTCGTGCTCCGCCATGCCGGAGACGGACTGCGCCTGGTGATCATCAGCCGTACGGAGCCGCTGCTGCCACTGCACCGCTACCGCGCCGCCGGGGAACTCGTCGACATTCGCGCCGACGACCTCGCCTTCCGCGTCGAGGAGACCGCGGCACTGGTGGACCGGCACGGTGTGCCGCTGTCGGCCGAGACCGCGCGCCTGCTGACCGAACGCACCGGGGGCTGGGCGGCGGGGCTGCGGCTGTGCACCCTGGCCGCACAACGGGACGGCGACCCGGAGAACTTCCTCAGCACCTTCGAGCCCGGGCACAGCACCGTGGCCGACTTCCTGCTGCGCGAGGTGCTCCGCGCCCACCCCGCCGAGACCCAGGACCTGCTGCTGCGCACCAGCATCCTGGAGGAGACCCACCCGGACCTGGCCAACGCCCTCACCGGACGGGACGACGCCGAGCCGATCCTCGAGGAACTCCAGCGGGCGAACGCCTTCGTCGAGCCCATCGGGCACTCGTGGTACCGGCTGCACCCGCTCTTCGCCGAGATCCTGCGGGTGCACCTCGGCGTCCGTCACCCCGGCATGGAGCCGGAGCTGCACCGGACGGCCGCCAGGTGGCTGAGCGCCGCCGGCCTGCTCGACGAGGCCCTGCCGCACGCCGCGGACGCGGGCGACTGGGAGCTGGCCGCCGCCGAGTTCATCGACCACCTCGCCATCGGACGGCTCCGTACGGGTCTGTCCGCCGAGCGTCTGGACGGCCTGTTCGCCAGGATGGCGCCGGAGGCGTCCGGGCCCGCCCCCGACCTCGTGCGGGCGGCCCGTGAACTGGCCCGTCATGACGTCGACCGAGGTGTCACGCATCTGCGTCGCGCCGAGCGGCGGCTACCGGACGGCGCCAGTCCGGGGGCGCGACTGACGTGCGCGCTGTTGCGGGTCCTGGCCGCCAGGGTGGCGGGCTCCGCGGACCTGGCGGAGACGGCGGCGAGGGACGCCGCGGAGGCCGAGCGCGCCCTGCCCGAGGGCCGGCTGGACCAGCGCCCGGAACTGACCGCCCTCATGTTGACCGACCTGGGCTCGGCCCAGCTGTGGGCGGGACGCTTCGATGCCGCGCGCGCCACGCTTTCGGCCGCCGCCGATGCCGCTCAGGGGCCGCTGACGTCCTGTCCCCGGCATGAGGCCCTGAGCCGACTGGCCCTCATCGACTTCCTGAACGGCCGACCCGGCCAGGCCGAGTCACACGCCAGGGAAGCGCTCACCGAGGCCGAGCACTCGGGGATGCCGGTGGCCGACCGGACCGGGATGGCGCGGCTCGTCCTGGCCGCCGTGACCATCGACCGCAACGATCTGGCGGCGGCGCAGGACCATCTCGACCTGGCCGCCGCGACCTCCACCGCCACCCGGGACCCCGTGGTGGCCGTGTGGCTGGCGATCCTGCGCTCCCGGCTGCTGTGCGCGAGGGGGGACGCCCGCGCGGCGCTCGCGGCCCTCGACGACCTGGCCGGGCGGTCCCTGATGCACACCGAGCCCTCCCCGTGGGTGAGCGACCGTATCGCGATGGCCACGGCGGCGGCGTATCTGGCGGACGGAGATCCGAAGGCCGCCGTGCGGGTCTTCGAGGAACTGCCCGGCCGCGGTCCCGAGACCCTGGTGGCCGAGGCACGGGCCCTGCTGGCCGCGGAGGACAGCGAGCGGGCGCTGCGTCTTCTCGACGACCTTCCCGACCAGCAGGGCCTGGGAGCGGTCGCCGACGTGTGGCTGCTGCTCACCCGCGCGCAGGCCGTCGACACGCTCGGCGAGCCCGCGGCCGCGGAGGGCCTGGTCGTCAAGGCCCTGACGGCGGCGCGTCCGCACCACCTCAGGCGGCCGTTCCTGGAGGCCGGGCCGTGGCTCAGGCGCCTGCTGCTCCGTCGGCCCGCACTCACCCGGGGGCACGCCTGGCTGACGGACGCCCTCGCGCGGGAGCCCGCCGTAGCCGAACCGCGGGACGAGCCGGCGGGCCCCCGCCCGGAGCCGCTCAGTGCACGGGAGCAGGACGTCCTGGCACGGCTGGCGCAGTTCATGTCCACCGAGGAGATCGCCGCCGACCTGCATGTGTCCGTCAACACGGTGAAGACCCACCTGAAGAGCATCTACCGCAAGCTCGCCGCCACCCGGCGCGGCGAGGCGGTCCGGCGGGCCCGCGAACTCGGGCTGCTCTGACCCCCGGTGCCGAACAGGCGCCGACCGCGCCCCTGTCACCTCGCCCGGGTGATGCCACCGTCCCCCCGGCGTCGCAGGATGAGGACATGCGCTACGAGATCCGTGTCGACGGGCAGATGTCGAAGGAGATGACCACGGCGTTCCCCGAGTGGGACACCTTCGTCGTCCCTGACCAGACCGTGCTGGCCGGCGAGGTCGACGACGAAGCGCACCTGTACGGCCTGTTGCTCCGTTTCCAGTCGCTGGGCCTGCACGTCCTGGAGTTCCGCCGGCTCACGACGTGAGCCGGCGGTCATGAGCGCCGTACGTCCTCGGCCCGCGCCGTACATCCTCAGCCCGCGAGCACCTTCGCCTTGGCCCGCTCGTACTCGGCGTCGGTGATGTCGCCGTGGTCGTGCAGTCCGGCGAGCTTGGTCAGTTCGTCGGCGCTGGTCGCCCCCGTCGCCGGGGTCTCGGCGGCGGCCGTCTGGACGTAGGAGCGGAACTCCTGCTCCTGGCGCTGCATCTGGCGCATGGCGCGTTCGCCCATCCCGCGTCCGCGGGCGATCAGGTAGACGAAGATCCCGAGGAACGGCATGACACAGACGAAGACCGTCCAGCCCGCCTTCCCCCAGCCGCCCATGCCGTCGTCCCGGAAGATGTCCCCGATCACCCGGAAGAGCAGCACGAACCACATGACCCACAGGAAGAACCAGAGCATGGTCAGGAACGCGTTGAGCAGCGGGTAGTCCACGGTTGCCTCCACATACCGGCCGCCGCGAGTTCCGCGGCGGTGCCCGTTGACCTGACATGCCCACTGTGCGCCCGTCGGCCATCGGCGGCATCACCCGCTGCGGGTGGGTGTCACGGTGGGCCCACGGTGAAGATCACGGTGGGCCCACGACGAATCGCGCGGAGTGTCAGGCCGCGAGGACCTTGGACTTGGCCCGCTCGTACTCGGCGTCCGTGATGGCACCCTGGTCGTGCAGTGCGGCCAGCTTGCCCAGCTCGTCGGCCTTGGCACCCTGCGTCCTGGGCCGCTCGGCGGCGGCCTGCTGCACGTACGTGCGGAACGCCCGCTCCCGTTCGTGGGCCTGGCGCAACTCGCGTTCGCCCATCCCGCGACCGCGGGCGATCAGGTAGACGAAGACGCCGAGGAACGGCAGCACACACACCATCAGCGTCCAGCCCGCCTTCCCCCAGCCGCTGAGCGCGTCGTCGCGGAACACGTCCGTGATCACACGGAACAACAGCATGATCCACATGATCCACAGGAAGAACCAGAGCATGGTCAGGAAGACATCGAGCAGCGGATAGTCCATGGCTGTCTCCTCTTGTCGGCTGCCGCGCCCACCGCACGGCCCGCGGACCCCGAGACCCTCAGGATCCAGCGGACCGGTCCGTCCGGCATCACCCCTCACGGGTGGGCGGCGCGCCCCCGGCCGGGCCCTCGGTCGCGCCCTCGGTCGGGCCCTCGGCCGCGAGCTCGGCCCGGCCCCCGGCCGCGAGCAGCGCCAGGACCGCCAGGACGGCGAGCAGGACGAGCGCGAAGACCAGGATGGTGAGCGCGGTGGGGGTGTTCCACACCGCGAAGACGAAGGCCAGGACGGCCAGGGCGGACAGGGCGATCGACCTGCGGTGGGCCTGCGCCCGGACGCCGACCCGCCCCGCCCGGATCTCGTGCCGGTGGGCCCAGCCGGCCACGGAGTCCGCTGTGCGGTCCGAGCCGCGCCGGATCGCCACCGGGAGACGGCCGGGCCCGGTCAGGTAGGCGCCGAGCGCGATCACGATGCCCAGCACGATCGTCGTGCGCAGGGCGTCCCGCAGGAAGCGCAGCAGCGTGTCGAAGACGGCCGCCGCGGCCGCGTCGGACTGGACGGCGGCCGGGAGGTGGTCCAGGTAGTAGCGGCGTGCGACGACCAGCCCGAGGGCCACGACCAGACAGGCGAAGGCGGCGCCCAGCGCGGTCCGGGCGAGCGCACGCCGTCGCCGCCGGGCGGCCAGCACACCGGCCGCGCCGATGACCACGGTCAGGACGGGCAGCCAGTAGCCGACCACGTCCAGCAGGTGAGCGCCGTCGCGGACCTTTTCGAGCTCCTCGGACTGGAACAGCACCAGCTGCTTGTCGACGTCGGGGATCTTCGACGCCGGTGACAGTCCCGCATCGACGAGGTCCTGTTTCACCTGCTCGACGATTGCGCCGACGTCCAGGGTGACCGTGCCCCCCGAGACCCCGACGGCGCCCCGGCCCTCGCCGGTGAGGGCGTCCACGACGGCGCTGTGGGCCCGCTCGTTGGCGTTCTCCCACACGCCGGCGAAGCGGTCGCTGTGCACGATCCGGGTGACGATCTTCGTCACCGCCTCGTCCACGGCCGCGTCGATCTGCGGTCCCAGCCCTCGTACGGCGGTGGCGGCCTGGGGCGGCAGGCCCTGGGACTGGAGCCAGTCGCCGAGCTGATCGGCGGCCCGGTCACCGTCGACGCGGACGTCCACGGCCTTCGAGATCCGGTCCACGGCAGCGTCCTGGACGGCCGGCTCGGTGGCGAGCGGCGCCACCGTGGTCACGTAGCGGTCGGTGTCGAGCGCGATGTCGTGGACCCACACCGTGATCAGCGCGACCGGTGTGAGCACACAGGTGACCACGAGCAGCACCGCGGAGACCACGGCCCGGGCGATGCGCCCGGGCGCGGAGGGCCGGTGCGCGGTGCTCATCGCCATCACGCTCGGCTACTCGTCCAGGGGATCCCGGCGCACCACGCACAGCGCCCAGATGATGAACGCGTACAGCGCGATCAGCGTGAGCGACCAGACGGGGTAGTACGGGATGGACAGGAAGTTGGCGATGATCAGCAGTGCCGCGATGCCGATGCCGACGACCCTGGCCCATGTCTTCGCCGTGAACAGACCGAAGCTCACGATCACGGCGATCGCCCCGAACAGCATGTGGATCCAGCCCCAGCTGGTCAGGTCGAACTTGAAGACGTAGTTGGGGGTGGAGACGTAGACGTCGTCCTCGGCGATCGCCATGATCCCCCGGAAGACGTCGAGGATGCCGGAGATGAACAGCATCACTCCGGCGAACAACGTCAGGCCGCTCGCGGCGGTCTGCGTTCCCTCTCGGTGCTGGGGACGAGCGGTGGTGGCCATGTCCGGCCCCTTTCCTCACCGGGCTGCGAGGCGCAGCCGTACACCATCGAGCCTGATCCACGGGGGCGGGCTCGTCGTCACCCTCGGAGGGTGAGGGGGCGTACGGTCACGCCGCCAGGTCGGTCCGGGCGGTGACGCGGCCCGTGGCCACGGCGTCGGCCAGTGCGTGGTGGTCGTGTTGGTTCTGGTCGGCGTAGGCCCCGGCGAACTCCACGAGGGCCCGGTCGAAGGAGTCGCCCCGGCCGAGGTAGGCGGCGATGGCGATCGGGTCGCCCGAGCGTGCGTGGGCCCGGGCCAGGGAGGCGCCGCACAGCCGGGCGAACAGCGCCAGGGTCCCGGCGTCCATGGTCTCGGGGCGGGCGATGCCCTTCCAGTCGCGCAACTGCCGCACGTAGAAGTCCCGTTCGCGGCCGTCGAAGCCGGTGACGCGCTCCCAGCCCAGGAAGATGTCGGCGGCGGCCTGCATGAGCCGCTGCCCGGCGACCACCCGTTCGCCCTGGTTGTCGTAGCCGCTCGCCCCGCAGTGGGGGGCGAGGACCGACTCGCCGGCCTCCTTGGCCTGCAGCAGCAGCGGGTCGTCGTCGTCGCGGCCGAGCAGCAGGATGATCCAGCAGCGGGTGCCGACGCTGCCCACCCCGACGACCTTGCGCGCCATGTCGGCCACCCGGAACCGGCTCAGCAGGTGCCGCCGCTCCGACGACAGGCTGCGCTGGTAGTCGGCGACCAGGTCCCGCAGGGTGCGGGCGAGCTCCTCGCCCCGGGTGCCGGGCAGCAGCTGCGCGACGGGTGTGATCAAAGGGGGGTCGGAGATGATGCGGTGCGTGCCGTCCACCACCCGGGTCAGCTTCCCGGCCGCCTGGAGGCTCGTGCGGGTACGGGCCTTCGACGCGGCGCGGGCGGCCCGCCGCTCGTCCTTGCCGCCCGGCGGCTCGGGCAGCAGCTCCGCGATCCGGTCGAAGTCGTCCCGGGCGTACCAGACGTCGAGGGTGCGCATCCCGGCGAACTCCCGCATGCGCTCGCGGTAGGCCGCCACCGCGGCGCGGACGACGGCCTCACTGTCCTTCACCGGGAAGCCGTTGGCCCGGCCGGCGATCACCAGGCTCGCGGCCAGCCGCTTGACGTCCCACTCGAAGGGGCCCGGCAGGGTCTCGTCGAAGTCGTTGAGGTCGAAGACGAGATGGCGTTCCGGGGAGGCGAGGAGCCGGAAGTTCAGCAGGTGCGCGTCGCCGCACAGCTGGGCGTACAGCCCGGTGTGGGGGCCGGCGCCGAGGTCGGACGCCATGATCGCCGCGGCCCCGCGGTAGAAGCGGAACGGCGATTCGAGCATCCGGCCGTAGCGGACGGGGACCAGCTCGGGGACGCGGGCGGCGGACTGGCGCTCGATGATCCCGACGGGATCGGGTCGCTTCCGGCCGGGCTCGAAGAGGGCGTGGTCGGAGCGCGGCACACGCGCGCGTGCTGCCTTGCCGATCTGCGCACGCTCGGCCGGAGAGAGCGCGCCCTCGGCCGCCGTGGAGAGCGGGGCGTCGTGCAGTGGGGCCATGACCGGACCTCCTTGCCCGCATCGTCACAGCTGCCGCCCGCGGGTGGGATCACCCGGAACAGGTGATGCGGGCGGGGGCGGCGGGGCTCGGTGGGCGGTACGCGAAATGGGCGGTACGCGGAAGCCGTACGGCCACCCGGTCCGGGCCGATCATCCCCGGCGGGGGTTCCGCAGCGGGCGGGGCGCCCGGACCTCGGACGCCCGCGAACGGTTCAGGTGCACCACCACAGGAACCGGTCGCACTCCGTCTCGGAGGGCGTCGGTTCCGGGGTGGGGTCCGAGGTGGTCGGTTCGGCGGTCGGCGCCGGGGCCTCGGGCTCGGACGTCGGCGTGGGGGCCGAGGTGACCGGGCCGGAGTCGCCACTGCCGGTGGTCGCGGACTGCCGGTCCTTGTCGGGGGTCTTGTCGTCGTCCTTCTTCTCGTCCTCGTCCTTCGGTGACTTCGAGGCCGAGGGAGAGGCCGAGCGGTCTGGCGACGGTGAGCTCCCGCCCGTCCTCGTCGTGCCGTTCGTCGCGTCGGGTGACACGGTCACCTCCTCCGACGCCGCACCCTCCGCCGACTCGTCCCCGGCCGCCGCCGGCTTCGGGCTGGGCCCCTGGGCGTCCATGCCGAGTTCCGCCAGGCTCAGCCCTCCGGCGGCCAGGACGAAGCCCGCGGCGATCAGCAGGGTGCGGCGACGGCGGCGCCGATGCGCGGCGGCCTTGCGGTCGCGACGAGAGGCGCCGGACTCCTCGTCCGGGTCACCGTCGTCCTCCTCGTCGTACTCGCCCTGCTCGGCGTGCTCCGCGTACTCGGCGTCTTCGTCGCGCTCGCCGTGACCGCGCGTGCGCCCACGCCGCTGCGCCGCCCGCCGTGCGGCCCGTCCCCCGACCGGCGCGACCGACGCCGTCTCGACGGCCTCACCGGCCTCCCCGGAATCCGGGGCCTCGGTGTCGGCGCCGCCGGTCTCCCCGGAGTGCGCGTCGACGTAGCGCTCGCCGTACTCACCACTGCCGTACTGGCCCGCATCGCCGTACTGGCCCGCATCGCCGCTGTACTGGCCCGCATCGCCGTACTGCTCCGCACCGCCGTACTGCCCCGCACCGCCCCCGTACTGCCCCGCGCCACTCTCGTACTGACCCCCGTACGCCCCGTACGCCGCATACGGGTCCTGGCTGCCCCCGGCCCCCGCGGGCGTCTGTACCGACCGCTCGGCCATCTGCGGGTACACCTCGTCGGGCGCGCCCGTGTACCCGCCCAGGTCATCGATCGCGGCGCCGCACCCCGGGCAGGCGAGGGCGCCGTTGAGGTGCCTGCGGCACGGGTGGCAGTAGTCCATGACGCGGGAAGACTAAGGAACCGACCCACGCCTTTCCTAGCGGCCGCTGTGAAAGTTGTGTGCGGAATTGGCGTTTCCGGTTTGGTCGGTGGGGGTCAAGCCCGACTATTCGGCGCGATCCTCCGCGGCGGGTCCTCACGAACGTCACGTGGCCCGTCGCACCTACGGCGTGCGACGGGCCACGTCGGCTCAGGAGCCCAGGTCCACCTAGGTCTGCTTACGCGCCGTCATCGCCCGCTGGATCAGGATGAACGCGCACAGCAGCACACCCGTGGCGATCTTCGTCCACCAGGAGCTGAGCGTGCCCTCGAACTGGATGATGCTCTTGATCAGGCCCAGCACCAGGACGCCGAACAGGGTGCCCAGGACGTAACCGGAGCCGCCCGTCAGCAGGGTGCCTCCGATGACGACCGCGGCGATCGCGTCGAGTTCCATGCCGACGGCGTGCAGCGGGTCACCGGACTGGATGTACAGCATGAACAGCAGGCCGGCCAGCGCCGAGCAGAAGCCGCTCACCGTGTACACGGCGATCTTCGTGCCGCCCAGCGGAAGCCCCATCAGCAGCGCCGACTGCTCGTTGCCGCCGATGGCGTACACCCGGCGGCCGAAGCGCGTGTAGTGGAGTATGAAGAAGGCGGCGGCGAGGACGACCAGGGCGACGATGGCGCCGATCGACAACTCCCCCAGTCCGAGCGACACCCGGGTCTGGGCCATGCTGCTCACCGTGGAGTCGCTGATGGAGATGGACTCCTTGCTGATGACCAGGCACAGGCCCCGGAAGAGGAAGAGGCCGGCGAGGGTCACGATGAAGGGCTGGATCTCGAAGTTGTGGATCACATAGCCCATGAGGAAGCCACCGAACGCGCCCACGCCCAGGGCGAGCGGGATGACCAGCAGCAGCGGCAGGCCCTGACGCTCCACCAGCCACGCCGTGAACATGGTGGTGAAGCCGATCAGCGAACCGACGGACAGATCGATGCCGCCGGACATGATGACGAAGGTGGCGCCGACGGCGGCGACCAGCAGATAGCCGTTGTCGATGAACAGGTTGAGGAAGACCTGCGGTTCACCGAAACCGTAGTTCTGGTAGCGGCTGAGCCCGCCGATGTACATCGCGAGGAACAGGCCGGCCGTGACCAGGACGGGCAACCGCCGGTCGCCGAGCAGGCGCGCGGCCGCGGACGCCGGTGCCGGCTTGGACGCCGTACTGCCTTCCGCTGCCGTACGGGTCTTGGTGGTCGCGCTCATCGCGACACCTCCATCTTCGGGGCGGCGTCGGCCGGGGTGGCGGGCTCCGCCGGGGCGGTGGTCCGGGCGCGTCCCTTCGCGCCGAAGACCTTGGCCCGGAACTTCGGGGACTGCAGCAGGCAGACGACGATGACGACGGCGGCCTTGAAGACCAGGTTGGTCTGGGTGGGAACGCCGATGGTGTAGATCGTGGTGGTCAGGGTCTGGATGACGAGGGCGCCGATCACGGTGCCGCCGATGGAGAACCGGCCGCCGAGCAGCGAGGTGCCACCGATGACGACGGCGAGGATCGCGTCCAGCTCGATCCACAGGCCGGCGTTGTTGCCGTCCGCGGCCGAGGTGTTGGAGCTGATCATCAGGCCGGCGATGCCCGCGCACAGGGCGCAGAACATGTACACCATGATCTTGATGCGCCGGGAGCGGATGCCGACCAGGCGACTGGCCTCGGCGTTGCCGCCGACCGACTCGACGAGCAGGCCGAGCGCCGTACGGCGGGTCAGGACGGCGGTGACGGCCACCACGGCGGCCACCACGAAGATGGAGAAGGGCAGGGTCAGCCAGTAGCCACCGCCGATGAGCTTGTACGGCTCGCTGTTGATGGTGATGATCTGGCCGTCGGTGATCAGCTGGGCGACGCCGCGTCCGGCGACCATGATGATGAGGGTCGCGATGATGGGCTGGATGCCCATCCGGGCGACCAGGAAGCCGTTCCACAGGCCGCAGACGACCGCCGCCACCAGGCCGATGCCCATGGCGAGGAAGACCCCCGCCAGCGCGTTCTGGTCGGCCTGGTCGCTGATGTACGAACAGGTCAGGGCGCCGGTGATGGCGACCACGGCGCCGACGGAGAGGTCGATGCCTCCGGTGGCGATGACCAGGGTCATGCCGACCGCCACCAGGATCAGCGGCGAGCCGAACAGCACGATCGAGACGAGACTGCCGTAGAGGTGGCCGTCCGCCATCCGGATCGCGAAGAAGTCGGGCGTGAAGGGGACGTTGACGAGCAGCAGGGTGATCAGGACCGCGACCGGCCAGAACAGGTGGTGGTGCGTCAGTGCTCGCCAGCGGGAGGGGGTGGTCACTGCCGGGGTACTCACTTGTGCTCTCCGCTCGCGATGGTCTCCAGGATCTTGCTGGTGGTGATCTCCGGCCCGTTGGTCAGCTGTGCCACGAGCTTGCGGTCGCGCAGCACTCCGATGGTGTGGCTGAGCCGGAGCACCTCCTCCAGTTCGGCCGCGATGTACAGCACGGACATGCCGTCCTCGGAGAGCGAGACCACGAGCTTCTGGATCTCCGCCTTGGCGCCGACGTCGATGCCGCGCGTGGGCTCGTCGAGGATCAGCAGCTTCGGCTGGGTGATCAGCCAGCGGGCGAGCAGCACCTTCTGCTGGTTGCCGCCGCTCAACTGGCCGACGCGGGCCTCGGGGTTGGCGGGGCGGATGTCGAGGGCCTCGATGTACCTGGCGACGAGTTCGTCGCGTTGGGAGACCGGGATGGGCCGGGTCCAGCCGCGGGACGCCTGGAGGGCGAGGATGATGTTCTCGCGCACCGTGAGGTCGGGGACGAGGCCCTCGGTCTTGCGGTTCTCCGAGCAGAACGCGACACCGGCGCCGATGGCGTCGTTGGGGGCGCTCATCGAGACCTGCTTGCCGGCGACGGTCACCTTGCCGCTGTCGGGCTGGTCGGCGCCGAACAGCAGCCGGGCCAGTTCGGTGCGGCCGGAGCCGAGCAGTCCGGCGAGGCCGAGCACCTCGCCCTTCTTGATCTCCAGGTCGAAGGGGGCGACACCGCCGGTGCGGCCGAGGCCCTCGGCCTTGACGAGCGTCTCGCCGACGTCGGAGCGCAGCTGGTGCTCGTGCAGTTCCTCCAGCTGGTCCAGGGCCTTGCCGATCATCAGCTCGATCAGCCCGACCTGGTCGAGGTCGGCCACCATGTGCTCGCCGACCAGGGTGCCGTTGCGCAGCACGGTCATGCGGTCGCAGATCTCGTAGATCTGGTCGAGGAAGTGCGACACGAACAGGATCGCGACGCCCTCGTCCCGCAAGCGCCGCATCAGGCGGAAGAGTTCGAGGACCTCGTCGCGGTCGAGGCTGGAGGTGGGCTCGTCCAGGACGAGCACCTTGGTGCCGGACCCCTCGCCGTCGCTGTCGCCGTGGCCCACCGACCGTACGATCGCGACCAGTTGCTGCACGGCCAGCGGGTACGAGGACAGCGGCGCCGTCACATCGATGTCGAGGCCGAGCCGGTCGACCATCTCCGCGGCCTGCTTGCGGATCTGCTTCCACTGGATGCGCCCCGCGCGGGTGGGTTCACGGCCGATGAAGATGTTCTCCGCCACCGAGAGGTTGGGGCAGAGGTTGACCTCCTGGTAGACCGTGCTGATGCCGGCGTGCTGGGCCTCCAGCGGGCTGCCGATCCGCACGGCCCTGCCGTCGAGGGTGATGGTGCCGCCGTCCAGGGAGTAGACCCCGGTCAGCACCTTGATGAGGGTGGACTTCCCGGCCCCGTTCTCGCCCATGAGGGCGTGGATCTCGCCGGGGAAGAGCCGGAAGTCGACGCCCGACAGAGCCCGTACCCCCGGAAACTCTTTGACTATGCCCGTCATCTCCAGGACGGGCCGCGGCTCTGCCATGGCAGCGCTCCTCTTGAAATGGGTTCAGGCCCGCAGGGAGCCTCCCGGGACCGGACGGTCGCCGGCCGGCCGGAGGCTCCCTGCCGATGGGTGCGGTCGGTCAGTACTTACGGGTGGGGAGCGCGTCCTTGGCCTGGTCCTGCATGAAGTCGCTCTCCTTGGTCTTGATCCAGCGCTCGACCTGCTCGCCGGCGTGGACCTTCTTGACGACGTCCATGAGCTGGGGGCCGAGCAGCGGGTTGCACTCGACGATCGCGTTGATCTTGCCTTCGGACATGGCGATGAAGCCGTCCTTCACGCCGTCGACCGTGACGATGAGGATGTCCTTGCCGGGCTTCTTGCCGACCGCCTCGATGGCCTGGATGGCGCCGAGACCCATGTCGTCGTTGTGCGCGAACAGCACGTCGATGTCCGGGTTGGACTGCAGGAAGGCCGTCATGACCTGCTTGCCGCCGGCCCGGGTGAAGTCACCGCTCTGGCTGGCGACGATCTCCCAGTCGTCCTTGTGCTCGGCGTCCATGACCTCCTTGAAGCCCTTGGCGCGCTCGATCGCGGGGGCGGCACCGGTCGTGCCCTCCAGCTGGGCGATCTTCACCTTGCCCTTGTGGCCGGCCTTCTCCAGGACCTTCTCCAGGATCTTGGCGGCGCGGCGGCCCTCGTCGGTGAAGTCGGAGCCGACCAGGGTGACGAACAGGGACTCGTCGCTGTCGACGGACCGGTCGGTCAGGACGACCGGGATCTTCGCCGCCTTGGCCTCCTTGAGCACGGCGTCCCAGCCGGTGACGACCACCGGCGAGAAGGCGATGACGTCCACCTTCTGCGCGATGAAGCTGCGGATCGCGGAGATCTGGTTCTCCGGCTTCTGCTGCGCGTCGGAGAACTGCAGCTTGAAGCCCGCCTCCTTGGCGGCCGACTTCACCGAGTCGGTGTTGGCGGTGCGCCAGCCGCTCTCGGAACCGACCTGGGCGAAGCCGAGGGTGATCGCCTTGCTGCCGCCGCCGGAGGAGTCGGAGGAGGGGCCGTCCTCCTTGGCGCAGGCCGCCAGACCGGCCGTGGCCGCCACGCCGACCGCCGCAGTGAGGAAGTTCCGTCTGTTGAGCATGTTCTTCTCCTTTGAAGAGCCGGCCCGGGGATGGACCGCTGGTACTCGGTGGGTACTCGTGTGGACCGGCTGCACTGCGTCCAGCCTGTCGATCATTGTTCGAAATTTCGGCCACACTGCCCGGAGGGCGAAAATGCGACCGTGTGGTGCGGCGTCAGCCGGGAGCGGCTCCCGATTGCGGAAGGTACGGGAACGTGCTTGCGCGGACGACGAGTTGGGGTTCGATGGAGACGTGGGACGTCCCGGAGGGGGTACGGCCCTCGATCAGGTCCAGCAGCAGGGCGATGCTCCGCTGGCCCACCGTCGCGAAGTCCTGCCGGACGGTGGTGAGCGGTGGGGCGAAGAACTCCGACTCCGGAATGTCGTCGAAGCCGACCACCGCGACGTCCTGGGGCGTACGCACGCCCGCCTCACGCAGCGCCCGCAACACCCCCAGTGCCATCTGGTCGTTGGCCACGAAGACGGCGGTCAGGCCGCGTCCCACCCAGCCCGCCAGTTCCTGGCCGGCCCGGTAGCCCGACAGCGGGCTCCAGTCCCCCCGCAGCAGCATCGGTGGTTCCACGTCCGCCTCTTCGAGGGCCGCCCGCCAGCCGTCGACCCGGTCCACCGCCTCCTGCCAGTACTCGGGCCCGGCGAGATGCCAGACCCTGCGGTGGCCCGCGGCGAGCAGATGACTGGTGGCCAGCCGCGCGCCCAGCCGCTGATCCACGTTGACGCTGGGGACTCCGGCGCCCGAGCCGGTGCCCACGGCCACCACCGGGAACGGATGGCGAAGCTCGGCGAGGGCCTCGACCGCCGACCGCTGCGGGGCGATGGCGACGACCCCCTCCACCCCGCCTTCACTGAGGCGGTCCAGGGCCTCGGACAGCGTCTCCACCGTCAGTCTGCGCAGACTGACCGTCGAGACCAGATAGCCCTCGGCGCGCGCCGCCTCCTCCAGCGCGAACAACGTACTGGCCGGACCGTAGAGCGTGGTGTTGGAGGCGACCACACCCAGGGTCCGGGTGCGCCGGGTCGCCAGGGCCCGGGCGGAGAAGTTGCGGCGGTAGCCCATCTCCTCGATCGCGCGCAGCACCTTGGCCCGTGTCTCGTCCCGCACGTTGGGGTGGTCCCCCAGTACGCGGGACACGGTCTGATGGGACACACCGGCCTGGCGTGCCACGTCGGCCATGGTGGGCGGCCGAAGCTGCGAGCGGGGCACAGCCGCACCTCCTGGGCGGTCGTCTGCCGATAAGACCTGTACCGAGGGCCGCTGGTGCGGCGCCGGCCGAGTCATGCCGGGGTTCCGGAAGAGCCAACGGCACGGGGCGGGAAGGCGAGTTGATGCACTGCTGACACGACGCTCATACCTCCTTGCATGCCGTCGGGGCCGACTGGTGGATGCGGACGTATTGTGAGCGCTAACAATTCCTGCCGGTCAAGAGGGCTGCGTCAGGGAAGTCGTCACGGTTGAGTAACGCGACGGGCGGCCGAGGTAGCGGGGACGCGGGCTTTTCACCTGGTCAGAAGCGTTCCGAGGGTCCACCGAGGGAGGCGTGCGGATACCTTCGAAGAGCTCCGCGATCCCCTGGCGAACCCCGCCGCATCCGCCTCACCGACCGCTTCCGGCGCCGCATCGAAACCGTTGTTTGTAGACCCATTGACACTCGCATGTGGTCGTCCCTACTGTCGCGACCAGCATTTCGAACGAGTGCCGAAATTTCGAACAGACCGAAGAGGACAGGGAGTACCGTGCGCATCACGGGAATCAGCACACACGTGGTCGGAACGCCGTGGCGAAACCTGACCTACGTCCAGGTGCACACCGACGAGGGGCTCACCGGCGTCGGCGAGACCCGCATGCTGGGCCACACCGACGCGCTCCTCGGCTATCTGCACGAGGCGAAGACCAATCACATTCTCGGCTCCGACCCATTCGCTGTCGAGGACCTCGTCAAGCGGATGAAGTACGGCGACTACGGCCGGGCCGGCGAGATCGTGATGTCCGGCATCGCCGTGATCGAGATGGCCTGCTGGGACATCAAGGGCAAGGCGCTCGGCGTACCGGTCTGGCAGCTGCTCGGCGGCAAGGTCACCGACAAGGTCAAGGCGTACGCCAACGGCTGGTACACCACCGAGCGGACGCCCGAGGCGTACCACAAGGCGGCCCAGGGGGTCATGGAGCGCGGTTACCGGGCGCTCAAGATCGACCCGTTCGGGACCGGCCACTTCGAGCTCGACCACGAGCAGAGCCTGTACGCCGTCTCCCTGATCGAAGCCGTGCGCGACGCCATCGGCCCGGACGCCGAGCTGATGCTGGAGATGCACGGCCGGTTCTCCCCCGCCACCGCCGTCCGCCTGGCCAAGGAGCTGGCGCCCTTCAAGCCCGCGTGGCTGGAGGAGCCGGTGCCGCCGGAGAACCTGAAGGCGCTGGAGAAGGTCGCCGCCAAGGTCGACATGCCGGTCGCCACCGGTGAGCGCATCCACGACCGCATCGAGTTCCGGGAGCTCTTCGAGAGCCAGGCCGTGGACATCATCCAGCCGGACGTCGGCCACATCGGCGGCATCTGGGAGACCCGCAAGCTGGCCGCCACCGCGGAGACGCACTACATGCTGGTCGCGCCCCACAACGTGGGCGGGCCCGTGCTGACCGCCGCCTCCCTCCAGGTCGGCTTCACCGCCCCCAACTTCAAGATCCTCGAACACTTCAACGACTTCGCGGACGCGGAGATCAAGAAGGTCGTCAAGGGCGCCCCCCAGGTGAACCCCGAGGACGGCTGCTTCCACCTCTCCCACGAGCCCGGTCTCGGCGTGGAGCTGGACGTCGACGCCGTCGCGGAGTTCCCGCAGCAGCAGGCCCGGTTCGACCTGTGGGCCGAGGGCTGGGAGCAGCGCAAGCCCAAGGGCACCGTGTGAGCGCCCACACCCCTCGGCCCGGCGCCGGGACCCGGGTCGGAGGTGGCTCCTGCCGGGCGACGCCCGGCACCCGTGCGAAGCCGGGCTCGCGCGGAGAGACCTCCGCCGCCGCCCGGACCGCCCTGCGGGCGGACGACGCCACCGCCGACCCAGGCCCCGGGAGGACCCAGTGAGCACCGCCGTCGTGATCGAGGCTCCGGGTGAGCACCGGCTCGTCCCGCACGAGCCCCGGCAGCCGGAAGCGGGCGAGGCCCTGGTCCGGGTGCACGCCTCGGGGATCTGCGGCAGTGACCGCGAGGTCTTCCAGGGCACCCGGCCGCAGGGGTACGTCCGCTACCCGCTCACGCCGGGCCACGAGTGGTCCGGAACGGTGGCCGCGGTCGGCGACGGCGTCCCTTCGGGCCTGGTGGGCCGCAAGGTCGTGGGCGAGGGCTTCCGGAACTGCCAGGTCTGCGACCGCTGCCACGCGGGCGAGACCACCCTGTGCACGGCGGGCTACGAGGAGACCGGCTTCACCCAGCCGGGCGCCATGGCCACCACACTCACGCTTCCCGCCCGACTGCTGCACGTGCTGCCGGACGACGCGGACCTGACGGCGGCGGCGCTGCTGGAGCCGGCCGCGTGCATCGCGGCCGCCGCGCTCAAGGCGAACGCGGTGCCGGGCGAGCGGGTGGCCGTGGTGGGCACGGGGACGCTCGGGATGTTCGCCGTCCAGTTCCTGAAGGCGGGCTCGCCGGCCGAGTTGCTGGTCGTGGGAACGCGTCCGGACCGGGCCGAGCTGTCGAGGCGGTTCGGCGCCACGGACTTCCGCACCAAGGACGAGGAACTTCCCGACGACTTCGACGTCGTCATCGAGACCGCCGGGTCCGCGGACGCGGCGCGCACCGCCGCCGCCCTGCTGCGCCGCGGTGGACGGCTGGTCCTGACGGGCATCCCCGCGCCGGGCGCGGACGGGCTCGACCCGACCGATCTCGTCGTGCGGCAGCTGGAGGTGCAGACCGTGTTCGGCGCGGCGCCGGAGGCCTGGGCACACACCGTGCGGGTCTTCGGGGCGGGACTCCTCGACCCGCTGCCGCTTGTCACGCATGAGCTTCCGTTGGAGGAGTTCGCGCAGGCCATCGAGTTGGTGGGGTCCGGCGACCCGAAGGTCGGAAAGGTCCTGCTGCGGCCATGACACACCCCTGAGTCGTACGCCGGTACGGGGCTCCTGACGACTTCGTACCGGCGTACATCCACAGCCCCGCACGCCCAGAGCCGCGACCGTCGTCCGAAATATCGAACACGAAGGACAGCTTGTGACCGACACGACCCCTCCGACGCCGCGCCGACCCGGCGAGCAGGCGCTCGCCGCACTCGGCCTGGGGGCACCCGCCCTCGACCCCTCCGACGCCTCCCCGCACACCTTCCCCGGTGGTGGCCGCTGGCGCACCGAGGTTCCCTCCGTGGAGGGCCCCGAAGCGCTCGCCGTGGTCCTCAAGGAGTCCTCGCGGCTCGATGTGCCGATCCACCGGATCAGCCAGGGCAGCGGTGTCTGGATGCTCACCGACGCCGAGATCACCGAGATGGTGGAGGCGACCGCCGAACGCGACATCGAGCTCTGCCTGTTCACCGGCCCGCGCGGCACCTGGGACATCGGCGGCTCCACCCGTACCGACTCCAAGGGCGGCGGACTGCGCGCCCGGGGCCACGACGCGGTCGCCGGTTGCGTCGAGGACGCCGTACGCGCCACCGAGCTGGGCGTGAAGTGCCTCCTCGTCGCCGACGAGGGTGTGCTGTGGACGCTGCACCGGGCGCGGGTCGCGGGGATCCTGCCCGCCGACACGACGCTCAAGGTGTCGGCGCTGATCGGTCCGGTCAATCCGACGGCGTACGCCGTGTACGAGAACCTCGGCGGCGACTCGATCAACGTGCCGAGCGACCTGACGCTGGATCACCTCACCGAGATCCGCCGCGTCTCCGGCGCCCCGATGGACATGTACATCGAGGCCCCCGACGATCTGGGCGGTTACATCCGGATGTACGAGGTCGCCGAGCTGATCCGGCGCGGCGCACCGCTCTACCTGAAGTTCGGGCTCTCCAAGGCCCCGGGGATCTACCCCTACGGGCACCACATGCGAGAGCTGACCCTGGCCACCGCCAAGGAACGCGTCCGGCGCGGACGCCTGGCGCTGGACCTCCTCGCACGGCACGGAGCCGACGGCGACATGGCGCCTCTCGGCTCACGGCTGCCCGGGACGCTGAGACGGTTCGAAATTCCCGCATAACGTTCCGGACAAGTCCCCTTCACAGAACAAGACGCAGTCGCACACAATCCGACACACCCCACTTCTCGGTCCCCTCCCCCTCAGGGCGCCCGCACGGCCGGACCGAGCCCCGCCCCACCACATCAAGGATGTATGACCATGCGCACTCGCCGAGCCGCAATCGCCGCCATAGCCTCCGCCGCCTCCCTCGCCCTGACCCTGTCCGCCTGCGGCCAGAGCGGCGAGGGCGGCAGCAAGGAGGAGGCGGGCGACGCCAAGGGCGGCACCATCGGCATCGCGATGCCGACCAAGTCCTCCGAGCGCTGGATCGCCGACGGCAACAACGTCAAGGCGGACCTGGAGTCCAAGGGCTACAAGACCACCCTGGTCTACGGCGAGGACGACCCGGACCAGCAGGTCTCGCAGATCGAGAACCTGATCACCCAGGGTGTGAAGGCGCTGATCGTCGCGGCCATCGACAACAAGTCGATGAACAACGTGCTCCAGCAGGCCAAGGACGCGAACATCCCGGTCATCTCCTACGACCGCCTGATCCTGGGCACGCCGAACGTCGACTACTACGCCTCCTTCGACAACGAGAAGGTCGGCGAGCTCCAGGCCAACTACATCGTCGACAAGCTCGGCCTGAAGGACGGCTCCAAGAAGGGTCCCTTCAACATCGAGCTGTTCGCCGGCTCCAACGACGACAACAACACCCGGTACTTCTTCGGCGGCGCGATGAAGGTGCTGCAGCCCTACATCGACAAGAAGCAGCTCGTCGTCCGCTCCGGCCAGACCAAGCTGACCCAGGTCACCACCCTGCGCTGGGACGGCGGCACCGCCCAGAAGCGCATGGACGACATCCTGACCTCGGCGTACAAGAGCGAGCGCGTCGACGCGGTCCTCTCGCCGTACGACGGCATCTCCATCGGCATCCTGTCGGCCCTGAAGTCGGACGACTACGGCTCCAAGAACAAGCCGCTGCCGGTCGTCACCGGTCAGGACGCCGAGGTCGCCTCGGTGAAGTCGATCATCGCCGACGAGCAGGCGATGACCGTCTACAAGGACACCCGCGAGCTCGCCAAGGTGGCCTCGAACATGGTCGACGCCCTGCTCAACAAGAAGAAGCCCGAGGTCAACGACACCAAGACCTACGACAACGGCTCGAAGGTCGTCCCGGCCTTCCTGCTGGAGCCGGTCGCCGTCGACAAGACCAACTACCAGAAGGAAGTCGTGGACTCCGGCTACATCAAGGCGAGCGACCTCAAGTAACCCGCCGGCACACTCTGATTGGAAGGCACGACCATGGCGGGACCCGTCCTGGAAATGCGCTCGATCGTCAAGACCTTTCCCGGCGTCAAAGCGCTGTCGGACGTCACACTGACCGTCCAGCAGGGCGAGGTCCACGCCATCTGCGGGGAGAACGGCGCCGGCAAGTCGACCCTGATGAAGGTCCTCTCCGGCGTCCACCCGCACGGCACCTACGAGGGGGACATCCTCTTCGAGGGCGAGGTCTGCGAGTTCAAGGACATCCGGGCGAGCGAGCAGCGCGGCATCGTCATCATCCACCAGGAGCTGGCGCTGTCGCCGTACCTCTCCCTCGCGGAGAACATCTTCCTCGGCAACGAGCACGCCAAGAGCGGGTTCATCGACTGGAGGGAGACCCTGCGGCACGCCACCGAGCTGCTGCGGCGGGTGGGGCTCAGCGACCACCCGGACACTCGCGTCGCCGACATCGGAGTGGGCAAGCAGCAGCTGGTGGAGATCGCCAAGGCGCTGTCGAAGAAGGTCAAGCTGCTCATCCTGGATGAGCCGACCGCGGCCCTGAACGACGAGGACAGCGGCAAACTCCTGGATCTCATCCTGGAGTTGAAGAAGCAGGGCATCACCTCGATCATCATCTCCCACAAGCTCAACGAGATCCGCAAGGTCGCCGACTCGGTGACGATCATCCGGGACGGCCAGACCATCGAGACGCTCGATGTGAAGGCCCCGGAGACCACCGAGGACCGGATCATCAGCGGCATGGTCGGCCGGGACCTGGAGCACCGGTTCCCGGAGCGCACCCCGCACGAGCCGGAGGAGGGCGCGGCCCCCGCGCTGGAGATCCGCAACTGGACCGTGCACCACCCGATCGACCAGCAGCGCAAGGTCGTCGACGACGTCTCGATCCAGGTCCGGCGCGGCGAGATCGTCGGCATCGCGGGCCTCATGGGCGCCGGCCGCACCGAACTGGCGATGAGCGTCTTCGGGCGCACCTACGGCCGGTACCACGGGGGCACGGTCCTCAAGGACGGCAAGGAGATCCGTACGAAGACCGTCCCCGAGGCGGTCAAGCACGGCATCGCGTACGTCACCGAGGACCGCAAGCACTACGGCCTCAACCTCATCGACACCATCAACCGCAACATCTCGCTCAGCGCGCTGGGCAAGGTCGCCAAGCGGGGCGTGGTCGACGAGCACGAGGAACGGCAGGTCGCCGAGGGCTTCCGCAAGTCCATGAACATCAAGGCGCCGACCGTCTTCGAGCCGGTGGGCAAGCTGTCCGGCGGCAATCAGCAGAAGGTCGTCCTCAGCAAGTGGATCTTCGCGGGTCCGGACGTGCTGATCCTGGACGAGCCGACGCGCGGCATCGACGTCGGTGCCAAGTACGAGATCTACACGGTCATCGACCAGCTGGCCGCCCAGGGCAAGGCGGTCGTCTTCATCTCCTCCGAGCTGCCGGAGCTGCTCGGCATGTGTGACCGCATCTACACGATGGCCGCGGGGCGGCTGACCGGCGAGTTCTCGCGGGCCGAGGCCTCGCAGGAATCGCTGATGCGTCAGATGACTAAGGACAAAGAGGTAACCCGATGAGCACGGATGTGACCGCCAAGAGCCCGGCCCCCGCGCCGCCGGGCAAGAGCGGAGGAGCAGCGGGCGACGGCCTGCTCCAGCTGGTCCTGGACGGCATGCGCCGCAACATGCGGCAGTACGGCATGCTGATCGCCCTCGGCCTGATCGTGGCGCTGTTCGCCGTGTGGACCGACGGCGACCTGCTGCTGCCGCGCAACGTCTCCAACCTGGTGCTGCAGAACAGCTACATCCTGATCCTCGCGATCGGCATGATGCTGGTCATCATCGCGGGCCACATCGATCTGTCGGTGGGATCACTGACGGCGTTCGTCGGCGCCATGGCCGCCGTGTTCATGGTGAAGAACGACATGCCGTGGACAGTCGCCGTGCTGCTGTGCCTGGCCGTGGGCGCCCTCGCGGGTGCCGTACAGGGGTTCTTCATCGCGTACGGCGGCATACCCTCGTTCATCGTGACCCTGGCGGGCATGCTGATCTTCCGCGGTCTGACCGAGATCTTCCTGGAGGGCCAGACCCTCGGCCCGTTCCCGGAGGGGCTGCAGAAGGTCTCCAACGGCTTCCTGCCGGAGGTCGGCCCGAACACGAACTACCACAACCTCACATTGCTGCTGGGCTTCGCGATGATCGCGTTCGTGGTCTTCCAGGAGTTCCGTGACCGCCGCCGCCAGCAGGAGTTCAACCTCGACGTCCCGCCCTTCAACCTGTTCCTGCTGAAGCTGGTCGCGCTCGCCGCCGCCATCCTCACGCTGACGATGCTGCTCGCCAGCTACAAGGGCGCCCCGATCGTGCTGCTGGTCCTGGGCGTGCTCCTGGTCGGCTTCGGTTACGTGATGCGCAACGCGATCATCGGCCGCCACATCTACGCCATCGGCGGCAACCTGCCCGCGGCCAAGCTGTCGGGTGTGAAGGACAAGAAGGTCACCTTCCTGATCTTCGTGAACATGGGCATGCTCGCGGCCCTGGCGGGTCTGGTCTTCGCCGCCCGCTTCAACGCGGCCTCCCCCAAGGCCGGCCTGAACTTCGAGCTGGAGGCGATCGCGGCCTCGTTCATCGGCGGCGCGTCGATGAGCGGCGGCGTCGGCACCGTCCTCGGCGCGATCATCGGTGGCCTGGTCCTGGGCGTGCTGAACAACGGCATGAACCTCGTCGGCATCGGCACCGACTGGCAGCAGGTCATCAAGGGCCTGGTGCTGCTGGCGGCGGTCGGGTTCGACGTATGGAACAAGCGCAAGGTCGGTTCGTAAGTACCGCGGGGCCCCGTCGGAAGGCGGGGCCCCGTCCTTTTCAGCGACGGAGGCAACACGCCGGTGAAGTCCCTCTTCGGCACCCTCGCCGACGGCACCGAGATCCACAGCTGGTCGCTGGCCAGCGGCGGCACCCGTATGAAGGTCCTCTCCTACGGCGGCATCGTGCAGTCCCTGGAGGTCCCGGACCGCCACGGCCGGCTCGCCAACGTCTGCCTGGGCTTCGACGCCATCGAGGACTACGTCGCCCGGAGCCCGTACTTCGGCGCCCTGATCGGCCGGTTCGGCAACCGCATCGGCAAGGGGCGGTTCACGCTCGACGGCGAGTCCCACCAGGTCGACGTCAACGACGGCGGGAACAGCCTGCACGGCGGCGCCGAGGGCTTCGACAGGCGCGTGTGGGACGTCGAGCCGTTCACCGAGGGCCCCGACGTCGGCCTGCACCTGTACTACACCTCCGTCGACGGCGAGATGGGCTACCCGGGCACGCTGAGGACGAAGGTGACGTACACCCTCACCGAGCACGGCGACTGGCGCATCGACTACGAGGCCACCACCGACAGGACCACGGTCGTCAACCTCACCAGCCATGTGTACTGGAACCTCGCCGGCGAGGGCAGCGGCACGATCGAGAACCACGAGCTGAAGATCGCCGGGTCCCGCTACACCCCCGTCGACGCGGGCCTCGTCCCCACCGGTGAGCCCGCCCCCGTCGCGGGCACCCCCTTCGACTTCCGCCGGACCAAGCGCATCGGCGAGGGCCTGCGCGAGGGCCACCCGCAGCTGCTGCACGCCAAGGGCATCGACCACAACTGGGTGCTGGACAAAGGCATCTCGCCGCGCCCCGAGTGGGTCGCCACGCTGAAGGACCCGTCCTCCGGCCGGACCCTGCGGTTGGCGACCACCGAGCCGGGCCTGCAGTTCTACTCGGGCAACTTCCTCGACGGCACCCTCGTCGGCCCGAGCGGACGCACCTACCGGCAGGGCGACGCGCTGTGCCTGGAGACGCAGCACTTCCCGGACTCGCCGAACCAGCCGACGTTCCCGTCGACCCTGCTGCGACCGGGGCAGACGTACCGGTCGACGACCGTCCACTCGTTCAGCTGCTGACGCCCCGGCGGCCGGCCCGCCGACGGATCTTCACCGGTGACACACAAGTCCTGTGCGATTTCCCAGGGGTTGAACAGTGTCACCCCAGCCTCCGTATGTACGGGTGGCCCGTGCTCCCCCGCGCGGGCCACCCAAAGACGACGGGCCCGGTCCTCGCCCCCACCGGGTTCGCCCCATACGGAGGTTCCATGGCCGACAACGTCACCTCGCTGTTCCGCAGCACCGCGGCGCACAGCCCGTCGATGGCGGCGCTGACGCGGGAGGGCGGCGACGGGGCCGGGCCGGTGGACTTCTGCATTCCGTGCAATCCGTACTTCCCGACGCCGGAGATGTTCCAGGACATGGCGGCCAGGCTGCGGGACATCATCACCTACTACCCGAGCAGTGCCGACACGATCACGGCCGAGCTGTGCAGCCTGCTCCAGCTCCCCCCGCAGTGCGTCGCGATGGGCAACGGCTCCACGGAACTGATCACCTGGATCGACCACCTGATGGTCCGTGAGTCGCTCGCCGTTCCCGTCCCCACCTTCGGCCGCTGGACCGACCAGCCGATGGAGACCGGCAAGCGGGTCGACATGTTCCCGCTCCAGGAGTCCAGCGGTTTCGCCCTGGATCTCGCGCAGTACGCCGAGTTCATCCGGGCCAGGGGCACCCGCGTGGCGGTGATCTGCAACCCCAACAACCCCGACGGGGGTTACCTCCACAAGCACGCGCTCGTGCAGTTCATGGACGCGATGGCCGACCTGGACCTGGTCGTCGTCGACGAGTCCTTCCTGGAGTTCGCCGACGCCGAGCAGGAGCCGTCGGTCGTCCAGGAGGCGATGCTGCGGCCGAACGTCATCGTGCTGCGCAGCCTCGGCAAGAACTTCGGTCTGCACGGCATCCGCTTCGGCTACCTGGTCGCCAACCCGGCCCTGGCCGGGATGGTCCGCTCGATGCTGCCGAAGTGGAACCTCAACGCCTTCGCCGAGCACGTGGTGTTCATGCTCAAGAACCACGGCGCCGAGTACGCGCAGAGCCTCCATCAGGTGCGCAAGGACCGCCTCGACATGGCGAGTCAGCTCTCCGCGCTGCCCGGTCTGACGGTCTACCCGTCCCAGGGCAACTTCCTCTTCGTGCGCCTCCCCGTCGGCGCCGAGGGCACGGTGGTCCGGGACCGGCTGCTCACCGAGCACCGGATCCTGGTCCGCGAGTGCGGAAACAAGATCGGTTCGTCCAGCCGCTTCCTGCGTCTCGTGGTGCGCCCCCAGGTGGACGTGCGTCGCCTGGTGTCCGGCCTGGAGCAGGTGCTCTACGGGACGTCCAGGAGGGGAGCCGCCGTACCCGAGCTGGGTACAGGATTCAACTACAGCTCGGGTACGGCGGCCGTGGACCGGTTGGTCAGCTCCACCAACGGCGCGGGTACACAGGGCCTCGCCGCTCAGGCCCTGGGGGGCGGGATGCCCGCGGCGCCCCAGCCGCAGGCGGCCCCGCAGAGCACCGGCATGCCCATGCCGGCGCCGGTCCCGGTGGCACCGGCCGCTGCCGCCGCCCCCGCCCCCGTCCCGGCCGCCCCCGTCCCTGCCCCTGCCCCTGCCCCTGCCCCTGCCGCTCCGGCGCCCGCCCCGGCACCGATTCCGGCCGCACCGATTCCTGCCGTCCCCACCCCCGCGCCGATGCCCTTCCCCTCGCCCGTGGCGCCGGCCGCGACGGTGGTGCCGCCCGGTCCCACGCCCCCGGGGGTCCCCGCACGCGGCGGGCTCACGGCCGCGCAGGTGCGGGGGACGACAGGGCCCGGTCTGGCACCGGCCCCGGCGACCGGCTGGCCGAACAGCCAGAGTTGGCCCAGCGCGGCGGGAGCCTGACCCGGCGTACCTCCAGGAGCCCCGGTCCGATTTCCCGACGATCTCCTGACACAGGGGAAACAGGCTGTCACCATGTGTGAATGCTGCTGACCGACAACCCGGTGAACGGCTCGGAGGGCGACCGCTTCGGTTTCCTCCCGCACGCCCGGGTCCTGTGCGACGCGATCAAGGCAACCCGCGACCTCCCCCTCAGCGTGGCCCTCTACGGCGCCTGGGGGACCGGCAAGTCCAGTTTCATGAACATCTGCCGCTCCCTGTTCGAAGAGCAGGACATACCGGTGGTCTCGTTCAACCCCTGGAAGTACGACCAGCGGGAGGAGATCTGGCACGCGCTGATCCAGACCATCCTGGACGAGATCGCCTCCAAGATCACCGAGAGCCCCGAGGCCGACCGGAGCACACGACTCCAGCACGCCCTCCACAAGGCCGCCACCCTGAGCCGTACCGCCGCCTGGCTGATGACCCGCAAGGCGGTGGTGCCGCTCAGCGGCGGTCTCGTCTCGACCAGTGACGCCGACGCGCTCAAGGAGGCCTGGGACGAGGGCAATCCTCTTGAGTACCGGCACGTCAACCAGTTCGAGCACGACTTCGCGGAGGTCGTCGAGGAGTTCACCGGAGGCGGGCGCCTGGTGATCCTCATCGACGACCTGGACCGCTGCACCCCCGAGGCCGCGACCACCGTCCTCGACTCGCTGAAACTCTTCCTCGGTGAGGCCTCGTGCGTGTTCGTCCTGGCCATGGACCAGCAGGTGATCGCCAAGGCCATGGCCCAACGGTTCGACAACGACGAGGAGATGGGCCGGCGTTACCTGGAGAAGCTGATCCAGTTCCCGTACCACCTGCCCCATGTGACCTTCGAGTCCATGTTCAGCCACCTGCGCGAGGAGGTCGTCGGCCTCGGCGACGACCCGGCGCTGTGGCAACTGATCCGCGTCGCCTACGGCCAGAACCCCCGCCGGGTACGCCGCTTCATCAACGCGCTCAACCTCACCGTCATCTCGCTGCGGCTGCACTCCGCGCCCAGTCGCGCGCGCATGCTGCACGCGGCGGTCCTGCTCACCATCCGGCTGCAGCACCCGGCGTTCTACACCATGGTCAACCGCAGCCCCGAGTCCTGGCAGCGCATGGACGAGGCCGCCAACGGGAACCCCAGCACCCTGCGTCAGGAGGAGCTGTTCATCTTCGAGCGCGACCGGGACCTCAAGGACCTCCTGTACGCCACCTCCAGCAGCCGTGTGGAGCTGGACTTCCCACCACCGCCGGGGAAGACCGAGATCGAAACCCTGACCGAGGTGCTGAGCGTGACCAGCGGCGGGGCGACCGATCCCGGTCCCGACGACGCCCCGGTGCGCGGGACGAGCCCATGGTGAACACCGCCCCCGACGGCCTGGTGATCGGGCTCGACCTCGGCGACGGCGAGACCACCCTCGCCTGGACCACCCGCGACGGCGGGGGCGACATCCAGGTCTTCCAGCGCCGGACCACCGGAGAGCGCGGCGTGCTCACCGCCATGGCCCGAGCCGCCACCGACCGGCGTCGCCTGCTCGGAGAGGAGGCGGTCTACGCGGCGGGCGCCGCCGAGTTCAGCCTGAACTTCAAGCAGGCACCGAAGCCCAGGGGATTCGAGATCCCGGAGGCGGTGCTGTTCGTCCAGGCGCTGCTGGCGGAGTTCCTCGCGGACCGGGCGGACGACACCGGCGGAACGGACGGCACCAACGAAACGGACGACACCGACGAAACGGAGGAGCCTGACCGGACGGACCAGGCCGCCGAGCCCATGATGGTCGTCGGCCACCCCGCCGGCTGGAGCCCGGCGGTGGTCGACGCCTACGCGGGGTTCCTGCGCATGCCCGGGATCAACACCCGGCTGCTGCCGGAGTCACAAGCGGCGCTCGTCCATGTTCGTCGCCCGGACTCCGCCGCGGACCGGAGCATGGCCGAACAGCCGCCGCCCGAGCGGGTCCTCGTGGTCGACATCGGTTCCTCGACCACCGACTTCACCCTCATCACCGACAGGGAGCCCCGCAGCCTCCCCCTGGGGGCGGACTTCGGCTGCCGCCGGATCGACTTCCAGGTCGCCGACCTGGTCACCGAGCGGCTCCGCGGCAACGAGATCCTCGGGGAGGCGCTCGCGGCGGACGGCGGCCGGGAGTTCCTGCTGCTGGCCTGCCGCCGCGCGAAGGAGGCGCAGTTCACCGGCGCGCAGGCCGAGATCATCAACCAGCCCGTCAACCCGCGTTTCCTGCCGATCGTCGAGCTGGCCTGGGGATGGCTGCGCGCCCTGGAGATCCCCGCCCTGGTGGCGGCCCCCGGCGGCTGGGCCGAGGAGTTCCGCGCCCTGCTGGCGCAGGCACGCGGCATGGCGGGGGACGAGGGCCCCGACCAGGTGGTGCTCACCGGGGGCGGCTCCCGTATGCCGTTCACCAGGCGGCTCTGCGCCGAGGTCTTCCCCGACGCGGTGGTGCACAACGACCCGGAGCCCGCCTTCTCGGTGGCCCGGGGCCTGGCTCTGGCCGGTTACACGGAGCTGCGCCTGGAGCGGTTCCGGGCGGCACTGGACGCGCTGCTGGACGAGCCGGAGCTGGAGGAGTTGTCCAGGGAGCACATCGCGGACGGTTTCGCGGAGCTTCAGCGGAGCTTGGCCCGGGCGGTACGCACCATGCGGGATGCCCCTGGCAGCGACGAGGCACGGGCACGCAGTCTCGTCGAGGGCGAGGGCGAACCCCTGGCCGTCGGAGAGCTGCGGACAGCCCTGAACGAGCGCCTGGGTGAGCGGGTCAGCTCCCTCTGCCGGGAGCACGGGGTACCCCACGACGCCCTGGACCTGAAGTTCCAGCTGCCGCTCAGCGTCGCCGAGACCCTGACCGAGCGTCTGGTGGACTACGTGAAGAGCAAGAACACCCTCCGCTCGGGACGGGCCGGCTGGGCGGTCTCCCAGCAGCGAAGGATGATCGAGCAGCAGAACCGCGGTCCCCTGCAGCCCGGTCGGCCCGGCAATCCCTACGTGGAGATGGCACGGGTGGCGTGGCAGTGGGGTGGGCCGGCGATCCTGGAGGCCGCGGACCGGTGGACCGTACGCAAGATGGTCAAGGACATCGAGGCGCTCTCCCTCGACGAGGGGAAGGTCGACGAGTTGGTGGAGAAGATCCGCGCGCACATCCGTGACCAGTTGCTGGGGCGCCTGACCGAGATCGAGAAGCTGATCTTCTGACAGGCGCCCCGGGCCGTCGCGTCGGTGCCGGAGGCTAGGCCGGGTTGAGACGCCACTGCTGGCAGGCGTTGTTCAACCAGGTCCACTGACGTACGTCGGCCCCGTCCGCCGTGCCGCAGTTCGCCACGTCCGCCACCTTGCCCGTCGCCTTGTTGACGATGCGGACGTAGCCGGCGTCGGTGGCCACGAACTGGAAGCGTTGGCAGGTGTTGTTCAGCCACGACCACTGGCGCAGGTCGGCACCGTCGGCGGACGAGCAGTCGGCGGTGTCGAGGACCTTGCCGGTGGCCACGTTGACCAGGCGATGGGTGTCGTCGCCGAGGTCTTCGAGCCGCCACTTCTGGTTGTTGCCGCCGCTGCACGCCCACTGGTGGACATCGGTGCCGTCGGCCGTCGACCCCCCGGCCACGTCGAGGCACTTGCCGCTGTTGCGGTTGGTGACGGTGTAGGTCGTGGAAGCGGACGCCGGCTCACCCGACGGGCCGGTCATGCTCGCGCCCAGCCGGACCGGGGTGCCGAAGTCGGGCGTGCCGTCGGAGTTCCAGGTGAACTTCTGCGCCCGGGTCGTACGGCCGTTGTCGCAGCCCTCCGAGGCGGAGTCGTTGGCGTGGTAGACGATCCAGTTCTCGCGCCCGTCCGGTGAGGTGAAGAAGCCGTTGTGACCGGGCCCGTACACCCCGTTCGCGTCGTTGCGCTGGAAGACCGGCGTGGACTTCTTCGTCCAGGAGGAGGCGGAGAGGGGGTTGGAGCCGGTCAGCTCCAGTTGTCCCAGCTTGTAGTCGGGTGTCCAGCAGCCGCTCGCGGAGTAGACGAGGAAGGTGCGTCCGTTGCGTTGCAGCACCTCGGCGCCCTCGTTCACGGTGCCGCCCTGCCGTTCCCAGGCGTACGTCGGGCGCGAGATCGTCGAGTAGGCACCGCTGACGGTGTACGGGTTGGACATCGGCGCGATGACGAGGTTCTGCGTGCCCTCGGTGATCGCGCTGCCCAGCATGTACAGCCTGCCGCCCACGTTCAGCACGCTCGGGTCGAGCATCCACGCGTTGCTGAGCTGTCCCTTGTAGGTGTACGGCCCCATCGGGTCGGAGCCGGCGCTCTCCAGCACATGGCTGCGCTGCGTCGGGTTGTAGTCGGCGACGTTCTGCCCGGCGACGTAGTACAGGTACCAGCGCCCGTTGAGGAAGTGCAGCTCGGGCGCCCAGATGTTGCAGCACCGCGAGGCCGCGTCGCCCTTCCACACCTGCACGCTGGGGGCGGTGGAGAGCCCGGCGAGGGTGGCGGACTTGCGGATGGTGATGACGTCCGTCCAACTTGTCGTCACGAGGTAGTAGTTGCCGTCGTGGTACGAGATCCAGGGGTCGGCGCCCTTGACGGACTTGACCGGGTTGGCGAACGAGGCGGCGCTCGCGGACGGCTGACCGAGGCCGATCGCGAGCAGCAGTGCCGCCAGCAGGGTCAGTATGCGACGGGCCATCCGCTGCTCCAGTTCAGAGGGTTGACGCCCGGCTTGGGCGTGCCGTTGGCGGTGCGGTCGTAGTAGGGGTGCAGTGGGGGCGACGACCTGATCGATATTTCGGACGGTGCTCGCATGCCCGAACGGACCGTAGAGTCCAACCACGTGCGCGTCAATGGTTTGCACAGCCGCTTCCGCCCCGAGCCCTCACCGACGAGCGTCGACGAGTGACAGCCACCGCGGCAGGTCCACCTCCGCGCGGACGGTCTTCCCGGGCGGCGCCTCCCGGTCCACCACCTCCCACCGGTCGGCCATCGCCTCGACGAGGAGGAGACCCCGGCCGTGTTCGTCGAGAGGGCGCGGCGGCCGTACGTCGCCGGGCTTCGGGGGGCGCTCCTCGGTACGGGTGTCACTGACCTCGACGCGGATGCCGCCCGTGGGCAGGGAGAGCCGCAGCTCGAAGTCCCGCCCGGGTACCCGGCCATGGGTCACGGCGTTGGCCGCCAGCTCGGCGACGATCACGGCAACGGACTCGGCGGCCTCGCTGCCGTGCGGGACGCCCCAGACGTGGAGCTGATTCAGGGCGAGGTGCCGGGCCAGACGGGCGCCGCGCGGGGTGGCACTGAAGCGCTGGCAGAACACACGTACGGTGACCGGCGGTTGGGGGGTGCGGGGTGCGGGCATGGCCCCAATCTGGCGGGCCGAAGCGGCAGTTCACCAGGTGAGCGCCGCGTACGCTGCGGCAGCGTACATGGTGACGGGGTGGACAGTACTCGTCACCAACCGTGACCATGAGCGCGGGAGGTGACCGACTGTGGTCGATGGTGCGGTAGGGACGAGCGCGGGTGCGGGTGGCGAGCCGGAGTCGTCGGACAGCCTGCGGACGTTCGGGGCGGTCGTGCAGGCCCTGCGGGAGCATGCGGGACTGAGCCGGGAGGAGTTCGGGGACCGGGTGGGGCTGTCCAAGCACATGGTGGCGTCGGTGGAGCTGGGTCGGCGGATGCCGGATCCGAGGTTCGCCGAGCGGGCGGAGGGGGTCCTGGGGAACACGGGGGCGCTGCAGAAGGCGGCGCAGCATCTGGCTCGGCAGCCGGGGTTGGCGGCCTGGTTTCGGCGGTGGGCGCGGTTGGAGGCTACGGCGATCACGCTGTACACGTACGAATGCCGCCTGATTCCAGGGCTGTTGCAGACGGAGGCGTACGCGCGGACGCTGTTCACGAACCAGCTCCCGCCATTGAGCGACGAGCAGATCGAGGCGCAGTGGATCGCGCGGGCGGAACGGCAACGGCTGCTTCGGGAGCGGCCGAACACGGCGTTCGGGTTCATTCTGGAGGAGCTACCTGTTCCGGCGGCGCACAGGCGGGGTGGAGGTCACGAGGGAACTCATCGAGCACGTTCTGAAGATCGCTCAACTGCGGAACGTGGACGTCCAGATCATGCCGACCGAGCAGGAGACACACGCTGGGCTCGACGGGCCCATGCGACTGCTGGAGACCCCGGAGAACACGTGGTTCGCCTACTGCGAGGGACAGGAAAGCGGCCAGTTCATCGGTGACCCAAAGGTGGTCAGCATGCTCCAGATGCGGTATGTCAGGATGCGCTCACAGGCTCTCACTCTCACAGACTCCATGAGCCTGTTGCAGCGGATGCGAGGAGACCTATGAGCACTGCCGAACTGGCCTGGTTCAAGAGCAGCTACAGCGGCGGGTCCGGGGACGACTGCGTCGAGGTGGCCCTCACCCCCGCCACTGTCCACGTTCGTGACTCCAAGGCCCCGAATGCACGCCGAATGGCGCTTTCCCCCGAATCCTGGCATGCGTTCGTCTCTCACTGCACCACCATACGGAACGCGATGTCGGCATAACGCCACGGAGAAAGCGAGCGGGCCCCGGAATCCAATTCCGGGGCCCGTTGCGCGTCCTGCGTCAGTGGCTGGCGGCGGCGTGCGCGTGCAGGCCGAGCGCGACGCCCTCGGGCGAGACCGCGGCGAACACGTCGGCGCAGGCGACCGCGTTCAGGGACTCGGAGAGACCGCTGGTCAGGTTGCCCGCCAGGCCGGCGGAGGCACCGCCCGCCTGACCGCCGGAGACCTGGTCCAGGGCGGCGTCGGTCAGCTCAGCCGTTTCGACCTGCGGGGTGAAGTTCATAACCTGCGGTTCCCTTCGAGTGAACATTCTTCACGGCCGCGGGTGCCCGAATTCCCATTCCGGGACGGGTTCCCCCACGTGCCGTTGCGCAGGATCAAAGCACGCCCAGAAGGAGACGGCCAATCAATCCGCCCGGGTGCAGGGCGAATTCAGGAGATCGACTTCACCCCTATGACCACCGGGTCACCGAATGCGCCAACTTCTTCACAGGACCTGTCGTCCTGTCGCGAGCCTGGCTCTTGCGGCCCCGGTTCCGGACGGGCGGACGGGCCCCGGCACGACCTCCCGGTGCCGCGGTGTGGACATTTGCCGGAGGTTTGGATCCGGGCCCCGATCACGGCAGGTGACCGGGGCCCGGGGCGCCGGCGGAGCCGCGTGCCGGTGCGCCTACTTGCCCGGGCACTCCTTCCACGCCAGGTGGTACACCGTGCTGATGTCACCGTCCGTCGAGTCCATGGTCATGAAGCTGACCTTGCTCGGCGAGGACGAGCCGAGGTTCACCCGCAGTTCGGTGTTGATGTTGAAGTTGCGCTGGACTCCGCAGGGCGCCCAGACCAGTTGGGCCCAGTCGGTGCTGTCGGTGGCCTGCCAGTTGTCGTTGAGGGGGCCGCTGAAGGGGTGGCTGCGGAACTGCGTGTTCGGGGAGCCCTGGAAGTAGTACGAGGCTCTCTGCATGGCGCTCGCGCCGGGCTGGAGTGCGGCGAAACCGCGGTAGTCGGCGCTGGCGATGGCGTACGTGAAGCCCTGCGGGACGTGGACGACCAGATTCAGCTGGCAGTTCTTACGGAAGTCCGTGGGATCCGCGTTGCCGCCGACCTTGGCGAGGTAGTCGCTGTAGGTCACGGTGAAGGCGGTGTTGTCCTCGGACACGGCGACGGCCGTGGTGCCCTGGGGGCAGCCGGAGCCGTTGACCGTGGCGACCTTGATGACGATCTTGTCCGGCGGCGGGTTGTCGAACGCGGGGGCCGCCTGTGCGGGCAGCGCCCCGGTGAGCAGGGCGGCCAGCGCGCCTCCGCTCAGCAGGAGGCGCAGGAGTCCACGTGCCATGGAGCTCTCCTAGGGTCGGGGGGTGGCTGTGCCCCGACCCCTTCCACCCTGTTGAATCCTTGAAGAAAGGGTGAGGTTTCTGTGAAGGCCGGAGGCGTTCGCATCGTAGGGAGCCGCGTGGGGGTCAGCCAGGGCGAAGTCCAGCCATTTACAACCGAGTTGAGCGGGCAACGACGGCAGGGCCCCGAGCAGAGCGCTGCTTCGGGGCCCGGTACGGACATGTCCGTCAGCCCAGCCGGATCACGTTCCAGGAGAGCGGTTCCAGTACGGCGGTGAGACGGCCGTCCGCCAGCGCCGTGCCCTCGACCCGGTGCGGCATGACCCGCTCGGGGTCGTCGAGGGTGTTGCGGGCGTCCGGGTCGGCGTCGGCGAGGGCACTGTGCTCGACGACCCGCGTCAGGTCGAGGCCGTTCAGGGTGACGTCGAGCGGAAGGTCTTCGGTGCGGCTGCGGTTGACCGCGAAGACGGTGACGGTGCCGTCCTGCGCGCGTACGGCGGTGGCGTGCAGCAGGTCGGTCTCGCCGTACTTCTTCGTCTCGTACGTCGGGGAGTCCACGCGGACGTCCAGGACCTGGCCGCGGCCGTACCTCGATGCCTGCGCGAAGGGGAAGAAGGTGGTCTGCCGCCAGGCCGGTCCGCCCGGCTCGGTCATGATCGGCGCGATGACGTTGACGAGCTGGGCCAGGCAGGCGACGGTGACGCGGTCCGCGTGCCGCAGCAGTGCGACGAGGAGCGAGCCGAAGACGACCGCGTCCAGGACGCTGTAGTTGTCCTCCAGCAGGCGCGGGGCCTCGGGCCAGTCGTCCTGCTCGAAGGTCTTGGCGCGTGCTTCCCACTCCGGCAGGTACCAGACGTTCCACTCGTCGAAGGAGAGGTTGATCCGCTTCTTCGACTTCAGCCGGGCGCCCACGTGGTCGGCGGTCGCGACGACGTTGTCGATGAAGGACTCCATGTCCACGGCGGAGGCGAGGAAGGAGTCGACGTCGCCGTTCTCGGGCCAGTAGTAGGCGTGCAGCGAAATGTAGTCGACGAGGTCGTACGTCTCCTCCAGGACCGTCGCCTCCCATTCGGCGAAGGTCGGCATGGACTGGCTGGAGGAACCGCACGCGACGAGTTCGACACCGGGGTCCATCTGACGCATGGCCCGCGCGGTCTCCGCGGCCACCCGGCCGTACTCCTCGGCCGTCTTGTGGCCGGTCTGCCAGGGGCCGTCCATCTCGTTGCCGAGGCACCAGAGCCTGATGCCGAACGGGTCCTTGTCGCCGTGGGAGACGCGGAGGTCGGACAGCGCGGTGCCCTCGGTGTGGTTGGCGTACTCCTGCAGTTCGAGAGCCTCGGCCACGCCGCGGGTGCCGAGGTTGACGGCCATCATCGGCTCGGCCTGGGGGCCGATCTTGCGCAGGAAGTCGATGTACTCCGAGAGGCCGAAACGGTTCGTCTCCGTGGAGTGCCAGGCGAGATCGAGGCGGCGGGGCCGCTCGGCCGCGGGGCCGACGGAGTCCTCCCACTTGTAGCCCGAGACGAAGTTGCCGCCGGGGTAGCGGACCGCTGTGACGCCGAGTTGCCGGACCAGCTCCAGGACGTCCTGACGCAGGCCCTTGTCGTCGGCCGTGGGGTGGTCGGGTTCGAAGACGCCGGTGTAGACGCAGCGGCCGAGGTGCTCCACGAAGCTGCCGAAGAGCCGTGGGTTGACCTCGCCGACGGTGAAGGCGGGGTCGAGGGTGAAGCGGGCGGTGTGCATGGTCGCCTTTCGGGGTGGGTGGTTCGGGTGCGGTGGCGGCTGCGGGGGTTCGGGTGCGGTGGCGGCTGCAGTGGTTCGGGTTCGATGGCGGCTGCGGGGTGCGGCGCCGGTCGCGCCCCACGCGACCCAGCCGCATGTCGACACGGCCGCGCGCCGTGACGGGCGATCGGCCGGCCGCCCTATGTCCGGCGCAGGATGTTCGTGCCCGGCTTCGAGGTGCTGTCGTCCTCCGCGTCGTAGCAGTGGCAGGCCGGCACGTCCCCGCCCCGGCCCCGGAAGAGCGACCGCCCGCCTGTGCCGAGGGAGCGGCCGCGTTCCCCGGCGGTGGCCGGAAGTTGTCTGCGATTCCGGCCGGGTCGCCCCATTCCCCACCCTCATCGTTCGAAATATCGGATTACGCACGTAACTTCGGACGGGACCGTAGGATGGAAGCGCTTCCCAGTCAATGCCCTGTGCATGAATTCCTGGCGCCGACGATCGTTCCCGCTTGAACTACGGTCGATGGAGCACATGACGCGAACACTTCGGGCCGCGTAGGCTCGAACGGCCTGCCGAACGGCGGGAGAACAGGGGGTGCGATGGGCATCGCGGGCGCGCGTATGAGGGCGGTCGCTCGGGCGCTGCGGTCACGGCGCTCGCCACGCGCCTCGGCCATGCGCGACCTGGCCTTTCACCTGAGCGCCGCCCTGCGGGCCAGACCCCGGCCCCCGGCCGATGTGCGCGAGGTGTGCCGGGCGCTGTGCGAGGAGATGAGCGCACTGCGCGGCGGGCGGCCCCTGGAACTGCGTTTCGAGAGGTTCCCCGATGAGATCGAAGTGACCGGGCTGTGGGTGGAGTTCCAGGACTTCGACCTGGTCATCGTGGAGGAGCGGGCCGAGGCGATGCAGCAACTGGTCATCCTGGGCCATGAGTTGTGGCACCTGCACGCCGGGCACGGCCACCACCACACGGTCGGCGCGGCAGCCGCGCACGCCCTCGCCCGCCGGCCGGGCTGGGACGACGTCGCCCTCGCGGTGGCCGCCCGCAACGGCTCCCGTGAGCAGGACGAGGCGGAGGCCGAGGACTTCGGACACCGGCTGGCGGCGGCGTTCCGGCCGCTGCTGTCGGGGCAGGACCTCGACGAACCGCTCGGGCCCCTGCAGCGGTCGCTCGGGTACCGCGGGAGTGGGAGGACGGCGCGATGACCGGTCTGGCGCTGGACCCGTCCGGGCTGCTCGGCGAGGTGTACATCTCGTTCTGGATCCCGACCGTCGTGCTGACCGCCGCTCTGGCGATCAAACTGCCCACGATCATCCGGCTCTGGCGGGACCCACTGCTGCGCGCGGTCGGCGGTCTGCTGCTGCTCGCCTGCTTCGTCTTCGTCTTCGCCGCTCCGGCGACGATCGCCTGGGTCAACCGCGTCACCGGCGTGCCCAACATCGCGGCACCCCTGGTGTACTCCCTCCTCACCGCGTTCTGCGGCTCCTGTCTGCTGCTCATCATCGCCTGGCGCAACGGCCTGTCCGACCGCAGCGCCGAAGCCCGCCGCGCCATGCGCCTCGTCATCTGCGCGTACTCCGGTGTGATCGTGGCGCTGTGGGTGCTGTTCGCCCTCGCGGACGCGCCCGTTGAGCGGGTACGGGACCTGGACACCTACTACGCCAACACGCCGTTCATGCGCGAGGAGACCCTGCTCTATCTCCTCGCGCACTGCACGGCCGTACTCATCACGTCCCGCCTGATCTGGAACTGGGTGCGCACCGACGGCCTCGACGCCTGGCTGCGCTGGGGACTGGTCTGCCTGGGCGTCGGATACGCGCTCAACCTGATCTTCGACGCGGCCAAGCTGACCGCCGTCGCGGCCCGCTGGACGGGCAACGACCTGGACTGGCTCAGTACGGACCTCGCGCCGCCGGTGGCCTGCCTGTCCGCCATCCTGATCGCGGTGGGCTTCATCCTCCCGCACGCCGGGCAGTACCTGCACGACCGCTGGCGGGTCCGCCTCGCCCACCACCGACTGCGTCCGCTGTACCTGCTGATGAGGTCCGTCAACGGCTCCGGCGTGCGATTCGTCCTGCGCGCCACCCCGGAACTGCGGCTCATCCGCCGCGAGACCTTCATCCGCGACGTGCTGCTGTCGCTGGCACGGCACATCGACGAGGATCTGCGCGGACGGTCGTTCGCCGCCGCGCTCGCCCTCGGCTTCGCACCCGTACGGGCCAAGGCGCTCGCCTCCGCCGTGACCATCCAGGACGCCATCGACCGCAAGAGCCGGGCCCCGGACGGGGGCGGCAGCGGCGGTCCCGACACCACCGACCTCCTCCAGGAGATCGGGGCCGTCTCCCGAGCCCTGCGCCACCCCACCGACATCCAGGCGGTCCGTGCCCGTGCGGCCGCCCCGGCAGAGAACGTGCCCGTACATGACTGAACGCCCCACGACCGCCGTCGTCCTCGGCGGTTCCCTCGCCGGCATGCTCGCCGCCCGCGCGCTCGCCGACGTCGCCGACCGCGTCACCCTGGTCGAACGCGACGTACTGCCGTCCGGGCCCGCGCCGCGCAAGGGCCTGCCCCAGGCCCGGCACGTCCACCAGCTCTGGTCGGGTGGGGCGCACGCCCTGGAGGAGCTGCTGCCGGGCATCGTCGGACGGCTGCGCGAGGCGGGGGCGCACCGGCTGCCGGTGACCACGGACATGGTGGCCCTGTCGCCGTACGGCTGGTACCGGCGGTGGGCCGAATCCCACCACATGCTGCTGTGCAGCAGGGATTTGCTGGACGCGACCGTTCGGGCGGACGTCCTCGCCGACGGGCGCGTCGAGCTGGTCGAGGGGGCCGAGGCGCTCGGACCGGTCGGTACGGACTCGGCCGTCACCGGCGTACGGATCCGGACGCGGGACGCCGCCGAGCGGACCCTGCCGGCCGACCTGGTCGTGGACGCCACGGGGCGGGGCTCCCGTGCGGCGGGCTGGCTGACCGGGCTCGGGGCACCGGCCGTCGAGCAGCGGGTGGTCGACTCCGGGGTGGCGTACGCGAGCCGGGTGTTCCGGGCGCCCGAGGGGGCCCGGGAAGGCTTCCCCGTCGTCAACGTCCAACCGGACCCGCGCGCCGGGAGACCCGGGTGCGGCGGGGTGCTGCTGCCCATCGAGGACGGGCGGTGGATCGTCACCCTCTTCGGTTCGCGCGGCGGTGAACCGCCCACCGAATCGAAGGACTTCCTCCGGTACGCCCGTGAGGAGCTGCGGCACCCCGTCATCGCCGAACTGCTCGCGTACGCCGAGCCCTTGACGGAGGTGGCGTACACCCGCACCACGGCCAACCGGCGCCACTACTACGAGCGGACGCCGGCCTGGCCCGAGAACTTCGCCGTGCTCGGCGACGCCCTGTGCGCGCTCAACCCGATCTACGGACACGGGATGTCGGTCGCGGCCCAGGGCGCGCTCGCCCTGCGGGAGACGGTACGGCGCCACGGCTGGGGTTCGGCCGGTCTGGCCCGGCGGATCCAGCGGGCGGTGGCGCGGCCCGCGTCGGCGGCATGGGATCTGGCCCTGGGGATGGACGTGTTCTATCCCGGGGCGACCGAGAACGGCCCCACCGCGCGCGACCGGCTGGTGGCGGCGTATGTCGGCCGGCTGCTCCACACCGCCACCGGCAACGGCCGGATCGCCCGGCGCGTCACCGACGTGACGTCCCTGGAGCGCGGGGCCGAGGTGCTGCTCGCCCCATCCGTGCTGCTGGCCGCCCTGGTCGGCCCGCTCAAGCCGGCGTTGAGCGGGCCGCCGCTGACGGCGCAGGAGTTGAAGGCGGCGGGGCTGCGGTGACCTCGGCCCGCGGGCGGCTGCCTCAGCCGGCGAACGCCGGCTGCGCCAGCCCCTTGCCCGCGCCCGGCACCACGAACAGCGACCCCGCCAGCGCGGGCGGCGACGCGAGCCCCACGCGGGCGGTCGTGACGTACAGATCGGTCAGGCCGGGGCCGGCGAAGGCACACGCCGTCACCCGGGGCACCGGAAGCGGGACCACCCGGTCCAACTCGCCGTCCGGCGTGTAGCGGCGTACCGCCGCGCCCTCCCACAGGGCCACCCACACACAGCCCTCGGCGTCGACCGTGAGGCCGTCGGGGAACCCCGCGCCGTCCTCGATCTCGACGAGCGGACGCCGGTTCACGGCCCGCCCGTCCGCGAAGTCGAAGACGTCGACGCGACGGGTCGGCGAGTCGACGTAGTACATCCGCTGCCCGTCCGGGCTCCAGCCCGTGCCGTTGCTCACCGCCACGTCGTCGAGGACCACCTCGACCGTGCCGTCACCGGTGTGCCGGGACAGGGTGCCGCCGCCCGGCGCCTCGTCGTAGCGCATGGTGCCCGCCCACAGGGAGCCGTCCGGGGCGACCGCGGCGTCGTTGGCGCGGCGGCCGGGGACGGGGTCGTGGTGCAGCCAGCGGAAGGAGCCGTCCGGGTCCAGCAGTCCGACGCCGTCCCGCAGGTTGAGCACGAGGCCGCCACCGGCGCGGGGCTTGACGGCGCCGATGTGCTGGTGCGTCGTACGCACCGAGCGGCGCCCGGAGACGGGGTCGTAGGTGTGGATCCGGGACCCCAGGATGTCGATCCAGATCAGCCGGCCGCTGTCCGCGTCCCAGGTCGGCCCCTCGCCGAGCTCCGCCTCGGCGCGCACGGCGACCTCGTACGCCGTCCCCGTCATCCCACGCTCCGATGCCCGAGGCGCTCCGACAGCTCCGCGGCGCCCTTGGCGGCGAGCTGCTCCAGCTCGGCGCGCCGGTCTTCGCTCCAGCGGATCATGGGCACGGAGATCGAGAGGGCGGCGACCACCTGCCCGGTACGGTCCCGCACCGGGGCGGCCACGCACGACACGTCCGGGTTGGATTCCCGGCTCTCGACGGCGATCCCCCGCTCGCGAATCTCCGCGAGGGCCTCGCGCAGGGCGCCGGGGTCAGTGATGCTGTTCGGAGTCATGGCGACGAGCTCGGCGTCGTCGGGGACGCGTGCGGTCAGCTCGTGCTCGGGAAGGGAGGCCAGCAGCATCTTGCCGACGGAGGTGCAGTGCGCGGGCAGGCGGCGCCCGGCGGCGGACACCATGCGTACGGCGTGCGTCGAGTCCACCTTGGCGATGTAGATGACGTCGGTGCCCTCCAGGATCGCCACGTGCACGGTCTCGTCGCAGGTCTCGGCGACGGACCGGGCGACCTGCTGCCCCTCGGCCGCGAGGTCGAGCTGCTCGGCGTACCGGCTGCCGAGCTGGTAGGGCCGCACACCGAGCCGGTACCGACCCGGCTGGCCGGGCACCTGGACGATGTACGACCGCGCGGCCAGAGTGGTGACCAGCTCGTGCACGGTGGTGCGCGGCAGCTGGAGCTTGCGCACGATGTCGGGGGCGGAGAGTGTGCCGTCCCCGTCGAGGAAGAGCTCAAGAATGTCGAGAGCCCGGGTCACGGCTGGTACGAGGCGTCCCACGTCCGGCCCCCTCCCTTGGGTGTGAGGCTGCGTTCGAAATTTCAACAGCCGATCGGAATAACGAACACAGGCTACTCAAAATCGCTTTCCCCGGGCAATGGCCGCGCGGGGTCCGACTCGAATGCACCCCGGGCGCGATCCGCGGCCAGTACCGTTGCCCATGTGCGGCTCGTCACACTCTGCCGCACGGGGAGGCGCCTGGGGCGGTCGCATAGGCACGCGCTCAGGCGAGCGATTTGGGGGGTTCTGTGCACGACATGGTCATGGGCTCGAACGTGGCGCTGGCGGCTCTCAGCGACGACGTCGGCTCGGTCATCGTCAGCCTGGGCTGGGTCAGCCCGACCGGTGAAGGCGACGCCGACGTGTCCGTCCTGCTTCTGGACACGAACGGCAAGGTCCGCAGCGACGCCGACTTCTATTTCTACAACAACCCGGTGGCCGCCGACGGCAGCGTGCAGCTTCTGGGGAAGACGCCGACGCAGGACGGCAACGAGGACCGCATGTGCTTCGACCTGACAGCGGTCCCACCGGACATCGAGCGGATCGTCGTCGCGGCGAGCCGGTACGGCGAAGCCCGCTTCGCAGAACTGGACGACCTGAGGGTGACGCTGGCCGATGCGGCCGGCGAGAACCTTCTCCGCTTCTCGGTGAGCGACGCCGGATCCGTGAGCGCGATCATCTTCGGCGAGTTGTACCGACGCGGAGAGGACTGGAAGTTCCGTGCCGTGGGACAGGGGTACGACTCCGGGCTGGCGGGCTTGGCGACGGACTTCGGGGTGGACATCGACGACGACCCCGAGGACGCCGACGAGGAGCGTGCCGGCACGGAAGGCGCGGCGGCCGGGACCGCGCCGAACCCGGCCGGTGCCGGTGAGGCGGTCGCGGTGCCGCCGGGCCAGGCCCCCGAGGCGAGCCCGGTCGGCTCCCTGGACGCGGTACCCGCCCCCCGCCGGTCCGTCGACGGGGCCGAGCCACGCAGACGAGCTGCCCGACCGCGAACCGCGAAGAAGAAGGCCCCCCTGCCGAGCACACCGCAGAAGTCGTTGGCGGAGAACGACTCCTGGAAACCCGCGCGGCTCTTCCCCGTGTCGGCTCTCAAGAGCGATCGGGACCGCGAGACCCGCGCCACCTCGGTGCTGTTGTCGGTCATGGCGCAGGTGCCACGGTTCGGCAGGCGGCTGACCGCCGCGTTCGGGGCGCCGTCCGGCCGTATGGAGACGTTCACCGAGGTGTCACTCCCCCACGGCGACACGCCCCGGCGCCCGGACGGGGTGATCCGCATCGAACGTGCCGGAAAGCTGTGGACGGCACTCGTCGAGACCAAGACCAACGGCAACCCGCTCAAGGCCGATCAGGTGCAGGCGTACATGGACATCGCCGCCCGACGCGGCTACGAGGCCGTGATCACGGTGTCGAACGACGTCGCGCTGGAGGGCAGTCCCCTGGTCGATGTCAAGATCGACCGGCGACGCAAGCACAAGGTGGCGCTCTGGCATCTCTCGTGGGCCGAGGTGGCCCATCAGGCACACCTGCTGATCCGGCACGAGGGAGTCGGCAACGCGGCCCGCACGTGGCTGCTGCAGGAACTGCTGCACTACCTCCAGCACGAGAACTCCGGCTGCCACGGCTTCCAGAACATGGGCTCGGCGTGGGTGCCGGTACGCAACGGCATCAACGACGAGACCCTGTGCGAGGGCGACCCGCGCGCCCTTGAGGTGGTCGAGAACTGGGAGAGGCTCATCCGCCAGGTGTGTCTCAGGCTCGGCGGCGAGCTCGGACAGAAGGTGTTGCCGACTCAGCGCGCCAGGCGCGGCACCGATCCGGGAGCGCGCCGCATGCAGCTGGCCGACCAGTTGTGCCGCGACGGGAGGCTCCAGTCGGATCTTCGCGTGGAGAACGCTCCCGGACTGCTCACGATCAGTGCTGATCTGCGCACCGGCAAGCTGCGCACGTCCGTCGAGATCCCCGCGCCCGAACAGGGATACCCCCTGACCTGGGCCAAACGTCTGGTGCGCCATCTCGGCGAAGCGCCGGCGGACCTGCACATCGAAACCCTGGTCGAAGGCGACAGCGGCGGCCCCCGGGGCACCCTGGAACGGCTGCGCCCCGAGCCCGGGGACCTCCTGCCGAAGAACACCGCGACCCGGATCACCGGCTTCCGCCTGTCCCTCTTCAAGGGGATGGGAAGTACCCGGGGCAATGCCGAGTCCGGCTTCATCCGCAGCGTGGACGATGCCGTCCACCGCTTCTACACGACGGTAGTGGCCCATCTGGACCGGCCCGCACCACGACGAGCCGCGCGGAAGGAGTCCGTAAGCGCGTAGGAACTCGCCGCGGGCCGGGCCGTATCAGCCCTGTCCCTCCTGCTCCCACTGCTCCTCGCTCGTCATCCCGTGCGGGCCGATGGTGGCGGTGAGGCACCGGGGCTCCTCCGCTCGGAGGCGGCGGGGCCCCGCCGGGTACGACGGCGTCGGTAGGTCGGGATACTCCCGCCGTCAGACGTGCTCGCCGGCCCGTGGCGGCACGGTGGTGTCCATGTCTTCCACCTCCTCCGTGAAACTGCGCCGTCCCGTCCGCCGGGCCTGGCTCGTCGTGCATGTCGTCGCCTCCGCGAGCTGGCTGGGGCTCACGCTCGGGTTGCTCGCGCTCGGGGTCACCGCGGCCACCACCGGGACCGCGGTGAGCGTGGAGGGGTCCGTGCGGGGCATGAAGCTGTTCGCCGACTGGCTGCTGCTGCCCGTGGCGTCGGTCACGCTGGTCAGCGGGCTGGTGCTGGCGCTGGGCACGCAGTGGGGGCTGGCCCGGCACCGGTGGGTCCACGTCAAGTTCTGGATGACCCTGGCGGCGACGACCGCCACCGTGCTCGCCCTGCGCCCCGGCGTGGACGCCGCCGTCGGCGCCGTCGCCGCGGGCGGTGCGCTGCCCGACGCGGGGGACGTCCTGTTCGGGCCGGTCGTGTCGCTGTGCGCGTACGTCTTCATGACCGTGATCTCGGTCCTCAAGCCCTGGGGCCCGACCCGCCGCGGCCGCCGCCTGCACACCGCCGCCCCGTCCCGCGGCTGACGGGACGCGGAGCGAGCCGACGACCGGCGGCGCTACCGGCGCGGCCCCCCGAGCTCCCCCTTCAACCGCTGCGCCCGCAACACCAGTTCCAGCTCGAACCGCCGGTCCGGGTCGTCCATCTCGTCGCCCCACAGCTCCCGGATCTGCCGCAGCCGGTAGCGGACCGTCTGGGGGTGCACCCCGAGGCGGGCCGCCACCTCCGGCGCCCCGCCCCTGGTCTCCAGCCACGCCAGCAACGTCTCCGCGAGCCGTCGGCCGTGCGTGGGGCCGCAGTGCGCCAGGGGTGCCAGGCACCGCAGGGCCAGGTCGTCGATCAGTTCCTCGGGCTGCAGGAGCACCAGCGCCTCGGTGTGCTCGGTGCAGTACAGGACGTCACCGGCCGGCAACAGTCCCCGTTCCATCAGGTGTACGGCCGCCTCCGCCCAGCGCAGCGACTTCGCCGCCTCGGCCAGCGGGACCGGCGGGCCGATCGCGCCGGACCAGCCGGTCAGCGCCCGGTGCAGCAGTTCGGGACGGCCGCCGGCGTCCGGCTCGGGAACGACCATGCGCGGCCGCTCGTACTCCATGTCGAGCAGCACTCCCTGCCCGACCGCGGGCGCCATCGCCTCCCGCGCCGGGCGCAGCAGCACGCCCACCGCGACCTTCTCGGGCAGCGGCCAGCCGATCCGCGCCGCCCGCTCGGTGAGGGCCTCCGCCGGGTCGCCCCGGTGGTGCTCGGCCAGCAGGAGTTCCATCAGGCGGCGCTGGAGGCGCAACCGCTCGCCGGCCTGCCGTGCCGCCGCCTCGGCATAGCCGCGCACGGACTGGTCGACGAGGCCGTCGAGGTACTCGTAGCCCGCGTCCACCAGTTCGTACATGGCGGGCGGCGGGATGTCGACGCGTTGGCCGATCTCCGCGAAACGGCGCCAGGCCAGCCGTACGCCCAACCGGTAGATGGCCTGGAGGGAGTCCAGGGAGCGGCCGTTGAGGCCCTCGCCGCGGCCGAACTCCTGGAAGACGCCGGGCGGGACGGTGGGCCGGCCCTCCGAGGTCTCCAGGTGCTGGACGAAGACCTCGATCGCGCGCCGGATGCCGACCAGGGCCATCGGCTCGCCCGACTCGTCGAGGACGACGGGCAGATGCGGGTACTCGCGCTGGATCTCGCGCAGGATCTCCTCGGCGAGGGCGGGGGCGTCCGCCATGGCCAGTTCCGCGAAACGGCGGACCTGGTAGCGGGGGACGTCGCGCCAGGCCGAGCGGGTGGCGGAGGCCATGGAGGCCGGTAAGCGGGTCGTGGCCACGGTCAACTCCCCTGGCCCGCCTGCTCGTACGTGATCAAAGGTGTGTTCGGCTGGTCGGGCGTGGCTTCCAGCAGCGCGACGACGCCGAGCGCGGCGCCCACCGCGAGTACGGCGGCGAGCGCGACGGTCAGCGCGGCGGCGAGCAGTCTGGGCATCGCAGGGTCAGCCTCTCTGTCCGAGATCCCGGAGGTCGTCCCCACCCCGGTGTTCGCCAGCCCGATTCAACCCCTGCCTGTGTGCCCAGTCTCGACAAGCTGGAACAACCCGTCAAGACATTGACACTCCGTCAATGGACGCCTACGGTTCCCGGCCCAAGAACGGCCAGGCAACGACCGTGCACCGACCGGTGCATCGACCATGCGTCAAACCCCAGGAGTGCCGGATGCGCCGTACAGCCTCACCTGTCTCGTTGATCCTGCTGGGCCTCGGCACGTTTTTGCTGGTACTGGCGCCCATGCTGGCCTGGTACGTGACCCCGCGTGCCGCCGTGAACCCCGTCGACATCGACACCACCGCCGTCTACACCGGCACCGGCAGCGTCTTCGACACCGAGAAGATCGAGACCGTGCCGGACCAGAAGATCACCGTCACCCAGCGGGTGCGCGGCAATGTGGCGGAAAGTGAACGCAGCGGCAACGCCGTCTGGGACGTGATCACGACCGTCGACACCGACAAGTCGCTGCCGGCCGCGGACCCGCACGACGCCCTGGACTTCACCCCGCACCGCTGGGTGATGGACCGCAGGACCACCAGGCCGGTGCACTGCTGCGAGGAGAGCCCGTACATCGAGGGCGAGGCGTATCTGAAGTTCCCGTTCGACGTGCGGAAACGGTCCTACCAGTGGTGGGACAACACCGGTGGGACGACGGTCACCATGCGCTACGACGGGACCGAGAAGGTCCAGGGGTACACGGGGTACCGGTTCACCGGCACGGTCGCGCCCCGCAAGGTGGGCACCCGGCTCGTGCCCGGCAGGCTCGTCGACGAGCCGGGCCGTCCGCAGGTGCTGGCCGAGGAGTGGTACTCCAACCACGGGTTCAAGCTGGTCGTGGACCAGCGCACCGGCCGGGTGATCTACGCGCAGACCGGTCCGCGCCGCACCCTGCGGGCGCCCGGCGGCGAGAAGGACGCGGCGGTGCTCCTGGACAGCGAGAAGATCGCGTTCACCGCGGCGACGCAGAAGGAGGCCGTGCGGCAGGCGAAGCGGGACAGCGGAATGCTGCGCATGGTGGGCGAGACGGCACCGATCGGGGCGGCTGTGGCGGGATTCGTCCTTGCGGCAGTGGGTGGCGTTTTGGTGGTACGCGGGCGAAAGCGGCCGGAATCGTCGAGTACGGCCGAGATGCCCCAGGCCTCACTCACGATGTGACGTGACGTCAGCTCTAACAAAGCCGGAAATTGTCACGTCGGTGAGTAGCCCTGACGAACGGCTGGGCGAAAACTGTCCAACCCCACCCGGACACAGCCTGTCCACACCCCTCGCAGGACGACCCGAAACAGTTCGAGAACGACCGAATCCCCATCCCCACCGGAACACAACCCTCCCCTCCCCCACGCTGAGTTCCGCACCCTGAGACGAGTTGGAGCACCCATGCCCCAGCACGTGCCCTCCCCGCTGCGTGCCGCCCTCCCCTTGGCGTCGCAGCAGCACCCTCCGGCGCTCCCCCCACATCCGCGCCGAATCGTTTTCCTCGCCCACCGAGACCTGGGCAACCGGTCCGCCGGCGGCTCCGAGCTGCTGGTCGACCGACTCGCCGACGGCCTCACGAGACTCGGCCACCAGGTCACCCTGCTGTGCGGGGGCCCGGCGGCCTACCGCGACTACCGGGTGGTGTCCGCAGGCGGTTCCTACGGCCACTATCTGCGCGCCAGATCCGCCTTCGCCCGTCAGGTCGGTGACTGCGACCTGCTGGTCGAGGTCTGCAACGGGATGCCGTACTTCGCGCCGCTGTGGCATCGCGGGCCGACGGTGTGCCTGGTCAACCATGTGCACACGGACCTGTGGCAGATGCGCTTCGACGGGCCGCTGGCCCCGGCGGCGCGGCTCGGCCGAAGACTGGAGCACTGGGCGCTGACCGGTGCGCAGCACCGGAGTCTGCTGGTCGCCGTGTCGCCGTCCACGGCGCATGCGCTGCGGGCGATCGGGGTCGAGCGCAACCGGATCCGGGTCGTCCACAACGGGGTCGAGGAGCCGGGGCCCCTGGGTGAGCGCTCACCGGAGCCCTTGTTCGTGGCCGTGGGCCGGCTCGTCGAGTACAAGCGGATCGACCTGCTGCTGCGGCTCTGGGAACGGGTCCGGCCCGTGACCGGGGGCCGGCTCGTGATCGTCGGGGACGGGCCCGAACGGGCTCGGCTCCAGCAACTCGCCGGAGACGGCGTCGAGTTCGCCGGCCATGTGTCCGAGGCGGAGAAGCATCGGCTGCTGTGTGCGGCGTGGTTGCTGCTTCATCCCTCGGCCGTGGAGGGGTGGGGGCTCGTGGTCACCGAGGCCGCCACGCGGGAGACCCCGACCATCGCCTTCGACGTGCCCGGGCTGCGGGACTCCGTCGTGGACGGGGAGACCGGCGTGCTGGCCCGGGGGGAGTCGTCGTTCGCGGCCGCCTGGTGCACGCTCGCCCTGTCGGGGCACCGGCGGGAGCTGATGGGCAAGGCCGCGCGGGACCGGGCGGCGCGCTATCGCTGGGATCGGACGGTACGGCAGTTCCGGGCGGTCGCGGCGGAGGCGGTGAGGGGCCGTGCCGTCCCTACGCCGTAGCTCCGCGCGTCCCGTCGGGCGGGCCGCGCAGCCCCGGGCCGGCAAGGACCCCTCGCTTCGGCGCTCTCTCGCCCTCTTCCGTGCGTTCATGCGGGAGCAGGAGGACCCGGACGCCTGCTACTCGCTGCTCGCCCGTGACGCAGTCGACCAGGTGGAGGCCTACGGCGGTCCGGTCGCCGGGCGGACCGTCGTCGACGTCGGCGGCGGCAGCGGGTACTTCGTCGAGGAGTTCCGACGGCGGGGCGCCGACGCCTTCCTCTTCGAGCCGGACGTCCGCGAACTCGGCGAGAAGCCGCCCGAGTCGGCCGTCGTCGCCGACGGGTACCTGCTGCCCCTGCGGGACGGCGTCGCGGACGTCACCTTCTCCTCCAACGTGCTGGAGCACGTGGCCGATCCGCAGACGTTCCTGAGTGAGCTGGCCCGGGTGACCAGGCCGGGCGGGCTCGTCTACGTGTCGTTCACCAACTGGCTGTCCCCGTGGGGCGGTCATGAGTGGGCCCCCTGGCACTATCTCGGCGCCGAGCGGGCCCGTGCCCGCTACCGGCGGCGTACCGGGCGGGCCGCCAAGCACACGCTCGGCGAGAACCTGTTCGCCGTGCACATCGGCACGACCCTGCGGCAGGTGCGCGCCCGCGACGACGTCGAGATCGTCGCCGCGCGCTCCCGCTACTGGCCCTTCCTCGCAAAGACCGTGGTCAAGGTGCCCGGTCTGCGCGAGTTCGCCACCTGGAACCTCCTCCTCATCCTCCGGCGGTGTCCACCATGACGACGACCACGGTCCAGGCTCCACCCCCGGCAGCCGTGCCCGCTGCGGCGCGCGCCTCGGGTCCGCCGGAGGGCCCGCGCTCTCGGCGCCTGCTGCTGGGGTTCTGGGCCGTGGTGTTCGTCCTGTTGCTGGCGGTGCAGCCGGGGCGGCAGACCTTCGACACCAAGCTGGGCGTGACCGTCGACCCGGGGCGGTTTTTCGCCGACCTCGGGCAGTTGTGGCACGACGAGGGCAGCTTCGGCGGGATCCAGAACCAGTACGCCGGCTATCTGTGGCCGATGCTGCCGTTCTACTGGCTGGCCGACGCCGTACGGCTGCCGGTGTGGCTGGCGGAGCGGCTGTGGCTGTCGCTGATCGTGTCGGTGGCCTTCTGGGGTGCGCTGCGGCTGGCCGAGCGGCTGCGGGTGGGAAGCGGCGGGTCACGACTGGTGGCGGCCGTCGCCTATGCGCTGTGGCCGGTCTTCACCACCGTGGTCGGCTCCACGTCGGCCGCCGCGCTGCCCGGCGCGTTCCTGCCGTGGGTGCTGCTGCCGCTGACCGACGAGCGGTACGCCGCTCGGGTCGCCGCGCTGCGATCGGCCCTGATCATCCCGTTCATGGGGGGCGTGAACGCGGCCTCCACGCTGGCCTCGCTGCTGCCCGTCGGGCTCTATCTGCTGTCCCGGCCGCCCGGGCCGAGGCAGCGCAAGCTGATCGCCTGGTGGGTGCCCGGGGTGATCCTGGCGACCGCCTGGTGGGTGGTGCCGCTGCTGCTGCTCGGCACCTACGGCGAGAACTTCCTTCCGTACGTGGAGAGTTCCGAGACCACCACCGAGACCATGGCGGCGACGGAGGCGCTGCGCGGCGCCGGGAACTGGGTCGCCTATCTGCACTTCGGTCAGGCCTGGCTGCCGGCCGGCTGGACCGTCGCCTCCGCGGTGGTCGTGATCGTCTGCTCGGCCCTCGCGGCCGGTCTCGGGCTGGCGGGGCTGGCCCGCCGGGACATGCCGGAGCGGCGGTGGCTGGTGCTGACCGTGGTGACGGTGGCGCTGATCCTGCTCGCCGGGTACGGCGGGGCGTTCGGGGCACCGTTCCACGACACGGTGCGGGACTGGCTGGACGGCTGGCTGGTGCCCTTCCGGAACATCTACAAGTTCCAGCCGGGGCTCGCCCTGGCGCTGGTGCTGGGGCTCGCCCATCTCGTGGGCGTGGCCGTCCAGGCGCGGGGCGCGCGGCCGGTGCGGGGGAGGCGGTTCGCGCCGCTGGTCGCGGCCGTGCTGGTGCTGCCGGGACTGATGTGGCCGTACCTCAGCGGCTCGATCCTCAACCCGGGCTCCTTCAAGGAGATCCCGACCTACTGGCGGGCCACGGCCGACTGGCTGGAGAAGTACTCGCCCGACGCCCGCGCCCTCGTCGTCCCGGCGACCGCGCACGGCATCCACACCTGGGGCTCCACCATCGACCAGCCCCTCGACGTCCTCGCCCGCTCCCGCTGGGCCCAGCGGGACTACGTCCCCTTCGGCACCCCCGGCAACCGTCGGGCCATGGACGCCGTCGAGCAGGCGCTGGTGAGCGGCGGTCAGGTGCCTGGCCTGGCCGACTACCTGAGCCGGGCGGGCATCCACTACGTCGTCGTCCGCAACGACCTCGACCCCGACCAGATCGGCCACATCCCCACCACGACGGTCAAGCGGACCCTCGAACAGTCGGGCTACGAGCGGGTGAGGGGCCTCGGACCGGTCATGACCGGCGGGAAGATCGCCCCGGGCACCCCGCTGCAGGTGGAGGGGCTGTATCCGCGGCAGCGGGCGGTGGAGATCTACCAGCCGACCGGCACGGACGTGCCGCGCCCGCACCAGGCCGGGCTGCAGCCGGTCGCCGACACGGCCGTGGTCTCCGGCGGGCCGGAGGCGCTGCTGCCGCTAGCCTCCCGGCTGCGCGGCCGGGCGAGCGTGCTGACCGGCGACAACCATCCGGGGCTCGGCTCACCGCCGGTGCAGGTGGTCGGGGACGGGCTGCGGCGCGCGGACACACGGTTCGGGCTCGTCAACGCCAACACGTCGTACACGTACACCCGCGACGAGCGCAACGCGCCCGACGCCGCCCAGGACGCGGGGGAGCAACCGCATCAGATCCTGCCGACCACGGGCCTCGGCCACCAGACGGTCGCCGAGCTGCGCGGGGCACGGTCGGTGACGGCCTCGTCGTACGGCAGCTGGCTCTTCCATCTGCCGCAGTTCGATCCCGTGAACGCCTTCGACGGCAACCCGGACACGGCCTGGACCGAGGGCTCGGAGGGGTCGCCGGACGGGGAGTGGCTGCGCATCGCCTTCGCGGGCGGCCCGTACGCCATGCCGTCGTCCTTCAAGGTCACGCCGCTGCCCCAGGAGGGTGTGCGGGAGGCGGCGACCCGGGTGCGGGTGGAGACGGAGCAGGGGGCGGTGAACTCCTCCCTGCGCCCGGACGGCTCGACGCAGCGGGTCAAGGCGCCCGCGGGCGCGACCGGTTGGATGAAGCTGACGATCACGGACTCCGTGGCCCGGCGGCCCGGTCTGACCGGGGCCGGCTTCTCCGAGATCGGCCTGCCGGACGTGCAGGTGACCCGGCTGCTGCGGCTGCCGACCGACGCCGAGGACTCCGGTGCCGCGGCCGAGATCGTCTCCCTGTCCCGGACGGCCGACCCCACCGGGCTGTCGGCGACGGGTACGGAGGCGGGCCTGCACCGCCGTTTCACGACGTCCACGGCCGGCACCTACGAGGTGCGGATGAGCGCGGTTCCGGTGGCGGGAGAGGAACTGGACGAGCTGCTGTACGAGGTGGCGCCCGACCAGCGGAACCGGATCGTCGCCACCGCCGACTCCACGGCCCGGCTGGGCGCGGGCCTGTCGCCCCGCAACCTCACCGACGGCGACCTGACCACGGCCTGGATCGCCGGCGACCGGCCGACGATCCATCTGCGCTGGCCCGGGAAGCAGGCGGTGGGAGAGATCGTGCTGGCGCCGGCGGGCGGTCTCGCCACCCGGCCGACCGAGGTGCACATCAGCTCTCCGGACGGCGCGGTGATCGCCGGGGCCGACGAGAACGGCTGGGTGCGCTTCCCGCCCATCACCACCGACCGCCTGGACATCACGATCACCGGCACGGCCCCGCTGACCCTGTACAACCCGATGGTGGACGAGGACCTGCGGCTGCCGGTCGGCCTGACCGAGGCGTACGTCCCGGCCCTCGACGAGTACCGGACCCCGCAGCCGAGGGCGTCCCGGACCTTCTCGCTGCCGTGCGGGAAGGGGCCGGTGCTCGCGGTCGACGGGGAGCTGTACCAGAGCTCCGTGCGGGGGACCGTACGCGATCTCGTGGAGCGGCGGCAGGTCGAGGTGACACTCTGTCAGAACGGTCGGGAGGACGCCGAGTTGCGGCTGTCGGCCGGGGCGCACCGGGTCGAGGCCGGGGACGCCGGACCGCTCGCGGCGACCGAGGTGACGCTGACCCGCGGCACGGTCACCGAGGCCGCGACCGCCGGACGTGAGCTGGGCATACGGGACTGGCTCGGCGACCGGCGCGCGGTGACCGTCGGGTCGGGGGCGGCGAGTTATCTGACGACGTACGAGAACTTCAACGACGGCTGGCGCGCCACGCTGGACGGCCGGGAGCTGACTCCGGTGCGGCTGGACGGCTGGCAGCAGGGCTGGCGGATCCCGGCGGGGTCGGGCGGCACGGTCGAGCTGAGCTACGAGCCGGCGGTCACCTACGAGGGCGGGCTGATCGGCAGTGCGGTGGCGCTCGCGCTGCTGGCCGGGCTGGTGCTGTGGCGCCGGCGGGCGCCGAACCCCGACGAGCCGCAGCCGGTGCCGCCGTTGCCGGGGCTGTGGCTCGGCACCGTGGCCCTGACGGTGGTGGGTGTGATCGTCGCGGGGTGGTTCGCACTGCTGGTGCCGGTGCTGGCGCTGGTGGCGTGGCGGCGGCACACGCTGCTCGTGCCGATCGCGCTGGTGGCGCTCGCGGGCGCGGGGATCGCCGCCGCGACCGGGGCCGGGGAGCCGGTGGGCGCGGGGCGGGGCTCCTTCGGCCCGGTGGCGCAACTGCTCGCGCTGATCGGGCTGTTCGCCGGTGTGGTGGCGGTGCGGGAGCCCGCGGCCACCTCCGGCGCGGCGAGTGGCTCCGGGCACGCCCCGCAGGGCGGGGTGGCCGGACCGGGCTCCACGGCCGTGCTGCCGCCGGTCGCGGCGGGCGGTGTGCCGGGGTCCGCCGCGCCGCAGGCGCCGACCCGTCCGCTGCCCGGCCTGCCGCAGCGGGAGCGGGGACGCACCGGGCCGGGGACCGAGCCGCCCGACCCGGCGGGCCCGCGGCCCGAGTCGGGGCCGACCGTCTCCGCGCGCGGCCCCGGCGGCCCCGAACCGGACCCGCCGACCGCACGCATCAGGTTCAGCAAGCCGAGGTTCCGGGCGACCCGCCCCGGCGAGGCGACGGAGCCCGAGGACACGGGGAAGGGCGAAGCCACATGACCGCACTGCACCAGCCCGCACGCGCGGACGGTCCGCCGCGGCCTCCGGTACGCGTTCCGTTCCCCGTGGTGGACGAGGTCTCCCGGCACTGCCTCCAGGAGGAGGAGCCGGAGACCGTCCACATCGAGGTGCATCTGCCGGGGCGGCTGGAACAGGGGCGGCTGCGGGCGGCGTTCGCCGAGGCGCTGCGCCGGCACCCGCGGATCCTGATGCGTCAGGCGCCGGGGCGGTGGTACCGGCGCCGGTACGAGTGGGAGCTGACGGCGGAACCGGACGTGGAGGTGGTGCGCTTCACGGCCGGCGGTCGTGATGCGCTGCGCGGCGCGCGGACCCGGGCACTGACCGAGGCGCCGCCGCTTTCCCTGTCGCCGCCGATCCGGGTGGAGGTGGTGGAGGGAGCGGGACCGGTCGCGGGGAGCGAGGCGACGGACGCCGTAGGTGTACGGCTCCGCGGGACCGACGACCCCCCGCCCGGTCCGGCGCGGGGAACGGTCCTGTTCCTCACCATCAACCACACCGCCCTCGACGGGCCCGCCTGCATGCGCGTGCTCGCCACGGCCGCGGAGGTGTACGGCGGCCGGGACAACTCGCCCGCCGCCGCACCCGTCCGTTCGGCGACCAGCCCGCCCCCGCCCGAGGAGACCCCCTCGCACTGGTCCCGCCCCGCCCGGGTCGCGCCGGGCACGCCCGAGCCCTCCCCCGGCAACGGCATGCTCGTCACCGAACTGCCGCTCCCCCACCGCCCCAAGGGCGCCCCCTACACCGTCAACGACCAGCTCATGGTCAGCACGGCCCTGACGATCGCCCACTGGAACAGGGAACACGGCGCCCACCCCCGCCCCCTGCGCATCACCATGCCCGTGGACGACCGCCCCCGCGACGCCACCATGCCCATCGGCAACGGCACCCGTCTGGTGGAAGTCTGCTTCTCCGTCGACGAGTTGGCGCAGCACGGCCCGGACCGCATGCCCGCCCTGCTGCACCGCACGGCCACCCGGACCCGCGCCCTGAAGTCCCTGTCCCGCCCCCAGCTCGGCCACGGGGCCTCCCTGCTCACCGCCCCCTGGGCCCCCGTCGCCGTCCGTGCCGCGCTCACCCGCGCACTGCGCAGCGCCGCCGCGCCCTGGACCTCCACGACCCTGCTCAGCAACATCGGCCGGATCCCGTACCCGCTGGACTTCGGCGAGGACGCCGGCCGCGCGCACGCGGTGTGGTTCTCGGCGCCCGCCCGGATGCCCCGCGGCCTCACCGTCACCACCGCCTCCACCGCGGGCCGTCTGCACCTCGCGCTGCGCTGGTCGCGCGCCCTGCTCAGCCACGGCGACGGCGCCCACCTGCGGGACCTCTTCGAGCACTACCTGCACACCACGGAGGTGACCCCGTGACGACCGCACCGGTCAAACCCCCCGCGCTGCGCGACTTCTACGAGAACCCGGCCGTTCCCGTCGCGTCCGGCACCCCCCGCAGCCGCCGCCAGGCCCGTATGCTCGCCGACGCCCTGGGGCCGGCGGACGGCGGCCGTACGCGAACGATCGTCGACATCGGCTGCGGCGACGCGACCGCCGCGGCGACGGCCGCCCCCTACCTCCCCGGCCACCGCATCATCGGCATCGACTGGTCCCAGGACGCCCTGCGCCGAGCCCGCGCCCGCATCCCGTACGCGGTCCGCGGTGAACTCACCGACGGCGGGCTGCCGCTCAGGGCCGGCTCCGCCGACGCCGTGCTGTTCAGCGAGGTCATCGAGCACCTCGTCGACCCGGACGCCGCCCTGGACGAGATCCGGCGGGTGCTCCGCCCCGGCGGCCATCTGATGCTGTCCACCCCGAACCTGGCCGCCTGGTACAACCGCGGCCTGCTGCTGGCCGGGGTGCAGCCGGTGTTCTCGGAGGTGAGCCTGCGGGCGATCCACGGCCGGCCGGGGCGGGAGGTGGTGGGGCATCTGCGGCTCTACACCGCCCGGGCGCTCCGGGAGTTCGTGGCCGCCTCCGGCTTCGAGGTGGTACGGCTGGCGGGCGCGCCCTTCCACGGCGTGCCCCGCCCGCTGCGGGCCCTGGACCGGCTGGCCTGCGCCAGACCACCGCTCGCGTCGATCCTGCTGCTGCACGCGCGCCGGACATAGGAGGGCCTGGACGATGTGGTGGGGAGTGGCCGCGGCGCTGCTGGCGAACACCCTGTACAGCCTCGGTTTCGTCCTGGAGAAACGGGCACTCACCGCACTCCCGGAGGTGACGGTCAGGCAACCCGCCCGGCTGCTGCGCCTGGTCCTCGGCAGCCCGCTGTGGATCGGCGGCTCACTCGCCCTCGCCGCCGGTTTCGCGGCCCAGCTCGTCGTCTACCGCACCCTGCCGATCGCCGCCGCGCAGGGCATCTTCGTCTCCGGGCTCGTCCTGCTCGTCCTGCTCTCCGCCCGGCTGCTGGGCGAGGAGACCAGCGGGCGCGAACGGTACGCGCTCGCCGCGATCCTCGCCGCGCTGCTGATGGTCGTGCTGTCGCTGCGGGAGGGCCGCGACGCGGGGGACGCCGTGAGCCGGGCCGCCCCGTACCCGCTGATCCTGCTGGTGTGCGTGCCGTCGCTGGCGCTGGGGGTGTGGCTGTACAACTCCGCCGAGCGCAGGACCCGGCACCGGCACCGGCTGCCGACGACCGGCGTCGAGTACGGCGTGGCGGTGGGGCTGCTGTACGGCGTCAGCTCGCTCGCGATCAAGGGGGTGGCCGGCTATCTCACAGCGAGCGGGATCGGCGGCGCCCTGCTGGACCTGCTGCGGTCCCCGTACCCGTACCTCCTGCTGTTCACCGGCGCTTTCGGGCTGGTCATGTCGCAGGCGGCGCTCCAGCGCTGCCGGGCCTCGCTGATCGTGCCGGTGTGCACGACGGTGACCTGCGTGTACACGGCCGTGCTCGGCACGCTGTCGTTCGGCGAGACGCTGCCCGATGACCCGCTGCGGCTGGCGCTGCGCGTCGCGGGCACGGCGCTCGCCCTCGGCGTACTGCTGGCGATGCCCCGGCACGACCCGCCGCCCCCGCCGTCCCCTCGACCCCCCATGGAAGCCAAGGAGTTGACCCCACCATGAACCCCGACGACCCCCTGCTGCAGATCCTGGCGTGTCCCCTCGACAAAGGCCCGCTGCACCTCGTCGCGCCGCACGCCTCCGGCGCTTCCGGCGCTTCCGGCGCTTCCGGCGCTTCCGGCGACACCGGGGAGACGGCCGAGGCGCTGTACAACCCGCGTCTGCGCCGCCGTTACCCGATCGTCGACGGCATCCCGCAGCTGCTGCCGGCCTCCGGGGAGCAGGTCTCCGACGACGAACACGAGGCACTCCTGCAGCGGATGGCCCCATGACCACCACCCTCGCGGCCCGCCTGGCCCCGTACCTCCCGGTCCGTCTGGTCGCGGCGACCGCCCGGGCCGTCTACCCGCGCTTCGAACCGGAGCTGGCCCGGCTCGCCGAGCTGTGCCCGCCCGGCTGCGGTACCGCGGTGGACGTCGGCGGCTGGTACGGCCCCTGGACGCACCGGCTGAGCAGACGGGCGCGGCAGGTGGTGACGGTCGAACCGGTCCCCCATCTGGCACGGCTGCTCGCGTCGGGGACCCGGCCGAACGTACGCGTGATCCAGGCCGCCGCCTCCGACCGGCCCGGCACGGCCCGGCTCTGGCTGCCCCCGGGCGACGCGGGCGACCGCGGGGTGTCGTCCCTGGTGCGCAGGAACATCCACCAGCGCGCGCTGCACGTGTCCTGCGTCGCCCTGGACGACCTCGGGCTGCGGGACGTCGGCTTCATGAAGATCGACGTCGACGGCAACGAGCTGGCCGTGCTGCGGGGCGCGACGGCGATCCTGGCCCGCGACCGGCCGGCGCTGTTCGTGGAGCTGGAGTCCCGTATCCAGCCGATCGGTCCGGTGGTGACGTACCTGTCGATGCTGCGCTACGACGGCTGGGTGCTGCCCGGCGACAGCTGGGTGCCGCTGTCGGCGTTCCCGCTGGAGAGCCACCAGGAGGAGGCCTCCCATGTCGTGTCCCAGGGCCTGCTCCGGCGGGTCCTGCCGATCGGCCCGCTGCGGGGTCCCCGTTACGTCAACTCCGTCCTCTTCCTGCCCGACGGCCGCCGGCCGGGCGGGCGGGTGCGCGAGCATGGTCCCCATGCCCTCCGGAAAGCCCCCCGCTAGCGGACACCCCGCCGGACCCTTCACGCCGCTCCACTTCCAGCTGGTGCTGCTGCGCCGCATGGCCGACCACAACCCGGACCTGGTGGAGGACGCCCGCCGGTCCCTGGGCGTCTCCCTCGCCGAGATGCGCGAGGCGAACAAGCGGTGGCAGGCGATGGTGCGCTCCCCGCGGTCCCGCGCCGCGGCGACGCGGTACCGCTCGGTGCTCGGCAAGCCCGAGTCGGTCGTCTCCCGCACGGTGGGTGACCTGGAGTGCGAGGCCTGGCTGTGGCCCGTCCCGCTCTGGCCCGACCTGCGCTTCGAGGCACTGCTCGCCCCGAACGGGACGGTGTGGAACGAGTGGCTGGTGCGCGCCCCCGGCGCCCCTGCCCCCGACTTGCGCACGGTCGCCGACCTCACCCCCTGGTCCTGCACGGTCGACGAGGCCGCCCGCGCCTTCGCCCCCGCCCGGCCCCTGGAGGGGACGGCCCCGACCCGGTGGGGGCTGGCGTTCTCGGCGCCGGACGGGGCGGGGGTGCGGCGCGAGGTGGTGGCCGAGTTCACGTGGGGGCTGTTGCAGCGGACGGCTGTCAGCGGCTGACCCGCGCGCGGGGGGAGTGCGCCGTGCACCCGGCGGCACCCGTGTGCGATCGTTCGGCTCATGAGTGGCGACTACGACCGCATCCGTACCGGCATCGAGTTGATGACCGCCTACGTGTCCGGGAACGACCTCCTGGCGGCGTACGTGGCGGAGCGGCGCCGCGACGACCCCTCGGCGTCCGACGTGCTGATGGACGGCGCCGCGGCCCTCTGCGCGCTGCTGCTGCGCAAGATCGCACGGGAGACCGGGAGGACCGAGCACGAGATCCTGCAGGAGCTGGCCCGCGGCACCCACCGGCACGAGCAGCAGTTCGGCGACTGAGCCGAGGCGCGCTACCCGGCCGCAAGCTCGCTACCCGGCCGCCGCCAGGATCGCCTCCACCACCGCCGGCACCGAGCCCGGGTGCAGCGACAGGAAGAGGTTGGGCTCGACCAGCTCCAGCTCCATGACCCGGGGCAGCCCGTCCTCCCCGTCGACCAGGTCCACGCGCGCGTACAGCAGTTCATCGGCCCGCGGTACGGCGGCCAGGGCGCGTTCGGCGACCGCGAGCTCCGCCGGGGTCGGGGTCCAGGGCTCCAGGCCGGGGTGGGCGACCTTGCGCTCGTCGTACGGCGTCCCGCGGGTCAGGACGGCGCCCTTGCGGCTGGCGTGCAGCAGGCGGCCGCCGTAGAACTGCAGGGCCCGCTCCCCGCTGACGTCGATGTTCGCGAGGTAGGGCTGCACCATCGCGGTGAACCCCTCCGCGTGCATGCGCGCGAGCTGCCGTACGGCCGTGTCGTGGTCCTCGGGTGTGTAGCGGGCGGCGAACCGCGCGCCCGCGCCGGAGGTGGGCTTGACGACGTACTCGATGCCGTCCGGGAGCTCGGCGGAGTCACCCGGCGCGATGTACCGGGTGGCCACGACGGGCACACCGGCCCCGGCGAGATCGCCGAGGTACCGCTTGTCGGCGTTCCACCGCACCACCTCGGCCGGGTTCGCGAGCCGGGTCGCCTCGGCGCACCGCCGCGCCCACGCCAGGAACTCCGCGGCACGCCAGCTGTAGTCCCAGGTGGAGCGGAGCACGGCGAGGTCGTGACCGCCCCAGTCGACCGCGGCGTCGTCCCAGGCCACGGCGTCGGCCTCGGCCCCGGCTGCCCGCAGCGCCTCGACGAGCACCGGGAGGTCGCGGTCGACGGCGACCTCGGGTCCGGGACGGCAGGTGACGAGGGCTATGCGGGGCACGGCGGTTCCTCCGAGCGGGACGGCGGGGCGTGCGCAGGCTAACAAGCGCTTGCCCGACTCGGACAGGCCGCTCGGCCCGCACCGTCGGGGCAGCCGCGGCACCGGCCGGCGAGGAACCGGCGGCGCCCACCGGCGGGGTCCACCGGCGCGCGGACATGGCGGCGCGTCGCGGCGGCCGCTCGGGCGGGGCGGGTGGGCTGCGCGTCGCGGCGGCCGCTCGGGCGGAGCGGGTTGCGCGTCGCGGCGGCCGCTCGGGCGGGCGGGTTGCGCCGAACCGGGCGGGGTGGGCTGCGCGTCGCGGCGGCTACTCGGGCGGAGTGGGCGGCGACGCCGACTCGGGCAGGGCGGGCGGCACATCGCAGCGGCCACTCAGGCGGAGTGGGCGGCGCCGAGCGCGGGTGTTTCCTCCCGGCAGTCGATGGTGTACGGAGGAGTCGGGGTGGCGGTCGTGCCCGCGGTCGCGCGGCCCTTGATGGTCGAAGCGGGTTCCGGGTAGGCCACCATGGAGCACAGGCGATCACAGGCGACACCAAGTCACGACAGGCAGCCACAGCCAAGGAGTACGACGCGTGTCCTCACTCTTCCCGGGCCTGACAGCCGCTCCGTCGGCCGGCCGCACCGCCCTGAGGTTCGGCGACAGGGCCCTGACCTACGCGGAGCTCGCCGCCGCGGCGGGCGCCCTCGCGGACCGGATCGCCGACGCGAGCCGGGTCGCCGTGTGGGCGACCCCCACGCTGGAGACGGCCGTCGCGGTGGTCGCGGCGCTGGAGGCCGGGGTCGCCGCCGTGCCGCTCAACCCCAAGTCCGGGGAGAAGGAACTCGGGCACATCCTGGCGGACAGCGCGCCGAGCCTCGTCCTCGCCGCACCCGCCGACGAACTCCCCGCCCCGCTGCTCGGCCTGGCGCGCGTGGACGTCGACGCGCAGGCCGGCGGCGCTCTCCCCGACCCGCCCGCCTCCGGCGAGGACCCCGCCCTGATCGTCTACACCTCCGGCACCACGGGCCCGCCCAAGGGCGCGGTGATCCCGCGCCGCGCCGTCGCGCACACCCTGGACGCGCTCGCCGACGCCTGGCAGTGGACCGCCGACGACGTCCTCGTCCACGGCCTGCCCCTGTTCCATGTGCATGGCCTGGTCCTGGGCATCCTGGGCCCGCTGCGCCGCGGCGGATCCGTCCGTCACCTCGGCCGGTTCGACACCGAGGGGGTGGCGCGCGAGCTGACCGACGGCGCGACCATGCTGTTCGGCGTGCCGACGATGTACCACCGCATCGCCCAGGCGCTCCCTGAGACGCCACAGCTGGCGAAGGCGCTGGGCAGGGCCCGGCTGCTGGTCTCGGGGTCGGCCGCGCTGCCCGTGCACGACCACGAGCGGATCACCGCGGCGACCGGGCAGCGGATCGTGGAGCGGTACGGCATGACCGAGACGCTGATGAACACGAGCGTGCGCGCGGACGGCGAACCGAGGGCCGGGACGGTCGGCGTGCCCCTGCCGGGCGTGGAACTGCGGCTCGTGGAGGAGGACGGGGTGCCGGTCGCGTCGTACGACGGCGAGACCGTGGGCGAGATCCAGGTGCGCGGCCCGAACCTGTTCAGCGAGTACCTGGGCCGCCCCGACGCCACGGCGGCGGCGTTCACCGAGGACGGCTGGTTCCGCACCGGCGACATGGCGGTGCGCGATCCCGACGGGTACGTCCGCATCGTCGGCCGCAAGGCCACCGACCTGATCAAGAGCGGCGGTTACAAGATCGGGGCGGGTGAGATCGAGAACGCGCTGCTCGAACATCCGGGGGTACGGGAGGCGGCCGTCACCGGCGAGCCGGACGCGGACCTGGGTGAGCGGATCGTGGCGTGGATCGTCGCGGAGGACCCCCAGTCGCCGCCGAGCGCGCGGGAACTGGCCGACCACGTGGCCCGCCGCCTCGCCCCGCACAAGCGCCCGCGCGTCGTCCACCACCTGACCGCGCTCCCCCGCAACGACATGGGGAAGGTCATGAAGCGGGCGCTGAGCCATGACTGAGCGGCGCCCGAGCGCGCGGGAGGCCCTCGCCCTGCTCGCCGACGACTTCACCGAACTCCCCCGCCCGGCAGGGGACCCGGTGCCGGACGGCCCCCTCGGCTGGCCCGGCTACGACGCCTCGCGCGCCCGCGCCGCCCAACGCACCGGCGAGGAGGAGTCGGTGCTCTGCGGCACCGCCACCGTCGAGGGCACCCGCGCGGTCCTGATCGCCTTCGAGTTCGGCTTCCTGGGCGGCTCGCTCGGCGAACGCACCGGCGACCGGCTGGAGGCGGCGTACACGTACGCCCGCGACCGGCGTCTTGCGGTGGTCCCCTTGGTCGCGACGGGCGGCAGCCGGATGCAGGAGGGCATGCTCGCCCTGACCCAACTCCAGCGGGTGGCCCGCCAGTCGGAACTGACCCGCGCGGCCAGGCTGCCGCAGATAGCGGTCCTGCGGGACCCGACGACCGGTGGCGGCTGGGCCACCCTCGGCGCGGGCGCCGACGTGTCCCTCGCCCTTCCCGGCGCCCAGGTCGGATTCGCGGGCTCCCGGGTCCGCCCACCGGACGCGGACCCGGCCGCCTACACGGCGGAGGCGCAGGTGCGGGCGGGTGCGGTGGACGCGGTCGTGCGGCCCGAGGCGCTGCGGACCGAACTGGGCCGGTGGCTACGGCTGCTCACGGCACCCGGCACCGAAGCCGCCCCGCCGCCGCGCCCGCTCGGCGCCACCGACCCGCCCGCCACCGGCTGGGACGCGGTCCGGCGCGCCCGCTCGCCCGAACGTCCGCGTGCCGCCCGCTACTTGGACGCGTACTTCACCGACCGCGTCACCATCAGCGGCGACCGCTGCGGCGGCACCGACCCCGACGGCATGCTGTGCGGCTTCGGGGACCACGAGGGCCGCACGGTCGCGTACGCCGCCCAGACCGGCACCGCCACCCGTCCCGCCGGGTACCGCACCGCCACCCGCCTGATCCGCCTCGCGGACCGGCTCGGCATCCCGGTGCTGACCCTGGTGGACACGCCGGGCGCGGCGAACGACGCGGAGGCGGAGCGGCAGGGCGTGGGGGCGGCGATCGCGGACCTGTTCGGCGCGGTGGCCGCGGCCCGCGTCCCGATCACGACGCTGGTGATCGGGGAGGGCGGCTCGGGCGGGGCGCTGGCCCTGGCGGCGCCCGGCAACACCTGGGCCACGCCGGACAGTTACTTCTCGGTCATAGCACCGGAGTCGGCGGCGGCGATCCTGAAGCGGCCACCGCGGGAGGTGGAGGCGACGGCGGACCAACTCCGCCTGCGGCCCCAGGACCTGGTCGACCTCGGAGTGATCCGGGCGACAGTCCACCGGCCCCCGCACCCGAGCACCCCTCCCCCCTGAACGCCCCCGCCCGTCCCCCGACGGACGACCGCGCCCCTCACCTCCCCGACGCCCGCCCGGCCCCACCCTCCGGCCGGTCGGGTGGTCGGGCGGCCGGAGGGTGGGGCCGGGCGGGCGATCGGGCTACGCACCCAACCGCTACGAACCCGCGTGTCCTTCAGCACGCCCCCGACCGGCCGGGGCCGGCCGCGCACCGCGTGCTGTTCGGTTTCACCGTCGCCGGGCAACCCGCCGCCCATGCCGACGGCCTGCCGTCCACCGGCTCCTGCCGGGGCCGAATCGCCGGGTCCACGCAGGCGACTCGCCGAAGACCGCCGGACAAACCCCCATTCGGCCGCACCCCACCCGGCCCCCTCCAGAAGGCGCCCCCCACCGGGCCGCGCGCACCATGCCAGAGAGGCCCCCCACCGGGCGGCCCCGCATGCACACCCCCCACACGACCCCATGCGCAAGGCCCGCCACCCACCCACCGGCCCCCACGGTCTGCGCTCTCGGGAGGATCCGCCATGACCGCCACTCTGGAGCAGCTGCGCCGCTGCCATTTCGCCGTCGACCTGGGGGCTGCCAGGACCCGCGTCTATGTGAAGGGCGCCGGACTCGTCGTCGACCAGCCCTCCGCCGCGGCCGTCAACACCCGTACCGGCGCCCTCATCGCGGTCGGCGAGCTCGCCGAGCGGATGACCGGACGCACCCCGCCCTACATCCGCGTCGTACGGCCCGTCTCGGGCGGCACCGTCGTCGACATCGAGATGGCGCAGCGCATGCTGCGCCACCTCCTCGGCGACAAGATGCGCCGCACCCTGCGCCGCAAGCCGTTCCTGCGGGCCGCGGCCTGCACCCCGCACGACGCCGACCCGCTCGCGCAGCGCGCCGCCATCGAGACCCTCGTCGGCCTCGGTGCCCGGCGCGTGGAGCTGGTCGACACCCTCATTGCCGCCGCCGTCGGCTGCGGACTGCCCGTGGAGCAGCCCGAGGCCAGCATGATCATGGTGTGCGGGGCCGCCGCGACCGAGGTCGCCGTGCTCTCGCTCGGGGCCATCGTCACCGCCGAACGCATCCGGGTGGGCGGCGAGGCCGTCGACCACGCGATCGTGCAGCACCTGCGGCACGAACACGAGCTGATGCTGCCCAGCCAGAACGTACGGCCCCTGCAGCTCGCGCTCTCCGGCAACGGGCTCACGCCGCACGGACCGACCTCCACCGAGATCCACGGCCGCGACGTCTGCACCGGCCTGGCCCGCAGTGTCCAGGTGGACACCGCCGCCGTACGGGAGGCCATCCAGACCCCGCTGACCGGCGTACTCGACGCCATCGGCAAGGTGCTGCGCGAGTGCCCGCCCGACCTCGTGGCCGACCTCGCCGACCGCGGGATCACGATGGTCGGCGGCAGTGCGCTGCTGCCCGGCTTCGACCAGATGCTGAAGCAGGCCACCCGGATGCCCGTGCACATCGCCGAACGCCCCGACGTCTGCGCCGTGCAGGGCCTGGGCACCATGCTGGAGGGCAAGATCGCGCCGCTGGAGCTGGACACGGCCGACTGAGCCCGCCCGCGGGCCGCCTCGCCCGTCAGTACGGCAGAATCCGCCCCGACGGCGTGCGGCGGTCGATCTCCCCCCTGGTGTCGCGGGGAGCCGCGGGTCGGCGGGTGACACGAACGCGGACGTGTGTCTGGCGGTTCATGGCGCCCTCCTCGTGGCCGGCCGGGTCCGTCGGAACCAGCCTTCTCTCCGCGACCTTTCGGCACATCGTGCCCACCGAGGCACTTGTCATGCCTCCGCGCCCGGAGCGGTTGCGCGCAAGCCCGCTTTCTCGGGGTGCACCGGGGGCACGGCGGCCTTGCGGTCACCGGGCCGTGACCGAGCGGCACGCACGCGTCGAAGCGTGGCACCGGGGTGTCGGCTCGCGCTGGACCCGGCCCGGGAACAGGCGCACGCTCGACAGTGGGGGAAGCCCGTTCTCCTCACCCCGTACGGAAGTGATCTCGATGGAAGACAAGCACTGGACCGTCCGGATCCACATCACCGAGGACGGCGACGACACCCGCGCCGAGGCCGTGCTGAGCGCCCAGGACGCCGACACCGCGACCGTCACCGGCCGGGGTGTGGCCCACCGCAATCCGATCGACCGGCCGATCCCCGAGATCGGCGACGAACTCGCCGCCAGCCGTGCTCTGGAGGACCTGGCCATCAGGCTGCACGACATGGCATCCGACGACATCGTCCAGCTGACCGGTCCCGTCGACCGGTGACACGTCCGGCGTCGGGCGGCCGGCCCCGTGCGGGCCGCCCGGCGCCGGACGGCTGCCCCGGCGTCAGTCGTCCAGCCAGCTGTAGCGCCGCTCCGGCCGCCCCGCCTGCCCGTAGCGCAGCGACACCTCCGCCCGCCCCGTGACGCTGAAGTGCTCCAGGTAGCGGCGGGCACTGACCCGCGACACCCCGAGCCGGGCGGCGCACTCGGCGGCGGAGAGGCTGCCGTCGGCGGCGCGCAGCTCGCGTTCGATCAGTTCGGCGGTCTCCACGCTCATGCCCTTGGGCAGCGGCGCCGCAGCGGTGACCGGCGCCGCGCCCCGCGCCAGGGCCCGGTCCACGTCGGACTGCCCGCTGACGACCGCCGCGTACAGGTTGCTCCGCCGGGCCGCGTACTGCTCCAGGCGCGTCCTGAGGTCGCCGGCGTCGAACGGCTTGAGCAGGTAGTCGACGACGCCCTGCCGTACGGCGCCGCGCACCGCCTCCGACTCACGGGCCGCGCTGATCACCATGACGTCGCAGTCGTGCCCGGCGGTGCGCAGCCGCGGGATGATCTCAAGTCCGAACATGTCGGGCAGATAGAGGTCGAGCAGCACCAGGTCGGGCTGCGTCTCGGCGACGGCGGTGAGTGCCTGCTCCCCGCAGTTCGCCGTGCCGATCACCCGGAACCCGTCGACGTCGTTCACGAATCCGCGGTGGATCCGCGCCACCATGAAGTCGTCGTCAACGATCAGCACGTCGATCATCGGACTCTCTCCGTCGTTCGGTCGGCCGGGCGGCCGACGGACATCCGGGCGGTGAACATGGCGCCCTCCTGCGTGTTGGTCACCGACACCTCTCCGCCGCGGCGTTTGCACACGAGCCGGGTGAGTGCCAAGCCGATCCCCCGGTCGCCGCCCTGTGCGGCCTTGGTCGTGAACCCGTGCGAGAACACTTCCTGCGCCAGCTCGGGCGCCACCCCGGGCCCCGAGTCGCGTACGACGATCTCCACGCTGGAGGCGTCCTGGCGCAGTTCCACCTCCACCCACGCCTCGTGGTCGTCGTCCCCCGCGACGGCGGCGTCGACCGCGTTGTCCACGAGGTTGCCGAGCACGGTCGCCACGTCCGCCGAGTCGGTCGGCTCCAGCCGTTCCAGTGCGGTGCGCTCGGAGATCTTCAGACGTACCTTGCGTTCCGCGGCGAGCGACGACTTGGCCATGAGCAACGCGGCGACGGCCCGGTCGCGGACCCGGCTGGTGAGGTTCAGATCGAGCGACTCGCGGTGTTTACGCAGGGCGCGCACGTACCGTACGACCTCGTCGTGCTCGCCGATCTGGATGAGCCCGGAGATGGTGTGCAGCTGGTTGGAGAACTCGTGGGCCTGTGCCCGCAGCAGTTCGGTGCTGCTGCGGAAGGACCCCAACTCCCTTTCCAGCTGGGCGAGTTCAGTGCGGTCACGCAGCGTCGTCACGGAGCCGAGGCGACGGCCGTCCTTGGTGACGTCCATCCGGTTCATCACCAGCACCCGGCCCCGGCGTACGACCACCTCGTCGCGCCGCGTGAGGTCGCCGGCCTGCGAGTCGGGCGCGGTCCCGGCCAGGACGTCGTACAGCCGTCCCTCGATCCCGAGGTCGGTCAGGCTCATCCCGACGCAGTTCTCCGGGAGGTCGAGCAGCCTGCGGCCGACGGCGTTGACCAGGGTGAGCCGCTGTTGCGGATCGAGGGCCACCACGCCCTCGGCGATCCCGAAGAGCATCGCCTCGCGGTGTTCCGCGAGCCCGGCTATCTCGCGCGGTTCCATGCCGAAGGTCTGCCGTTTGATGCGCCGGGCCAGCAGCCAGGAGCCGGCCACGCCGAGGACGCTGGCGACGCCCAGGTAGACGAGCAGGTACGAGGAGGCACCCACCAGCCGCTGACCGACCGACGGCGAGGCCCGCCCGATCATCACGGTGCCGAGGTGGTCCCCGGTCCGCAGGCCGCGCTCCTCGTCCTCCTCGGCCTGGAGCACCGGCGCCTGCGCCGCCAGCTCGGTGACACCGTTCACCGGCAGCTCGCCGGACCAGCCGCGGCCGCCGGCGGCATCCGCGCCGGAGACCGGCAGCCGGGTCCCGAGGAGGGTGGGGTCGGTGGAGGCCACGATCTTGCCGTCGGCGTCCGCGACCGTGGCGGAGCTGATGCCGGACCTGGTCCGTGTGGACTGCAGCAGCGGTGCGAGCATCTCCGCCGGGGCGGGCCGCACGAGCTGGATGCGCACGAGGGGGTTGCCGGCCAGTTCCTCGGCGAGCGCGGTCACCCGGCGCCCCTCGACCCGGTCGAAGGTCGCCTTGGACTGGGCCAGTGAGACGGCGGCGACCGCGACCAGCACGATCACGACGATGGCGAGCTGCCATACCAGCAGCTCGCCCGCGAGCGTCTGACGCCGTTGCGACCGTGACGTTATGACCACTATGAACTCAACCTTCAATGGTCACACAACCGAGACGGGGTGTCTCAGGAACCGCACAATCATGGCGCCGGAACGGGCCGAGCGAAAGAGATGAGCCATGAGAACTCGACGAGCCGCACTTGTCGGAGCTCTTGCCACCGTGTCGATGATCGCGGTCAGCGCCTGTGGTGCCACCGCGGACAAGCAGGAGGGCGGTGGCGGTGACGGCAAGCCCGTGACCGGCCTGCGTCTGATGGTCCCCAACACCCCGGGCAGCGGTTACGACCTCACCGCCCGCACCGTCTCCCAGGTCATGCAGGACACCAAGGTCGCCTCCGGGGTCCAGGTGTTCAACCTGCCCGGCGCCAGCGGCACGGTGGGTCTGCAGCGGCTGGTGAACGAGAAGGGCAACGGCAAGCTGGCCATGCAGATGGGCCTGGGCGTCGTCGGGGCCTCGTACACCTCCAAGTCCAAGGCGACGCTGACCGACACCACGCCGATCGCCAAGCTGATCGAGGAGGCCGGCGCGATCGTCGTGCCGAAGGACTCCCCGTACAAGACGATGGACGACCTCGTCACCGCCTGGAAGAAGGATCCGAAGAAGTTCGCCGTCGGCGGCGGCTCGTCGCCGGGCGGCCCCGACCACCTGCTGCCGATGCAGCTGGCGAAGGCCGTCGGCATCAAGCCGAAGGACGTCAACTTCGTCTCCTACGACGGCGGCGGCGAGCTGCTGCCGGCCATCCTCGGCAACAAGATCGCCTTCGGGGCCAGCGGTTTCGGTGAGTTCCTCGACCAGGTCGAGGCCGGCCAGGTGCGGGTCCTCGCGGTCAGCAGCGAGAAGCCGGTCGAGGCACTGAAGGACGCCCCGACGCTCAAGGACGAGGGCATCGACCTGGTCTTCACCAACTGGCGCGGCATCGTCGCCCCTCCCGGCATCACCGCGGAGCAGAAGCAGACCTGGATCGACTCGCTGACCACGATGCACGACTCCAAGGAGTGGCAGGCGCAGCTGGAGAAGAACGGCTGGGTGGACGCCTTCGCGGCCGGTGACGAGTTCGGCAGCTACCTGACCGAGCAGGACAAGGCGGTCGCCGACCTGCTGGCCGAACTCGGGCTGGCATGAGCTCCGACGTGAGGGAACGGACCGTGGAGGACTCCCGTCCGCCCCGGGAGGGCGGGGACCGCGCACAGTACGGTGTGTGCGCGTTCCTCGCCCTGCTGGGCACCGCCGTGATCGTGGACGCCCTCGGGATCCCGCACATCACCAGCGGCACCGACCCGGTCGGCCCGCGCGCGGTACCGCTGATCCTGGGCGGCCTGCTCGTGCTGCTCGCGACGCTGTACGCCGTCGACGTGGCCCGGGGCGGCCGCGGTGAGCCGGAGGCCGGCGAGGACGTCGACCTGTCGAGCGGCAGCGACTGGCGCACCGTGCTGCTGCTGGTCGGGGTGTTCCTGGCGAACGCGCTGCTCATCGAGCGGCTCGGCTGGGTGATCAGCGGCGCCCTGCTGTTCTGGGGCACCGCGTTCGCCCTGGGCAACCGCCACTACATCCGCAACCTGCTCATCGCGACCACGCTCTCCCTGACGACGTTCTACGCGTTCGCGATCGGCCTCGGCGTCAACCTCCCCGCCGGGGTCCTGCAAGGAATCCTGTGAGGCCCCGATGGACAACCTGAACAACCTCATGCAGGGCTTCGCGGACGTCATGGACCCGATGAACCTGCTGCTCGCCCTGGTCGGCGTGGTCATCGGCACCGCGGTGGGCGTCCTGCCGGGCATCGGCCCGGCGATGACGGTGGCCCTGCTGCTGCCCGTCACCTACGGCATGGAGCCGGTGCAGGCGTTCATCATGTTCGCCGGCATCTTCTACGGCGGCATGTACGGCGGCTCGACGACGTCGATCCTGCTGAACACCCCCGGCGAGTCCTCGTCCGTGGTCACCGCCATCGAGGGCAACAAGATGGCGAAGGCCGGCCGCGCCGCCCAGGCCCTGGCCACGGCGGCGATCGGCTCCTTCGTGGCGGGCACCATCGGCACCCTGCTGCTGGTCCTGGTCACCCCGTTCGTGGTGGACTTCGCGGTCAGCCTGGGCGCACCCGACTACTTCGCGCTGATGCTGCTGGCGTTCATAGCCGTGACGTCGGTGCTGGGCTCCTCGCGCATCCGGGGTTTCGTCTCGCTGCTCCTGGGCCTGACGATCGGCCTGGTCGGCATCGACTCGGTGTCGGGCCAGCAGCGGCTCACCCTGGGCGTGCCGCAGCTGGCCGACGGCATCGACGTCGTCGTGGTCGCCGTCGGCATCTTCGCGGTCGGCGAGGCGCTGTGGGTGGCCGCGCACCTGCGCCGCAAGCCGGCCGAGGTGATCCCGGTGGGGCGGCCCTGGATGGGCGGACAGGACTGGAAGCGGTCCTGGAAGCCCTGGCTGCGCGGCACGGCGTACGGCTTCCCGTTCGGCGCGCTGCCGGCCGGCGGCGCGGAGATCCCCACCTTCCTGTCGTACGCCACCGAGAAGCGGCTGACCAAGCACCCCGAGGAATTCGGCAAGGGCGCCATCGAGGGCGTGGCGGGCCCGGAGGCCGCGAACAACGCGTCCGCCGCCGGCACCCTCGTGCCGATGCTGGCGATCGGCCTGCCGACCAACGCCACGGCGGCCGTGATGCTGGCGGCCTTCCAGTCGAACGGCATCCAGCCCGGCCCCCTGCTGTTCGAACGCGAGGCGAGCCTGGTCTGGGTCCTGATCGCCAGCCTCTTCATCGGCAACCTGCTGCTGTTGCTGCTGAACCTGCCGCTGGCTCCGGCATGGGCGAAGCTGCTGCAGATCCCGCGCCCCTACCTGTACGCGGGCATCCTCTTCTTCGCGTCGATGGGCGCCTACGCCGTCAACGCCCAGCCCCTGGACCTGTTCATCCTGCTCACCCTGGGCCTCCTCGGCTTCGCCATGCGCCGCTTCGGACTGCCGGTCCTGCCGCTGATCGTCGGCGTGATCCTCGGCCCGCGCGCGGAGCTGCAGGGCCGGCGCTCCCTGCAGCTGTCCGGCGGTGAGCTGTCGGGCCTGCTGGGCGGCCCGGTGTCGTACACGGTCTACACGGTGATCGCGCTGGTCCTGGTGTGGCCGCTGATCGGCCGGTTCGTCGTACGTCCCCTGCGCGCGCGAAGCGCCGTCTGAGACACCCGAGACATCTGGAGACACGAGATGACCATCCTGGTCGGCTACGTCCCCTCGCCCGAGGGGGAGGCGGCGCTGCGCGCGGCGATCGACGAGGCGGGGCGGCGCCGCGAGAAACTCCTGGTGGTGAACACCAGCCGGGGCGACGCCCTGGTGGACCCCCGCTTCGCCCAGGAACCCGACCTGACCCATGTGCGCGAGGACCTCGCGGCCCTCGGCGTCGACTTCGACGTCCGCCAGGTCCTGGGCGCCCGGGACGCCGCCGACGAGATCATCGATCTCGCGGAGCGGACGGAGGCGTCCCTGGTGGTGATCGGGCTGCGGCGGCGCAGCGCGGTCGGCAAGCTGATCATGGGCTCGGCGGCCCAGCAGATCCTGCTGGGCGTGGGCTGTCCGGTCCTCGCCGTGAAGGCGGAGGGCTGACGATCGTGTTGAGGACCTTCGGCTGGTCGTTCGCCGTCACGGCGCTCGGCCTCGCCTTCGCCGCCTGGCAGTGGGGTTGGGAGGCCTTCGGGCTCGTCCTGATCCTGTCCGTCCTGGAGATCTCGCTGTCCTTCGACAACGCGGTGGTCAACGCCGGGATCCTGAAGAAGATGAACGCCTTCTGGCAGAAGATCTTCCTCACCGTCGGCATCCTGGTCGCCGTGTTCGCCATGCGGCTGCTGTTCCCGGTGGTGATCGTCGCGATCAGCGCCAAGGTGGGCCCCGTCGAGGCGGTCCAGCTGGCCCTCGACCAGCCCGAACGCTACGAGGACCTGGTCACCGACGCCCACCCGGCGATCGCGGCCTTCGGCGGCATGTTCCTGCTGATGATCTTCCTGGACTTCATCCTGGAGGACCGCGACATCAAGTGGCTCGGCCTGCTGGAGCGTCCGCTGGCCAGGCTGGGCAGGATCGACATGCTGTCGGCCTGTGTCGCGCTGGTCGTCCTGCTGGCGACCGCGATGACCTTCGCCGGTCACGCCCACGTCAGCACCGGCCACGCGGACAAGACCGCCACCGTGCTGCTCTCCGGCGTCGCCGGGCTGATCACCTATCTCGTGGTCGGCGGCCTGTCCGGCTACTTCGAGGACAAGCTCGAAGAAGAGGAGGAACACGAGCACGAGGAGGCGGAGAAGGCCAGGGCGGAAGGCAGGCCGGTCCCGGTGGTCGCCCTCGCCGGAAAGGCGGCGTTCTTCCTCTTCCTGTACCTGGAGGTCCTGGACGCGTCCTTCTCGTTCGACGGTGTGATCGGTGCCTTCGCCATCACCAACCACATCTTCTGGATGGCGCTCGGCCTGGGCATCGGCGCCATGTACGTCCGGTCCCTGACGGTGTACCTGGTCCGCCAGGGCACCCTCGACGACTACGTCTATCTGGAGCACGGCGCCCACTACGCGATCGGCGCGCTCGCCGTGATCCTGCTGATCACCATCCAGCACCAGATCAGCGAGATCATCACCGGTCTGATCGGTGTCGTCCTGATCGCGGCGTCCTTCATCGCCTCCGTCCGCCGCAACCGTGCCCTGGCGGCGTCCGGGGACCAGCAGGCGGCGCCGACCGAGACGGCCGAGGTGCCCTCCCGGGCCTGACCTGCCTCTCTCCCCCAGCGTGGGAACGCGCCCGCAGGACCGTGCGGGGGCGTTCCCACGCGTCGTCGACCGGGGGACCGAGGGGAGCGGTGACTGCGGCACCTGCGTGATCCGGGGCGAACGTGTTCCACGACATAGGCGATTTCGCCCGGATATGGCTAGCTGGATGTGTTTGCCTCACGCACAGCGCCGTGCCGTCGAAGACCGCACCACCTGTCGATCCGCCGGGAGACCCATGCGCCTGCGCATCCCCTCCGTCCCGCGAGGAGCCTTCGCTCCCCGCATAACTTCCCTGCCGCCCCTCGCCCTGGCCGGCGGCGCGCTGACCCTGGGCGTCGGCGGCCTGTACCTCGCCGGGCTGCTGGTCGCGGGCGGCGACATAGAGGCGGGGACGACCGTGCGCGGGGTGGACATCGGCGGCCTGAGCCGCGCGGAGGCCGTACGGAAACTGCAGGACCGGCTGGGGCCGGCCGCGTCCCGGGAGCTGGCCGTGACGGTCGGCGACCGCAAGGGCACCGTCGAGCCCCGGCAGGTCGGCATCACCTTCGACTACGCCAGGACGGTGGACCGTGCCGGGCGCACCGACGACGCCGATCCGTTCACCGTGATCGGCGGGCTGTTCCACTCGGGCGGCGCCGTCGAGCCGGTCGTACGCGTCGACGAGGACAAGGCCCGCTCCGGTCTGGGCCGGCTGGCGAAGTCGCTCGACCAGAAGGTCCGCGACGGCGCCGTCACCTTCGACGACGGCCGCGTCCGCCAGATCGCCCCGCGCGACGGCCGCGCCCTGGACACCAGGGCCGCCGTCGAGCCGCTGCGCGCCGCCTTCCTGCGCGCCGAGACCGGCTCCGTCACGGCCCTGCCCGCCCGTGTGACGACACCGAAGGTCACGGAGCGGGAGGTACGGCGGGCGGTGCGCGAGTTCGCCCGGCCGGCCATGTCGTGGCCCATCAGGCTGACCGTGGCCGACCGGCGGTTCACCGTCGACCCGGACGTCCTGGGCGAACACCTGACGATGCGACCGGACGGCAACGGCAGGCTGACCCCGCGGCTGGACGCCAAGGGCCTGCGCGCCGCCCCCGCGGTCGCCCGCCCGCTGTCCGGCCTGCCGACCGAGCCCCGGAACGCCACGCTGCGCCTCGACGGCGACAAGGTGGTGGCCGATGACGACGCCAGGGCCGCCGTCCAGGTCACCGACGAGGCGCTGGGCAAGGCCGTCATGCCGCTACTGACCAGGTCGGGCACCGACCGCAGCGGGGCGATCGCCACCCGGGTGACCCAGCCTCAGGTGACCGCCGAGAACGCCGAACGGCTGGGCCTGACGGAGAAGATGTCCTCGTTCACGGTGAACTTCGAGCCGGCGCCGTACCGCACGAAGAACATCGGCCGGGCCGCGGAACTGATCAACGGCTCCGTCGTGATGCCGGACAAGACCTGGAGCTTCAACCGCACCGTCGGTGAGCGCACGGAGGAGAACGGCTTCGTCGAGGGCGTCATGATCCTCGACGACCAGTACAAGAAGGCGCCCGGCGGCGGTGTCTCCGCCGTCGCCACGACCATGTTCAACGCGATGTTCTTCGCGGGTCTCAAGCCCGTGGAGTACGGCGCCCACTCGTTCTACATCGAGCGCTACCCCGAGGGCCGCGAGGCGACGGTCGCCTGGGGCAGCCTGGACCTGCGGTTCCGCAACGACTCCGGCAACGCCGTCTACATCCGGGCCGAGTCCACCGACACCTCGGTGACCATCAGCTTCCTCGGCACCCGGAAGTACGACGAGATCGAGTCGGTCACCGGTCCGCGCAGGAACGTCAAGGAGCCGCGCAAGAAGGTGAGCACCGACGAGAAGTGCGTGCCGCAGACTCCGTTGGAGGGATTCGACGTCACCGTGGAGCGGGTCTTCCTCCGTGACGGCGAAGAGGTGAAGCGGGAGCCGTTCCGCACCCACTACGACCCTCGGGACGAGATCGTCTGCGAGTGACTTCTCGTCAACCGCCTGGTCGCATCGTTTCTGCACCGAGGGCGCTTGGTGGGGCGGGTGGGACTCGAACCCACGGCCGACGGATTATGAGTCCGCTGCTCTAACCGGCTGAGCTACCGCCCCATAGCGGCGTGTCGCGTACAAGTGTGCGCGCCGTCTGCCGCAGCATAGCCGCTCATACGATCTCCTGCTTCGTATGGTCGACTTCGCATGCCCTGAAGGACTCCGCTCCGACCTGCGCGGTTCCCGGGCACGAGGCCGAACATGAAAAAGGACCCCTGAGGGGGTCCTCGTTCAGCATGCTCCCCCGACTGGACTCGAACCAGTAACCTGCCGGTTAACAGCCGGCTGCTCTGCCAATTGAGCTACGGAGGACCGAGCTCCCCCGACTGGACTCGAACCAGTAACCTGCCGGTTAACAGCCGGCTGCTCTGCCAATTGAGCTACGGAGGAATGCCTCGTTGCATCGAACGTACCTACCTGGGTATTCGCCAGGGGGCGTGCGCTCGCTGCGACACATACATTAGCGCAAGCAGGGGGGTGCTCCGCCAATCGGTTCTCCCCCGGCGCCGACGCCGCACCAGGGACCTACACAAGGGAAGGGTGGCCGCCATGCGCTACCGGCTCACGTTCATCGTCGGACTCGCCGTCGGGTACGTGCTCGGCACACGGGCCGGACGCGAGCGCTACGAGCAGTTGAAGAAGTCCGCGCGCCAGGTCGCGCAGAACCCCGCCGTCCGCAACACCGCGGAGACGGCGGCACAGCAGAGCCGCGTCTTCGCGGGCAAGGCCTACCACGCGGTCAGCGACAAGGTGGGCGACCGGGTGCCGGAATCGGTCGCCGACCGGGTCCGCAACCTGCGCGAACGCAGCGCCCACAACGGCGGCGCGGAGGACGACTGGGGCACGAGCAACACATGACCGTGGTGACCGCGGTGCTCTGAGGGGACGCGTGGCCGTGCCGACTGGCGAGCGGGTCACGCGGGCGCGATCGGCCGCGACACGCCCGCGCCCGGAAACTCGCACGTGTCCCCGCGGCGCCCATGGCCCGAGCAAGCGCAGCGCTACGGCACAATTTGGGCCATGGGGATAGTCGCCGGGTTGGACAGTTCGCCCGATTTCACGCGCATCGTCGTATGCGACACGGACACAGGGGCCGTGCTGAGGCAGGGGTACGCCCCGCACCCGGTGGAGTCGCCGGACGGCAGCGGCACCCGTCCCTCCGACGTCGACCCGCAGGCCTGGCTGCTGTCCCTCGGCGAGGCCGCCGGGGGCGGGCTGCTCGAAGGCGTGCAGGCCATCGGCGTGTCGGCGCAGCAGAACGCCGTGGTGCCGCTGGACGCCCAGGGCAACACCGTGCGCCCGGCGATGGTCGGCGGGGACAAGCGGGCGCAGGTCGCGGCGGCCGACCTGATCGACGCGATGGGCGGTCGTGAGGCGTGGGCGCAGGCGGTGGGCTGTGTGCCGCAGGCCGCGCAGCCGGTGACCAAGCTGCGCTGGCTCGCCAAGACCGAGCCGGAGCACGCGGCGCGCGCCGCCGTCCTGATGCAGGCGCACGACTGGCTGGTGTGGCAGCTCCTCGGCCGGCCCGTGAGAAGGACCACAGATCGCGGCGGTGCCTCGGGGACGGGGTACTGGTCCGCGGCCACCGGCTCCTACCGTTTCGACCTCGTCGAGCTGGCGCTCGGACGCCAGGCCATGCTGCCCGAGGTGATCGGACCGGCGGAGGCGGCCGGTACGACCCCGGAGGGGCTGCTGATCTCCGCGGGCACCGGCGAGACCATGGCCGCGGCCTTCGGGCTCGGCATCGGGCTGGGCGACGCCGTCGTGTCGCTCGGCGCCTCCGGGTCCGTGATGGCCGTCCACCCCGAGGCCCTCGTCGACAGCAGCGGGATGATCACCTCGCTGGCCGACGCGACGGGCATGCACCTGCCGGTCGTCACCACCCTCAACGCCGTCCGCACCCTGCGCGGCACCGCCGAACTCCTCGGCGCGGCCGACCTGCAGAGCCTGTCCGACCTGGCGATGAAGTCGACGCCCGGAGCCCACGGCCTCGTCCTGCTGCCGTATCTGGAGGGCGAGCGGACGCCGAACCTGCCGCACACCGCGGGAACGCTGGCGGGGCTCAGGCGGGAGTCGATGAAGCCGGAGCATCTGGCGCGGGCGGCGTTCGAGGGCATGCTGTGCGGGCTCGCGGACGCGCTGGACGTGCTGCGCGGCCGGGGCGTCGAGGTGCGGCGGATCTTCCTGCTCGGGGCGGCCGCCGAGCTGCCCGCGGTGCAGGCGGCGGCGCCCATGCTGTTCGGGGCGCAGGTCGTCGTACCGCAGCCCGCGGACTACGCGGCGATCGGTGCCGCCCGGCAGGCGGCGTGGGCGCTCGGCGTGTCGCAGGGTTCTCTCGACCCGCGCACCCCGCCCGTCTGGCAGGGCGCGGCCGCGCAGGTCCTGGAACCGGGTGAGGAGCTGGCGGTGGGTCAGGCGGTGCGCCAGCAGTTCGTGTCGGTTCGGGAGCAGACGCATCCCGGGGCGTTCCGGCCGTAGCGGAAGGTGAGAGACCGGTGTGAACCGCACCCGGAAGGCCGTACGAAGCACCGCTGAAGGGTTAATCGGTTGAGGTAACACGGGTGGAGTGTTCGACGATAGGGGCCAAGGGCAACCAATGGCCCCTCTCCTCGTCGACTCGCCCACTCCGAGAGAAGCAGCGTGCTCATACGACTTCTGCGGACCTACCTCAGGCCCTACCGAAAACCCATCGCCTGGCTGGTGCTGCTGCAGTTCCTGCAGACCTGCGCCACCCTCTACCTGCCCACGCTGAACGCGGACATCATCGACAAGGGCGTCGTCAACGGCGACACCGGCTTCATCCTGTCCCACGGCGCCCTGATGATCGGCATCTCGCTGGCTCAGGTCGTGTGCAACATCGGTGCCGTCCACTACGGCGCCCGGACCGCCGCCGCGCTCGGCCGGGACGTACGGGCGGCCGTCTTCGACCGGGTGCAGTCCTTCTCGGCACGTGAGGTCGGGCAGTTCGGCGCGCCCTCGCTGATCACCCGTACGACCAATGACGTCCAGCAGATCCAGATGCTGGCCCTGATGACGTTCACCCTGATGGTGTCGGCGCCGATCATGTGCGTGGGCGGCATCGTGCTGGCGCTGGGCCTCGACGTGCCGCTGTCGGCGGTGCTGGTCGCGGTGGTGCCCGTGCTGGGCATCAGCGTGACCTTGATCGTACGGCGGCTGCGGCCGCTGTTCCGGACCATGCAGGAGCGCCTCGACACGGTGAACCGGGTGCTGCGCGAGCAGATCACCGGCAACCGGGTGATCCGTGCCTTCGTGCGCGACGAGTACGAGCAGCAGCGGTTCCGGAAGGCGAACATCGAGCTCACCGACATGGCGATGGGCACGGGCAATCTGCTCGCGCTGATGTTCCCGATCGTGATGACGGTGGTGAACCTGTCGTCGATCGCGGTGGTGTGGTTCGGGGCGCACCGCATCGACAGCGGCGGGATGCAGATCGGTGACCTGACGGCGTTCCTCGCCTATCTGATGCAGATCGTGATGTCCGTGATGATGGCCACCTTCATGTTCATGATGGTGCCGCGCGCGGAGGTGTGCGCCGAGCGCGTCCAGGAGGTGCTGGACACCTCGTCGAGCGTGGTTCCACCGGCCGCGCCGGTGCGGGAGCTGCGCCGGCACGGCCATCTGGAGATCCGGGACGCGGGCTTCCGCTACCCGGGTGCCGAGGAGCCGGTGCTGAAGGGGATCGACCTGGTCGCGCTGCCGGGCGAGACGACGGCCGTGATCGGCTCGACGGGCAGCGGGAAGTCGACCCTGCTGGGGCTGGTCCCCCGGCTGTTCGACGCGACGGACGGGCAGGTGCTGGTGGACGGCGAGGACGTGGCGTCCATCGATCCAGGGCTGCTGGCGCGGACCGTCGGGCTGGTGCCGCAGAAGCCGTACCTGTTCGCGGGGACGGTGGCCACCAACCTGCGCTACGGCGATCCGGACGCCACGGACGAGGAGCTGTGGCACGCACTGGAGGTGGCGCAGGCCAAGGAGTTCGTGGAGCGGCTGGAGGGCGGGCTGGACGCGCCCATCGCGCAGGGCGGCACGAACGTGTCCGGTGGTCAGCGGCAGCGGCTGGCGATCGCGCGGACCCTCGTGCAACGTCCGGAGATCTACCTGTTCGACGACTCCTTCTCGGCCCTCGACTACGCCACGGACGCGGCGCTGCGTGCGGCGCTCGCCCGGGAGACCGCCGAGGCGACCGTCGTCATCGTCGCCCAGCGCGTGGCGACCATCCGGGACGCGGACCGGATCGTCGTGCTCGACGAGGGGCGGGTGGTCGGCACGGGCCGGCACCACGAGCTGATGGCGGACAACGAGACGTACCGGGAGATCGTGCTCTCCCAGCTGACGGAAGCGGAGGCCGCCTGATGGCCGGGCCGATGGGGCGGATGATGGCCGGCACCGGACCGGACCACCGCTCGCTGGACTTCAAGGTGTCGAGCCGACGACTCCTCGCCCGCTTCAAGCCCGAACGGCTCACCCTCTACGGGCTGCTGTTCTGCGTGGTCGTGAGCGTGGGCCTCTCGGTCGCCGGGCCGAAGATCCTCGGTGAGGCCACCGACCTGGTGTTCGCCGGCATCGTCGGGCGGGAGTTCGAGCCGGGGGCGACCAAGGACCAGGTTCTCGCGGCCATGCGGGAGCGCGGCGACGGCGAGATCGCCGACATGTTGCGCAGCACCGACTTCACCCCGGGTCAGGGCATCGACTTCACCGCCGTCGGGCATGTGCTGCTGTTCGCGCTCGCCGTGTTCGTCGTGGCCGGTCTGCTGATGGCGGTGGCGACACGGCTGGTGAACCGCGCCGTGAACCGCACGATGTACCGGATGCGCGAGGACGTCCAGGCGAAGCTGTCGCGGCTGCCGCTGTCGTACTTCGACAAGAGCCGGCGCGGCGAGGTGCTGTCCCGGGCGACCAACGACATCGACAACATCGGGCAGACGCTCCAGCAGTCGATGGGCCAGCTGATCAACTCGGTGCTCACCATCATCGGTGTGCTGGTGATGATGTTCTGGGTGTCGTGGCTGCTGGCACTGGTGGCGCTGGTGACCGTGCCGCTGTCGTTCGTGGTGGCCACCCGGGTCGGGAAGCGGTCGCAACCGCATTTCGTGCAGCAGTGGCGCTCCACCGGCAAGCTCAACGCGCACGTGGAGGAGATGTACACCGGGCACACCCTGGTGAAGGTGTTCGGGCGGCAGGAGGAGTCGGCGCGGCAGTTCGCCGAGCAGAACGAGGCGCTGTACGAGGCCGGGTTCAAAGCCCAGTTCAACAGCGGGATCATGCAGCCGCTGATGCTGTTCGTGTCCAACATCAACTACGTGCTGGTCGCGGTGGTCGGCGGCCTGCGGGTCGCGTCGGGTTCGCTGTCCATCGGTGACGTGCAGGCCTTCATCCAGTACTCGCGGCAGTTCTCCATGCCGCTGACGCAGGTCGCGTCGATGGCGAACCTGGTCCAGTCGGGTGTGGCGTCGGCCGAGCGGGTCTTCGAGTTGCTGGACGCGGCGGAGCAGGAGGCCGATCCGGTGCCCGGGGCGCGGCCCGAGGAGCTGCGGGGCCGGGTGGCGCTGGAGTCGGTGTCCTTCCGGTACGACCCGGACAAGCCGCTGATCGAGGACCTGTCGCTGACGGTGGAGCCCGGGCACACGGTCGCCATCGTCGGACCGACCGGGGCGGGCAAGACGACGCTGGTCAACCTGCTGATGCGGTTCTACGACGTCTCGTCGGGGCGGATCACCCTGGACGGCGTGGACATCGCCCGCATGTCGCGGGACGAGCTGCGCGCCGGGATCGGGATGGTGCTGCAGGACACGTGGCTGTTCGGCGGCACCATCGCGCAGAACATCGCGTACGGCGCCGCCCGGGAGGTGACCCGGGGCGAGATCGAGGAGGCCGCGCGGGCCGCCCACGCGGACCGGTTCATCCGTACGCTGCCCGACGGGTACGACACGGTGATCGACGACGAGGGGTCGGGGGTCAGCTCGGGTGAGAAGCAGCTGATCACCATCGCGCGGGCGTTCCTGTCCGATCCGGTGATCCTGGTGCTGGACGAGGCGACCTCGTCGGTGGACACCCGTACCGAGGTGCTCATCCAGAAGGCCATGGCGAAGCTGGCGCACGGGCGCACCTCGTTCGTCATCGCGCACCGGCTGTCGACGATCAGGGACGCGGACACGATCCTGGTGATGGAGAACGGGTCGATCGTGGAGCAGGGGACGCACGAGGAACTGCTCACGGCGGGTGGGGCCTACGCTCGGCTGTACCAGGCGCAGTTCGCACAGGCGGTGGCCGAGGTGGACTGATGCGCCATCGGAGCTGCCGCGTGGTGTCGTGGGGCGGCTGCGGGGCCGTTGTGGCTGGTCGCGCGGTTCCCCGCGCCCCTCGGGTACGTGCAGTTGACGCCCTCAAGGGGCGCGGGGGACCGCGCGAACAACCCCCACCGGCCCGCAGGCGGCATCAGTCCAGATAGCCCCGCAGCTGGTCCGCGAACGCATGGTCCCGCAGCTTGTTCAGCGTCTTGGACTCGATCTGGCGGATCCGTTCCCTCGTCACGCCGAAGATGCGGCCTATCTCCTCCAGCGTGCGGGGGCGGCCGTCCGCGAGGCCGTACCTCAGCTGTACGACCTTCCGTTCCCGCTCACCCAGGGTCGACAGGACCGCGTCCAGGTGTTCCCGCAGCAGCAGGAACGCCGCTGACTCGACCGGCGAGGCGGCGTCGCCGTCCTCGATGAGGTCGCCGAGGGCGACGTCGTCCTCCTCGCCCACCGGGGCGTGCAGCGACACCGGTTCCTGGGCCAGCCGCAGGACCTCGCTGACCCGCTCGGGCGGCAGGTCGAGGTGAGCGGCCACCTCCTCCGGCGTCGGCTCGTAGCCGCGTTCCTGCAGCATGCGGCGCTGTACGCGGACGACCCGGTTGATCAGCTCCACGACATGGACCGGAACCCGGATGGTGCGGGCCTGGTCGGCGAGGGCGCGGGACATGGCCTGGCGGATCCACCAGGTGGCGTAGGTCGAGAACTTGTAGCCGCGGGCGTAGTCGAACTTCTCGACGGCGCGGATCAGGCCGAGGTTCCCCTCCTGTACGAGGTCGAGCATGGTCAGGCCGCGGCCGACGTACCGCTTGGCGACGGAGACCACGAGCCGCAGGTTCGCCTCGATGAGGCGGCGCTTGGCCATCCGGCCCATGACGACGAGGCGGTCCAGGTCGAGGGCGAGCCGGCTCTCCAGGTCGGGGGTGCTGGTCAGCTTCTCCTCGGCGAACAGGCCGGCCTCGACGCGGCGGGCGAGTTCGACCTCCTCGGCGGCCGTGAGCAGGGGGATGCGGCCGATCTCCCGCAGGTACTGGCGGAACAGGTCGGAGGAGGGGCCGCTGGTGTCGGCGGTACGGGCGCGGGGCGGCAGCGGTGCTTCGACGGGCTCCACGGGCTCGGCGGCCTCGGGGCCGTCCAGGGCATCGGCGTCGGCGGGCGGCTCGGCCGCCTCGGACGGGGCCTCCGGCTCCGTCTCCGGGTGGTGCGCGACACGGCTCTGCGGCGGCACCGCGACGAGAACGCCGGTCTCCGCGTCCCGATCCGTGCCGTCCGTACTGTCGGTCTGGATGAGGGTCTGGGTCTGCACGGGGGCGACCTCCAGGATGATCGCTGCCGAGGCGTACGGCAGCGCTGCTTCGAGGGCGGAGTCGGCGGCCTCGCCGCTGTCCGTCCCGTACGCGATGAGCGGAACCGCGGGGGTGTGGGACCCGTGAGGAACGGATCGGCCGCGCTCCGAGGACTCAGGCACCGCAACCCAGTGTGGAGTACGACACATCGCCGCCACGAGGGGCGTGCGGTGACTTTTTGCGTCCGGTCCGTGACCGGGCGGTTACTCGGACCGTCCGGCCGCAGGACGGCGGCGTCCTCAGGCGCCGGGGGGTCGGAGGGACGGCGGCGCGGCGCGGCGGGCCACGACGCGGGGCCGCCGGCTCGACATCATCCCGCCCGAGCAGCCCCCGCGGCAGCAGCGCTCAGAGCGCCGCCGCCCCGCGCTCGCGCAACGCCTGGTCGTACTGCTGCAACACCCACAACTCGTTCTGCACGGAGGCCAGTTGGGCGGGGTCGCCGCCCGCGCCGAGGCGGGTCAGCTGGCTCTGGATGTCGCGGATGCGGCGCTCGACGGCGCGGCGGCGGACGGTGACGAGCTGTTCGCCGGCGTAGTTCTCGTCGACGGTCCTGCGCATGATCGCCTCGACCGCCAGCTCCGTCACCATCGCGCGGACCTGGTCGTCGGGCGCCGCCTCGCGGACGCGGACCAGGTACTCCTGGGCGTCCTGGATGCCGTACTCCGCGCCGCCCGCTTCGATGATGGCCTGGCGTACGGCGGCGTAGGGGGCGGCGGTGAACTCGTCGACGCCGTACGCGTCGAAGGCCGGGGATACCAACTCGGGCCGCTGGAGGGCGAGTTTGAGCAGCTCGCGCTCGGTCGCGTAGACCGGGTTGCGCAGGGTCAGGGCCGGGCCGGAGGCACGGGGGGCGGGGGCGGCGTCGTACGGCTGCTGCGGGCCGCGGGCCGACGGCGCCGGTCCCCTGCCGCCGCGGTCCCGTGCCCAGCGCGCCAGTTGGGCGACCCGCTTGACCACGAACTGGGTGTCGAGGATGCCGAGCATGCCCGCGAGTTCGACGGCCACCTCGTGCTGGGCGCCGCTGTTCTTGATGCGGGCGACGACGGGCGCCGCCTCGTCCAGCGCGGCCGCGCGGCCCGCCGGGGTGTCGAGGTCGTAGCGGCGCACGATCTGGCGCAGCGCGAACTCGAACAGCGGGGTGCGCGGCTCGACCAGGTCGGCGACCGCCTCGTCGCCCTTGGCGAGGCGCAGATCGCAGGGGTCCATGCCGTCGGGTGCGATCGCGATGTACGTCTCCGCCGCGAACTTCTGGTCGTCCTCGAAGGCGCGCAGGGCCGCCTTCTGGCCCGCCGCGTCACCGTCGAAGGTGAAGATCACGCGGGCCGAGCCGTTGTCCATCAGCAGCCGGCGCAGGATCTTGATGTGATCGCCGCCGAAGGCGGTGCCGCACGTGGCGATGGCCGTGGTGACCCCGGCGAGGTGGCAGGCCATGACGTCGGTGTACCCCTCGACCACGACGGCGCGGCTGGACTTCGCGATCTCCTTCTTGGCGAGGTCGATGCCGTACAGGACGTGGGACTTCTTGTAGATCGCCGTCTCGGGGGTGTTCAGGTACTTGGGCCCGTTGTCCGCCTCGTAGAGCTTGCGTGCGCCGAAGCCGACGACGTCGCCGCCGATGTCGCGGATCGGCCACATCAGACGGCCTCGGAAACGGTCGATGGGGCCGCGGCGGCCCTCCTGGGAGATTCCGGAGAGGATCAGTTCCTTGTCGGTGAAGCCCTTGCCGCGCAGATAGCGGGTGAGGTGGTCCCAGCCCTGAGGGCTGTAGCCGACGGAGAAGTGCTGGGCCGCGGACTGGTCGAAGCCGCGCTCGGCGAGGAACTGGCGGCCGGTGTCGGCTTCGGGGCTGGTGGCCAGCTGTTCGGCGTACCAGTCGGCGGCGATCTTGTGGGCCTCGACCAGGCGGATGCGTTCGCCGCGCTGGTGGGAGGGGTTGTAGCCGCCCTCCTCGTAGCGCAGGGTGATGCCCGCCTGGGCGGCGAGGCGCTCGACCGCCTCGGAGAAGGACAGGTGGTCGACCTTCATCACGAAGGTGATGGTGTCGCCGCCCTCCTGGCAGCCGAAGCAGTGGAAGAGCCCCTTGCTCGGGCTGACCTGGAAGGACGGCGACTTCTCGTCGTGGAAGGGGCACAGCCCCTTGAGGTTTCCGCCGCCGGCGTTGCGCAGCTGGAGGTACTCGGACACCACGGCGTCGATCGGGACCGCGTCCCGAACCGCTTTTACGTCCTCGTCGTTGATCCGTCCTGCCACGCGTGAATTCTACGGGGGTGCACTGACACCTAGGGGACGAGGTTTTCGAGCGGAATGTGCGGGTCCGCGAGGGTCTCGGTGTTCACCCGGGCCTTCGAGCGAATCAGCCGCTGGATCGGCTCTGTGACGTCCCACACGTTCACGTTCATCCCGGCCAGCACCCGGCCGTCCTTCACCCAGAACGCGATGAACTCCCGCTTGCCCGCGTCGCCGCGGATCACGACCTCGTCGTACGACCCCGGCGGGGCCCACCCGCTGTACTCCATCCCCAGGTCGTACTGGTCGGAGAAGAAGTAGGGCACCCGGTCGTAGGTGACGTCCTGCCCCAGCATCGCCCGTGCCGCCGCCGGTCCGCCGTTGAGCGCGTTGGCCCAGTGCTCGACGCGTACCCGGGTGTCGAAGAGGGCGTGCGGGAAGGAGGCCACGTCGCCGGCCGCGTAGATGTCGGGGTCGGAGGTGCGCAGCTGTGCGTCGACCACGACGCCGCGGCCGTGGGCACGGTCGGCGATCTCCAGCCCGGCCGCTTCCGCCAGCGCCGTGCGGGGTGCGGCGCCGATCGCCGCGAGGACGTCGTGGGCCGGGTGTTCCTCGCCGTCGTCGGTGCGGGCTGCGAGCACCATGCCGTCCTGGCCGACGATCCGCGTCAGCCGCCGGCCGAAGTGGAAACGCACCCCGTGCTCGCGGTGCAGTTCGGCGAAGAGCCCGCCGAGCTCCGGGCCGAGCACGCCGTGCAGCGGGGTCGGCTCCGGCTCGACGACGGTGACCTCGGCGCCGTACTCGCGGGCCGCCGCCGCGACCTCCAGGCCGATCCAGCCGGCGCCGGCGATCACGATGTGCCCGTTGTCGCGGCCGAGCGAGGCCAGGACGCCCTTGAGACGCTCGGCGTGCGAGAGGCGGCGCAGATGGTGGACGCCGGCCAGGTCGGTGCCCGGGATGTCCAGGCGGCGCGGCTCGGCGCCGGTGGCCAGCAGGAGTTTGTCGTAGTGGACGACCGTGCCGTCCTCGCCGAAGCGGACCGTCTTCGCCGTACGGTCGATCGCGTCCACCGTCTGGCCGAGGTGCAGTTCGATGTCGTTGCGCGCGTACCAGGCGGGTTCGTGCACGAAGACGTTGTCGCGCTCCTCCTTGCCGAGGAGGTAGCCCTTGGACAGCGGCGGCCGCTCGTAGGGGTGGTCGCGCTCGTCGCAGATCAGTATCACCCGCCCGGTGAAGCCCTCCGCGCGGAGCGTCTCGGCCGCCTTGGCGCCGGCGAGTCCTCCCCCGACGATGACGAATGTCTGATCCGCGTCGACCACTTGATGCCTCCTCGTAAGGGTGCCGCCACATGCGAGCGTCCCGCACGCAGCGTGATGCGGGAAGAGGGGGTGACCCGATCAGGCCACGCAGGGTCACTTTCGAGTGCCCGTTCGCCTCAAGTGCCACACCGGTCACGGGCCGGTGAGGTCGTCCGGCGGGTGCTAGTCGCCCTCCCCCGCTCCTCGCCCTTACGCCCTCGCGGTGAGCCGCGCGTGCAGCGAGCGGGCCGAGGCGTCCGTCAGGGAGGCGATCTGATCGACGATCACCCGCTTGCGGGCACGGTCGTCCCCCGCCTGGTCGAACAGGGTCCGAAACTGCGGGTCCAGCCCGTCGGGCGCGCGGGCGGTGAGCGCCTCGGCGAGTTCGGCGACGACGATCCGCTGGTCGGCGCGCAACCGCTCCTGCTCGGCGCGCTGCATGACGTACCGGTCGGCGACGGCCTTGAGGACCGCGCACTCCAGCCGGGTCTCGCGCGGTACGACCAGTTCGGCGCCGTAGCGGGTGAGCCGCCCGGAGCCGTACGCGGCGCGCGTGGCGCTCTCCGCGGCCAGGCAGAAACGGCCGATGAGCTGGCTGGTGGCGTCCTTGAGGCGGGCCTGGGCGACGGCCGAGCCGTCGTAGCCGTGCGGCCACCACTCCTGGTCCTGGAGGCGGTCGAGGGCGGCGGCGAGTTCGGCCGCGTCGGTGTCCTCGGGGACGTACCGTCCGACGGCGACCGCGAAGACCGCCTGCCGTTCCGGCTCGGCGTGCAGGCAGTTGGGGTCGATGTGGCCGGCGTGCAGTCCGTCCTCGACGTCGTGCACCGAGTACGCCACGTCGTCCGCCCAGTCCATGACCTGGGCCTCGAAGGTGGTGCGGGCGCCGGGGGCGTCCTTGCGGACCCAGTCGAAGACGGGCCGGTCGTCCTCGTAGACACCGAACTTGGGGGACGCCGGGTCGGTGGGGTGGGCGCCGCGCGGCCAGGGGTACTTGGTGGCGGCGTCGAGGGTGGCCCGGGTGAGGTTGAGGCCGACGGACCCCTCCGGGGTGAACCGCTTGGGCTCGATGCGGGTGAGGAGGCGCAGGGACTGGGCGTTGCCCTCGAAGCCGCCGCAGTCCTCGGCGAACTCGTTCAGGGCGACCTCGCCGTTGTGCCCGAAGGGCGGGTGGCCGAGGTCGTGGGAGAGGCAGGCCGCCTCCACGAGGTCGGGGTCGCAGCCGAGGGCCGCGCCGAGTTCCCGGCCGACCTGGGCGCACTCCAGGGAGTGGGTGAGGCGGGTGCGGGGGCTGGGGTCCCAGGCGTGACTGTGCGTTCCGGGCGTCACGACCTGGGTCTTGCCGGCGAGCCGTCTGAGGGCGGCGGAGTGCAGGACGCGGGCGCGGTCGCGTTGGAAGGCGGTGCGGCCCGGGCGTTTGTCGGGTTCGGGGGCCCAGCGTTCGACTGCCGACTCGTCGTAGTACATGCACCGACAGTAAAGGCAGGCAGTGACAAACAGTGGGCCGTGTCTCGCCCACTCGCCCCCGGGAGTCGCCTTCGCCGGCCCTTGGCATTCGCCTTCCGGGGCGTTCTACGCGGACGCCAGTTCCGGTGCCGCCGCGACCGGCGTCGTGAGCATCTGGTCGTAGCGGTGGAGCAGCAGCCTCGCCATCGCGGCGTGGGTGCCCAGCGGTGCCGAGGCGATCCACGGGGCCGCCTGGGCGCACTCGGTGGCGAAGCGGCCGGGGGCCGTGAAGTACGAGGCGACGGCCACCCTCGTGCGGCCGCGGGCGGCCAGGGCACGGGCGGTGTCCGCGACCGTGGGGGCCGCCGTGGTCGCGTAGGCCGGGACGACCGGGACGCCCAGGCGGTCGGCGAGGAGCTGGGCCGTACGGGAGGTGTCGACCTTCGACTCGGGGTCACGGGAGCCCGCCGCGGCGAGGATCACCGCGCTGGCGCGGCGGGTGGCGTCGTCCATGTGGGTGCGCCACCCCGCCTCGGCCAGGCGGGCGTGGAGAGCCTCCACCAGCAGCGGGTGCGGGCCCAGGGCGGGGGCCACGCGGGCGTGGACGTCGGCCTCGGCGGCCATCTCGGGGATGTCCCGCTTGACGTGGTAGCCGCGGCTGAGCAGCAGCGGGACGAGGATCGCTTCGCCGGTGCCGAGCGCGGCGAGGGTGTCGGGGAGCAGCGGCTCGTTCAGCTCGATGTGGCCGAGGTGGACGGGCAGGCCGGGGCGCAGGGCGCGGACCTTGTCGAGGAGCGCGCGGACGGTGCTCAGGGCGCGCGGGTCGCGGCTGCCGTGGGCCACGACGACGAGCGCGGGCTGTTCGGGGCGGCGCCTGCCGTCGAGCGAGACGAGGCTGAGCTGGCTGGCGAGCTGGCTGCTGATCCGGTTCATGAGGTGCGCCGTACTGTCGAGGTGGGCCGTCGGGGACTCGTCGCGAGGAGGGGTCGACGCCGTCATGGATCAATGGTGAGGGCGGGACGTTGCCGCCCCGTTTCACGGGGGTGACGGGTTCTTACACCGGGTTCACGGTACGACCCCTGAGCCCTGTGAGCGGCCCTGACCTGCGGTTTCGCCGTACGAAGTGAACCTGGTCACGTCGCGCGCAGTGAACCGCGGCGGACGACAGGACGTCCCTGACTGTCGAGAACAGGCGGTGAGCCGACCGGGGAGGGACCATCCGATGCGCCGACCGAAGCCGCGCCCACCGAGGCTGCCGCGCACCCGCACCGGGCAGCGCCGGCTGGTGCAGGCCGTGATGGCGGGATGCGTGCTGGCGCTGCTTCCGGCCACCTGGATGCACGTCGTGACCGAGGACCGGCTGCGCACCACGGCCGACGTGCCACGCACCGACGTGGCCGTGGTCTTCGGCGCCGGGCTGTGGGCCGGCGAGCCGTCCCCGTACCTCGCGCACCGGCTCGACGCGGCGGCCGAGCTGTACCGCGAGGGCCGTGTCGAGGTCGTTCTCGTCACCGGGGACAACAGCCGCGAGGACTACGACGAGCCCGACGCCATGCGCGCCTATCTGACCAGGCACGGCGTGCCCGACTCCCGTGTCGTCAGCGACTACGCCGGCTTCGACACCTGGGACTCCTGTGTCCGGGCCAAGAAGATCTTCGGCGTCGACGAGGCGGTGCTGATCAGTCAGGGCTTCCACATCCGGCGGGCGGTCGCGCTGTGCCAGGAGGCGGGGGTGGCGTCGTACGGCGTCGGGGTCGACGCCAAGCACGACGCGACGTGGTACTACGGCGGCACCCGGGAGATCTTCGCGGCCGGCAAGGCGGCCCTGGACGCCCTGTTCGAGCCGGATCCCACTTTCCTCGGGCCGAGGGAGGCGGGGGTGACGAACGCGCTGGCGGCCGAACGGTAGCGGCACCGCCCGACGCCGGCCCGCTTCCCCATGCACGGGCGTCGCCGCGCACCCGCCGGCCAACCGTACCGACCTGCCGACGCCGGCCGTGCGGATCGCCTGCCACCGGGGCGTCCCGGCCGCCACGGTCGCCGCCCGCCTCCTCCGTTCGACGCGCCGACGCCCAGGCGGGGCGACACCGCCCGACCGGCACGACGTCCCCCCGCCGCAGGAGCGGGAGCCTCTGCGCGCCCTCGCCGGGGACCCTGCACCTCCGGTGGCGAAGGTGGTGCTGGTGCCGAGCGTCCCGGCGGGTTTCGCCGAGCAGGTGGCCCGTTCGTCCGACGCGCCGGTGTCGGCCGTCCGTGGGCGCGACCGCGGCCCCGCCGGGCGGGTGGGACGGACGGGGGTCGGGGGTCGGGGATCGGCGGGTTCGGTCCGTCGTGGGTCCGGATCGGGGCGCGCGGGGCCGGGGCCGTCGGCAAGGTGCCCGGTGACGCTGCCGCCACCACTCCCGCGGAGTGCCGGCCCGGGTGTTCTGTCCGTGGGCGGCCCCTGGCCCGGGGCGGGAGACGGGACCCTGCCCGCTCCCGTCCCGGCGTCGCCGACGGGTGCCTCAGCGGCCGGTGAAGCGCGGCCGGCGTTTCTCCAGGAACGCGTTCATGCCCTCCTTCTGGTCGTCCGTCGCGAACAGGGCGTGGAAGACCCGGCGTTCGAAGCGGATGCCGTCCCGCAGGCCGGTTTCGAGCGCCTGGTCGACGCACTCACGGGCCGCCGTGACCGCCGCCGCGCCGTACGAGGCGATCGTCGCGGCCGCCTCCAGCGCTTCCGGCAGAACCCGGTCGTCCGGGACCACCCGGGAGACGAGACCGCAGCGTCCGGCCTCCTGGGCGTCCATGGTGCGGCCGGTGAGGATCAGGTCCATCGCCTTCGCCCGGCCGACGAGACGGGTCAGGCGCTGGGTGCCGCCGATGCCGGGGATCACGCCCAGCTTGATCTCCGGCTGGCCGAAGACCGCCGACTCGCCCGCGACGACCAGGTCGCACATCATCGCCAGTTCACAACCGCCGCCGAGCGCATGGCCGTTGACGGCGGCGATCTTCGCGGTGCGCAGGGCGGCGAAGTCCTCCCAGGCCGCGAAGTAGTCCACGGCGGCCATCTCCACGGCGGACCGCCCCGCCATCTCCTTGATGTCGGCGCCCGCCGCGAACACCGTGTCCGAGCCGGTGACGACGAAGCAGCCCACCTCGGGGTCGGTGTCCAGCGGGCGCAGCGCGTCGAGGAGTTCGGTGAGCAGTTCGCCGCTGAGCGCGTTGCGCACGCGGGGGCGGTGCAGACGGACGGTCACGACACGGCCGTGGCGTTCGAGCTTGATGTGGTTCATCGGTCGTCTCCCTCATGAGTCCCAGATCGCGCCGTACGCCGGGATCCCCCGCCGCTCCAGGCCGTGCACCACCTGCCAGGTCAGCTTCTTGTTGCTGATGCAGATCACCGCCTCGGCCCCGAAGTCCCGGTAGGCGGAGTACGCGAGGCGCACCATGTCCGGCTTGCCGTCGCGGGTGGTGTCCCAGACCACGGCGTCCGGCTGGACGGCGAGGATCTCGTCGACGAGGGCGTCGCCGTAGGTGGCGCGGGGGTCGCGGGTCGCCCAGACCAGGCGGGAGGGGACTTCGGCGGCGAGCAGGTGCGGCAGGCAGGGGCCGATGCCGCTGCCGGTCGCCACGTAGACCACCTTCCGGAAGAGGGTCTCGATATTGGCGACGCCGGCCGTGGTGATGCCCTTCACCCAGACCTTCGCCGGCATGTCGTCGATGAACGAGCCCGTCCAGTCACCGGCCCTGGAGATCGTCAGCCGGAAGCCGGGCTCACCGGGCGCCGGGACGTTGGCGAAGGAGTGCCACTCCTTGAGCGGGCTGCGGCTGATCGCCGTGGAGGAGCCCGCGAAGGGCGTCTCGCCGTGGTCGAAGCGGGCCAGCACCACGTGCGGGGAGGGGCGTTCGAGGCGTACGTCGACCTTGCGCAGCCTCAGCCACGGCAGGACGACGCTGAAGGTGACGACCGACAGGACCGCCACCTCCACCGGGCCGGGGGACGCCAGGAGCGTGTGCGTCCAGAACAGGGCGAGGGCCGTCCAGCCGCCGAAGCGGTGGATCTTCTCGAAGTGGTCGTGGTGGCGGGAGCGGAAGGGCGGCAGGGCGGTGGCGACGATCAGCGCCAGGAGGGCCGTCAGGGTCCAGCCCACGGCCATGAGCCGCTGGTCGTCCGCGGCGAGGGTCAGCGCCAGGAACCACGCGGTGCCCGCCAGCGCCCCGCCCATGTGCAGTCCGCCGAAGTGGTACACCTTGCCCAGCGTCCAGCGGACCTTCAGCGGCCAGCTCGTCGGCGCCCGGGTGGCCAGCCGGAAGAAGAGGTTGATGACGTACTGCTGGCGGACGAGGACGGCCAGGGCGAGGTTGGCGAGGGCGGCGTGGCCCATGGTCCGCTCGGACGGGACCCAACCGGCCCACAGGAAGCCGAGGTTGGCCGTGAGCACCAGGGCCGCCAGGCGGTTGTGGTGCATCAGGCGCGGGTGTTTGAGGAGCCGGCGTACACCGGAGGTGAGCGGCGGGAGTTCGGCCGTCCGGCGGTCGAGGGACGTGGTCATCGGGCGGCTCCCGCCATCCTGAGCAGCGCCTGCTTGTCGATCTTGCCGCGGTCGGTCTCCGGCAGCACTGTCAGGGGCATGACACTCTCGGGGACGCAGTAGTACGGCAGCGCGTCCGCCACCGCACGCCGGGCCCGGTCGGGGTCCACGTCCGCCGGGCAGACGAAGGAGACCAGGGTGCGCGCGTCCCGTCGAAGGGTGACCGCGCGTACACAGCCCTCGACCGACTCCAGGACCGAGGAGACGGAGTCGAGTTCGACGCGGAAGCCGCGGACCTTGACCTGGTCGTCGGTGCGGCCGAGGTGTTCGAGCTCGCCGTCCGGTGTCCAGCGGCCCAGGTCACGGGTGCGGAACATCAGGTGGTCACCGCCCAGGAAGGGGTCGGGGGCGTAACGCTCGCCGGTGAGGGCCTCGTTGCCGAGGTAGCCCGCCGAGACGCAGGCGCCCCCCGCCCACATCTCACCGGCCTCGCCGATCGGGAGGGGACGGCGGTCGGCGTCGAGGACGTAGACGGTGTTGTTGGGGGTGGGGCGGCCGATCGTCAGCAGCGGCCGGTCGGGGCCGTGGCGGTTCATCGTGTTGACGATCGTCGTCTCGGTCGGGCCGCAGCAGTTGAAGAAGGCGGCACGGCGGGCCCAGCGGTCGGCGAGAGGGCGGGGGCAGGGTTCGCCGGCGACGGCGACCGTGCGGACGCGCGGGCAGGCGGCCGGGTCGATGCCGGACAGGACGGTCGGGGTGGCGATCAGTACGTCCGCCGTACGCGCCGCGGCCGCGATGTCCTTGCCGCGGACGACGAGGGTGCCGCCGTGGGTGAGGCAGCCGAGGATCTCCCAGGCGGCCATGTCGAAGGCGACGTTGAGGAGCTGGGCGACCCGGTCGCCAGGGCGGATGCCGAGGTCGCCGGGGGCGGTGAGGAGGATGTTGGCCACGTTGCGGTGGGTGACCCGCACGCCGTTGGGGCAGCCGGTGGTGCCGGAGGTGAACAGGACGTAGCAGCCGTCGTCGGGGTGGACCGGACGAACCGGAGGGGCGGGCACCGTCGGGATGTCGTACGCCTGCGGCTCGTCGAGGGCGATCACGCGCGGGCCGCCGGGGACGCGGGGCGCGTACTCGGCCGCGGTGAGGACGACACGGGTGCGGGCGGTGCGGACGACGTGGGCGAGCTGGGCCGGGGGCGCGAGGCCGATGTCCTGCGGCACGTAGGCGGCGCCCGCCTTCAGGATGCCGAGCAGGCCGACCAGCATCGGGATCGAGCGGCGCACGAAGAGTCCGACGTGGTCACCGGGGCGTACGCCCTCCCGCATCAGGCGGGCGGCGAGAGCGTCGGCGGCCCGGTCGAGTTCGCCGTAGGTGATCCGGTCGCCGAGGTGCTCGGCGGCGAGGGCGTACGGCGCGGCCGCTGCCTGCCGTTCCACGGCGCGGTGGATCAGCGGATCGGGGACGGGGACCGTGGGGCCTCGGCCGTACTGCCAGAAGAGGCGCTGGTCGTGAGGGGTCAAGTGACCCAGGGGGCCGGAAGGGCGCTGGGGCATGATCGGGAGACCTCCTGGCGGGCTGTTTCGAATGGCGGATTGCCGTACGCGGCGGAACCGCGCACGGATGCGGCCGGTATGAGCGGCGGGCATGCCCGATATGTCGAATGCCGTGCGGAGATGCGATGCACTGAGCGACGCTGAGCAGCCGGGCGGAATCCATGGCAGTCCGGCGGCCGCCCGGGCCACGACTGTAACCCCGACTCTTCAAATCTCAACTAGCTGTGACCGGCCAATCACGGTACGGAATGAGACACGCGAGCCGAATTGCGCACCAGCGGCAACTCCGGTACCGGTCGGCGGCGACAGGGGGGAGGGCGCCCGCGCGCCTCACGGCGGCCGGGCGGCGACGGGGAGGTCACCGTCCCGGCCGCGTAACAGGGAGCCGCCGTGCGCGTAACACGCCGGAAGCACGCTGAAGGGCATGCAGAACTCCGCGACGCCCACGCACTGCCCGTACTGCGCCCTGCAGTGCGGAATGAACCTCACGCCCTTGCAGGACGGGGGTATCGCGGTGGTCGAGCGCCCGGACTTCCCGGTGAACAAGGGGGCGCTGTGCGGCAAGGGCCGTACGGCGCCGGCGGTCCTGGCCGCGGGCGTCCGTCTGACCTCACCGCTGGTGCGGTCGGGCGGCACGCTCGTACCGGCCGGCTGGGACGAGGCGCTCGACCGCGTCGCCGAGGGGCTTCGCCGCACTCGTGCGGAACACGGCCCGGACGCGTGCGGGGTCTTCGGCGGGGGCGGCCTGACCAACGAGAAAGCGTACAGCCTCGGCAAGTTCGCGAGGATCGTGCTCGGCACCTCGCAGATCGACTACAACGGCCGGTTCTGCATGTCGTCGGCAGCGGCTGCGGGAATGAAGGCGTTCGGGCTGGACCGCGGTCTGCCCTTCCCCCTGGAGGACATCCCGAAGACGGGCTGCGTGATCCTCGTCGGCTCGAACCTGGCGGAGACCATGCCGCCGTCGCTGCGGTTCTTCAACGAACTGCGCGAGAACGGCGGCACGCTGATCGTCGTCGACCCGCGCCGTACGAAGACCGCCGAGCAGGCCGACCTGCACCTGATGCCCCGGCCGGGCACCGACCTCGCGCTCGCCCTCGGCCTGCTGCACCTGGTCGTCGCCGAGGGGCGGGTGGACGAGGAGTACGTCCAGGAGCGCACGGTCGGCTGGGAGGAGGCACGGGCGGCGGCGATGGCGCACTGGCCGGAGTACGTGGAGCGGATCACGGGGGTGTCCGTTCCGCAACTGCGGGAGACCGTGCGGATGTTCTGCGAGCCGGAGCACGCGATGGTGCTGACCGCGCGTGGGCCCGAGCAGCAGTCCAAGGGCACCGACACCGTGGGCGCGTGGATCAACTTGTGCCTGGCGACGGGGCGGGCGGGCCGGCCGCTGTCCGGCTACGGCTGTCTGACCGGGCAGGGCAACGGGCAGGGCGGGCGTGAACACGGCCAGAAGGCCGACCAGTTGCCCGGCTACCGCAAGCTCGACGACCCGGCGGCGCGGCGGCATGTGGCCGAGGTGTGGGGTGTGGACCCGGACAGCCTTCCCGGGCCCGGCCGCAGCGCGTACGAGCTGCTGGACGCCCTCGGCACGGACATCAGGTCCCTGCTGCTGATGGGATCCAACCCGGTGGTGTCGGCGCCGCGCGCCGCGCACATCGAGGAGCGCATCAGGTCCCTCGACTTCCTGGCGGTGTGCGACGTGGTGCTGTCGGAGACGGCGGCGCTCGCGGACGTCGTCCTTCCGGTCACCCAGTGGGCCGAGGAGACGGGCACGACGACGAACCTGGAGGGCCGGGTGCTGCTGCGGCGGCGCGCGGTCACCCCTCCGGAGGGCGTGCGCAGCGACCTGGAGGTCATGCACGAGCTCGCGGCCCGGCTGGGCGGCGAGCGGGGCCTGGAGAAGGGCTTCCCGACCGACGCCGAGGAGGTCTTCGAGGAGCTGCGCCGGGCGAGCGCGGGCGGAGCGGCGGACTACTCGGGGATCACGTACCGCAGGCTGGTGGAGGAGAACGGGGTGTTCTGGCCGTGTCCCGCCGCGCCCTTGGCGCAGGACGCCGAGGCCGCCGAGGACGCCGAGGACTGCGAGGACTGCGAGGACGCCTCGCTGGACGCGTCGGCGCCGGCCGACGACGACCCGGCGCAGGGGGACGGCGACACCACCGGCGCGGTGCATCCCGGTACGCCCCGACTCTTCCTCGACCGGTTCGCCACACCGGACGGACGGGCGCGCTTCGCCCCCGTCTCGCACCGGGCCGCCGCCGAGGAGCCCGACGACGAGTACCCGGTGCTGCTGACGACCGGGCGGGTCGTGGCGCAGTACCAGTCCGGCGCACAGACCCGCCGGGTCGACGAGCTGAACACCGCCGCGCCGGGCCCGTTCGTGGAGCTGCACCCGCGGCTGGCGGCCCGCCTGGGCGCGGCCGAGGGCGACCCGGTGGCCGTGGTCTCGCGCCGGGGCCGGGCGGTGGCCCCCGCCCGCATCACGACCGGCATCCGCCCCGACACGGTCTTCATGCCGTTCCACTGGCCGGGCGAGGGCCGCGCCAACACCCTGACCAACCCGGCGCTCGACCCGACGTCGCGGATGCCGGAGTTCAAGGCGTGCGCGGTGCGGGTGGAGGCGGTGAAGCCGTAGATGGCCGGTGAGATGGGGGCGGTGAAGCCGACGACGGCCGGTGGGGTGCAGGCGGTGAAGCCGAAGGTGGCCGGTGGGGTGCGGGCGGTGAAGCCGACGCCGACCGGTGGGGTGCAGGCGGTGAAGCCGAAGGTGGCCGGTGGGGTGCGGGCGGTGAAACCGACGCCGACCGGTGGGGTGCGGGCGGTGAAGCCGAAGGTGGCCGGTGGGGTGCAGGCGGTGAAACCGACGCCGACCGGTGGGGTGCAGGCGGTGAAGCCGAAGGTGGCCGGTGGGGTGCGGGCGGTGGGGTGCAGGCGGTGAAACCGAAGGTGGCCGGTGGGGTGCGGGCGGTGAAGCCGACGCCGACCGGTGGGGTGCAGGCGGTGAACCCGTAGGCGACCTGCGGTCGACGGCCCGCACGCCCTACCTCAGCCGCGGCGCATCGCCCAGTCACCCGTCTCGATGACACGGCCGTGCGCCCGCAGCCGGATCGCGACAGCCGGCGCGGCCACGTACACCCACGCCCGCGCGGCCGTTCCGTCGGCGCGCACCACCTCGCGGGCGATGCGCTCGTAGAGGTTGCGCGGGTCGGCCGGGGCGTACTCCTCCAGTCGGTCCAGGGCCGCCAGAAGCGCGGGGTACTCCTCGGGGCGGGCCGTGACGAGCTCGCCGTGGACGGTGCCGCCCGCGCCCGGTTCCTCGACGGCGTACGGATAGCCCGGACCGTCGTACAGCCGCGCCCCCACGAGTCGCGCCGGTTCCTCCGCGAGGGCGCGGCCGCGCAGGAAGCGGTCGTGGTTGGGCTCACCGGGGCGCAGGGTGCCGTAGACGAAGAACGGGAGTCGGGGAGAGAGGGTCACAGAAAGGATTCTCTCCTCACACACACCTGCACGGATTCACCCTGGCCATGGCATGTGCACGGCCCCTTGAATCTTGGCAATCTCTGCGCCGCCCAGTTCAAGGAGACCGATGAGCCGAATACGGCTGCACGCCCGAGGTTCCCGAATCGCCACGGTGGGCCTCGCCTCCGCCGCGATCGCCGCCCTTCTCACCACCACCCTCTCCCCCACCGCCGGCGCGGACGACAGGCCGTCCCGGGCCACCGCGATCGAGAACGCGGCGTCGGCCCTCCGGAGCCAGGCGCATGACCTCGGGCTGACGACGGCTCAGGACACCACCGTGCGCGACGTGATCGTGGACGCGGACGGAGCACAGCATGTGCGCTACGACCGCACCTACCGTCAACTGCCCGTGTTGGGCGGTGACTTCGTGGTCCACCTGGCGAAGGACGGCACGTACCGAGGCGCCTCGCGCGCCACCCGGGACGCGGTCTCCGTGTCGAGCGTGACACCGAGGGTCTCGGCGCCCAGGGCGGCCGACTTCGCGGCGAACGCGCTGCGCGCCGTGAACGTCGGCGAGACGCTGAAGCGGCTCACCTCCCGGCCCGAACTGGTCGTCGACGCCCTGCACGGCACCCCGAAGCTGGCCTGGCGGACGAACGCCGTCGCACAGGATTCCCGGGGCAACCCGGTCGCCCGCACCGTGCTGACCGACGCCCGCACCGGCACGCAGATCGACGCGTGGGACGACCTGGAGTCGGCGACGGGCGACGGGAAGTCGCTGTACGGCGGCACGGTGCCGCTGGAGACGACGCCCTCGGGGTCGGCGTACCAGCTGAAGGACCCGACGCGCGGCGGCACCTACACCGGGGACGCCGAGAACAGGACGGACCTGTGCGTCCTCGCCGTCTGCCTCGGCCGCGCCCCCGCGACGGCCTTCACGGACGCCGACAACCACTGGGGCACGGGCGCGGCGACCGACCGCTCCACGGCCGCGGTCGACGCGCAGTACGGCACGGACGTGACGTGGGACTACTACGAGGACGTCCACGGCCGCAAGGGCATCGCGGGTGACGGCAAGGGGTCGTACAACCGCGTGCACTACGGCAAGGACTACAACAACGCCTTCTGGGACGACCGTTGTTTCTGCATGACGTACGGCGACGGGGACGGCACCCAGCTGGGCCCGCTGGTGTCGCTGGACGTGGCCGGGCACGAGATGACGCACGGCGTGACGTCGAAGACGGCGGCGCTGACGTACTCGGGTGAGTCCGGCGGTCTGAACGAGGCCACGTCCGATGTCTTCGGCACGCTCGTGGAGTTCCACGCGTCGAACACCGCCGACCCGGGGGACTACCTGATCGGCGAGAAGGTCGTCCGGTCGGGATTCCCGCGCAACGCCCTGCGCTACATGGACAAGCCGTCGAAGGACGGCAAGTCGGTGGACTGCTGGAGCACGGCGACGAAGGACCTGGACGTCCACTACTCCTCGGGGGTCGGCAACCACTTCGCCTATCTCCTCGCCGAGGGCAGCGGGGCGAGGACCGTGAACGGCGTCGGCTACGACTCGCCCACCTGTGACGGCTCTTCGGTGAACGGGATCGGCCGGGACAAGCTGGGGAAGATCTGGTACCGGGCCCTGACGGTCTACATGACGTCCTCGACGAACTACGCCGGGGCGCGGTCGGCGACGCTCAGCGCGGCCGAGGACCTGTACGGGGCAGGGAGTGCCGAGCACGACGCCGTGGGGGCCGCCTGGAGCGCGGTGAACGTGGGCTGAGCCGCACCACGCGACGGCCGGGGGCGGGGCCCGGGGCGGTGAAAAGCCGTGGCCGTGGTGGTGGCGGGCGGATACGCTCCGCTGTCGCCCCGCCCCCTGCCACCACGGAGTCCCATGCCGTCGCCCACGAAGATGCACGCCGACGAACTGGACATCGACGAGACGCTGGTCGCCCGGCTCGTCGCGGAGCAGTTCCCCCGGTGGCGCGGGTTGCCGGTGGCGCGGGTCGAGTCCTCCGGGACCGACAACGCGATGTACCGGCTGGGCGCCGACATGGTCGTACGGCTGCCGCGGTTGCCCGGTGGATCTCACCAGATCGTGCGGGAGCAGCGCTGGCTGCCGCGGCTGGCCCCGCGTCTGCCCCTGGCGGTGCCGGCACCGCTGGGGCTGGGAGAGCCGGGCGCCGGCTATGCGCTGCCCTGGGGCGTGTACGGCTGGCTGGACGGCGACAACGCCCACGACGCGCCGCCGGCCGACCCGGTCGCCGCGGCGGCGCGGTTGGGGCGTTTCACGGCGGCGCTGCGGGCGGTGGACGCGACGGGCGGTCCGCCGTCGTTCCGCGGCGGTCCGGTCGCCGAGCAGGACGTGTACGTCCGGGCCGCGATCCGCGACCTGGGCGCCGCCGGCACGCTGGACGCCGCGCTCGCCACGGCGGTGTGGGAGGAGACCCTGCGGCTGCCCCAATGGGACGCCGAGCCCGTCTGGCTGCACGCCGACCTCCTCCCCGGCAACCTGCTGACCCGCGCCGGACGCCTCACCGCGGTCATCGACTTCGGTGGCCTCGGGGTCGGGGACCCGGCGGCCGACACCATCGCGGCATGGGCGGTCTTCGACGCCGATGCCCGTGAGGTGTTCCGGGCGGCGGCCGACGTCGACGACGCGACCTGGGCGCGGGGCCGCGGGTGGGCCCTGTGCTTCGGGCTGACGGCCGAGCACCACTACGGCGACGTCTGCGGGAACGGCACGAATCCGGTGCTGGCGGGAGTGGGGCGCCGGGCGGTGGGTGAGGTGCTGGCGGAGCACGCGGGCGGCCGGCCGTGCTGATCCGCGGCCGGCCCGGCGTGCGGCTTCACCGATCACGGGCGTCGACGTCGGCACCTGCGGCACCAGGGGCGTGCTGGTGGATCCGTCCGGACAGCTCGTGGCCGCCTGCGCGCGGCCATGTCAGCCGGTGCTCCGCGCCCGGCCAGGTGGAGCAGTGGCCCGAGCAGGACCGGTGACACCCGGGCCTCGGCGGAGATCGAGGAACGCCCCGCCCCCAAGGCCGAGCCGCTCCGCTCGCCGACGGCGGCGCCCCGCCCACGTCGTGGACGGGCCCGGCAGGGCGGCGCCCCGGCCCGGTGTGGGCCCGCGCCCGTGCGGTCCTTCCCGGTCACCCATTCACACGTGTGCGCCGCGCCCTTCGGCGACTTTTCCGTCCGACGTCCGTAGCAAGCCGATGACCTGCTGAAACATCGGCGGTACGGCGTTCGGGCACTCCCGCCCGACACCCGTTCACCGCATTTGTGACGTCTTCTCAGGAAGCGCTCCCGTCCCACTGCCCCTTACCTCGGAAGGGCAGGGCTCGGCCGAGGCGGCGGCACATGGGGGTGCCGCGGGTCGGGGCCCGTGCGCTCGGAGGAGCATCGATGCGACGTACCGCCCGTCTGCTGACCGGGACCGCGCTGGCCGTCGGCGCCGTCGGTCTGGTCGTCGCGCCCGCGTACGGCGGTGACGGTGGTGGGCTGGAGGTGGATCCCTCCTCGGTCGTGCCGGGCGGGCACGTGAGCGTGAAAACGGCTGCCTGCGGCGACGGCGGTTCGGCGGCGGGGGACGCCAGCGCGGTGGGGGCCGGTTCGTTCACGCTGGCGCCGAGCGCGCACGGGCGGGAGGCGAACGGGCGGTTCCGGGTGCCGCCGAGCGCGCAGCCGGGGACGTACGAGGTCGTCGCGACCTGCGCCGAGGGCGGCCGGCGGGTGACGGGGGACCTGGTGGTCACACTGACGGCCCCGCGCGAGCAGGTGCATCCCAGAGGAAGTGTGAAGACGGGGGTCGGCGGCGCTCTCGGCACCGACCCCGTGCAGACCGCGGCAGGCGTGGCGGCTCTCGCCGTCGCCGCCGCGGGCGGTACCTGGCTCCTGCATCGCCGGGCGAGAGGCGACGGGATCTGACGGACACCCTCCGCTGTCCGTCCACCGGTACCGCACGTCCCCTCCCCCTCCGGGTCCGACGCCCCTCGCGGCCCGGAGGGGGACGAGGGCGGCCCGAGGAGAGTGAAGGAGGCTGACGTGCGCAGTCGCCGCAGCGTCGGCAACGCCGCCATAGCCGCGGCCACCGCCCTGGCCCTGTGCTGCGGCGCCTGGCTGCTGCACAGCGGCGCCGAGACCCACGCCCCGCCGCAGCCCTCCGCCGCGCAGGCCGCGCAGGCCGGGGAAGCGGGGGAAGCGGGGGAAAGCGCCTCGCCCGGGTCGGGGAGGACCGGCGACCGGGGTTCCGGGGTGGGCGACCCGCCCGCGTCGCACACGGACCCGCCCGCCCGGCGCCCGGCCGCCCCGGCGCTCCCGCCCTCCCCTCCCGACCGCATCCGCATCCCCTCGATCCGCGTCGACGCGCCCCTCATGGGCCTGGGCCTGACGAGGACCGGCAGCCTCGACGTCCCGCCCGCCGAGCGCGACAACCTCGCCGGCTGGTACGAGGCGGGCACGACGCCCGGCGAGACGGGCACCGCGATCGTCGCCGGCCATGTCGACAACGCCGACGGGCCCGCCGTCTTCTACCGCCTCGGCGCCCTGAGGAAGGGCAGCACGATCGAGGTGGGCCGGCGTGACGGCGGCACGGCCGTCTTCACCGTGCACGCCGTCGAGGTGTACGACGCGAAGGACTTCCCCGACGAGAAGGTGTACGGCCCGGCGCCGCGCCCCGAGCTACGGGTGATCACCTGCGGCGGCGGTTACTCACGCACGACCGGGTATCAGGGCAACGTCGTCGTGTTCGCGCATCTCACCGGCAGCCGCTGACCGCTCCGGGTGCGCCTCCAGGATGTTCTCCCGGCCCCAGGTCCCGAGCGGGGCCAGCGCCTCGTTGAGCGAACCGCCCAGCGGGGTGAGCGAGTACTCGACGCGCGGCGGCACCTCGTCGTACGCCTCGCGGTGCACGATGCCGTCGGCCTCCAGCTCCCGCAGCTGGGCGGCGAGCACCTTCTCGGTCACGCCCGGCAGCTCCCGGCGCAGCGCCCCGAAGCGGCAGGGACGTTCGCCGAGCGCCCACAGGATGAGCACCTTCCACTTGCCGCCCACCACGTCCATCGCGGCATCGACGCCGCAGACGTACGCCCCCGGCCGCCGTCCGACCCCCATGTCGTCCCTCCCCTGCCTGGACTCTTTCCCCGTGGTAACCACCCACTTGCAAGTACGTACTTGAGCAGGCCGTCCCACCGAACGACTCTAAACGCCATGACTGACAACCTGGTTGACCCGCGCGACTCCCGCACTCCCCTCACCCTCCTCGGCACCGGCGCCATGGGCACCGCCCTGGCCCGCGCCTGGCTCGCCGCCGGGCACCCCGTCACCGTCTGGAACCGCACCCCGGCCCGGGCCGAGCCGCTGGGCGCCGAGGGCGCGACGGTCGCCCCGGACGCGGCGGGGGCGGTGGCCGCGAGCCGACTGGTCGTCGTCTGCCTGCTGGACGACGCCTCGGTCGGCGAGGCGCTGGAGCACGCCGACCTGACCGGCCGCGACCTGGTGAACCTCACCACCGGGACGCCCGCCCAGGGCCGCGCCCGCGCCGCCTGGGCCGAGGCACGCGGCGCCCGCTTCCTGGACGGCGGCGTCATGGCCGTACCGCCGATGATCGGGGCCCCGGAGTCGGGGGCGTACGTCTTCTACAGCGGCTCACCCGGCGCTTTCGAAGAGCACGCCGACACTCTCGCCGTCCCGGCCGACACCCGGTACGTCGGCGCCGACCCCGGGTTCGCGGCGCTGCACGACGTGGCGTTGCTGAGCGCGATGAGCGGCATGTTCGCGGGCGTTCTGCACGCCTTCGCGCTGATCCGGCGGGAGGACATCGCCCCGAAGGACTTCGCGCCGCTGCTGGTGTCGTGGCTCGGCGCGATGGCACCCGCCGCGCAGACGGCCGCCGAGCAGTTGGAGAGCGGCGACTTCGCCACGGGTGTCGTCTCCAACCTCGCGATGCAGGTCGCGGGCAACGCCACGCTGCTGGCCACGGCCGAGGAGCAGGGCGTGAGCGCGGAACTGCTGACGCCGTACGCGGCCCTGCTGGAGCGGTGGCTCGGCGAGGGGCACGGGGACGAGGACACGACGGGGGCGGTGGACCTGCTGCTGCGCGCGGACCGGTCGTAGCGCGCGCGTGGCCGGGTCAGCCCACGCGCGCGGCGATGGTCCGCGCGCAGTCCAGCGACTCGGTGCGGGTGGTGTCCACCTCCAGGTCGTAGGCCACGCCCTGGTGGACGAGGGCGGCCTGGGACTCGGCCATCCCCCGCTGCCGGTCGCCTCGGACGACCTCGCGGCCCGCGGCGACCCGGGCCTCGCAGCGGACTCCGACCCACAGCACCTCCAGTCCGGCCAGGGCCGTGCGCCAGCGCTCCTGGGAGGCGGCGCCGCCCAGGAAGACGTCGTCGACGATCACACGGGCGCCCGCACGGGCCATCGCGGCCACGCCGGTCATCCACGCCTGCTCAAGCGCGCGGAACCGCGGTCCGACGCTCACCTCTCCGTCCGGCGCGAACCCGATGCCGTCGCCCGGCTCCTTGAGGGACGGGGGCAGGGAGTCGACCAGCCCGTCGATGCCGACGCTGAGCCACGGGTCCGGCAGCACCGCCTGGAGGCAGCGGGCGATCCCGGACTTGCCCGAACTGGAGCCGCCGTTGAGCACGATGACCTGAAGGTGTGTCGTCACGGGGCAACCCTAGATCGGCCGCCCGGTGGCCCCCACTCGTTTCTCAGGCCACCCACTGCTCGTACGCCAGGTTCGCCACCAGCGCGAACACCACCGTCAGCAGCACGATTCGGACGAAGCCGCTGCCCTTCTTCAGGGCGGTACGGGCGCCGAGCGTGCCGCCCGCGAGGTTGAACAGGGCCATCAACGCGGCCAGCTGCCACAGAACCGTGCCCTGCCAGGCGAAGGTGGCCAGCGCCCCGGCGTTGGTGCAGCAGTTGACGATCTTGGCCGTGGCGGAGGCGGTGACGAGGTCGAGGTGGAGGACGGCGGTGAGGGCGAGGACCAGGAAGGTACCGGTGCCCGGGCCGATCAGGCCGTCGTAGAAGCCGATGCCCAGGCCCGCCAGACCGATCGCGGCGAGCATCTGGCGGCGGGTGGCCGGGCCCGTCGCCGGTGCGGTGCCGAAGGCGGGGCGCAGGATCACGAACGCGGCGACACCGAGCAGCACCACCATGATCACCGGCTTCAGCACCTCGGTGCTCATGCCGGCCGCGAAGAAGGCGCCGCCGGAGGAACCCGCGAGCGCCGCGAGGCCGATACGGACGGCCAGGCCCACGTCCACGGGGGCCTTGCGGGCGTACGTCACCGCGGCGCCCGTCGTGCCGACGATCGCGACCGCCTTGTTGGTGCCGAGCGCGTAGGCGGCCGGGGTGCTCGCGGGGAGGCCCAGCAGCAGGGCCGGGAGCAGCAGGAGTCCGCCACCGCCGACCACGGCGTCGATCCAGCCGGCCGCGAGGGCTGCCAGGCACAGGAGGACGACCGTGGTCAGCGATATGTCGGGCATGATCGCGACCCTAGGCGGACGCCGCTCGTGCAGTCCATGCGACTTGAGGGACTCCTGAGGTACCGGGTCCGGTCCGCGTCCTCCGCGCGCCGGGCGCCGAGCTCCGGGCGCCGGGCTCCGGGCGCCGGGCTCCGGGCGCCGGGCTCCGGGCGCCGGGTTCCGCGCGCCGGGTTCCGCGCGCCGGGCGCCGGGCACCGGGCACCGGGCGCCGAACTCCGGGCGCCGCGCGGCCGGCCCGCGTCCCATGCACGGCATCAGCAGCCCCGAGGAGTCCCGGTGGGACGCATGCCACACCCCCCGGAAACGCCAGCACCGCACAGGCGAAACGGCGCCACGTCCCGCCGGTGAAGGGCTCGCGGACCACCCGCCGCGCCCGTACCGCAGCGCTGTCCGTGGTGGCCGCGGCGTCCCGCACCGGGATCCCGCGCCTCGTGACCGTCGTCCCTCCCCCTGGGCGTGACCTGCCGGAACCGGGCTCCCCAGGTTCCCGCAGCCCCCGCTGCGCTCGGCGATGGTGCCCGCACCCGGACCCGGGGTCGGGTCAGCCCTGCCCCCACCCCTCCGCATCCGCCTCACAGCCCGGCCCTCGCGTTCCCTCCGAACCCTCACACCGCGCCCCGGGCCCCGCTGAGGGCAGCGTTCCTCGCGGGAAACAGACGTGATGCGGTCGGGAAACACCCGCGCCGCACGCTCGATGCCATGACCTCGAATACGCGTGTGGTGGTGATCGGCGCCGGGCTCGCGGGCGTGCGGCTCGCCCGGCGGCTCGGCGAGTTCGGCACGCCCGTGACCCTCGTCGGCGACGAGGAGCACCGCCCGTACAACCGGGTGCTGCTCGCCGAGGTGCTGGCCGGCCGCTACAGCCCCGACGTGATCGCCCTTCCGGCGCCCGCGGGGCTGACGCGCGGCCGGGTCACCGGGATCGACCGGGAGGCGCGCGCCGTGCACCTCGCGGACGGCTCGCGGATCGCATACGACACGCTCGTGCTCGCCACCGGCTCCAACCCCGTACTTCCGCCGCTGCGCGGCCTGTTCACCCCCGACCATGTGCTGCCGGAAGGCGTGCACGCCTTCCGCACGATGGACGACTGCCTGGGCCTGTCCAAGGCGGTACGACCGGGTGCGCGGGCCGTCGTCATCGGTGGCGGGCTCCTCGGGGTCTCCGCGGCCCGTGCGCTCGCGCTACGCGGCGCGCAGGTCGTGCTCGCCCAGCAGTCCGAGCGGCTGATGGAGCGTCAGCTCGACCCGGCCGCCTCGAAGCTGGTCCGGCGGCACCTCACCGACCTCGGCGTGGAGGTCCACACCGACCTGCGGGTGCGGGACGTGCGCTGCGTCGGCGGCGCGGTCCGCTCGGTGGAGATGGCGGACGGATACGCGCTCGACGCCGACCTCGTGGTCCTGGCCTGCGGGGTCCACCCTCGCGTGGGTCTGGCGCAGGCCGCCGGACTGGACGTGCGCAAGGGAGTCGTCGTCGACGACGAACTGCGCACCTCCGATCCGCACATCCGGGCCGTCGGCGACTGCGCGCAGCACGACGGAACGGTCTACGGGCTGGCCGCGCCCGCGCTGGAACAGGCGGACGTGCTCGCCGAGTTGCTGGCGGGGGACACGGGCGCCCGCTACACCGGCACCCGGGCGCTGACCCGGCTGACGCTGGCCGGTGAGGGCTTCTTCGACCTCGCCGCGTTCGGCGAGACGGAGGCCCTTCCCGGCGACGACGTCGTGCAGCTCGCCGACGCCACCCGCGGTACCTACCGCAAGGTCGTCGTGCGTGACGACCGCCTGGTCGGCGGGGTCCTCGTCGGCGAACTGGGCACCGTCGGCGCGCTCGCCCGCGCCTGGGAGGGAGCAGAGCCGCTCCCGTCCGACGGCGGCCCTCTGCTCCACCTGCTCACCAACGATGGAGGCTCCTGATGACGGCCACCCAGGGGGCGACCCCCACGATCGTGCTCGTCGGCCATGGCATGGTCGGCCAGCGCTTCCTCGAAGCGCTCGCCGAGCGCGGCCTGACCGCCACGCACCGCGTGGTCGTACTGTGCGAAGAACCGCGTCCGGCGTACGACCGCGTGGCGCTCACCTCGTACTTCTCGGGCAAGACACCCGACGACCTGTCCATGACGGACATGGAGTTCATCAAGGACCACGGCATCGAGCTGTACGTCGGCGACCCGGCGATCGCCGTGGACCGTGAGGCCCGGAAGGTCACCGCCCGGTCCGGTGCGGTCTTCGGGTACGACGTCCTCGTCATGGCCACCGGCTCCTACCCCTTCGTACCGCCGGTGCCGAACAAGGACGCCGCGGGCTGCTTCGTCTACCGCACGATCGAGGACCTGCTCGCGATCGAGGAGTACGCGAAGACGAAGGCCACCACGGGTGCCGTGGTCGGCGGTGGCCTGCTGGGCCTGGAGGCGGCCGGTGCGCTGAAGGGTCTCGGCATCGAGGCGCACATCGTGGAGTTCGCGCCCCGTCTGATGCCGGTGCAGGTCGACGAGGGTGGCGGCGCCGCGCTGCTGCGCACGATCGAGGACATGGGCCTGAGCGTGCACACCGGCGTGGGTACGCAGGAGATCGTCGTCGACGAGTCCGGTGCCGTGACCGGCATGAAGCTCTCCGACGGCTCCGAACTGGCCACCGACATGGTGGTCTTCTCCGCCGGTGTCCGCCCCCGCGACCAGCTGGCCCGCGACTGCGGCCTCACGGTCGGCGAGCGCGGCGGCATCGCGGTCGACGAGCAGTGCCGTACGGTCGCCGACCCGCACGTCTTCGCGATCGGCGAGTGCGCGCTGGCCGCCGACGGCCGGGTGTACGGCCTGGTCGCCCCCGGCTACGAGCAGGCGGAGACGGCCGCGGCCACGATCGCCGCGGACGAGTCCGAGCAGCTGTCGTTCACCGGCGCCGACCTGTCCACCAAGCTGAAGCTGCTCGGCGTGGACGTGGCGTCCTTCGGCGACGCGCACGGCACCGCCGAGGACTGCCTGGACGTCGTCTACTCCGACTCCCGCGCGGGCCTGTACAAGAAGCTGGTCATCGGCCGCGACGGCACGCTGCTCGGCGGCATCCTGGTCGGCGACGCGGAGGCGTACGGCACGCTGAAGGCGTTCACCGGCTCGGTCCCGCCGGTCTCGCCCGAGTCGCTGGTGCTGCCGGCCGGTGCCGGGGCCCCCGCGCAGCTCGGCCCGTCGGCCCTGCCCGACGACGCCGTCGTCTGCTCCTGCCACAACGTCACCAAGGGCACGATCCGCGGCGCGGTCACCGACCACCAGTGCACGACCGTGCCCGAGGTGAAGAAGTGCACCAAGGCCGGCACCGGCTGCGGCTCCTGCGTGAAGGTCCTCGGCCAACTGGTCACCGCCGAGCTGGAGGCGTCCGGCGTCGAGGTCGACAAGGGCCTGTGCGGCTGCTTCTCGCAGACCCGTGAGGAGTTGTACGAGATCGTCCTCGCCCTGCGCATCAACACCTACCAGGACCTGCTGGACCGCTACGGCCGCGACGGCGCCAAGGGCGGCGACGGCTGCGAGATCTGCAAGCCGGCCGTCGGCTCGATCATCGCCTCCCTCGCCCCGACGATCGGCGCGAGCGGCTACGTCCTGGACGGTGAGCAGGCGGCCCTGCAGGACAGCAACGACCACTTCCTCGCCAACATCCAGAAGAACGGCTCGTACTCGATCGTGCCGCGCGTCCCCGGCGGTGAGATCACCCCGGAGAAGCTGATCGTGATCGGCGAGGTCGCCCGCGACTTCGGTCTCTACACGAAGATCACCGGCGGCCAGCGGATCGACCTGTTCGGCGCGCGCGTCGAGCAACTCCCGCTGATCTGGGCCAGGTTGGTGGACGCCGGCTTCGAGTCCGGGCACGCGTACGGCAAGGCGCTGCGTACGGTGAAGTCCTGTGTCGGGCAGACCTGGTGCCGCTACGGCGTCCAGGACTCCGTACGGATGGCGATCGACCTGGAGCTGCGCTACCGGGGACTCAGGTCCCCGCACAAGCTGAAGTCGGCGGTCTCGGGCTGCCAGCGCGAGTGCGCGGAGGCCCAGTCGAAGGACTTCGGCGTGATCGCCACCGCCAACGGCTGGAACCTGTACGTCGGTGGCAACGGCGGCGCCACCCCGCGCCACGCGGACCTGCTGGCGCAGGACCTGTCCGACGCCGAGCTGATCCGCCTGATCGACCGGTTCCTGATGTTCTACATCCGCACCGCGGACCGCCTGGAGCGCACGAGCGTGTGGCTGGAGCGGATCCCCGGCGGCCTGGACCATGTGCGCGAGGTGGTCGTGGAGGACTCCCTCGGTATCTGCGAGGAGCTGGAGTCGCTGATGGCGGCGCACGTCGCGAACTACCGCGACGAGTGGGCGGAGACCATCAACGACCCCGAGAAGCTCGCCCGCTTCGTCTCCTTCGTCAACGCCCCCGACACCCCCGACCCGGTCGTCGGCTTCGTGCCCGAGCGCGACCAGATCAAGCCCGACCTGCCGCTGCTGACCATCGGCCACCGTCCCCTGGAAGGAAGCGCCCAGCGATGACCCTGGCACCCGAGACAACCGACCTGAAGGTCCAAGTACAGCTGGGCGCGGACTGGTTGACGGTCTGCGAGCTGCCCCGGCTGCTCCCCGGCCGCGGTGTGGCGGCCCTGCTGCCGAACGGCGAGCAGGTGGCCCTGTTCCGCGACCGCGCCGGACAGCTGTACGCCATCGACAACCGCGACCCGTTCAGCGGGGCGGCGGTCCTCTCCCGCGGCCTGACCGGCACCCACCAGGGCCGTCCGTTCGTGGCCTCGCCCCTGCTGAAGCAGCGGTTCGACCTGGAGTCCGGGCAGTGCCTGGACGACGAGTCGGTGCGGGTCGCGACGTACGAGGTACGGACGTCGTAGAGCCGAACCATCCTGACCTATCTTGACCGATCATTCTGATTGAACCTAGGCTGGCCCGTATGGCCAGGACCAAGGAGTTCGACCCCGAGGCCGCGCTCCAGGCAGCCCTTGAGCTGTTCTGGCGGCGCGGCTACGAGGCGACGTCGATGGCGGACCTCGTGGAACACCTCGGCATCGGACGCGCGAGCCTCTACGCGACCTTCGGCAGCAAGCACGAGCTGTACCTGAAGGCACTGGAGCGCTACGACCGCGCCGGGCTCCCGCCGATCGTGCGGGAGCTGTCCCAGCCGGGGCCCGCCCTGCCGGCCGTACGATCCGTCGTCAGGCGGTACGCCACCGAGGCCGCCGACGACCGACTGCGCCGGAACGGCTGCCTGGTCACCAACACGGCGGCGGAACTCGCGCCGCACGATCCGGCCGCTGCGCGGCAGGTGGAGCGCAACTGGGACCAGTTGGAGACGGTGCTGCACTCGACCCTTCTCCGCGCCCAGGCCCAGGGGGAACTGCCCGCCGACCGCGACCCGCTCACCCTCGCGCGCATGCTGCTGGTCCTGCTGCAGGGCCTGAGGGTCGTGGGCAAGGCGTCACCGGACCCGGCGCGGGTGCGGGACGCGGCGGAACAGGCGCTGGCACTGCTCGACTGAGACGCCCTTCGTTCCGAGGGGCTTTTTTCATGCCTTCATACTGAACCAATCGGTCAAGAAAAAGGGGAGATCATGACCACCACCGCCACCCGTGCCCGCTTCACCGACAGGACCGCCCTCGTCACCGGCGCCGGCTCGGGCATCGGCCGGACCGTCGCGCTCGCGTTCGCCGCCGAGGGCGCGAACGTCGTCGTGACCGGCCGCAGGCGGGACCCGCTGGAGGATACGGTGACGCTGATCGAGGAGGCGGGCGGGAAGGCGCTGGCGGTGGCGGTGGCGGCGGACGTGTCCGTGGCGGCCGACGTCCAGGCGGCCGTGGACGCGACGGTGGACCGCTTCGGCCGCCTGGACGTGGCGGTGAACAACGCGGGCGTCTTCCGCGGCGGCGCTCCGCTGGCCGACCTCCCCGAGGAGGACTGGCACACCCAGCTCGCCACCAACGTCACGGGCGTGTTCCTCGCCCTCCAGGCCGAGATCCGGCAGATGCGCTCCCAGTCGACGGGCGGCGCGATCGTCAACATCGCCTCCACCTTCGGCGTCCACGTCCGCCACCCCGGCGCCGCCGCCTACGCCGCCACCAAGGCCGCCGTCTCCGTCCTGACCAAGGGCGCCGCCCTCGACCACATCCGCGACGGCATCCGCATCAACGCCGTCAGCCCCGGCGCCGTGGACACCCCCATGTCCCTGAACCCCGGCGAGACGGAGGCCGACCGGGCCGAGCGCGCCCGTGCCGCGCTCCCCCTCGGCCGTGTCGCGACCACACGGGAGGTGGCGGCCGCGGTCCTCTACCTGGCCTCCGACGACGCGGCGTCGGTGGTCGGCGCGGACCTGGTGGTGGACAGCGGGGCAACGGCCTGAGCGAGCACAGGCCCTGCGGGCGCTGACACGCCGTGGCCGCACCGGGCCGCTGTCGGCCCCGATGCGGCCACGGCCGCACGTCCGCTCCGGCCCGGGTGCCGTGTGTTCCAGCCGGACACGACGGGCCCCTGCCGGCGCGGACGGACGGGGATCGGTCCACGACGCGGACGGACGGGGATCGGCCCACGACGCGGACGGACCGGGATCGGCCTACGACGCGGACGGACCGGGATCGGTGCACGACGCGGCCGCATCGGGATCGGCCCACGACGCGGACGCATCGGGATCGGCCTACGACCGGTAGGTGCTCGCATAGTCGTCGTGCGCTCGGCCGTAGCCGTCGGGGCCTCGGTCGTACTCCGCCGGCATCGGCCGGGTGTCCAGGTAGAACCACTCGGCATCCGGGCCGGGGACCGGCGACGGGGCGGGAGCCGGCCCCGCCTGCGGGGTACGGGCGGGGACGGCGGGTGCCTCCGTCCTCGCCGGCCCCGGCATCAGCAGCTCCACCCGCGTGCCCAGCCCGCGTTGCTGTGCCGTGAACTCCTCCACCTGGCTGCGGCAGGCGTGGTCCAGGTGGGTCACGCCGGTCAGGTCGAGGCGGATACGGGGCCTGCCCGAGGCGGCTGCGGCCTCCAGTGCCTCGATGACCTGCGGCAGCCGCAGGAAGGTCGCGTTGCCCGCCATGACGACCTTCGCGGTGTCGTCCTCGACGTGCTGGCGGATCACCGTCCGGGACATCCGCAGTGCGGCCAGCAGGATCCCGGCCGCGAGACCGATGAGGACGCCTTCGAGCAGCGCCGTCGCGACGATGACCAGCGTCGTCACCGCCATGACGGTGAACTCGCCCCGGTCCTGCCGCCACATCTTCGGGAACTCCTCCGGCGCGAACAGCTTCCAGCCGCTGTGGACGAGGACGCCCGCCAGCACCGAGATCGGGATCAGCGCCAGGACCTGCGGCAGCAGCAGCGCGAAGGCCAGCAGCCACAGGCCGTGCAGGGTACGGGAGATGCGGGTCTTCGCACCGGCCTGGACGTTGGCCGAGCTGCGGGCGACGACCGCCGTGATCGGGAGGGCGCCGAGGATGCCCGCGACCGTGTTGCCGGCGCCCTGCGCGATGAGCTCGGTGTTGTAGCGGGTGCGCGGGCCGCTGTGCATCCGGTCCACGGCGGCGGCGGTGAACAGGCTCTCCGCGGAGGCGATGACGGTGAAGGTGAGGACGGAGGTGATGACCGCGGCGTCCGCGAGTCCCGCGAACTCCTCGGCACCCGGCACCCGCACGGACGCCAGCAGATTGCCGACCTGGAGCGTCTTGACGTCCACGCCGGGCAGCGCGGCCACCAGGATGCCGACACCGACCGCGACCAGCGCGGCCGGGATCCTCTTCGCCGGACCCGGCACCTTCTTCCACAGGAAGCTCAGCACGATCGTGGCGACGCCGAGCAGGGTGGCGATCATCGCCTGCGGGTCGGTCAGGATGGCGGCGAACAGGCCCGGTATCCCGGCCATGTTCTCGATCGGGGTGCCGGGGGCCTTGGCGTCGGCCATCGGATAGGCCTGGCTGAACATCAGGGGCAGGCCGATGCCGGCGAGCATGCCCTGGACCACGGCGATGGAGATCGCCTGGAACATCCGGCCCAGGCGTACCAGGCCGAGGACGATCTGCAGGATGCCGGAGAACAGCACGATGACGCCGAGCATCGCCAGGCCGTGCTCCAGCACCGTCTCCGCGACCAGCGCGGCGAGTCCGGCGGCGGGCCCGCTCACCTGGAGCGTGCTGCCCCGCACCGCGCCGACGACCAGGCCGCCGATCACCCCGGAGATGATGCCGAGTTCGGCGGGCACTCCCGAGGCGACGGCCACGCCGATGCACAGGGGCAGGGCGACGAGGAAGACGACGAGGGAGGCGGTGATCTCGTTGGCGAGGTCGGGCCTGGCGCCCCCGGGCTTCGGCGGCCGCACGTTCCCGGCCGCCGGCGGTTGCATGCCCCCCGGCTTCGGCGGTTGCGCGCCCCCCGGCTTCGGCGGCTTCACGCCCCTGAAGTTCGGCAGTCCCCCCTTGGCGCGCGTCCGCCCGCGCGCATGCGCCCCGCTCATCCGGTATGCACCCGGAACCGGCCGTCGCCCTCCAGCTCGTGCACCTGCCCGGTGTCGACCTCGTAGTACCAGCCGTGCAGCCGCAGCCGCCCCGCGTCCAGCCGCTGCCGCACCATCGGGTAGGTCCGCAGCACGGCCAGCTGGTTGACGATGTTGCCCTGTGCCACGTCGGGCAGCGACGGGTCGTCGGAGGCGGCGTCGAGGACCTGGGCCAGGTCGGGGCGGGCCAGTTGGAGCCAGGCGTCCACACCCGGCAGTGCCGACAGGTCGTCGCCGGACTTCAGCGCCCCCATCGCGCCGCAGTGTGAGTGACCGCACACGACGATGTCCTGAACTCCGAGCACCTCCAGTGCGTACTCGATGGTGGCCGCCTCACCGGACGCGCCGGGACTGCCGTACGGTGGCACGATATTTCCCGCGTTGCGCAGCTCGAATATCTCCCCGGGTCGCGCTCCGGTAATCAGCGCGGGTATGACCCGGGAGTCCGAGCAGGTAATGAAGAGGGCCTCGGGATATTGCCCGTCTGCCAGTTTCCGGTATTCACCGCTCTCGAATTCGACCCGACGCCCGAACGTGCGCGCATGGTCCAGCAATGCCTTCAACGGAGCCTCCTCGCAGGGGAGTTCGACCAGGTCATCCACACCGTAGAGGAGGGCACACCAGACGAAGGTTAAGCGAAGGCAAGGGCCCGCACAGAGATTGGCCATTCTTTGGTGCACTGTTCTGCGCGCACCCTTTTCTTGTAGCGTGGCCACCCAGGGCAGAGAACATTAATTCGAGAGACGGGACCCATGGGCATACACGTGCTGCTCATCGAGGACGACGAAACGATCGCCGAACCGCTCATCGAGGGGCTCGGCCACTTCGGGCTGCGGGTTGACCACGTCACCACCGGAGCCGAGGGGCTGAGAAGGCCGTACGGCGATGTCGTCCTGCTCGACCTCGGGCTGCCGGACATGGACGGCATCGACGTCTGCCGCGGCATCCGACAGGTCTCGGACGTGCCGGTCATCATCCTGAGTGCGCGGGGTGAGGAGGCCGACCGGGTCCTGGGGCTGGAGCTCGGGGCGGACGACTATCTGGCGAAACCGTTCAGCGTCCGGGAGCTGGTGGCCCGCGTGCGGGCGGTGACCCGGCGGACCCAGCGCGCGGAGTCGGCGGCGGAACCGGCGGACGCCGAGCCGGTGGACGCGGAGCCCGGGCTCGGGGGCCTGCCCTCGGGGATGGACCGCGGGCGCACGGACGCGCTGGTGGAGCGGCTGCGCACGGAGGCGGTGGCGTACCGGGAACGCGCGGAGGCGGTGGTGGAGCGGCTGCACGCGGAGGCGGTGGCGGAACGCCGGCGCGCCCAGGCCGAGGCGGACCCGGCGGTACCTCCGCCGCCCTCGTCGTACGAGGCCGAGTCCCCCTCCCCGTACGACGACACCGCGTCCCTGCCGGCCGGGCCCGCCCCCGGCCCTCTGGTCGTCGACCGCCGCACCCGCCAGGTCTGGGTCGGCGAGGTGCCCGTCACACTCACGCCCAAGGAGTTCGAGCTGCTGGCGCTGCTGGCCGAGGACCCGGGCGCGGTCTACTCCCGGCAGCAGATCCTGGACCGGGTGTGGGATCCGCACTACGAGGGTCCGACCAAGACGCTGGACGTCCATGTCGCCTCGCTGCGGCGGAAGTTGGGCGACCCGGCATGGATCCGGACCCTGCGCGGGGTCGGCTTCCGGCTGGCGGTGCGGACCGAGCCGAGCGGACCGCGGGTGCCGTCGCCGTGACCCGCCGGCTGCTGCTCAGCTACCTCAGCCTCGCCGCGCTCGTGCTGCTCTGCCTGGAGATCCCGCTGGGCTTCGTCTACTCGCGCAGCGAGCGGGAGCGGGTGGTGAACGCGGCGAAGGACGAGGCGGAGTCGGTGTCCGCGTACGCCTCGCTCTCCCTCAGCGCGGGCCGGGCCGAACGGGAACTGCCGCGCCGGGTGATGCACTGCGCCGAGCGCATCGGCGGGAAGGTGGTGATCGTGGACGCCTCGGGCGCCCTGCTCGCCACCTCGCATCCGCGGGCCGCCGTGATGTCCTCCAACCTCGCTTCCCGTCCCGGCATCGCGGCCGCGCTCCGCGGCGCCCCCACGGTGGACGTCCGTACGTCGACCATCGGCGGCGTCGAGTACCTCTCGGTCGCCGCGCCGATCCAGCGCGATGCGCGGATGCAGGGTGCCGTCTGGCTGACGGTGCCGACACAGACCGTGCACGAACGCGTCCGTCACGTCTGGCTGCTGCTGGTCCTCGGCGGACTGGGGGTCCTCACGGCGGTCACCGCGGTCGGGTTCGCCATCGCCCGCTGGGCCGGTCGGCCCATCCGTGAACTGGAGTACGCCACGCACGAGTTGGCGGAGGGCGGCCGCGCCACTCCGGTGACGATGACCAAGGGGCCGCCCGAGGTGCGCCGGCTGGCCGCCGCGTTCAACCGTACGGCGGCCCGGCTCGCCCAACTCCTCGCCGCCCAGCACGCGTTCGCGGGCGAGGCCTCCCATCAGCTCAAGACGCCGCTCGCGGCGCTGCGGCTGCGGCTGGAGAACCTGGAGCCGAATGTCGCCGCCCGCGGCCGGGGCAGCCTCGCCGCCGCCGTGACCGAGACGGACCGGCTCTCGCGGATGGTGGAGGGCCTGCTGGCGATGGCCCGGCTGGAGGAGAGCGCCGCCACACCCGGTCCCGTCGACGTGGGTGCGGTCTGCGCGGAACGGCACCGCACCTGGCAGCCGCTCTTCGAACGGCAGGGCGTCTCCCTCGTGCTGTTCGCCGGCAGTGTCGGCCCGGTGCTGGCGGTGCCGGGCGCCGTCGAGCAGATCGTGGACAACCTGCTGTCCAACGCCCTGCGCGCCTCCCCGTCCGACAGCACCGTGACCATGGAGCTACGGCTCCATGTGCCGGCCCGCCGCGCCCTGCGGGACGCCCGCCCGGCCTGGGTCGACCTGCACATCACCGACGAGGGCCCCGGGATGACGGCGGAGCAGCGCAGCCGCGCCTTCGACCGCTTCTGGCGGGCGCCGGGCGCCCCCAAGGGCGGGACGGGGCTCGGCCTGTCGCTGGTCCAGCGGCTGGCGCACGCGAGCGGCGGCGAGGCGAGCCTGCACGCCGCGGCCGCGGGCGGACTCGACGTGGTGATCCGCCTGCCGTCGGCGGAGCCGCCACGCGAGGCACACGGCCCGGCGGCGGACAGGCCCGCTCAGCGCAAACGAGGGCTGCCGGCGCTGCGCGCGTGATCCGGATACGGGCGGGCGGCGCCCGTCGGCGGGCACGGGCGGCGCCCGGTCTCCGGCACGGACGATGCCCGTCGGCGGGCACGGTCAGCTCTCGGGTACGCCGTCCGCCGGTCACGCACTGGCCATGGCCCGTCCACCATGCTCCTTCAGGTTCCATGCCGCCCCATGCACACCCGTATCCACCACCCCCCACCCACGACCCCACCGTCGACCGGCGGCGGGGCGGTACGGCACCCCTTGGAGTGAGAGTGGAACGTCGTGACCTTCTGCGTGCGGCCGTCCTCGGCGGCTCGACCGCCGTGTTCGGCGGAACCCTGTGGCGCGGCGCCGCCCACGCGGCCCCCGCCCAGCCCGGCACCGGTCCCTACGGGCCGCTGGGCTCCCCCGACGCCAACGGCATCAGGCTCCCGAGCGGTTTCACCAGCCGCGTCATCGCCCGCTCCGGCCAGACGGTCGCCGGGACGTCGTACACCTGGCACAACGCCCCCGACGGCGGCGCCTGTTACACCGACGGCACCGGCTGGATCTACGTCTCCAACTCCGAGATCAACCCGGGCGGCGGGGCGAGCGCGGTGAAGTTCTCCTCGACGGGCACGATCACGGGCGCGTACCGCATCCTTTCCGCCACCCGCCAGAACTGCGCGGGCGGCAAGACACCGTGGAACACCTGGCTGTCCTGCGAGGAGGTGTCCCTCGGCTACGTCTACGAGACCGACCCGTGGGGCACGAACGCGGCGGTCCGCCGGGACGCGATGGGCCGTTTCAAGCACGAGGCGGCGGCCGCCGACCGGTGCGCCGGGTGATCTACCTGACCGAGGACGAGACCAACGGCCGCTTCTACCGCTTCGTCCCGACGACCTGGGGCGACCTGTCCTCCGGCACCCTGCAGGTCATGGTCGCGGGAAGCGGCACCTCGGGCTCCTTCACCTGGGCGAACGTCCCCGACCCGGACGGCTCCCCCACGGCCACGCGCTCGCAGGTCTCGGGGTCGAAGTCCTTCAACGGCGGTGAGGGCTGCCACTACGCCGACGACAAGGTCTGGTTCACCACCAAGGGCGACAACCGCGTCTGGCAGCTGAACCTCACGGCCGGCACCTACGAGTTGGCGTACGACGACTCCCTCGTCACCTCCGGAACGGCCCCGCTCACCGGCGTCGACAACATCACCGGCTCCTCCTCCGGTGACCTCTTCGTCGCCGAGGACGGCGGCACCATGGACATCTGCGTCATCACCCCGGACGACGTCGTCGCCCCGTTCCTGCGGATCGACGGCCAGTCGGGCTCGGAGATCACCGGCCCCGCCTTCTCCCCGGACGGGACGCGGCTGTACTTCTCCAGCCAGCGGGGCACCACGGGAAGCTCCTCGGGCGGCATCACCTACGAGGTGAAGGGACCCTTCCGCACCTAGTGGTCACGAAACAGCCACATCTCCTCCACATTCGAGCGCTGCGCATTACGGTCATCCCCTCACGCACCACCAGTGGGGGGATGACATGACCCATCCATACACCACGGCACCCGTGCCGCAGCCGCCCTTCCGACCTGCCCCCGGCTGGGCGCGCAAGCGCTATGCGCTGCCGGCGCTCGCCCTCGCTTTCTTCCTCGGCATCGGCGCGGGCGGCGCCTCGGGTGAGGGCTCGAAGAGCGGGCTTCACTCGTGCGGCGCACGCTGAGCGTCTCTCCGGCGACTGGGCCGAAGGCTCCTGAGCACAGTGGATCGCGGAAGTGGGCGACCCCGACTGGAGCGTGTCATTCGTACCGAACGCACGCGTGCCCGCGAGCCGACGCCCTGCGTCGGGACATCGACCCCCGGGAGCTGCCGACGCATCGCCATGACGATCACAGCGGCGATGGCACTCAAAGACACAGCCAACCCGCCCAGGCTGGTGATCGCAGCGGTCATCCACTGCCACAGGCCCTTCACCCAGGACCACCCGTTGAGGACAGGGAGGGGCACAACGTCCACACGCTGTGCCACGGGGGGCTTCTCGACGAGAACCGTGTTGCTTTGGCCGAAGTAGGCAGTCACAGTGAGAGCGATGCTGATTTTCCCGGGACGCTCTGCGCTCACCTCCCACACCCAGGTTGCCCCCTCTTTCCTGGACAGGACGCTCTGACGCTCGGACGACAGTTGCGTACACCGCACTCCAGCACCCGAGCAACGCAGCCTCACCCCGATCTGGGCGCCCGCAGTCACTGACCCCTGCGCCTCACCCGGCCTGACTCGACGCCAACTGCCCAGGACCTCGGCGCGGAATGCACGCGGCTCCGCATCTGCCACAAGATTCAAGGATCGAGCGTCGGTGTACACGAGTTGGCCCTCAAAGAGTTGCTGGCGAGCGCGGCCGATCGTTTCAACGTAGGTTTTCTGACTGTCTGGACCGGGGTCGCTGCCCATTACGACGCCGAAAGCCATCAAGGCAACGCTGATCAGGAACACGATCGTTTTCCACGGGAAGCATCCCGCTCCGGCAGGGCCACCCGCCCCGGTCCCCACCATCACGCCCTGCGCTCCCCGCAGATCGAGGGTGATGGGACGGTGAGTCGGACTGTGCTTCGCGTCGGATGAATCGGCCATGGCACCCCCGGGGATGTGGAAACGCCAACACGCCTGGCCGTCTCCTACTCCATAGTCCCCCAACTGCTGCACCAGCCGCCGCGGTTCGGGCCGATCGATTACAACGCCTCCCCTGCACACTCGGTGAATGGCGTGTCGTGATCAATAGCGACGCTCCAGGGACGGGGCCCGAGCCGATGCATGATGGCATGACGGCGGAGACAGCAGAAGCAGGAGAGGGCGGCACCCCCGCACAGGGTGCCGCCCTCTTTCGTGCACCGGAACCGCCGCCCATCGGTACTGAGGGTCGGGGACGGACGACGGTTCCGGAGTCGGGGGAGGTCAGCGGTGGTCGCTGCCCTCCGACTGGGTCGCCGCGCGGCCGGCCTCCAGGCGGGCCACCGGGATGCGGAACGGCGAGCAGGAGACGTAGTCGAGGCCGACCTCGTGGAAGAAGTGGACGGACTCCGGGTCTCCGCCGTGCTCGCCGCAGACGCCGAGCTTCAGGTCGGGACGGGTCTCGCGGCCGGCCTTGGCGGCGGCGGCGACCAGCGAGCCGACGCCGTCCTTGTCGATCGTCTCGAAGGGGCTGACGCCGAAGATGCCCTTCTCCAGGTACGCGGTGAAGAACGAGGCCTCCACGTCGTCCCGGCTGAAGCCCCACACGGTCTGGGTGAGGTCGTTCGTGCCGAAGGAGAAGAACTCCGCGGCCTCGGCGATCTGACCGGCCGTGAGCGCGGCCCGCGGCAGCTCGATCATCGTGCCGATCGACAGCTTGAGCTGCGTGCCCGTCGCCGCCTCGACCTCCGCGATGACCTGGTCGGCCTCCTCGCGGACGATCTCCAGCTCCTGGACGGTGCCGACGAGCGGGATCATGATCTCGGCGCGCGGGTCGCCCTTGGCGTTCTTGCGCTCGGCCGCGGCCTCGGCGATGGCACGGACCTGCATGGTGAACAGGCCGGGGATGACCAGGCCGAGCCGGACACCGCGCAGACCCAGCATCGGGTTCTGCTCGTGCAGACGGTGGACCGCCTGCAGCAGGCGCAGGTCGTTCTCGTGGGACTCCTGGCGGGACTCGGCCAGGGCGACACGGACCGACAGCTCGGTGATGTCGGGCAGGAACTCGTGCAGCGGCGGGTCGAGGAGGCGGATCGTCACCGGGAGGCCGTCCATCGCGGAGAACAGCTCGACGAAGTCCTTCTTCTGAAGGGGCAGCAGCGCCTTCAGGCTCTCCTCGCGCTCCTCCTGCGTGTCGGCCAGGATGAGGCGCTCGACCAGCTCACGGCGGTCGCCGAGGAACATGTGCTCGGTGCGGCACAGACCGATTCCCTGGGCGCCGAAGCGACGGGCGCGCAGCGCGTCCTCGGCGTTGTCCGCGTTGGCCCGCACGCGCAGCCGGCGCTTGCGGTCGGCGAAGGCCATGATCCGGTGCACGGCCTCGACCAGTTCGTCGGCGTCGTTGGCGCCCGCGTGCATCCGGCCCTCGAAGTACTCCACGACCGGGGACGGGACCACCGGGACCTCGCCCAGGTAGACCTTGCCGCTGGAGCCGTCGATGGAGATGACGTCGCCCTCCTCGACGACGTGCCCGCCGGGGACCGTCATGCGGCGCCGCTTGGTGTCGACCTCCAGCTCCTCGGCGCCGCAGACACAGGTCTTGCCCATGCCGCGCGCGACGACGGCCGCGTGGGAGGTCTTGCCGCCCCGGCTGGTCAGGATGCCCTCGGCGGCGATCATGCCGTCGAGGTCGTCGGGGTTGGTCTCCCGGCGGACCAGGATGACCTTCTCACCGGAGCGCGACCACTTCACGGCGGTGTACGAGTCGAAGACCGCCTTGCCGACCGCCGCACCGGGCGACGCCGCGATGCCCCGGCCGACCTGCGCGACCTTCGCGCTCTCGTCGAAGCGCGGGAACATCAGCTGCGCGAGCTGGGCGCCGTTGACGCGCTGGAGCGCCTCGGCCTCGTCGATGAGGCCCTGGTCGACGAGCTGCGTGGCGATGCGGAAGGCCGCGCCCGCCGTGCGCTTGCCGACACGGGTCTGGAGCATCCACAGCTGACCGCGCTCGATGGTGAACTCGATGTCGCAGAGGTCCTTGTAGTGGTTCTCCAGCGTCTCCATGATCTGCATCAGCTGGTCGTACGACTTCTTGTCGATCGTCTCCAGCTCCGCGAGCGGGACGGTGTTGCGGATGCCCGCCACGACGTCCTCGCCCTGGGCGTTCTGGAGGTAGTCGCCGTAGACGCCCTGGTGGCCGGAGGCGGGGTCACGGGTGAAGGCGACGCCGGTACCGGAGTCGGGGCCCAGGTTGCCGAAGACCATGGAGCAGACGTTGACGGCCGTGCCGAGGTCGTGCGGGATGCGCTCCTGGCGGCGGTACAGCTTGGCGCGGTCGCCGTTCCACGAGTCGAAGACCGCCTTGATGGCGAGGTCCATCTGCTCGCGCGGGTCCTGCGGGAAGTCCCGGCCGGCCTCCTTCTTGACGATCTTCTTGAAGGCGGTGACCAGCTTCTTGAGGTCGGCGGCCTCCAGGTCGGTGTCGACCGTGACCTTCTTGGCCTCCTTGGCCTTGTCGAGGGCCTCCTCGAAGAGGTCGCCGTCGACGCCGAGGACGGTCTTGCCGAACATCTGGATGAGGCGCCGGTAGGAGTCCCAGGCGAACCGCTCGTCGCCCGCCTGCTCGGCGAGGCCCTTCACGGACTTGTCGGAGAGCCCGATGTTGAGGACCGTGTCCATCATTCCGGGCATCGAGAACTTCGCGCCGGAGCGGACCGAGACCAGCAGAGGGTTGTCGGCCTGGCCGAGCTTCTTGCCCATCTTCGTCTCAAGGGCGTCGAGGTGCGCACTCACCTCGTCACGCAGTGCCGCCGGCTCCTCGCCACTGTCGAGGTAGACCTTGCAGGCTTCCGTCGTGATCGTGAAGCCGGGAGGAACGGGGAGCCCCAGGTTGGTCATCTCGGCGAGGTTGGCGCCCTTGCCACCCAGGAGGTCCTTGAGGTCCTTGTTTCCCTCGGTGAAGTCGTAAACGAACTTCGCTACGTGGGGTTCTTTGTTTTCCGACACGGTCTCGACTCCCTCGAGGACGCGGTGGCTGCCCTGACGGCGAGGAACATACCCAGATCGAAGGCGCCTGGGTACGTCTACTCACGCGTCATACGCCCGTAACCACCCGTCCGCCAGGGGATCGAAAGTCAAGGCTTGGCAAGCCGAGACGGACGGATGTTTTCACTTCTTGAACGCGAAAGCCCTCACAAGTAAGCAACCGCGCTCAGATGAGCGGGACTATCGCACGTCTGAGTTCGATCGATGAACGATCAAGGGGTGGCACGGAGTGCCACCCCTTGGAGAAGTGCAGCCGCTCAAGATCCGCTCATCTGAGCGCAACCCTTATCAAGGGTGGCGAGAATCACGCTCCCACAAGCCGTCGGATTTCACCATGCGGACGCGCTCCGGACACGCCTCCGAACCGAAACCCGCTCGTCACAGACCCGCCGGTCACACACCGGCTCCCCGCGTCACAGACCTGGCCGGTCACACACCCGCTCCCCCGCCACAGACCCGCCCGTCACGCACCCGCTCCACCCGTCACAGACCCGCCCGTCACACACCCGCTCCCCCCGCCACAGACCAGCCCGCCACAGACCCGCCCGTCACACCCGCTCCCCCCGTCACACCCCCAACGCGGCCAGCCGCTCCTCCACCCGCTGCGGCGCGTACAGATGCTCGACGACCAGCGCCCCGGCCCCCACCAGCCCGGCCCGGTCCCCCAGCCGCGAGGTCACGACGTCCAAGTGGGCCGTGGAGCGTGGCAGCGCCCGCTGGTACAGCAGTTCCCGTACGCCGGTGAGGAAGGGCGTCCCGGCGAGGTCCCCGGCGATCATCAGCACACCGGGGTTGAGCAGCGTCACGACGGTGGCCAGCACGTCCCCGACCTGTCGCCCGGCCTCCCGTGCCAGTGCCGCCGCGCCCGGGTCCCCGGCCGCCAGCAGGTCCCGCACATCCGAGCCCGAGGCGGCCGGCACCCCGCCCCCGGCCAGCCTGCGGGCCACGGCACCCCCGCTGGCGACGGCGGCCAGGCAGCCGTACGAACCGCACCGGCACAGCGCGTCCGCGCCCGCCGGCACCCTGATGTGGCCGATGTCGCCGGCGCCGCCGTCGATGCCCCGGTAGATCGAGCCGTCCACCACCACCCCGGCACCGATGCCGGTGGAGACCTTGACGAGGACGAACGCCGAGCAGTCGGGGAAACCGGTGCGCTGTTCGCCGTACGCCATGAGGTTGGCGTCGTTGTCCACCAGGACCGGGACCGGTGCGGCACCGGTGGCCTCGGCGAAGGACCGGGCGAGGCGGCCTGTCGTGTCGTAGCCGTCCCAGCCCGGCATGATCGGCGGCTGGACCACCCGGCCGGTCACGGTGTCCACCGGACCCGGGACCGCGAGACCGATGCCGCAGACCTCGGCCGCGCGACGGCCTGCCTTCTCCAGCAACTCGGCGAACCAGCGCCCCAGCTCGTCCAGCACGATGCCCGGGCCGTCCTCGACGACCAGCGTGCCGGTGTGCTCGGCGAGGATCTCACCGGTCAACGACAGGACGGCGGCGCGCGCGTGACGGGTCTCCAGGTCGGCGGCCAGGACCACGGCGTGGGCGTCGTCGAACTCCAGGGTGATGGAGGGCCGGCCGCCCAGCGGGGAGCCCACGGGACCGACGGCACCCTCGCGCAGCCACCCCGCGCGGAAGAGGCGGTCCAGGCGCTGACCGACGGTGGCGCGGGACAGGCCGGTCGCGTGCTGGAGCGCGCCGCGCGTGACGGCCCGTCCGCTCCGCACCAGTTGGAGCAGTTCCCCGGCGCTCGCCGGACCCCGTGCGCTCATGCACACCCCCTTGTGTTCCTCAACCCTGCATTACATATTGGGTTTTGCGTGTTAAATAGACGTAACCCTACGGTAGCCATGACCGAACTGGTCGGCCGGATGTCTTTCGGGGAGCCCCGAGTGGATCGCAGCGCCCAACTCACCGTGCCTCCGGCGGAGCGTGACATCGCATACGATCCGCCGCCCACCGCGGATTCGCCGCACGTCAGGGCCGCCCGCGTGCTGGAGGCCAACTGGACCGGCACCTCGACGGTGCCCTCGCGCGGGCTGTACCCGCACCAGTGGTCGTGGGACTCGGCGTTCATCGCGATCGGTCTCCGGCACCTCTCGCCGTTACGGGCGCAGGCGGAACTGGAGACGCTGCTGGACGCCCAGTGGGGTGACGGACGGATCCCGCACATCGTCTTCAACCCCTCCGTACCGCTGGACGCCTACTTCCCGAGCCCCGACTTCTGGCGCTCCTCCACCGCGGGACGGACCGCGGGCGCCCCGCGCACCGTACAGACCTCCGGCATCGTGCAGCCACCGGTGCACGCGCTGTCCGCCTGGCTGGTCCACCGCGCCGACCCGGTGCTGTCCCGGGCGCGCGGCTTCCTCACCCGGGTGTATCCCCGCCTGGCCGCCTGGCACCGCTATCTGCTGCACCGCCGGGACCTGGGCGGCGGCGGCCTCGCGTCCGTCGTGCACCCGTGGGAGCAGGGGATGGACAACAGCCCCTGCTGGGACGCGCCGCTGAGCCGGGTCACGCCCGCCCCGGCCCGCTCCTTCCGCCGCGCCGACCTCGACCACGGCGCCGCCGAGGACCGGCCCACGGATCTGGACTACGGGCGGTACGTGCGGCTGGCGGCCGACTACCGGGACGGCGGCTACGCCGACGGCACCGGCGACTTCGCCGTCGAGGACCCGGCGTTCAACGCCCTGCTCATCGCCTCCGAGCACGCGCTGGCCCGGATCGCGCGGGAGTTGGGCGCCACGGGCACGGCCCGGCACGCCCGCGCCGAGCGGCTGACGGCGGCTCTGATCGAGCGGCTGTGGGAGCCGGCGGAGGGCATGTTCCTCTGCCGCGACCTGCGAGGCGACGGACCGGCCGGAGAGCTGGTCCCCGAGCGGGGTGTCGCGGGACTCGTCCCGCTCCTGCTCCCCACCCTCCCGCGTGACATCACCGCCGCCCTGGTGCGCACGGCGCACGGCCCCCACTTCGGTCTCGGCGGCACCACCCGGCTCGCGCCGTCGTACGACCTCCTGGGCGAGGCCTTCGACCCGCACCGTTACTGGCGGGGCCCGGCCTGGTTCAACACGAACTGGCTGCTGGAGCGCGGGCTGCGCACGCACGGCGAGCGAGAGCGGGCCGACGCCCTGCGCCGGGCGATGGTGGGGCTCGCCGACGCGTCCGGCTTCGCCGAGTACGTCGACCCGTACACCGGCGAGGCCTGCGGTGCCACCGGCTTCGGCTGGACCGCCGCGCTCGCGCTGGACCTGCTGCACGACGAGCCGGCGCGGGACACGAGCGATGTCCCGGAATGCGCTGTCGAGGATCTCGCGGTCAAGGAGTTCAAGGGAGGTAACCGGGGATGACGGACCGGCATCATCTGCTCGTGTTCGGAGGGACCTTCGCCGCCGTGGGCGACGGCGGGGACATCAGCGGCGTACGGGGCTCCGGCTCCCTGGACGGGCTGTTCGTACGCGACGCCCGGCACCTGAGCCGCTGGCAGCTCACGGTGGACGGAGCTGTGCCCGAAACCCTCTCCCCCGTCGCCGACGGGGACACCGCCCGCTGTGTCCTGGTCCCGCGCGGCGGCCGCAACGAACCGCCCGCCTACACGCTCTTCCGTGAACAGGCCGTGGGGGACGGATCGTTCATCGAGTCCCTGCGGGTGACCAGCAACCGCCCGGTGCCGACGACGGTCCGTCTCGCGGTCACCGCGGACGCCGACTTCACCGACCAGTTCGAGCTGCGCTCGGACCACCGCACCTACGCCAAGTCCGGCGCCGTCCGCTCCCGCCAAGTCCTGGACCACGGAGTGGAGTTCGGCTACCGGCGCGGCGAGTGGCACTCGCTCACGTCCGTGACGGCCGATCCCGTCCCCGACGGCGTCGAGGAGACGGGCACCGGAGCCCGCCGCCTGGTGTGGACCCTGCACCTGGAACCGCACGGCACGTCGGAACTCACCCTGCGGGTGATGGCCCGCCCGCACGGCGACACACGCCCGTTGCGCGTGCCCCGGTCCCCGGCCGCGCTGAACCAGCAACTGATCCGCATGGAGGGCGACTTCGTGGAGGGCGTCGCCTTCCCGACCGGCTGGCCGGAGCTGGCGGCGGCGTGTGCCCGGGGCCTCGCCGACCTCGCCTCCCTCCAGGTCCGCGCGACCGGCCCGGACGGCGAGGAACTGCGCGTCCCGGCCGGCGGCGCCCCCTGGTTCCTGACCCTGCTGGGCCGTGACGCCCTGCTGACGTCGCTGTTCGCGCTGCCCTACCGCCCGCGGCTGGCCGCCGCCACGCTCCCGGCGCTCGCCGCGACGCAGGCGACCGAGGCCGGCACGGACGCCGTCCGCCAGCCCGGCAAGATCGTGCACGAGGTACGGCACGGCGAACTGGCCCACTTCGGGCAGGTGCCGTACGGCCGTTACTACGGCTCGGTGGACGCCACGCCCCTCTTCCTGATCCTGCTGGGCGCGTACGTGGAGCAGACGGGCGACACGTCCCTGGCCCGCCGTCTGGAACCGCACGCCCGCGCGGCGATCGGCTGGATGCTGGACCACGGGGGTCTGACCTCCCGCGGCTACCTGGTGTACCGCGCCGACCAGGGCGGTCTGGCCAACCAGAACTGGAAGGACTCCCCCGGCGCCATCTGCTCGGCCGACGGCACGCGCCCCGGCGGACCGGTGATGGCGGCGGGCGCCCAGGGGTACGCGTACGACGCCCTGCGCCGCACGGCGTGGCTGTCCCGCACGGTGTGGCAGGACCAGACCTACGCGGCCCTCCTGGAGCAGGCGGCCGCCGACCTGCGTGACCGGTTCCAGCGGGACTTCTGGATGGAGGCGCACTCCTTCCCCGCGCTGGCGCTGGACGGTGCGGGCCGGCAGGTGGACGCGCTGGCCTCGGACGCGGGGCATCTGCTCTGGTCCGGGCTGCTGGACAAGGAGTACGGCGAGCTGGTGGGCCGCCGTCTGCTCGAACCCGACTTCTTCTCGGGCTGGGGTGTGCGCACCCTGGCGTCCGGTCAGCCGGCGTACCACCCGCTCTCCTACCACCGGGGTTCGGTCTGGCCGCACGACAACGCGCTGATCACGCTGGGACTGGCCCGGTACGGCCTGCACGACGAGGCCCGCACGGTCGCCCACGCCCTGGTCGAGGCGGCGACGGTGACCGGCCACCGGCTGCCGGAGGTCCTGGCGGGCTACGGCCGTGACACGCATGCGGAACCGGTGCCGTACCCGCACGCGTGCGTACGCGAATCCCGGTCGGCAGCGGCCCCGCTGGCGCTGCTGACGGCGGTGGGCGGCGCGTAGGAGGAACACCGCCGCACCTGTTGGCCAGGCGTTCGCCCAGCGTTTGCCGAGCGCTGGGGCACGGCGGCTGAACACCGGCCGGGGCCCGCCCGTACGGAAGGACGGCGGGCCCCCGACCACCCCGGCGAGGCCCGCCCCCACCACTCCGCCAGGGGCCTCGCACGGAAGGACCTTCGGGTGCCCGTCTTCACGCGCCGCCGTCAACCACCGGACCAGAACGACGACTTGCCCGCAACGGCACCCGGCGACGAGTCCACCCCGTCACCGACACACCCCGAGAACCCACCCCACCCGACCGGCGACCTCCCGCCCCCCGACGACGCACCCGGGGCCGCCGACGGCGAGGACGCCCGGGACGACCCGGCCGAAGGCGAAGCCGAGGCCCACGCCCGGAACCCATCCCCCACCCCCTACCTCCGCTGGACCGTCACCGCCCTCGCCGCCGCCCTCGTCTACGTCTGCCTGCAGATGCCGAACACGCTCGGCAACCTCAGACTCCGCGAGTTCGTACGCCTCCCCGCGGAGGCCGTCATCGGAGCCGCCGTGCTCCTGGCCCTCCCCCGGCGGCCCCGCCTGGTCGTCGCGGCCGCCTCCGGTACCGCCCTGGGTGCCCTGACCGCCCTGAACGTCCTCGACATGGGCTACAACGAGTACCTGGGCCGGCACTTCAACATCGTCCTGGACTGGGAACTGCTCGACGACGCGCAGTCGTACCTGAAGGACTCCCTCGGCGGCACGACCACGACCCTCCTCACGATCGGCGTCGTCCTGCTCGTCGTCCTGCTGATGGCCGCCGTCGCCCTGTCCGTCGTCCGCGTCGCCGACGTCCTCGCCCGTCACCGGGCGAACGCGTCGAAGGGCGCGCTGATCGCCGGCACCGTCTGGATCACCTGCACGGCGTTCGGGCTCCAGGTCGCCGGCGTGCCGATCGCCGCCGACCACACCGCCGGAGTCGTCAAGGTGCACGCGCGCCGGGCCGTGGACACCCTGCGCGACGAAGCGGCGTTCGCGAGGGACGCGAGGGCCGACACGTTCGGCGACACGCCGCCCGGCCAACTGGTGCCGGACCTGCGCGGCAAGGACGTCCTGTTCACCTTCGTCGAGAGCTACGGCCGCAGCGCCCTGGAGGACCCCGACATCGCCCCCGGCGTGACCGGCGCGCTCGACACGAGCGCCGAGGCCCTCGCGAAGGCCGGTTTCCGGGCCAGGAGCGGCTGGCTGACCTCGGCGACGTTCGGCGGGAGCAGCTGGCTGGGCCACTCCACCACCCTGTCCGGCCTGTGGATCGACAACCAGCAGCGCTACCGCACCGTGATGGCCGGCGACCACCTCAGCCTCACGAAGGCGTTCCGCAAGACCGGTGACTGGGACACGGTCGGCGTCATGCCGGGTGTCCAGAAGGCCTGGCCTGAACAGGAGTTCTACGGCCTCGACAAGGTCTACAACGCCTTCCAGCTCGGCTACCGGGGGCCGAAGTTCAGCTGGTCGACGATGCCCGACCAGTACGCTCTCGAAGCCTTCCAGCGTCTGGTCCACGGCAGGAAGCGGGACAGGCCCCTGATGGCGGAGATCATCCTGACCTCCAGCCACCAGCCGTGGGCGCCGATCCCGAAGATGGTCGACTGGGACGAGCTGGGCGACGGCTCGCTCTTCGGGCCCGTCCAGCGGGCCGGCACCCGGCCGTCGGAGATCATCTCCGACTCCGCCCGCTCCAAGCAGGAGTACGGCAGGTCGATCGCGTACTCCGTCACCAGCCTCACCCAGTGGCTGGAGCGGTACGGCACCGACGACACGGTCCTGGTCTTCCTCGGCGACCACCAGCCCATCTCCCGGGTCAGCGGCGGCAACGCAAGCCGTGACGTGCCGGTGTCGATCGTCGCCAAGGACCCGGAGGTCCTGGAGAAGATCGCCGACTGGAACTGGACCGACGGTCTCCGGCCCGGCCGCGAGGCCCCGGTGTGGAAGATGAGTTCGTTCCGGGACCGCTTCCTGACGGCGTACGGTTCGACACCGCACCCGAAGAAGGGGTGACCTGGGCCGGGCGGTCAGCCGCCGGAGGTGTCCAGCTCCGCGTCCTCGCTCACGCCCGCGCAGTCGTACGGGTCCTTCAGCCAGCCGTCCGGCAGCACCACCCGGTTGTTGCCCGACGTACGGCCACGGGGCCCGTCGGCGCCGGCCGGCCAGGGCTGGTCGAGGTCCAGCTCGTCGAGTCCTGAGCGCAGTTCCGCCAGGGACGACGTGATGGCGAGGCGCTTGCGCATCTCGCTGCCGACCGCGAAGCCCTTGAGGTACCAGGCGACGTGCTTGCGGAAGTCGATGACACCGCGCGTCTCGTCGCCGATCCACTCACCGAGCAGCGTGGCGTGCCGGACCATGACGTCGGCGACCTCGCGCAGCGCCGGACGGGCGATGTCCTCGGGACGGCCCTCGAAGGCGGCCACCAGGTCCGAGAACAGCCACGGCCGCCCCAGGCATCCCCGCCCGACCACGACTCCGTCGCACCCGGTCTCGCGCACCATCCGCACCGCGTCCTCGGCCGACCAGATGTCGCCGTTGCCGAGTACGGGGATCTCCGGCACGTGCTCCTTGAGCCGCGCGATGGCGTCCCAGTCGGCGGTGCCGCCGTAGTGCTGGGCGGCGGTGCGGCCGTGCAGGGCGATGGCGGTCACGCCCTCCTCGACGGCGATCCGCCCGGCGTCGAGGTAGGTGATGTGGTCGTCGTCGATGCCCTTGCGCATCTTCATCGTGACGGGCAGGTCGCCGGCTCCGCTGACCGCCTCCCGAAGGATCGCCCGCAGCAGGTTCCGCTTGAACGGCAGCGCGGAGCCGCCGCCCTTCCTGGTCACCTTCGGCACCGGGCAGCCGAAGTTCAGGTCGATGTGATCGGCCAGCCCCTCCTCCGCGATCATGCGGACGGCCTTGCCGACGGTGGCCGGGTCGACGCCGTACAGCTGGATCGAGCGCGGCTTCTCGGTCGCGTCGAAGTGGATCAGCTGCATGGTCTTCTCGTTGCGCTCGACCAGCGCCCTGGTGGTGATCATCTCGCTGACGAACAGCCCCTTGCCGCCACTGAACTCCCGGCACAGGGTGCGGAAGGGCGCGTTGGTGATCCCGGCCATGGGGGCCAGGACGACGGGCGGCTGGACGGTGTGCGGGCCGATCCGGAGGGGTGAGGCGGTCGTGGGCATTCCCCCATTGTCGCGTACGGCGAAGGATGCGCCAGTCATTAGTTAGGCGCACTATCGAAGCGGGCGTACGCTGGATCGCATGCCCGAGCTCACCCACCGCCGACGCCTGCTGGTCCTCGCGATCTGCTGCATGAGTCTGCTGATCGTGAGCCTCGACAACACCGTCCTCAACGTCGCCCTGCCCGCCCTCCAGCGCGACCTGGGCGCGAGCACCTCGGGCCTGCAGTGGACGATCGACGCCTACACCCTCGTGCTCGCCTCGCTGCTGATGCTGGCCGGCTCCACGGCAGACCGCATCGGCCGCAAGCGGGTCTTCATGGCGGGCCTGGTCGTCTTCACGATCGGCTCGACGCTGTGCTCCCTCGCCCCGAACCTGGACGCGCTGATCGCCTTCCGGACGGTGCAGGCGGTGGGTGGCTCGATGCTCAACCCGGTCGCGATGTCGATCATCACCAACACCTTCACGGACCCGCGGGAACGGGCTCGGGCGATCGGGGTGTGGGGCGCGGTGGTCGGCATCTCCATGGCCGCGGGCCCGCTCGTCGGGGGGCTGCTGGTGGAGACGGTCGGCTGGCGGTCGATCTTCTGGGTCAACCTGCCGGTGGGGCTCGCGGCGCTCTGGCTGACCTTCCGCTTCGTCCCCGAGTCCCGCGCCGCGCGCCCGCGCCGCGCCGACCCGGTCGGACAGGTGCTGGTCATCGCCCTGTTCGGCTCGCTGACGTACGCGATCATCGAGGCGCCGAGCGCGCCGGCCGCCGAGCTTCTCGTGTTCGGTGGCATCGCCCTGGCCGCGCTGATCGCCCTCCTGGTGTACGAACCCCGGCGCGTGGAGCCCCTCATCGATCTGCGGTTCTTCCGCTCGGCGCCGTTCAGCGGGGCCACGGTGATCGCGGTCAGCGCGTTCGCGGCGCTCGGCGGTTTCCTGTTCCTGTCGACGCTGTATCTGCAGAACGTGCGCGGGCTGGACGCGCTGCACGCGGGTGTGTGGATGCTGCCGATGGCCGCGCTGTGCTTCGTGTGCGCGCCGGTGGCGGGACGGGTGGTCGGCAACCGGGGGCCGCGGCTTCCGTTGCTGGTGGCCGGGGTGTCGATGACGGCGTGCGGGGTGCTGTTCGCCGCGTTCGAGGCGGAGACGGCGAACGGCACGCTCGTGCTCGGCTACGTCCTGTTCGGGCTCGGCTTCGGGTTCGTCAACGCGCCGATCACCAACACGGCGGTGTCCGGGATGCCCCGGGCGCAGGCGGGTGTCGCGGCGGCCGTCGCCTCCACGAGCCGTCAGCTGGGGCAGACCTTGGGGGTGGCGGTCGTGGGGGCGGTGCTGGCCTCCGGGGTGGGGGCGGCGTCGTACCGTTCCGCGTTCGTCGACGCGGCCCGGCCGGCGTGGTGGATCGTGGCCGGGTGCGGTCTTGTGGTGCTGGTCGTGGGACTGGCGACGAGCGGGGCCCGGGCACGTGCGAGCGCCGAACGGACGGCTGAGCGGCTGGAGTCGGGCCGCCCACGCGACACGTCCCGGGTCGGCGCCTGAGCCCTCGCCACCGGGGCCGGCCCTTCGCGACGGACCGGCGTGTGAGGGTGGGGGCACGACTTGGTCAACGCCACAGGGAGATCTCCCCGTCGATCTCGGTCTTGCTGCACACTCCTTGCTGCGCGGGGCCGTTCGGGTCGTGCGCACCGACTCGATGTCCTCGGACGCTGGAGGCGTCATGCTGGAGATCAACACGAGCAAGGTGAGCCGCTGGGACCAGCACGGACGGGAGCACGTCGTACGGGTGGCACGCAAGGGCGCGCAGCGCACGATCAGATGTGACACCTGCGGGTGGCGCAAGGGCGCGCAGTTCCTGCCGTGGCTGAAGGCGCAGGAGCATCTGGCGCAGGCCCACCAGGCGACGGTGGATCCGGCCGGGACGAAGCCGGACCGCTGACGCGGACGTTCGGCGACGACGTCCGCTCGCCGCAGGGCCGTTGAGGCTCACCGCGAGGTGAGGGCCAGCTTCGCGCCCAGCGCCAGGAACGACCCCGCGAAGCTCCGGCGCAGCCACGTCATCACCCTCGGCCGGGAGACGACATGGCTGCGGACCGACGCCGCGAGGACGCCGTACACGGCGAAGACGACGAACGTCGCCAGCATGAAGACCGCGCCGAGCAGCAGCATCAGCGGCAGGGCGTTCGCCTCGCCGGGGTTCACGAACTGGGGCAGGAAGGCGAAGAAGAAGATCGTCAGCTTCGGGTTGAGGAGATTGATCAGCACGCCCCGCACGATGACCCGGCGGGCGGGGACGGGCGTGTCCGGCCCGGCGGCCACGGTGATCGCCTCGCGGTCCCTGAGCGTCGCCCACGCCATGTACAGGAGGTAGGCGACACCGGCGTACTTCAGGACCTGGAAGGCGGTCGTGCTCGTGTGCAGCAGCGCGGCCACGCCCGTGACGGTGGCCAGCATGTGCGGCACGATGCCCAGGGTGCAGGCGAACGCCGCGAGCACACTCGCGCGGGGCCCGCGGGCCAGTCCGGCGGCCAGGGTGTAGACGACACCGGTGCCGGGAGTGGCGACCACGACGAGGGTGGTGAGGAGGAAGGCGAGGCTCATGGGGCCACCCTGCTGCCGCCGTGGTCCGCGCAACAGGGCCAATCGCGGGGCCCGCTGGAGGACCACTGCCGGCCGCCGCTCCCCTCGACCGCCTTCCCGCCTGCCCGAAGCTGCGAGAACACAAATTCCCCGCACCCCCGCAGGGGCGCGGGGAACCGCGCGACGAGCCGCGGACGACGCTCGCCCGGCCACCGGAGGCAGCCGGGCCGCCGCCCCCAGGAGAAGCTAGGCGCCGATCAGCCGAGCGGCCAGGTAGCTCTCGATCTGGTCCAGCGACACGCGCTCCTGCTTCATGGAGTCCCGCTCACGAACGGTCACGGCGTTGTCGTCGAGGGTGTCGAAGTCGACCGTGACGCAGAACGGCGTGCCGATCTCGTCCTGGCGGCGGTAGCGGCGCCCGATCGCACCCGCGTCGTCGAACTCGATGTTCCAGTTCTGGCGCAGCGTCTGGGCGAGGCCCTTGGCCTTCGGGGACAGCTCGGCGTTGCGGGACAGCGGGAGCACCGCGACCTTCACCGGCGCCAGCCGGTGGTCGAGCCGCAGCACCGTCCGCTTCTCCATCTTGCCCTTGGCGTTCGGCGCCTCGTCCTCGACGTACGCGTCCAGCAGGAACGCCAGCATCGCGCGTCCGACACCGGCCGCCGGCTCGATGACGTACGGCGTCCAGCGCTCGCCGGCCTCCTGGTCGAAGTAGGAGAGGTCCTGGCCGGAGGACTTGGAGTGCGCGCCGAGGTCGTAGTCGGTGCGGTTGGCGACGCCCTCCAGCTCGCCCCACTCGTTGCCGCCGAACTGGAAGCGGTACTCGATGTCAGCGGTGCGCTTGGAGTAGTGGGAGAGCTTCTCCTTCGGGTGCTCGTACCACCGCATGTTCTCCTCGCGCAGGCCCAGGCCGGTGTACCAGTTCCAGCGCTGCTCCATCCAGTACTCCTGCCACTTCTCGTCCTCGCCCGGCTTGACGAAGAACTCCATCTCCATCTGCTCGAACTCACGGGTGCGGAAGATGAAGTTGCCGGGCGTGATCTCGTTGCGGAAGGACTTGCCCATCTGCGCGATGCCGAACGGGGGCTTCTTGCGCGAGGCGACCTGCACCTGGGCGAAGTTGGTGAAGATGCCCTGGGCGGTCTCGGGGCGCAGGTACGCGACCGAGCCGGAGTCCTGCGTCGGGCCGAGGTGGGTGGACAGCAGACCCGAGAACTGCTTGGGCTCGGTGAACTGGCCCTTGTTGCCGCAGTTCGGGCAGTTGATGTCGGCCAGGCCGTTCTCGGGGAGGTGGCCCTTCTTCGCCTCGTACGCCTCCTCCAGGTGGTCCGCGCGGAACCGCTTGTGGCAGGAGGTGCACTCGGTGAGCGGGTCCGTGAAGGTGGCGACGTGACCGGAGGCCACCCAGACCTCGGGGGCCAGGATGACGGACGAGTCGATACCGACCACGTCCTCGCGCGACGTCACCATGTAACGCCACCACTGACGCTTCAGGTTCTCCTTGAGCTCGACACCCAGCGGTCCGTAGTCCCAGGCGGCGCGCTGGCCGCCGTAGATCTCACTGCACGGGAATACGAAGCCACGGCGCTTGCTCAGGCTGACGATGGTGTCGATCTTGTCGGCGGCCACGGTGCTCTCTTCATTACGACGACGGGCGACGAAGCGAGGCGCTTCACAGCGAATGCTTCAGGGTACCGGCGGGGCCTCCCCCTCAACCAAATCGGTAGCGCTCTCCGTAGCGCTCCGTGGGCGGTCGCTCACTTTGTTGACAATGGTTTCCATAATTGCTGAAAATGAGTGTCATGAACGTACGACGACACCACATATCCGGGGTTGCCATCGCGGCCGCGACCGTCCTCGGTCTCGGCACCCTGTCCGCCTGCTCGTCCGACAGCGCGGCGGCCGGCAACACGGAGAAGTTCGACGTGGTCGCGTCGTTCTACCCGATGGCCTTCCTCGCCGAGCAGATCGGCGGCGACCATGTGAAGGTCTCCAGTCTGACCGACCCGGGCCAGGAGCCGCACGACCTGGAGATCAGCACGCAGCAGCGGGCGCAGATCGAGAACGCCGACGCCGCCCTCTACCTCAAGGGTCTCCAGCCCGCCGTCGACGAGGCGATCGGCCAGTCCGGCGTCGGGACCAGGATCGACGCCGCCACGCTCACGAAGCTGGAGGACCACGGCAACCTGGAGGAGGGCCACGCGCACGAGGGCGAGGAGGAGCACTCCGAGGAGGAGGAGCACGCCCGCGACCCGCACGTCTGGCTGGACCCGGTGAAGTACGCCGAGGTCGCCAAGGGGGTCGGCGCCGCCTTCGAGAAGGCGGACCCGGACCACGCGGCCGACTACAAGAAGAACACCGAGGCCCTGGTCAAGAAGCTCGACGCCCTCGACACCGAGTTCGCGGACGGCCTGAAGAACACCAGGAGCAAGGTCTTCTTCACCAACCACGCCGCCTTCACCTACCTCGCCGAGCGCTACGGCCTGACCCAGGAGGCCATCGCCCTCAACCCCGAGAGCGAGCCCAGCCCGGCCCGGATCAAGGAGCTCCGGCAGGAGGCCGAGGCCGACGGCGTCACCACCGTGTTCTACGAGACACTGGTGTCCGACAAGACCGCCAGGACCCTCGCCGACGACGCGGGCCTGAAGACGGACGTCCTCGACCCGCTCGAGGGCATCACCGACAAGTCCGAGGGCGACGACTACTTCGAGGTCATGCAGGCCAACCTCGCGGCCCTGAAGACGGCCCTGGGAGCCAAGTGAGCGACACCCTACGGAGGACGGCATGAGCGAGCCCGTCAAGCCCGTCATATCCCTGCGCGGCATCCGCGCCGAGCTGGGCTCGCGTCCCGTCCTGCGCGGCATCGACCTCACCGTGAGCCGCGGTGAGGTCGTCGCGCTGCTCGGCGCCAACGGCTCCGGCAAGTCGACGGCGGTGCGCAGCATCATCGGCCAGGTCCCGGTCAGCGCCGGCGAGATCGAGCTGTTCGGCACGGCCCGGCGCCGCTTCCGCGACTGGCATCGCGTGGGCTACGTCCCCCAGCGCACCACAGCCGCGGGCGGTGTGCCCGCCACGGTGGGCGAGGTCGTCTCCTCGGGCCGCCTGTCGCGCACCCGCTTCGGCGTCTTCCGCAAGGCCGACCACGAGGCCGTACGGCGCGCCCTGGACCTGGTCGGCATGGCGGACCGGGCGAAGGACTCGGTGAGCGACCTCTCCGGCGGCCAGCACCAGCGGGTGCTCATCGCCCGCGCGCTGGCACCCGAGCCCGAGCTGCTGATCATGGACGAGCCGATGGCCGGTGTGGACCTCGCCAGCCAGGAGGTGCTCGCCACGACGCTCAGGGAGCAGGTCTCCCGGGGCGCCACGGTCCTGCTCGTCCTGCACGAACTGGGCCCGCTTGAGCCGCTGATCGACCGGGCGGTCGTCCTGCGCGACGGCTGCGTGCTGCACGACGGCCCGCCGCCGAAGGCCGTCGGACAGCACGCCCTGCCCGGCCACGACCATGTACACCCGCACGCGGCTCACGACGCCGAACCGATCCGGACGGGGCTGCTGAGCTGATGGACTTCCTCAACTACGACTTCATGCAGCGGGCGCTGCTCGCCGCCGTCCTGGTCGGCATCACCGCGCCCGCCGTCGGCATCTACCTCGTCCAGCGCCGCCAGGCCCTGATGGGCGACGGAATCGGCCATGTCGCCATGACGGGCGTGGGTCTCGGCTTCCTGCTGTCGTGGTCGCCGGTGTGGATGGCGACGCTGGTCTCGGTGCTCGGCGCCGTCCTGATGGAGCTGATCCGCTGGTACGGCCGCACCCGCGGTGACATCGCCCTCGCGATGCTCTTCTACGGCGGCATGGCCGGCGGTGTGATGTTCATCAACCTCGCTCCGTCCGGCTCCAACGCCAACCTGACCTCGTACCTGTTCGGCTCGCTGTCGACGGTGAGCGAGTCGGACGTGACGGCGATCTGTCTGCTCGCCGCGTTCGTGGTGTTGGTCACCCTCGGTCTGCGCCGTCAGCTGTTCGCGGTGAGCCAGGACGAGGAGTTCGCGAGGGTCACCGGCCTTCCGGTCCGCGCCCTGAACCTGCTGACGGCGATCACCGCGGCGGTGACGGTCACGGTCGCGATGCGGGTGGTCGGGCTGCTGCTGGTGAGCGCGCTGATGGTGGTTCCGGTGGCGGCGGCCCAGCAGCTGACCCGGAGCTTCGCGGCGACGTTCGCGATCGCCGTCGCGATCGGCGTGGCGGTCACCATCGGCGGCACGGTGACCTCGTACTACCAGGACGTTCCGCCCGGCGCGACCATCGTGCTGCTGACCATCGCGGCGTTCGTCGCGCTGACGGCACTGGCGGCCCCGCTGGCCCGCCGCAGGGCACGTGCCATGGCCGTCGCCGAACCCGTCGGCGACCCGGCGGAGTGTGCGATTCCGGCCAGCAGGGGAACCGACGGAAAGGTCGGCGTCTGACCGCCGCCAGTCCGGGCTGGCACAATGGCCCGGCAAGGCGCAGACGTTTGGAGGCAACCGGTGACGACCGCTGGACCGCCCGTGAAGGGCCGAGCCACCCGGCAACGGGCTGCCGTGGCGGCGGCGCTCGACGAGGTCGACGAGTTCCGCAGCGCGCAGGAGCTCCACGACATGCTCAAGCACAAGGGCGACTCGGTCGGGCTGACGACGGTGTACCGCACCCTCCAGTCCCTCGCGGACGCCGGTGAGGTCGACGTCCTGCGCACGTCCGACGGCGAGTCGGTCTACCGCCGCTGTTCGACCGGCGAACACCACCACCACCTCGTCTGCCGCGTCTGCGGCAAGGCGGTCGAGGTCGAGGGCCCGGCCGTGGAGAAGTGGGCGGACGCCATCGCCGCCGAGCACGGCTATGTGAACGTGGACCACACCGTGGAGATCTTCGGCACGTGCGCGGAGTGCGCGGCCTCCGGCGGTTGAGCCCTCGGCGCCGGGCGAGGGGGCGGCGCGTTCAGGGAAGCATGTCGCCGCGGTTCAGACAGCGGTAGGCGCCGTCGTCGTCACGGCTCACGCTGTCGTACGACCAGCAGTGCAGCATCGGCGCCAACGTCCACATCCGCAGTCCCATGAGGGCCACGAGGGCGGCGGACACCGCCCACGCCGTGTACGACCGTCGCCCGGCGAGCGCCAGCCCGCCGCCGGTGACCAGCAGGGCGAACACCAGCATGCCGACGACGACGGGCGCGAGGTTCTCCCTCGGCCCCGGGAACGACTCCATCTCGATCGTGCCGCCGAAGGCGAAGCAGACGACGAGCGCCGCGAAGGCGAAGACGGCGGTCGCCGCACCGGCACGGACGACGCGGGTGACGTTCATACCCGCGTGAGGTGGCGGTCGAGGAGGGCCCGCAGACGTGCGACGTCCTGCTCGCCGCGCACTCCGCGCTTGGGTATGACCTCCAGAACCAGGATGTTCGGGTCACGGCTGAGGAGCACCATGTGCTCACCGGTCTCGCGGTAGCCGCGGAACAGCGACCAGCGCTGCACCAGCGTGGTGTGCTCGGTCTCCACCGTGACCCCGGAGTCGGTCACCGTGGTGCGGAACTCGCCCTGCCAGGAGACGGTCCGGAACACGTGGTTGGCCTGAATCCGTGGTGTGCCGTAGATCACGGCCGCGCACAGCAGGATGAGTACGGCCCCCGGCGCGGACCGGGCCCCGTCGGTCGCGACGTGCGCGGCCAGTCCGGCGAACAGCGCGCTGAGCGCCCACCGCAGCAGTGTCAGTCTGCGTATGCGGTCGCGTGTCCGGATGCCCTGGAGGATGTCGGCGCGTGTCGGCCGGAAAGCCAGCTCGACGGTGTCCGCGCCCTCGGTGATGTCCCGCCCCTGGTGAATCATGGGCGGAACCCTAGCGTTCGGTTCCGCCGCGCACCGGTCCGGCTCAGTCCTCGGCCTGCCTGCCCTCCATGGCCAGCAGTTCCTCGTTCGGGATGGCGCCCCCGAAGCGCCGGTCGCGCGAGGCGAACTCGACACACGCCCGCCACAGGTCGCGCCGGTCGAAGTCGGGCCACAGGACGTCCTGGAAGACCATCTCGGCGTAAGCGCTCTGCCAGAGAAGGTAGTTGGAGGTGCGCTGCTCGCCGCTGGGCCGCAGGAAGAGATCGACGTCCGGCATGTCCGGGTAGTACATGTACTTCGCGAAGGTCTTCTCGTTCACCTTCGACGGGTCCAGCCGGCCGGCCTTCACGTCCGCCGCGAGAGCCTGCGCGGCGTCCGCGATCTCGGCCCGCCCGCCGTAGTTCATGCAGAAGTACAGCGTCAGTTTGTCGTTGCCCTTGGTCTGCTCCTGCGCGATCTGGAGTTCCTTGGCGACCGACTTCCACAGCTTGGGCATCCGGCCGACCCAGCGCACCCGGATCCCCAGCTCGTCGAGCTGGTCGCGGGTCTTGCGGATGAAGTCACGGTTGAAGTTCATCAGGAAGCGCACCTCGTCGGGCGAGCGCTTCCAGTTCTCGGTGGAGAAGGCGTACAGGGAGATCGCCCCCACGCCCATCTCGATCGCGCCCTGCAGGACGTCCAGCACCCGCTCGGCGCCGACCTTGTGGCCCTCGGTGCGCGGCAGCCCGCGCTCCTTCGCCCAGCGGCCGTTCCCGTCCATGACGATCGCCACATGGTTGGGGACCAGCTCTCCGGGGAGCTTCGGCGCGCGGGCACCGGACGGATGCGGCTCCGGTGCCCGGTACTCGCGGCGCTGCCGCCCCAGGAACCCGCGTACGACCATGTGCTTCTCGTCTCCCTTACTTTTCCACGTACCGAAGTGAACGCAGACCGCGTTCCAGATGCCAGTGCAGGTAGGCGGAGACCAGTCCGCTGCCCTCCCGGACGTACCGCGCCTCGCAGGCGTCCGCCGTCGCCCAGTCTCCCGTAAGCAGCGCGGCGAGCAGTTCCAGGGTCTGCGGCGACGGTACGACGCTACCGGGCACCCGGCAGTCGACGCATACGGAGCCCCCGGAGGCGACCGAGAAGAAGCGGTTCGGTCCGGGCATCCCGCACTTCGCGCAGTCGTTGAAGCTGGGGGCGTAGCCGTTGACGGCGAGCGAGCGCAGCAGGAAGGCGTCGAGGACGAGGTGCGGGGCGTGCTCACCGCGGGCCAGGGTGCGCAGGGCGCCGACGAGGAGCAGGTACTGCTGGACGGCCGGCTCGCCCTCGTGGTCGGTGAACCGCTCGGCGGTCTCCAGCATGGCCGTGCCGGCGGTGTAGCGGGCGTAGTCGCTGACGATGCCGCCGCCGTACGGGGCGATGGTCTCGCTCTGCGTGCACAGCGGCAGCCCGCGGCCCACCAGCTCGCTCCCCCGTGCGAAGAACTGCACGTCGACGTGCGAGAAGGGTTCGAGCCGCGCACCGAACTTGGACTTGGTCCGCCGCACCCCGCGCGCCACGGCCCGAACCCGGCCGTGCCCACGGGTCAGGAGCGTGATGATGCGGTCCGCTTCACCCAGCTTCTGGGTGCGCAGGACGATGCCGTCGTCCCGGAACAGACTCACCGGGCACCTCCACCCAGGCCCGGCCGGGGCCCCGGGGGCCGCCCCCCGGGCCAGCACAGCATGATCCGGTCCGCTTCACCCGGCTTCTGGGTGCGCAGGACGATGCCGTCGTCGCGGAACAGACTCATAGGGTCATTCTCTCGTACGCCCGAGCTTGGGGAGGGCCAGGTCGGGGCGGCCGATCGCCTCCCAGGGGGCCAGGTTCCACGGGCTGGAGCGGTTCGCCGGGTCCAGGAGGGCCCGCAGATGCGCGTCGGCGACCGCCTGCGACGCCGGCAGGTCCGGGTCTCCGGCGCCCAGCAGCCCCTCCCGCCACACCTTCCGACCGAGCAGGTAGTGATCGGCGTACTCCCGCCAGGAGCCGTACGTCCCCGCCACCGCCGGCACGATGTTCTTCAACGCCGTCCAGGCGTCGGTCTCACCGATCAGCCCGCAGGCGAAGCCCCGGCGGGCGATGTCGACGTACAGGGCGGCGTCCCAGGCCAGCGGCGCGACGCCGGTCTGCCGGTACGCCCGCGCCCGGTAGCCGCTGCGGGACAGGTCGTCCAGCCGGTCGACCAGTTCCTCGCGCGAGGTGATCTCCCACTGGTCGGCCAACCAGCGCCGGGCGCTGTCGTCGTCGATGCGGGTGTACGGGTACAGCGTGGTCCGCGAGGCGCTCCTGTCCCGGCTCACCGGCGCGCTCAGCGACACCATCCACAGCTGGTGCACGGTGAGCGGCACGGGGTAGCGGCGGGTCGCCTTCACGCCCCGTCTTCTCCATCTCCACAAAGCCATGCCGCCGCACCCTATGCGCCCGCCCTACGTCAAGGAACCTCACCCCGGCTGCGTGCGTTGGCGTACGCGGTCGCCGCGCGGAGCCGCTCGGCCGGGGTCGCATGGCGTACGACCGACGGGTCGGCGTCCCACTCCTTGCCGCCCCCGTACGGTCTCAGCTGCACATACGGCCCCTCGTGCCCCATCACGACCCCGATCCGACCCGAACGGGTGTCGACGACGTACGCCCCGATCGGTGGCTTCATCGCAGCACCGCCGCGAGGCGCCGCACGGTCTCGACGGAACAGCGGCCCAATTCGACGAGCGGGCACGGGGTCTCACGCGCAAGACTTCCCGGGTCGATCCGGAGTGTCGGGAGCGTAATTCCTGCCTTCTCCAGCACCGCCCGCAATTCCTTCACCACATCCTCCGCTTCTTCGACGCACTGCGCCGAGTGTCGTGCCGTCACGTCACTCCCCTCCCATTTGGGTTTCACTCATTTCATCTCCATCCTGACCTGCGACGCCTACACTCGGCAGGAGTCTGTGCCCCGAATGGGCGCTACAAGTGCAGGGCAGGACAAGGGGGTTGGCCATGGCCAACGGTTCGCGTCAGGCGGCTTGGGAGTTCTTCGGGGCGGAGTTGAAGAGGCGGCGGGAGAACGCGGGTATCACTCAAGTGGAGTTGGGGTCCCGGGTATTTGTCTCCGGTGGATACATCGGTCAGTTCGAACAGGCAATTCGAAAGCCACAGCTCGATGTAGCCCAGCGGATTGATGAGGCACTGCAAACCGACGGTATTTTCGAGCGACTTTGGCGAAAGCTCATCAAGGAGCAGCCGTATACGGAGTACTTCGCGCATGCGGCGGAGCTGGAGCGGCTGGCGACACAGATCTGCGAGTACGCGCCCACGGTGATCCCCGGACTGCTCCAGACGCCGGAGTACGCACGGGCGGTCTTCCTGGCGGGCAATCCGCTCGCCGCCGACGAGTACATCGAGGAGCTGCTGCGGGGACGGATGGACCGGGCGCACGTCCTCAAGGACGCCACTCGGCCCGTGTACTGGGCAGTCCTGCATGAGACGGCCCTGCGCATCCCCATCGGCGGGAGAGCGGTCATGACGGGTCAGCTGGACCGGATCGCCACGTTGATGCGCGAGCGCAAGGTCCTCGTACAGGTGCTGCCGTTCTCGGCCGGGGCCCACCCGGCTCTGGGCAAGATGATGAAGCTCATGGAGTTCGAGGACGCCCCGCCAACTGTCTATACAGAGGGCATGTTTTCGGGAAGCCTGCTGGACGACCCGGCTGTGGTGAAGCGGGTTCAGGCGTCTTACGATCTGCTCCGGGCCACCGCACTGTCGCGGGAGGCGTCTTTGGCCCTGATCGAGTCGGCGGCGGAGGACTACAGACGATGCGCGAGTACGACCTGAGCAGTGCTCACTGGCGCAAGAGCTCCTACAGCGGCGGCGACGGCGGGGAAGACTGTGTTGAGGTCACCTACGACATACCCGGCATATCCCCCGTCCGAGACACCAAACTCGCCCCGGACAGCCCCGTACTCCTCTTCCCCGCTCACGCCTGGGACAGCTTCGTCACGTCTCTGAGGTGACCCGCGGAGCCGTCTGCTGACGTTCCGCTTCCGCCCACAGCTCCGCGAACTGGGTGACGTGGTCCTCGATGTGGTCCGGCTCGGCGCTGAGCAGCGTGCCGTCCGGGTTGGACTCCTGGTCCGGCTTGGTCTCGTAGCAGAGTTCGCCGTCGAAGACGATGAAGTCGCTCACCTTCGGGTTCGACTCCATCAGCGACCGCACCGCGATACGCGCGTCGATGCCGCGCCTGCGGTGGTCCTCGCACAGCGCCCTGAGTTCCGGCGTGACCTCGTCCTCGGTCCGTACGATGAACAGGCGCCGGATCTCCACGCCCCGCCTCTTGATCGCCTTCTCCTGCGCGGCGAGGTACCGCTCGGCGGGCCCGCTGGTCCAGAACTCCCGGTCCACCGAGGTGCTGGTGGCGTCCAAGGTCATCTTGACGCAGTCGGTGATGTCGATGAGCCACTCGTGGTTCTCACCGGGGCAGTCCGCGCTGCCGCTGCCGAGGCCCTCCATCATCTTGGCGAGGCGGCCCAGCTCCTTCTCCGCGAAGGCCTGCATGATGTCGCCGCCCTGCTCACGGACCTTCGTGTACCCGAGGACCAGGCGCGTGACCTCCTCGGACCGCAGCACCGAACCGTCCACCTGGCTGAACAGCTCGGTCGCGGCGAGGATCTCGGCGAAGCCCTGGTCGACCTTCTCGAACCGCTCCCCGAAGTCCACCAGGTACTGCACGATCAGCACCGCGCAGCCGAGGACGATCGACATCGTCCATTCCCAGAGGTTGTCGTCCTCCTGGTTCAGCAGACCGCTCAGCAGGAAGGTCACGGCACCGGCCACACCCGCGACCAATACCCTGAGCAGGACTTTCGACCTCTGTGGGTGCTGAACCCGGGGCGCGGTCCTCCCGTTGTTCCCGGCCCCTAATGGCGCTGCGCTCATGTCTCATCCCCCGTCGGTTTGTGGTGGTACCGCTCCTCAGCGCGCGTCACTGAGCGTCTGGTGCGGCGTCGCTACGGCCTGGAGGGCCAGTCGATCCCTGATGCGCCGGCTCAGGTTCTCCCACTGGCGGGAGAACCCCGGCTTCTCTTCCAGTACGTCCCACAGGTGGCCCAGCGCGGGGTCCACGTGCGCCCGCGGCATCCACAGATGCAGCAGATGAACCACGACCGGATGGAGCGCCTCGACGACCGACGGCCCGTCCGCCGCGCCGAGACGGCTGTTGTCCAGCATGTGCTGAACAGTCGTCAAAAGCCAGTCGTGCAGGGCGAGATCCTCGCACAGACCGGCGACCGAGGCGGCCGGTGTGCCCGCCGGGAGCCGTAGCTCCATGGTCCGCAGCCCGCCCTCGGCGACCGTGAAGTTCACCAGGGCGGCACGCGTCCGCTCGGGCTCGCGTCGCGCGACCCAGCGCAGCCGCGTGGGGCTGGACTTGAACGGGACCCGGCGGTCGAGGAAGGCGTGCCGGCGGAGCTGTGCCAGCAGGCCCTCGGCGATCATCCCGAGGTCGAGTTCGCCCTTCCCGGCGCCGCGCAGCACTCCCTCCGCGGTGGCCTGCTGGGGCAGCTTGCCGAAGGGCTCCACCAGGCCCGGCCGTACGAGGTACTGGCCCCAGGGGCGCCGCAGATCGGGTCCGGCCGACGGGGCGCTGAAGTACGCCGTCGACTGCAGCAGACGGCCCTCGGTCAGCGCCGCGCGGGCGGCCACCGTACCGACGGCCCGGACCTTGCTGCCGTTGGCGGTGGGCAGCCGGCAGTCCACACCGGTGAGCACCTCGGGGGACAGGGCGTACATGGTGGGCCGTTCGGAGACCCGGACGTGTTCGTCCGCGCGCAGCCTGAGCAGCTGGGCGGCGGCCCTGCGGTCCAGGGCCTGGAGGGACGGCAGCAGACAGGTGCGCACCTCACCGCAGGCGAGGACCGAGCGCGCGGGCTGTCCGGGGGCCGCCGTCATCTCAGGACTCCTCGCTCTCGGAGGAGTCGCCGGGCTCCTCGTAGAAGACGTAGGTGGCGCGCTGCGCGACCGCCGCCGGTACCGGTATCCCCTCGTCGCGGGAGCGTTTGTCGACTTGTTTCAGCGCCTCGGTGTCGACGTCCGTCTGGTCGAGGATGAGCCGTACGGCGTCCTCGACGGCGAGGAACCGGTTCGGCATGAGGGTGCAGGTCCGGTAGGCGCTGAAGGGCGCCTTGGTGTCGGTGAGCCGGATCAGCGGCGGCAGCCGGTCCCAGTCGTGCGGGAAGTCCGCGCCCTCCCACTCCTGCGGCACCAGCACGGGCTCCCCGAGGTGCCGTAACAGACCCAGCCGGGCCAGTTGCCAGACGGCGGCGAGGAAGGGGCAGGACCACAGGCGTGTGCCGTCCTTCTCGGACCACAGCTCGACGTCCATGAACACCGAGTGGTTGCGGGCGGCGGTCTCCTGGGGCGGTTCCCAGCCCTTGACCGCGCCGAGGGCGCTGCGGGTCCCGGTGGGGGTGCGCTGGCCGTTGGCGAGCCAGCCGGTCTGGCTGACGTGCGGGCGGGAGCCGTAGCTGCCCGGCGGCGGCGACTCGACGAGGCGGTGCATGACGGCTTCCGCGAGCTCGACGCGGTCGGCGACCGCGCACGCCGACTCACGGGCCAGGTAGTCGATGACCAGGCCCGCCTTCCGCGCCTGCTCGATCACCATGGGAATCAGCTCGGCCGGGGTGGAGAAGCGGGTGAAGTAGTCGTCGACGAGGAAGCAGGTGCTGATGCGCGGCCGCTTGCTGCGGCGGGCGGCGGAGGCGCGTACCGCGTCCGCCCAGACCCGTACCTCGGCGAAGTGCTCGCCCAGCCGCTCGGGCCCCCCCTCGAAGTCCTCCATGTAGAGGTGGCCCAGTTCCAGGGAGAGGTGGGCCAGCGGGACGGACTGGGTGCGCGGCTCGGCGGTGGTCTCCTGGAACACGGCTTCGTTCACGCCTGCTCCCAGTACTTGTCGTCGGTCAGCCGGGCGGCGAGCCGGTTCAGCGCCTGCCAGGTCTCCTGGTTGGCGATCTGGCTGTCGAGCACGTCCTCGTCGGTGATGAGCTGCTCACGCCACTGCAGGACCGGCTCCAGGGGCACGGAGCCCAGGACCAGGCTGTAGCCGATGCCCAGGGTGGAGGCGAGCTGCTTGAGGTCGCCGTCGGTCTTGCGCATCCACGCCGACTGGGTGGGCGAGACCTGGGACCACAGCGGCGATTCGGGGTCGGGGACGGCGGCCCGCACGAAGCGGATGGCCGCGCGCAGCGCCTCCTCGTCGTGGCCGCGGTCGACGCCGCCGGCGACGATGCCGCGCTTGCCGAAGACCAGGCTCGCGGCGGCCGCCACATGCTGGCGGGTCCAGCGGTGGTAGACCAGCCAGCGGGCCGTGACCTCGCTCATCTCGGGCTGTGCGGTGGCCTCCAGGACCATGTCGACGGCGTAGGAGCGTCCGGCGCTGAGGTCGACGACGACCAGGTCGAACTCGTAGTAAAGGTTCATGAGCAGGTCGACGCACAGGCGCAGGTTGTCGTCGCTGGTGGCGAACTCGCCGCCGCTGACGTCACCGGGCATCAGCACCAGGCGGCCGCAGCCGGGCGGCGGGAAGCGCAGCACCTGGTGCTCGGTCTCGGCCCAGACGTCGATCCGGGCCGGTTCGCTGACCTCCCCTATGAGGTAGGCGTGCAGTCCGCGGTCCTCGGTGGCCTGGCGGGCGTCTCCTACGTCGAAGACGGCCGCCGCGGTGGGCGAGCCGAAGTCGAAGTCGAGGTAGCACACGTCGTCCCCGGCGAGCGCACGGTGGTAGGCGAGGTTGGCGCTGGTCACGGAGCGGCCCGTGCCTCCCTTGTCGGAGGCGGCGAAGATCAGCACGGTTCACACTCCCCGGTCCGCGGCTTCGCGGGCCCGGGCGAGCGAGTCGAGCTGTCCCAGCACGTCGAGCGCCAACGCGTAGGCCGTGCCCGGCTGTTCGTCCACGAGGCTGCGTGCCCGGCGCAGTTTGACCTCGATGTTCCTGAGCTGCATCCCGTGCCGGCCGTCGTCCTTGGGGGCGGGCTCCATCTGCTCGTTGCCGAGGAGGTGGGCCGACTCACTGAGCAACGCCCTGGAGAGTTCGGTCAGTTCGAGGCTGCGGATCGGTGGCTGCCGGTACATCTCGTACGCCTGGACCATGACCTCGGTGACCCGCTCGGTGATGCTCCAGGACACCGGTACACGCCGCTTGAGGATCTCCGCCTGGGGATAGGCCGCGTGGATGTTGTCCCACAGTCCGACGCCCTCGCCGTCGCGGATACGGCGCTGCCACATGTGGTCGAAGATGTCCTCGGCGAGTCTGAGCAGCCGGTCGTGCGAGGCGAGGCTGCGCGAGAGCGTGCACAGCTGGACGGTCCGCTTCAGCAGCTGTGCCGAGAAGTCGGTCATGGCCCAGGTCATGGGCGGGCCGAGCCGCTCACTGCCCTGGAGCGGCAGGGCGACGCCGACGTTGTGCAGCGCCTGCACCATAGGGTCGTCGCGGGTCATCCGGCTGGTGATGCGGCCGCGTTCGGCGAGGCGCTCCATGACGCCGACGGTGCGGGTCAGGTCGTCGTCGGTGGCCCGGCGCCGCATCAGGTCGTGGACGAGGATGGCGGCGACGGAGAGGGAGAAGTACTCGGACTCCAGCTTCTGTCCCGTCGTACGCCAGGGGATGTCCTCCAGGGGCCAGCGGTCCTCGTCGAAGCGGGCGATGCGGGACCAGTACTGCTGGGTCAGCTCCCACCGCAGGCGGAGTGCCTCGGCGAGCTTCTGCTGCTCGGCGTTGAGCAGGCCGAGGGTGAGGGTGCGGTCGGAGAAGAGGTCCTGGATACCGTCGAGGGCGACCACGGTGAAGTACAGGTACGGGACCGCGTTGGCGACGCCCTCGGGCTGCGAGCCGATCGGTTCGCTGGTCTCGATCTCGGGGGCGTCCTTCACGACGGACCACGCCCAGCCGCACTCGAACAGCTGGTTCTCGTCCTTGAGGCCCTCCTCGACGTCGATACCGAGGGACACGCTCTCGACGATCGCCGCGCGCAGCGGGCGGAAACGGTTCTGGAACCTGTTCAGGACCTGACGCTGCGACTGCCGTCCCTGGCCCAGGAGTTCGCACAGTGTGCGGCCCTGGGAGGCGTCGACGTCGAAGACGTTGACGGTGAAGGAGCGCAGCAGGCTGACCATCGCGGCGGTGAGCCGGTTGCTGGTGGTCCGGCGCAGCTCGGCGATGGTCTCCCGGATGTCGCTGCGCCTGGTCCTGGTCTCGTAGATCTTGAGGAAGCCGAGCGTGGCCAGGCACAGGGTGATCGACATGGAGTACGAGTCGACCACGCCGAGTTGGCGTTGTTCCTCGGTGAGTTCCTTCGTCTTGTCCGCGGATCCGAAGTAGTAACCCCCGGCGAACGTGGGCCGCTTGTCCTCACCGGTGTGCGTCTGCATGAAGTCGGCCGCGGCCGCGACCAGGTTGGCCGGAATCTCCAGCCGTCCGCCGGCCTTCTTCAGGACCTGCTGGACGTCGTCCTGTGTCGTGTCCGGGTCGTCCAGGCGGAACGCGGGGATCTCCGTGGCGGGGTAGAGCAGGCACAGCAGCCGCTCCGCGTCGGCGACACTGCTCTCCTTGCCCCACTCGCCCCACTCCCACTCTCCCCCGTCGAAAGAGTGGCGGGCGACCGCCTGCCAGATGTCCAGCAGATGCTGGCGTGGCTTGATCTGCATCCCATGCCCCTCACACAGACCGCACTGCCATCACTTGAGGAATGGCCCTCTTCTGTTGTGAAGATTCACCGGCCCGTGGAGGCCGGTGAATCGAGATCCTGAATCGAGATCCTGAATCGAAACCGTGCATCGAGACCACCGGATCCAGACCGTCCGATCCAGACCATTGGATCGATCGGATCCGGACCATTGGGCCGATACCGGTGAGTCGTACCAGTGGATCAAAAGCGATCAGCCGAACGGAATGATCCCGTCCGAATGGCGCCGCCAGCCATGGGCGACGATCATTCCCGAATATCCGTCGCGCACCTGGGCCTTGGATTCGAGCCGCTGAACCTTGAAGTCGCCCGCGAATGCCTCAAGGCTCGCACGCACCTCGTATTCTCCCACGTCACACGCCGGGAAGAAATGCTCGCCCGCGTGATATCCCTTCGAATGTTCCATGAAGGCGGCGGCGAAGGGAGCGCCGGGAGCCAGCGCCCGCATGAAGCGCTCGACGCCGAGCATGAACTCACGCAGGGACGCGGTCATCGACTCGGCGACGAAGAACATGGTCCCCACGGACCACCGTCCCTCGTGCCGCACGAGATCGAAGATGTCGCCCTTCTCGACCCTGACGACCTTGCGGAAGCGCTCACGCGGGTCCATGTCGAGGGAGCCGTAGGCCTTCTTGCGGCACAGGGCGGCCCAGAACTTGTCCCAGTTCTCCTCGTAGGAGTCGACCTGGCGCGCGAGGTACTCCACGTTCGAGGCGGAGCGGTCCAGGAGGGTGATCTCGTCGCACCAGGGCAGCATGGCCAGTGCGGGATACAGGTTCACGCCCGCGCCCACGTCGATCCCGGAAACCGACCCGACGCCCTGCTTCCGGAAATGATCCCCGAAATGATCCCGGATGATGTGCAGGATCTCCGCGTCCTCCGCCTGTAAGTCGCGGTAGTTGTGATCAAGGTAGGCGATCGAGTCGAATGCCGCGTCCCACGGGACATCGGCATTCCTCAACTGGACGCCCCCCGACGATCTCTGGGTCATTCCACCAACGGTACCAAAAGGAGGCGCATCGGGAGCGCGTTGGGGCATAGGGGCGATGAGGTCTTGAAGAGGCGGAACCGCGCTGCTCAAGATGGGCGGACCACTACTGAGCACCTGAAACGACAGACAACGGGTACTCACCCGCACGAGTGACGCCATTCCATCACACAGGGGGCGGACGATGGAGCTACCGGAGGAACGTTCCCCTTTTCCGGGTAACCGCGCCGACCAGGCGTACTTCGCCGACCGCGCCGACCGGCCGCTGGACATGCGAGGGGCCACCGAAGCCGACCTGAACGAACTGCTGCGGGTGGACAGGGAGGTGTTCCCGGACGATCCGTACCCCTACTTCGTGCTGCGCCAGCACCTCGACGTGCACGGCGACCGCGTCCTCGTCCTCGACGACGGGGAGTGCCTGCACGGCTATGTCCTCTTCGTCACCCGGTCGGACGGCTATGTGTGCTGGGTCCTGAGCCTGGCCGTCAGCGCCGACCGGCGGGGCCGGGGACTCGGCAGGCGGCTGATGCTGGAGGTGCTGCAGCGGTTGCGCCGGGAGCGGGTGCGCGAGGTGCGGCTCACCGTGGAGCCGACGAACGCGGCGGCGATCATGCTGTACCGGTCCCTGGGGTTCGCGGCCGAGGGCGGAGTGCGCCGGGACTACCTGGGGCCCGGTGAGGACCGGCTCATCATGACGCTGGAGCTGGACCTGGGGTAAACCCCACCCGGCAGGCCCCACCCGGTAAACCCCCCTGCGAACAAGGGAGTTACCGGTATGTGACGCCTCGTCGAGCTCGGACAGGCTGCAGGCATGAAGCAGATCACGAAGAGTGCCGCCCTGATCGCGGCCGCCTCCGCAGTCGTCTTCGGACTCGTCAACCCGCTCACCGCGTCCGCCAGCGGCACGCCCGCGGCGCTGAAGTGGACCGAGTGCGAGGGCGAAGGGCTCGATCAGCGGCAGGAGTGCGCCACCGTCTCCGTACCGATGGACTACAGCGACCCCGGCGGTCGATCGATCGACGTCGCCGTCTCCCGTATCCGCAGCGAGGACCCGTCGGCACGCCGGGGCGTGCTGCTGCTCATCGCGGGCGGACCCGGAGGAGCGAGCCTCGACGAGCTCTCGGACAAGGCGCGCGGTCTGCCCGAGGAGGTACGGGACGCCTACGACCTGGTCGGGTTCGCACCGCGCGGCAACGCGCCCTCCACGCCGGTGAGTTGCGACCTCCACAAGGGCGACCTCGCCCTCACCAAGTCCCGCCCGTGGCCGGCCCCCGACGGCTCCGTCACCGAGAACATGGCCTACGCGCGGCGCGTGTCCGAAGCATGCGCACGCAACGGCGGAGAACTGATGCGGCACATCAGCACGAAGAACAACGCCCGTGACATCGACCGCATCCGGGCCGCGCTCGGCGAACGCCGGCTGTCGGCGTGGGGCGACTCGTACGGCACGTACGTCGGGGCCGCGTATCTGGAGCTGTTCCCGCACCGCACCGACCGCATCGTGCTGGACAGCAACGACCACGCAGACCCGGTGCGCGCGGAGCGCGCCTGGCTGCAGGCGTTCGAGGTGGGCGTCGAGGACAACTTCCCCGAGTTCGCCGCGTGGGCGTCCGCGCCGGGCAACCCGTACCGGCTCGCCGACAGCGCCGCCGAGGTGCGCCCGCTCTTCCTCCGCCTCGCCGCCCGTCTGGACCGCGAGCCGATCCCCTGGCCCGGCGCCAACCCTGCCGAGCTGAACGGGAACGTACTGCGCCAGACCATGCTGGACAGCTTCTACGACCCCGAGGACTACCCGGTCCTGGCCGAGCTGATGCTGGCCGCGCGCAAGGGCACGGTGCCGCCCGCGCCGCCGGCCCCGCCGGAGCCGGTGCTGCAGAACGGCGCCGCGGTCGGCGCCGCCACCATCTGCAACGACGCCGCCTGGCCCAGGTCGGCCGCCGTGTACCGCAAGGGCGTGGCCGAGAGCCGGGCCAGGTATCCGCTGACCGCGGGGATGCCGCGGAACGCCATGGTGTGCGCGGCATGGCCGTGGCAGCCGAAGGAGGCGCCGGTGCGGGTCACCGACCGCGGCCCGTCGAACGTCCTGCTGATCCAGAACGAGCGGGACGTGGCCACCCCCCTGAGCGGCGCCCTGAAGCTGCGCGAGGACCTCGGCGGGCGGGCCGTCATGGTCACCGTGAACTCCACCGGCCACGGCGCCTACCTCGCCAACGGCAACGCCTGCGGCGACGCCGCCGTCTCCCGATTCCTGGCGACCGGGAAGCGGCCCGCCCAGGACACGTACTGCTCCTAGGCCGTGTCCGCGGTCAGCGTTCCACGAGAGGTGCCGGGGCCTCCTGGACCGTCCAGCCGTTGCCGTCGGGGTCCCGGAAGAAGAAGTAGGAGTTCCAGCTCTCCTCGCCCCGGCCCTCGGTCCACCCGGACGCGTCCATGTGCATGACGGGGGTCACCTCGACCCCCCGTCCCAGCAGCCCCGCCCGTGCCGTGTCGATGTCCATGACACAGAGCTGGAGGCCCCGCAGCGAGCCGGGGGCCGTCCGGCGCTGCCCCGGGGGTGTGGGCATCCCGGACTCCAGCACGACGGAGCAGCGCGAGCCGGGCGGGGTGAGCTGGACGAAGCGGCCGACGCCCGCGTAGAACGGCGCGTCGATGTCCGCGCGAAAACCGCACCGGTCGGTGTAGAAGTCCTTGGCGAGGTCGACGTCGGTGACCGGCACGACGATCACCTCAAGGGTCCAGTCCATGCACGCACCTCCTCAGCCATGGTCTCCCCGCGGGCCGGTCGGTGCCCGTCGGCCGCTCCGCCGCCCCCGACAGCCGTACGACGACCCGGCCGCACCGGCCGGCGGCCCACGGCCTCAGCCGAAGCGCCGCACGTACCTTCGCTGCCACGGCGTCTCCACGGCGTGCCGGTCGTAGGCGCGGCGTACGAAGTCCACGGCCTCCTCGGCCGGTACGCCGTCCAGGACCGCCAGGCAGGCCAGTGCCGTGCCCGTACGGCCGCGGCCACCGCCGCAGGCGACCTCGACGCGTTCGCCGGCGGCCCGCTCCCAGACTTCGGTGAAGGCGGTGCGGGCGGCCGCGCGGTCGGCCGGGAGACGGAAGTCGGGCCAGCGCAGCCAGTGGGACTCCCAGGGCACCTCGGGCGGCTGCTTGCCCAGGAGGTAGAGGGCGTAGGTCGGGGTGGGTGCCGCCGGGTCCAGTCGGTGGCGCAGGCCCCGGCCGCGCAGCAGACGTCCGGACGGCAGTCTGAGGACGCCGGCGTCGGTCTCGTTCCAGTGCTTCTCGCTCGCCATGGGCTCATTCGAACCGAGCCGGGCGGGGCGGGCAACCGAATCCGTGACATCGGTGGTCTGTGGGGCGAGGGAGGGTGCTTGATGCAGGCCGAACAAGAGGCCCAGTTCCAGGAGTTCGTCAGGGCGCGGTGGTCGCACCTGGTGCGGACCGCGTATCTCCTCACGGGCGACGCGCACCACGCCGAGGACCTGACGCAGACGGCGCTGGCGAAGGCGTACCGCTCGTGGCGGCGGGTGGTGCGCGCGGACAACCCGGAGGCGTACGTCCGGCGGATGCTGGTCAGCTGCAACAGCGACCGGTTCCGTAAGCGCCGGGTCAGCGAGGCGCTGACCGCCGTCCCGCCGGAGGTCGTGGGAGGCGACCAGGGCTACACGGAGGTGGACGAGCGCAGCGCGCTGTTCGGCGCCCTGGCCCAACTCCCGCCCCGGCAACGGGCAGTGGTGGTGATGCGCTACTGGGAGGACCTGTCCGAGGCGGAGGTCGCCGAGGTGCTCGGCTGCTCCGCCGGCACGGTCAAGAGCCAGGCCTCGAAGGGGCTGGCGAAGTTGCGTACGTATCCGGGGCTCGCCCGGATGACTCCGGCCGGACAGGGAGGCAGCAGGTGAACGCGGAAGAGCAGCGGCAAGGAGCGCGCGGTGAGGAGGAGTTCGAGGAGCAGGTGCGGGAGTTGCTGACCGCGCAGGCCCATACGTTCCATCCGCCGCCGGACCCGTATCCGGCGATCCGGCGCCGGGGCGTGGTCGAACGGCGGCGCCGGGTGGCGGCGGCCGGGGCGGCGCTGGTGACGCTGGCGGCGATGCCGGTCGGGGCGTACGCACTGGGCGGCGGGGACACGGCCGGGACCGCGGCGACGAGTCCGACGCCCGCGGTCAGTGCCGCGCGGGCCCCGTCGCCGACGGTGGGCGGGCCCGCGCGGCCGGCCACGGCGGGGCAGCTGCTGGACGGGTTCACCTTCGAGCAGGCGGCGGACGGGCTGGAGAGCTGCCTGGCCTACGAGGGGGCGAGCAGCGGCCCGCCGAGCGAGCTGGGCACGTCGGACGGGTACCGGATCCTGCTGGCCATGCGCAGCACCGGCGACTCCAACGCGCCCGGCGACGGCATGTACGTCGTCGCGGTGCGGGAGAAGCCGGAGCGGACCTATCTGATGTGCACCGTGCAGGACGGCGAGGCCCAGGGCATGACCGGCTTCAGCGACGACACCGCCGTCCTTCCGGACGAGGGCCCGGTCTTCGTCGACCCCAACAGCGGCAGGCTCCACCAGCAGTCGATCATCGACCGCGGCGACTGGAAGCTGCCGTTCCGCTGGGGCGTCGTCGGCACGGTCGAGCCGTCGGTCGCCCGGGTGACGGTCTCCTACGGCGACTCCCGCAGCGAGGCCGCCCTCGACCACGGCTCCTTCGTGGCGTCCGGCGTGCTGAACGAGCAGGTCACCGAGGCACCGCACATCAAGGGCTACGACGCCGACGGCAGGCAGGTCTACGACTCCGACGAGGACAAGTACTACCAGCGGACGCTGCCGTAGCTCCGCCTCGCGTCAGGTCCGTCGGGCGGGGGCGCCGCACAGGGGACGGCGCCCCCGACCCGTCACCGGGCCGTGTCCGGCCGGTTCCTGAGCGGCCGGGTCACCTGCTTCTCCAGACACGAGGGGATGCCCCCGGTGGCGTCGCCTTCCCGCGACTGCTTGCGGTAGGCGCTCGGCGACATGCCGACGAGCTCGGTGAAGCGGGTGCTGAAGGTGCCCAGCGACGAGCAGCCGACCTCGAAGCACACCTCGGTGACACTGAGATCGCCGCGGCGCAGCAGCGCCATCGCGCGCTCGATGCGCCGGGTCATCAGATAGCCGTACGGCGACTCGCCGTAGGCCGCGCGGAACTCCCGGCTGAGGTGCCCGGCCGACATGTGGACGCCGCGCGCGAGCGCCTCGACGTCCAGCGGCCGCGCGTACTCCCGGTCCATCCGGTCACGGACCCGGCGCAGCGCGGCGAGGGTCCGCAGGCGCTGCTCCTCGGGCATCGGGTGGCTGGGGCTCACTCCCGCATCTTCCCGGGCCGGCTCCCACCTCGTCCACTCCCGGGTCTGCCGGGAGCGGGACGAGAGGAAGGACCTCACCGGTGACGAGGTCAGGCACACGGGGTCAGCCGCCGACGTAGGCCGCGAGGTGCTCGCCGGTGAGGGTCGAGCGCTGGGCGACCAGTTCGGCGGGGGTGCCCTCGAACACGATCCGGCCGCCGTCGTGGCCGGCGCCGGGGCCGAGGTCGATGATCCAGTCGGCGTGGGCCATGACCGCCTGGTGGTGTTCGATCACGATGACCGACTTGCCGGAGTCGACGAGCCGGTCGAGCAGGCCGAGCAGCTGCTCGACATCGGCGAGGTGGAGGCCGGTGGTGGGCTCGTCGAGGACGTAGACGCCGCCCTTGTCGCCCATGTGCGTGGCCAGCTTCAGCCGCTGCCGCTCGCCGCCGGAGAGCGTGGTGAGCGGCTGGCCGAGGGTGAGGTACCCGAGTCCGACGTCCGCCATCCGCTCGACGATCCGGTGCGCGGCGGGGATGCGTGCCTCGCCCTCGCGGAAGAACTCCTCGGCCTCGGCCACCGACATCGCCAGGACCTCGCTGATGTCGCGGCCGCCGAGGTGGTACTCCAGCACCGACGCCTGGAACCGCTTGCCCTCGCAGTCCTCGCAGGGGGTGTCGACGCCGGCCATCATGCCGAGGTCGACGTAGATGACCCCGGCGCCGTTGCAGGTCGGGCAGGCGCCCTCGGAGTTGGCGCTGAACAGTGCGGGCTTGACGCCGTTGGCCTTGGCGAAGGCCTTGCGGATCGGGTCGGCCAGGCCGGTGTACGTCGCCGGGTTGCTGCGGCGCGAGCCGCGGATCGGCGTCTGGTCCACCGAGATCACGCCCTCGGGGGCCGGGATGGAGCCGTGGATGAGGGAGCTCTTGCCGGAGCCGGCGACACCGGTGACGACGCAGAGCACGCCGAGCGGGATGTCGACGTCGACGCCCTGGAGGTTGTTCGCCGTCGCGCCGCGGATCTCCAGAGCGCCGGTGGGCTTGCGCACCGTCTCCCTGAGCTTGGCGCGGTCGTCGAGGTGGCGGCCGGTGACGGTGTCGCTCGCGCGCAGCCCCTCGACGGTGCCCTCGAAGCAGACGGTGCCGCCCGCGGTGCCGGCGCCGGGGCCGAGGTCCACGACGTGGTCGGCGACCGCGATGGTCTCCGGCTTGTGCTCCACCACGAGGACGGTGTTGCCCTTGTCGCGCAGCCGCAGCAGCAGGTCGTTCATCCGCTGGATGTCGTGCGGGTGCAGGCCGACGGTGGGCTCGTCGAAGACGTACGTGACGTCGGTGAGCGAGGAGCCGAGGTGGCGGATCATCTTGACGCGCTGCGCCTCGCCGCCGGACAGGGTGCCCGCGGACCGGTCGAGCGAGAGATAGCCCAGGCCGATCTCCGTGAACGAGTCGAGGGTGTGCTGGAGCGCGGTGAGCAGCGGCGCGACCGAGGGCTCGTCGAGCCCGCGGACCCACTCGGCGAGGTCGCGGATCTCCATGGCGCACGCGTCGGCTATGGAGATCTTGCCGATCTTGGAGGACCGGGCGCCCTCGCTGAGGCGGGTGCCGTCGCACTCGGGGCAGGTGGTGAAGGTGACCGCCCGCTCCACGAAGGCCCGGATGTGGGGCTGCATCGCCTCCTTGTCCTTGGACAGGAACGACTTCTGGATCTTGGGGATCAGGCCCTCGTAGGTGAGGTTGACGCCCTTGACCTTCACCTTGGTCGGCTCCCGGTACAGGAAGTCGTGCATCTCCTTCTTGGTGAAGAGGCGGATCGGCTTGTTCGGGTCGAGAAAGCCGGACTCGGCGTAGACGCCCACCGTCCAGACGTTGTCCGACTTCCAGCCGGGGATGGTGAACGCGCCCTCGGCGATCGACTTGGAGTCGTCGTAGAGCTGGGTGAGGTCGATGTCGGAGACCTTGCCGCGGCCTTCGCAGCGGACGCACATGCCGCCGGTGCGCTCGAACGTGGCCTTCTCGGCCTTGGTCCTGTCCCCCCGCTGCACGGTGATCGCGCCGCTCGCCTTCACCGAGGCGGTGTTGAAGGAGTACGCGCTGGGCGGGCCGATGTGCGGCTTGCCGAGTCTGCTGAAGAGGATGCGCAGCATGGCGTTGGCGTCGGTGGCGGTGCCGACCGTGGAGCGGGGGTCGCCGCCCATGCGCTGCTGGTCGACGGTGATGGCGGTGGTCAGGCCGTCGAGGACGTCGACCTCGGGGCGCGCGAGGTTCGGCATGAACCCTTGCAGGAAGGCGCTGTAGGTCTCGTTGATCAGCCGCTGCGACTCGGCGGCGATCGTGTCGAACACCAGTGAGCTCTTGCCCGAGCCGGAGACGCCGGTGAACACCGTCAGCCGGCGCTTGGGGATCTCGATGCTGACGTCCTTGAGGTTGTTCTCGCGTGCGCCGTGCACGCGGATCAGCTCATGACTGTCGGCGACGTGCGGTGCGGGCGCCTGCGTGTCCGTCCTCGTGGCCCTGCTCATCGTGTGCTCTCTCCCTGTGCGTCTCTGGGTGGTGCCGGTCGGTTCCGGCGGGACGTGCGGTGGCTCGGGCTGCGGGACGGCTCAGCTCCGCTGCTGGATGCGGATGAGGTTGCCGGCGGGGTCGCGGAAGGCGCAGTCGCGGATGCCGTAGGGCTGGTCGATCGGCTCCTGGACGACCTCGGCGCCACTGGCCTGCACCTTCTCGAAGGTGTCGTCGACGTTCGCGGTGGCGAGCAGGATCCAGCCGTAGGTGCCCTTGGCCATCATCTCGGCGATGGTGCGGCGCTCGTCGTCGGTGATCCCGGGGTCGGCGGCGGGCGGCGCCAGCAGGATCGACGTCTCGGGCTGACCGGCCGGGCCCACCGTGATCCAGCGCATCTTGCCCTGCCCGACATCGGTACGGACCTCGAAGCCGAGGGCGTCGCGATAGAAGGCGAGGGACGCGTCGGGGTCGTCGTGCGGAAGGAAGCTGGCGTGAATCGAGATGTCCATGCCCGTCACGCTAGCCGCGGCCGGAGGGCGGCGCTTCTCGATTCCTGATCGGTCGGTCATCGGTGGGCGAGGGGCCGGACGAGCCCGCCTGAGCGGGCGATGCGAGGACGGCCGCCTGCGGGCGGCGGCCCCGGTGGTCGTCGATCCCCAGGAAGTGGACCGCCATGGCACGCTGTGCCCCTTCCGCGTCCCGGGCGCGCAGGGCCGTGAGGATGTCCCGGTGCCGGCGGGCGGTGAGTCCGGGTGAGGGGTCGCCCGGTCCTCCCCGGGCGCCGCGGACGCGACGGAACACCGTCCAGAACGCGGCGAGCAGCTGGGGGACGAGGGCGTTGCCCAGACAGACGTAGAGCAGCTCGTGGAACTCCCGGTCCAGTGCGGGAAAGGCCCGCCCGGCCCGTCCCGCGGCCTCCATCCTCACCACCACCGCCTCCAGCCGGTCCAGCTCCGCTTCGGTGACCGTCGCCGCCACCCGTCGGATCAGCCCTTCCTCCAGCACCTCGCGGACCTGGAGGATCTCGGCCAGGGCAGCCGAGTCGCCGTGGTCGTGCCGGGCGAGGGTGCGGAAGGTCAGTCCGTCGACGAGGGGGGTGAGCGAGGCCTGGCCGACATAGGTGCCGTAGCCGTGCCGGATCTCCACGATGTCCAGGGCCTGGAGGGCCTTGAGCGCCTCGCGGACGCTGTTGCGGCTGACGCCGAGGTCTTCCATGAGCTCGGCCTCGGTGGGCAGGAGGGCGCCGGCCCGGAGCCCGCGGTCGATGATCAGTTGCATGACCTGGCGCTGGATCCGGCTGTTCCTGGACCCCTCGGACGTACGGCTGTTCCTGGGCTGCCCGGGCATGCGGCGCATGGTACGCGCACTCGACGTCCCACATCCCATGTCTGGCGGGCGCGGTCCTGACGAGGGGTCAACTCAGGCCACGCCACGGCGCCATTGGTCCGACCTGTGACGGATGCGCCATTCGTGCGAGATCCCTTGACCGCCCCCACCGCCCCACCTATGGTCGCGCTGACCGCCAGGACGTAGGACGTCGTATCTCCGCATCCCGCTCCTCGCCGGAGCACCACCCACTGCTGGAGGAACCGTGCGCGAGGTGACCCCCGACGTGCCGGCACCGCACCGCCGGTCGTTCCTGAAGTACACCGGCGCGCTGGGCGCGGCCGGCGCCGTCTCCGCGTCGCTGTCGGCCTGCTCGTCGGGCCCCGAGTCCACCAACGAGACCGGCGGGGGCGGTGGCCGGGACCGGACGCTCACCGCGGTGATCGGCTACGGCAACGACGGCAGCTGGGATCCCACCCAGACGGCGTCCGCCTTCTGCATGGCCGCCAACAACCACATCTACGAGGGCCTGCTCGACACCGACCCGATCTCCCGGGAGCCGTACCCGGCCCTGGCCACCCAGGTCCCGGCCGACCCCAACGCGACGTCCTGGAGATTCACCCTGCGCGCGGGCGCGAAGTTCCATGACGGCAAGCCCGTCACGGCCGACGACGTGGTCTTCGTCTTCGACCGGATCCTCGACCCGAAGACGCAGACCCTCGCCAAGGGGTTCTTCGCGAGCTGGCTGAAGGAAGTCCGCAAGATCGACGCGCGGAACGTCGAGCTGGTGCTCAAGTTCCCCTTCCCGGACGGGATCTCGCGGCTCACCCTCGCCAAGATCATGCCGAAGCACGTCTTCTCCCGGCCGGGCGCCTGGGAGGAGGCCATCAAGGGCAAGGCGATCGGCTCGGGGCCGTACCGGCAGACCGCGCACCACCCGAAGTCCAACACCACCTTCGAAGCGTTCGCCGACTACAACGGCCCGCGCAAGCCCGCCTTCAGGAAGATGAACTGGCTGACGATCGTGGACGCGGCATCGCGCGTGGCCAGGATCTCGGGTGCCGGCGCCGGCGCGCAGATCTCCGACAACATTCCGTACGCCAATATCCGGCAGTTGGAGAGCGGCGGGCTCACGGTCGCGGGCGGCGCCGGGATGAACAACCTCTTCCTGATGTTCAACACCAGGCACAAGCCCTTCGACGACGTACGCGTGCGCCAGGCGCTGCACTACGCCGTCGACACCGAGAAGATGATCGAGGTGGCGCTGAAGGGGCACGGCAAGCCGGCGTCGTCCTTCCTCGACGAGGCCAATCCCGGCCACCGGCGCGCGAAGACCGTCTACGACCACGACCCCGACAAGGCGAAGGCCCTGCTGAAGGAGGCCGGGGTCAGCGGGCTGGAGATCGAGATCCTCGCCGTCAACGTGAGCTGGATCGTGGACTGCCTGCCGACCGTCAAGGCCTCGTGGGACGCGATCGGTGTGAAGACCACCCTCGCTCCGCAGGAGACCACGGCCGTCTTCACCAAGATGGACCAGAAGCAGGACTACCAGGTCGTCGCCGCCGCCTCGAACCCCAACCAGTTCGGCCTCGACGCCGACCTGATCATGCACTACAACTACGGCCCCGAGAACCTGTGGATGCAGTACACGCGCTGGGCCGACGACCCCGTGGCCAAGGCGCTCTTCAAGGACATGGACCGGGCCACCCGGGAGCCGGACCCCGAGAAGAAGAAGACGATGATCCAGGACTACATCGACGTCGTCGCCGAGCAGGCGGTGCTCTACCCGGTCGTCCACAACGAGCTGATGACGGCCTGGAACCCCGAGCTGCTCACCGGGATAAGGGCACAGCCGTACCCCGGCATCAACCTCCTCCAGGCCAAGTGGGCCTAGAGGCCCGGGGAGTACCCGAGTGGTCACCGTCGTCAGGATCCTGGCCCGCCGCGTCGCCCTGCTCGTACCGCTGATGCTCGGCATCGTGCTGTTCGTGTTCCTGGTCATGCGGTTCTCGGACGTCGACCCGGCGTCCGCGTTCTTCCAGGGCGCCAACCCCACCGCTCGGCAACTGCACGACTTCCGCGAGGAGAACGGCCTGCTGGATCCCCTCCCCGTCCGCTACGTCGCCTTCATCGGCGATCTGCTCCACGGCGACCTGGGCACGAGCGCCCTGACCCGGGCGCCGGTCGTCGACCAGGTCATGACCGCGCTGCCGCTCACCCTCCAGCTGACCTTCCTGGGCCTCGGTATCGCGGTCGTGCTGTCGCTGCTCGGCGGCGTGACGGCGGCCATGTACCGCGACCGCCTGCCCGACCAGATCATCCGTGTCGTCTCCCTGACGGGCGTCGCCGCACCCGGTTTCTGGCTGGCGCTGCTGATGATCCAGTACCTGGCCGTCGACCTCGGCTGGTTCCCGACCGGCGGCTACATCAACCCGGCGGACTCCCTCACCGGCTGGCTGAGGACCATGACCCTGCCCGCCTTCGCGCTGTCGCTGCCGGTGGCGGCGCAGCTGACCCGGATCGTGCGGACGGCGGTGGTGGAGGAACTGGACAAGGACTACGTCCGCACGGCGATCGGCAGCGGGCTGCCGCCGAGGGTGGTCGTCGGCCGGAACGTGCTGCGCAACGCCCTCATCAACCCGCTGACCGTGCTCGGCCTGCGCGTCGGCTATCTCCTCGGCGGCGCGGTCGTCATCGAGACGATCTTCTCGCTGCCCGGGATGGGGAAGCTGATGATCGACGCCGTGAAGAACGGTGACCCGGCGGTGGTCCAGGGCGTCGTACTCACGACGGCCACCGGATTCGTCGTCGTCAACCTCGTCATCGACATCCTGTATCTGCTGGTCAACCCGCGCCTGCGGGAGGCGACGTGACGTTCCCTCACAAGCGTCTGACCGAGGCGCTGTCCCGGCCCGGCATCCGGCTGCGCGGCTGGCGCCGGCTGCCGCCGCTGTCCAGGATCGCCGTCTGCTTCCTGGCCGTCGTGGTCCTGATGGCGCTGCTCGCCCCCGTGCTCGCCCCGCACGACCCGCTCGACCAGCAGCCACCGGTGGACGGCACGGGACATCCGTCCGCCGGGCACTGGATGGGCCAGGACAGCCTCGGCCGGGACATCCTCAGCCGGCTGATGTACGGCGCCCGCTGGTCGCTGGCGATCGGGCTGGGCGCGACCGGGCTCGCGCTGGTCGTCGGCGCCCTGATCGGGGCCGTGGCGGCGACCTCCCGCAAGGCCGTCGACGAGACGCTGATGCGCTGCCTGGACGTGGTGATGGCGTTCCCCGGCATCGCGCTGGCCGCCGTGCTCGTGGCGGTGTTCGGCGGCGGGATCACGGTCCTGATCTGCGCGATCGCGTTCCTGTTCACACCACCGGTGGCAAGGGTGGTCCGGGCGAACGTCCTCGACCAGTACGGCGAGGACTACGTGACGGCGGAACGGGTCATCGGTGCCCGCACCCCGCACATCGTCGTCAAGCACGTCGCCGTCAACTGCGCCGCCCCGGTGCTGGTGTTCTGCACGGTCCAGGTGGCGGAGGCGATCGTCTTCGAGGCGTCGCTGTCCTTCATCGGCGCGGGCGTACGGCCACCGGACCCGTCCTGGGGCAGTGTCATCGCGGACGGCAAGAACATGGTGCTGACCGGGGGCTGGTGGGCCACCGTCTTCCCCGGGCTGCTGATGCTGGTGACCGTCCTGTCGCTGAACATCCTGTCCGAGGGCGTGTCGGACGCGTGGGCGGCACCGTCGGCGCGCGAGGTCGACGTACGGGACGCCGAGGACCGCCTCGAAGCACCGGAGCCGGGCAGCGGTGAGGTGCCGCGGCTGCCGGGCCTGGCGGAGGCCGCGGCGCGGCTGCGGTCCCGGGCGCGGCCACTGCCCCAGGGGCGACAGCCGGTGCTGGCGGTGGAGAACCTGGCGATCGGCTTCGCGGGGCGCCATGCCGGTGTGGACATCGTCGACGGCATCAGCTTCGAGGTGCGGCCGGGTGAGGTGCTGGGCCTGGTCGGGGAGTCGGGCTGCGGGAAGTCGCTCACCGCGCTCGCGGTGATGGGACTGGAACCGAAGGGTGCCCGGGTGCGCGGCCAGGTCCGTTTCGAGCAGCGGCAGTTGGTGGGCGAGCCGATGCGGGTGCGCCGCAGGCTGCTGGGCCACGAGATGGCGATGATCTACCAGGACGCCCTGTCGTCCCTGAACCCCGCGATGACGATCCGCGCCCAACTGGGGCAGGTCGTACGCCGCGGAGGCCGCCGTACCCCCCACGACCTGCTGACGATGGTCGGCCTGGACCCGGAACGCACCCTGCGCAGCTACCCGCACGAACTCTCCGGCGGCCAGCGCCAGCGCGTTCTGATCGCCATGGCCCTCTCCCGCGACCCGAAGCTGATCGTCGCCGACGAGCCGACGACCGCGCTCGACGTCACCGTGCAGGCGCAGGTCATGGAACTGCTGATGAGGCTGCGGGAGGAGCTGGGTTTCGCCCTGATCCTGGTCTCGCACGACCTTGCGCTGATCGCGGACGTGACCGACCGGGTGGCCGTGATGTACGGCGGCCGGATCGTGGAGACCGGCGTGACCGCCGACGTGGTGGAGGCGCCGGCGCACCACTACACGCGGGGCCTGCTGGGCAGTGTGCTCTCGCTGGAGTCCGGCGAGGAGCGGATGACCCAGATCAGGGGCGTCGTCCCCTCCCCCGCCGACTTCCCTGAAGGCTGCCGCTTCGCCGACCGGTGTCCGCTGGCGAGCGAGGTGTGCCGGACCACGGCTCCGGAGCCGGTGGGTTCGCCGACGCACACGGCGGCCTGCCATCACCCGGCGGTCGTACTGGCGCCGACGGATTCGCCCAGCGGGGTCGTCCGGTGAACGCGCTGGCGGAGTTGTCCGACGCGCACGTCGTGCACAGGGCGCGCAGCGGCGGGCTGTTCACCCGGGACAAGGTGTACGCGCTGACCGGTGCCGATCTCGTCATCGCCCCCGGCGAGACGGTGGGGGTCGTCGGTGAGTCGGGGTGCGGCAAGTCGACGCTGGCGAAGGTGCTGGTGGGGGTGGAGCGGCCGACGTCGGGGACGGTGGCGTTGCGGGGCCGGGACCTGTGGGCCATGACCGCGGCCGAGCGCCGGACGGCGGTGGGCGCCGGCACGGGCATGATCTTCCAGGACCCGTCGACGGCGCTGAACCGCCGCCTGACGGTCCGGCAGATACTGCGCGACCCGCTGGACGTGCACGACCGCGGCACGAGGGCACAACGCGACGCCCGGGTCCGGGAGTTGATGTCCCTGGTGGGTCTCCCGCGCGCGCTCACCGACGCCCTGCCCGGTCAGCTGTCGGGCGGCCAGCGTCAACGGGTGGCCATCGCACGGGCGTTGGCCCTGGAGCCGGCCCTGGTGGTCGCGGACGAGCCGACGAGCGCGCTGGACGTGTCGGTCCGCGCCCAGATCCTGAACCTCCTTCTGGACCTGAAGGAGCGGCTGGGCCTTGCCATGGTCTTCGTCTCCCACGACATCCAGACGGTCCGCAGGATGAGCGACCGCGTGATCACGATGTACCTCGGCCGGATCGTCGAGGAGGCACCCGCGGCCGAGGTGACCGACGGCTCCCGGCACCCGTACACCCGTGCCCTGTTCTCCGCGACCCCCGGCCTGCTGGACCCGGTCGACCCGATCGCGCTGGCGGGCCCGGTGCCGTCGGCGACGCGCCCGCCGAGCGGCTGTCCCTTCCGGACGCGGTGCTGGAAGGCGGACGCGGTGTGCGCGGAGGTGATGCCGGGGTTTTCGGCCGCGTCGCGCCCGGGGCATCGTTACAGGTGTCACCATCCGGTGCAGGAGGGCGAGGCCACCCGCGACCTCGCACACCGGAGCCGCCTTTCCAAGGAGCCTTGATGACGTTCCCCACCCCGCTCACCGGTGTCGTCCCGCCCGTCTGCACGCCGCTGACACCGGACCGCGAGGTGGACGTCCCGTCCCTGCTCAGGCTGGTCGACCATCTGACGGACGCCGGTGTGCACGGTCTGTTCGTACTGGGCTCCAGCTCGGAGGCGGCCTTTTTGACGGACCGGCAGCGCCGGCTGGTGGTGGAGGCGGTGGTGGGGCACGCGGGCGGCCGGCTCCCCGTGCTGGCCGGCGTGATCGACATGACGACGCCGAGGGTCCTGGACCACGTACGGCAGGTCACGGCGGCGGGCGCGGACGCCGTGGTGGCGACGGCCCCCTTCTACGCCCGCACCCACCCCGCCGAGATCGCCCGCCACTACCGTCTGCTCGCGGCCGCCAGTCCCGTCCCGGTCATCGCCTACGACATCCCGGCCTCCGTCAACACCAAGCTCCCCGCCGACGTGGTCCTGGACCTCGCCGCCGAGGGGGTCCTGGCCGGGCTGAAGGACTCCAGCGGTGACCTGGCCGGGTTCCGGGAGGTCGTCACCGGCGCCCGCGATCGCTCCGACGTCCGGGGCTTCAGCGCGCTGACCGGCTCGGAACTCCTCGTCGACGCGGCCCTGGCGATGGGCGCCGACGGGGCGGTACCGGGCCTCGCCAACGTCGACCCGCACGGCTACGTCCGTCTCGACGCGCTGTGCCGCGCCGGTGACCGGGAGCGGGCACGCCTGGAACAGGAGCGCCTGTGCGCCCTGTTCGGCATGGTGTGCGTCGGGGACACCGGGCGGATGGGGGGCAGCTCGTCGGCGCTGGGGGCGTTCAAGGCGGCGCTGCACCTGCGGGGCGTCATCGACTGCCCGGTCACGGCGGAGCCGCAGGTGCCGCTGTCGGCGCACGAGGTGGAGAGGGTCGGGAAGTTCCTCGCCGGGGCGGGCCTGCTGTAGGTCCCGGGGCGGGGCGGTGCCCCGCAGCGTCACGGCGCCCTCGGCGTCACCATCCCCGACTCGTACGCCACGATCACCAGCTGTGCCCGGTCCCGCGCCCCCAGCTTGCCCATGATCCGGCTGACGTGGGTCTTGGCGGTGAGTGGGCTCAGCCCCAGCGCCTCCGCGATCTCCGTGTTGTTGAGCCCACGCGCGACCAGCGTCAGCACCTCGCGCTCACGCTCGGACAGACAGTCGGGCCCGCCCGTCGTGGGCGCGGACGGGCTGCGCAGGAACCGCTCGATCAGCCGTGCCGTAGGCCCCGGCGACAGCAGCGCCTCACCGGCCGCCACCGTGCGGATGGCGTCGAGGAGTTCGGCCGGGCGAGTGTCCTTGACCAGGAATCCGGAGGCCCCGGCGCGCAGCGCCTCCACGACGTTCTCGTCGGTGTCGTAGGTGGTCAGGACCAGCACCCGCACCCCGGCGAGGTCCTCGTCGGCCGCGATCAGACGGGTCGCCTCGATGCCGTCGAGGTCGGGCATGCGGATGTCCATCACGACGAGGTCGGCACGGGCGCTGCGGGCCAGTTCCGCGGCCTGGCGGCCGGTGCCGGCCTGCCCGACGACCTCCATGTCCGCGGCGGACTCGACGAGCATGGCGAACGCCTCGCGTACCAGCGTCTGGTCGTCCGCGAGCAGCACGCGGATCATCGGTCCCCCTCCCGGTCCGTCCCGGTGGGCAGTACGGCGCACACCTCGAAACCCCCCTCGTCGCGCGGTCCGGCGTCGAGTGTGCCACCCACACTGCGCGCCCGCTCCCGCATGCCGACCAGACCGTAGCCGGGGCTGCGGTCGCCGGGGGCGGAGGGGCAGGTGCCGTCGTCGGTGACCGAGACGACGAGGGCGCCGCGCTCCTCGGACAGCTCGACGCGTACGGCGGGTTCGGGCCCCGCGTGCCGTACGACGTTCGTCAGCGCCTCCTGCACGATCCGGTACGCGGCGGCGCCCACGGCGGGCGGCGCCTGTCCCACCCGTACCTCCGATTCCACCCGCGCGCCGGCCAGCCGCGCCGCCTCCACCAGGTCCGGCACCCCGTCGAGCCCGGGCAGCGGCCCGCGCGCCCCGTCGGCGGCGCCCTGTTCGCGCAGCACGTCCAGCGTCGTACGGAGCTCGCCGCGGGCCGTGCGGCAGGTCTCGGCGATGTCGTCCAGGGCCTTCGCCACCGTCTCGCGGTCCAGGCGTTCGGGGTCCGCGGCCAGGACGTGGGCAGCCACCGACGTCTGCACGCCGATGAGGGTGATGCTGTGGGCGAGCAGGTCGTGCAGGTCCCGGGCGATCCGCAGGCGTTCCTCGGCGACCCGGCGGCGGGCCTCCTCCTCGCGGGTGCGTTCGGCGCGTTCGGCGCGTTCGACGATGGCGGTGACGTACTGGCGGTAGTAGCGGACGTCGATGCCGCAGAACAGGAACGCCACGACCCAGCCGGAGATCCGCAGGAGCTCCATCGTCCCGTCGGGGTTGGTGAGGGCGTTGATGAGCAGTGTCACGCCGAGGACGGCGGCACCGACGAGCAGTGTGCGGCGTACCGTGCCCGTCGCCGCGACGGTGTACAGCACCACCATGGTCGCGAGGATCGGCGCGGCGTGGTTGTTGTTCAGAGCGTGGTACGGCGTGATGCAGACCATGACCACGAGCAGGACGAGCACCGGACTGCGGCGCCGCCACACGAGGGGCACGTGTGCGGCGAACAGCAGGGTCCAGCCGAGCGCGTCGGGCCGCGTCCCCTTGTCGCCGGCCAGGGCCAGGACCGCGGCGAGCGCGGCCCACATCAGGGCCAGCAGCGCGTCGTTGCGGGTGCGGTGCGGGGCGGTCAGGGGGTCGCGGTTGATCGCTGCCATGACCCGCTCGCCCGTACCGGGCCGGCCGCTCGCCGTCGTCTGCTGCACCGGCTCATCCTGCGCCACGCGGGCGCCCCTGCGGGAGGGCAGGGGCGCCGTTGCGGTGCGGGGCCGGCTCACACGGGCTCCGGCTGGCGTTCCCGCCGCAGCGGGGACCGCGGCGCCCGGGACAGCGCGCCCGGCCACCACACCCTGCGTCCGAGCGCCACGCTCGCGCTGGTGACCAGGTAGGTGCGGACCAGGAAGGTGTCCAGCAGCACCCCCACCGCGATGACGAAGCCCAGCTCGACGAGCGCGACCATCGGCATGCTGGTGAGCACCGCGAAGGTGGCCGCGAGGACGAGCCCGGCCGACGCGATGACCCCGCCCGTCGTGCGCAGCGCGGTGAGCGCGGCCGAGGCGGGTTCGGCGCCGTTCAGGCACTCCTCGCGCATCCGGTGCATGAGGAAGATGCCGTAGTCGACGCCGAGCGCCACCAGGAACACGAAGGACAGCAGTCCCAGGCCCGGGTCCGTGCCCTCGAAGCCGAACAGCGGCCCGAAGACGAGCCCGCCGATGCCGAGCGCCGCGCCCCACACCGCGACCACGGCCGCGACCAGGATCAGCGGCGCGACGAGCGAGCGCAGCAGGGCGACGAGGATCAGCAGCACGGACAGCAGCACGATCGGTACGACGACCAGGCGGTCCCGGGCGTTGGTGTCCTTCAGGTCGATCTGCTCGGCGCTGGGTCCGCCGACGTAGGAGCCGTCGAGCTTGTCGCGCAGGGACTCGATCGTGGCGGTCTCCCCGGCGGACTGGGGCGGTGCGGCGGCCACGACGGAGATCTCGGTCCAGCCGTTCCCGGTACGTCCTTCCCGCGCGCTGTCGACACCGCGGGTGCCGTGGATCGACGCGAGCGTCTCCTCGGCCCGGTCCTGCGGTGTGATGACGGTGAGGGGCTGGGTGCCGCGCTCGGGGTAGGCCGCGGCGAGCGTCCGCATGGCGGCGACCGCGTCGGGCGTGCTGGTGAAGGAGTCCTCCTGCTTGAGGTCGCCGGGCAGGTTCAGGGCGCCGAGCGCGAGCGCGCCGAGCAGGGCGGCGCCGCCCGCGAGGACGGTGAGGGGCCGGCGTCCGGCGGAGCTGCCCATCGCGGTGAACAGGGACTTACGGGCCTTGGGCGTGCTGCCGTAGCGCGGTACGAGCGGCCAGAAGACCCGCCGGCCCAGCAGCACGAGGATCGCGGGCAGCAGCGTCAGCATGGCGGCGAGCGCGCACAGCACGCCGACGGTGCCGAGCGGGCCCATGCCCCGGCTGGAGTTCAGGTCGGCGGCGAGCAGGCACAGCAGTCCGGCGGCGACGGTGCCTGAGGAGGCGAGCACGGCGGGCCCGCAGCCCTTGAGCGCGGCGGCCATGGCGTCGTACGGCCGCTCGATGCGCCGCAGCTCCTCGCGGTAGCGGGAGACGAGCAGCAGCGCGTAGTCCGTTCCCGCGCCGAAGACGAGGATCGTCATGATGCCGGAGCTCTGGCCGGACACGGAGGTCCCGAACCCCTGGTTGAGGCCGTAGGCGACGCCCATCGACAGGTAGTCGGCGATGCCCGCGACGGCGAGCGGCACCAGCCACAGGAACGGGCTGCGGTAGATGAGGATCAGCAGCAGCGCGACGACCGCGGCGGTGGTGTAGAGCAGCGGCCCGCCGAGCGAGTTGTAGACCTCGCCCGCGTCGGTGGCGAGCGCCGCCTCACCGCCGACCTCGACGCCCAGCCCGTCGCCGCCACGGGCGATGTCCCGGACGTCGTCGACGAGTGCGTCGCGGGCTTCCTCGTCCTGTCCCGGCTCGGTGCTGGCGAGCGGGTACATCAGGGTGGTGCCGTCGTCGGACGGGATGCCGCGCGGTGCGCCGGTGAGGTCGTGCGCGCCCGCGATCCGGTCGATCTGCTCGGCGGCGGTCGCCTTGTCGGCCGCGGTCAGGCCGCCGTCCCGGTGATAGACGACGATCATCTCGGTCGCCTCGCCCCCGGGCAGCCGTTCCTGGATCTTGGCGACCTGGGTGGAGTCGGCGCTCGCCGGCAGGTAGTCGATGGCACGGTCGCGCTGGACGTCCGCCAGCTTCGACGCGAACGGCGAGGTGATCGCCAGCACGGCGATCCACAGCCCGAGCACGAGCCAGGGCACGGCACGTCGTCGCCGTGTGCTTGTCCTTGCGGCCCCCATGTGGCGGGCCTCCCTCCAGGTCGGGTGTCCGGGTCGTCTCCAGACTTCCGGCACCCGGGCCGCGGTTCGTCGGACCCGAGGGCGAGTTGGGGGCTACTGCCGCGGGCGGCGCGGGGGCGCGGTTACTCCCCGGGGAGTACGGCGGGGCGGCGCGGGTCCTGAGTATCCGTACTCATGCCCTGGACCTGCTTCTCCGGGATGCTGGCCGCATGACCGCCCCCTCCGGCCTGCCCCGCTTCCGCGGTGCCGACGCGCCGCCCCCACGCACCGAACGCCGGTGGCTGCCCGTCGCCGGGGACATCGCCCTGGCGGCCGGGCTGCTCGTCCTCGACGTCATCGGGGTCGTCGTGGCCGTCCTGCTGGGCGTCGACGTCAGCGGCGACTGGAAGCCGTTCGATCCGGGGGCGGACAACTCCGAGGTCACTCTCTCGCTCCACTGGCTCCCGGTCGGCGGCGCAGGCGGCCTCGTCGTGCTGTCCGCCGGGCCGCTGTACCTGCTGCGCGCCGGCGTCAGCGCCGGTCTGCAGGTGCTCGTCGGCATGGCCGTACTCGTGGTCGCGGCGTACCGCTGACCGCTCGGGTCCCGGTCTACGACGGGGTCCGTGCCGCCGCGGCCAGCAGTCGTGTCACGTCCTCGGTGCGGAGGGTGAGGGCGGCGCCGACCGTCGCGAGGACGTCCCGCTCGGCGGGTGTGTACGGGCCGTCGGCCAGGGCGATCCGGGCGCCCTGGAGCAGAATCGACTCCCGGCCGGGCGGCGCGAGATGGGGGGCGAGCGGGTCGAGGGCCTCGTGGAGCTCTATGGCCAGACCGGCCCCGCAGGGCTCGGAGAAGACCCGCCCGGTGTCCGCGGCCAGTGCCTCGACCAGGGCGCCCAGCTGCTCCTGCGTGCAGTCGTCGAAGCCGGCCGCGCGTACGGTGGCCGCCGCGGTCTCCAGGGACGGCCGGGCGCAGGTGCCGCCCGCCGCCAGCACCGCGAGGGCGACCGTGTGGACGGCGTCGCGGAGCATCGCGGAGAAGCGGGTGGTGGTCGGGTGGTCGAGGACGTCGGTGCCGAAGTGACGGCGGCAGGCCGCGCACTCCACGACGGGGGCGGTCTCGCCGCGCGGCAGCAGGGGCACGCCGAGCACGGTGAAGCGGCGGTGCCCGGTCAGCCGCTGGTAGTTGCGGTCGCCCCCGCATCCGGGGCAGAAGAACTCGCCGTCGCCGATGGGCGACCATGCGGTGCGCGTGCCCAGGATGCGCGCAGCCCTGGCGGCACGGCCGTCTCGTCCCCGTCCTGGCAGCACGTCGCACCTCCGTAACCACGCGGCAACATCGCAGCGCTTGCGTGATGTTAGCCACATCACGGACGTGGAGTCAGTACCCCGGACGAGACCTTTCCGTGACCTGCACAGGTCAATGGCCGAATTACGACGGAACCCCGCCCGCCGAACGAACGGCGGGCGGGGTCAAACCACCGGTCGGACTGACTACCGGGCCGCCCGGTTGACCGCCGAGACGACCGCCTTCAGCGAGGCGCGCGTGGTGTTGGCGTCGATGCCGATGCCCCACAGGACCTTGCCGTCGATTGCGCACTCGATGTACGACGCGGCCTGCGCGGACGCGCCCTCGGCCAGCGTGTGCTCCTGGTAGTCCAGCAGGCGTACGTCGATGCCGATGGACTGCAGGGCGTCGAAGAAGGCCGAGATCGGACCGTTGCCCGAACCGGTCAGGACGGTGTCCTCGCCGTCGACCGTGGCCTCCACCCTCAGCGTGTCCACGCCGTCGGTGTCGGTGGTCGACTGGTTGTTCTTGACCTGGATCCGACCCCAGGGGTTGTCCGGGTTGGGCAGGTACTCGTCCTGGAAGACCGCCCAGATGTCGCCGCCGGTGACCTCGCCGCCCTCGGCGTCCGTCTTCGCCTGGATGAGCTTGGAGAACTCGATCTGCATCCGGCGCGGCAGGTCCAGCTTGTGGTCGTTCTTCAGGACGTAGGCGATACCGCCCTTGCCGGACTGAGAGTTGACGCGGATGACGGCCTCGTAGGAGCGCCCGACGTCCTTCGGGTCGATCGGCAGGTACGGCACGGCCCACTCGATGTCGTCCACGGTGACGCCCTTGGCGGCCGCGTCGGCCTCCATCGCGTCGAAGCCCTTCTTGATGGCGTCCTGGTGGGAGCCGGAGAAGGACGTGTAGACCAGGTCGCCCACGTACGGGTGGCGCGGGTGGACCTCCATCTGGTTGCAGTACTCCCACGTGCGACGGATCTCGTCGATGTCGGAGAAGTCGATCTGCGGGTCGACGCCCTGCGAGAACAGGTTCATGCCCAGGGTGACCAGGTCGACGTTGCCGGTGCGCTCGCCCTGCCCGAACAGACAGCCCTCGACGCGGTCGGCGCCGGCCATCAGCGCCAGCTCGGCGGCGGCGACGGCCGTACCGCGGTCGTTGTGCGGGTGGACGGAGACGCAGACGTACTCGCGGCGCGAGAGGTTGCGGCACATCCACTCGAAGCGGTCCGCGTGCGTGGAGGGCGTCGAACGCTCCACCGTGGCGGGCAGGTTGAGGATGATCTCGCGGCCCGGACCGGGCTGCCAGACGTCCATGACCGCCTCGCAGACCTCCAGCGCGAAGTCCAGCTCGGTGTCGGTGAAGATCTCGGGCGAGTACTGGTAGCCGAACTCGGTCTCCGGGCCCAGCAGCTTCTCCGCGTACTCCATCACCAGACGGGTGCCGTCGACGGCGATCTGCCTGATGTCGTCCTTGGAGCCGCGGAACACCACCCGCCGGAAGACGGGGGCGGTGGCGTTGTACAGGTGGACGGTGGCCCGCTTGGCGCCCTTCAGGGACTCCACCGTGCGCTCGATCAGGTCCTCGCGGGCCTGGGTCAGTACGGAGATGGTGACGTCGTCGGGGATGACACCGGGCTCCTCGATGATCGAGCGGACGAAGTCGAAGTCCGTCTGTCCCGACGCCGGGAAGCCGACCTCGATCTCCTTGTAGCCCATCTTGACCAGCTGGTCGAACATCCGGCGCTTGCGCTCGGGCGACATCGGGTCGATCAGGGCCTGGTTGCCGTCACGCAGGTCGGTGGAGAGCCAGCGGGGGGCGACGGTGATCCGGTTGTCCGGCCAGGTGCGGTCCGGGATGTCGACCTGCTCGTAGCGGCCGTACTTGTGGATCGGCATGGGGCTGGGCTGCTGGCGGTTCGCCATGATGCTTCGGGCTCCTCAGGGTGTCCGGAAAGGACGGCCGACGACGCAACGCCAAGCTCCGCGGGGAGGGAGTCGACCTGGACTACAGGCCCTCGCCGCGGCAGCTAAGAAGAAGCAGCCCGAAACGCATGATGCGAAGCATGCTAGCCGAGCCGCTCCCCCGTGCGGGGCGTCGTATCAGTATGCGGGACCCGAAGGACGAATGGGACAAAAAGTGCGCCATACCACTTCGTCACGGAGCGTGTGGCTCCCTGTCCGCATATTTCACCAATCATGGTTGCGACTAGTGACACCGTCATGACGCAGTGCAATGGTGCGGGCATGACGACCCACGGGGGCTTCGAGCCCGTCTTCTGCACCGTCGTTCCGCCGCACGTCCTCGACAAACTGGCGCGCAACGACGACCCCGCACTCTCCGGCCCGGCTCGCCGGACCCTGATGCGCGACAGCGAGCTGCGCGGCAGGCGCCGCGTCACGACCGAGTTCGCCTCCGCGGCCATCCCGACCGAGAGGGCACCGTCGGACCAGCCGCTGCGCACGATCTTCGACGCCGAGCACGGCACCGCCCTGCCCGGCACCAAGGTCCGCGGCGAGGGCGACGAGCCCGGCCGGGACGCCACCGTCAACCGCGCCTACTCCGGCCTCGGCGCCACCTTCGACCTGTTCCTCAAGGCGTACGGGCGGCACTCGATCGACGGCGACGGCCTGCCCCTGGACGCCACCGTCCACTACGACGAGAACTACGGCAACGCCTTCTGGAACGGCGAGCAGATGGTGTTCGGCGACGGCGACGGCGAGATCTTCCTCGACTTCACCATCCCGATCGACGTCATCGGCCACGAGCTGGCCCACGGTGTCACCCAGTACACGGCGAACCTGACGTACTACGGCCAGCCGGGCGCACTCAACGAGTCGATGTCCGACGTCTTCGGCTCGCTCATCAAGCAGTACACGCTCGGCCAGACCGCCGCCGAGGCCGACTGGCTGATCGGCGCCGGGCTCCTCGCCCCGGGCGTCTCCGGCAAGGCCCTGCGCTCCATGAAGGAGCCGGGCAGCGCGTACGACGACGACGTCCTCGGCAAGGACCCGCAGCCCGCGACCATGGACGACTACGTCCGCACCGGCCGCGACAACGGCGGCGTCCACATCAACTCCGGCATCCCCAACCACGCCTTCTACCTCGCCGCCACCGCGCTGGGCGGGCACGCCTGGGAGAAGGCGGGACAGATCTGGTACGACGTCCTGACCTGCGGCGAACTGTCCGAGCGTGCCCTGTTCCCGGACTTCGCCGGGCTCACCGTCAAGGCCGCGCGGGAACGCTTCGGCGACGGCAGCGACGAGCTCCAGGCGGTGCAGAAGGCATGGGAACAGGTCGGGGTGCGGATCCTGTGAGCCCGTACTAGACAGGGACCCATGCGTATTCAGGTAAGGCGCACGGGCGGGTTCGCGGGCATCGAGCGGCACGCCGAGGTGGACACCTCGGGGCGGCCCGACGCCCAGGAGTGGCACGCCCTGGCCGAGCACGCGGTCGCCGCCGGCCGGGGCACGCCCCCCATCGGGGTGCCGGACGGCTTCAGCTACCAGATCACCGTGGACGGCCGGACGGTGTACTGCTCCGATCCCCGGCTCACCGACGAGCAGCGCAGGCTGATCTCCCGGGTCCTGAAGGAAGGCGCGTAACGGGCAGTTGACGCCGGGGCGTTGACTTCCGTTACCGCCGGTACGGATGATCCGGCGCATGGCGACTGACCCGATACCCCAGTTCCCGGCCGGCTTCCTGTGGGGCGTCTCGACCTCGGCCCACCAGATCGAGGGAGCGGCGGACGAGCGCGAGAGGTCCGTCTGGGACGCCTTCACGGCCGAGCCGGGACGGGTGAAGGACGGCTCCACGGCCGCGGTGGCCTGCGACCACTACCACCGCTACCCCGAGGACGTGGCCCTCCTGGCCGCCCTGGGCGTGGGCGCGTACCGCTTCTCGATCTCGTGGCCGCGGGTGAACTCCCCGAAGGGCCTCGACTTCTACGACCGCCTGGTCGACGAGCTGTGCGCGGCGGGCGTCCGCCCCGTGCCGACGCTCTTCCACTGGGACCTGCCGGTCGAGCTGGACTGGCTCGACCGGGACACGGCCGCCCGTTTCGCCGAGTACGTGTCCGTGGTCGCCGAGCGCCTGGGCGACCGCGTCGGCAAGTGGATCACCCTCAACGAACCCGCCGAGCACACGCTGCTGGGCCACGCCCTGGGTACCCACGCGCCGGGCCGGAAACTGCTCTTCGACGCCCTCCCGGTCGCCCACCACCAGCTGCTGGCCCACGGTCTCGCCGTACGGGCCCTGCGCGCGGCCGGCGCGAGGGACATCGGCATCGCCAACTCGCACGGGCCGACCTGGCCCGCGTCGCCGGACCAGGCGGACGTCGAGGCCGCGGACTTCTACGACCTGCTGCTCAACCGGCTGTTCGCCGACCCGCTGCTGCTGGGCCGGTACCCGGACGGCATCGGTGAGCTGATGCCGGGGGACGTCGGGTCGGACCTGGAGATCATCGCGGAGCCGCTCGACTTCTACGGCGTCAACTACTACGCGCCGACCCGCGTGGGCGCGCCGCAGGGCACCGAGATCGAGTTCGGCGGGGTGTCCATGCCCGCCGAACTGCCCTTCTCGGTGCGGGAGATCGAGGGCGTGCCGACGACGGACTTCGGCTGGCCGGTGGTCCCCGAGGCACTGACGGAACTGCTCACCGGTTTCCGGGAGCGGTACGGCGACCGGCTGCCGCCCGTCGTCATCACCGAGAACGGCTGCTCGTACGAGGGCATCGACGACCGGCAGCGGATCGCCTACCTGGACGGCCACATCCGGGCCCTGCACCGGGCCGTGGCGCAGGGCGTGGACGTACGCGGCTACTTCGTCTGGTCGCTGCTGGACAACTTCGAGTGGGCCGAGGGGTACGCGCGGCGGTTCGGACTGGTGCACGTGGACTACCGGACCCTCGCCAGGACCCCGAAGGCGTCCTACGGCTGGCTGCGGGACGTGCTGCGGGCCCAGGGATGACGGTGGACGCCCCGGCCGATCCCACGGAGCGGGTCGGCCGGGGCTGGACGGCGGCGCTGGGACTGGCCAACGTGGCGATCTGGGTGGGCTGGTACGGCCCGCTGCAGATCCTGCTGGCCCGGCAGGCGGAGGACTTCGCGCCCGGCACGGGCATGTCGAAGGAGACGCTGCTGGCGTGGGTGACCGGTGCGGGCGCGGTGGTGTCGCTGGCGGCGAACCCGTTCTTCGGCGCGCTGTCGGACCGCACCACGGCCCGCCGGGGCCGCCGTACGCCCTGGATCGTGGCCGGCGCGGCGGGCGGCGCGCTGTCGCTGCTGCTGCTCGCCGGTGCGGGCGGGCTGTGGTCCATGGCGGTCGGCTGGTGCCTGGTCCAGCTGACCCTGAACGCGGCCTTCGCGGCGGTGACGGCGGCGGTGCCTGACCGGGTGCCGCGGCTGCAACGGGGCACGGTGGGAGGCTGGTTGGGGGCGGCGCAGATCCTCGGGGCGGTCGCCGGTACGGGGCTGGCGACGGCGGCGGGCGGGATCGCGGCGGGCTACGCGGCGTGCGCGGTGTTCACGCTGGCGGGTGTGCTGCCGTACGTGCTGCGGTCCGGGGATCTCAGGCTCGCGGTCGCGGACCGGCCGGCGTGGTCCTGGCGGTCCTTCGCCCGCGGCTTCTGGCTCAGCCCGCGCCGCCACCCCGACTTCGGCTGGGCGTGGCTGACCCGCTTCCTGATCAACCTCAGCAACGCGCTGGTCATCCTCTACCTGCTCTACTACCTGCGGGACCGCCTCCATCACGACGATCCCGAGCAGGGGGTGCTGATCCTGACCGCGGTGAACAGCGTGACGCTGCTGGCCACGGTCGTCGTGGGCGGTGTGTGGTCGGACCGGGTGGGCCGCCGCAAGCCGTTCGTGCGGTGGTCCGGGGTGCTGATGGCGGCGGCCACCGCCCTGCTCGCCGTATGGCAGACCTGGCCGGCCGCGATCGTGGTGGCGGGCCTGCTGGGCGTCGGCCTCGGGGTCTTCATGTCGGTGGACTTCGCCCTGATGACCGACGTCCTGCCGCGGGCCGCGGACCGGGGCAAGGACCTCGGTGTGATCAATGTCGCCAACGCCCTGCCCCAGGTCGCGGCCCCCGCCCTGGCCGCGCCGATCGTCACCCACCTGGGCGGCTACGAGGTGCTGTACCTGGTGGCGGCGGGGGTCGGGATCGCCGGGGCGGTGCTGGTGGGACGGATCAGAGGCGTGGACTGAGGGGCCGGGGGCCGCTGGTGGTTGAGGCCGGAAACAACCCTTGCCGACCCTCGCCCCACGCGCATCAATGGGAACGACGACGGTTCCCGACGGGCCGTCAGATTCAGCTCTCCCCCGCAGTGTGTCCGCATCCACCTGCCGAGCAGTTCCCCACCCCCACCAGGAATGCCCCCACCTCGAAAGGGAGCGGATCCCATGAGACGAACGCGTATCGCAGCAGGTGCGGCGCTGGTGACCGGCGCCCTCGCGGCCGCCGGACTGGCCTTCGCGCCCGCGGCCCTCGCCGTCGCGCCCGGCACCGCCACGATCACCGCCGACTGCGGCGGCTTCGGCGGCGGCGAGGCCACGCTCACCGCGACGCAGAGCGGCACCGCCGCCACCATGACCGTCGACTCCTCCGCGATCACCGCGCCGATCGGGCTCGGCGAGGACTCGATCTCCTCGACGCTCACCCTGGTGAAGGCGGGCGGCGGCACCGTCGCCTTCACCGGCACGAAGAACCCGGCGATGGCCGCCGGCGACCCCGTTCGGGTCGGCCCGCTCAACGGCACCGTGGCCTCCGGCGACAGCCTGGAGGCCTTCGGCGGCTCGCTGAAGATGACCGTCTTCGGCATCACCATCACCTGCTCGGCGACCGGGCCGCAGGCACCGGGCCCGTTCGTGTTCGACTGATCCGGCCGGGCCGGGCGCGATCTACAGCGCGTCCGGCCCGCGCTCGCCCGTCCGCACGCGTACGACCGTCTCGACGGGCAGCGCCCAGACCTTGCCGTCACCGATCTTGCCCGTCCGGGCCGCCTTCACGATCGCGTCGATGACGCCGTCCGCCGCCGCGTCCTCGACGACGACCTCGATCCGCACCTTCGGCACCAGGTCGACCTGGTACTCGGCGCCGCGGTACACCTCGGTGTGGCCGCGCTGCCGGCCGTAGCCGCTCGCCTCGGTCACGGTCAGACCGTGCACGCCGAGTGCCTGGAGGGCGGTCTTGACCTCGTCGAGCCGGTAGGGCTTGACGATCGCGGTGATCAGCTTCATGCCTGCTTCTTGACCTTCTGGGCGGCGCGGACGGAGGAGGAGAGGGACGAGGTGACCCGGGCGCCGTGGCCCCAGGACCCCGTGATCGTAGGCGCTCCGGGCGTGCGCCGTAAGGTCCGGGCCGGTGCGCTCCCGCTCCCCGGCCGAAGGCCCCTCGCCCTGTTCGCGTGTACGACCGGGCTCCGTGGATCAGGGAGAATGGGCGCCATGAGCGTTCGCAGCAAGTCATCCGAGCCGTCCGAGGCCCTCCACCGCGCCGGCTTCGCCTGCTTCGTGGGCCGTCCCAACGCGGGCAAGTCCACGCTCACGAATGCTCTGGTCGGCAAGAAGGTGGCGATCACCGCGGACCAGCCGCAGACGACGCGGCACACGGTGCGGGGCATCGTGCACCGGCCCGACGCCCAGCTGATCCTGGTGGACACCCCCGGCCTGCACAAGCCGCGCACGCTGCTCGGCGAGCGACTCAACGACGTCGTCCGCACGACCTGGGCCGAGGTCGACGTGATCGGCTTCTGCCTGCCGGCGAACGAGAAGCTCGGCCCCGGTGACCGCTTCATCGCGAAGGAACTCGCGTCGATCAAGAAGACGCCGAAGATCGCGATCGTCACGAAGACCGACCTCGTGGACGGCAAGCGGCTCGCGGAGCAGCTCATCGCGATCGACCAGCTCGGCAAGGAGCTGGGGTTCGAGTGGGCGGAGATCGTGCCGGTGTCGGCGGTCGGTGACAAGCAGGTGGGCCTGCTGGCCGACCTGATCGTCCCGCTGCTGCCGGAGGGTCCCGCCCTCTACCCCGACGGCGAGCTGACCGACGAGCCCGAGCAGGTCATGATCGCCGAACTCATCCGCGAGGCCGCCCTCGAAGGCGTCCGGGACGAGCTCCCCCACTCCATCGCCGTCGTGGTGGAGGAGATGCTCCCGCGCGAGGACCGCCCCGCCGACAAGCCCCTCCTCGACATCCACGCCTTCGTCTACATCGAGCGTCCCAGCCAGAAGGGCATCATCATCGGCCCCAAGGGCAAGCGCCTGAAGGACGTCGGCATCAAGTCCCGCAAGCAGATCGAGGCGCTGCTGGGCACGCCGGTGTTCCTGGACCTGCATGTGAAGGTGGCCAAGGACTGGCAGCGCGATCCCCGGCAGCTGCGCAAGCTGGGCTTCTGAGTTCTCCTCGCCCCGCCCCCGGACGGGGTGCCCACGGGGAGCGGAAAAGCCCTACGGCGTTGTCACTCCCCCGGCGTACCCTGGAATCGCCAGGCCGCCCATGGGGCGCAGGAGTCGTTTCGAGGAGGACGAGCAAGGCCACAGAGCCGGCCCATGACTCAGACACCCACAGCTCACACACCCGCGCAGGGGCAGGCGAGAGCACAGTTCACCGTCCCCGCCCAGCACCCCATGGTGACCGTGCTGGGGTCCGGCGACTCCCTGCTGCGCGTGATCGAGAAGGCCTTCCCGGCGGCCGACATCCACGTCCGGGGCAACGAGATCAGCGCGGTCGGCGACGCCGCTGAAGTCGCACTCATCCAGCGCCTGTTCGACGAGATGATGCTGGTGCTCCGCACCGGACAGCCGATGACGGAGGACGCAGTGGAACGCTCGATCGCCATGCTCAGAGCGAGTGAGAACGGGGAGGGGGCGCAGGAGACCCCGGCCGAGGTCCTCACCCAGAACATCCTCTCCTCACGCGGCCGCACGATCCGCCCCAAGACGCTCAACCAGAAGCGCTACGTCGACGCCATCGACAAGCACACGATCGTCTTCGGCATCGGGCCCGCCGGTACCGGCAAGACCTACCTCGCCATGGCCAAGGCGGTGCAGGCCCTGCAGTCCAAGCAGGTCAACCGCATCATCCTGACCCGCCCGGCGGTCGAGGCCGGCGAGCGGCTGGGCTTCCTGCCCGGGACGCTGTACGAGAAGATCGACCCGTACCTGCGGCCGCTGTACGACGCGCTGCACGACATGCTCGACCCCGACTCCATCCCGAGGCTCATGGCCGCCGGGACCATCGAGGTCGCGCCGCTGGCGTACATGCGCGGCCGTACGCTCAACGACGCCTTCATCATTCTCGACGAGGCCCAGAACACCAGCCCCGAGCAGATGAAGATGTTCCTGACCCGTCTCGGGTTCGACTCGAAGATAGTCATCACCGGTGACGTCACCCAGGTCGACCTCCCGGACGGCACCAAGTCCGGCCTGCGGCAGGTTCAGGACATCCTGGACGGCGTCGAGGACGTCCACTTCTCCCGGCTGTCCTCGCACGATGTCGTCCGGCACAAGCTGGTCGGCCGTATCGTCGACGCGTACGAGAAGTACGACACCAAGCACGGCACCCAGAACGGCTCGCACAAGGGCCGCGGCGGCAAGGCCGGGCACAAGGGGAAGTAGAGAACACGCACGACCATGTCGATCGACGTCAACAACGAGTCCGGCACCGAGGTCGATGAGCAGGCGATCCTCGACATCGCCCGCTACGCGCTCGCACGGATGCGCATCCACCCGCTCTCCGAGCTCTCGGTGATCGTCGTGGACGCCGACGCCATGGAGCAGCTGCACATCCAGTGGATGGACCTGCCCGGCCCGACCGATGTCATGTCCTTCCCGATGGACGAGCTGCGCCCGCCCTCCAAGGACGACGACGAGCCCCCGCAGGGGCTCCTCGGGGACATCGTGCTGTGCCCCGAGGTCGCCGCCAAGCAGGGCGCCGAAGCGCCCACGCAGCACTCCATGGACGAGGAACTCCAGCTGCTCACCGTCCATGGCGTGCTGCACCTGCTCGGGTACGACCACGAGGAACCGGACGAGAAGGCCGAGATGTTCGGCCTGCAGGCCGCCATCGTGGACGGCTGGCGCACGGAGAAGGGGCTGACCGGCCCCTCCCCCGCGCCGACCGTGTCATGAGCCTCCCCCTCGTCGCCGGCGCGATCGCCCTGGTGGTCGTGGCCTGGCTCGCCGCCTGCGCGGAGGCGGGCCTGGCACGCGTCTCCAGCTTCCGTGCCGAGGAGGCCGTACGCGGCGGCCGGCGCGGCAGCGAGAAGCTCGCGCTGGTCGCGGCCGACCCGACGCGCTATCTGAACGTTGCGCTGCTGGTGCGCGTGGCCTGCGAGATGGCCGCCGCCGCGCTCGTCACCTACGCCTGTCTGCAGGAGTTCCCGAGCACGACCGAGGCCCTGCTGATCGCGATCGCGGTCATGGTGCTGGTGTCGTACGTCGCGGTGGGTGTCTCGCCGCGCACCATCGGCCGTCAGCATCCGCTGAACACGGCGACGGCGGCGGCGTACGTGCTGCTGCCGCTCGCGCGGATCATGGGCCCGATCCCGTATCTGCTGATCCTCATCGGCAACGCCCTGACTCCCGGCAAGGGCTTCCGCCGCGGCCCGTTCGCCTCGGAGGCGGAGCTGCGGGCGCTGGTCGACCTCGCCGAGAAGGAGTCGCTGATCGAGGACGAGGAGCGCCGCATGGTGCACTCGGTCTTCGAGCTGGGCGACACGCTGGTGCGCGAGGTGATGGTGCCGCGCACCGACCTCGTCGTCATCGAGCGGTACAAGACCATCCGCCAGGCCCTCACCCTCGCCCTGCGTTCCGGGTTCTCGCGTATCCCGGTGGTCGGGGAGAGCGAGGACGACGTGGTGGGGATCGTGTATCTGAAGGACCTGGCCCGCAAGACGCACATCAGCCGGGACGCGGAGAGCGAGCTGGTGTCGACGGCGATGCGGCCCGCGTTCTTCGTGCCCGACACCAAGAACGCCGGTGACCTGCTGCGCGAGATGCAGAAGGAGCGCAACCACGTCGCCGTCGTCATCGACGAGTACGGCGGCACCGCCGGCATCGTCACCATCGAGGACATCCTGGAGGAGATCGTCGGCGAGATCACCGACGAGTACGACCGCGAGCTGCCGCCGGTGGAGGAGCTGGGCGAGGACCGCTACCGGGTCACCGCCCGCCTGGACATCACCGACCTCGGTGAGCTGTACGGCCTCGACGAGTACGACGACGAGGACGTGGAGACGGTCGGCGGTCTGCTGGCGAAGGCGCTCGGCCGGGTGCCGATCGCCGGGGCGTCGTCCGTGGTCGGGCTGCCGGACGGCCGCGAGCTGCGGCTGACGGCGGAGGCGGCGGCCGGCCGCCGGAACAAGATCGTGACCGTGCTGGTGGAGCCGGTGGCCCCGGTGCCGGCACCGCAGGAGCAGGAGGCGAAGGCGGAGTGAGCCCCGAGGAGCTGCGCGCCTTCTGCCTGTCCTTCAACGCGGCGGTCGAGGACTTCCCCTTCAACCCGGACATCTCCGTCTTCAAGGTCCAGGGCAAGATGTTCGCCCTCAGCTGGATGGACGCCCGTCCCCTCACCGTCAACCTCAAGTGCGACCCGGAGGACGCGGTCCGGCTGCGCGGCGAGCACCCCGGGCTGATCGTGCCGGGCTACCACATGAACAAGCGGCACTGGAACACCGTCACGGTGGACGGCGAGCTCCCGGACCGGCTGGTCCGGGAGCTCGTCGAGGACTCGTACGACCTTGTCGTGGCCGGGCTACCGCGAGCCGACCGGCTCCGCCTCGACCGCCCCTGAGCCGGCTGTCCACCGGGTGCGCGGGCCGAGGGCGGTCAGCGCGGCACACACCGCTGGGCGAGGCGAACACGGCGGCGAAGCCTCGGTGGCCGGCGTCGCCGGAGGGGCGGCGCGGGGCGATGTACCCCGTGGCCGGTCAGGGCGCGCGGCGCTCCGTATGCTCAAGGTCATGACCGACAACAGCGCGCTCGACCCCGAGGACCGCAAGATCGTCACCCTGGCCCGTTCCGCACGGGCTCGCAACGGCGTGCCCGAGGGCGCTGCCGTGCGGGACGACACCGGCCGTACGTATGTCGCCGGGACCGTCGCCCTGGACTCCCTGAAGCTGAGCGCGCTGCAGACGGCGGTGGCGATGGCGGTGGCCTCGGGGGCGACGTCGCTGGAGGCGGCGGCGGTCGTGACGGAGGCGGAGGGCGCCACGGAGCAGGACCGTGCGGCGGTGCGGGACCTCGGCGGGCCGGGGACGCCGGTGCTGGTGGCGGGGCCGGACGGGGCGGTGCGCGCCACGGTGACGGCGGGCTGAGGCCCGCACGTCGGCGGCGGCGCGGCGGTCAGGTCCCGGCCGCCGCCGTGATGTGGCTCAGCACGCACAGCCAGCGGTCCTCGCACCGTACGAACACGTCGGTCGTCCATTCGTCGGCGTCGAAGCGTTCGCCCCGGTAGTGGGCGGTGTTCGTCACGCGAGCCGTCACCACCGCGGTGTCGCCGTGGACCCGGATCCTGGGCTCGCCGACGAGCTGGAACGCCGAGTGGCTCAGGTCCCCGGACTCGACGAGCGCGAGGAACTGCTCCCTGGTGGAGATGCCGGACTCGGAGACGATGACCCAGTCGTCGGCCATGAAATCGCCGATGCGTACGGGGTCGTCGGAGACCATCGCCGCCGCCCAGTCGTGCGCCGCGGCGGCGAGCCGGGCCGCGCTCGGGTCGTCGCTCATGGCCGGATGGTAACCAGCGCGGGCCCGCCCGTCGCCCCGGGCGGACCCGACGGGCGCGTGGCGGTGCCGGGTGTCAGGCTGGGGTCGTACGGTCTGCGAAAGGGCATCGTCATGATCACCACTGAGCCCACTCCCGGCGCCCCCTGCTGGCTCGACCTCGGCGCGCCCGACGTCCCGGCCGCCGCCTCCTTCTACGGCTCGGTGCTCGGCTGGGAGTACGAGCCGATGGGTGACGCGGAGGGCTTCGAGGGCGGCATGTTCAAGAAGGACGGCAAGACGGTCGCCGGACTCGGCAAGCTCACCGAGGAGGGCGCGCGCTCGGCGTGGATGATCTACTACCGGGTCACCGACGCGGACGCCACGACCCAGGCCGTGGAGCGCGCGGGCGGCACCGTGCGGGTGGCACCGATGGATCTGGACGACTGGGGCCGGATGGCGCAGTACAGCGATCCGCTGGGCGGCCAGTTCGCCGTGTGGCAGCCGGGCAAGGACACGGGCATCGAGCTGGCGGACGAGGCGGGCTCGCTGTCGTGGACGGAGCTGATGACGAGCGACGCCGCGGGCGCGAAGGACTTCTACGGCGGTCTGTTCGGCTGGCAGTTCAGCGACATGGAGCTGCCGGGCGGCGGGGGGACGTACACGCTGATCACGCCTGCCGGGCTGCCCGAGGAGCGCATGCAGGGCGGCCTGATGCAACTGCCGAAGGAGCAGCTGGAGCTGACGAACGGGCGGCCGTACTGGCACCCGGTCTTCCACGTCACCGACTGCGACGCCACGGTCGCCCAGGTCACCGGCAACGGCGGCAGTGTGCAGATGGGACCGCAGGACGCGGAGGGCGTGGGGCGGCTGGCCGTCTGCCTCGACCCGTCGAAGGCGGACTTCGTGGTGCTGACGCCTGCCGACAGCTGACGCCTGCCGAGAGCCCGACCGGGCGCCTGCGGGACGGCGCTCTCAGGCAGACCTGCGGAACCCGATCGTCGGCACCGCCCGCCGCAGCGGCCACGGCCTCGCCGCTTCCTCCTGCGGCACCACGTCGGCCAGGAAGGCGTACCGGCGCAGGGCTTCGGGATGCTGCCGGTCGAGGGACCGGACCTTGCGCCACCAGGCGCCGATCTCGGCCCAGCCCGGAGCGGAGAGGGAGCCCCCGAACTCCTGGACGGAGAGGGCCGCCGTGAGTCCGGCGAAGGCGAGCCGGTCGGCCAGGGGCCAGTCGGCGAGCGTGCCGGCGACGAAGCCGGCCACGAACACGTCACCGGCACCGGTCGGGTCCAGGGCCTCCACGGCGATCGCGGGGACCACGGCCGTCTCGCCGGTCCGGCCGTCCACCGCGTAGGCGCCCTCCGCGCCGAGGGTGACCACCGCGACCGGGACGTGGGCGGTCAGGGCGTGGGCGGCCTCGCGGGGGTTGTCGGCCCCGGTGTACCGCATCGCCTCCTGCGCGTTCGGCAGGAACGCCTCGCAGTGCTCCAGGTCGGCCAGTCCCGCCAGGTCCCAGGCGCCCGTGTCGTCCCAGCCGACGTCGGCGAAGATCCGGGTGCCCTTGCTCGCGGCCTGCGCGATCCACGGGGCGCGCGTGCCCGGCACCAGCGAGGCCACCGCGGCCCGTGCGTGCGGCGGGCAGTCCGGCGCCGGCTCCTCCGGGGGCGGTTCGTGGCCGTGGGACACCATCGTGCGCTCCCCCTCGTAGGCCATGGAGACGGTGACCGGGGAGTGCCATCCGGGCACCGTGCGCGACGACGAGAGGTCGATGCCCTCGCCGTGCTCCAGGGCGTCCCAGCAGTACTCGCCGTAGTGGTCGTCGCCGAAGGCCGCCGCGAGCGACGTCCTGAGGCCGAGGCGGGCCAGGGCCGTCGCCATGTTCGCCACGCCGCCGGGGCTCGACCCCATGCCACGCGCCCAGGACTCGGTGCCGCGCACGGGGGCCGAGTCGAGGCCGGTGAAGATGATGTCGAGGAAGACGGTCCCGGTGAGGTACACGTCCCAGGGCGGGTCGGCGGGTGTGCGCAGTCCGGCGAGGGGGTCGACCTGGGCCCGGCGGTGGGGCCCCGCTGCCATGGACGACCCCTGGGGCGAGCGTCCCTTTCCGGTGGGCGCGGTGGGCGTGGTCACGGTGCGCTCCCTGACGTGGTGCTGATCTGGCCAGTGTGCACCACGCCACCGACAACGCCACCGCACCAGCGGTGACACCGCCACCGCGCCGCCACCGCGCCGCCACCGCGCACCGGTGGCACCTCCGCCTTCCCGTCGGGCTTCCTGCTCGAAGCGGTGGCGCCGGGCCCGCTACCAGCGAGGCGCGGAAGGCGTGACCCAGCCGGGCTCGGCGACCCGCATGGCTGCCGCGTCGTCGCGGTCGCGCAGCGAGCCGTCGTCGTCGAGCCACCGCTGGTGCAGTTCCGCCAGCCGTTCCCGGTCCAGTTCGACGCCGAGCCCGGGAGCGTCCGGTACGGCGACCCGGCCGCCGTCGAAGGTGAGGCGTTCGGTGAGGACGTCCTCGGCCTGCCAGGGGTAGTGGGTGTCGCAGGCGTGGTGGAGGTCCGGCACGGTCGACGCCACGTGGGTCATCGCGGCCAGGGAGACGCCCAGGTGGGTGTTGGAGTGCATCGACACCCCGACGCCGAAGGTGCGGCAGATCGCCGCCAGGTGCAGGGTGTTGCGCAGCCCGCCCCAGTAGTGGTGGTCGGAGAGGACGACCTGCACGGCGTCCTCGGCGAACGCCTCCTCGATCTCCGCGAACGTCGTCACGCACATGTTGGTCGCCAGCGGCACCCCCGTCCGCGCGGCCACCTCCGCCATCCCGGCCGTTCCCGGGGTCGGGTCCTCCAGGTACTCCAGGACGTCCCCGAGCTCCCGGGCCACCCTCAGCGAGGTCTCCACGGACCAGGCACCGTTGGGGTCGAGCCGCAGCGGGTGACCGGGGAAGGCGTCCGCGAGCGCCCGTACGGCCGCGATCTCCTCGTCGGGCGGGAAGACCCCGCCCTTGAGCTTGAAGGAGGTGAACCCGTACCGCTCCTTGAACCTCCGTGCCTGCTCGACGATCCCGGCCGGGTCGACGGCGGCGCCCCAGTCGTCCCTCTCGGCACGCACACCCTCGGGATGGCCGGCCCACTTGTAGAACAGGTAGGCGCTGTACTCGACCGCGTCCCGCACCTTGCCGCCGAGCAGCGCGTGCACGGGCAGTCCGAGCGCCTTGCCGAGGGCGTCGAGGCAGGCGACCTCGAAGCCGGAGACGACGGACAGCCGCAGCTTGTCGGCGGTCTGGACGCCTCGCAGCCCGCCCACGTCGGCCTGTCCCAGGACCCGGGACCGGTCGACGGCCACCTCGTCCACGAGCGGGAACAGGCCGTTGAGGTCGGCGGCCCGGCGTCCGACGAGTCGCGAGGCCAACGGCCGGGCCAGCTCCAGGTACTGGGTGTCCCCGTACGTCTCCCCGACGCCCGTGGTCCCGTCGGCCGTCACGACCTCCACGATCAGGCGGGGTGTGTACGGCTGGTGGACGCCCTGGGTGTTCAGCAGCGGGGGGTCGGCGACGAGGATCGGGGTCAGGCGTACGTCCGCGATGGTGAGGTTCACAGGGCGGCTCCCACGAGGTCCGGGCCGACGGTGAGCAGGGTCCTGAGCTCGGCCAAGTCGGCTGCTGACGGGTCGGTGAGCGGGGCGCGGACGCGCTCTTCTACCCCCCTGACCACACCCCAAACAGAACGTGCCACAGATCACACCGCTCGAACTTCTGCACGCGTCCCCCCGCTTGATACAAATTGCCCGCGCGTTCCTGTCCGTCGACGGCCTGCGCCTCTCCCCCTTTTCTGTGCCGCTCCTTTCGCATGCCCTGGGAACGCCCGTGTTCGCCCCCCGCACCACCGCCTGGCCCCTCGTCGCCCTTTTCACGGCCGGGTACCTCGCCCCCTATCTGCTGCCGACGGTCGTCGGCAGGCTCGACTCCGGGCTTCCGCTCTCCCCCACCCAGGCGGGCGCCACCGGCAGCGCCCTGCTGCTGAGTTCGGCGTCGGCCGGTTTCCTGCTGGCCTCGCGGGTCGAACGCCTCGGGGCGCGGCGGCTGGCCCGGACCGGGCTCGTCCTCGCGTTCCTCGGCTACGGCACGGCGGCGCTCGCGCAGCCCGTGTGGGCCGTCGTGCCGAGCGTGCTCGTCGGCGGCTTCGGATCCGGTACGGCCACCGCGGTCGCCGCCACCCGGATCGCCGCCCAGCCGGACCCCCACCGGACCACCGCGCTCGGCCTGCTCAGCGTCTCGGCCCTCGCCGGTGCCGTGTATCTGACGGTCCCCCACCTCGGCCCCGGTCACGGCCTCCCGCTCGCCGCGATCGCCCTCACCGCGCTCGCCGTATGGCCGTCGACGGCCCGGCTCGCCACTGCCGGCACCCCTTCGCGGCAGGGCTGGGCCAGCTCTCGCCTCCCCCACCGCCGGCCCGGTACGACCCTTGCCGCCTGCATGCTGTTCTGGTCCCTCGCCCAGAACTCCCTCTGGGGCGTCAGCGGCCGGATCGGCCTGACGCAGGCGCATCTGACGGAGGCCACGGTCGGCGTGGTGTTCGCCGTGGCGCTCGGCGCCGGGCTGCTCGGCGTCACGGGGGCGGGCGCGCTCGGCCCGCGCCTGGGTCGCGCACTGCCGGTCGGCGCGGGCACGGTCCTCATCGCGGCCTGCATCGCGCTCAGCGCCTCCGCCACCGATCTGACGACCTTCGCGACCGGCGAGATCGCCTGGAACGCGCTCTACCCGATCGTCCTGTCGTACGTCATCGGGCTCGCCGCCTCCCTCGACCCCCGCGGCCGCTGGGCGGTGCTCGTCGGCTCGGCGTCGGCGCTGGGCACGGCGGCCGGTCCGCTGACCGGGAGCGTGCTGTCGGCGCAGGCCGGGTTCCCGGTCATGGGCGCGGTCCTGGCGGCCGGGTTGCTGGTCGTCGCCGTGCCGATGACGGCGGTGGCGCTGGGCCGCAGGGCCCCGGCGACCGTCGAGGTCACGGAGGGCGTGGAGGCCGTCGAGATCGTCGAGATCCCGCTGGACACCGCCGCGGCCGGCCCGGCGGCACCCGGCCGCCTCACTCCCGCCAGCTGAACGGCTACGGGAAGGCGTAGGCCGCCACCTCGGCCAGGTACCGCGCCCGCAGCTCCTCGTCGTCCTCCAGGAAGGAGGCGAGGAAGGAGTTGCGGGCGAGCTCGCGGAGCCGTTCGTCGCTCAGGCCCAGGGTGCGGCGTACGGCGTCGAAGTTGTCGCCGGCGTACCCGCCGAAGTAGGCCGGGTCGTCGGAGTTGACCGTGCACATCAGCCCGGCGTCGAGCATCGCGGGCAGCGGGTGGTCGGCGAGCGTGTCGACGGTGCGCAGCCGGACGTTCGACAGCGGGCACAGTGTCAGCGGCACCCGCTCCCGCACCAGCCGCTCGACCAGCGCCGGGTCCTCCATGCACCGCAGCCCGTGGTCGACGCGCTCGACACCGAGGACGTCGAGGGCCTCGGTGATGTAGGCGGGCGGGCCCTCCTCGCCGGCGTGCGCGACCCGTCGCAGGCCGAGGGCGGCGGCGGCCTCGTAGACCTCGCGGAACTTCGCCGGCGGGTGGCCGACCTCGGCGGAGTCCAGGCCGACGCCGATGATCCGGTCGAGGTAGGGCTCGGCCGCCCGCAGCGTCTCCATGGCGGACTCGGCGGAGTCGTCGCGCAGGAAGCACATGATGAGCCGGGTGGAGATCCCGTGGTCGGCCGCACTGCTGCCCAGCGCCCGCCACAGCCCCTCGACGACCGTGCCCAGCTCCAGCCCGCGCTTGGTGTGCGCCTGCGGGTCGAAGAAGATCTCCGCGTGCCGTACGCCCTGGGCGGCGGCGCGGGCGAGGTAGGCGTGCGCGAGGTCCGCGAAGTCCTGTTCGGTGCGCAGGACGGCCACGAGCTCGTAGTACAGGTTCAGGAAGGACTGCAGGTCCTCGAACTGATAGGCCTTGCGCAGCTCTTCGGTGTCGGCGTAGGGCAGCTCGACGCCGTTGCGGTCGGCCAGTTCGAAGGCGAGCTCGGGTTCGAGGGTGCCTTCGATGTGGAGGTGCAGTTCTGCTTTGGGGACGGACATCAAAGCATCGTACGGCGGTGTCACCGACGTTTCGGTAGCGGCACCCGCAGCAGGTCGTGGGCGACCGTCAACTCCCCGTCGAAACCGGCGTCCCGCGCCTGCCGCTCGAAATCGTCCGGCTCGGTGTAGCGCTGGCTGAAGTGGGTGAGCACGAGATGCCGTACACCGCTTTCGAGCGCGACGCGGGCGGCCTGACCGGCGGTCAGGTGACCGTGCTCCGCAGCCAGTTGGGCGTCCTCGTCCAGGAAGGTCGACTCGATGACGAGCATGTCGCAGCCGTCGGCGAGGGTGTACACCCCGTCGCACAGCCGGGTGTCCATCACGAACGCGAACCGCTGCCCGCGCCGGATCTCGCTCACGTCGTCGAGCGAGACTCCGCCCAGGACCCCTTCGCGCTGGAGACGCCCGACGTCCGGGCCCTCGATGCCGTGCGCGGCGAGCCGTTCGGGGAGCATGCGGCGCCCGTCGGGCTCGACGAGGCGGTAGCCGTACGACTCGACCGGGTGGGACAGCCGGGTGGCCTGAAGCGTGTAGCCGCCGGTGTCGACGAGCACGCCGTCGGCGTCGACCGGCGCCTGGGTGAGGGCGACGGTCTCGCGGTAGGCGGTGGCGTAGCGCAGCCGGTCGAAGAAACGCTGCCCGGAGAGCGGGTAGTGGGCGGTGACGGGGTGCGGGACCTTGTCGAGGTTGATCCGCTGGATGACCCCGGCGAGCCCCAGCGAATGGTCACCGTGGAAATGGGTGACACAGATCCGGTTCAGGTCGTGCGCGGCCACCCCGGCCCGCAGCATCTGGCGCTGGGTGCCCTCGCCGGGATCGAAGAGGATGCCCTCCCCGTCCCACCGCAGCAGGTAGCCGTTGTGGTTGCGGTGCCGGGTCGGGACCTGGCTCGCGGTGCCGAGGACGACGAGTTCACGTACGGACACGGCGGCTTCCGCCTATCCGGGGGGCCACTCGAGGCCACGGCCGCCGAGGACGTGGGCGTGGGTGTGGAAGACGGTCTGGCCGGCGCCGGTACCGGTGTTGAAGACGATGCGGTAGCTCTCCAGCTTTTCCTCGTCGGCGACTGCCTGGGCCTCGCGCAGGACGTCGGCGGCCAGGGCCGGCTCGGCGGCGGCGAGGACGGCTGCGTCCGCGTAGTGCGCCTTGGGAATGATCAGGACGTGGGTGGGCGCCTGCGGGTTGATGTCCCGGAACGCGACGGTCGTCTCCGTCTCCCGCACGATGGTCGCGGGGACGTGTCCCTCGACGATCTTGCAGAACAGACAGTCGTCCTGCGGCTCCCCTGCCATGGTCCCTCCGTGGGTCGCGCGGCGCTTCATTGTGGGCATCGTATCGTCGTCACGAGGTCGGCAGAGTGGGCGGAGTCTTGGCCGGCCGTTCCTCCAGGGCCTCCAGCGCGATGCGGATCGCCTCGTCGAGCTGGGCGTCCCGTCCGGCCATCCAGTCCTGCGGGCGCTGCACCACCTCCACGTCCGGGTCGACTCCGTGGTTCTCCACGTCCCAGCCCTGGCCCTCCAGCCAGATGGCGTACTTCGGCTGGGTGATCAGGGTGCCGTCGACCAGGTGGTAGCGGCTGTCGACGCCGATCACGCCGCCCCAGGTGCGGGTGCCGACCACCGGCCCCAGGCCCAGCGCCTTGATCGCCGCGTTCACGATGTCCCCGTCGGAGCCGGAGAACTCGTTCGCCACGGCCACCACGGGGCCGCGGGGGGCGTCCATCGGGTAGCTGTACGGGCGCATCCCGCGAGGGAGCTCCCAGCCCACGATCCGGCGGGCCAGCTTCTCCACGACCAGCTGGGAGGTGTGGCCGCCGCCGTTCTCGCGCACATCCACGACGAGGCCGTCCCGTGCCACCTCGATCCGCAGGTCACGGTGGATCTGGGCCCAGCCGGGCGCCTGCATGTCCGGCACGTGCAGATAGCCGAGCCGGCCACCGGACCGCTCGTGGACGTACGCCCGGCGGTCCGCCACCCACGCGTGGTAGCGCAGCGGCTGCTCGTCGGCGACCGGTACGACGACCGCGTGCCGTACGTCCCCGCCGCCCGACGGTGAGATCGTCAGCTCGACCGCCTTGCCCGCCGTGCCGACGAGCAGCGGCCCGGGGCCGGTCACCGGGTCCACCGGCACCCCGGCCACCGCCGCGATCGCGTCCCCGGCGCGCACGGCGACACCCGGTGCGGCCAGCGGCGAGCGTGCGTCCGGGTCGGAGGTCTCGGACGGCAGGATGCGGTCGATCCGCCAACTGCCGTCCTCATGACGGGAGATGTCGGCGCCGAGCAGGCCCTGCCGCGGTCCGCCGCCGTATCCGCCGCGCGGGGCCACGTAGGCGTGCGAGGTGCCCAGTTCGCCCTGGACCTCCCACAGCAGGTCCATCAGGTCGTCGTGCGTGGCCACCCGGTCCACGAGCGGGCGGTAGCGGTCAAGTACGCCCGTCCAGTCGACGCCGTTCATGTCCGGGCGCCAGAAGTGGTCCCGCATGATGCGGCCGGTCTCCTCGAACATCTGCCGCCACTCCGCCGACGGGTCCACCGTCTGCCGTACCCGCGTCAGATCCACGGTGACGTTCGAGTCGCTGTCGTCGTCACCGGAGGCCCGCCGGTCGCTGGGGACGACCTTCAGCCTGCCGTCGGTCCACAGCAGCACCCGTTTGCCGTCGCCGCTGACCTCGAAGTGGTCGGCGTCGTCGGCGAGATGCTCGATGCGGCGCCGGCCGAGGTCGTAGCGCTCCAGCTCGGTCTTGGGCTCGGGGTCGTCGGGCGTGGCCCGGGTGGCGCCGAGGGCGCCCCGCACGGGGTGCCGCAGCCACAGCACGCCGTCCTTCGCGGCCCGCAGGTTGGTGTAGCGGGCCGCCTCGACCGGGAACGGCACGATCCGGTCGGCCAGCCCGTCGAGGTCGATGCGGGTGGTCGGGGTGCCCTCGCTGTCGGGCGTCTCGTCCTTGTCGGGCGCGTCGAAGGGGCGGCCGTGCCGCTGCGGTCCGAACGGGGACGGCGTGGTCGCGGCGAGCGTGATCAGGTGCGGACGGGAGCCGACCACGAAGGCGAGGTCGAAGACGTGCTCGTCGTAGACCGGGTCGAAGGCCCGCGTGGACAGGAACACCAGGTGCTTGCCGTCCTGGGTGAACGCGGGCGCGTAGTCCTGGAAGCGCAGCGGGGTCGCCTCGGACACCGACAGGTCGGTGGTGTTGGCGAGCTTGAGCTGGCACAGCGGGCGCGGGCCGGGGTGCGACCAGGCGAGCCAGGCGGAGTCGGGCGAGAAGACCAGCCCGGACACGTCACCGTCGGCGCTGCGGTCGACCTCGCGCACCTCGCCGCTCTCCCGCTCGACGAGCAGCACCCGTCCGTCGTGCGCGGCGACCGCGGCACGGCTGCCGTCGGGCGCCATGGCGAGCTCCAGCACCCGTCCGAGCTGCCCGGCGGCCAGTCTGCGCGGGGTGGCGCCGGGCGCGAGTCCGGTCGCGGGCGCGAACTCCAGTGCGTCGTCGCCCTCCGCGTCCGTCACCCACACCACCCAGTCCTCGCCGTCCGCCCGGAAGGTGCGCGGCCGGCGGGCCCGTACCCCGGGCCGGGCGGCGAGCGCACGGGTGGGCCCGGAGCGGTGGGTGACCCAGTGCACGGCACCGCGGACGGCCACGGCACTGCCGCGCGCGGTGTGGTCCGGGGCGGCCCATCCGAACCAGCGGGCGGCGTTCACCGGGTACGGCTGCCGGTCGGTGCGCTGCCCGCCGAGCCGAATGTCGAGCCTGCGCGGCTCGGCCCCGTCGAGGTCGTCGAGGATCCAGAGTTCACCGGCGCTGACGAACACGACCCGGGTGCCGTCGCTCGCGGCGTGCCGGGCGTAGAAGCCGTCGACGGGGCTGTGCCGCCGCAGGTCCGACCCGTCGGCGAGGGACGAGTACACCGCCCCCACCCCCTCGTGGTCGGAGAGGAAGGCGATCCGCTCCCCCACCCACACGGGGTACTCGACGTTCCCGTCCAGCTCCTCGTGCAGCCGTACGAAGTTCCCCTCCCCCTTCAGGTCGATCCACAGCTTGCCCGCGGTGCCGCCCCGGTAGCGCTTCCACCGGGCCGCTTCCAGCCCCATGGGCGCGGAGGCGAGCACGAGGTGCGGGCCGTGCACCACGTCGGCGACGGGACCGTACGGCAGGACGGTCGCGGGGCCGCCGTCGAGCGGGACGGTGTGCGCCCAGGTGCGCCGGCTGCCCGCCTGCCCGTGGGCGCTGATCGCGAGGACCTGGCCGTCGGGGGTCCAGCCGCGCACCCTGGTCTGCCCGCTGCCCCAGTGGGTGAGGCGCTTGGAGGGCCCGCCTTCGACCGGCGCGATGTGCACCTCGGGGGCGCCGTCGCGGCTGGAGGTCCAGGCGACGGTCGTGCCGTCGGGCGAGATGCGCGGCAGGCTCACCGGCACGTTGTCGGCGCTGACCCGCCAGGCACGGCCGCCGCCGAGCGGGGCGAGCCACACGTCGTCCTCGGCGGTGAAGGCGACCAGGTCGCCGTGCAGGTGCGGGTACCGGAGATACGAAGACGATCCAGACGTCGCGGACTGAGTCACCCGATCACCATAAGCAGGGGCGGCGTCCGGGGACAGGCCTTCGGATCACTTGGCCAACTCCCGCGGCGATGCGCTCACTTGCCCTCCGGCCAGCAGTTCGGATGCTGCTTGCAGTAGACGGTCTTGGTGACCGTCACCGTGACCGTGGGACCGGGCTGCTGTCCGCCGCCCGGGGCGACCGGCGAGGGCTTGGCGTTGCAGTTGCCCAGCCCGTTGACGTGGAACCACTCCTTGCCGTCGATCTTGGCGACGAGGTCCCCGCGCACACAGGCGCCGCTGACGGCCCGGGTGATCCGGCCGGTGACGGTGATGTCCTTGCCGTCCTTGGTCTCACCCTCGCAGTCGACCTCGACCACGGTGTTCTCACTCGCCGTCGGCGCGGAGGACCTGCCGCCGCCGTCGTCGTACGAGCCCGTGCAGTTGAGCCACTGCACGTCGGCCTTCTGCCGCCGCAGTTCCTCGGTCACGGTCTGGTCGGTCGTGAACGCCACGGTCGCGCTGCTCAGCCCGCCCGGATCGCAGGCCACCAGCGCGCCGGCGGCGACCACGGCGAGCCCCGCCACGCCCGCCGCACGCACGCCGCGCGCACGACCCGTGCGGTCCGCTCGACCCCAAACCCTCCTGAACGCCCCCATGGAGGGCAGCCTGCCACTGTCCCGGCCGGCGCGGTAGAGCGCATACGGCCACTGTCGGCGCTCCCGGCCCGCCCTCCGAGCGCGGCCGTGTCAGGACCAGCGGCCGGTGCGGCCGAGAAGCAGAGCCGTCGCCGCCGTTCCGGCGGTGGAGGTGCGCAGCACGGTGCGGCCGAGACGGTACGCCTTCGCGCCCGCCTCCTCGAAGAGGGCCAACTCCTCGGGGCTGACGCCGCCTTCGGGTCCGACGACGAGCACGATCTCACCCTCGGTGGGGAGTTCGGCCGTCGCCAGCGGCTCGCTGCCGTAGTCGCGCTCCTCGTGCAGGACGGCGGCGAAGTCGGCTCCGGCGAGGAGCGCCGCGACCTGCTTGGTGGTGGCCGCGTCCGCGACCTCGGGGAACCGTACGCGGCGGGACTGCTTGCCGGCCTCGCGGGCGGTGGCCCGCCACTTGCCGAGGGCCTTCGCCCCGCGCTCGCCCTTCCACTGCGTGATGCACCGGGCGGCCGTCCAGGGCACGATCGCGTCCACACCGGTCTCGGTCATGGTCTCGACGGCCAGTTCGCCGCGGTCGCCCTTGGGCAGGGCCTGGACGACGGTGATGCGGGGGGACTGCGGGGGTTCCTCGGCCACCGAGCTCATGTGGACGATGAGCCGGTCCTTGCCCTCCGTGCCGACGACCTCGCACTCGGCAAAGCGGCCTGCGCCGTCCGTGAGGACGACGGTCTCCCCGGGCCTGAGCCTCTTGACGGAGACGGCGTGCCGTCCCTCGGGGCCGTCGAGGACGCACCGCCCGGCGTCACCCGCGTCGAAGTGCTCGACGAGGAAAACGGGAGCCGTCATCGCCTCGCACCCCCTGCCGGGCGGGAGGACAACGCTGTCGCCGCGGCGTCCAGTTCGGCGGCCAGCACCTCCACCAGCTGCCCCGCGGGCAGTTCGCGTGCCATCCGGTGCCCCTGTCCGGCCCACAGCGCCATGCCCTGCGCGTCCCCGGACGCGGCGGCCTTCTTGCGCAGGGGCGAGGTCAGGTGGTGGACCTCGGGGTAGGCGGCGGGGGCGTACGGCCCGTGCTCGCGCATGAAGCGGTTGACGAGGCCGCGGGCGGGGCGCCCGGAGAAGGCACGCGTCAACTCGGTCCGTACGAAGAGGGGGTTGGTCAGTGCCTGCTTGTGCAGGGGGTTGGCGCCGGACTCGGGGGTGGCGAGGAAGGCGGTGCCGAGCTGGGCGGCGCTCGCCCCGGCCGCGAGGGCGGCGGCGATCTGGCTGCCGCGCATGATGCCGCCGGCGGCGACTATGGGCAGGCTCACGGTCTCCCGGATCTGCGCGACGAGCGAGAGCAGCCCGATGCCGGTGCCGTCGGTCTCGGGGTTGTCGCGATGGGTGCCCTGGTGCCCGCCGGCCTCGATGCCCTGGGCGATCACGGCGTCCGCGCCGGCCTGCTGCACGGCGAGGGCCTCGTCCGGCGTGGTCGCGGTGACCAGGGTGAAGGTTCCGGCGCGGCGGAGCGACTCCAGGACCTCGCGGCCGGGCACCCCGAAGTGGAAGGAGACGACCGGCACCGGGTTGTCGAGCAGCACGGCGAGCTTGGCGTCGTACCCGTCGTCGCGTCCGCTGTCCGGGTCGCCCAGCTCGGTCTCGTACCAGGCGGCCTCGCCGGCCAGCTGGTGGGCGTAGACGTCCACGGCCGCCGCAGAAGCGGGCGCGGCGCCGGCCGCTGCGGTGCTGCCGGTGCTCGCGCCGGGGTGCTCGGGCTGCGGCATGAAGAGGTTGACCCCGAAGGGCTTGGTCGTCAGGCCCCGCAGCTGCTTGATCTCCTGGTACATCCCGTCGGCGGTCTTGTACCCGGCGGCGAGGAACCCCAGCCCGCCGGCCTCGGACACGGCCTGGGCGAGATGCGGCACGGAGACGCCGCCCGCCATGGGGGCCTGCACGATCGGGAGGGGGAAGAGATCGGTCAGCGCGGAGGACATGACGGCATGTTGTCACGTCCCTCTGACAAGTCCGAATCGACCCTTCCCCTTGGCACGGGCCGGTGGATCCCCGGCCCGCGGCCCCTTGGAGTCAGCGCCCGTCGAACGCGTCCTTCACCCGCGAGGACAACCCCTGCTGCCCCGACTGACCCTGCCCACCCGGGGGACGAACCCCGGACGCCCAGCAGCCCACCGGGACCGACTCAGCGCCCGTTGAACGCGTCCTTCAACCGCGAGAACAACCCTTGCTGCCCCGGCTGACCATGCCCACCCGGGGGACGACCCCCGGACCCCCAGCAGCCCACCGGGACCCACTCAGCGCCCGTCGAACGCGTCCTTCAACCGCGAGAACAACCCCTGCTGTCCCGACTGACCCTGCCCACCCGGGGGACGACCCCCGGACCCCCAGCAGCCCACCGGGACCCACTCAGCGCCCGTTGAACGCGTCCTTCAACCGCGAGAACAACCCTTGCTGCCCCGGCTGGAACTGCCCCTGGGGCCGCTCCTCGCCTCGCAGCTTGGCCAGTTCGCGCAGGAGGCGCTCCTGCTCGGGGTCCAGCTTGGTCGGGGTCTGGACCTCGACGTGCACGATGAGGTCCCCTCGGCCGCCGCCGCGCAGATGCGTGACGCCGCGCCCGTGCAGCGGGATCGACTGACCCGACTGCGTACCCGGCCGGATGTCGACTTCCTCCAGCCCGTCCAGCGTCTCCAGCGGCACCTTCGTGCCGAGGGCCGCCGCGGTCATCGGGATCGTCACCGTGCAGTGCAGGTCGTCGCCGCGCCGCTGGAACATCGCGTGCGGCAGCTCGTGGATCTCGACGTACAGGTCACCGGCGGGACCGCCACCGGGCCCGACCTCGCCCTCACCGGCGAGCTGGATCCGCGTGCCGTTGTCGACGCCGGCCGGGATCTTGACCGTGAGGGTGCGGCGGGACCGTACGCGGCCGTCGCCCGCGCACTCCGGGCAGGGCGTCGGGACCACGGTTCCGAAGCCCTGGCACTGGGGGCAGGGCCGGGACGTCATGACCTGGCCCAGGAAGGACCGGGTGACCTGGGAGACCTCACCGCGGCCGCGGCACATGTCGCACGTCTGGGCGGAGGTGCCGGGCGCCGCGCCCTCACCGTTGCAGGTGTTGCAGACGACGGCCGTGTCGACCTGGATGTCCTTCGTGGTGCCGAAGGCCGCCTCGTCGAGCTCGACCTCCAGCCGGATCATCGCGTCCTGGCCGCGCCGGGTGCGCGAGCGCGGGCCGCGCTGGGACGCCGTACCGAAGAAGGCGTCCATGATGTCCGAGAAGTTGCCGAAGCCGCCCGCGCCGAAGCCGCCGGCGCCCGCGCCGCCCGCCTGGGACAGCGGGTCGCCGCCGAGGTCGTAGACCTGCTTCTTCTGCGGGTCCGACAGCACCTCGTAAGCGGCGTTGATCTCCTTGAACCGCTCCTGGGTCTTCGGATCCGGGTTGACGTCCGGGTGCAGCTCGCGAGCGAGCCGCCGGAAGGCCTTCTTGATCTCTTCCTGCGACGCGTCGCGACGCACGCCGAGAACGGCGTAGTAGTCCGTGGCCACTTACGACTCCGCCAGGATCTGTCCGACGTAACGTGCCACTGCGCGTACCGCTCCCATCGTTCCCGGGTAATCCATGCGGGTCGGTCCGACCACGCCGAGCTTGGCGACTGCCTCGCCGCCCGAACCGTAGCCGACCGAGACCACGGACGTGGAGTTGAGTCCCTCATGGGCGTTCTCGTGGCCGATGCGCACGGTCATGCCCGAATCCTTCGCCTCGCCCAGCAACTTGAGGAGCACGACCTGCTCCTCCAGCGCTTCGAGCACCGGCCGGATGGTGAGGGGAAAGTCATGTCCGAAGCGGGTGAGATTGGCGGTGCCGCCGATCATCAACCGCTCCTCGTTCTCCTCGACGAGCGTCTCCAGCAGGGTGGAGAGCACGGTCGAGACGGTGCCGCGGTCCTCCACGTCGAAGCCCTCGGGGAGGTCCTCGACGAGCTGCGGCACATCGGTGAAGCGCCGCCCCGCGACCCGGCTGTTCAGCCGCGCGCGTAGATCCGCGAGCGAGGCCTCGCCGAAGGGTGCCGGACAGTCGACCACCCGCTGCTCGACCCGCCCGGTGTCCGTGATCAGCACCAGCATCACCCGTGCGGGCGCGAGCGAGAGCAGCTCGACGTGCCGCACGGTCGAGCGGGTCAGCGAGGGGTACTGCACGACGGCGACCTGCCGGGTGAGCTGCGCGAGCAGCCGTACCGTGCGCGCCACGACGTCGTCGAGGTCGACGGCGCCCTCCAGGAAGTTCTGGATGGCGCGCCGCTCCGGCGGGCTCATCGGCTTGACGCCGGCGAGCTTGTCGACGAACAGCCGGTAGCCCTTGTCGGTGGGGATCCGCCCGGCACTGGTGTGCGGCTGGGCGATGTAGCCCTCGTCCTCCAGGGCCGCCATGTCGTTGCGGACCGTCGCCGGGGAGACGCCGAGGTTGTGCCGCTCGGTGAGCGCCTTGGAGCCGACCGGCTCCTCCGTCCCGACATAGTCCTGGACGATGGCGCGCAGCACCTGAAGCCTGCGTTCACTCAGCATCTCGCGCACACCTCCAGAACTCGTTCCCTCGATATCTCGCCTGGCACTCTGCGCGGGCGAGTGCCAGCCGTCCCCGGCCCAGTGTACGGCCGTGGGGTACGCCCCGGGCAAGGCCGGTCCGGCACCACCGTGCCTGACGGTGGTGTCTTGGCTAGCGTCGCCGTATGACGGTGACTTGGGAAGAGCTGGGGTGGGAGCGGCTGGCCGCCGAGGTGGGCCGGTGCCGGCTCCCGGTGTGGGACTGCACGGCCGGGCTGGTCGTGGGGCGGGACACGGCACTGGTGATCGACGCCGGGTCAAGCCTCGGCGAGGGCGCGCGGTTGCGTACGCAGGCGCAGTGGCTCGCGGGTCACCGTGTGACTCATCTCGCGCTGACCCATCCCCACTTCGATCATGTCTTCGGGGCGGCGGCGTTCGCGGGAGCGGAGATCTTCGGCGCCGTGGGCATGGACACGGTCTTCGCGCAGCGACACGCGCGCGAGGAGCTGCGCGCGGACGCGGTGGGCAACGGCCTGGACCCGGAGTCGGCGGAGGAGGCGGTGGACGCCCTGGTGCACCCGCGCCATGAGGTCAGCGGCGAGTGGACGCTCGACCTCGACGACGACCACCAGGTGCTCCTGGCGAACGTGGGCCCGGCGCACACCGCCCATGATCTGGTCGTGCTGGTGCCGGGCCGGTCCCCCGGCGATCGTGAGGTGGTCTTCTGCGGCGACCTGGTGGAGGAGTCGGGCGAGCCCCAGGCCGGCCCCGACTCCGTACCGTCCCACTGGCCGGCGGCACTGGACCGGCTCCTGGATCTGGGCGGCGAGGACGCGCTGTACGTGCCCGGTCACGGAGCGGTGGTGGACGCGGAGTTCGTACGACGCCAGCGCGACGCCCTCGCCGACCGCTTCGGCGTGTCGCGCTGATCTACGCTCCCTGACGGCCGGACTTCTCCTATCGTCACTCGAATGCGCCAGTACTCCGCCGACCTGACTCCGCCCTGGAAGAAGCCCCAGCCGGTCCCCGAGGTCCCGGCGGAACCGGGCCTGGTGGTGGAGGAGCCCGGCACCGGCTTCTGCGGCGCGGTGATCCGCTGCGAGGCGGGCACGGTGACGTTGGAGGACCGCTTCGGCAAGCACCGGGTGTTCCCGCTGGAGCCGCGGGGGTTCCTGCTGGAGGGCAAGGTGGTGACCCTCGTCCGGCCGTCGGGCGCGGCTCCGGTACGCCCCACCCGTACGGCATCCGGTTCGGTCGCCGTCCCTGGCGCACGCGCGCGCGTGGCCCGCGCCGGCCGGATCTACGTCGAGGGCCGGCACGACGCCGAGCTGGTCGAGAAGGTGTGGGGCGACGACCTGCGCATCGAGGGCGTGGTGGTGGAGTACCTGGAGGGCGTCGACGACCTGCCGTCGATCGTGGCCGATTTCGCACCGGGTCCCGACGCGCGGCTGGGGGTGCTGGTCGACCACCTGGTGCCGGGCAGCAAGGAGTGGCGTATCGCGCAGGCGGTGACGAGCGAACACGCGCTGGTCGTGGGTCACCCGTACATCGACATCTGGGAGGCCGTGAAGCCGTCGTCGCTGGGGATCCCGGGGTGGCCGAAGGTGCCGCGCGGGCAGGACTGGAAGACGGGGGTGTGCCGGGCGCTGGGGTGGCCGTCGGAGAACACCGGGGCGGTGTGGCAGGCGATTCTGGGGCGGGTGGGGTCTTACAAGGACCTGGAGCCCGAGTTGTTGGGGCGGGTGGAGGAGTTGATCGACTTCGTCACGGATAGCGATGCGGCCTGATCTTCTCGTAGGTGGAGAATTCGCTGGTGTCCAGTTCGATATTGATGGGCTCCAACGGCGTGAGGTCGCCGAACTTGGTGATCCGCTGACGGCGATAGTCCGCGTTCTCTCCGTGGCCCGTCGGTTCCGTGAGCAGTACGCACTGCGCCATGACCGGATCGATGATCAAGTACGCGGGTACCTTCGCCGCTGCGTAGATCGAACGCTTGACTCCGTAGTCGCGGTCGACGCTCGTCTTGGAAACGACCTCCACGAGCATGGTGATGACCTCGGACGGCATCAGCCTTCCCTGACCTGGTCCGGTGCCCCGCTCAAGCACCACAAGGTCCGGCTGCGGCTCACTCGTCTCCTCAAGGATGGCGATGTCCTGGGTCTGGAGCCGCCGCCAGCGCTGGCGGGGGATCTGGTCCACAACCGCCTCCACGATGTCGTTGTGGGCCACGTCCGGCCCCGCCATCACCACGATTTCCCCCCGGAGGAGCTCGACTTTGAATCCCTCGGGAACCTCGAAGTTCTCGAAGAACTTCACGATGTCGGTGGTCATCGGTCGGTCGTCCACAGCGGTCATCTCCGCAGCCCTCCGGTTCCTGCCACCGTCGCTCACGGGGGCAGCGTACGAATCAGGTTAGGGACCGAACCGGCCTCCCGCACCGATTCACCCACCCGAGTGATCAGTCCACCAGATCCCGAACGACCGCATCCGCCAGCAACCGCCCCCGCAACGTCAGCACCGCCCGCCCCTGCGCATACGGCCCCTCCTGCAGCAGCCCCTCCCCCAGCGCCCGCCGAGAAGCCGCGAGCCCCTCCTCCCGCAGCAGCTCCAGCGGCGCCCCCTCCCGCAGCCGCAGCTCCAGCAGGATCCGCTCGACCCGCCGGTCCTCCTCCGACAGAAGTTCACGCCCCGCCCCCGGCGACCGCCCCGCCGCCAGCGCCGCCGCGTACGCGCCCGGATGCTTCACGTTCCACCAGCGCACCCCGCCCACATGCGAGTGCGCTCCCGGACCCGCGCCCCACCAGTCGGCGCCCCGCCAGTACAGCTCGTTGTGCAGGCAGCGGCCCGCTTCCGAGGTCGCCCAGTTGGACACCTCGTACCACTCGAAGCCCGCCTCCGACAGCGCCGACTCAGCGATCAGGTACCGGTCCGCGTGCACGTCGTCGTCCGTCATCGGCACCTCGCCGCGGCGGATACGGCGGGCCAGCTGCGTGCCCTCCTCTACGATCAGGGCGTACGCGCTGATGTGGTCCGGTCCCGCGCCCAGCGCAGCCTCCAGCGAGGCCCGCCAGTCGTCGTCCGACTCCCCCGGGGTGCCGTAGATCAGGTCCAGGTTCACGTGCTCGAAGCCCGCCGCCCGGGCTTCCGCCACGCACGCCTCGGGGCGGCCCGGAGTGTGCGTGCGGTCCAGAACCTTCAGCACATGCTGCTTCGCGCTCTGCATGCCGAAGGAGACCCGGTTGAACCCGCCCTCCCGCAGCCGCGCCAGATACGCCGGGTCCACCGACTCCGGGTTCGCCTCGGTCGTGATCTCCGCGTCCCGCGCCAGCCCGAACTCGTCGCGGATCGCCCCCAGCATGCGTACGAGGTCGTCGGCGGCCAGCAGCGTGGGCGTACCGCCGCCCACGAAGACCGTGCGGACCTCGCGCGGGTCGTCGCCGAGGATCTTGCGGGCGAGACGGATCTCGTCGATGAGCGTCTCGGCGTAGTTGTCGCGGGACGCCAGCACGCCGCCCGTGCCGCGCAGCTCGGTCGCCGTGTAGGTGTTGAAGTCGCAGTAGCCGCAGCGGGTCGCGCAGTACGGGACGTGCAGGTAGAAACCGAGGGGGCGGTCGGCGGCGCCGGCGAGCGCGGCCGCGGGGAGCGCGCCGTCGTCGGGGACGGGTTCGCCGTCGGGGAGTGCGGAGGGCATGCGTTCCATTCTCCCGTACCTCGCCGGTTACTCGGCCTGCAGTACCAGCAGCGCCAGATCGTCGTCGGGCGGACGGCCGCCGAACTCGTGCACCAGCCTGCGGATGCGTTCCGCGATCAGTTCCGCGTTCAGCCCCGCGCACCCGGCCAGCGCGGTCGCGAGGCCGTCGCCATCGTCGAACTGGCGGGAGCCGCTGCGCCGCTCCGTCACCCCGTCGGTCACGCACAGCAGGGTCTCGCCGGAGCGCAGCTCGAAGGTCTCGCTGGTGTACGTCACATCCTCGACGACCCCGAGGAGCGTCTGCGGGTGCGCTGCCGTGTGGACCTCGCCGCCCTCGCCGAGCACCAGCGGCAGGGGGTGCCCGGCGGAGGCGAGGGTGCAGCGGATGCCGCCGTCGAAGGGGGTGAGCTCGCCGTAGAGCAGGGACAGGAAGCGGGTCTGCGGGCCGTCGTCGGGGGCGACCGGTCCGACGAGGGCACGGGCGGCGGCGTCGGCGGCCTCGGTGGCGTCGTCGAGGAGGAGCTGGTTGAGGCGGTCCAGGACGTCGGCGACGCGGTAGCCCTCGCGGGCGAGCAGGCGCAGCCAGGGGCGCGCGATGCCGATCACCACGGCCGCCTCGGGGCCCTTGCCCTGGACGTCCCCGATGGCGAAGCACCAGCGGCCGTCGCCGGCCGGGAACAGGTCGTAGAAATCACCGCTCGGCCCGCCCATGTCGCACGGCTCGTACACCAGGGCGCTGGCCACACCGGGGATCTTCGCGACGGCGCCGGGCAGGAGTCCGCGTTGCAGGACCCGGCTGATGGTGGCCTGCCGGGCGTATTGGCGGGCCGCGCCGATGGCGAGGGCCACCCGGCGGCTGAGGTCCTCGACGAGGCCGGTGATCTCGTCGGGGAAGCGCGCGACTGCGGCCCGGCCGATGACCAGGGTGCCCAGGGGGCGGCCGCCGGCGATGAGGCGGTACGCGAGCGCCGTGCCGCTCGTCCCGTGCCCGCCGAGCGCCTCGCCCGGCCAGGGATGCGGCACGGGGCCGGCACGGTCGGTGTCGGTCGGGTGCGGTGGCTCCTTCTCCAGGGCGCGGCGGAGGTCCTCGATGAGGTTCTCGGAACAGTGCCAGACCCGGGCGAGCCTGGGCCCGGCCCCCGCGATGCCCTCCGCCGGCCGGCCGCCGTCGGCCCGGGCGTCGCCGGGTCGGGGGTAGCCCCAGCGGCCGGCGACCTCGTCCTCCAGCCACACCGCGCACCAGTCCGCCAGTCGCGGCACGATCAGCTGGCCGGCGAGGGCGGCGACGAGGTTCTCGTCGAGTTGTCCGGCGAGCAGGTCGGAAGCCTCGGCGAGGAAGGACAGGGCACCGCGGTTGAGCCAGTCCCGCTCCCGCTCGGCGCGGTGCGGGCCCTCGGGGTGCCGGGCGTGCTCGGGGTGCGGGAAGCGGTGGTCGGCGGGCCGGCTGTGCCGGGGGGCCTCGTGGTCGTACGACTCCCCCCGATCGAGGGAATCGGTCAGCGGCGGGGCGCTGGGCTCCGGGGGCGGCTCGGGCGCGAGGATCTCGGCGACGCGCAGGCCGCGCTCCAGCGCGCGTTCCTCGGCGTACGCCTCCAGGTCGTCCCGCGCCGTCTCGGGCTCCTCGGCGGGAAGCCGTGCCCAGACGGTCTTGGCGCCGGTGCGGTAGGTGACGCCCCAGGACTCCGCCAGCCGGGACACCAGCCGCAGGCCGCGGCCGTACTCGGGCGTTTCGTACGGCGCCTCCGGCTCGCCGTTGCGAGGGGCGCGCGAGGGGTGGTGGTCCAGGACCTCGACGAGGAGGGCACCGGTGTCCTCCTCCAGCCTGCAGGTGAGCTCGACCTCGGTCCCGGCGTGCACGACGGCGTTGGTGACCAGCTCACTCACCGCCACGACGGCGTCCTCGACGAGTCGGGTGGTGAGGCGTTCGGTGCCGGGAAGGCCGGATTCGGCCCACTCGCTGAGGGCGGCGCGCACCAGGGAGCGCGCGGATCCCGGGGAGATAGGGCTGCCGGGGAGGGTGGTGCGGGTCTCGGGCTGCGGGGGTGCGAGGTGGCCCGCGCCGGGGTGCGCGCCCGCCTCGCACGGGCGTGAGCCCTCGTGCGCAGGCGTGTCAGATGCACGGGTGACGGTCTCCCGTTGCACCGGAATGGCCCCCATCAACAGCTCCCCGAACGGTTCGGACGAATACGCCTCGGTCGACGCCGACAGAGTGACAGACTGGCCACGCCCATAAGCACCGAGTTACCGAAGTGGGCCGCCATGAGTGAGAACCGTGCTACACGTGTGCTCGAAGACGGTCATAAAGACGGTCGGATTCGAGCATCCGAACTACGCCCGCTGCTCGCCGCGATGACCGCGGCCCGCGACGGCGACTTCCGCCGTCTCCCGGAGACCGGCGAGGGAGTGGTGGCCGAACTGACGGCGGTCTTCAACCAGATCATGGACCGCAGCACGCACTTCAACCGTGAGGTGCAGCGGGTCAAAAGGGAGTTGGTGCGGTACGGCCGGCTCGACGAGCGGCTCTCGGCGAGCCCGGGGCCGGGCGACTGGACGACCCGGGTCAACGACGTCAACCAGGTGCTCGACGCCCTGGTGGCCCCGGCGGCCAACGCCACACGGGTGCTGGACGCGGTGGCCGGCGGCGACCTCACCCAGCGCGTCGACCTGCACGACGGCAGCCGCCAGTTACGCGGTGACCTGCGGCGCCTGGGCCGGGCCGTGAACAAGATGGTCGACCAGCTCTCCCTGTTCACCGGCGAGGTCACCCGGGTGGCCCGCGAGGTCGGCACCGAGGGCCGCCTCGGCGGCCGGGCCAAGGTGCAGGGGCTGTCCGGCAGCTGGCGGGACGTGACCGAGGCGGTCAACACGATGGCGTCCCGGCTGACCGCCCAGGTGCGTGACATCGCGCTCGTGACCACGGCGGTGGCCCGCGGCGACCTGACCCGCACGGTCACCGTGGAGGCGACCGGTGAGCTGCTCGAACTGAAGCTGACCGTCAACACGATGGTGGACCAGCTCTCCGCCTTCGCCGACGAGGTGACGAGGGTCGCCCGCGAGGTGGGCACGGAAGGGCAGTTGGGCGGGCGGGCCCAGGTGCGGGGCGTCTCCGGGGTCTGGAAGGACCTCACCGACAACGTCAACTTCATGGCGTCGAACCTGACCTCCCAGGTCCGCAACATCGCCCAGGTGACGACGGCCGTCGCCAACGGCGACCTGAGCCAGAAGATCACCGTCGACGCCCAGGGCGAGATCCTCGAACTCAAGT
>NZ_JBIAEQ010000002.1:679308-1128851 GCF_042868655.1 Streptomyces sp. NPDC007808
AGTCGACCATCAACACGATGGTGGACCAGCTCTCCGCCTTCGCCGACGAGGTCACCCGCGTCGCCCGCGAGGTCGGCACCGAGGGCAACCTCGGCGGGCGGGCCCAGGTGCGGGGCGTCTCCGGCGTCTGGAAGGACCTCACCGACAACGTCAACTTCATGGCGGACAACCTCACTTCTCAGGTCCGCAACATCGCCCTGGTGTCCACGGCCGTGGCCCAGGGCGACCTCGGCAAGAAGATCACGGTGGAGGCGAAGGGCGAGATCCTGGAGCTGAAGTCGACCATCAACACGATGGTGGACCAGCTCTCCGCCTTCGCCGACGAGGTCACCCGCGTCGCCCGCGAGGTCGGCACCGAGGGCAACCTCGGCGGCCAGGCCCAGGTCCGGGGCGTCTCCGGCGTCTGGAAGGACCTCACCGACAACGTCAACTTCATGGCGCTGAACCTGACCTCCCAGGTCCGTAACATCGCCCAGGTCACCACCGCCGTCGCCAACGGCGACCTCTCCAAGAAGATCACCGTCGACGCCCGCGGCGAGATCCTGGAACTCAAGGACACCGTCAACACGATGGTGGAGCAGTTGCGCGCCTTCGCCGACGAGGTGACGCGGGTGGCCCGCGAGGTCGGTACCGACGGCAGACTGGGCGGCCGTGCCCAGGTGCTGGGCGTCTCCGGCGTGTGGCGGGACCTGACCGACAACGTCAACTACATGGCGGACAACCTGACCTCCCAGGTCCGCAACATCGCCCAGGTCACCACCGCCGTCGCCAACGGCGACCTCTCCAAGAAGATCGACGTCGACGCCCGCGGCGAGATCCTGGAGCTGAAGACCGCCATCAACACGATGGTCGACACCCTGTCCTCCTTCTCCTCCGAGGTCACCCGCGTGGCCCGTGAGGTGGGCTCCGAGGGCCAGCTCGGCGGCCAGGCGCGGGTGGAGGGCGTGTACGGCACCTGGAAGCGCCTGACGACGAACGTGAACGAACTCGCGTCGAACCTGACCACCCAGGTCCGCGCGATCGCCGAGGTGGCCTCCGCGGTGGCGCAGGGCGACATGTCCCGCTCGATCACGGTGGAGGCGCGGGGCGAGGTCGCCGAGCTGAAGGACAACATCAACCTGATGGTGGCCAACCTGCGCGAGACGACCCGGGCCAAGGACTGGCTGGAGTCCAACCTGACCCGCCTGGCCGCCCTGATGCAGGGCCACCGGGACCTGATGGAAGTCGCCGACCTGCTGCTGCGCGAGCTGACGCCGCTGGTGAACGCCCAGTACGGCGCGTTCTTCCTGGCCGACCCGGACGAGGAGAGCGCGTCCCTGCGGACGACCGTTCCCGCGAAGGGGCTCGCGTTCATCGCCGGGTACGGATCGGCCCAGGGCACGACCACCGAGACCGGCGGTCTCCCGGTGCACGGCCTGGTCCGGCAGGCGGCCCGCGAGAAGAAGCGGATCATCGTCGAGGAGGCCCCGCCGGACTACATCAAGATCAACAGCGGGCTCGGGGAGGCGGCTCCCACCAGCGTCGTCATCATCCCGATCCTGTTCGAGGACAAGCTGCTCGGCGTGATCGAGCTGGCGTCCTTCTCCCGCTTCTCCGACGTGCACCTGGCGTTCTTCGACCAGTTCGTGAACACCATCGCCGTCGCGATCAACACCATCATCGCCAACTCCCGTACGGAGTCCCTGCTCGGCGAGTCCCAGCGCCTGGCCCGGCAGCTCCAGGAACGCTCCGACGAACTGCAGATGCAGCAGGCGGAGCTGCAGCGCTCCAACGCCGAACTGGAGGAGAAGGCGGCGCTGCTGGCGACCAGCTCGCAGTACAAGTCGGAGTTCCTGGCGAACATGTCGCACGAGCTGCGCACGCCGCTGAACTCCCTGTTGATCCTCGCGAGGCTGCTGTCGGACAACCCGGACGGCCATCTCACCGACCAGGAGGTCCAGTTCGCGACGACGATCCACCGCTCGGGATCCGACCTGCTCCAGCTGATCAACGACATCCTGGACCTGTCGAAGATCGAGGCCGGCCGGATGGACGTACGTCCCAAGAAGCTCCCGCTCATCAAGCTGCTCGACTACGTCCACGCCACGTTCCGCCCGCTCACCATCGACCGGGGGCTCGCCTTCGAGGTGTCGGTCGGCGAGGGCGTGCCCCGCGAGATGTACTCGGACGAGCAGCGCCTCCAGCAGATCCTGCGCAACCTCCTGTCCAACGCGATCAAGTTCACGGCGTCGGGGAAGGTCGAGCTGCGTGTGACCCGGGTGAAGGACCCGGAGCACCGCTTGGTCCGGGAGAGCGACGACGTGATCGCGTTCGCGGTGTCCGACACCGGTATCGGTATCGCCCCGGGGAAGCTCCCGGTGATCTTCGAGGCGTTCCAGCAGGCCGACGGGACGACCAACCGCAAGTACGGCGGCACGGGACTGGGCCTGTCCATCAGCCGGGAGATCGCCGGCCTGCTGGGTGGCCGTATCGTCGCCGAGAGCGAGCCCGGCGAGGGCTCCACGTTCACGCTGTACGTCCCGGTGGCGAGCCCTGGGCACGCCGCGACCGGCCTGACGCCCGAGGACCGTTCGCTGCCGGTGCCGGAGCAGCTGTCGGCCGAGTCCCTCCAGACCGCCCACGACATGGACGACTCCTGGCCGGCGCCGACCAAGCTGGAGGCGTGGCAGACCGGCCGGCCGGGCCTGGTGCTTCCGGGCCGGCGGGTGCTGATCGTGGACGACGACATCCGCAACGTCTTCGCGCTCACCCATGTGCTGGGCCGGGTCGGCATGCCCGTGCTGTATGCGGAGAACGGCCGCGAGGGCATCGAGACACTGGAGCGAAACCCGGACGTCCAACTGGTGCTGATGGACATCATGATGCCGGAGATGGACGGGTATGAAACGATCTCCGCCATCCGTCGCACCCCTCGCTGGGTGGACCTGCCCATCGTCGCCCTGACCGCGAAGGCCATGCCGGGCGACCGGGAGAAGTCCATCGCGCGGGGCGCCAACGACTACGTACCCAAACCGGTGAACGTGGATCAGCTGCTGACCGTCGTCTGCGACCTCCTGGACCCCGAGGGCGCGACGCGGGAGGAGAGCGCCCCGGAGCCGGAAGAACCCGTGGTACCGGGACCGAGCGCTTCCGGGGAGGAAGCCGTCCCGCCGACGATCACCGAATGAGGCCACTTCACCATGAGCGCTGAGGCAACGACCGACGAGCGTGCCGGCATCCTCCTGGTCGACGACATGGAGGACAACCTGATCGCGCTGGAGGCCGTCCTGGGCTCCCTCAACGAGCCGCTCGTACGCGCGCGTTCGGGCGAGGAGGCGATGAAGGCCCTGCTGCGGCGACGCTTCGCCCTGGTCCTGCTCGACGTGCGCATGCCGGGCATGGACGGCTTCGAGACCGCCGCGAACATCAAACGGCTGGATCAGACCAAGGACGTCCCGATCATCTTCCTGACCGGTGCGGAGGACGACCCCGGCTACGCGTTCCGCGGCTACGCGACGGGCGCGGCGGACTACCTGACCAAGCCGTTCGACCCCTGGGTGCTGCGTGCGAAGGTCAGCGTCTTCCTCGACCTGCACCGCAAGAACCAGCAGCTGGCCCGCCTGCTGGCCCAGCGACCACCGCAGAGCGCCGAGTTCCTCATACGCCTGACCGCACTGGAGAAGGAACTCGACGGGAACAACCCACCCGACGTCACCAAGCTCCGCGACCAGGTCCGTGAACTGCGGCACCTGGCGAGCGCGGGGCGCGTGCTCTGACCTGGGGCCTGCCGGTCAGCCCACGCCGGCTTCGCCAGGCGCGGGGCCGCATCGATGGTGCGGCTCCGCCGCGTGGGCGCGACCCGCGGTGGCCGCGCCCAGTCACCCGCCGCGCTACGCCTCCCGCGTACCCGCGTACATCTCCTCGATCAGGTCCTTGTACTCCCGCTCCACGACCGGCCGCTTCAGCTTCAGGCTCGGCGTGATCTCCCCGTGCTCCACGTCGAGATCACGCGGCAGAAGCCGGAACTTCTTGATGGTCTGCCACTTCTGAAGCCCCTCGTTGAGCCTCTTGACGTAACCGTCCACCATCTCGACGGTGGCCGGATCGGCGACGATCTCCGCGTACGACTTCCCGGAGAGCCCGTTCTCCTCGGCCCACGCCGTGATCGCGATCTCGTCCAGGGCGATCAGCGCCGTGCAGAAGTTCCGGTCGGCCCCGTGCACCAGGATGTTGGACACGTACGGGCACACCGCCTTGAACTGTCCCTCGACCTCGGCGGGCGCGATGTACTTGCCGCCCGACGTCTTGATGAGGTCCTTCTTGCGGTCGGTGATGCGCAGGTACCCGTCGGCCGACAGCTCGCCGATGTCACCGGTGTGGAACCAGCCGTCCGACTCCAGGACCTCCGCCGTCTTCTCCGGCAGTCCGTGGTAGCCCTCCATGATCCCGGGACCGCGCAGCAGGATCTCGCCGTCCTCCGCGATCCGCACCTCGGTGCCGGGCAGCGGCTTGCCGACCGTGCCGGTGCGGTAGGCCTCGCCGGGGTTCACGAAGGACGCGGCCGAGGACTCGGTGAGGCCGTAGCCCTCCAGGATGTGGATGCCGGCGCCCGCGAAGAAGTAGCCGATCTCCGGGGAGAGGGCGGCGCTGCCCGACACGCAGGCGCGCAGGTTGCCGCCGAACGCCTCGCGGATCTTGGCGTAGACGAGCGTGTCGGCGACCTTGTGCTTGGCGGCGAGCCCGAAGGGCGCCGAGTGGGTGCCGGTGCGGCGGAAGTTGTCCTGGGTGACCTTGGCGTACTCGCGGGCGACCTCGGCGGCCCACCGGAAGATCTTGTACTTGGCGCCTCCGGCCGCGCGGGCCTTGGCGGCGACCCCGTTGTAGACCTTCTCGAAGATGCGGGGCACGGCCGCCATGTACGTCGGCTGCACGACCGGCAGATTCTCGATGATCTTGTCGACGCGGCCGTCGACGGCGGTGACGTGGCCGACCTCGATCTGACCGGAGGTGAGGACCTTGCCGAAGACGTGCGCGAGCGGCAGCCACAGGTACTGCACGTCCTCGGAGCCGACCAGGCCCGTCGAGGCGATCGCCTTCGCCATGTACGACCAGTTGTCGTGCGGGAGCCGCACTCCCTTGGGGCGGCCGGTGGTGCCGGAGGTGTAGATCAGGGTGGCCAGCTGGTCCTTGGTGATGGCGCCGACCCGCTCCTTGACCAGGTCGGCGTCCTTCTCCAGCCGGGCCGCGCCGCGCTTCTCCAGCTCGTCGAGAGTGAGGATCCAGTCGGCGGTCTCGACGCCGGCGGGGTCGATGACGACGACATGCGTCAGATGCGGCAGCTCGGCGCGCTTCTCCCGCGCCTTGTCCAGCTGGGCGGCGTCCTCGGCGATGAGCACCCGGCTCTCGGAGTCGGCGAGGATGAACGCCGACTCCTCGGCGTTGGTCTGCGGGTAGACGGTGGTCGTCGCTGCGCCGGCGCACATGATGCCCAGGTCGGCGAGGATCCACTCGACCCGGGTCGAGGAGGCGAGGGCCACGCGCTGCTCGGGCTGGACGCCCAGCTCGATGAGCCCGGCCGCGATGGCGAAGACCCGCTCCGCGGTCTGTCCCCAGCTCAGCGACTTCCAGTCGTCCGGGCCCTGCCCCGAGGCCGACGGCACGGGATACCTGTATGCCTCGGCGTCCGGTGTGGCCGCCACACGCTCCAGGAAGAGGGCCGCCACGGTCGGCGGACGGTTCTCGATCAGTGTCTGTGTGTCGCTCACGACATCCTCCGGGGGCCCGCGGCTGTGCGGCTGGTTCCACTGTGCGGCTGGTTCACTCACGTTGTTTAACTCGTGAGTAACTATCGAGCAGGGATCAGAGTAAAGGTCGGCAGCGCTCGGCGTAAGGTCCCGCGGCCTGTCACTTCCGCACGGAATCACCCTCACAGACGCCCAGGGGCCCACCGTGATGTCGCACGGCGGGCCCCTGTGACGGCTGTCGGCCGGGTCACCCGGCGCTACCTGCGGTTACTTCTTGCCCTTGGCCGATCCCGCACTGTCATCACTGCTCAGTACGGCGATGAAGGCCTCCTGCGGGACCTCCACCGAACCCACCATCTTCATCCGCTTCTTGCCTTCCTTCTGCTTCTCCAGCAGCTTGCGCTTACGGGAGATGTCACCGCCGTAGCACTTGGCGAGGACGTCCTTGCGGATGGCGCGGATGGTCTCGCGGGCGATCACCCGGGAGCCGATGGCGGCCTGCACCGGCACCTCGAACGCCTGCCGCGGGATCAGCTCCTTGAGCTTGGCGACGAGCCGTACGCCGTACGCGTACGCCTGGTCCTTGTGGGTGATCGCCGAGAAGGCGTCCACCTTGTCGCCGTGCAGCAGGATGTCGACCTTGACCAGGCTGGAGGTCTGCTCGCCCGTGGGCTCGTAGTCCAGCGAGGCGTACCCGCGGGTCTTGGACTTCAGCTGGTCGAAGAAGTCGAAGACGATCTCCGCGAGCGGCAGGGTGTAGCGGATCTCCACCCGGTCCTCGGACAGGTAGTCCATGCCGAGGAGGGTGCCGCGCCGGGTCTGGCACAGCTCCATGATCGAGCCGATGAACTCGGTCGGCGCGAGGATCGTGGCGCGTACGACGGGCTCGTACACCTCGTTGATCTTGCCCTCGGGGAACTCGCTCGGGTTGGTGACGGTGTGCTCGCTGCCGTCCTCCATCACGACCCGGTAGACCACGTTCGGCGCGGTGGCGATCAGGTCGAGACCGAACTCGCGCTCCAGCCGCTCGCGGATCACGTCGAGGTGCAGCAGGCCGAGGAAGCCGACGCGGAAGCCGAAGCCGAGGGCCGCGGAGGTCTCCGGCTCGTAGACCAGCGCGGCATCGTTGAGCTGGAGCTTGTCCAGGGCCTCGCGCAGCTCGGGGTAGTCGGAGCCGTCCAGTGGATAGAGCCCGGAGAACACCATCGGCTTGGGGTCCTTGTACCCACCGAGTGCCTCGGTGGCGCCCTTGTGCTGGCTGGTGACGGTGTCACCGACCTTGGACTGGCGGACGTCCTTCACGCCGGTGATCAGATAGCCCACCTCGCCGACGCCGAGGCCGTCGGCCGACAGCATCTCGGGCGAGTTCGTCCCGATCTCCAGCAGCTCGTGCGTGGCGCCCGTCGACATCATCCTGATGCGCTCGCGCTTGTTGAGCTGACCGTCGATGACACGGACGTACGTCACGACACCGCGGTAGGAGTCGTAGACCGAGTCGAAGATCATCGCGCGGGCGGGGGCGTCCTTGACGCCGACCGGCGCGGGGACCTCGGCGACCACCTTGTCGAGCAGCGCGTCGACGCCCACACCGGTCTTCGCGGAGACCCTGAGCACGTCGGACGGGTCACATCCGACCAGGTTGGCGAGCTCCTCGGCGAACTTCTCGGGCTGCGCGGCCGGCAGGTCGATCTTGTTGAGCACCGGGATGATCGTGAGGTCGTTCTCCATCGCCAGGTAGAGGTTGGCGAGGGTCTGGGCCTCGATGCCCTGGGCGGCGTCGACGAGGAGGATGGTCCCCTCGCAGGCGGCGAGCGACCGCGAGACCTCGTACGTGAAGTCGACGTGCCCCGGGGTGTCGATCATGTTGAGGATGTGCGTGTTGTTCTTGTCGTGGGTCGGAGCCCACGGCAGACGCACCGCCTGGGACTTGATCGTGATGCCGCGCTCACGCTCGATGTCCATCCGGTCGAGGTACTGAGCACGCATCTGCCGCTGCTCGACCACACCGGTCAGCTGGAGCATCCGGTCGGCGAGCGTGGACTTGCCGTGGTCGATGTGCGCGATGATGCAGAAATTGCGGATCAGAGCCGGGTCGGTACGGCTCGGCTCGGGCACATTGTTAGGGGTCGCGGGCACGCAGGGTCCTGTCTCTTGAGGCGCCTTATGCCTCGGGTCGGATCGATACGTAGGTTCCATGGTCCCATGGGCGGCGACCGGCGACCGTTTTGGGCCGTCGGCCGGGCCACTGGTACTCTGGGTGGCTGTGTCTCATGCCCTCTCAGCGCGAGGCACATCCTCAAGAAATCACCTGGCACGGGACCCGGTCTCCTCGTGAGGCTCCTGGCCCCGTGCCTGAACCTGAAAAGGCTCATTCGTGGCGAACATCAAGTCCCAGATCAAGCGGATCAAGACCAACGAGAAGGCTCGGCTGCGCAACAAGGCCGTGAAGTCCTCTCTGAAGACCGCGATCCGCAAGGCCCGTGAGGCCGCTGCCGCGGGTGACGTCGAGAAGGCCACCGAGTACCAGCGCGCTGCCGCGCGTCAGCTCGACAAGGCCGTCTCCAAGGGCGTCATCCACAAGAACCAGGCCGCCAACAAGAAGTCGGCGCTTGCTTCCAAGGTCGCTGCGCTCAAGGGCTGACACTTGATTTGACCGCCGGAGGGAATCGAGCGGGCCCTCTCTCATCCGCTCCCGTCCGGCACCCCGAGCCTGTACGCGGCCTGCGTTCGCCACGCGGGTACGGGCTCAGCATCGTGAACCGAAGGCCCCGGTGCCCCGCTCTTCCCCAGAGCGGGCGCCGGGGCCTTCGGTATGCTCCCGGCTTACCGGGGGGCGCCGGCGTCTTGGTCCTGCCGCCGGTGCTGTCCTTGGGTGTCCGGTGCTGTCCTTGGGTGTCCGGTGCTGTCCTTGGGTGTCCGGTGCTGTCCTTGGGTGTCCGGTGCTGTCCTTGGGTGTGGGGGACGCCGGTCACGACCAGAAGTCGTTGGCCCTGTCGATGTCCGCGATGCACTCGTCGAGGTCGGTGATCTTGTCCCCGACGATCCGGAAGACGATGCCGCCGTTCTCGTCGATGTGCTTGTCGCCCCGGTCGGCGGTGAAGCGGTGCACGGACATCGCGTGCCCACGGCCGTCGACGAAGATGTCGCGCAGCTCGACCTGGAACGACCCGCCCGTCTCCGAGGACAACCGGGCGTAGTACCCCTCGGCGATCGAGTCGAACCCCTTGAAGTCCCCCGAGAGCGGGTGGGAGCCGGGCACATGGTGGGCGCAGTCCCCGGTCATCATGCCGCGCAGGGTCTCCATGTCTCCGCGCTGGAAGGCTTCGTAGCCCTTGCGGACGAGAGCCGCATGCGGGTGTTCAGCCATGACGGTCGCCACCTTTCCCAGTCCGGCGATATACGGCTGATACGCCCGATTCTCCTCCCCCGCCCCTAGCCGCGCCCTCTGGAACGAGCGGCCCTCGCGATCACCACGACCGCCTTCTCCAGGGCGTACTCGGGGTCGTCCCCACCGCCCTTCACACCGGCGTCGGCCTCGGCGACCGCCCGCAGCGCGACCGCCACCCCGTCCGGCGTCCACCCCCGCATCTGCTGCCGCACCCGGTCGATCTTCCACGGCGGCATGCCCAGCTCCCGCGCGAGGTCGGCGGGGCGGCCGCCGCGCGCCGAGGACAGCTTTCCGATGGCCCGCACCCCCTGCGCGAGGGCGCTGGTGATCATGACGGGAGCCACCCCGGTCGACAGCGACCACCGCAGCGCCTCCAGCGCCTCCGCGGCCCGCCCCTCGACCGCCCGGTCGGCGACGGTGAAGCTCGACGCCTCGGCTCGGCCGGTGTAGTACCGGCCGACGACCGCCTCGTCGATCGTCCCCTCGACATCGGCGACCAGCTGGCTGACGGCGGACGCCAGCTCCCGCAGATCGCTGCCGATGGAGTCGACCAACGCCTGGCAGGCCTCGGGCGTCGCCGACCGCCCTGCCGTCCGGAACTCGCCGCGCACGAACGCCAGCCGGTCCGCCGGCTTGGTCATCTTCGGGCAGGCCACCTCCCGGGCACCCGCCTTGCGCGCGGCGTCGAGCAGCTTCTTGCCCTTGACCCCACCGGCGTGCAGCAGCACCAGCGTGATCTCCTCGGCCGGGGAGGCGAGATACGCCGTCACGTCCTTGATCGTGTCGGCCGCCAGGTCCTGGGCGTTGCGCACGACCACGACCTTGCGCTCCGCGAACAGGGAGGGACTGGTCAACTCGGCCAGCGTGCCGGGCTGCAGCTGGTCCGGGGTCAGCTCCCGCACGTCCGTATCGGCATCGGCGGCCCTCGCCGCGAGCACCACCTCCCGCACGGCACGGTCGAGCAACAGCTCCTCCTGACCCACGGCGAGGGTCACGGGGGCAAGGGGATCGTCATCAGCAGTCTTCCTGGCCATCGCGACAAGGATGGCACGGGCCACTGACAGGGGGGTCGCTCGGGACGTTGTGGGGGTGGTGGGCGGGTGAGGGCGGGCTTCGGCTCTGGCTACGGCTACGGCTACGGCTACGGCTACGGCTACGGCTACGGCTACGGCTACGGCTACCGAACTGTGGCTTCGGGATTCGGGCACCGGGACGACGGTGACTGCGCACGACGGTGTCCCGGGCGCGGGCCGGGGTGTCGGCGGTCAGGTTGACGACGGTACGGCGGCCGGACACCGGGGCGGGTCCGCACCAGCGAGGGCCGCGACGGGCGGGGCGCTCGCCGGGGCCGGGGGAGCCTGAGAACCCGGCGCTCCCGGAGAGGCCGACGACGGCGGTGAGCCCGATGAGCCCGGCGAGCCCGCGAGGCCGGCGAGCCCGATGATCCCGGCGAGCCCGATGATCCCGGCGAGCCCGATGATCCCGCGAACCCGGAGAACCCGGAGAACCCGGAGAACCCGGAGAACCCGGCGCCGGTCAGGCTACGGCTCCTCCCGCCACCCGTCCCACTCGCCCGCGAACTCGTCGAGCTCGGCCGGGTCGAGCCGCCCGGCCTCGTCCCGCAGCACGACCAGCCACTGCGCGTCCTCCGCGTCGTCCTCCCCGGCCAACGCGTCCCGCACCAGTCGCGGCTCCTCATCGACCCCGAACCGCTCCCCGAGCGCTTCCGCGACCTCCTCCGCCGCGTCACGATCAGGCAGCACCAGCACATGTCTCACATCGCTCACGGAGCAATTCTCGGGCACCGCGGGAACGCACCTGCGCCGGGCTCCTGCCGTGGTCGCCGCTCGCCGTTTCCACTCCCCCGAGTCAGTCGCCCCGACCGGGCCTTCGCACCGTCGGCACCCGGTCCAGCTCGATCCCGAACCGCTCCCGGTACACCTCCAGCACCTCCTCGTCGGTGTCCAACTCCCGCTCCGCACGCGCCCCGTCGGCCGCCGTCGTCTTGAACGTACGGCCGCTGAGCGTGATCCGCCCGCCGTCCTGCGTCACCCGTGAGCACACCAGCGACTGAGTGAAGTGCGAGCTCGGCGAGGTGCTGTGCCACCACGCCCCGGCCGCGAAGTCGCCGAGCACCCGTGGCCGCCGCTCCAGCCGGTACTCCGGTCGGCCGGACATGACGACCTCCAGATCCGCGGCCTCCGTCAGGTCGTACCCGCCGCGCGCGCCGGCGGCGTCCGGCCCGGCCTCGACGATCCGGAACACGCCCGCCGGGTCCTGCTGCTCGCCCCGCGCCTCGAACGCCAGCGGATAGTGGCTGTGCGCCCCGAACCCGACGTCCGCCAGCCATGTCCCGTCGTCCACCGTCCGAACCTTCAGCGCCATGTGGTCGTACGGAATCCCGAGCCGCCCCTCCTCCCCGTGCACCCGCGCCGCGAGCAGCGTCACATCGAAGCCCAGCGCGGTGAGCAACGTCCCGAACGCCCCGTTCAGTTCGTAGCAGAACCCGCCTCTCGCCGCCCCCACGACCTTGTCCAGCAGCCGCTTCTCCTCCAGGACGATCTCCTCTCCGAGGTGGATGGCCAGGTTCTCGAAGGGCACGGTCTGCAGATGGCGCAGATGCAGCTCGCGCAGCACGTCCACGGTGGGCCACGCCGGGTGTTCGACACCCAGGCGGCGGAGATAGGCATCAACGTCTACGGAGTCCATGCCCTCAGTCTCCCGCCACCCGCAGCGCCCCGCCCCTACCCGCCACCGCCAGGGCCCCGTCCTCGTCCGTCCGCAGCACCAGCGCCCCCTGCTCCCGTAGCGCCGCGACGGTGCTGGGAGCGGGATGGCCGTACGGGTTGTCCTCACCGCAGCTGATCAACGCCAGCCGCGGCGCCGCCCTGCGCATCAGCTCCGGGTCCTGGTACGCCGAGCCGTGATGGGCGACCTTGAGCACATCCACACCGCCCAGCAGGGCTCCCGCCGGTGATCTCGACAACGCCCGCTGAGCCGGAGGTTCCAGATCCCCGAGCAGCAGGAGCCGCAGGCCGGCCGAACGGACGAGCAGGGTGACACTGGCGTCGTTCGGACTCTCGGGTGCCATCGCCGGGTGCGCGGGCGGCCAGAGCACCCGCCAGCTCAGCGCTCCGGCGCGCCGCTCCTCCCCGGCGGCTGCCCTTGTGACGGGAACGCCCCGGGCGGCAGCCTCCCTGCGGACGAACCCCACCTGGTCCACGGGCTCCTCGTGCCCCGTCGTCTCGATCGCGCCCACCGCACGTCCCCGCAGCACACCGGGCAGGCCCGCGACATGGTCGGCGTGGAAGTGGGTCAGCACGACAAGTGGAATCCTGGTGATGCCGAGCGTGCGCAGACATCGGTCGACCAGCGTCGGATCCGGGCCGGCGTCCACGACCACGCCCGTCCCCTCACCCGCCGCGAGCACCGTCGCATCGCCCTGTCCCACATCGCACATCGCGAACCGCCACCCGGGCGGCGGCCACCCCGTCACCACCCTGGTCAACGGCGGTGGCTGCACGACCACCAGCAAAAGCACCGCCCCGCAGACCCCGCACCACCAGGGATGCCGCAGCAGTCGGCGGCCGGCGGCCAGGACGACCAGCGTGGCGAGGGCGAGCAGCGCCGCGCCGGACCAGCTGCCGGGCCAGTCCACTCCTGCCCCGGGCAGTGCGGCGCCGGTCCTGGCCACGTCCGCGATCCAGCCGGTCGGCCAACTCGCGCACCACGCCAGGGCCTTCGCCAGCGGCATCGCGAGGGGCGCGGTCGCCAGTGCCGCGAAACCGAGCACGGTGGCCGGTGCGATAGCGAACTCGGCGAGCAGATTGCACGGCACCGCCACCAGGCTCACCCGGGCCGACAGCACGGCGACGACCGGCGCGCACAGCGCCTGCGCGGCAGCCGCGGCCGCCAGCGCCTCGGCCGCTCTCGGCGGCACCCCTCGCCCACGCAGCGCCGCGCTCCAACGGGGAGCGAGGGTGAGCAGGGCGCCCGTCGCGAGGACGGAGAGCAGGAAGCCGTAGCTGCGGGCGAGCCATGGGTCGTACAGCACCAGTAGCAGTACGGCCGTCGCCAGTGCCGGGATCAGTGATCTGCGGCGTCCGGTCGCCAGCGCGAGCAGGGCGACGGCTCCGCAGGCCGCCGCCCGCAGAACGCTCGGGTCCGGCCGGCACACCACGACGAACGCCAGGGTGAGCGCTCCGCCGAGCAGCGCCGTCGAGCGCAGGGAGATGCCCAGGCGGGGTGCGAGACCGCGGCGCTCGACCAGTTGGGCCAGGCCGGGCGGGCCGATGAGCAGGGCCAGGATGATCGTGAGGTTGCTTCCGGAGACGGCCAGCGTGTGAGCGAGATCGGTCTCCTTGAACGCCTCGTCGAGCTCGGGGGTGATCCGCGAGGTGTCGCCCACGACCAGGCCCGGCAGCAGCGCCCGGGCGTCCGCGGGAAGCCCGTCGGTCGCCTCCCGCAGCCCGGCCCGCAACCGCCCCGCCAACCGCTGCGCCGCCGACGGCTCCCCCACGATGCGCGGTGCCGTCGCGCCGCGCACCCGCAGCACCGCCGCGATCCGGTCCCCGTCCGCCGACGCGGGCGCCAGCCGGGCGGTCACGCGCAGCCGCGTGGACGGCAGCAGTCGCAGCCAGGGCGAACGGCGGTCGCGCAAGGAGCGCGGCGGGTCGTCACCGTCCGAGGCGGTGGGTTCCTCCTCGGTGCCGTGGGTCTTCCGTCCACCCTCACCGCCGTCGAGGACACCCGGTCCCCCGTCGACGATCATCAGCACAGGTGCTCGTGTCGCCACGGCCGTGCCGTCCGTCCTCTCGACGCGTCGCGCGTCCGCGTGGATCAGGACGGAGGTCGGTGCCATGTGATTTCCCGTGACCCGGGGCCGGGTGAGGCGGGGATCGGCGGTGACCTCGACCTCGACGGTCACGGTGGCGTACTGCTGCGCCAGCCCCGGCACAGGGCCGCGCCGCAGGTCGGCCCCGTGCAGTCCGGCGGAGACGGCGGCCGCGGCGACGCAGAGCAGCACGGCGGCGGCCGCGGGGCGCGAGCGGGTGATGCGCATGCGCCCGCCGGGTCGGCGGTCACGTCCTGCGCCTCGCGGTGACAGGAGAAGTACGCCGGCCACGACCAGACTCGCGACCGCCGTACCGACAACCCACAGCGGTGGGGCGTCCAGCGTCAGCGCCGCCGTTGCCCAGGCGGCGAGGGCGGGCGGTACGAGCCGGAGGTCCGTCGGTCCTTCCTGACGGGGGTGGGAGACGCCGAGCCGTCCGTCCGACGAGGCGTGCACGGCGGCAGGGGCCGGCGTGAGGTCGGGTGGGCGGGTGTCGAGCCCCTCAGCCGTACCGGGTTCCGAGTCCGTCGGGGCCGTACCGGACGAGGATTTCATGGCCGTACCAGGTTGCGCAGATCGGCGAAGCGGCGGTCGCCGATGCCGTTGACCTCGCGCAGTTCGTCCACCGAGCGGAAGCCGCCGTGCCGGGTGCGGTGGTCGATGATGTGCTGGGCCAGCACCGGGCCGACGCCCGGGAGGGTGTCGAGCTGGTCGGCGGTGGCCGTGTTGAGGGAGACCGGCCCGGCGGGCGCCGCACCGGGGACGGCCGCGCCCCCCGGGCCCGGCGCTGCTCCGGCAACGGCAGCCGGACCGCCCACGATCACCTGCTCGCCGTCCACCAGGAACCGGGCCCGGTTCAGGCCGTCGGTCTTCGTGCCGGGGCGCACACCGCCGGCCGCGCGAAGGGCGTCGACGACACGGGACCCGGCCGGCAGCCGATGGATCCCCGGCTCGCGCACCTTGCCGCCGACGTCCACCACGATCTCCGGTGCGGCCGTGCCCCCGGCCTCTTGCGCACCGGCCGCCGAGGCGTCCGCCATGGGTTCCTCACCCGGCTCGCCCTGCCCGTACGAGGCCGCCGCCCGCACCACCTCGGGCGCCCGCACCGACTGCGTCCGGCCGGCCCAGAAGTGCTGCACGGCGAACCCGGCGCCGAGCACGAGCACCACGGTGAGCGCGACCAGGCTCCGCCGTTCCAGCCCACACCGCGCCTGCAACCACAAGGGCATGCGCTCCCGCCAAGCCGGCCCGAACCGAGTCCGCCACGTCGGGACGGCCACCTCACCGGACCTGCCATGGGCCCCGTCGGGGCCGGCACCGGATCCGCCGTCTTCACCGGCCTTGCCCACCGAGCCGACTTCCGGAGGCCCGGCTCCCGACTCCTCCCATTCCGTGGGCCGTTCGGCGAAGAGCACCTGTGCCCTGCGCCTCAGCTCCTCCGCCGGCGCACGGCGCTGCCGGGCCCGCCCCCGAATCCGAGTGCGTCGTGGGTGGCGGGCGCGGACGTCGGACCGAGGGCCGCGCCCCGGTCCGCTGGTCGCCGTGGTGTTGCGTGTGCGTGATCGAAGTGCCATGCGACGAGGATCGGGCACACCGCGACCACCGCGATGATCTTGCTCAATTCCCGTGGATCACCACTCAGTTGTGGATATAACCGCCACTCACACGAGTGACAAGCTCTCACCACGCCCACAACCCACCGGGTGCGTCACCGAGGTGAGACCACGACTCCCAGCAGTCCGGGACCTGTGTGCGCCCCGATCACCGCCCCGACCTCACTCACATGCAGCTCGGCGAGCCCGGGCACCCGTGCCCGCAGCCGGTCCGCGAGCGCCGAGGCCCGGTCGGGAGCCGCGAGATGGTGTACCGCGATGTCGACCTGCGCGCTGCCCGCCCGGTCGGCCGCGATCTCCTCCAGACGGGCGATCGCCTTGGACGCCGTCCGTACCTTCTCCAGAGGGCCGATCCGGCCGCCCTCCAGCTGCAACAGCGGCTTCACCGCGAGCGCGGAGCCCAGCAGGGCCTGTGCGGCGCCGATACGGCCCCCGCGGCGCAGATAGTCGAGGGTGTCGACGTAGAAGTAGGCGGCCGTGCCCCCGGCTCTCTTCTCCGCGGCCGTGACGGCGTCGTCCACCGTACCGCCCGTCTCCGCCGCCTCGGCCGCGGCGAGGGCGCAGAACCCGAGGGCCATGGCGACCATGCCGGTGTCCACCACCCGCACCGGCACGGGCGCCTCGCGCGCCGCGACGACCGCCGCGTCGTAGGTGCCGGACAGTTCGGCGGACAGGTGCAGCGAGACGATGCCGGCGGCTCCGGACTCGGCGACCTTGCGGTAGTGCTCCGCGAAGACCTCGGGGCTGGGGCGTGAGGTGGTGACAGGGCGTCGCTTCTGCAACGCCTGGGCGAGGGAACGGGTCGAGATCTCGGTGCCCTCGTCCAGGGCCTTGTCGCCCAGGACCACCGTCAGGGGTACCGCGGTGATGCCGTGACGCTCCATCGTCCGCGGCGGCAGGTAGGCCGTTGAATCGGTGACGATCGCGACATGGCGGGACATGAGCTGGAGGTTACCTGGCGTAGCGCCCGGGCGGCAGCCCGACCCCGCTCTGCATGCAATGCCTTGACCCCGCCGACGCGCGGGCTCCCGGGCTCAAGTCGTGCTCTCCGGGCGGGTCTTCTTCTGCCACGGGTATGTCGGGCGGGGCCCGGAAGGGGCGATGGCGGGCCGCGTCGGCTCCTCGGACCGCTGGGTCCGAGAGCTGTCCGGCCAGGTCTGCTCGTCCGTCGAGTCGGCTTCGGATGCCGGTGCCTTGGGCCATGGCGGCGGCGAGGGCGAACCTTCCGACGCCGACGGTGTCGACGACGAGGGCTGCTCCGCCCGCTCCGAGGGCTCCGTGGGCTGCCAGTGCCGCAGGGCGCCGGTCTCCATGTCGATCTGCGCGCTGAGGGTGTCCAGGTCGTCGTCGGCGAAGCGGCCGGCACGCTCGCGGGCCGCCCAGCGCAGCGAGTCCGCCGACTCGACGATGCGCTCGGTGCGTTCACGCAGCCCGGGCAGGCGCTCGGTGAGCGCCGAGCGGTCCGGCTCGGACTCCAGGCGCCGCAGCTCGGCGTCCAGTTCGTGCCCGTGCGCGCTGAGGCGTTCGAAGAGGCCGAGGGACTCCTTGAGGGACTCGTCCTCGCTCACGCCCGCGTGCAGCGCCTCCTGAGTGGCCCGCATCGACGTGCGCAGCTTCAGCCGCAGCTCGGCGAGCTCACCGAGCGGGCCCGGCTGCGCGAAGGACTTCGCCCGCAAGGTGTGGTGCTCGACCGTGCGCCGGGCATGCGTGATGGTCTCGTCCACGCGGCGCTTCGCGGCACCGACCACCTTCACCGTGGCGTAGGCGCCGAGCACCACGAAGAGTACGAAGAGCAGGGCCACGACTGCGATCGCTGCTTCCACGAACTCCTCCTCCGGCCGGTCGCGACACACATCGCGTCACACTCCTCAACGGTAAACGCAACGGGCAGGCCCGGAGTTCCATCAGAACCCCGAACCTGCCCGTAGGGGATCACCCCGAGCCGCGAGCCGAGATCACCCGGAGCCGACCTCACGCCGAGCCCGAGAGCCCTCCGACCCGGCGACCGCCCTCACGGCGGCCCGACCGGCCCGAATCCCCCGCCGAACCACTGAACCGTCGAACCGCCGATCCGTCGAACCGCTGAACCGCTGAACCGCTGAACCGCTGAACCGCCGAAGCCCTACGCCGGAACGATGTTCACCAGCTTCGGCGCCCGCACGATCACCTTCCGGACCCCGGCCCCGTCCAGCGCCGCCACGACCTTCTCGTCGGACAGCGCGACCTTCTCCAGCTCCTCCTCGGAGATGGCCGGCGAGACCTCCAGGCGGGCCTTGACCTTGCCCTTGATCTGCACGACACAGGTCACGGTCTCGTCGACCACGTACGCCGGGTCGGCCACCGGGAAGTCCTGGTGCACCACGGAGTCCTCGTGGCCCAGCTTGCGCCACAGCTCCTCGGCGATGTGCGGGGCCAGCGGCGCGACCATCAGCACCAGGGCCTCGGCGACGGAGCGCGGCACGGCGCCGCCCGCCCGCCGCCCGCCACCAGCCTCGACCGAGGGACCTGCGGACCCGCCGCCATATTCCTTGGTCAGGTGGTTGTTCAGCTCGGTGACCTTGGCGATGGCGGTGTTGAACCGCAGGCCCTCCAGGTCGCCGCGCACCCCGTCGATGGCCTTGTGCAGGGCCCGCAGCGTGCCCTCGTCGGGCTCCGTGTCCACGACGGTGACCTCGCCGGTCGTCTCGTCGACGACGTTGCGCCACAGCCGCTGCAGCAGCCGGAACTGGCCGACCACGGCGCGTGTGTCCCACGGACGGGACACGTCCAGCGGCCCCATCGCCATCTCGTACAGACGCAGCGTGTCGGCACCGTACTCGGCGCAGATCTCGTCCGGGGTGACCGCGTTCTTCAGGGACTTGCCCATCTTGCCCAGCAGGCGGGAGACCTTCTCGCCCTGGTAGTAGTACGCGCCGTCGCGCTCCTCCACCTCGGCGGCGGGCACCGCGATGCCACGGCTGTCGCGGTAGACGTAGGCCTGGATCATGCCCTGGTTGAACAGCTTGTGGAACGGCTCGGCGGACGAGACGTGACCCAGGTCGAACAGGACCTTGGACCAGAAGCGCGCGTACAGCAGGTGCAGCACGGCGTGCTCGGCGCCGCCGACGTACAGGTCGACACCGCCGTGCGGCCGGCCCTCGCGCGGACCCATCCAGTACTGCTCGATCTCCGGGTCGACCAGCTGCTCGCTGTTGTGCGGGTCCAGGTAACGCAGCTCGTACCAGCAGGAACCGGCCCAGTTGGGCATGGTGTTGGTCTCACGCCGGTACGCGCGCGGGCCACGGCCGTCGCCCAGGTCCAGCGTGACGTTGACCCACTCCTCGTTGCGCGACAGCGGCGTCTCGGGCTGGGTGTCGGCGTCGTCCGGGTCGAAGGTGCGCGGGCTGTAGTCCTCGACCTCGGGCAGCTCCAGCGGCAGCATCGACTCGGGCAGCGCGTGGGCGATGCCCTCCTCGTCGTACACGATCGGGAAGGGCTCGCCCCAGTAGCGCTGGCGGCTGAACAGCCAGTCACGCAGCCGGAAGTTGACCGTGCCCTCACCGATGCCCTTGGACTCCAGCCACTCGGTGATGCGCGCCTTGGCCTCGGCGATGCCCAGGCCGTCCAGGGAGATGTCGTCGTTGGCGGAGTTGACGATCTTCGCCTCGTACGACGCGAAGGCGTCCTCCCACGTCGAGGTGTCCGTGCCCCGGCCGTCGGTCGGCTCGACGATGCAGGGGATCGGCAGCTCGAAGGCGCGCGCGAACTCGAAGTCGCGCTGGTCGCCCGCCGGGACGGCCATGATCGCGCCGGTGCCGTAGCCCATCAGGACGTAGTCGGCGATGAAGACCGGGATCCGCTCGCCGTTGACCGGGTTGGTCGCGTACACGCCGATGAAGACGCCGGTCTTGTCCTTGGCCTCGGCCTGGCGCTCGACGTCCGACTTGGAGGCGGCCTGCGCGCGGTAGGCGGCGACGGCCTCGGCCGGGGTGGCGTGACCGCCGGTCCACACGTCGTGGGTGCCCTCGGGCCAGGCGTCCGGGGTGAACTTCTCCACCAGCGGGTGCTCGGGGGCCAGCACCATGTAGCTCGCGCCGAACAGGGTGTCCGGGCGGGTGGTGAAGACGGTGATGCGCTCACCGTCGATCGGGAAGTCGACGCGGGCGCCCTCGGAGCGGCCGATCCAGTTGCGCTGCTGCAGCTTGATCGCCTCGGGCCAGTCCAGCTCCTCCAGGTCCTCCAGCAGCCGGTCGGCGTAGGCGGTGATGCGCATGTTCCACTGGCGCAGCTTGGCCTTGAAGACCGGGTAGTTGCCGCGCTCGGAGCGGCCGTCGGCGGTGACCTCCTCGTTGGCCAGGACGGTGCCCAGGCCGGGGCACCAGTTGACCGGCGCGTCGGAGGCGTACGCCAGGCGGTACTCACCCAGGACGTCGGCGCGCTCGGTGGCGCTCAGCTCGCTCCACGCGCGCGTGCCGCCGTCGACGCCGGGCACGGCCCGCTCGCCCGACTCGAACTGCGCCACCAGCTCCGAGATCGGACGGGCCTTCTTCGCCTCGTCGTCGTACCAGGAGTTGAAGATCTGCAGGAAGATCCACTGGGTCCACTTGTAGTAGTCCGGGTCGATCGTGGCGAACGACCGGCGCTTGTCGTGGCCCAGGCCCAGCCGGCGCAGCTGGGCCTGCATGTTGACGATGTTGGCCTCGGTGGAGACGCGGGGGTGCGTCCCGGTCTGCACGGCGTACTGCTCGGCGGGCAGGCCGAAGGCGTCGAAGCCCAGGGTGTGCAGGACGTTGTGGCCGGTCATGCGCTGGTAGCGCGCGAAGACGTCGGTGGCGATGTAGCCCAGCGGGTGACCGACGTGCAGGCCCGCACCGGAGGGGTACGGGAACATGTCCATGATGAACTTCTTGGGCTTGGCGACCCGCTCCGGCTCGCCCGCCAGATCACCCTTGGGGTTCGGCGCCGCGTAGGTGCCGTCGGCGTCCCAGAAGTCCTGCCAGCGTGCCTCGATGTCGGCTGCCATGGCGGCCGTGTAGCGGTGCGGCGCGACCACCTCGGCGGTGGCAGCGGGGTTCGTCTCGCTCATGATCCTCAAAGCTCCATCGATCGTCTCTGCCGGCGGCTGCGATTCCTGAGAAACGAAAAATCCCCTCGCACAGGAGGGGACGCCGCGCCGATTCCGACCATCCGATTCGCCCGGTGGTCGGGACTGATCAGCGCGGCTCGCTAAGCAGAAGGCGTACGGCACGCATGGCGTCAGGGTACCGCAGCGCCGGAGCGGGCCGCGACGATCGTCCACCGGGGGCGCGCGGGGGCTTGAAGAGGGAGCACGTGAACAACAGAGCCCCCTTTTCCGTACCTGAGAGTTGTGAAGAGACCGAAAAGCTGAACAAAGTTCAACTATTACCTGGCGTAACAGCCACTAAGGGACATCGAGTGCCCCGCTCGACCCGTAGACGACAACGCAATGACTCAAACGCCGTACCCGTCGGTATGGAGCCACTTAGAGTGCGGCAGCGGGACCGCTTTCCCGAACCGTTCGGAGTTGCCCCCATGAACCCTCGTCCTCACAGCAGCTCGCCGCCCAGGCCCTGCCTGTCGACCTCAGGGACGGCGGTAGCCGCAGCGCTGCCGTCCATACCCGCCTCTGTGTCGACGGGAGGCGCGTCGTGACGACGGAACCGTTCGATCCGGATGACGGCACCATGGACGACGCGTTCCTGGAGTTCCTCAACTTCGGCGCCGGCGTCCTGTCGCTCGTCTGCCTCACCTGCTCGGTGATCTGGGGACTCGTCGCCCAGGACCGGATGATCCTCAACACCCGGCAGCGGATCATCGCGCAGGCCATCCACCGGGTGACCGCGGTCGCCTCGATCGCCTTCCTCCTGGTGCACATCGTCGCGAAGCTGGCACTGGAGCACACCAGCTGGATCGCCGCGATCATCCCCTTCGGGCTCCTCGTCTCGGGCGGCGACCAGTTCGCCGGCACCGCGTTCCTGATCGGCCTCGGCACCCTGGCCGCAATGCTCATGATCTTCGTCGGCATCACCGGAGCGCTGCGCAACCGCTTCGCCTCCCCCGCGCCGGTGGCCGCCCGCTGGCGGGCGATGCACATGCTGGCCTACCCCGCCTGGTGCGCGGCGCTGATCCACGGGCTGTTCGCCGGCCGGCCGGCGAAGACGTTCTTCATGGTCTGCTACGAGCTGTGCGTCATCGGCGTCGCGGCCGCCCTCGCCCTGCGCGCGGCACCGCGCCCGTTCAAGCGCAAGGTCGCCGACCGGATCACCCAGCTCATCGGCAACGGAGAGCCCGCGGGCCGCGAGGAGCTGGACGCGAGCAGGGCCCGCTCCGCCGAGTCCGGGCTGCCGGGCTACGAGGGCAGGGGAAGACGGTCCAGGCGGGCCGACCGGATGGACTCCGAGCCCCCGGCGAGGCCCTCGACGGACCCCCTGTACCAGGCTCCCGCGCCCCCCGCCCAGGAGTCCACTTCCGGCTTCGCGGCCGCCTACCGGGCGGTCTCCAGCCCCTCCCGCGCCCGGCAGCCCTACGGCTCCGACCAGACCTCCGGCACGGGCCTGCCCCTGGACATGCAGCCGACGGAGGCGATCCCGCGCGTCGACAGCGGCGGCAGCACGTCCGGCAACTGGCCGATCCCGTCGCCACCGCCCGTCGGCGAGGCACCCCCGTCGTCCTACGACCCGCTCAATGACACGGGATACAGCATCCCGGTCTACGGCAATTCGGGCGCCTCGGGCTATGGCTCAAGTGATGTGTACGACACCGCTGAGACGAACGCCGTCTTCGGGACGTACAACCAGAACGACACGTACAACAACAGCGGTCCCGCCACTGAAACACTGCCCGGTGCCTCCTACGACTTCGACGCACCGGGTTCGGGCGAACCTTGGAACACGCCTTCCGGAGGCTTTAAGTGAACGAGGCCCTGCCCGACGTACCCGAAGTCCGCGTGGTCGGCCTTCCCCAGCTCACGTCGGGCTTCGACCTTGTGGAGCGACTCGACCTGCCCATGCATCTGAAGGTGCACGGGCCGCTCGAACCGATGGGCGGCGAGCAGTTGGCCAAGCTCGCCGAGAACATCAACCTGAAGGGCCGCGGCGGCGCGGGGTTCCCCTTCCACAAGAAGCTGCGCTCGGTCGCCGAGTCCGCGATCAAGCGCGGCGTCCGGCCGGTCGTCGTGGTCAACGGCAGTGAGGACGAGCCGGCCTGCCGCAAGGACACGGTGATGATCAACCGTGCCCCGCATCTCATTCTGGACGGCGCCCTGCTGTGCGCCGAGGCCCTGGGTGCCCGCACGCTCGTGGTGGGGGTCACCCGGGAATCGACCCAGCGCTCCATGGAGGCCGCCCTCGCCGAACGCGGGCTCAGCAACAGTCGGCGCTCCGCTCTACGCGCGTGGGTGCAGCGCAACCCCGTCCGCATGGTCACCGGCGCCGCCGCCTCCCTGATCCGCTCCATCGACGGCGGCCCGGCGATCCCGCCCGGCCGCAAGGTCAGCGCCTCGCAGAACGGCGTCGGCGGCGCACCCACGCTGCTGTCCAACGCCGAGACCTTCGCCCAGCTGGCCATCGCCGCCCGCATCGGCCCGGAGCGCTACGGCAACACCGGCCTGTACGACGAGCCGGGCACCGTCATGCTCACGGTGTCCGGCGCGGTCGCGCGCCCCATGGTCATCGAGGTCCCCACCGGTGTGCCGCTGCGCTACGTCCTGCAGCTGGCCGGGGCCCCGCCCGTCCCGCAGGGCGTGCTGACCGGCGGCTACCACGGCAAGTGGATCGACGCGGCGACGGTCAACGAGGCGATCGTCTCGCGCAACTCGCTGGACGCGGTGGGCGGCGCCCTGGGCGCCGGCGCGATTCTGCCGATCACTCAGGAGACCTGCCCGCTGGGCGAGTCGCTGCGGGTGGCGCAGTGGCTGGCCGAGGAGAGCGCGGGCCAGTGCGGCCCCTGTTACCTCGGTCTGCCGGCCGCCGCGCGCGGCATGGAGGACATCCTCAACGGCGGCGGTCCCGCCGCTCTGGAGGCGCTCAAGCAGGTCGCGAAGAACGTCAAGCGGCGCGGCGCCTGCTCGCACCCGGACGGCTCCGCGATGTTCCTGGAGTCGACCATCAAGGCGTTCACCGACGACCTCGCGGCCCACGTCCTCGGCAACGGCTGCGGGCGCCCCGTGGAGGGCGTTCTGCCGCTCTTCGAGGGCGGCAAGGCGCCTACGGGCATCCCGGGCGGGGAGTCGGAGGAGAACGGCCCCAGCCGCCAGAAGATCTACGTCGACTGGACGCTGTGCCGCGGCCACGGCCTGTGCGCCGACATCCTCCCGGAGGTCTTCCAACTGGGCGCCGACGGGTTCCCGACGGTCGCCCAGGCGAAGGTGCCGCGCTACGCGGAGGCCAAGGCCCTGCGCGCGGTGCGCCGTTGCCCCGCCCTGGCCCTGCGCATCGAGGAGGACACGCGCGGACAGGACACGTCCCGCAACAACCTTCCGGTCCTCTCGCAGGGCCGCGGCAGGCGCGCCCTGGGACGCGGCAACTGAGCACGCGCGCGTGAAGGGGCCGTCCGGGATCGGGCGGCCCCTTTTCAACGCCCCCTGCCGACAACGTCCCTGGAGGCAGGCGCCTTGAGGAGACGGCCCCTCAGGACCGCGATCCCGGCAAACGAAAGATCCCGCCGGATCTGTCCGATCCGGCGGGATCTTGCTGTGGAGCTAAGGAGAATTGAACTCCTGACCTCCTGCATGCCATGCAGGCGCTCTACCAACTGAGCTATAGCCCCTTGCGTTCCCTCCCCGGCGGGGCGAACAAGAAGAACTTTAGCCTGCGACCTGCCAGAAAGTGAAATCCGGGTCCCGGGTCGCCCCGACCGGGACCCGGCGTCAGTCGTCGTCGCCGAGCACCGGCTCCGGCAGGGTGCCGGCGTTGTGCTCCAGCAGGCGCCAGCCGCGGGCTCCCTCGCCCAGGACGGACCAGCAGCAGTTGGACAGCCCGCCGAGGCTCTCCCAGTACCGGGCCTCCAGGCCGATGAGACGGCCGATGGTCGTGCGGATGGTGCCGCCGTGGCTGACGACGACGAGCGTGCCGTCGTCGGGCAGCTTCTCGGCGTGCCGGAGCACGACGGGCGCGGCGCGGTCGGCGACCTCGGTCTCCAGCTCACCGCCACCGCGGCGCACCGGCTCACCGCGCTTCCAGGCGGCGTACTCCTCGCCGTACTGCGCGATGATCTCCTCGTGCGTCAGGCCCTGCCAGACGCCCGCGTAGGTCTCGCGCAGGCTCTCGTCGTGGGTCACGTCGAGACCCGTGAGGGTGGCGAGCTCGGCGGCCGTGCGCGCGGCCCGCTGGAGGTCGGAGGCGATGATCGCGTCGGGCCTGAGGCCCGCGAGCAGCCGGGCCGCGCGGCGGGCCTGTGCGAGGCCCGTCTCCGTGAGGGCGACGTCGGTCGTGCCCTGGAAGCGGCGCTCGACGTTCCAGGAGGTCTGGCCGTGCCGCCAGAGGATGACGCGGCGGCCCCGGCCGGGCCTGGCGGTCTCGCTGTGGGAGCTCACCGCCACTCACCGCCCAGCTCGGCCTCCTCCTCGGCGGCCTGCAGCTTGGCGTGCTCCTCGGCCTTGCCGCGGGTGGCCTTGGCGTCGTCGGGCAGCTCCAGCTCGGGGCAGTCCTTCCACAGCCGCTCCAGGGCGTAGAAGACGCGCTCCTCGCTGTGCTGGACGTGCACGACGATGTCGACGTAGTCGAGCAGCACCCAGCGGGCCTCGCGGTCGCCCTCGCGGCGCACCGGCTTGGCGCCGAGCTCCTTCAGAAGCCGCTCCTCGATCTCGTCGACGATCGACTTGACCTGACGGTCGTTGGGTGCGGAGGCCAGCAGGAAGGCGTCCGTGATCGACAGCACGTCGCTGACGTCGTAGGCGATGATGTCGTGCGCCAGCTTGTCGGCGGCCGCCTGGGCGGCGGTGGTGACGAGCTGGAGGGAACGGTCGGTTGCGGTCACTACAAGGCTTTCGGTCGGCGGAGACTGGCTTCGATAGACCTCAAGGGTCTCACGGACCGCCGACAGCACCCCACGTGATTAGCGGCTCACGTGGGGTGCCCCGGGTCTCCGGCCTACGAGGACGCGGGTGTGTAGTCCCGGCCCAGGACCACCGTGACGTCCGCGTTCCCGGGCACCTCGCCCTTGGTGACGGCGCCGGCGGACAGGCCCAGGGTCTTGGCGACCTCGGTGGCGTCCTCCTTGTCGGCGGGGTCGGTGTAGACGACCCGGGAGGTGGCCGCGGTGGCGGCGGAGCCGCCCTCCAGGAAGGTGAAGCCGCCGTTGAGCAGCACCACCCGGGCCTTGTCGGTGTTGTCCCTCACACCGCTGGCGTTGCGGACGGACACGCGCACGGCCGCGTCCTTCTCGGGGCTCTTGGCGGTGCCGCCGAGCACGTCCTTGACGACTCCGGCGCTCGCCCGGGCGCTCAGCGTGCCGTCGGTCTGGACGGGCAGCACGGTCGTCCTGTAGTCGCCGCCCTTGGCGAGGTCGGCGAGCCTGGCGAGGAAGGCGCCGAGGTCCTTGTCGGTCAGCGGCGGCTCGATGATCATGCCGAGCGTCTGCACGGTGACGGTGGCGCCCTGCGTGTCCGAGGTCATCTTGCGCAGCACGGCCTGCATGACCTGCCCGAACCGCTTCAGCTGGGCGTTCTGCGCCTCGCCCGGGCGCTGGTACGTGGCGTAGGCGACGGCCGTCTTGCCGCTGAGGGTCTGGGCCTCGCCCTTGCGGACGAGGGGCGCGGCGCCCTTGGACTTGGCGTCCGGGTCGGGCACGTCGGTGTCGGTGTCGACCTCGATGTTGCCGACGAGGTCGACGAGGTTCTGCAGGTAGGGGGTGTCCAGGCGCCAGGTGCCCTGGATCTCGGTGCCGAGGACGGTGTCGATGGCGTCACGGGTGCCGGCGGAACCGTCGTCGTCGACCGACTTGGCGAGGGTGGTCGTGTTGCCGTCGTCGCCGGTCAGGGCGAGCGAGTTGGGCAGCAGCACGGTGGTGCCCTGCTTGGTGGTGGTGTTGTCGACGAGCAGCGCCGTGGAGGTGCCGCCCTTGCCGGTGTTGTGCAGGTGGACGACGATCACGTCCCGCTTCTGGGCGCTCACGGGTGTGCCGGTGCCCGTCCTGTCGTCCGACGAGGACAGGCCGGGCAGCTTCCCCGCGTACCAGAGGTAGCCGACGCCTCCGACCGCGGCGAGCGACAGGACGACCACGAGGGCGATCACACGCGCGCGTGCCCGCCGCCTGGCCTCCTCACGGCGCTCGGTGCGGTTCTCGGTGAACTTCAGCCAGTCGATGACGTCCTCGGAGTCCTGGTCGGGCTCCTCGACGAAGGCGAACTGCTCGGTGTGGTACTCCGGTCCGCCCCGGTCCTGGCTCTGCGGTTCCTCGACCGGTCCGGCCTGCTGCGGGATGTAGGCGGTCTGCTCGGCGACGCGGTGCTGCTGTCCGCTGGTCGCGGTACGGCCGTACGGGTCGTACGGCGACGCCTGGGAGCCGCCCTGCTGCTGGTGCGTGGTGCCGTACGCGTCGTAGGCGGGCGTGGGCGGCTGCGGACCGGTGTCACCGGATCCGTAGGGGTCGTAGGCCTGCTGCTGTCCGCCGGTCGCGTACGGATCGTAGCCGTAGCCCTGCTGTGAGTAAGGGTCGTACTGCTGCTGGGGCGTCTGCCGCTGCGGCACCTGTCGGTACACCGGCTGCCCGTACTCGTCGTAGCCGACGAGTTCGTACTGGTCGGCCCCGTACCCCGCGTCGTATCGGTCGTTCACCGTCGCCCCTCTCGGCTCACTCGCCTCATTCGCCGCGGTACAGCTCGCGCTTGTCGATGTAGCGCACGACTCCGTCCGGCACCAGATACCAGATGGGGTCTCCCTTTGCGACTCTCGCGCGGCAATCGGTGGACGAGATGGCCAGTGCGGGTACCTCGACCAACGAGACGCCGCCCTCCGGGAGCCCGGCGTCGTCGAGGTGGTGGCCGGGCCGGGTGACGCCGACGAAGTGTGCGAGGGAGAAGAGCTCCTCCGAGTCCCGCCAGGTCAGGATCTGGCCGAGGGCGTCGGCGCCGGTGATGAAGAAGAGGTCCGTGTCGGGATTGAGCGCGCGCAGGTCGCGCAGCGTGTCCACGGTGTACGTCGGGCCGCCGCGGTCGATGTCGATGCGGCTGACGGAGAACTGCGGGTTCTCGGCGGTGGCGATGACCGTCATCAGATAGCGGTCCTCGGCCGGGGAGACGTGCCGGTGGCTCTTCTGCCACGGCTGGCCGGTCGGCACGAACACGACCTCGTCGAGGTGGAACTGCGCGGCGACCTCACTGGCCGCGACGAGGTGGCCGTGGTGGATCGGGTCGAACGTTCCGCCCATGACGCCGAGGCGGCGCTTGCCGGGGTTCGTCGGGCCGTTTCCGGGGCCGGTAGGCATGTCCTGCTCTCCCATGCGTGCAGACCCTACCGGCCCCGTCCGAAGGCTCCGGCCGCCGCTGTCGGGGCGGGCCGGGAAAGGGCTGGTCGGGACTCAGCGGTCGCGGTTGAAGCGGGTGGTGATCCACAGCAGGAGCATGAGGATGACGAAGGCGCCACCCCCGGTGAGCCACGGGCTGATGCTGTTGTGGTTGCCACCGTGCTCCTCGCCCTCGGCGGCGAGGGTGACCAACTGGGCAGCTGCGCTGTGGAAGCTCATCTTCGGCGTGACCTATCGGGTGTGGGCGGGATAAAGATGTCGGCTCATGGTAAGCGGGCGCCATGAGGGCGATCACGCCGACTCCACCGTTGGAGCACCACCGCCGGCCCGCGGGGAACCTTCCCCCGGACTCATTCGTCCTTCCGCCTGTAGCCCCGCAGCAGGAACCACGCGGTCAGCACACAGCCCACGACCATCACGATCAGCACGACCCGGAGCAGAATCCCCGCCCCCTGCTGCTCGGCCGCGCTCGCGGCCTCGGTGAGCCAGGTGGCCGGGGGGTTGTGCTCCATGGCGCGGAACTCCTTCGCTGTAGTGCCCGTCCACGGTAACTCCGCCTAGGCTGGGCTCTGCTTCGGGGGCGCAAAGGGCCGCACAAGGGTCCGCAAAGGGCCACACTCACGCACATGGGGGAAGACATGTCCGAAGGCCACGAGCACGTTCCGAGCAGGCAGCGCAGGCGTTTCCCGGGGATCTCCTCGCGTGCGTACGAACACCCGGCGGACCGCTCGGCCCTGGTGGCGCTGCGCAAGCTCAGCGGCTTCGACACGGTCTTCAAGGCGCTGAGCGGCCTGCTGCCCGAGCGCAGTCTGCGGCTGCTGTTCCTGTCCGACTCGGTGCGGGTCTCGGACCAGCAGTTCGCGCACCTCAACGACATGCTCCGGGACGCCTGCTACATCCTGGACCTGGAGAAGGTCCCGCCGATGTACGTCAACCAGGACCCGGTGCCGAACGCGATGTGCATCGGCCTGGACGAGCCGATCATCGTGGTCACGACCGGTCTGGTGGAGCTGCTCGACGAGGAGGAGATGCGGGCGGTGGTCGGCCACGAGGTGGGCCACGCCCTGTCCGGCCACTCGGTGTACCGCACGATCCTGCTGTTCCTGACGAGCCTGGCGGTCCGCGTGGCCTGGATCCCGCTGGGCAACATCGCGATCATGGCGATCGTGACGGCGCTGCGGGAGTGGTTCCGCAAGTCGGAGCTGTCGGCGGACCGGGCCGGCCTGCTGGTCGGCCAGGACCTGCAGTCCTCGATGCGCGGTCTGATGAAGCTCGCGGGCGGCCACCACCTGCACCAGATGAACGTGGACGCGTTCCTGAAGCAGGCGGAGGAGTACGAGGCGGGCGGCGACCTGCGCGACTCGGTGCTGAAGATCCTCAACGTCCTGCCCCGCTCGCACCCCTTCACCACGGTCCGTGCGGCCGAGCTGAAGAAGTGGTCGCAGTCCCGTGATTTCCAGCGGATCATGGACGGCCACTACCCGCGCCGCTCGGAGGACAAGGACACCTCGGTGACGGACTCCTTCCGCGAGTCGGCCTCGCACTACGCCACGCACGTGAAGTCGTCCAAGGACCCGCTGATGAAGCTGGTGACGGACATCGCCGGTGGCGCCGGCGACCTGGGCGACCGGGTGCGGCGCGGCTTCGAGGGCTTCACGAGCACGCCTGCGCGGGAGGAGCCCCGCCGCGACGACGACGCTTCCGGCGAGCGCGGGGGCGACAGCTGACGGTGGCGCGCGCGTGGGGGCACGGCCCGGCTCACACCTTCGGCTGGGCCCCCTCGGCCAGCGTCCCGCACAGCGCCGTCGCTCCGCCCGTCGCGTAGGGGTCCGTCCCCGCCGGACCGCCCGTCCTGGCCGTCTGCCCCGCGAGCAGCGGGCGCAGCCGGTTGGTCGGGTCGTCCGCACAGGACAGCGGGCCTGCCTGTACGTAGGACACCACCAGCTGCGCCTGGTGCAGCCGCAGGTCGTCACGGTCGAAGCGGAAGTGCAGCTCGCGCCGGACGGTGAACAGCGACGCCTCGGAGGTCTTCGCCGCCTCGCCGGCCTTCTCCGTGCCGGCCGCCCGCAAGGCGTAGACGAAGGTGTGGTCGGCGGTGACCTCAAGCGTGGACGAGTCGCTCTCGGCGGCGGCCAGCGTTCCCTGGACTCGGATCTTCCGGTCGGCGAGCTCGGCCTGGGCGGGGTCGAAGCGCACCAGCCACCCGGTCGGGGCATGCCGTCCGTCCGCGGCCGGGTGGCCGAAGCTCTGGTCGAACTGATCGAGCTGGTCGGGTACGAGCAGCACCCGCACCGGACGGACCTGCTTGCCCATGAGCACCTCGGGATACAGCGCGGACCGCACGATGTAGTCCTTCGCGATGCTCAGCGCGTTCGTCACCTGGCTGTCCGAGAAGTGCGCCGTGCGCCGCGCGGCCGGCAGCGGGATGCCCTCGGCGCCGATCCGGAACTGCGCGGCGGGACTGTGCGCGTACAGCTGGTCGGTGTCGCTCGCCCCGGGGACCTTGCCCTGCGGGGCGAGCGGGATGACGGTCATCCGCAGGGGCTCGGCCGGCGGCCCGGAGTTCGCCGGGTCCTGATAGGGGTGCCGTACACCCATGTAGATCGCCGTACCGAAGGCCACGGCGATCAACAGGACGAGGACCAGCGCCTGCCGGGACAGGCCCCGGCGCAGTGGTGGGCGGCTGCGCACGGCGGGCGCGTGGTCGGCCAGGCGCTCCTGCGCGGAGAACTCCTGGAGGCGGGCAGCGCGGACGAACGACTCGTCGAAGACGACGGATCGGTATTCGTCCTCTCCACCTGCGGGGCCGCCCTCGGGTGTCCCCTCAGGTGGGTCTCCGGGCCCTCCCATATCTTCAGGGTAGGTCGCCGGAAGCTCGGGTAAACGCCCTGGTACACGACAACTTCTGACAGGTTCTCACCAGGTCGGTCGAACCGCCGTCAGCCCATGCCGGGCCCTTGGTCGACCTCCCGGTCAGGGCGTGCGCGGGGTCGCCGGGACGGCCGACTGGGAGTAGTCGGCGGAGGCCGAGGGGGTCGCTCCGCTGCCCTGCTCCAGCCCGGTGGAGGCGGGCGGCGTGATCTGGTCCCGGCTGCTGGAGGAGGCACCGCGGTAGACCGCCGCGAAAGCCAGCGCGACCATGCCGATCCCCATCACCAGGGCGAGCACCCAGGCGACGGGACGGTGCCAGCGGACCTGCTTGCCGTACGTCCCCGAGGCACCGTAGTGGTCGTCGAGGAGGTCGGCGTCGTCCAGGTCGTCGAGTTCCGGATCATGGCCGAAACCGGTGCGGCCCTCGGAGCCGTACCCGTCGTCGTACCGCTCGCTGCGGCCGTGGGTGCGGCGCGCCTCCGCCTCGGAGGCCTCGGCTCTCGCCTGGGCGGCGGCCAGGAGGCGCTCGACGGCGGTCGGCTCGTGCACCACGGCCGCCCGTACGAAGGCCTCGTCGAAGACCACGGAGGCGAACTCTTCGTCCGACACCCCGCGGTCGTGGTCGTCGTCGGGCTCCCAGCCGTCAGGAAACGGCGTGCCCCCCACGTCCTCCGGCACGGCTCCAGAGTAGACCTGGGGGGTCAATTTGGGCAGACGGTAGGGAAATTCATCCGCCTTGTGAGACACCTCGGGTGCGGCACGGACGTGGACCGGGGGCGCGTGTCGGGCGCATATGCCCTGGGCGCGCGCCCTGCACCACCGGGCCCGCCGACGCGCCCCCGTACGGCGGGACCGCGACCGCCGAGGGGTGGGTCCTCCGTCCGGACGGGGCTCAGCGCCGTACGTGACCGTCGCCCGTGACGATGTACTTCGTGCTCGTCAGCTCCGGCAGCCCCATCGGACCGCGTGCGTGCAGCTTCTGCGTGGAGATGCCGATCTCCGCGCCGAAGCCGAACTGGCCGCCGTCCGTGAAGCGCGTGGAGGCGTTCACGGCGACCGTGGTGGAGTCGACCAGTTGGGTGAAGCGGCGGGCGGCCTGCTGCGAGGTCGTCACGATGGCCTCGGTGTGACCGGAGGTCCACAGGCGGATGTGCTCCACGGCCTTGTCCAGCGAGTCCACCACCGCGGCGGCGATGTCGTACGACAGGTACTCGGTCTCCCAGTCCTCCGCCGTGGCCTCGACGACGGTGGCCTTGGAGTCCTTGGCGTACGCCAGCACCCGCTCGTCGGCGTGCACGGTCACCCCGGCCTCCGCGAGGGCGTCCAGGGCGCGCGGCAGGAATTCGGGGGCGATGTCCTGGTGGACCAGCAGCGTCTCGGCGGCATTGCAGACGCTGACGCGCTGGGCCTTGGAGTTGATCAGGATCTCGATCGCCGTGTCGAGGTCGGCGTGGGCGTCGACGTAGACGTGGCAGTTGCCGGTGCCCGTCTCGATGACCGGGACGATCGACTCAGAGACGACCGTCTGGATCAGCGAGGCACCGCCGCGCGGGATCAGCACGTCGACCAGGCCGCGGGCCCGCATCAGCTCCCGCACGCTCTCGCGGCTCTCCCCGGGCACCAGCTGCACGGCGTCGGCGGGCAGCCCGGCGCCGCCCACGGCGTCACGGATCACCCGGACCAGGGCGCTGTTCGACTCGTACGCCGAGGCCGAGCCGCGCAGCAGCACGGCGTTGCCGGACTTCAGGCAGAGGGCGGCGGCGTCCACGGTGACGTTCGGACGGGCCTCGTAGATGATCCCGACGACGCCCAGCGGAACGCGGACCTGGCGCAGGTCGATGCCGTTGGGGAGGGTGGACCCACGGACGACCTCGCCGACCGGGTCGGGCAGCGCGACGACGTCCCGCACGTCGGAGGCGATGGCCCGCACCCGCTCCGGCGTCAGCGTCAGCCGGTCGATGATGGCCTCGCTGGTACCGGCCTCGCGGGCCTTGGCGATGTCCTTGGCGTTGGCCTCGACGATCTCACTCGTACGGACCTCCAGGGCGTCCGCGATGGCGTGCAGCGCGTCGTCCTTCTCGGCCCGCGGCAGCGGGGCGAGGTCGGCGGCGGCGGCCTTGGCGCGGTAGGCGGCCTGGGTGACCGGGGTCATGGCGTCGAACGGCGAAAGCGAGGTCATGAAAGAAGGGTAGTGCGCTTCCTGAGCCCGCTCCTCGCTCATCCCAAACCCCGAGACAAGCCCCACAGGCTGCTCAAGACACCCAAGGACCTCAAAACGGATGGACGCCCACCGGGGTCGCCGGCAGCGGACCGTAGCCTTCCGCGATCCGCTGGTGGTAGGTCTCGCGGTCGATGACCTCCAGGCCGACGATCTCCCAGGGCGGCAGCCCCGCGGTCTGCCGGTGCTCGCCCCACAGGCGCAGGGCCACGGCGGCCGCGTCGTGCAGGTCGCGGGCCTCTTCCCAGTAGCGGATCTCGGCGTGGTCGCCCGCGTATCTGCTGGTCAGCAGAAAGGGGTGGTCGTGGGCGAGTTGTTCGAGGGCGCGCCGCACCTCCTTCAGGGGTGCCTCCTGGCCGGAGACGCTGAGGGTGACGTGCCACAGGCGGGGCAGGTCCTTGGGCTCCTCGTACCGGCCGCCGGCCGTGACGCTCGACAAGGCGCGCTCCTCACCCGCCGCACGGGGCGAGGCCCCACCGGCACTGCGGGACGCCGTCCCAGGGCGCACTCGTCTCACGACGGCCTCCTTTACGCAGTGACCGACTCGGTGGTCGTGCGGAATGTGTCCCTGAGAGAAAAGTTGAGCAGGCCGCAAGCAGTCGCGGGGCGATTTTGCGGAACGTCCACCTCAGGGCGACGTCCATAGCAGGGCGTTCCCCCCGTTTTCGGCCGGGTTCCACGGGCCGGTCCCGGGCCCGCGGAACGCTCAGGACTCCAGGATCACCAGGTCGTCGCGGTGCACGACCTCCCGCTCGTACTCCGCTCCCAGCTCCCGTGCGAGCTCCCGTGTCGACCGCCCCAGCAGCTGCGGGATCTCCTTGGCGTCGAAGGCCACGAGGCCGCGGGCGACCGCGCGTCCCGCGCCGTCGCGCAACTCGACCGGGTCGCCCGCGCTGAACTCGCCCTCCACCGCGGCGATCCCGGCGGGCAGCAGCGACTTGCGGCGCTCGACGACCGCCCGGACCGCGCCGTCGTCCAGGGTCAGCGAGCCCTGCGGGGTGGACGCGTGCTGGAGCCACAGCAGCCGGTCGGCGGAGCGCTTGCCGGTGGCGTGGAAGTAGGTGCCGGTGTCACCGCCGGCCAGACCCTCGGCCGCGTGGACGGCGCTGGTCAGGACCACCGGGATACCGGCCGCCGCCGCGATCCGGGCCGCCTCGACCTTGGTGACCATGCCACCGGTGCCGACACCGGCCTTGCCCGCGCTGCCGATCTCGACGTGCGCGAGGTCCTGCGGCCCGCGTACCTCGGCTATCCGGGACGTGCCGGGCTTGCTGGGGTCGCCGTCGTAGACGCCGTCCACGTCGGACAGCAGCACCAGCAGGTCGGCGCGGACGAGGTGGGCCACCAGAGCGGCGAGGCGGTCGTTGTCGCCGAAGCGGATCTCGTCCGTGGCCACCGTGTCGTTCTCGTTGACGATCGGGAAGGCGCCCATGGCGAGCAGCTTGTCGAGGGTCCGCGAGGCGTTGCGGTGGTGGGCGCGGCGGCTCATGTCGTCGCTGGTCAGCAACACCTGGCCGACCCGTACGCCGTAGCGGGCGAAGGAGGCGGTGTAGCGGGCGACGAGGAGGCCCTGGCCGACGCTGGCGGCGGCCTGCTGGCGGGCCAGGTCCTTGGGGCGCCGGCGCAGGCCCAGCGGGGCGAGTCCGGCGGCGATGGCGCCGGAGGAGACCAGGACGATCTCCCGCTCTCCTCCACTGCGGCTCTTGGCGAGGACGTCGACGAGCGCGTCGACGCGGTCGGCGTCCAGGCCGCCCGACGCGGTGGTCAGCGACGAGGAGCCCACCTTGACGACGATCCTGCGGGCCTCGCGCACACCCTGCCTTACCCCTGCCACCTGTGCTGTTTCCCCTCGCGTGCGTCCGGTTCCCTGCTCGGCAATCTACGCGAAGCGGATCGCGGCGCGCGCGGGGATTCCATCCCGCGGACAGCCGAGCGGTAACGCTTTGCTCACGGGTTGCGTACGGCAAAAAGGTTGCGTTGGTTGCCTATAGAAATCAAAGACACGGCAAACCTACGTTGAACGCCGTGTCACACGATGCTCACCAACTTCACCGCGGCAAGCGCCTCCTCCTCCGCTCGGGCAAGAGTCCGTACGACGTGGTTTCCGTAGAGGAGGCCCTGCACCGGGACGTCATCGCCACCAACTCCGGCAACCTGATCTTCAGCGACGCCACCCACAAGATCCTGCAGAACCCGCGCACCGAGGTCGTCTCGAACGGCATACGCACCGACGTCTCCGCGGCCGCCCGGATCAACGAGGAGTACGACGCCTTCGTCGTCCCGCTCGCCAACGCGTTCCGTCCCTCGTTCGAGGCACAGCTGAAACGGCTGACGCGACTCATCACCAAGCTGCGGATCCCCGTGGTCGTGGTGGGTGTCGGCGCCCAGGCCGGGCTCGGCTACGACGCGACGCGGCTGGCGGGCATCGAGCCGGCGGTGCGCGCGTTCGTCTCCGCGGTCCTCGACCGCAGCGCATCGATCGGTGTCCGGGGCGAGTTCACCGAGCAGTACCTCAAGGGCCTGGGCTTCCGGGACGTCGAGGTCATCGGCTGCCCGTCACTGTTCCTGCACGGCAAGGACCTCACCGTCGCCAAGCGGGCGCCCACCCTCGCCGCCGACGCCCGGATCGCCGTCAACGGCTCGCACAAGGCGGTCAGGTCGCAGGGCCTGGAGCGGGTCATCACCCGCGCCCACGCCCGCTACCCGAACCTGCGCTTCATCGGGCAGAACATCAGCGACGCCCGGCAGTTGCACTGGCGGGACCTGTCCGACCCGAACGGCCTGGTCACCGCCATGCCGACGCACCCCGACCACCCGATGTACCGCGAGGACAAGGTGCGCGTCTACATCGACCCGGTCACCTGGATCGACGACCTGCGTGCCTTCGACTTCTCGTTCGGCTCCCGCATCCACGGCAACATCGCCGCGCTACTCGCCGGGACACCGGCGACCGTGCTGTGCGGCGACTCGCGCACGCTGGAGCTGTGCCGCTACTTCGACATCCCGCACCGCCGGATCGACAGGCTGCCCGAGGACCTCGACCCGGCGCAGCTGTACGCGGAGGCCGACTTCGGTGCCCTGATGAGCGGCCACCAGGAGCGGTTCGAGCGGTTCACGGCGTTCCTGGACCGCAACGGTCTGGAGAACACGTTCACGCACGGCGACGGCGGCGCCGCCTTCGAGGAACGGATGCGCTCGCTGTCCTTCCCGGCGGGCATCCGCCCCTGGAACGACGCCGATCTCGCCTCGCTCACCAGCCGGTTCGGCTGGCTGCAGAGCCGGGTCGGCGAACTCGCCGCGGAGAACGACCGGTTGAGACGCGAACTGACCCGCGCCGCAGGTCCGGGCGGGGCGCTGCCGACCTCGTCCGTCTACCGCAGGGCGCGTCGCGTGGTGGGCGCCCCGATCCGGCGGGCGTTGCAGTCGGGGCGCTAGGTCGTCTCCGCGAAGTCCTGGGGCACGAGCTGGGGGACTGCTCACCGCCAGGTCACTCCAAGGCCGCCGTACACGCGCGTGTCGTCTGCAGGTGGGCGCGCGTTAACCCGGACGCACGACGTCCCGCGCCGACCTTGGAGTGACCCCGTTGCCCACACCCCTGTCCCGTATCCCGGCGAGAGCGCTCGTCACGGCTCTTCTGGTCGCGGCCTTCGGCGCCCAGGCCGTGGCGGCGCTGCGCCCCCACGTCCCGCTGCTGCTGACCGCGACGCTCGTGTCGCTGGCCATGGAAGGCGTGCTGTACCGCTGGCAGCGCGGCATGCTGTCGGTCTTCGCCAAGTCGCACGCGGACATCACCGTGCGGCACGTGCTGCGGGACCTGCTGCTGGTGGTGGGTCTGCTGCGGCTCGGCGAACAGCAGCGCGAGACGCTGTACGCCCCGCTGGTCGCGGGCCTCCTCGCCTTCTACGCCCTGCACTGCGCGATCCAGGCGCTCTCCGTGCTGGTCCGCCGCACCCGCACGCTGCCGGTGGTCACCCGCAACATCGACGCCGCCGCCCTGCGCCTGTCCCCCGCCCCGCCCCAGCTGCTGCGCCGCCCCGGCGACCGGCTGCTGGTCTTCGGCCTCCCGGCCACGGCGGGTCTACTGGTCACGGCAGCCACCGACGACCCGCGCTGCGCGGCCCTCGGTATCGCGCTCTCCCTCGGAATCGCCCTGGTCGGGCTGTACGACCTTCTGGTACGGCTGCTGCCGGGCCGGCGCCCGGCGGGCGAGCAGGAGGCGCTGAACTGGCTGGACGCCTGGCTGGCGGAGTACCGGCCGACGGTCGGCCTGTACTTCTCCGGCGGCGCCTCCTCGGCGTACCAGGCGAACATGTGGCTGGAGCCGCTCGCGAAGCTGGAGGGCGTCCGTCCGCTGATCGTGCTGCGCGAACGGTTCATGGTGCCGAAGATCGCGCCGACCGACGTCCCGATCCTGTGTCTGCCGAAGGTCTCCACGCTGATGCGCCTGGAGCAGTCCTCGCTCCAGGTCCTGATCCATCCGTCCAACTCGGGCAAGACCTCCCAGGTGCTGCGTATCCCCACGCTCAAGCACACGTTCGTCAACCACGGGGAGAGCGACAAGCTGTCGTCCTGCAACCCGTACGCCAAGGCCTACGACGAGGTGTGGGTGGCCGGTCCCGCGGCTCGGGAGCGGTACGCGACGGCCGAGGTGGGCGTCGAGGACAAGGACGTGGTGGAGATCGGCCGCCCGCAGCTGGATGCCGTACGGCCCTACGAGGGCCCGCCGAGCGGTACGTACACGACGGTCCTGTACGCGCCGACCTGGGAGGGCTGGGACGGCAACCCGGGCAACACGTCGGTGATCGAGGCCGGCGAGAACCTCGTACGCGCGCTGCTCGCGGACCCCGGTGTCCGGCTGCTGTACAAGCCGCATCCGCTGACGGGGTCGGTGGATCCGCGGGCGGGGGCGGCGGATCTGCGCATCCGTGAGCTGATCAGGGCGGCGAACCGGGAGCGGACCGGTGAGCGGCCGCAGGATTCCGGCGAACTCGCACTGCACACCAAGGAGTTGGACCGGCTCACCACGACCGACGTCCGGGCCGGCGCCGATCAGGTGGAGCGGATGCTGCTGCAGGGTGCGCCGGAGCCGGGGCGTGCCGAGGCGGTCACGCGGGTGACCGAGGCCTGGGAGCAGGCGTACTGGGCCTCGCTGCCCGAGTGGGAGCACCAGGTCGTCACGGCCGCCCGGCCCTCGCTGTACGCCTGCTTCAACGTCGCCGATCTGCTCGTCAGTGATGTGTCGAGCGTCATCAGCGACTTCCTGGTCAGCGGGAAGCCGTACGCGGTGGCGAACACCAGCGGTCTCGCGGAGGACGTGTTCCGCAAGGCTTTCCCGACGGTGCGCGCCGCGACCGTGCTGACGCCCGACGCGGCCGGGGTGCCTGAACTCCTCGACGCGGTGCGGCACCCGGAGAAGGACGGACTCGTCGAGGCCCGGGCGGAGCTGAAGCGGCACCTGCTGGGTCCGGACGAGCCGACGTCACAGGTGCGCTTCAACGAGGCCGTTCAGGCGCTGTGTGCGGCGGCGCAGGAGCACCGGACGCGGATGGAGGAGCGGCTGGCCGCGGAGCTTCCGCCCGAGATCCCGGACCAGCGCCGCTCCGTCACGCCGCAGCAGCCCGCCCGCCCGGCGTAGTACCGCCCGGGCGCAGCATCCGTCGGGCCTTGCGGACCGCCCGCCGCAGGAACGAGTCGGCGCCGCCTTGCCGGTACCCCGGGAAGGCGCGGGCCTCGCGCGGTTCGGCGAGGTACACGGAGTCCGGTATGCCCGCGGAGGCATCCCTGAAGTGCGGGTAGGCGAGGTAGACACGGCGGCCCTTCTTCTCCAGGAGGGCCGCCGGCTGCTTCTTGGACTTGATGAACTCCACCACCGGCAGCAGGAGTTCGGGACGCTGTTCGGCGACCAGGTGCAGCCGCAGGCGTTCTTCCACCTTGAGGCGGCGGGCGATGCCCGGCGTCCAGTAGGCGTCCATGAGCGGCTTGGCCAGTTCGAACTTGTGCCGCCTGACCTGCTCGCTGTCCTTGGCGTACTTGGGCCCGAACTGCGGGAGCAGGGTGACCAGGAAGGGGCGGATCATGAGCAGGTCGCGTCGGTCACCGGCGGGTATGTGCTCGGCTATCAGGTTCATCAGGGCGCGTGCGGAGTCGAAGCGCAGGGCGTGACCGCCGCTCTTCGTCACGTGCTTGCCGTCGTCACGGCCCACCAGGTAGTAGCAGGTGTAGTCGGCGATCACGGAGACGCCGTCGGCCCGTAGATAGGCCTCCATCGTGAACACCGCGTCCTCGCCGGTCCACAGGGACTCGTCGAAGCGCATGTGGTGCCGCGTCAGCAACTCGCGCCGGAACAGCTTCTGCGCGCTCAGGGTGAACTTGATGTTGGACGAGAAGACGTCGGTACGGTCCAGCGTCTTGCCCCACATCGACTTCGGCGCGGTGCGGTTGACGCCCTCCACCCGCCCCAGCACGACGTCGGTGCCGTTCTTGTCGGCCATCGCGACCATGCGCTCCAGGGCCTCGGGGCCGAGCCGGTCGTCGGCGTCCAGGAAGAAGACGTAGCGGCCGATCGCCTTGCCCAGGCCGACGTTGCGCGGGCCGCTGGGGCCACCGGAGTTCTCCTGCCGAATGACGGTCACCGGCATCGGCGCGCGGTCCGCGAACTGCTCCAGGCACTCGCCGGTGCCGTCCGTGGAGCCGTCGTCGACGGCGATGACCTCGATGCGCTCCGGATCGATGGTCTGTGCCTCGACTGACGCCAGGCACTCGATCAGGTAGGGCATCGCTTCGTACGCACCGATGATCACAGTCACATCAGGCTGCGTGACGGTCACTTTTCCCCCTAGTCAATGGGATATTCCCCCCGTATCGCCTCATTCGCTACCTGATAGACGGCTCGACGTCGCAAGCGGTTGCCTCACACCCCCGATTTAGTGACTCAGGCCACATATCGGCCTGACATGGACTCTTACTGTCCGGGAACCCTGAAAAGCCCAGTACGAAACGAAGCGGCCCCCGAGGATCACTCCTCGGGGGCCGCTTCGCCGGCTGCGCGGATCAGGCCGTCACATCGTCGCCCGCAGCGGCCACCCGCTGCCCGGGAACGCTCGCCGGCACCGCCTCGGCGGCTCCGGCCGCCGCGCGTGACTCCTGACCGACATTGCGCGTCTCGGCCTTGATCGCGAGGTTCGCCACCGCGGTGTTGAACTGGGCGATGGAGGTGGGCTCGTCCGGGCCGAGCAGGTACCGCTTGAGGTCCTTGCGGTCCTCGGCCAGCGGGTCCGCCGCCGGGTCGCGCACGGCGTCCAGCAGCTCGCCCAGCTCCGTCGCGCTGTTGGACAGGATCGTCGCGGCGCGCACGGCCGTGTTCTGCCGCTTGAACTCCTCCACGCCGACCTCGGCGGAGTCGGTGACGGCGTACGGCTTGCCGCTGGCGATGAAGTCGGAGACCACGCTGGATATGTCGGAGACCATCGCGTCGGAGACGTTGAAGCAGTCGTACAGGCGCGGTTCGGCGCCCGTGATGACGCGGTGCTGGTGGCTGCCGAAGGAACGCCAGTACGCGTCGTTCCACTCGGCGCGCAGCCGGGCGATCTCCTCGTGCCTGGCGACGTCGACCAGGCCGTCGCGGGTGGCCTCGGCCTCGTCGCCACCGCCGCTGCCCTTGCCGCCCTTGCCCTTGCCGGACAGTTCGGCGAGGCGGGCCTCGATGCGGGTCAGGTCGGCCTTGGCGGCGGCCTGCGCGGCGGCGTCGGCGGTGAAGCGCGGGTCGTCGGCGCGCTCGGCGGCGGCCTGCTGGACCAGGGCGGCGATCCGCTGGCCCGCGGCCTTGGCCTCGGCGCTGACGCTGCCGGTGAAGGGGTGCGGCTTGTACAGGACACGGACCGGCGGGTCGGCCTGCACCAGCTTCTTCACGATGTTCTCGCCGGCGAGCACGATCGAGGTGTTGCCGGGGTTGCCGTCCCAGCCCTCCCAGGTGGGCGCGTACAGCACGGTCGGGATACGGCCCTCGGGCACGCCCTGCCAGGTCCGGATCGGCGCCAGCTGCGGGCGGCCGACCTCGACGATGTCGTCGTCGCGGACGCCGACGTCGGCTATGGCGTAGCGGTCGCGGCCCGCGCGCCCGGCGGTCCACACCTCGTCGTAGACCTTGCTGTACGGATTGACGCTGGCCAGCTTGTCGCTGTCGCCGTGGCCGATGAAGACGTGCTTCATGGTGGGGACGCGCAGCAGGTGGATGTTCTTGCCGACGTTCGCCGCGTACAGCGCGACGCGCACGGTGGACAGGTCCAGGTTCATCAGGTGCACCCCTCCGGGCACGCAGATGACGGGGACCGTGGTGGGCGCCAGGTTGTTCAGGATGGCGCGCTCACGCAGGATGATCAGCGGCTTGGAGTCCAGCTGCTCCATCGTCTCCAGCCACATGTTGACCTGGTACGCGGAGTCCCTGGAGCCGGAGAAGTACAGCACCGTCTCGGGCCGGTACTCGGCCAGCCAGTCGTCGACGGCGGCCAGGACCCTCTCCGCGTTCGGCGGGATCTTCCGGCCGCGGACGTACGGGACGAGCGCGACCACGTACAGGCAGCCCAGGCCCACCGTGACACCGATGCCGATGAAGCCGACGACGGCCGACTCCACGGCCGCCGAGACCAGGATGCCGGCGACGGCCGCCAGGTCGAGGTGCAGCATCTTCTCGGCGGAGCGGTGCAGCAGCTTGCGCGGCGGGGCGTCCGGGATGCGGATGCGCGAGGCGAGGTCGACATTGCGGGTGGCGACCGGCATACGGCGGCGGTTGCGGATCAGGGTGACCAGCGCGCCGTGCGGGGCCTGAAGGCCGTAGAAGGCGATGAAGCAGGCGATGGCGCCGTAATAGATCAGGTTGTCCGCGAGACCGAGCCGGGCCAGCAGCAGGATCAGCAGCAACTGCCGGATCAGGAAGCGGATCGACAGACCGGCCCGGACCTTGCTCAGGCGATTGACCAGATAGCTGCCCTTGCGGTGCAGATAGTGGTCCGCCAGGTACGTCACGGCGGCCGCGGCGGCGAAGGCGGGAACGCTCGGGACGAGCGCGGCCAGCATGAGTGCCGGGAAACCCAGCACCATGAAGGCCGCCGCGGCCAGCTCGGCCGCGCTGCCCACCCGGGCGACGCGAATAGCAGTGGATATCACGAAGAACCTGCTCAGGGGAGGGGCCGGTCTGAAGGGGGAAGGACTCAGGCCCCTGTGAATTCTTCGTGTACGAAGAATCGCAGAGGCCTGAATTCCATAAGGCTATTAACTGTTGATTATGCCATGCCGTCCTGGCGGTCCAGAACACTGGCCAGCGCCTGCTCGAAGCCGGAGGCCTTGCCCGCGGCGGCGGTCGGGTCCTGCTGGCGGACGTCGATGACATGGCCGGTCAGCTCGGACAGCAGCACGTCGAGGGAGGTGCGGGCGACGGCCTCGGAGGAGAGCAGGCTGCCCGCGGGCTCCTGGCCGAAGGCCTTGGTGCGCATCGGGGTGGCGGTGCGCTCCGGGTTGATGCAGTTCACGCGGACGCCGTCGCCGGCCCACTCGTCGGACAGGGCCTGGGTGAGGTTCACCATGGCGGCCTTGGTGGAGGAGTACAGGCTGTACTCGGCGCGGCCGCGGGTGTAGCTGCTGGAGGTGTACAGCAGCAGCTGGCCCTTGGTCTCCGACAGGTACTTGTACGAGGAGCGCGCGATCTGCACCGGGGCGAGGTAGTTGACCTTCAGCGCCTCCTCGATGGTGGCGTTGTCGGTCTCGGCGAGCTTGCCTATGCGCAGGACGCCGGCGGTGTTCACGACGTAGTCGATACGGCCGGTCTCGGCGTACGCCTTGGACAGGGCGTCGTCGACCTCCTCCGGGTTCTCCACGTGCGTGCCGGTGGTGGAGCGGCCCAGCGCGTAGACCTTGGCGCCGTAGGACTCGGCGAGTTCGGCGATGTCCTTGCCGATGCCGTACGAGCCGCCGAAGACGACGACGGTCTTGCCGGTCAGCAGCTCGCGGTAGACCTCCTCGCCCTTCTGCTCCGGGGCGGCGGTGGAGGCGAGCTGGAAGAGCTTGTCGGCGATGAAGACGTCGACGGGCTGGGTGACCTTCATGTTGTACTCGTCACCCGCGACGACGTGGATCGGCACGTCCGGCAGGTACTTGAGCACGACGGAGCAGTCGTCCGTGGCCTGGAAGTTGGGGTCACCGGCGGCGACCTCGTAGGCGCGCTTGATCGTGGACAGCTTGAAGGCCTGCGGGGTCTGGCCGCGGCGCAGGCGGGAGCGGTCCGGGATCTCGGTGATGAACTCGCCGTCCTCGCCGTGGGTGCGGGTCACGATGATGGTGTCCGCGGACGGGATGGCGACGTCGACGGCCTGGTAGCGCTCCAGGGCCACGACGCAGTCGTCGATGACGCGCTGCGACAGCAGGGGGCGGACGGCGTCGTGGAACAGGACGTTCAGGTCCTCGCCCTCGGCCAGGCCCTCGCCGAGGGCCTCGATGGCGCGCTCGGTGGTCTCGTTCCGGGTCGAGCCGCCCTCGATGATCTTCTTGACCTTCGTGAACCCGGCCTTGGCGACGATCTTCTCGACGTCGGGCACGTAACCCGGGGCCATCAGCACGATGATGTCGTCGATCGAGTCGGCCTTCTCGAAGGTGGTCAGGGTGTGCTCGATGACTGCCTTGCCGGCGATCTTCAGCAGCTGCTTGGGGATCGACAGACCCACGCGCTGACCGGTACCGCCGGCCAGGATCACTGCGGTGGTACGGGGCTTGGCTATGTGCTGGGACACAGGTGACCTACCTTGTGGCGACTGGGAACTTGGAAATGGTCCCACTTGTGGTTACCGCAGTGCAAGGTGAGCGACCCCGGCTGCATATGTGCGCGCAACCCGTCATTCACCTTGTACGCATGGTCATTGTCGAGAGGTCCTGTGGAGGTCTCGGCGAATTGCTGTGAGTAACGGCACAGGTTCACCGAAGCGGTGGCCGCCCGGGACGACGACGGCCGAGCACCCGCACGAGTTCCTTCCTCGACGTCTGGTGAACCGTACGCGACTTGGCGGGGGCGGTGCGCAGCACAGGCAGGACAAAAGGGGCATGTCGGCTCACAATTCACGCCGCGTCCCGCGTATTCGCCCCGCCGTCTCCGCACGATCCGCGCGATGACCCCGTCGACCCGTCGCGGGGTGCCGATCTTCACACCACCGGGACCGGGGATGCACGTGTTCTTCATATCCGTCACAGCGCTGTTTCGGACAGCTGTGAATAGCGCTCCGCGGGGCAGTTCATCGGCGCGGAATTCCTTATCAAGATTCCGCAGCATTTCGGTATCGGCGAGGGAGACCGCGGGATTCGCGCCATCACGAAGGGCCCGGGACGCACATGAGTCCCGGGCCCCTCCTCAAATGTGACGTGAGTTACACGACTTCGACGCCCGGCCGCCCCGCCTCCACCCGGAGCCGTGCCCGCGTGCTCGGCGTCGCCGTCGGCTGCCGGACCGTGTCCACGATCCTGACCTGCGCGTCGATGCCGTCGCGGCGGATGTCGAAGAGGTGGTAGCCGCGGTGGGCGTCGAGCAGCTTCCAGTGCGGGTTGTCCGGGACGCGCGGGTCCCACTCCCGGTGGAAGGCGTCCTGGTCCTGGTCGCCGTTGCTGGAGACGGACGTGCCCACGAACTCGGCGCCCACGACGTCGGAGTCGGGGTCCGCGTAGTCCTCCTTGAGGTCGCTGATCATCGTCAGGTGGCGGTCGCCGGTGAACACGACCGGGTTGCGGACGTCCTTCAGCTCCCGCATCAAGGCGTTGCGCTCGACCTGGTAACCGTCCCAGGCGTCGTAGTACCAGAGCTTGCCCTCGCCGACCTTGAGGTCGGTCTCGCCCATCATGATCTGCGAGCCGATCATGTTCCAGCGGGCCGGTGAGTACCGCAGCCCGTTCAGCAGCCACCGCTTCTGCTCGGCGCCGAGCATGGTGAGCGAAGGGTCCTGGGCGCCTTCCTGGCTGGTGGCCTGGTCGCTGCGGTACTGCCGGGTGTCCAGCACACTGAGCCGGGCCAGTCTGCCGAACTCCAGACGGCGGTACATCTGGATGTGCGGGCCGTTCGGGACGGCGCTCGCCCTGACCGGCATGTGCTCGTAGAACGCCTGGTAGGCCGCGGTGAGACGGGCCACGAAGGCGTCGTGCGGCTGTTTGTCCGGGTCCTGCGGGATGTCGCCGGCGAAGTCGTTGTCGACCTCGTGGTCGTCGAAGGTGACCACCCAGGGGGCGTTCGCGTGCATGGCGGCGAGGTCGGGGTCGGTGCGGTACTGGGCGTACCGGTTGCGGTACTGGACCAGCGTGTAGGGCTCGTCGTTGCCCTCGTGCCGGCGCAGGGCCGTCGCCGACGGCCGGGACTCGTATATGTAGTCGCCGACGAACAGGACGAAGTCGGGGTCCTGGGCCAGCATGTCGGCGTACGGAGTGAAGTAGCCGTGCTGCCAGTTCTGGCAGGAGGCCAGCGCCATCCGCAGCCGGCCGCCGGAGCTGTACGCGTGGGGTGCGGTGCGCGTGCGGCCGACGGGCGACAGCTGGCCGCCGGCGCGGAACCGGTACCAGTAGGTACGGCCCGGGCGCAGCCGTCGTACGTCCACGTGGACGCTGTGCCCCAACTCGGGCCGGGCCTCGGCGACGCCCCGGCGGGCCGGTTTTCTGAACCGCTCGTCCTCGCAGATCTCCCACTCGACCGGAACGACGGCGTCGGGCATGCCGCCACCGTTCAGCGGGTCCGGCGCGAGGCGCGTCCACAGCACGACACCGTCGGGCAGGGGGTCGCCGGAGGCCACACCGAGGCTGAACACCCCGTCGGGCAGTGGCGTTTCGGCGGCGCGCGCGGTGGCCGGCAACCACAGCTGCGCGGAAGCGGCGGCGCCGAGCAGCGCTGCTCCGGCGGTCAGAAAGCGGCGTCGGTCGGGGGACATGGACCCGATCGCTGCGGTCATCGTCGAACTCCCTTGCCTCGCTGGCCTCTTGGACACTTCGGATGCTCATGCTTGTGGGCGGACCGCCCGCTGAACGGCATACTTCGCGTGCATGACAAACAGGGAGACAACAGAAGACCCGCTGCGGCACGAGAACGCACCCTTGCCACAACGGGTCTGTCGGTCGGTCAGTGATTGAACCCCGGCCGGGTCAGTAATTGAAGCCAGCTTCGCGTCGTCCAGTCGGCGCCGGTCTCCGCCACGTCCGGAACGCCGGCGGTGTTCTGGTCGGCCCCGGTGGCGCCGGCACCGGTCAGCCCACTCGCGCCGCCGCGCAGCACGACGACCCCGCCGGCGCCGCTCACCCCGTCGAAGCCCTCGCCGGACGTCGTCGCCGTCAGTCCGCCAACGAGCTCCCGAAACCGGCCCCGGCCGCGGGGATGCCCATCGTGGTCGGGCCGAACGAGAAGGAGCCACTCGCGGTGATGCCGCTGGACGTGGCGCGGAAGACCCACACGGAACCGTTGCCGGCGTTCTCCGCCGGGGCGCCGACGACCAGTCCGTCCTTCTTGTCGCCGTCGGCGTCGACGAGGGCGGTCTGCGCGCCGAACTTGTCGCCCTTCTCGGCGGTGCCGGGAACACCGCTGGTGTTCTGGGTGAACACCTTGGAGCCGCTCCCGGTCAGGCCGTTCGCGCTGCCGCGCAGCACGAGCACGGCGCCCGCGTCGGTGACGCCGTTCAGGTCCTCGCCGGGGAGCCCGGTCGCCACGTCGAGGTAGCCGTCGCCGTTGGTGTCACCGACGGACAGACCCGAGCCCATGCCGTCCCCCTGCTCGGCGGTGCCGGGCACACCGGTCGTGGCCTGGTTGATGACCACCGGCTTGCGGGTGGTGGAGAAACCGGCGGGGCCGCCGTGGACGACCGTCAGCGAGCCGCCCGACGTGTCCTCGCGGCCGACGACGATATCGCCGTACCCGTCCTTGTTCAGGTCGCCGATCACGGCGTCCTCGCCGCCGACGAGCCTGCCCTCCGCGTCCTTGAGCCGGCCCTTCGGGGTGAGCCCGCCGCTGCCGCCCAGGAGAAGGGCGGCCTCGCGCGAGTCCGGCGACCCGTTGCCTCCCATGCGTACGACGATGTCGGCGACCCCGTCGCCGTTGACGTCACCGGAGGTCAGCGAGTGCATGAGCGCCGGCTCCCCGGCGAAGACGCGGAAGGTGTCCTTCTTCGCCGCCTGTCCGGTCCGGGTGAAGGGACCGTGCCACACCGTGCCGTCCGCCTCGTCGGCCTCGCCCGCCCAGTCGTCGGTGCTCGACGTCACCACGTCCGGACGCTTGTCACCGTCCACGTCCGCGACGGTGAAGCCCCCCTGCCACTCGCTCTGCGGGGACCAGGTCAGGGTGGTCTTCGTGGTCGAAAGCCCCTGGGGACCACCCCAGTTGACGACGAGGGCGTAACCGAGCTCGTGCAGGAAGACACCTTCGACCGACAGCAGGTCCGCGTACCCGTCCCCGTCCAGATCGGCGCTCTGGAGCTGCGCACCGTAACCGCCGCTGTATTCGTCGGCCGGCCCGTTCAGCACCTGCTTGCGCGAGGTCGACAGCCCGCCGGAGGAGCCGTACAGCACACTGACCGCACCGCTCCTGCCCTCACCGCCCGGCGCGGCGCCCGGCGCCCCGATCGCCAGGTCGCGGTGCCCGTCCCCGTTGAAGTCGTCGTGCAGCCGCTTGGCGCTCGGCGTGGCGGCCGTGGCCTCCCCGGTGGCGGCGTCGACGGCGGGCACCGCCAACGCACCGGCGACCACGGCGACGCCGGTGGCGAGGGCCAGCCGTCTGCGGCGGGAGAGGAAGGTGCGGCGGCGGGAACGCGAAGCCATGGGGACCACGTCGACTCCGGGGATCGAGAAGGGCGGTGGGAACGCGTGCCGAGGTTCAAGATCCTCTTCACGCCGCCCAGTACGACTCACCGGGGTAGGCGGGGGTTGCCCTGGAGTTCGCCGGAATTTTTCACGGCGTAACCGATTCGGCCGGGCTCGTCGCTGGGTCCCGCCCGTGCCGTGCGACGCCGGCCCGGGTGTGCCCGCCCCCCGGGTAGCGGAAGCCCCCGGTCGACGTCAGCACAAACGCCGGGGCGCTTGTCAGCACCCCGGCGTCCTCACAGCAGGCGGCCTCGCGGCCGGCAACCTCAGAACGGCTCGAAGTCGTCGAACTCCTGCGCCGCCTCGTCCCGTTCGGCCTGCTTGTCACGTCGTCGCTGCGCCGCGGGCCGAGGCGCCTCGAAGCGATGGTCCTCGCCACGCCGCCCGAGCATCTCCGCACCGGCCGTCACCGACGGCTCCCAGTCGAAGACCACGGCGTTCTCCTCGGGCCCGATGGCCACGCCGTCACCGGAGCGGGCCCCGGCCTTCATCAACTCCTCTTCCACACCCAGGCGGTTGAGCCGGTCCGCGAGATAGCCCACGGCCTCGTCGTTGTTGAAGTCGGTCTGCCGCACCCAGCGCTCGGGCTTCTCGCCGCGCACCCGGAACAGCGGCTCGCCGCCGACCTCCTCGCGCGTCACGGTGAACCCGGCGTCGTCGACGGCCTTCGGCCGGATGACGATCCGCGTCGCCTCTTCCTTCGGCTTCGCGGCCCGCGCCCTGCCCACCAGCTCGGCCAGCGCGAACGACAGCTCCTTCAGTCCCATGTGCGCCACCGCGGACACCTCGAAGACCCGGTATCCGCGGGCTTCCAGGTCCGGCCGCACCATCTCGGCGAGATCCTTGCCGTCCGGTACGTCGATCTTGTTCAGGACCACGATCCGCGGCCGGTTGTCGAGGCCGCCGTACTCCCGCAGCTCCGCCTCGATGACGTCGAGGTCGGAGAGGGGGTCGCGGTCGGACTCCAGCGTCGCGGTGTCCAGGACGTGCACGAGCACACTGCACCGCTCCACGTGCCGCAGGAACTCCAGGCCCAGGCCCTTGCCCTGGCTGGCGCCCGGAATGAGGCCGGGGACGTCGGCGATGGTGTACACGGTCGAACCGGCGGTCACCACACCGAGGTTGGGCACGAGCGTCGTGAAGGGGTAGTCCGCGATCTTCGGCTTGGCGGCGCTCAGCACGGAGATCAGCGAGGACTTGCCGGCGCTCGGGTAGCCGACCAGCGCCACGTCGGCGACCGTCTTCAGCTCCAGGACGATGTCCTTCAGGCCCCCGGGCTCACCGAGCAGCGCGAACCCGGGCGCCTTGCGCCGTGCCGACGCCAGCGCCGCGTTCCCGAGGCCGCCCCGGCCGCCCTGGGCGGCGACGAAGGACGTGCCGTGCCCGACCAGGTCGGCGAGCACATTGCCCGCCTTGTCCAGCACCACGGTGCCGTCGGGCACCGGCAGCACCAGGTCCTGCCCGTCCTTGCCCGACCGGTTGCCGCCCTCACCGGGCTTGCCGTTGGTGGCCTTGCGGTGCGGGGAGTGGTGGTAGTCGAGCAGCGTGGTGATCGACTGGTCGACGGTGAGGATCACGTCCCCGCCGCGCCCGCCGTTGCCGCCGTCGGGTCCGCCGAGCGGCTTGAACTTCTCACGGTGGACGGAGGCACAGCCGTGGCCTCCGTTACCCGCGGCGACATGCAGCTCGACGCGGTCCACGAAGGTGGTCATGGTGGGTGCCTCCAGCACTGAATACGTAGGGTTTGTCTCTTGCGTAACACGCGAAAGGCGGACCCGCCTTCCCACAGGGGAAGTGAGGTCCGCCTCGCGAAACGCTCTACCGCGCCTGAGCCCTGAGGGGGCTGCTTCAGGCGACCGGAACGATGTTCACGACCTTGCGGCCACGGCTGGTGCCGAACTCCACCGCACCGGCCTGCAGCGCGAACAGCGTGTCGTCGCCGCCACGGCCGACGCCCGCACCGGGGTGGAAGTGGGTGCCGCGCTGGCGGACCAGGATCTCACCCGCGCTGACGACCTGACCGCCGAAGCGCTTCACGCCGAGCCGCTGGGCGTTCGAGTCGCGACCGTTCCGGGTGGACGATGCGCCCTTCTTGTGTGCCATCTGTTCTCAGTCCCTTACTTCGCAGCCGTGGGGATCTCAGTGACCTTGATCGCCGTGTACTGCTGGCGGTGGCCCTGACGACGGCGGTAGCCGGTCTTGTTCTTGTAGCGCAGAATGTCGATCTTCTGGCCCTTGTGGTGGTCCACGACCTCGGCCTGGACCTTGATGCCGGCCAGCACCCACGGGTCACTGGTCACAGCGTCGCCGTCGACAACGAGCAGGGTCGAGAGCTCGACCGTGTCGCCAACCTTGGCAGTGGAAATCTTGTCAACCTCAACGATGTCGCCGACAGCAACCTTGTGCTGGCGACCACCGCTGCGCACGATGGCGTACACGCGGATCTCACTCTCTCGCTCGGGAACGGCACCCCCGCAGTCCAGCAACCCGGCACGCGGGCGGCCTCTCCGGAGCACCCGGTGCTCCGGAGGAAGAGGTTTACGGGGATGTGGCGCGTCCTATATCCGCGGACACGCCGAGGGTCAAGGTTACGGGGCCGCGGCCGAGGGGGTCAAACCGGGCCGGGTCCCGCGGCTGTGCGGCCGGTCACGTCGACCGGCCGCACAGCCAGGGGTTCAGCTCTCGTCGGTGGCGGCCGAGACCGTGGTCTTCTTCGCCGTCGACTTGGCCGCGGCCGTCTTGGCGGTCTTCGCCGCCTTCTTGGCCGTGACCTTCTTGGCAGCCGTCTTCTTGGCCGCGGTCTTCTTGGTGGCGGCCTTCTTCGCCGTCGCCTTCTTGGCCGTCTTACGGGCCGTCTTCTTCGCCGGAGCCGTCTCCTCGACGCCCTCCTCCGCGGCCGGGGCCTCCCCCGCGGGGGCGGGCTCCTGCGCGGCGGGGGCCTCGGGCTGGGTCTCCGTGGCCGGGACGACCACGACGGCCGCCTCCTCGGACGCCGTCGGCGCGGTGGCCTTGCGCACGGCACGACGCCGCGGGCGGGCCGGGGCGGCGCTCTCGGCGACCGCCTCGGCCGGAGCCTGCTCGGCCTGCTCGGCCTGCTCGGCCTGCTCGGCTGACGCCTGCGGCTCGGGCGTCGTGGACGCCGTCTCGCCGACCGTCACCACGGCGGCCTCGGCCCCCGCGGGCGACCCGGCGGGCGCCGACACCTTGCGGGTCGCGCGACGCCGCGTACGTCCCTTGGGCGCGGCCTCCTCGACGGCCGGTGCCTCGGCTGCGGGCGTCTCGGCTGCGGGCGTCCCGACGACCGCGTCCTCCACGGCCGCCGGCTCGGCCTTGGCCTCGGCTGCCGACTCCGGCTGCACCGGACGCGCGATCTCCTCCTCGACCGTCACGTCCTGAGCCGTGGCGACCGTCTCGGGCTTGCGCGGCGCACCCGCCGGAGCGGACACGCGGCGACCGCCACGCCGGCGCGAACGTCCACCACGCGCGACCGCGGCCTCCGCCTCGGCGACGCTGCTGTACAGCTCCTCGTCCGGTGTGAAGGCGGGCTCCGCGAGCGCGACCGGCTCGGCGACCTCGGCGGCGACCTCGGCTTCGGTCTCCGCCTCCTCCTCGGCCGTCTCGACCGGCTCGACGGCGACGGACGCCTCGTGCACCTGCTCGGGACCGGCACCGGCACGCGCCCGCTTCTTGCGCTTGCCACCACCGCCACCGACGGCCGTGGGCTGCTCCATGTGCACGATGACACCGCGCCCGTTGCAGTGGACGCAGGTCTCGGAGAAGGACTCCAGCAGGCCCTGACCGACCCGCTTACGGGTCATCTGCACCAGGCCCAGCGAGGTCACTTCCGCCACCTGGTGCTTCGTCCGGTCCCGGCCCAGGCACTCCAGCAGGCGCCGCAGCACCAGGTCCCGGTTGGACTCCAGCACCATGTCGATGAAGTCGATGACGATGATGCCGCCGAGGTCGCGCAGCCGCAGCTGGCGGACGATCTCCTCGGCCGCCTCCAGGTTGTTCCTGGTGACGGTCTCCTCGAGGTTGCCGCCCTGACCGGTGAACTTGCCGGTGTTGACGTCGACGACCACCATCGCCTCGGTCCGGTCGATCACCAGCGAACCGCCGCTGGGCAGCCAGACCTTGCGGTCCAGCGCCTTGGCGAGCTGCTCGTCGATCCGGTAGGTGGCGAAGACGTCGACCTCGGAGGTCCACTTCTGCAGCCGCTCCGCCAAGTCCGGGGCCACGTGCGAGACATACCCGTGGACGGTCTGCCAGGCCTCGTCACCGCTGACGACGACCTTGGAGAAGTCCTCGTTGAAGATGTCCCGGACGACCCGGACGGTCATGTCCGGCTCGCCGTACAGCAGCGTCGGAGCGTTGCCGTTCTTGGCCTTCTTCTGGATCTCTTCCCACTGCGCCTGCAGCCGCTCGACGTCCCTGCGCAGCTCGTCCTCGCTCGCGCCCTCGGCGGCGGTGCGCACGATGACGCCCGCGTCCTCGGGGACGACCTTCTTGAGGATGCTCTTCAGACGCGCCCGCTCGGTGTCGGGCAGCTTGCGGCTGATACCGGTCATCGAGCCCTCGGGCACGTACACGAGGTAGCGGCCCGGGAGGGAGACCTGGCTGGTCAGACGGGCGCCCTTGTGCCCGATCGGGTCCTTGGTCACCTGGACGAGGACCGACTGGCCCGACTTCAGGGCGGACTCGATGCGACGCGGCCCGTTGGCCATGCCGAGCGCCTCGAAGTTGACCTCACCGGCGTACAGGACGGCGTTGCGGCCCTTGCCGATGTCGATGAAGGCGGCCTCCATCGACGGCAGCACGTTCTGCACCTTGCCGAGGTAGACGTTGCCGACGTACGAGGTCGACTGCTCCTTGTTGACGTAGTGCTCGACGAGCACGTTGTCCTCGAGGACGCCGATCTGCGTGCGGTCGCCGTGCTGCCGGACGACCATCACGCGCTCGACGGCCTCGCGGCGGGCCAGGAACTCGGCCTCGGTGATGATCGGAACGCGTCGGCGGCCCTGCTCACGGCCTTCCCGGCGGCGCTGCTTCTTGGCCTCCAGGCGGGTCGAGCCCTTGATGGACTGCACCTCGTCGGACGGCTCGGCACCCTTTTCCCGCGCGGGGCGGGGCTCGCGGACCTTGACGACGGTGCGCTCGGGGTCGCCCTCGCCGGGCTCGGTGTCGACGGAGGTGTCACCGGCGCGACGGCGACGGCGACGGCGACGACGGCTGCTGGAGCTGGACCCGGCGCCCTCGTCGCGGGCCTCGTCGTCCTCTTCCTCCTGCTCGGCGGTGTCCTCGGCGTCCTGCGCCGCCTGCTCGGCCGCGAGTTCCTCGCTGTCCGCGTCACCGCCCTCGGCGTCGCTCTCCGCGGCCTCACCGCGACGACGGCGACGGCCACCGCGCCGACGACGGCGCCGGGAGCCGGTCTCCTCGGTCTCGTCGCCCTCGGCGATGTCCTCGGCGGCCTCGTCGGCTTCCTCGGACTCGTCCTCGGCGGCGGCCTCGGTGGTCGGGGTGTCGGTGGTCGGAGCCTCGGACTCTTCACCGGACGCGCCACGGCGACGGCGACGGCGACGCGACGCGCCGGCCTGCTCCTCCGTGTACTCCTCGACGTCCTCGGTCTCCGTCTCGGCGGCGGCTTCGGCGGCGGCCCGCTCGGGCGTCTGGAACTGCGGCTCGGTGAACACGGGCGCCTGGAACAGGGCCACCGCGGGCCGTGCCGGGCGCGGGGCCTCGGCGGCCTCGGAGGCGGCGGACCGAGCGGGCTCGGCGAATCCGGTGGCGGCCCGTCGCACGACCCGACGGCGACGGCGGGGGCCGGTCTCCTCGTCGGGCTCGGCGGCGGGGGCCTGCGCCGGGGCGCCGACACCGGTCACCGCGGCGGTCTCCGTGTCGATGCCGGGGGTCACGGGGGTCTCCGCCGTGATCGAGGTCTCGACGGCAGGCGCCGCCTCGCCGGCGACGGGCGTCTCGCTGCCGGTGCCCTCGTCGGACGCGGTCACCCGGCGCGTGGCACGCCGACGCGTACGACGCGGGGCGGCCTCCTCAGGGGCCTCGGCCGCGGCCTCGGCCTCGCCGGTCCCGGCGGACGCGGCGGGCTCCTCGGCGACGGCCTCGGTGCTCGCGTCGGCGCCCGCGGTCTCGGCGGCGCCCGGAGCACCGGCGGGGGCGGAGGCCCGACGCACGGCACGACGGCGCGTACGACGCGGCGCCGTCTCCTCCTCCACGGACTCGGCCGGGGCGGCGGCCTCGACGGTCTCGGGCTCAGTGACCTCAGCCGTCACCTCGGCGGCGGAGACCACGGTCTCGGCGGTCTCGGCGGCGGCCGGAGCACCGGCGGGCGCGGAGGCTCGACGCACGGCACGACGGCGCGTACGACGCGGCGCCGCCTCCTCCTCCACGGACTCGGCCGGGGCGGCGGCCTCGACGGCCGGGCTCGGCTCCTCGGCGACCGGAGCGGGGGTGGGCACGACGGTCTCGGCGGTCTCGGCGGCCGCCGGCGACCCGGTGGGCGCGGCAGCGCGGCGCACCACGCGCCGCCGGGGACGACCGGCGGGTGCGGCCACCTCGGCGACGGCGGTCTCTTCCGCCTCGTCCGCTTCCGCTGCCTCGGTGTTCACCTCGGCCTCGGCGGCCTCGACGCTCTCGTCGGGCTTCTCGGCCTCGTCGCTCGCGGCGACGTCGGCCACGTCAGCGGCCGGTATGGCCGGCTCGACCACCTCAGCGGGCTGCGTCTCCGCGGCGGCGGGCGGTCCCGCCGGGCGGGACGAGGCGCGACGCCGCCGACGCGGCGGCAGGGTGTCGCTGGGAGTGTTCAGTTCGGAACCCTCGTTGGGTTCGGTCGGTTCGAGCATGCGGGCGTTTCTCCCGTCAGGCTCCCGGGCGCCGCGCCTGGTCCGGCGATATGCCGGTGACGTCCGCGGCTCGCGGGTTGCGCGACTGCCGCCGTCCGGGGCGCGGGCGCCGCACGGGAGCTCTCTGTGTCCTGTCTCGCCGGTTCCGTACACCGAATGCGTACGGCCTGGCGAAAGTCTTCTGGTCGGTGCGCTGCCCGACCCAGGTGGCTCCCGAGTCCGAGGGCGGCGCTTCGACGTCCGTCCCTACGCGGAACCTTCCTTACGCCGGCGCCGTCGCGGCGGCAGCGGGCGCGGCCTCGGTTGGGGCCGTCGCTGCCTCGCGGTCAGGCGCGAGCGGGTCGGTCACCGTGCCGGTCTCTTCATCGAACAGCCCCTGCGCCAGCCTGGTCACCGCTGCGGGGACCGGCGGCGCCAGGTCGGCCACGGCGCGGAGACCGGACAGGACGTCGTCGGGTCGTACGGCAGGCGTCACGTGCCGAACAACCAGCCGCAGTATCGCACAGGGCTGGTCGGTCGGCCTATCAGCCCGCGAACTGTGCGTCTCTGTTCCGTCGGTGCTGTGCAGGCTTTCCAGGTGGACGACCGCCGGGCGGGCGTCGAAGGTCCGCACGCCGTTCTTGGTCATGCGCTGCACCTCGACGGCGTCGGCGCTGGTGAAGGCGTCGACCGCGCGCTGGGCGTCGGCCGGGTCCACACCGTCGAGCCGCAGCTCCCAGACGGACGCCGTGAGCCGGTCCGCGAGCCCGGAGATCCGGGCCTCGACCGCCTCGATGACGTCGAGCCCGGCGGGCAGCGACTCGTCGAGAAGCGCTCTCAGCTGCTCGGGATCACGCGCTTCGGTGAGCGCGATCTCGAGGTACTCCGCCTCACTGCCCGTGCCGGTGGGTGCGGCATTGGCGTACGACACCTTCGGATGCGGCGTGAACCCCGCCGAGTACGCCATCGGCACCTCGGCACGGCGCAGCGCACGCTCGAAGGCGCGCTGGAAGTCACGGTGGCTGGTGAACCGGAGGCGGCCGCGCTTGGTGTAGCGCAGTCGGATGCGCTGCACCGCGGGTGCGGGCGGCGGGCCTTCGGGCTGTCGCTTGCCCAGTGTCGTTCAGTCCTTCGTGAGAGCGGTCGTACTGCTACCAAGAGTACGTGTCCCGCCGCCCGGAGGTTCCCGCCGGGCCACCGCTTCCCGTGGCTTCGGCTCCCCGAACAGCATCCGCCGGAAGTCGGCACGCGCCTGTCGTGCGGACTGCCGGGCGGCGGCGAGGGCCTGCCGACCGGCCCGCCCCACGCTGCGGGCGGCCTCGGCGACGGGCCGCAGCACGGCGTCGCGGACCACGTGCCCGATCGGTGTGAGCACCGTCCGGTACACCCATCGCACCGGCTCGACGAAGATCCACCGGAAGAGGGCGGCGAGGAACCGGCCGACGGCGAGCGAGATCCGTCCGGCGACCCGCCACGCGTGCCCGAGCGCGTCCAGGGTCTCCCTGCCGACGACGGCGAGCACGCGGCCGACGGGCGCGAGGACCCACCTGTACAGCCCCACCGCGGGCAGCACGAACAGCACGCGCCCGATCCAGTACAGGGCGACTGCGACACCGGTCGCGATTGCCCCCACGCCCCGGGCGAGGCCCCGGAGGCACCACATGACGGCCCGCCCGACCGGCGCGAGGATCCACTCGTACACCCACAGGGCTGGGACGACGACGAGGTACCGCACCAGCCAGGCGACCGCGCCGAACATCCCGAGCCCGAGGGCGCCGAGCACCGCGCCGAGCCCTTTCAGCACCCACGCCACCGCATGCCCGACCGGCGTGAGGACACGCACGTACACCCACTCCAGCCCGGCCCGGATCCCGCGCCCCAGCCACGCGAAGCCGTACCCGACGCCGCGGGCCGCCCAGGCGCAGGCGTGTCCCAGGGGGGTCAGCGCGTACCGGTACAGCCACCCGGCGGGCACGACGACGAGGGCGTTCCCCAGCCAGGCGAGCCCCTTCGCGAGGGGCACGAGGGCATACCGCCACACCCCCACGAACGGCCACACGAACACCGCGCGCATCAGCCACAGCGACGCCCTGCCCACCGGCCGCAGCACCGTGTCGTTCAGGAACCGCCCGCTCACCACGAGCGCGTCCCACACCATCCGCACCGGCACGACCAGCACGAGGACGACGATCCGCACGGGGACGCGGATCGCCACGACCAGGCACCCCTCGGGGTCCTGGCGCTGCGGCTGTGGCGGCTTTTCGAGATCCATACCGTCGTAGACGCGGGGACGGCGTGGCCGGATGCGGACGGCCGGCAGAAGTTCGGTGCCGGGTCCCGTGCGGATCACGTGGCGCACACCTGCGGCTGCCGTCCGGGCCGCTGGTGCCCTTCATGCACCGCCCGGTCCCGCCTCACCCCCCGCGGGTGATCACGCGGACGTCGGCACCACGCGGCGGTCACCGTCCCGCGCCGGCGGCGTACCGACGGGCGGTGACGACCGCCGGGACACCGGGAAGCCACCGTGCCCGGACCGGGCCGCCGAACGCGCTTCACCACCCGGGTCCGGCCCGGTTCACCCGCCATGGGTGATCACGTCTCCCCCTGCGGCCTCCCACGCTGAGAGATGCGGAGCCCGTCGCTGAAGGCGCACGGGTCCCCCGCGTCACGAGATCACCGAAGCGATGAGGAAGCGACCATGACGACGACCCACCACCGCTCGACCAGGACGGAAGCCGCCGCCGGCGGCCTGGTGACGTTCGCCGGCGTTCTGCTGTTCCTCGCCGGGATCCTGGATCTCTTCCGGGGCATCATGGCGATCGCCGACGACGACGTGTACGTGTCCACCCCCAACTACATCTTCAAGTTCGACCTGACCAGCTGGGGCTGGATCCAGCTGGCCCTCGGAGTGATCGCCATGGCCGTGAGCGCGGGTCTCTTCACCCGCGCCACGTGGGCCCGGGTCGCCGGTGTGGGCATCGCGGCACTGCTGATCATCGCCAACTTCCTGTCGATCCCCTACTACCCCGTCTGGTCCCTCACCCTCATCGCGATGTACGCCTTCGTCATCTGGGCACTGTGCGTCGTACGCCGCGAACCCTGACGCGGACCTCGGCAACTGCTGTCGGCGAGCGAAGGGCACGGCCCCGAGAGCGCGCCCAAGAGCGCCAAGGGCACACCGTGTCCCGGCAGTTGCCGGGCACCGGCGACCGGTCACGGATACCGTGGGCGCTGAGCCCGCTGTGACGCTGGTCGCTGGGGCGTGCGAACGGCCCGAAGGGGGACTGCCGGATGGTCGAACGGGCTCCGGAGGACAGGACGGCGCTGATCGCCGTACTGAAGGAGTTACCGGAGTTCGCCCGGGAGGCCGATCGGGGCGAGTTCGTGCGGAACGCGGGGCTGGCGCCGCTCGCCACCCATGTCGACCTCAGTGGTTCGCCGTACGTGGCGGCGAGCAGGCTGGTGACCCACGCTCTCGCGTACGGGCGAATCTCCCCGGAACACGAGGCACTCGGGCGGATCGTCAACGAGCTGACCCTGCTCGTGGGCGTCGAGCAGCGCACCCTCCTCACCGGAATCCTCGACCGCTACGGCCTCATGGTTCCGGTGGCGGCCCGACCCGAGCCGAGAGGAACCCTGAGCGACCGGGACGTCGCCCGGTTCCAGGAGAAGATCATCGGCGAGAACACGCTGCGGCCCGTGTCCTTCCTGGCCGAGGGCCTGCGCGCCGCGGCCGCCGTCGCATACGTCGAGACCAGGGTGGGACCCCGCAGTTGGTCGGGCACGGGCTTCCTCGTCGCGCCCGGCCTCCTGCTGACGAACCACCACGTCATCGGTGACGAAGAGCAGTTACGCGGATCCGTTTTCCGCTTCGGTTTCGAGGACGACGCCGAAGGCCGCCCCCGACCGGTCAGCGAGTACCGGGCAGCCGAGGGCGGCCTGCTGCACACGAGCCCGGGCGACGAACTGGACTACTCCCTCATCGCGATCGACGGGCAGCCCGGGCGCGAGTGGGGGTGGCTGAGCGCGTCGAGGACCGCACCACGGACCGGAGACCGGGTCAACATCGTGCAGCATCCGGCCGGGCAGCCCAAACAGGTCGCCCTGCAGCACAACCGGATCGCCTATCAGGGAGGGGACGTCGTGCAGTACCTGACGTCCACGCTCCCCGGCTCCTCGGGCTCCCCGGTACTGGACGACCACTGGCAGGTGGTGGCGATCCACCACAGTGGGGGCAGGATTCCCGAGCCGACGACCGGCCGGTTCTTCTACCGCAACGAGGGCATCCTGCTCTCGAGTGTGCTCGACCACCTTCCCGGCGAGCTGCGCAGGCAGACCGGCGTTCCCGCCTTCGTCTCAGGGGGCCTTGGATGACCACTCTCTTCCCGCGTGACTTCGACTGCCCCAATTGCGGAACTCGGTTCGAGTCCTACGTCACCGGCAGCACCAACAACCTGGGCGGCGTCACCACCGACTTCCGGGAGATCGCGGGCGGTTCCCAGCCGGACAGGGGCTTCATCCACACCTGCGACAACTGCGGGTTCACCGGCGGCAGCGACGCTTTCGAGGGCAGCGTGGACGAGAAGGTGTCCCGGCTCATCGCCGAGCGCATCACCCCCCTGGTACGCGACGAGCGCTCCTCGGCCTCACGCCGCTTCGAGTACGCCGCGTGGATCGCCAAATGGCGGGGCCTGGACTCGGAGGTCATCGGAAGCCTGTACCTACGGGCCGCTTGGGCATGGGGCGACGAACCGGAGGTGGAGAACGCCGAGGGCCAGGACTACCTGCGCCGACAGGCGATCGAGCACTTCGAGAGGGCGGTCGAGGACAACTCCGTCACCGGTGAGCACGCCCAGACCATCAAGTACCTGATCGGCGAGCAGTACCGCAGGGTCGGTGAACCCGAGACGGCGGCGCTCTGGTACGACCGCGTGGTCGCGGAAGCCGGACACGACCCGGAGCAGCGCAGGCTCGCCGACCTCGCCCTGCAGCAGAAGACCCGTCCCGAGGAATTCCTGCGCTGAGATGACCGACCCGCCCCACCGAGCCGTACCGGGCCGAATACGTCAGCAGGCACAGCGTCTGCTGCGCCGTGTCCCGGGCATCGACAGACCCGGCCTGCGCCAAGCCCTGCTCCAGGACGCCGCGTTCGACACGGACCTTCTCGACAGCATTCCCGTGGACGGCTCGACCATCGAGTTCTGTGCCGTGGTCGTGGACCGTTGCGCCCGCCACCACCACGCACCCGGCACCGAGCCCCCGCTGGTGTCGATTCTGCGCGCCGCCACGGAGTTGGTCGGGTCCCCGCTCGACAGCGAACTCCTCACACTGGCACGGGAGATCACGGCAATCGCCGCCTCGGAGGTGTCCGAGGACCGCACGCTGGACGACTTCCTCGACGAACTCGGCCTCGACCGCCACGCGGAGGCCAGTCCGTACGCCCAGCTCACCTCGGTGTTCGTGCCTCCCCAGCAGTACGACGACATCGTCGCCATCCTCGAACGTCACCACGTCGTGTTCATCGTGGGCGATCCGCACGTCGGCAAGACCTTCACCGCCGTCGAACTGTTGTGGAGGCTCTACTCGCGGTCCGGGTTCTCTCCCAGCTGGGTGAACTCCCAGCAGCTCAGTCTGGCGCTGAGCACATCACCGGGCAGGTTCGAGGACCGGCTCGCCAAACTGTTCCCGAACGACCACGCCATATATCTGGAGGACCCTTTCGGGGCGACGGTCCCCATCGACATGCCGGAGTTCGTCACCAACCTGCGGCGGTTCCTGGACCTGGTGGCCGCCAGAAGGTGCCGGGTCGTCATCACGTCGCGCTCCGCCGTCTTCGACAAGGTGATCATCGACTCCTTCGCCGACTACACGATCACCCTGAGCCAGCGACTCGCCGTGGAGACCGCGTACACCACCGACCAGTTGAAGATGATCGCCGAGCGGTACGTCGCCTGCTACCGCCCGCGCTGGACTCCCGTGTCGGCGTCCGTCATCACCCGCATCACCGACGCCCTGCCCGTACCGCACAACGTCGAACTGTTCATCCGTAACACCGGGGACGTCCCGGACGCCGAAGAAGCACTGACACGGCTGCCCGGCTATCGGGACGTCTCCTCGGAATTCGGCCGGCAGGTCCGGCTTCTGCCCCTGGTGGAACAGGCATTCCTGTATCTCGTCGCCACCTTGTCCTCGGAGCACGTCGATCGGGAGACGGTCCGCCGACTCTTCGATGCCGCGGTCCGGGACGGCGACCTCGGCCACGTGGGGATCACCTCCTTCGACATGGCCCTCGACGCGGTGAGCGACTACGTCCTGTGGCACGGCACCCCGACCGGCGGATACCTCGCCCTGCGGCATCCCAGCATCGAGGAGGGGCTCGACCGCTGCGTCCGCGCCGACCCGCAGCTCACCGAGGTCGTCCGGCGACTGGTGCGGCGGATGGCCGACAGCGCCGGCGTCGGGGTGCGCAGCTCCGCCCTGCACGGCTTCCTCCGGCATGCCGACATCATGTGGACCGCCCCCTGGGGCCAGCGCATCTTCCGGGAGTTCCTGGACGCTTCCGACGTCGCGATCCGCCAGGCCGCACGGAACCGGCTGATCTCCGACTTCGGAAAGGTGCCCGCACCGGCGCGCGTACCGCTGCTCTCGTACATCGAGGCGACGTGGAACGAGCGCTATCTGCTGCGGCTGGTGCTGATCGCCCCCGTCGCCGAATCCTGGCGGGAGCGCATCCTCGGACGGCTGCTGGACACCTGGGACGACTGGGTCCGGTTCCGCGTCGCCCGCAACCTGGCCCACCTGTTCAAGGACCCCGCGAACGACCCGGCGGTCCGCCGGCTGCTGACCGACCCGACCCGACAGATCGCCAGGGCCGCCGGCGTGGAACTCGTGCACGTACTCGCCCGACGCCCCGCTGCCCCCGACTGGCAGGCGATCAGACTGCTGCGCGACACCGGTCTGGCGACGACCTCGCCCGAGATCGCCCACCGGATCGACGCCCTGCTCAACGCCGCCCGCACCACCTCCGCCGAGATACCCGCGGACCTGCTCCCCCTCCTCCTGCCCCACCCACCGGACCCCGGCAACCCCACCTCCCGGGCCCCGAGCGGGCCGGGGCCCGCCTAGCGCAGGCCCTACTACACGGCCGGGTGCCCCGAAGCCGCCGCCCTCGCCTCCGGCGCCAGGCTACTGGGCGCAGCAGTCGCAGCCGGGACGGCAACCGCACGCGTCCGTCCCGGTGTCGGCCGACGGCGTTGCCGAAGGGGCAGCCGGGGCACAGCAGCCTTCGCCGCGCCAGGCGTCGCGGCCTTCCTTGACGGCGATCGCGGCGATGACGAGGGCGGCGACGGGGTCGGCCCATGTCCAGCCGAGGGTGGCGTTGAGGACCAGGCCGGCCAGGAGGACGGCGGAGAGGTAGGTGCACAGCAGGGTCTGTTTGGAGTCGGCGACCGCAGAGGCGGAGCCGAGTTCGCGTCCGGCGCGCCGCTGGGCGGCGGACAGGAAGGGCATCACGGCGAGCGACAGGGCGGCGAGGACGATGCCGGGAACGGAGCGTTCGGCCTCTGCGGTGCCGGTGAGGGCGCGGGCGGCGTCGACGGTGACGTAGGCGGCCAGGGTGAGGAACGAGAAGGCGATGATCCGCAGGGTCGTCTTCTCGCGTGCCTCGCGTACGGCGTGGTCGCGGGCGGAGAACTGCCAGGCGACCGCGGCGGCGGAGGAGACCTCGATGACGGAGTCCAGGCCGAAGCCGATCAGCGCGGTGGAGGAGGCGATCGTCCCGGCCGTGATCGCGACGATCGCCTCGACGATGTTGTAGGTGAGGGTCGCGGCGACCAGCAGGCGTATCCGTCGGGCGAGTGCGTCGCGGCGGGCGAGTGGGGCGCGTCGGGCCGGGGCCGCGGACGGAGACGGGGACGGGGACGCGGCCGGGGACGCGGCCGGGGACGGGCCGAGGGGCGTCGATATTCCGGGTGTCTCGGAGGCCATCAGCAGCAGCCCTTTTCCGCGGCGTCGGCACACGTCCTGTCCGCCTCGACCGCGACCACGGCCGTGCGCAGGTCGTCCAGGGCGTGGCCGAGGCGTTCGTCGGCGAGCTCGTACCGGGTGCGCCGTCCGTCGGGCACGGTGACGACGAGGCCGCAGTCCCGAAGACAGGCCAGGTGGTTCGACAGCCTGGTACGGGAGACGCCGAGCACGTCGGCGAGGTCCGCGGGGTAGGCGGGGGCCTCGCGGAGCGCGAGCAGGATGCGGCAGCGGATGGGGTCGGCGAGCGCGCGACCGAAACGGACCAGGACCTCGATATCGGGGGCGAGAGTCAGCACCCGTCCACGGTACAGAGAATCCTGAATTCAGGAAATCATGGACTCGCCCGACCTCCGAGCCGTCAGTACACCCGTGTGTCAGTACACCCGCGCGCGCCCACAGGTCCCCCTGCCCAACCCGGACAAGGTGAACTGCGACGAGGTTCCGTTCGCCTCGACGTACGAGACCGTCGGCCTGCCCGCTTCCGCCGGCGGGTTGAACCCGGCCGGCACGGCCGGCGGCGGCGAATGCATCCAGACCGTGGCGGCGAAGGCCGACGACGGCAGTGAGCACCTCCTGGACGACACGCGCTACGACGCACCGACGTTCAGCGAGAAGTGCGGCCGTTCCTCGATGTCGGGGTACGTCAACCAGGGTGCGATGAACAAGTACGGCAATGAGTTCCTGGCGCAGATGCGGGTCATCGACGGCGACGCGTTCGCCATCGACCCGGGCGTTTCGTGGTTCAGGGGCTGCAGCACCGGTGCGGCGACGCTCGTCTGCGAGATGAAGAAGCCGTAGCCCCCGCACACCGGCCCGGGGCCCGTCAGCCAGAAGGGTCCCGGGCAGTGGCACGCTCAGTGCACGGGGTGCCAGTGCTCCAACGCATCGTCCAGCAGTGGAGCCTCTGGGTCGTCCCAGATCAGACAGCCCCACACCAGGCCGGGCACATCGGGGCCCATGGCGTCCGCCGGCCCCTCGGTGAGCGTGCGGTGAACGGCCTCCAGATAGGCGGCGATCGACGGATACCCGGGCTTGTCACACGCGAGATCGTCCGGCAGCGACCAGGAGCCGACGCCGTCCTCGCCCACGTAGAGCCCCGACTCGGGTCCCGCCTCGTCGCCGGTCAGCCAAGGCACCACCGCGGAGCCCCACATGTCGCCGCGCCCGACCTCCGGCAGCCGCGGCCGCAGCGCATCCTCCGGACCGAGCAGAACCCCGCCCGGCAGGAACGCCCCCGAACCGACCTCGCCCGCTTCCTCGTTGGCCTCGATGTACTGGTGCTCCACACCGCCGCACAGCCGCCACAGCGCCGCCAGTTCCACGGGCAGCCCGAACCCGACGGCATGCCTCAGGCGGGAGTCGGCCGCGGCGATCTCCTCCTCCGTCGCAGGCGCAAGGAGAGAAGCGTAGGAGACGGGCGCATGCTCGACGAGCCAGCCGGTCACCTTCCGCCAGGCAGCCGCGACCCGATCGACCTCACTGGTGCGTTGAACAGACATTCGCCCACGGTAGCCGCCGCCATGCCCGACTCACCACGCCCGAGGCAAGGAGCGTCCTGAGCGGCCGAAAGGTTGCCCCCTCGCCCTCACCCACTCCCGCCGGTGCCGCAACCACCCGTCGACCACCCCCCTCAGTGGGAGTGACCACCAGGCGCCGACGCAGCGTTCTTGACCGTCAGAGGCAGCAGCTTCTTGCCGGTGGGGCCGATCTGGATGTGCGTGTCCATCTGCGGGCACACCCCGCAGTCGAAGCACGGCGTCCAGCGGCAGTCCTCCACCTCGGTCTCGTCGAGGGCGTCCTGCCAGTCCTCCCAGAGCCAGTCCTTGTCGAGGCCCGAGTCGAGGTGGTCCCAGGGCAGGACCTCCTCGTAGCCGCGCTCGCGGGTGGTGTACCAGTCGACGTCGACGCCGAAGGGGGCCAGCGCCTTGTCGGCGCAGCTCATCCAGCGGTCGTACGAGAAGTGCTCGCGCCAGCCGTCGAAGCGGCCGCCGTCGTCGTACACCGCGCGGATGACGGCGCCGATGCGGCGGTCGCCGCGGGAGAGCAGGCCCTCGACGATGCCGGGCTTGCCGTCGTGGTAGCGGAAGCCGATGGAGCGGCCGTACTTCTTGTCGCCGCGGATCTTGTCGCGGAGCTTCTCCAGGCGGGCGTCGGTCTCCTCGGCGGAGAGCTGCGGGGCCCACTGGAAGGGGGTGTGGGGCTTGGGCACGAAGCCGCCGATCGAGACCGTGCAGCGGATGTCGTTCGAACGGGAGACCTCGCGCCCCTTGGCGATGACCTTGGTCGCCATGTCGGCGATCTGCAGGACGTCGTCGTCGGTCTCGGTCGGCAGGCCGCACATGAAGTACAGCTTCACCTGGCGCCAGCCGTTGCCGTAGGCGGTGGCGACCGTGCGGATCAGGTCGTCCTCGGAGACCATCTTGTTGATGACCTTGCGGATGCGCTCGGAGCCGCCCTCGGGGGCGAAGGTGAGGCCGGAGCGACGGCCGTTGCGGGTCAGTTCGTTCGCCAGGTCGATGTTGAAGGCGTCGACGCGGGTGGACGGCAGGGAGAGGCCGATCTTGTCTTCCTCGTAGCGGTCGGCCAGGCCCTTGGCGATGTCGCCGATCTCGCTGTGGTCGGCCGACGACAGGGACAGCAGGCCGACCTCCTCGAAGCCCGTCGCCTTCAGGCCCTTGTCGACCATGTCGCCGATGCCCGTGATCGAGCGCTCGCGGACCGGGCGCGTGATCATGCCGGCCTGGCAGAAGCGGCAGCCCCGCGTGCAGCCGCGGAAGATCTCGACCGACATGCGCTCGTGGACCGTCTCGGCCAGGGGGACGAGGGGCTGCTTGGGGTAGGGCCACTCGTCGAGGTCCATGACCGTGTGCTTGGACACACGCCACGGGACACCGGACTTGTTGGGTACGACACGGGCGATGCGGCCGTCGGGGAGGTACTCCACGTCGTAGAACGCGGGGATGTACACCCCGCCGGTCTTCGCCAGGCGGAAGAGGACCTCCTCGCGGCCGCCGGGCCGGCCCTCCGCCTTCCACTCGCGGATGATCTTCGTCATGTCGAGCACGGCCTGCTCGCCGTCGCCGATGACGGCGGCGTCGATGAAGTCGGCGATCGGCTCGGGGTTGAAGGCGGCGTGGCCGCCCGCCAGGACGATCGGGTCGTCGATCGTGCGGTCCTTGGACTCCAGCGGGATGCCGGCCAGGTCCAGGGCCGTGAGCATGTTCGTGTAGCCCAGCTCGGTGGAGAAGGACAGGCCGAACACGTCGAAGGCCTTCACCGGCCGGTGGCTGTCCACCGTGAACTGCGGGACGCCGTGCTCCCGCATCAAGGCCTCCAGGTCCGGCCACACGCTGTACGTGCGCTCGGCGAGGACGCCCTCCTGCTCGTTCAGGACCTCGTAAAGGATCATGACGCCCTGGTTGGGCAGCCCGACCTCGTACGCGTCCGGGTACATGAGCGCCCAGCGGACGTCACAGGACTCCCACGGCTTGACCGTGGAGTTGAGCTCTCCGCCGACGTACTGGATCGGCTTCTGCACATGCGGGAGCAGAGCTTCGAGCTGCGGAAACACGGACTCAGCGGCCGCAGCGGCTTCGGCAGACATCTCGCGAACCTTCGTGAGCTGGACTGAACTGACAGGGGTGACCATCTAGCCTAACGCGACCGCGACGGCCCCCAGCACGCTCAGATGCCGGCTCCGGCCTTCGCCCGTGCCCAGACCTCCGGCAGCGCCTCCTCGCCCGCCGCCGCGCGCTGCTCCTCCCGCGCGTACAGCAACCCGTACGTGAACGAGGGCTCCCCCGCCGCGTGCGCCTGCCGTGAGAGCTCCCGCAGGGCCTGCCGGGCCATGACGCTGTCCTGGTGGTCGCCGAGCAGGTTCTGCAACTTCTTCATCGACCGCACCAGCCCGGCGGCCGGGTCGCCCAGCGCCGGGACCGCGGTCTCCGCCGCGTACCGCGTGCGCTTGGCCTTCTTGCGTGCCTCGTGCAGCGCGAGGTCCCGGTCCTGCCCGGGTTCCAGTGCGAGCGCCTGCTCGACCAGCCGGGACACCTTGGCGAAGTCCTTCCGCACGGCTTTGCTGATCACCTTCTTCGGTTTACGGCCGGCCGCCTTCAGCAGGGGCGGGTCGGTGAGGAGGGCGTCAAGGGCTTCCAGCAGCCGCAGGTACCTCTCCCCGTCCAGCACCTTGACCAGCCGTCGTCGTGACCCTCCGCGCCTGGCGTACGACCAGGTGCGCAGCCGGGTGCGCACCGGTCCGATCATCAGGGCCCGGGGCAGTTCGTCGACGGCGGACGTCAGCCGCTCGGTCAGCACTTCCTGGTCCCGGTCGACCCCGAGTTCCCCGGCCAGCCACTTCAGCTCCTCGCCCACCGGGTCGGTCACCGCCCGGTCGAGGACCTTGCCGTAGGACTTCAGGGCGCTGCGCAACCGGCGTGTGGCGACCCTCATCCGGTGCACGGAGTCGACCACGTCCCGCCGCACGGCCGGGTCGAGCGCGACGACGTCGTCCCGCTGGGCGCGGAGGTAGGCGAGGACGTGATCACCAGCGGTGACCGGCTCCTCGGTCGCCTCCGCCTTCTTGCCCCGCTTCTTCCTCGGTGTCGTCTCCGCCAGGGCGCGCTGCAGCTTCGAGGCCGACGAGGACGGCCGCACCCCTGCCTTCCTCAGCCGCTTGTCGATCTTGTCGAGGAATGCCGGGTCACCGCCGTCCGCCAGTTCCACCTCGATCTCGGTCCACTGTGCGGTACGGCTGCCCCCGCTGAGGCGTTCGGCCAGTACGGCGTCCACGCTGACCTCGGCGAGCAGCCGACCGTCGGCGTCGACGAGGTGCCGCACGTCGCGGTCGGAGCGCAGCCGGACCACGGGCACCAGTTCGGCCTCCCGGACGCGGGAGCGGACGAGGCCGGCGAGGCCGCGGGGCAGGGTGTCGGACAGCGGGGCCTGGATCTCGTCCCGTACGTCCTGGGCGACGGGAAACTTCAGATGCCAGCCCGCGTCGGACCCGCCCGTCCTGCGGCGCAGCGTGACCGCCGAGGCGGCGAGGCGTTCGTCGGCGGTGTCGTAGTAGACGGCGTCCAGCTGCGCGACCCCCTTGTCGATGACGGCCGCGACCCCGGCGACGCCGGTCAGATCGGGCAGGCCGCTGTCATCGGATTCATACTTCCGCTCGATTTCACGCTTGGTGTCCGCCATGACCTGAATCTAGTGGGAGTCTCGACGGGACGACAGAGCCTCCCGGCCTGAGCTCGGCCTGAGCCCGGCCGGGCTCAGGCCGACATCGGCCGTTGCACGCGGATCGACTGCAGCAAGCCCACCGCCACCCACACCGCGAACATCGACGATCCGCCGTAGGACACGAACGGCAACGGCAGACCGGTCACCGGCATGATCCCGAGCGTCATCCCGATGTTCTCGAACGACTGGAAGGCGAACCACGCCACGATGCCCGCCGCCACGATCGTCCCGTACAGCTCGGTCGTCTCACGCGCGATACGGCAGGCCCGCCACAGGATCACGCCGAGCAGCAGGATGATCAGCCCGCCACCGACGAAGCCCAGTTCCTCGCCCGCCACGGTGAAGACGAAGTCGGTCTGCTGTTCGGGGACGAACTGTCCGGTCGTCTGCGAGCCGTGGAACAGCCCGGCACCGGTGAGCCCGCCCGAACCGATCGCGATACGCGCCTGGTTGGTGTTGTAGCCGACGCCCGCCGGATCGAGCTCCGGGTTGGCGAAGGCCGCGAAACGGGCGATCTGGTAGTCGTCCAGGACGCCCAGCTGCCAGACCGTGATCGCCCCCAAGGTGCCCGTGCCGATCAGGCCGAAGACCCAGCGGTTGGAGGCGCCGGACGCGAGCAGCACGCCCAGCACGATCACCACCATCACCATGACCGAGCCGAGGTCGGGCATGAGCAGCACGATCAGCATCGGCACCGCGGCCAGGCCCAGCGCCTGCACCACCGTGCGGTGGTCGGGGTACTGCTTGTCCCCCGCGTCCACTCTCGTCGCCAGCAGCATCGCCATGCCCAGGATGATCGTGACCTTCACGAACTCGGAGGGCTGCAGGGAGAAGCCGCCGGGGAGCTTGATCCAGGAGTGGGCGCCGTTGATGGTGGAGCCGAGTGGGGTGAGCACCAGCAGGATCAGGAAGACCGAGACGCCGTACAGGATCGGCACGGCCGTGCGCAGGGTGCGGTGGCCGAGCCAGACCGTGCCGACCATCAGGGCCAGGCCGATGCCGGTGTTCAGCAGATGGCGGACCAGGAAGTAGTACTGGTCGCCCTGGTTGAGCTCGGTGCGGTTGCGGGTCGCCGAGTACACCAGGAGCGTGCCGAGCATCGACAGGGCCAGCGCCGCCAGCAGTATCGGCCAGTCGAGCCGGCGGGCGAGCGAGTCGCGGGCGAACAGGCGGGTCCAGCCCGCCCGTTCGGGCCCGTACCCGGAGACCTGGAAGCTGTTGGCGCCGGTCATGTGAGCATCCTCCGGCTTCCCCGCCTGCGGTTCCCGCGCCGTCGGCGCCGGGTGTCCCGGTTCTCCGGCGTCGGCGTCGACACCGTGCCGGCGAGCTGCTGCCCGTCCGGCGCGTCGCTGCCCTTCTGGCTGGCCCGCTGTTCCTTCGCCGGGTCCTTGCCGACCTTCGGCGAGGCGATGGTCCCGTCAGTCCGGACCTTCGGCAGGCTCTTCTGCGGCGTCGGCAGCAGCGCGTTCTTCTTGCTGATCGTGCCGTCGTCGGAGACGCCGTACAGCGCGTCGTAGATGTTGCGGACGGCCGGGCCCGAGGCCCCGGAGCCCGTACCACCCTGGGAGATCGTCATGACGACCGAGTAGTCCTTGGTGTACGTGGCGAACCACGAGGTCGTCTGCTTGCCGTAGACCTCCGCGGTACCGGTCTTGGCGTGCATCGGGATCTTGTCCTGGGGCCAGCCGACGTCCGCGAACCGCCAGGCGGCCGTACCGCGGGTGGCGACGCCGGCGAGGGCGTCATCCATCTCGGCCAGCGTCTGCCTGCTTATGGGCAGCTTGCCGTGGGGCTTGGGCTTGATCTCCTGGACGGTCCTGCCGTCGGCGCTGATGATGGCCTTGCCGACGGTCGGGTTGTACAGGGTGCCGCCGTTGGAGATGGCCGCGTAGATGGAGGCCATCTGGATCGGGGTGACCAGGGTGTCGCCCTGTCCGATGGAGTAGTTGACGGAGTCACCGGCGCGCAGGCGGTTGCCTTCGAGGCAGTTCTCGTAGGCGATGCGCTCGGCGTACGAGCCGCCCTTCTTGCCGTAGCGGCACCAGGCGTCCTTGTTGGCCTTCCAGTAGTCCTGCTTCCACTTGCGGTCCGGGACGCGCCCGGTGACCTCGTTGGGCAGGTCGATGCCGGTCTCCGCGCCGAGGCCGAACTGGTGCGCCGTCTTGTAGAACCAGTCCTGGGCGTTCTTCTTCGGCTTGGTGCCGCCGTCGCGCTTCCACTCCTGGTGGGAGAGCCGGTAGAAGACGGTGTCGCAGGAGACCTCCAGGGCCCGGCCGAGGCTGATCGGGCCGTACCCCTTGGACTCGAAGTTCTTGAAGACCTGGCCGCCGATCGAGTACGAGCTGGAGCATTCGTACGGGCCGTTGAAGGAGTAGCCGGCGTTGACCGCGGCGGCCGTGGGGATCACCTTGAAGACCGAGCCGGGGGCGGACTGGCCCTGGATGGCGCGGTTGAGCAACGGGTAGTTGGAGGACTTGCCGGTGAGCTTCTTGTAGTCCTTGGCGGAGATGCCCCCGACCCATGCGTTGGGGTCGTAGCTCGGGTTGGACGCCATGGCGACGATGCGACCGGTCTTGGTCTCCATCACCACGACCGCGCCCGAGTCGGCCTTGTACCGCTCGTTGGTGTTGCGGTCCCACTCCTTGCGGGCATCCTTCATCGCCTGGTTCAGCTCGTACTCGGCGACCCGCTGCACCCGGGCGTCGATGCTGGTGACCAGGTTGGAGCCGGCCTGTGCCGGGTCGGCCTTGGCCTGACCGATCACCCGGCCCAGGTTGTCGACCTCGTAGCGGGTCACGCCCGCCTTGCCGCGCAGTTCCTTGTCGTACTGACGCTCCAGGCCCGAGCGTCCCACCTGGTCCGAACGCAGGTACGGCGAGTCGCTGTCCTGCGCCTTCTGGAGCTCCTCGTCGGTGACGGGCGAGAGATAGCCCAGTACCTGGGCGGTGTTGGCGGCAGCCGGGCTCGGGTAGCGGCGCAGCGCCTGCGGCTCGGCGGTGATCCCGGGGAAGTCCTCCGCCCGCTCACGGATCTGCAGGGCCTGCTTGGGGGTGGCCTCGTCCGTGATCGGGATCGGCTGGTACGGCGAGCCGTTCCAGCACGGCTGCGGTGTCTCGGAGTCGCACAGCCGGACCTTGTCCATGACCTCCTTGGGCTTCATGCCCAGGACGCCGGCCAGCTTGGTCAGCACGCCCTTGCCGTCGTCCTTCATCTTCAGTAGGTCCGTGCGCGAGGCCGAGACCACCAGTCGTGTCTCGTTGTCGGCGAGCGCCACTCCGCGCGCGTCCAGGATCGAACCGCGTACGGCCGGCTGGACGACCTGCTGGACGTGGTTGCCCGACGCCTCCTTGGCGTAGGCGTCTCCCTCGCGGATCTGCAGGTACCACAGGCGCCCGCCGAGCGTGCCGAGGAGAGAGAGGACGAGGATCTGGATCACGACGAGCCGGATCTGGACGCGTGGCGTCCGCCCCGTCTCGGGAATGTTGGTCACGTCTGTCGCTCCCCCTCTCAGCGTGTGGACGGATGGGCGTGTACGAATGACGACGGACGGTGTACGAGTGAGGAACGACCGGCCCTCGCGGCGCGGTTCCGCCGATCCTCACCCGTTCCGGTGAACTCCTGTGCGGTCACAGTCGCTTGACCCCCTTGATGCGTCCGGCGCGCGCCGTCCGTGCCCGCACAGCCTTCACCTTCGGACCGCCCAGCCCGCCGCGCTGGCCGCCGATACGCAGGCCCGTGCCGCCGGAGAGCCAGCCGGAGGAGATGCTGGGCTTCTTCGCCTGGGAGTTGGACTCGGCGAGCGGGTCGTTCTCCGCGCGCCGCGCCAGCGCCATGATCCCGGGAACGACGAACGGCGCGAGCAGCAGGTCGTACAGCGCGGCCGTGAACAGCAGGCTGCCCAGGCCGACATGGCGGGCGGCGGTGTCGCCGACGAGGGCGCCGACACCGGCGTACAGCAGAGTCGAGCCGATGGCGGCGGCGACCACGACGACCATCGGTCCGGTGGCCGACTTCAGCCGGCCGTTCTCCGGCTTGGCGAGCCCGGCGAGGTAACCGATGACGCACAGCACCAGCGCGTAGCGACCGGCGGCGTGGTCGGCCGGCGGGGCGAGGTCGGCGAGCAGTCCGGCCCCGAAGCCGACGAGGGCGCCGCCGACATGGCCGTAGACCAGAGCGAGGCCCAGCACCGTCAGGAGCATCAGGTCGGGTACGGCGCCCGGGAGGTGGAGCCGGGCGAGGACGCTGACCTGGATCACCAGGGCGACGACGACCAGCGACGAGGAGAGCAGGATTCGGTTGACGCGCATCAGGCTTCAGCTCCTACTGCTCTTGCTCGTACTGGTTCTGGCCGTAGACCGGTGGCTCGTACGGCCCGTCTGCCTGCGGCTCGTTCTGCCCCTCGGTCAGAGGGTCGGTGCTGCCGTCCGCCCGCGGCTGGTCCTGGCCCTCGCCCGGGGCTTCGGCGCCCGGGGTGACGGTGACCGTCACGGTCGGCCTGGGGGTCGGCTTCGGCTTGTCGGGGAGCACCGTGTCGCGCGGGTCCTTCGCGGGGGCCCGGACGACGACGCCGACGATGTCGAGCTTGCTGAAGCCGACGTACGGCGTGACGTAGAGGGTGCGGGTCAGGTTGCCGCCGGACGGGTCGACGCGGGAGACGATGCCGACGGGGACGCCGGGCACGAAGGGCTTGTCGGCCTGGGAGCCGAAGGTGACGAGGCGGTCGCCCTTCTTCACCTCGGCCTTGCCGTTGAGGAGTTCGACGCGCAGCGGCCGGTCGCCCTGGCCGGAGGCGAAGCCGAGTTCGTCGCTGGACTCCATGCGGGTGCCGACGGTGAAGTCGGGGTCGTTGGCGAGGAGCACGGTCGCGGTGTTCGGGCCGACCGTCGTCACGCGCCCGACCAGGCCGTCCCCGTTCAGGACGGTCATGTCGCGCTGGATGCCGTCGTTGGCGCCGACGTCGATGGTGATCGTCCACGAGAAGCCCTGGGCCGCTCCTATGGCGATGACCTGGGCGCCCTTGATGCCGTACTGGCCCTCCCCGGCGATCTTGATCATCTTGTCGAGCTGCTTGAGCCTGCTGCGGTTGCGGTCGTCGCTGCCGAGCTTGGCCTTGAGGGCGGCGTTCTCCTGCTCCAGCCGGGCGAGCCGGTCGTGGCGCTCGCCCGAGTCGCGGATCGCGGCGACCGCGTTGCCGACCGGGTCGACCGCCGAGGACACACCGCTCTCGATCGGGCCGAAGACCGCGGCCGCGGCGGATCGGGCGCCGTCGACAGGGGAGTCCTCACCGCCGCGGATGTCCACCGTGATCAGCGCGAAAGCGATGGCGATCAGCAGCACCAGGAGCAGCCGGCTCTCTCGTGTGTCCCTCACGTGCGGCGGCCGTGCCCTTCCTCATAGGAATTCGGGAAACCCCCGGGAATAACCGCAAAGGGTCCGTATGGGGGTTCGTACGTGTGGTTCGTATGCGGGTTTCGAGGCTCTTCGGAAGCTTATGCCTCTATATCAACGATCCGCCGTACGAGAGGGGGTCGTCCCGTACGGCGGAATCGAAGAGTTACGTCATCTGCGCGGCTGGGCGTCCAGCACCTGCTGCAACGCCTCGAACTCCTCGACGCACTTGCCGGAGCCGAGCGCCACGCTGTCCAGCGGGTCCTCGGCGATGTGGATCGGCATGCCGGTCTCGCGCCGCAGCCGCTCGTCGAGACCACGCAGCAGCGCTCCGCCGCCGGTCAGAACGATTCCGCGGTCCATGATGTCGCCGGACAACTCGGGCGGGCACTTGTCGAGGGTCGTCTTCACCGCGTCCACGATCGCGTTGACCGGTTCCTCGATGGCCTTGCGTACTTCGGCCGCGGAGACGACGACGGTCTTCGGCAGCCCGGAGACGAGGTCCCGGCCACGGATCTCGGTGTGTTCGTCAGCATCGAGGTCGTACGCCGAACCGATCGTGATCTTGATCTGCTCGGCCGTGCGCTCACCCAGCAGAAGGGAGTACTCCTTCTTGATGTGCTGGATGATCGCGTTGTCGAGTTCGTCGCCCGCGACGCGGATGGACTGGGCGGTGACGATGCCGCCGAGGGAGATGACCGCGACCTCCGTGGTGCCGCCGCCGATGTCGACCACCATGTTGCCCGTGGCCTCGTGAACCGGCAGGCCGGAGCCGATGGCCGCCGCCATGGGCTCCTCGATGATGTGCACCTGACGGGCGCCGGCCTGGGACGACGCCTCGATGACGGCGCGGCGCTCGACACCGGTGATACCGGAGGGCACACAGACGACGACCCGCGGACGAGCCAGATACCGCCGCTTGTGGATCTTCAGGATGAAGTAGCGGAGCATCCGCTCGGTGATCTCGAAGTCGGCGATCACACCGTCCTTCAGCGGACGTACGGCAACGATGTTGCCGGGCGTGCGCCCGATCATCTTCTTCGCTTCGGCACCGACCGCGAGGATGCCACCGGTGTTGGTGTTGATCGCGACCACGGACGGCTCGTTGAGTACGATCCCGCGACCCCTGACGTACACCAGCGTGTTGGCGGTCCCGAGGTCGACAGCCATGTCACGGCCGATGAACGACATTGAGTTCCCCATCAGGATTCGTCTGGCCTTCCTGGGAGCTTTTGACGGCTTTTCAGGTCGGCGAAGTGGGTGCTGTGACGTGAAGGCTTCCATCGTAGACGTGCCTTCGCGAACACTGCGGGAGGGTATTCGCCATTGTCATCAGATGGCGAGCCGCCCCGCTTGTGGAGACGGGCCATCGGGGGCACTCGTTCCCTCGATCGCCACGCATATGCCGCGGGGCGGCCGGCTTTCCGCGACCGCCCCGGTTCGGGCCAGGTGTGGGGTTCAGGCGCGGCCCGGGAAGAAGATCTTCACCTCGCGCTCGGCGGACTCCTCGGAGTCGGAGGCGTGGATGAGGTTCTCACGCACGATCACGCCGTAGTCACCGCGGATGGAGCCGGGTGCCGCGGCGATCGGGTCGGTCGGGCCGGCGAGCTGGCGCAGCCCCTCGATGACCCGCTCGCCCTCGACGATCAGGGCGACGACCGGGCCGGAGGCCATGAACTCCACCAACGGCTCGTAGAAGGGCTTGCCCTTGTGCTCGCCGTAGTGCTGCTCCAGCGTGTCCTGGTCCAGGGTGCGCAGCTCCAGCGCGGTGATCTGCCAGCCGGCCTTGCGCTCGATACGGCTGATGATCTCGCCGGTCAGGCCTCGACGGACGGCGTCGGGCTTGAGGAGGACGAGGGTGCGCTGGGTCACGGGAGGGCTCCTTCTTACTGCCGGTGGTGCGGTGGGATGAGGTTACAGGGCGTGTCCGGACCCTTGTTACGCAGCGTCAGCCGTGGAGGAGTCGCTCTGAGCGGCGAATCTCGCCTTCGCCTCGTCGACCTTCCTGCCGTAGTGCACCGAGGCCCACCACAGCGCCGCGAAGACCACGCCGAGGAAGAACATCGTGGGGACGACGAAGCCGGAGGCGATGAGGGCGATCTGCAGGGCCCAGCCCAGGGCGACGCCGCCGGGGCGGGTCACCAGGCCGCACAGCAGGACGCACAGGAACATCGCGACACCGCAGACCGTCCACACCTGCCCCATGGACAGGTCGGGGTCCTTCATGGCGACCAGACCGGCGAAGCCGATGACGAAGAACTCACCGATCAGGGTGGAGGAACAGAGCGTACGCATCTTCCGACTCAGCCCTTCCCCAGCAGCAGCCGGGCCTCGCCGACCGTGATGACGGACCCTGTGACCAGCACTCCGCCGCCCGCGAACTCGCCTTCCTCCTCGGCCAGCGTGATCGCGGCCTCCAGGGCGTCCGGCAGCCGCGGCTCGACCTGCACGCGCTCGTCACCGAAGACCTCGACGGCGATGGCGGCGAGCTCGTCGGCGTCCATGGCCCGGTGCGAGGAGTTCTGGGTGACGACGACCTCGGCGAAGATCGGCTCGAAGGCCTCCAGCAGCCCTCGGACGTTCTTGTCGCCGCTCGCGCCGACGACACCGATCAGCCGGCTGAAGTCGAAGGCCTCCCCCACGGCCTCGGCCGTGACCCGCGCGCCGGCCGGGTTGTGGGCGGCGTCGAGCACGACGGTCGGGGAGCGCCGTACGACCTCCATACGCCCCGGCGAGGCGACGGCCGCGAACGCCTTGCGGACCGTGTCGATGTCCAGCGGCTCGGCACGGGCGGCACCGACACCGAAGAAGGCCTCGACGGCGGCGAGGGCGACGGCGGCGTTGTGCGCCTGGTGCGCGCCGTGCAGCGGCAGGTAGACCTCGGGGTACTCACCGCCCAGTCCGCGCAGGGTGACCAGCTGGCCGCCGACGGCCACCTGCCGCGCCACGACACCGAACTCCAGCCCCTCACGGGCCACGGTGGCGTCGACCTCCACGGCCTTCTTCAGCAGCACCTGGGCGGCGTCCACCGGCTGCTGGGCCATGATCACGGTGGCGTCCTGCTTGACGATGCCGGCCTTCTCCGCCGCGATCTCGCCCGGGGTCTCGCCCAGCCGGTCGGTGTGGTCGAGGTCTATGGGGGTCACGACGGCGACGTCACCATCGATGACGTTGGTGGCGTCCCAGGACCCGCCCATCCCCACCTCGACGACCGCGACATCGACCGGCGCGTCCGCGAAGGCGGCGTACGCCATGCCGGTGAGCACCTCGAAGAAGGACAGGCGGTACTCCTGGGAGGCGTCGACCATCTCGATGTACGGCTTGATGTCCTGGTACGTCTCGACGAAGCGCTCGGCGGAGATCGCGGCGCCGTCGAGGCTGATCCGCTCGGTGATCGACTGGACGTGCGGGGAGGTGTAGCGGCCGGTGCGCAGCTCGAAGGCGCCGAGGAGGGCCTCGATCATGCGGGCGGTCGACGTCTTGCCGTTCGTGCCCGTGATGTGGATCGAGGGGTACGAACGCTGCGGCTCGCCCAGCACGTCCATGAGCGCGGCGATGCGGGCGACGGAGGGCTCCAGCTTGGTCTCGCCCCAGCGTGTCGCCAGCTCCGCCTCGACCTCGCGCAGGGCCTTGTCGACCTCGGGGTCCTCCGGGCGCGCGGGCACGTCGGCCTGCGGCGGACCGCCCTGGGTGCGCAGGGTGCGGCTGCCGGCCTCGATGACGGCGAGGTCGGGGTCGCGGTCGGTCTCGGAGGCGATGATCTCTTCGAAGGAGTCGAGGGGGTCGGGCTCGTTCTGGTCGCTCACGGGGCCAGTCTACGGAGGGGGACTGACAGTGCGCCCAGGGAGTGGGGTGCGTGAGCTCGTGTGGCGAGTGCGGGTGCGTGGTGGCTGGTCGCGCAGTTCCCCGGGCGTCGCGCAGTTCCCCGGGCCCTGACGTACGTGAGGGCCCCCGGCGCCTGACAGCACCGGGGGCCCTCGCAGTCGTACGAACAACTACGCCTGCGGCAGGCGCTCCAGCTGGGCGGCGATCCGGGCGATGTCCTCCTCGGCCTTCGCCAGGCGGCCGCGGATCTTCTCCACGACGTTGTCCGGGGCCTTCGCCAGGAACGCCTCGTTGCCGAGCTTGGCCGTCGCCTGGGCCTTCTCCTTCTCGGCGGCGGCGAGGTCCTTGGCCAGGCGCTTGCGCTCGGCCCCGACATCGATCGCGCCGGAGAGGTCCAGCGCGACCTCCGCACCCGCGACCGGCAGCGTCGCCGTGGCCGAGAAGTCCTCGCCCTCCGGCTGCAGGCGCAGCAGCTGGCGGATGGCCGGCTCGTGCGGGGCGAGCGCGGTGCCGTCCAGCGTCAGGCGGGCCGGGACCCGCTGGCCCGGCTGCAGGCCCTGGTCGGCGCGGAAGCGGCGGACCTCGGTGATGACCTGCTGGAGGACGGCGATCTCCTGCTCCGCCGCCTCGTCCCTGAAGCCGCTGTCCGTCGGCCACTCGGCGACGACCACCGACTCACCGCCGGTGAGCGTGGTCCACAGGGTCTCCGTGACGAACGGGACCACCGGGTGCAGCAGCTTCAGCGTGACGTCCAGGACCTCGCCAAGGACGCGCTTGGAGACCTCGGCACCCTCGCCGCCCGCGGCGAACGTCGTCTTGGACAGCTCGACGTACCAGTCGAAGACTTCATCCCACGCGAAGTGGTAAAGGGCGTCCGAGAGCTTGGCGAACTGGAAGTCCTCGTAGAACGCGTCGACGTCGGCGACCGTCTTGTTGAGGCGGGAGAGGATCCAGCGGTCCGTCGCCGACATGGCGGCCGGGTCGGGCAGCGGGCCCTCGACGGTGGCGCCGTTCATCAGCGCGAAGCGCGTGGCGTTCCAGATCTTGTTGGCGAAGTTCCGCGACGCCTGGACCCAGTCCTCGCCGATCGGCACGTCGGTGCCGGGGTTGGCGCCGCGGGCGAGGGTGAAGCGGACGGCGTCGGAGCCGTACTTGTCCATCCAGTCGAGCGGGTCGACGACGTTGCCGAAGGACTTCGACATCTTCTTGCCGCGCTCGTCGCGGACCAGGCCGGTCAGCGCGATGGTCCTGAAGGGGACCTCGCCGTCCATCGCGTACAGGCCGAACATCATCATCCGGGCGACCCAGAAGAAGATGATGTCGTGGCCGGTGAGGAGGACGTCGGTGGAGTAGAACTTCCGCAGGTCCTCGGTCTGTTCGGGCCAGCCCAGCGTGGAGAACGGCCACAGGCCGGACGAGAACCAGGTGTCGAGGACGTCCGTGTCCTGCGTCCAGCCCTCACCCGTCGGCGGCTCCTCGTCGGGGCCGACGCAGACGATCTCGCCGTTCGGGCCGTACCAGATCGGGATGCGGTGGCCCCACCACAACTGGCGCGAGATGCACCAGTCGTTCATGTTGTCGACCCAGTCGAAGTAGCGCTTCGACATGTCCTCCGGGTGGATCTTCACCCGGCCGTCGCGGACCGCGTCACCGGCGGCCTTGGCGAGCGGGCCGACCTTGACCCACCACTGCATGGACAGGCGCGGCTCGATGGTGGTCTTGCAGCGCGAGCAGTGGCCGACGGAGTGGACGTACGGGCGCTTCTCGGCGACGATCCGGCCCTGCGAGCGCAGTGCGCCGACGATGGCGGCGCGGGCCTCGAAGCGGTCCAGGCCCTGGAACGGTCCGTGCGCGGTGATGACCGCCCGCTCGTCCATGACCGTGATCGACTCCAGGCCGTGGCGCTGGCCGATCGCGAAGTCGTTGGGGTCGTGGGCCGGGGTCACCTTGACGGCGCCGGTGCCGAACTCGGGGTCGACGTGGCTGTCCGCGACGACCGGGATGTGGCGGTCGGTCAGCGGCAGTTTGATGCGCTTGCCGATCAGGTGCCGGTAGCGCTCGTCGTCGGGGTGGACGGCGACGGCGGTGTCACCGAGCATCGTCTCGGCACGGGTCGTGGCGACGACGAGGGTCTCGTCCCCCTCGCCGTACTTGATGGAGACGAGCTCGCCGTCGTCCTCCTGGTACTCGACCTCGATGTCCGAGATGGCCGTCAGGCAGCGCGGGCACCAGTTGATGATGCGCTCGGCGCGGTAGATCAGCTCGTCCTCGTACAACTTCTTGAAGATGGTGAGGACGGCCTTGGACAGCCCCTCGTCCATGGTGAACCGCTCGCGGCTCCAGTCGACGCCGTCGCCGAGGCGCCGCATCTGGCCGAGGATCTTCCCGCCGTACTCCTCCTTCCACTGCCAGACGCGCTCGACGAACGGCTCACGGCCGAGGTCGTGCCGGGACTTGTTCTCCTCGGCGAGCTGCTGCTCGACCTTGTTCTGCGTGGCGATACCGGCGTGGTCCATGCCCGGCAGCCACAGCGACTCGTAGCCCTGCATGCGCTTGCGGCGGGTGAGGGCGTCCATGAGCGTGTGCTGGAAGGCGTGCCCGAGGTGCAGGCTGCCCGTGACGTTCGGCGGCGGGATGACGATGGTGTACGCGGGCTTCTCGCTCTTCGCGTCGGCCTCGAAGTAACCCCGCTCCACCCAGCGCTCGTACAGCGGCCCCTCTACGTCGGCCGGCGCGTACTGGGTCGGCAGTTCGGTGTCGGGCGCTGGTGGCTGCTGCTGAGCGTTCTCGGTCACGGGCTCAGTTTAGGGGTGTCCCGGGCGTGTCCCGAAACGCGTTTGTTCTGTAACGGTGCACCCCCCGATGCCGTGCGCCCATGGGCTTTGCGCCAGGATGTCGTGAACGCATAAGCATCTGGAGGGGAACCCAGAAATGAGCTACAACCAGCCGGGCCCGTACGGCGGGCAGCCCCAGCAGCCCGGCCCGTACGGCCAGCCGGGTCCGTACGGCCAGCCGCCGCAGGCACCCCAGCCCGGCTACGGCTACCCCCAGCAGGCTCCCCCGCCCCAGCCCCAGCCCGGTTATGGCTACCCGCAGCAGCCCCCGGGCGTCCCGCCCCAGCAGCCGAACCCGTACGGCCAGCAGCCCCAGCCGCCCTACGGCCAGCACCCCCAGCCGCCGTACGGCCAGGCCCCGTACGGGATGCCCCAGCCGCCGGCGCCGGGTGGCGGCGGCAAGAAGGCCGGCCTGATCATCGGCGCGGTGGCCGTCGTGGCCGCGATCGGTGTGGGGGCGTACTTCGTGCTCGGCGCGAGTGGCGGAGCCGGCGCCATTGAGGACGACGGGGCGCACAAGCTGGCGACGCCGGAGAAGCTGCTCGGCGAGTACACGCGGGTCAGCAAAGCCGGGCAGAGCGTCGGCGGATCCTCGAACATCGCCGATGACCTGGAGAAAAGCGGCGTCAAGAACGGTGACAGCGTGTTCGGCATCTACTCGACGGCGGACCTGAGCGGCTACGACCCACAGGACCCGAGCAGCGCTCCCGACCTGACCGAACTCGCCTCGGCCAAGGGCATCTCGTACTTCGGCGCTTACGGCGAGATCGCCGACCCGGAGGCGGCCCTCGACAAGTTCTTCTCCGACTTCAAGAAGTCGTCCCAGGAGTCGTCCGGTTCCTCCGGCGCGGGCAAGAGCGAACTGGTCGGTGAGCCCGAGGCGGCCGACCTCGACGGCGCGGTCATGAAGTGCCAGGCGGCCAAGGGCCAGAACGTGATGACCAAGCAGGAGAAGACCGACTGGTTCTGCGTGTGGGCCGACTACAGCACGATCGCCATGGTGTCGCCGGGCGACGCCGCCAAGGGCGTCACCAAGGACGTCGCTGCGGACATCACCGCCAAGGTTCGCGGGGAGATTCGCGAAAAGGTCTGACGGCCGACTCGTCAACCGCGAAGGGCCCCGGTCGACGACCGGGGCCCCGCCTACGTCTACCGTGCGGCTACGCCGACTTCTGCTCGCCCGGCCCGCGGCGCGCGTCCCGCGGGATCAGCGTCGGGTTCACGTTCGAGTGGACGACGTCGGCCGTGATGACCACACGGGCCACGTCCTTGCGGGACGGGATCTCGTACATCACGCCCTGCAGCACCTCTTCCATGATGGCGCGCAGGCCGCGTGCGCCGGTCTGGCGGAGGATGGCCTGGTCGGCGATGGCCTCCAGGGCCTCTCGCTCGAAGTCGAGCTCGACGCCGTCGAGTTCGAAGAGGCGCTGGTACTGCTTCACCAGCGCGTTGCGCGGCTCGACCAGGATCTGGAGGAGTGCCTCGCGGTCGAGGTTGTGCACGCTCGTGATGACGGGCAGTCGGCCGATGAACTCGGGGATCATGCCGAACTTGACCAGGTCCTCGGGCATGACGTCCTCGAACTGGTCCTTGGCCTCCAGCTCCCGCTTGGAGCGGATCGTCGCACCGAACCCGATGCCCTTGGCGCCGGCCCGGGACTCGATGATCTTCTCCAGACCCGCGAACGCGCCGCCCACGATGAACAGGACGTTCGTCGTGTCGATCTGGATGAACTCCTGGTGCGGGTGCTTACGGCCGCCCTGCGGCGGGACCGAGGCGGTGGTGCCCTCCAGGATCTTCAGCAGGGCCTGCTGGACGCCCTCGCCGCTCACGTCCCGGGTGATCGACGGATTTTCACTCTTGCGCGCGACCTTGTCGATCTCGTCGATGTAGATGATCCCGGTCTCGGCCTTCTTGACGTCGTAGTCGGCCGCCTGGATCAGCTTCAGGAGGATGTTCTCGACGTCCTCGCCCACGTATCCCGCCTCCGTCAGCGCCGTGGCGTCGGCGATGGCGAAGGGGACGTTCAGCATGCGCGCCAAAGTCTGGGCGAGGAGGGTCTTGCCGGAGCCGGTGGGGCCGAGCAGCAGGATGTTGGACTTCGCCAACTCGATGGCGTCGTCACGGCCTTGGGCGCCGCCGTTCTCGCCGGCCTGGACGCGCTTGTAGTGGTTGTAGACGGCGACGGAGAGCGCCTTCTTGGCCGCTTCCTGGCCGACCACGTAGCCCTCGAGGAACTCGTAGATCTCGCGCGGCTTGGGCAGTTCCTCCCAGCGGACCTCACTGGTCTCCGCGAGCTCTTCCTCGATGATCTCGTTGCAGAGATCGATGCACTCGTCGCAGATGTACACACCAGGGCCTGCGATGAGCTTCTTGACCTGCTTCTGGCTCTTGCCGCAGAACGAGCACTTGAGCAGATCGCCGCCGTCACCGATGCGTGCCACGGTGTGCTTCCCCTTCGCCTGGGAGACGACTGGACATTTCGGATCCAGCGGCTCCTGGTGCTGCCTTATGTCGACGGTACCTTGCCTGGCCCCCCGTTCGGGCCCCCCTTGGCGCGGTTCACTTTGACGTGCACCGTCCCAAACCGTGCCAAGGGGCAGCAGACAATACCGGGTCCGCGTCAGCGAACGTCGGCGTTGTTCATCTTCCGCGTGGAGATGATCTGGTCGATCAGCCCGTACGACAGCGCGTCCTCGGCCGTGAGGATCTTGTCGCGCTCGATGTCCTCACGGATCTTCTCGATCGGCGTGGTGGAGTGCTTGGCCAGCATCTCCTCCAGCTGCGAGCGCATCCGGAGGATCTCGTTGGCGGCGATCTCCAGGTCGGAGACCTGGCCGCGGCCGGTCTCGCTGTACGGCTGGTGGATCAGCACCCGGGCGTTCGGCAGCGCCATGCGCTTCCCGGGCGTGCCCGCGGCCAGCAGGATGGCGGCGGCGGAGGCCGCCTGGCCCATGCAGACCGTCTGGATGTCCGGCTTCACGAACTGCATCGTGTCGTAGATGGCCGTGAGCGCGGTGAAGGAGCCGCCCGGGCTGTTGATGTAGACCGAGATGTCCCGGTCGGGGTCCATCGACTCCAGGCACAGCAGCTGCGCCATGACGTCATTGGCGGAGGCGTCGTCGATCTGCACGCCGAGGAAGATCACGCGCTCCTCGAAGAGCTTCGCGTACGGGTCGTACTCACGGATGCCCTGCGAAGTGCGCTCGACGAAGCGGGGGATCACGTAGCGGGACTCGGCGGCGGGCCCGGTGTACTCGGCGCGCGTGCGGTCGTACAGGCCGCTGCCGGGGTAGTCGTTCACTGTCTGTCTCCTAGGGGCTGAGGCGGTCGGCTGGGGGCTGTGCGGGGGCGCTGTGGCCATCCGCTGGGGCTCAGGCCCCGGTGCCGCCGCCGCCCGGCATGCCGGCGGCCGTGGCGATCACGTCGTCGATGAGGCCGTACTCCTTGGCCTCGAAGGCGTCGAACCAGCGGTCGCGGTCCGAGTCGCGGGTGATCTGCTCGACCGACTGGCCGGTGTGCTGGGACGTCAGCTCGGCCATGCGCTTCTTGGTGTGCAGCAGCCGCTCAGCGTGGATCTTGATGTCGGAGGCCGAGCCGGCCAGGCCCGCGGAGGGCTGGTGGATCAGGATCTCGGCGTTCGGCAGCGCGAAGCGCTTGCCCGGGGTGCCCGCGCTGAGCAGGAACTGGCCCATCGAGGCGGCGAGGCCCATGGCGATGGTCACCACGTCGTTCTTGATGTACTGCATGGTGTCGTAGATCGCCATACCGGCCGTGATCGAACCGCCCGGGCTGTTGATGTACAGGTAAATGTCCTTGTCCGGGTCGGCGGCAAGGAGCAGCAGCTGTGCGGTGATCTTGTTCGCAATGTCGTCGTCGACCGGCTGGCCGAGGAAGATGATCCGCTCGTTGAGCAGCCGGTTGTAGACATGGTCGCCGAGGCCACCGCCGATGGAAGGCTCGCCGGCGGCGGAGGGCATCAGATTCGTCACGTATCCACCTGCTCGTCTTACGACGGCGCCGGGCCGTCTCACGTGTCCTGCTTGGGCAACGGGGACTCCCCTGCCCTCATACTCATGGACCCTAACGCGGTGGCCCTGTGCCGCAATCCCGGTTCCGGGAGTGTTCGCTGTGAGCGCATGCGACGCGCTGTGCGGGCCGCTGTCCGCCCGTACGGCAACAGAAGGGCCCCGGGGCGTCACGCCGTCCCCGGGGCCGTTCCTGCGAGCTACAAGGTGCCGTGGGCTCAGCCCTCGGACTTCTCCTCGTCGGAGGCGTCGGCGGTGCCCTCGGCGGCCTCGACCGTCTCGGTGGCCTGCTCGACCTCGTCCTCGTCGGTCATGTCGATGACCTCGCCGTTGGTGTCCTTGACCGTGGCCTTCTCGACCACGACGGCCAGGGCCTTGCCGCGGGCGACCTCGCCGACCAGCAGCGGAACCTGGCCGCCCTCGACGACCGCCTGGGCGAACTGGTCGGGGGACATGCCGGAGGAGGCGGCGCGACGCATGAGGTGCTCGGTGAGCTCCTCCTGGTTGACGTTCAGCTTCTCCTGCTTGACGAGCTCGTCGAGGACGAACTGCGTCTTGATGCCCTTGACCGCGGCTTCCTTGGTCTCGGCGTCGAACTCCTCGACCGTCTTGCCCTGGATCTCCAGGTACTTCTCGAGGTCGAGGCCCATCTGGCCGAGCTGGTGGTGCTCCAGGTTGTGCTTGCGGGTGTTGATCTCGTCCTCGAGCAGCTTCTCGGGGACGGGCACCTCGACGAGCTCCAGCAGCTTCTCCAGGACGCGCTCCTGGGCCTGCGTGGCCTGGTCGTACTGCTTCATGTTCTCAAGGCGCTTGCGGCTGTCGGCCTTCAGCTCCTCAAGGGTGTCGAACTCGGAGGCGAGCTGCGCGAACTCGTCGTCCAGCTCGGGCAGTTCGCGAGCGGCGACCTGGGTGACCTTGACGGTGACCTCGGCCTCCTTGCCGGCCGCGGAGCCGCCCTTGAGCTCGGAGGTGAAGGTGGCCTCGGCGCCCGCCTCCAGACCCTTCACGGCGTCGTCGATGCCCTCCAGCAGCTCGCCGGAGCCGATCGTGTAGGAGACGCCCTCGGCGACGCCGTCCTCCAGGACCTCGCCGTCGACCTTGGCCTGCAGGTCGATGGTGACGACGTCGCCGTCCTCGGCGGCACGCTCGACCGGCGAGGTGGAGGCGAAGCGCTCACGCAGCTGCTCGACGGACTTCTCGACGTCCTCGTCGGTGACCTCGACGGCGTCGACCTCGACCTCGATGCCCGAGTAGTCCGGGATCTCGATGGCGGGGCGGACGTCGACCTCGGCGGTGAAGTTCAGCGTCTCGCCGTCCTTCAGCTCGGTGATGTCGACCTCGGGCTGGCCCAGGACGTTGAGCTCGGCCTCGTTGACCGCTTCGGTGTAGAACTTCGGGAGCGCGTCGTTGACGGCCTCCTCCAGCACGGCACCGCGGCCGAACCGCTGGTCGATGACGCGGGCCGGGATCTTGCCCTTGCGGAAGCCCTTCACCGTGACCTGCTGGTTGATCTTCTTGTACGCCGCGTCGAGGCTGTCCTTGAGCTCCTCGAAGGGCACCTCGACAGTGAGCCGAACCCGGGTCGGGTTCAGGGTCTCCACGGCGCTCTTCACGGTTCGGTCTCCTTGTGGCTGACTTCTTGGGTTCTGCCGGAGCCAGACTGGTCCGGCAAATTCGCCGCCCGGAGGACTTCGTGACTTCGTACGGAGAGACACACGGGCGTGCAGCTTGCATAGTAACGGCAGCGGCGACACGCCCCCAAAGGCGATCACTGGGCGCGATCGCACGAGGTCGTCGCGCATGTGGGCCGGCGTCGACCGGTCGTGGTCGGGGTGGCGGGATTTGAACCCACGGCCTTCCGCTCCCAAAGCGGACGCGCTACCAAGCTGCGCCACACCCCGTGCTGGTGCGACACGTAGGGTACATGCCCGTCGGCAGTCGGGCCGCCGCATTTCCCGAGCACCGACCGGGCCGGCCCCGGGCGGCAATCGGGTGTGCGTCGAGGGGGCACGACCCGCTACGATGCCTGCAGTGCCGCGGTCACCGACCTGCGGCGCGTCCTGTGCGGGCGTAGCTCAATGGTAGAGCCCTAGTCTTCCAAACTAGCTACGCGGGTTCGATTCCCGTCGCCCGCTCTGAAGGCCGAAGGCCCAGGTGAGAGGTTGTTTCCGCTCCCTGGGCCTTTTGCGTTCCTGGGGTTCGACGCGCCCCGGAGGGCCTGCCGTGCCGACGGGGTCACAGGCTCCGTGCGTCCACGGAGTACACCGAGCGAACGCCGTACGGGACGTAGAGCGCGTCCCCCACGAGGACCGGGGCTGCCGGGGTGAGGAGGCCGTCGGTGCCGCCGTCGTCCCGTCCGGGGCGGGTGGCCTCGATCTTCCCGGTGCGGGTGTTGAGGGCGGCGAGGCGGCCGCTGGGCGACGCCAGGTAGACGCGATGGGCGGTGACGGCCGGTGGGCCCGGCAGTTCCAGGGTGGAGTTGGTCTCCCAGAGCTGCTTCCCGGTCCGCGGGGCGATCGCGCGGACGGTGCCGCTGGGCAGGACGGAGTACAGGGTGCCGCGGGCGAGGTGGAGGGCGGCGTTCTCCGGCTGGGTGCGGGACAGCTTGACCGTGGTCACCACGTAGGACGAGACGTGGATCAGGGTCAGGGTGCGGCGGGCGTAGTACCGGTCGGCCAGCACCAGGCGTCCGTCGCGCTGACCCACGATGTCCAGCGAGCCCTTGGCCGAGGCGGTCCAGCGGGCCCGGCCGGTGGCCGGGTCGAGCTGGACGACACGCGTGCGCGCGGTGCTCTGCGCCCCGAAGTCGGACTGGCAGACGACGTACGCGACGCCCGCCGGGCCGTGCACCGAGCAGCTGGTCGGGTCCGAGCCCGCCGGAAGCTCGTACCTCCAGCGGACCTTGCCGTCGTCGGCGTCAAGGAGCGCGAACGTGTCTCCCTCGTCGCCGTGGATCGTGAGGATGCCCTCGGGGACGGCGGTGGCCCACCCCGTGCTGGCGTCGGGGGCGCTGGAGCCGTCGCCGTCGCCCGTCACGGTCTTCCAGAGCACCTTGCCCGTGTCGGCGTCCAGGGCCTGGACCGTGTAGACGGTCGTCGTGTGCTCGCCCCCGGTGTCCTGCTCGTCCGATCCGTAGGTGTAGACGACGTCACCGCGGGTGGTGATGAGGGCACCGTCGCCGCTGAACGTGCCGCCGTCGGGCGTGGGGTCCAGGGGCCGGGACCAGGTGTTGCGTCCTTCGGCGAGGGTGAACCGGGCGGCCATGAGGCCGTCGCCCGCGCAGACCAGGGAGGAGTGGACGGCGGCGCAGCGTTTGAACGGGCCGTCGGCGCCCTCCGGCCCCTTCGCCTTCTCGGCCCAGGCCCGCCATCCGGCAGGCAGGTCACGCTCGGCGGGGCGCGGCTCGGCGTTGATCGCCACCACCGTGACGGTGGTCGCGACGGCCAGCAGCAGGGCGCCCAGCGCGGAGGCGAGGAGCAGGCGGGCGCGGCGTCGACGGCGCGGAGGCGGTGAGGTGCCGGCCGGCTCGGGGGCGGGGCGTGGGGCGGGGAGCCGGCCGTCGCGCAGGAGGGTGAGCAGCTCACCGGCGGCGGGGCGGGCCTTGGGGCTCTTCTCCAGGCAGAGGCGGACGAAGGGAAGCAGTTCGTCCGGTACTCCGTCGAGCTCCGGGTCGCCGTCGACGACGCGTACGGCCGTCTCGTAGGGGGTCGGGCTGTCGAACGGGCCTCGACCGGTCGCGGCGTACGCGACGACCGAGCCGAGGGAGAAGATGTCGGCGGCCGGTCCCACGTCGTGGGGGGAGGAGAACTGCTCGGGGGACATGAAGGGCGGGGTGCCCATCACGCGGCCGGTCTGGGTGAGGACGTCGGCGGGGGCGAACTCGGCGGCGCGGGAGATGCCGAAGTCGATGACGCGAGGGCCGTCCTCGGCGAGCATCACGTTGGCCGGTTTCAGATCCCGGTGCACCATGCCGGCGCGGTGGATGTCGCCGAGCGCCTCGGCGAGGCCGGCGGCGAGTTCGCGCACCTTCGGCGGCGGGAGCGGGCCGTGGCGGCGGACGTGGGTGCCGAGGTCCTCGCCCGCGATGTAGAGCGTGGCCATCCAGGGGCGCGGCGCGTCGGCGTCGGCGTCCACGACGGGAGCGGTGAAGGCGCCGCTGACCTGGCGGGCGGTGGCCACCTCGCGGCGGAAGCGGATGCGGAACTCGTCGTCGTCGGCGTACTGCGCGTGCACGACCTTGACGGCGAGGCGACGGCCGGAGGCGGAGCGGGCCAGGTACACCACGCCCATGCCGCCGGAGCCGAGGCGGTCCTCGATCCGGTAGCCGCCCACCTCCGCCGGGTCCGTCTCGCGCAGCGCCATCCGTACGTTCCCCCCGTTGCGGACCGTTCGACGATCACGATCGAGGGTATCCGTACGTTTCCGGGCCGCCTCACCGCCCTAGAACTGGATGGAGTTGATGGTCTCCGCTATCGAGTTGAGGAAGCGCTGGATGTCGTCCGCCATGCCGGTCGAGGCGAGGAAGAAGCCGAACAGCACGGCGACGACGGCAGGGCCGGCCTTCAGGGAACCGCCACGGATCAACACCACCAAGATGATCGCCAACAGCAACACCACTGACAGCGAAATGGCCACAACAGATCACACCCTCGGTCGGTCCGCTCTCCCGGCCCGGGGACGCGACCCAGCGCACCCCCGCCAGAACCATCGTGCCACCAACCAGGCCCGGCTATGCGGCCCGTGACGTTTCGTTCGCCACACCAGTGCCGGATCCGTGCGGCTCCCTCGTGCGTACCGACCTCTCGTGGAGTGCCCGCACAGTATTTCGACAGGACACTCGCAGCGGGAATTCGACAGGATCGTTTCCATCGCCACACAACGTGTTCGCAGCGATTTCGAATTCACCGCACAATGATCATTACACCGGAGCCGCATCCTGACCATATGCACGTGTTAGTCGGGATGAATCCGGACAAGGCGGGTGCTCAACTGGTGTCCGGCAGGTGCATGTTCGTCGTACACATGTCATCGAGCGCAATAACCGGTAATGACCTCGCAGGTTTTACGAAATCCCACACGCGACGCTAGGGTGCCTCAGATGTTCCACGCTGCCTCGTCCCCCGCATGCGCAGCCAGGTCCTGGATCGTCTCCCCCGGATTCCGGCGGGAGGGTCTGTGACGAACTCGCTGCGACCGCACGGCCACAACAGAGCGCCACTCCCCCCGGCACAGTCGTCCGCGGACGGAGTGCCGAGTCCGCGCTCACCGCAGAACCAGAAGGCTCAGGCGAACAACAGATCCGCGTCCGACGGTGCCAAGCAGCGCGACGCGTTCTTCGACAACGCCAAGTACCTGGCGATCGTGCTGGTCGCCATAGGACACGCGTGGGAGCCCATCAAGGGCGACAGCCGGACCCTGGAGGCCGTGTACACGATCGTGTACACCTTCCACATGCCGGCGTTCATCATCATCTCCGGCTTCTTCTCACGCAGCTTCGACGCGAGCCCCAGCCGGCTCAAGCGGCTGATCACCGGCGTCGCGGTGCCGTACATCGTCTTCGAGACGGCCTACCCGCTCTTCAAGCGCTGGATCGCCGAGGACCCGAGCCAGGACATCAGTCTCCTGGACCCCTGGTACCTCACGTGGTTCCTGTGCGCGCTGTTCATCTGGCGGATGACCACCCCCATCTGGAAGATGGTGCGCTGGCCGCTGCCGATCGCCCTCGGCCTCGCCATGGCGGCGACCGTCGCCCCCGAGATCGGCGACGACCTGGACCTGCAGCGGGTCCTGCAGTTCCTGCCGTACTTCGTGCTGGGCCTGTGCATGAAGACCGAGCACTTCCACATGGTGCGCACCCGGACCGTGCGGATCCTGTCCGTGCCGGTGGGCCTGGCAGCGCTGGTCGTCGGGTACTGGGCGGTGCCGCGCATGAACACCGCGTGGTTCTACCACCGTGACGCCGCCCAGGAACTGGGCGCGCCGTGGTGGACCGGTCCGGTCATGGTGCTGGCGATGTTCGGCTGCTCGCTGCTGCTGACGGCCTGCTTCTTCGCCTGGGTGCCGCGCCGCCACATGTGGTTCACGGCGCTCGGCGCGGGCACGCTGTACGGCTATCTGCTGCACGGCTTCGTCGTGAAGGCCGGTGACTACCAGGGCTGGTTCGAGGCCGCCTGGCTGCACCGCCCGCTCGGCGAGATCCTCGTCACCGTCCTCGCGGCGGTCGGCGTCACGCTGCTGTGCACCAAGCCGGTGCAGCGGATGTTCCGGTTCGCGATGGAGCCCAGGATGGACTGGGCGTTCAAGAAGGACGCGGCGGAGCTGGCCCGCGAGCGTGAGAAGCGCGAGGGCGCGGCGGCTGTGCGTCAGAAGGTCGACGCCTGACCCGAAGCGCCGTAGAACGACTCAGGACGACCCGAGACCGAGGAGTGCGCGCATCCGCGCGTACTTCTCGGTCAGTCGTTTCCGGGTCCTCTCGTCCAGGACCGCGAGGCGCGCCGGGTCCGCGTTGTGCGCCAGGTCCGCCTCCTTCACCACCAGCGCCCCCGGGGTGGCCAGGATGCGCTGCGCGTAGGCCTCGGGCGGCTCCCCGGCCCGCTTGGTGACCGCGCGCACGATGTCCTTCGTACGACGGCTCAGCGCGGCCTGCTCCAGCCACTGCTCGGAGAGCGCGTCGTCCTCGACGGCGTCGTGCAGCCAGGCCGCCGCGATCTGGTCCTCGTCGCCGCCACGCGCGCGTACGCCCTCGGCGACGGCCCTGAGGTGCTCGGTGTACGGCCGTCCGGCCTTGTCCCGCTGCCCCTCGTGGGCGGCGCGGGCGACGGCCTCCACGTCCGCCGGGGACAGCTTCTTCCGCGGATCCCGCGGGTCTCTTCCGGTTTCCTGCCGCTGTGTCTCGGTCACCCGTCCAGTGTCGCGGCTCAGCGTGCCGCCGTCGCCGTCGGCCCCTCGCGGCAGATCAGCAGCAGCGCCCTGTCGTCGTTGACGTCCTTCGCCACCGCTTCGATCAGGTGCCAGGCCGCTCCGTGGAAGCCGCCGGCGACATAGCGGTCGGCTTCGCCCGTGAGGCGGTCGATGCCCTCGACGATGTCGCGGTCGGACGTCTCGACCAGACCGTCCGTGAAGAGCATCAGCACGTCGCCGGGCCGCAGCGTGCCCTTGACGGGGTCGAACTGGGCGCCGTCGTACACGCCGAGGAGGGGGCCCTCGGCTGCCTTCTCCTCCCAGCGGCCGGTGCCCGCGCTCAGCTGCAGGCCCGGCGGATGGCCCGCCGAGTAGAGCTCGTAGTCCCCGGAGTCGAGCTCCAGGACAAGGTGGATGGAGGTCGCGAAGCCCTCGTCCCAGTCCTGGCGCAGGAGGTAGCCGTTGGCCGCCGGAAGGAACGCGTGCGGGGGCAGGCTGCCCAGCAGGCCGCCGAAGGCCCCGGACAGCAGGAGGGCGCGCGAGCCCGCGTCCATGCCTTTGCCGGAGACGTCCGTCAGGACGACCTCCAGGGTGCGCCCGCCGTTCGTACGGGCCGCGACCACGAAGTCGCCGGAGAAGGACTGGCCGCCCGCGGGGCGCAACGCCATCTCGCGATGCCAGCCGTGCGGCAGGCCCGGCAGCTTGCTCTGGACGCGGATGCGTTCGCGCAGGTCGAAGAGCATCGTGCCGCCGCGCCGCCAGGGCACGCCCACACGGCTGCGGAACTGGGCGATCAGCAACCCGAAGAAGCCGCAGGCGGCCACGACCAGGACCACCCCGGGGGTGACTCTCGACGGGCCCTCCGTGTAGGGGCCCAGCTGCACCGACTCCACGATCAGGGCGGTGGCCGCCGCCGCGTACAGGCCCAGCAGGCTCGCGGGGCGCAGCAGCAGCCCGCCCGCCACGATGGGCAGCACCAGCGCGGCCGGGGAGAACCACACCGGGTTGGCCATCGTCAGGGCGCAGATCAGCGGCACCATCAGCAGCAGGCCGGCCAGGGCGATCCAGTCCGAGCCGTCGCCGCGGAAATAGTCCACGGCGCTTCTGCGCACGCCGACGCGGGCCCGGTGCCACTGCATCTTCAACCGGGCCGTGAACGTCTCGGCCACCGTGCGGCGGTCTCGTCCTGCTGCCATTAGTTCGGGACCCTATCCATCGGACCAGCTGCTTGGCACGGGAGGTCCCACTTGTCCCCCGTCCGAGGTTCAACTTCACAGTGAACTTCACCAAATGCCGTCGTGCCGCCGCCAACGAGAAATTCCCTCGCTCGTCCCTCAATGCCCTGGTAGGCATGGTTCATGGCGAATGACGCTGCGAGCGACCCCGGCCGCGTGGAACTGCGCGCGCTGCGGAAGGACGAGTGGAACACCTGGTACGACACGCTGATCCGCGCCTTCGGCGGAGTCCCGGAGGCTGCCGAGGAGCGGGAGTTGTGGAACTCGCTCACCGAGGTCGACCGCTCCCTGGGCGCCTGGGACGGGGACGCGTGCGTGGGGACGGCGGGTGCGTTCGGTTTCCGGCTGACCGTGCCCGGCGGCGGCCTCGTGCCCGCCGCGGGCGTGACGATGGTCAGCGTCGCCGCCACGCACCGCAGGCGCGGAGTGCTGACGTCGATGATGCGGCGGCAGCTGGACGACGTGCTCGAGTGGGGCTGGCCGTTGGCCGTCCTGACCGCCTCCGAGCCGGAGATCTACGGCCGGTTCGGGTACGGCGTCGGCACCTTCCATGTGAACGCCGAGATCGACACGACCCGTGTGCGGCTGTCCGTACCGCCCGGCACCGACGACGTACGCCTGCGGTACGCCGTGCCGTCCGACGTCCTCGACGTGTGCGAGGCGGTGTACGCCCGCAAGGTGCCCGGCCGGCCCGGCATGCTGGCCCGGCAGCCCGGCTGGGAGCGGCTGGTGGTGCTCGACCCGGAGAACGACCGCGACGGCGCGTCGCCGCTGCAGTGCGTGCTGGCGGAGCGGGACGGCGAGGTCGTGGGGTACGCGCGCTTCCACGTCAAGCCGGAGTGGGACTCCTCCGGGCCCAAGGGCTCGGTGATGCTGCGGGACACCGAGGCCCTGGATCCGCCGGCGCAGGCCGCGTTGTGGCGGTTCCTGTTCGGCATCGACCTGACGTCCACGGTGAAGGTCTTCGGGCGGCCCGAGGACGAGGCGTGGCAGTACCAGGTGTCCGACCTCCGGCGGTGTGCGGTGCGGGTACGGGACTCCTTGCACGTCCGGCTGGTGGACGTGGGGGCCGCGTTGGAGGCGAGGACCTACCAGGCGCCGGTCGACGTGGTGTTCGAGGTGGAGGATGCCTTCTGCCCCTGGAACACGGGGCGTTGGCGGCTGTCGGGGGACGCCAAGGGCGCCTCGTGCGAGCGTACGGCGGACGCCGCCGATCTCGCCTTGTCGGTGCGGGAGTTGGGCGCGGCCTACCTCGGTGGCGTCGGCCTGGGCGCGCTGGGTGCCGCGGGGCGGGTGCGGGAGCTGCGGCAGGGGGCACTGGCGGAGGCGTCGGTGGGGTTCGCCTCCACGGTGGCGCCGTGGCTGCCGCACGGCTTCTGAACCTGCGCCGACGGCCTCACGGGGTCTGGCAGTCGGGGCACCAGAAGAGGTTGCGGGCGGCGAGGTCGGCGGTGCGGATCTCGCCGCCACAGATGTGGCAGGGCAGGGTGGCCCTGCGGTAGACGTAGACCTCGCCGCCGTGGTCGTCGACGCGGGGCGGACGACCCATCGCCTCCGGCGTGTGTTCCGGGCGGACGGTGTCGATGCGGTTGTTGCGGACGCCCTCGCGCATCAGCTCGACGAGGTCCGTCCAGATGGCGTCCCACTGGGCGGCGGTGATGTCCTTGCCCGCGCGGTACGGGTCGATGCGGTGCCGGAACAGGACCTCGGCGCGGTAGACGTTGCCGACACCGGCGATGACCTTCTGGTCCATCAGCAGGGCGGCGATGGTCGTACGGCTCCGGCCGATCCTCAGGTACGCGGCGTGCGGGTCGGCGTCGTCGCGCAGGGGGTCGGGGCCGAGGCGGTCGTGTATCGCCTGCTTCTCGGTGGGCGTGATCAGGGCGCAGGTGGTGGGGCCGCGCAGATCGACGTACGCCGTGCTGTGCGCGAGGCGGAGCCGGACGGTGTCGGTGGGCGGGGGTGTGGGGGCTCCACCGAAGGTGACCTTGCCGAAGAGGCCGAGGTGGATGTGGACCCAGTCGTCGTCCCGGAAGCCCAGGAAGAGGTGTTTGCCGTGGGCCTCGGTGTGGGTGAGTTCGGAGCCGTCGAGGAGAGCCGCGGCGTCGGAGAACTTGCCCTGGGGGCTGGTCACGCGTGGGGCCGTGCCGAGGAAGGCGGCGGCGTAGTCCTGGGCCAGCCGGTGAATGGTGTGGCCCTCGGGCACGGCGGACTCCTTCTTCTACTGGCGTGCGGGCGGGGGCGCGGCAGGGGGTTTCGCCCCCGCCGCCCCTGCCCGTGTCCTCGAACGCCGGTCGGGCCGAGTCCACCCGGACGCGGCGCCAGGCCCGTGACCGTCGCCCGGAGGGGCGGAACGCCCTACTGCTGGGGGTGGTGCGCAGGGATCGGGGGGAGGTCGCCGGTCGTCTCGTAGTCGGCCAGCATGGTGATGCGGCGGGTGTGACGCTCGTCACCGGAGTACGGGGTGCCCAGGAAGGTCTCGACGAACTTCGTCGCCTCCTCCGTGGTGTGCATGCGCGCACCCACCGCGACGACGTTGGCGTTGTTGTGCTGGCGTCCCAGCGCCGCCGTCTCCTCGCTCCAGGCGAGCGCCGCCCGCACGCCCTTCACCTTGTTCGCGGCGATCTGCTCGCCGTTGCCGGAGCCGCCGATCACGATGCCGAGGGCGTCGGGGTCCGCAGCGGTCCGCTCCGCGGCGCGGAGGCAGAAGGGCGGGTAGTCGTCCTGGGCGTCGTAGATGTGGGGGCCGCAGTCGACCGGGTCGTGACCCGCCGCCCTGAGCCAGTCGACGAGGTGGTTCTTGAGTTCGAAGCCCGCATGGTCGGAGCCGAGATACACGCGCATGCCACGAGTGTGACACGGCCGTTTCGGGGCAGCAGCGTCGGGTGTCGACCGCCTGAATTGTGACTCACACCATAGAACCTCAAGGAAACCTCAAGTAACAATCCCGAATCAAAGGTTCCCGAATCAGTTCTCCTCCGATTCACTGGTCCGACTCGTACACCGCTCGTGCGACTCGTACATCGCTGGTACGGGAAAACCCCTCCCCAACGGCGCAAAGGAAATCCGTTCCATGACTTCGCAGCCGACCCAGAAGGCGGCCGAGCCGGCCGTCGGCGGCCATGGCCTACAGGCCGGGCTCAAGAACCGCCACCTGTCGATGATCGCCATCGGCGGCGTCATCGGCGCCGGGCTCTTCGTCGGGTCCAGCTCCGGTATCGCCACCGCCGGCCCCGGCATCCTCCTGTCCTACGCCCTCGTCGGCACGCTCGTGGTGCTGGTGATGCGGATGCTGGGTGAGATGTCCGCCGCCAACCCGACCTCGGGCTCCTTCTCCGCGCACGCCGACCGGGCGCTCGGAAGCTGGGCCGGTTTCTCCATCGGCTGGCTGTACTGGTTCTTCTGGGTCGTCGTGCTGGCGGTGGAGGCCACCGCCGGTGCGGTGATCCTGGAGGGCTGGATCCCGGCCGTCCCGCAGTGGGGCTGGGCCCTGATCGTGATGGTGGTGCTCACCGCCACCAACCTGGTCTCCGTCGGCTCCTACGGTGAGTTCGAGTTCTGGTTCGCCGGTATCAAGGTCGTCGCCATCGCCGCGTTCATCGTCATCGGCGGACTCGCCGTCTTCGGCCTGCTCCCCGGTGTCGACAGCGACCAGGCGGGCCTCGCCAACCTCACCGAGCACGGCGGTTTCCTGCCCAACGGCGCCGGCGCCATCCTCACCGGTGTCCTGCTGGTCGTGTTCTCCTTCATGGGCAGCGAGATCGCCACCCTCGCCGCCGGCGAGTCCGAGAACCCGCAGCGTGCGGTCACCAAGGCCACCAACAGCATCATCTGGCGTGTCGCCGTCTTCTACCTCGGCTCGATCTTCGTCGTGGTGGCCCTGCTGCCCTGGGACAGCAAGTCGATCGCCAAGGACGGCTCGTACGTCGCCGCGCTGGACTCCCTGGGCATCCCGCACGCCGGTCAGATCATGAACTTCATCGTGCTGACCTCGGTGCTGTCCTGCCTCAACTCCGGCCTCTACACCGCCTCCCGCATGGCCTTCTCCCTCGGCCAGCGCGGTGACGCGCCGAAGTCCTTCGCGCGCACGACCGGCCGCGGTGTGCCGCGCACGGCGATCCTCGCCTCCGTCGTCTTCGGGTTCGTGGCGGTCTTCTTCAACTACGCCTACCCGGACTCGGTCTTCCTCTTCCTGGTCAACTCCTCCGGTGCGGTCGCCCTGTTCGTCTGGCTGGTGATCTGCTTCTCGCAGCTGCGCATGCGGAAGATCATCCAGGCCGAGGCGCCGGAGAAGCTCGTCGTGAAGATGTGGCTGTACCCGTACCTGACCTGGGCGACGGCCGCGCTGATCGTCTTCGTCCTCGGCTACATGCTCACCGACACCGAGCACGACGGCCGTAAGACCGTGCTGCTGTCCCTGCTCGTGGCCGCGCTCGTGCTGATCGTCGCCTTCGTGAAGGAGAAGGTCGGCGCCAAGCGTCCCGCGAGCGTGGAGGCCACCGTCCCCGGCGCGGAGCGCGACGAGGTCAAGACCGGCTGAAGCCGCTGACTCCTCGGGGAGGGGTGGTGGGGCCCGCGCTCGCGGGCCCCACCACCCCTTTCTCTTCGGTCACAGCACCGTGAAACTGTCCCTGACCTTCTCGTAGGTCGCGAGCGCCTGCGCCTCGATGTCCGGGCGGTACCACGTGTTGACCTGGTACGACTTGCCGCCCACGGTGAAGCCAAGCAGCTGGGCGTGCCAGGGCTCGCCCTGGAGGGTGAAGGTGTACTCCCAGACGACCGCCGGGCGCCCCCGGAAGGTCGTGCGCTCCAGGCGGATCTTGCTGTAGTCCCTGCCCTGCCGGGCGTTGCGCTCCGACTCCTGCCAGGAGTCCATGAGGTCGCCGCGGGCCAGGGACGACTTGGCGGCCAGCTCCTGCATGCCGTCCGGCGACGTGTAGTGCACCTCCGAACCCGTCTTGACGTTCCGCCGCCAGCCCTCGGGGGTGGCCCAGGCGAACCCGCCCGCCTCGCGGTGGGCGCCGGGCGGCAGGCTCCGCGGCCGTGAGGTGCCCTCGACCGTGGCGGAGGGGCCGCTGCCCGGGGAGGACTCCGCGGTGGCGGACGGGGAGACCGAGGAGCGGGCCCGGTCATCGTCCTTCGGCGCGCCGAAGTCGGTCGCCAGGACGACCGCCACGACCGCGCCCGCGGCGACGATCCCGACGGAGGCCACAAGACCGGTGCGGCGACGTCCGCGCCGGGGCCGGGCCGGGACCGCAGGGCCGGGGAGTTCGCCGGGCGGCATGGGGGCGTACGAACCGCCCGTGCCCGGCACGAGTTCCGGCTCCGGGGCGGGCCGCCGCTCGGTCACCGCATCCGAGCGGGCCAGGGAGACGCCTCCCCGGCGCACCGGTGAGGCGGCGGAGTCGCCGGGCGGGGGTGTCGAGCGCACCTCGGGGGGCGCTGGGGAGTGGGCCTCGGACGACGCCTGGGACCGAAGGTCGGACGGAGCCTGGGACCGGGGCTCGGCTGGGGCTTGGGAGCGGGGCTCGGAGAGGGGCCCGGAAGCGAGTTCGGTGGAGGCAGAGGGGGCCGGTTCGATGGCCGAGGGGCCCGCTTCGGTGCCCGAGGGGCCCGCTTCGGTGCCCGAGAGGGCCGCTGCGGCTGACGGAGCCGCCTCGGCCGAGGGGCGCGCGTCTCCCTCCGTCGGCACGGGCGTCGGCGGTATCGCGTCGCGTACCTCGGTGGCCGGTCGCCGTGGATCGGGGTGGGCCGGGACGGCCGCCGCGGGCGCGGGTCCGGCGGGGTGCGCGGGCGTGCGTGCCGGCTCCGGCGGGCCCCCGGCACCGGGCGACCCGGCCGGCGGTCCCGGGTGTACGGGCTCGGGGTCGGACGCGCGTACGGGCTCGGGCTCCGGGCCTCGTACGACATCGGGCCCGGGGCCAGGCACCGGTGCGGGCCCCCGGTGCGGACGACCGCCCTCCGGGCCGCCGGGCTCCATACGTCCGGCCGTCGGGCCGCCAGGCTCCAAAGGTCCGGCCGCCGGCCCGCCCGACTCCATACGTCCGGCCGCCGGGCCGCCGGCCTCCATACGTCCGGGACCGGCCTGCGTCCGCGGCTCCCGGCTGCCGCCCTCGTCCTCCTCCGGCGCCGGCGCGGTGTCCTCACCGGTCCGCTCCCCCACCGCGTGCCGGGGCACCCCGGCCGCGACGACCGGCACCGTCGGGGTGGGTTCGGGAAACGCCACCGGCTCCAGCGCCGTCTCCAGCTCGTCCAGGCCCGGCCGGTGCGACGGCTCCTTCTCCAGCAGGGCGGCCAACAGGTCTCGCAACGGGCCTGCCGTCGGCGGGAGTTCGGGCTCCTCGTACAGGACCGCGTGCAGGGTCGCCAGGGTCGTGTCACGGGAGAAGGGAGAGCGGCCCGCCAGTGCCGCGCTCAGCGTGGCGCCCAGGGACCAGATGTCGGACGGTGGGCCCTGGGGCCGGCCGGAGATGCGCTCGGGTGCCATGTAGTCGGGTGAGCCGACGAGCATGCCGACCATGGTGAGGGCCTTGGCGTCCTGGATCGCCGCGATACCGAAGTCGGTCAGGACCACCCGGCCCCGTCCGCGCGTCACCTCCGACTCCACCAGCACGTTTCCCGGCTTGATGTCACGGTGGAGCACACCGCGGGCATGGACCCGGTGCAGTGCCGCGACCAGGCCCAGGCCGATCCGGGCCGCTTCGCAGGGGCCGAGGGGGCCCTCCTCGGCCATGATGCGCTCCAGGGAGCGGCCCGCCACCAACTCCATGACGATCCACAGGCGTTCGCCCTCGTCGACCACGTCGTAGACCCGTACGACATTGGGGTGGTCGATCCTCGCCGTCGCCCTCGCCTCGCGCAGGGTGCGTTCGCGGCGCGTGCGCGTGTCCTCCGGGTCGAGGCCGTCGATGCGCATCTCCTTGACGGCGACCAGGCGATCGAGGATCTCGTCGAGGGCTCGCCACACGCGTCCCATTCCCCCCTGGCCGATACTCTCGACCAGCCGGTAGCGACCCGCCACCAGGAGACCGGGAATCCCGTCGCTCCTCGTATTTCCCGCGCTTCCCGTGTTTCCCGAGTTTCCCGTGTTCTCCGCGTTCCCCGGCAATCCGCTGCACCCCCTCCACCGCTCCTCAGCCGACCCCGACTGAAACACAACGGTCACACTTCAGGCCGTACCAGCATAGTGCGGAGAAATCTTGTGGTAGCTCTTCAAGTACTGCGAATTCAGGCGCAGGCAAGGGGGACGAACATGAGTTCTCGTCGTATGAAGACCATCGCGGGATCGCTGGTCGCGGCATCTTTCTCGGCAGTGGTGATCCTTTCCGGCACAGCCGGCGCGGATGACCGGGACACCGGGAGCAGCAAGGGGGGAAAGGTCATCGATGAGGCACCGGCAGGGGTCGAGCTGACCACTCTGCTGCCCGAGAAAATTTCGGTGGACAACAGTTCGGGAACCACCGACATCACGGCCACGGTGAAGAACGAAGGGACCAAGGAAAGCGGAAAGATCCAGCTTTTGGTCGTCGGTTTCGACGGCCTCACGGTGAAGAATGTCGAAGGATGTTCAGCGATCGACAAAAGCAATCTGCCGGAGGGCTCGAACAGCGGTTTCGCCTGCGCCCTCGACAACCTGCCGGCGGGTGAGTCGAAGTCGTACGCCGTCGACGCGACGTACGACCTGAAGAAGGCGGGCAAGATCTGCCTTCCCGTCCAGAGCGGTGACGGCAAGAAGACGTACTGGCAGCAGGGCCCCGTGCCGTTCGGCACGACGAACCCGTCGCCCGACGCCCCGGCCACCCCGCTGCTCCTCGGCACCGACAACAAGCCGGTCGCGCCGGGCGCCGACGAACTGCCCAAGACCGGGCTCGGCCGTGACGCCCTGCCGCTCGGGGCGGCCGGCGCCGCGCTGATCGCGGTGGGCGCGGCCGGACTGTGGTGGTCGCAACCGCGGCGGCCGAGGCGGGCACAGGAGGGCTGAGCGGCAGCGAGACGCGAAAGAGGCTCGCCGGGTGGTCGCGGTGCGACCGGGCGAGCCTCTTCCGTGACGGCCGCGAGGTCAGCGGTTGATGAGCTTCCACGCGGTGGGCAGGGCGCCCATCGCCAGGGCCGCCTTCAGGGCGTCGCCGATCAGGAACGGGGTGAGGCCGGCCGCGATCGCGGCGGACGCGGACATGCCGGTGGCGAGGGCCAGGTAGGGGACGCCGACGGCGTAGATGATCGCCTCGCCCAGCAGCATCGCGCCGGCCGTGCGCAGCATGGTGCGGTCGGCACCGCGGCGGGCCAGGGCGCCGACGACCGTGGACGCGAGGATCATGCCGAGGATGTAGCCGAAGGACGGGGCGGCGGCGCCGGAGGTGCCCTCCGCGAACCACGGCACACCGGCGATGCCCGCGAGGGCGTACAGCGCGAGGGAGAGGAAGCCGCGGCCGGCACCGAGGGTCGTGCCGACGAGCAGCACGGCGAGCGTCTGGCCGGTCACCGGCACCGGGGAGCCGGGCACGGGCACCGCGATCTGGGCCGCGAGACCGGTCAGCACGGCACCGCCGACGACGAGCGCGAGGTCGCGGACGCGGGAGGCCGGGAGCAGGTCGGCGAGGACCTGACCGGTGCGGGCGGGGGCGGCGGCAGCGGTGCTCATGGGGACTCCGCGAGGTGAGGGGCAGTACGGGACGCTGTGACGCTATACCGGGGCACACCCCGTGATCACCGTCAGTGGTCGACAAAGGGGCGCTCGCGGACTTGGTGGGCTCCGGACAAAGGATGGCTGTTACACCGGGTACGGGGTGATGTCGATCACTGAGGCAGGGACGTGCGGCTCACATGCCGGACGAGATGCCGACTGTAGGGATTCGCCAATCGGTGCGCCCTCGCGTGGCCCGTCACCGGCAAGGGACGGCAGCCTCGTTCCCGGTGCCACGTGATCGACGTGTCACCCACAGTGCGGCGAGTGTCCGCATAGTGGGCAGGTTCTCCTTGTGAGCGGAGAGGCTGCCCAGACTGTTGGGGTTTTTTGCCCTCTACGCATTGGACGAACCGCGCCCATGCCTCACACGACCACCGAGACGCCCGCCCAGGCGGACGGCGCCTCCCTGTCCCACGGCCTCAAGCAGCGCCATCTGTCGATGATCGCCCTGGGCGGTGTCATCGGTGCCGGCCTGTTCGTCGGCTCCGGCGCCGGTATCGCCGCCGCCGGCCCGTCGATCGTCATCGCGTACATCCTCTCCGGCCTCCTGGTGATGCTGGTGATGCGGATGCTCGGCGAGATGTCGGCCGCACATCCCTCGTCGGGCTCCTTCTCCGCGCACGCAGAGCGGGCTCTCGGACCCTGGGCGGGCTTCACGGCCGGCTGGTCGTTCTGGGTGCTGCTGTGCACGGCCGTGGGCCTGGAGGGCATCGGCGCCGCGAAGATCGTGACGACCTGGCTGCCGCACACCCCCGAGTGGGCGTGGGTGGCGCTGTTCATGGTCGTCTTCTGCGGCGCGAACCTGGCCGCGGTGAAGAACTTCGGCGAGTTCGAGTTCTGGTTCGCGGCCCTGAAGGTCGGCGCGATCAGCCTCTTCCTGGTGCTGGGCGGCCTCGCGATCGCGGGCCTCCTGCCGGGCACGGACGCGCCGGGCACCGCCAACCTCACCGGCGAGGGGGGTTTCCTGCCGAACGGCAGTGAGGGCCTGATCATCGGCCTGCTCGCCTCGGTCTTCGCCTACGGCGGCCTGGAGACGGTCACCATCGCGGCGGCCGAGTCGGAGAACCCGGTCAGCGGCGTGGCCCGCGCGGTCCGCACGGCCATGTGGCGCATCGCCCTGTTCTACATCGGCTCGATGGCGGTCGTCGTCACCCTCGTCCCCTGGGACTCCAAGGAGGTCGTGGAGAAGGGCCCGTACGTCGCCGCCCTGGACCACCTCGGCATCCCCGGCGCCGGCCAGCTGATGAACGTCGTGGTGCTGGTCGCCCTGCTGAGCGCCATGAACGCCAATATCTACGGCTCCTCGCGCATCGCCTACTCGCTGGTCGAGCGCGGCCAGGGCCCGAAGGCCCTCGGCCGGGTGGCGGGCGGCGTCCCGCGCGTCGCGGTCCTCGCCTCCTCGGTCTTCGGATTCGTGTGCGTGGTGCTGAGCTACTGGCGTCCCGACGACGTCTTCCCCTGGCTGCTGAACATGATCGGCGCGGTCATCCTCGTCGTCTGGATCTTCATCGCCGTCTCCCAGCTGCGTCTGCGCAGCCGCCTGGAGCGCGAGGCACCGGAGAAGCTCGTCGTGCGGATGTGGGCGTTCCCGGTGCTGACCTGGGTGGCCCTGGCGGGCATGGTGGCGATCTTCGTCCTGATGGCCCGGCAGCCGGACACCCGCGTCCAGCTGTACTCGACGGGTGCGATGACGCTGGTCCTGGCGGCGGCCGGGTTCGCGTGGCAGAGGGCGCGCTCCAGGAACTGACGGCCGCGACCGACGACGAAGCCCCCCGTGTGATCCACACGGGGGGCTTTTTGCTGTTAGCTTGTTATTGCGATCCAGTTGCAACAAGCTGGCCGCAGGGTCGTCCTGCCTCGTGATCGTCTTCTCACCCTTCACGGCGGCAGGCGGAATGAGGGAAGCCCCCGCGAGGACGTGACTCGCGGGGGCTCGCCCGTTGCCGGGCGCTCGGTGGTCAGGGCTTGCGGCCCAGGCCGCCGTGCTGGCCGATCGGCCGCGGCTCGGTGCCGCCCGGCTCCGGACGCCACAGGGGGACGGAGACGACACCGGGCTCCACCAGGTCCAAACCCTCGAAGTACGCGGCGATCTGGTCGATCGGGCGCAGGAAGTAGGGGACGGCGCCGGTCTCGTTGTAGGCGTCCTGGGCCTGCTCATAGGTCGGGTCGGTGCCCCGGGAGCCGTCGTTGACCGACAGATAGCTGCCGGAGGGCAGACCGGCCAGCAGGCGGCGGACGAGGTCGCGGGCCCGGTCGTGGTCGGCCACATGCCCGAGGATGCCGCTGAGGATCAGGGCCGTGGGGCGGGACAGGTCGAGGGTGCGGGAGGCCGCCCGGAGGATCTTCTCCGGCTCGTACAGGCTCAGGTCCTCGTACGCCGTCGCACCCTCGGGCGTCGAGGTGAGCAGAGCGCGGGCGTGGGTCAGGACCAGGGGGTCGTTGTCGACGTAGACGATCCTCGACTCGGGGGCGAGGCGCTGGGCGACCTCGTGGGTGTTGTCGACGGTGGGCAGGCCGGTGCCGACGTCGAGGAACTGGCGCACGCCCGCCTCGGCCACCAGGTACCGGATGCTGCGGCCCAGGAAGGCGCGGCTGCTGCGGGCGATGGTGACGATGCCGGGGAAGACGGCGGTGTAGGCGTCACCGGCCACCTCGTCCACGGGGTAGTTGTCCTTGCCGCCCAGCCAGTAGTTCCAGATGCGGGCCGAGTGCGGTACCGAGGTGTCGATCTCCGTCATGCGCCCATGGTGCTACGGCAGGCCGGGCTCGCACGGCACATTGAGGGAGACGAGTGCGGCGGATCCGTCGGATCTCACGAGGAGTTCACTGATCGCTGCGTTGCGCAACCGGGGGAACACTCTGCGGTACTCCCCGGTCGGGATCGACAGCAGGGTGCACAGCACCAGCCGGAACAGGGTGTTGTGGGCGACCACGAGGACCCGTTGGCCGGGATGCGCGGCGGCGATGCGGCGCAGGGCCGCGGCACCGCGCAGGGCTGCGGCGGCGGGGTTCTCCGCACCCGGGAAGGGGTGCGCCACGGGGTCGGCGCGGAAGGCCTGCGCGGCCTCGGGGTCCTCCGCCGCGAACTGCGCGAGCGTACGGCCCTCCACCACCCCGAAGTCGCACTCTCGCAGGTCGGGTTCGCGGTGCGGGGTGAGGCCGAGGGCACGGCAGGCCGGCTCGGCGGTGACCACGGCCCGGGACAGGGGGGAGGTCCAGACCGCGTCGACCGGGTGGGCGGCGGCCCAGCGGCCGAGCGCCTCGGCCTGGGCGCGGCCGGTGTCGGTGAGGGCCACGTCGCTCACGCCGGCGTAGCGGTTCTCGGCGTGCCAGACCGTCTGCCCGTGCCGGGCCAGCAGCAGCGTCGTCGCGGTGCTCGTACTCATCACTGAGCAGTATCCCCGTCCAGGCGGGCATGGGCGTGCGCCGCGACCGGGGGTGGGAGCCAGCCCCGGCTGGTGAGTTCGTCGACCAGGCGGGCGTACGGCTCGGCGAAGCGGGCGGTGTTCCCGGGGCGGGGTTCGACGGTCGCGCGGATGCGGACCATGGCCTCCGCGGCCTCCTCCAGCCGGGGTGCCGCACCCGTGCCGTATGCCGCCAACGCGGCCATCCCCAGGGCCGGTTCGGTCTGCCGCGGCACCCGTGCCGGACGGCCCAGGATGTCGGCGCGCAGTTGGTTCCAGTACCGGCTGCGCGCGGCCCCGCCCGTGAAGGTGAGGGTCCCGTCGAGCGGGGCGCCCAGGTGGTGCAGGTAGTCCAGGCACAGGCGCTCCGCGTAGCCGACGCCCTGCAGCAGCGCGGCCCACAGGTCGGCTTCGGACTCCGGTTCGCCGAGGACGAGCGCGCAGGCGTCGGGGGCGAGGAACGGGAAGCGCTCGCCGGGCGACACCAGGGGGTAGGCGATGGCGCCGGACGGCTCGTACGCGGTGGCCAGTTCGTCCATGGCCGCCGGGTCGGCGCCCGCGAACGCCGCCGTGAGCACGCCCGCGCCCACGCTGGAGGCGCCGCCGGGCAGCCAACCGCCGTCCGGGGCGCGGTGGTTGTAGACCACGCCGGTCGGGTCACGGACGGGCTCCGGGGACGCGCCCTTGAGGACCAGCGTGGTGCCGAGCACCGAGTTCCAGGAGCCGGGCCGCAGGGCGGCGGAGGCGATCTGGGCCGCGCAGCCGTCGGTCATCCCGGCGACGACGGGTGTCCCCGCGGGGATGCCGGTGACGTCGGCGGCGGTCGCGCAGACCTCGCCGAGGCGGGTGCCGGGACGTACGACGTCCGGGATCGCCGTGTCGGACAGGCCCAGCCGGGGCAGCATGGCGGGCCAGGCGTCGCGCTCCACGTCGTAGCCGGTCTTCAGGGCGTGGCTGGAGTCGGCCGGGGGCAGCTCGCCGGTGAGGAGGGAGACGACCAGGTCGGGTTGGTGGGTGATCCGGCCCGGCCCGTAGGTCTCGGTCAGCCACAGTGCCTTCGGCAGCGCCCAGGTGTCCTGGACGTCGAGCCCCGCCATCCTCGCCCGCGCCGCCTGAGCCGTCGCGCGCCCGTCGTCGTACATCAGCGCGGGGCTCATCGGCCGCCCCGCCCCGTCCGTCAGCAGCACGGTCCCGGAGGTCCCGCACACCGCCAGCCCGCCGACCGGCACCTTCGCCCGCCCGCTCAGCGCGGCCCGCGACGCCGCGCACAGCCCGTCCCACCACTCCGCCGGGTCCTGCTCGTGCCGCACGCCGTCCCGCCGCCCGGCCAGCGGGGCCGAGCCGCTGCCGAGGACCGTGCCGTCCCGGGCCGCGAGCAGCACGCGGACGCTCTGGGTGCCCAGGTCGATCCCGAGCCATGCCTCGTCCTCGGAACGCTCATCCGCCATCCGGAACCTCCCGCACATCGCGATCCGATCCGTGAACTTCTCACTCTGCACTGAGATTTTCCCGTGCGCGAGGGATTGACGGCCAACTTCCGCCGTTCCACCCTCGGTTAGCGAGTCGACTCGCCGTGTGAACCCGAGCAGCTGACCGAGCCCCCACGTGGAGGTCACGGATGGACAAGCACGTGCACGACCGCCGCCGCTTCCTCGCCCTGACCGCCGCGGCCGCCGCGACCCCGCTGCTCGCGGCCTGCGGGGCCGGGTTCGGCGGTGACGACGACAAGAGCGACGGCTCGGCCGCCGACGACGTCACCGGCTCCTTCGACTGGAAACGGGAGAAGGGCACCACCGTCAAGGCGCTGCTCAACAAGCACCCGTACACGGACGCGCTGATCGCCGACCTGAAGTCCTTCACCGAGAAGACCGGCATCGAGGTCGAGTACGACGTCTTCCCCGAGGACAACTACTTCGACAAGCTCACCGTCGACCTGTCCAGCGGTCGCGCCTCGTACGACGTCTTCATGCTGGGCGCGTACATGGTCTGGCAGTACGGTCCGCCCGGCTGGCTGGAGGACCTCGGGCCCTGGATGCGCAACTCCTCGGCCACCGGCGCCGAATGGGACCAGGCGGACTTCTTCCCGAACCTCCTCCAGGCCGACCAGTGGTCCCTGAAGGCGGGCGCGCCGCTCGGGCAGGGCGGACAGTACGCGCTGCCGTGGGGCTGGGAGACCAACGTCGTCGCCTACAACACGGACGTGTTCAAGAAGCTCGGCCTCAAGCCCGCCGAGTCCTTCGACGAGCTGCGCGAGCTCGCCGCGACGATCAAGCGGAAGGCGCCGGGCGCCGGGTTCGACGGCATGTACGGGATCGCCGTACGGGGATCGAGGAGCTGGGCGACGATCCACCCCGGCTTCATGACGATGTACGCCCGCAACGGCCTGAAGGACTTCACGGTCCGGGGCGGGAAGCTCACACCCGCCATGAACACCCCGGAGGCCGTCGCCTTCACCGAGGACTGGGCCGGCATGGTCAAGCAGGGCGGGCCGCCGTCCTGGACGTCGTACACCTGGTACCAGTGCTCCAGCGACCTCGGGGCGAAGAAGGCCGGGATGCTGTTCGACGCGGACACGGCCGCCTACTTCCAGGCGGTCGAGGGCGCGAGCCCCGCCTCCGGGAAGATCGCCTTCCACCCCGGCCCGAAGGGGCCGGACGGGTCCCTCGCCACCAACATGTGGATCTGGTCGCTCGGCATGAACGCCAAGAGCAAGAAGAAGAGCGCGGCCTGGCTGTTCCTGCAGTGGGCGACCGGCAAGGAGCACCTGCTCAGGAGCGCGGTCACGCACAACCACATCGACCCGGTGCGCAAGTCGATCGCCGATGCGGCCGCCTACAAGGACAAGATGCGGAACCTCCCCGGCTTCATCGAGACCTTCGAGGCCGTCGTCGACCAGACGAAGATCCAGTTCACCCCGCAGGCCCAGTTCTTCGACGCGACCACCAGCTGGGCCGCCGCCCTCCAGGAGATCTACGGCGGCCAGGGCGCGAAGTCGGTGCTGGACGGGCTGGCGGGCGACCTCGCCGACAAGGTGGGCTAGCGCGATGGGATGGCGGCCCGCCCTGCGCCCGTACGTCCTGATCGTCCCCGCCCTGCTGCTGACCTGCGGGATCCTCTACCCCTTCGGCCTCGGCCTGTACTACACCCTGTTCGACTTCTCGGCGAGCAAGCCGCAGCCGGACATGGTGCGGTTCGAGAACTACGAGGCCGTCTTCACGCAGGAGGCCTTCTGGAACTCGGCGTGGGTGACGGTGCTGTACGCGGTCGGGGCCGCCGCCGTCGAGACCGTCCTCGGGGTCGCCGTCGCTCTGCTGCTGCACCGGTCGACCCTCGTCGGGCGGGTGCTGGAGAAGATCCTCATCCTGCCCCTGATGATCGCGCCGGTGATCGCGGCCATCATCTGGAAGCTGATGCTCCAGCCGTCGGTGGGGGTGGTGAACCACCTGCTCAGACCCTTCGGGCTGGGCGGAGTGCAGTGGACCGACACCCCGACCGGCGCCCTGCTGTCGTCGATCGCCGTGGACGTCTGGGTCTACACCCCGTTCGTGGCGATCCTCGCCCTGGCCGGACTGCGGTCGCTGCCCACCTCCCCCTTCGAGGCGGCGGCCGTCGACGGGGCGGGCTGGTGGTACACCTTCCGGCGGCTGACGCTGCCGATGCTGTGGCCGTACGTCCTGGTCGCGGTGATCTTCCGGTTCATGGACTCGCTGAAGGTGTTCGACATCATCTACGCCCTGACGGAGGGCGGGCCGGGTGACTCGACCGTCGTCCTGCAGATCCGGGCGTACCTGGAGGCGATCCGCTTCCAGCGGTACTCCTTCGGGATCAGCTACACGATCGTGCTGTGGGCCGTGGTGTACCTCGCCGCGATGGTGCTGGTGAAGCACCTGGGGAAGATCCAGCGCAAGGCCGCGGAGGTGAAATGACCATGCGCAAGCGTCTGTTGGGGTGGCTGGCCGACGCCGCCCTCATCCTCTACTTCCTCTTCGCGCTGTTCCCGATCGCCTGGATGGTGATCCTCTCCCTGAAGCCGACGAACGAACTCTTCTCCACCTACTTCTCCTTCTCCCCCACCCTCGACGGCTACCGCACGGTCCTCGGCGACAGCGAGGGCATCCCGTTCCTGCGGTTCTTCGTCAACAGCCTGGTCGTGTCGGTGGGCGCGGTGGCCCTGTCGCTCCTCGTGGGGCTGCCGGCCGCGTACGCCTCGGCGCGCTGGCGGTTCAAGGGCTCCGAGAACCTGATGTTCACGCTGCTGTCGTTCCGGTTCGCGCCCGAACTCACCGTGATCATCCCGCTGTTCGTGCTGTACCAGAAGCTCGGGCTGTTCGACACGTACGTCGGCATGGTGTGGGTGCTCCAGCTCGTCACCCTCCCCCTGATCGTGTGGATCATGCGGTCGTACTTCGCGGACCTCACCCCCGAGCTGGAGCAGGCTGCGCTGCTGGACGGCTACACGCGCAAGCAGGCGTTCGTACGGGTGGCCCTGCCGCTGGTGAAGCCGGGCGTGGCGGCGGTGTCGCTGCTCGCCTTCATCTTCGCCTGGAACAACTTCGTCTTCCCCCTCATCCTCACCTCCAACGAGGCCCAGACGGTGACCGTGGGTGCGCTGTCCTTCCTCGGCGGCGACCGACCCAAGTACAACCTGACGGCCGCGGCGGCCCTCGTCTCCGTCGTACCGCCGCTGCTGCTCGCGCTGACGATCCAGCGCTATCTGGTGCGGGGTCTGTCGTTCGGGGCGGTGAAGTCGTGATCGCGCTCGACGGCATCAGGAAGGCGTACGGCGGGACGACGGCCCTGGACGACCTCGACCTGGAGGTCCGCGAGGGCGAGTTCTTCTGCCTGCTCGGCCCGTCCGGCGCGGGCAAGACGACGACGCTCAAGACCGTCGCCGGACTCGAACGGCCCGACGCGGGCACGGTCCGGCTCGACGGCAAGGACATGAGCGGCGTCGAGCCGTACGACCGCGGCGTGGCGATGTGCTTCGAGAGCTACGCCCTCTATCCGCACAAGTCGGCCTACGACAACCTCGCCTCGCCCCTGCGCTCCCCGCGCCACCGCCTGCCGGCCGCGCGGGCCCGCGAGCGGATCGGCGAGATCGCCGAACTCCTCGGTATCTCGGCGCTGTTGGACCGTCCGGTCGGGCAGCTGTCCAACGGGCAGCGTCAGCGCGTCGCGCTCGGCCGGGTCCTGGTCCGCCCCGCCCGCGCGTTCCTCCTCGACGAGCCCCTCTCCCACCTGGACGCCAAGCTGCGCCAGCAGATGCGGGCCGAGCTCAAGGCGATCGGGGCGGTGCGGCGTACGACCACCCTCTACGTCACCCACGACTCCGTGGAGGCGCTGGCGCTCGGCGACCGGATCGGGGTGCTCCGTGCGGGGCGGCTCGTGCAGACGGGGACGCGGGAGGAGATCTGGTACGAGCCGTACGACACGGAGGTCGCGCGGGCCTTCGGGCGCCCCCGGATCAACCTGCTGCCGGGCGCCGTCACGGCCGACGGCGGTTTCCGCTCGGCGGACGGCGGGGCCGAGCTGCCGATCAGGGCCGGGGCCGCTCCCGGTACCGAGGTGCTGATCGGCGTCCGGCCCCGCGACCTCACCCTCGGCGAGGGCCCCGGTCACCAACTCACCGGCACGGTCTACGTCACCGAGGTGCTCGGCCGGTCCGTCGAGGTCACCGTCCGGCTGGGCGAGCAGCACCTGTCGCTGGTCGCCCCGCGCGGCGACGTGGCGGGCCTGCGTCCCGACGACCCGGTACGGCTGTCGGTACGGCCTGAGAACCTGCTGCTGTTCGAGGCCGACCGGCCAAATCCCCAGGACGACGGATCGAGATGAGCGCACGATGAGCAGCAGCAACAGCAGCGGTCAGCAGGGCCCCGCGGCCCGCCAGGCGGCCATGGCCGAGCAGGTGCTCGCCGACGGCTCGGCGACCGCCGCCGACCTGGCCGAACGCTTCGGGGTGAGCCTGATGACCATCCACCGGGACCTCGACGAGCTCGAACGGCAGGGCATCGTACGCAAGTTCCGCGGCGGCGTGACCGCGCAGCCCTCCGGGGTCTTCGAGTCCAACGTCCAGTACCGGCTGAAGACCATGCGCGCGGAGAAGGCCGCCGTCGCCGACCGCGCGCTGAAGCTCATCGAGCCCGGTATGGCGATCATGCTGGACGACTCCACCTCCACCCTGGAGATAGCCCGCAGACTGCGGCACGGCGAGGTCACCCCGCTCACGGTCGTCACCAACTTCCTGGAGGCGATCAATCTCCTCTCCGACCAGCGCGGCATCCACCTCATGGCCCTCGGCGGCGACTACGATCCGCTGCACTCCTCCTTCCTCGGTGTGTCCTGCGTGGAGGCGATCGAGCAGCTGCGGGTGGACGTGTGCTTCGCGTCGACGTCGGCGGTGCGCGGGGGGTACGCCTACCACCAGGAGCAGCACATCGTGTCGGTGAAGCGGGCCATGCTCGACGCGGCGGCCCGCAACGTCCTGCTGATCGACCACACCAAGCTCGCCCGGGTCGCCCTGCACCGGGTGGTCCCCCTCTCCCGCTTCGATCTGCTCCTCGTCGACGACGGGGCGTCGGCTCAGGCGCTGCGGGACCTGGACGAGCACAAGGTCACCTACGAAGTCTGCGCCAGGACCCACGGCGGATCGGGCCGGACGGGTTCTGAGCCACCGACCGTGACGAAGGGCCGCGATGACCGAGCTGGAGCTACGTGATCTGCGCAAGACCTACCGTGCGCGGGGCCGTCCGGCCGTGGACGCCGTGCGCGGCATCGACCTGGCCCTGCGCTCCGGCGAGCTGCTGGGCCTGCTGGGCCCTTCGGGCTGCGGCAAGTCGACGACCCTGCGGATGATCGCCGGGCTGGAGACGGTGACCGGCGGGGACATCCTGGTCGGCGGCACCTCGGTGACCGGGCGTCCGGCCCAGCGGCGCAACATCGGGGTCGCCTTCGAGAACTACGCCCTCTATCCGCCGCTGACGGTGGCGCAGAACCTGGCGTTCGGGCTGAAGGCACGCAAGCGGGCCGACCGGGGTGACGTCGACCGCAAGGTCAGGGAGATCGCCGAGCGCGTCGACCTCACCGCCGTCCTCGACGCCCGCCCCGCGGGCCTGTCCAGCGGCGAGAAGCAACGGGTCAGTCTGGCCCGCGCGCTCATCCGCGAACCCGACGTGCTCCTCCTCGACGAACCGCTCTCCCACCTGGACGCGGCCCAGCGCGACACCACGCGCCGCGAACTCAAGCGCATCCAGCGCGACCTGGGCCATACGACCATCCTCGTCACCCACGACCAGGAGGAGGCCCTCTCCCTCGCCGACCGGATCGCCGTGATGAAGGACGGCGTCATCCAGCAGCTCGGCACCCCGTACGAGATCTACGACAGCCCGGCCAACGTCTTCGTCGCGGACTTCGTCGGCGAACCGGCGATCAACCTCGTGCGGGGCGTCGCGGAAGCCGGCGCCCACGCCCGCCTCTCCGGCACCGTGCGCGTGGCACTTCCGGTGCCGGTGGCCGCGGGCCGGGACGTGGTGGTCGGCGTCCGGCCCGAGGACCTGCGCCTGAGCGGCGAGGAAGGCATCCCCGCCCGCGTCCTGGCGCACGAGCCCCTCCTCGAATCGGGCATCGCCACCCTCGCCCTGGAGGGCGTGGAACCCTCCCTCGTCGTCCTCACCGACCCCGAGGTCCGCCTCGCCCACGACGACCGGGTGCACATCACCGCCGACCCCCACCTCACCCATGTCTTCGACGCCGAGACGGGAGAATCCCTTCGATGACCAGCGGGAACAGCGTGCGTGTGGTGGCCGCCGGCGACCACTTCATCCTGCCGTCACTCATCAGCGCGGCACTCGGCCGGGAACTCCCCTGTGACGTACGGGAACTGACCCTCGGCTGGCCGCTCGACCCCTTCGGCCCGGTGGCCGAGGTGAAGGAGGCGAGCGACGCCGAGGACGAGCTCATCGGCGCACTCGCCGGGGCGCGGGTGCTGGTCACCCAGATGGGCCCGGTGACGGAACGCGTCCTCGACGCCTGCCCGGACCTCCGCCTGGTCGTCGTCTGCCGGGGCGGCCCGGTGAACGTCAACCTGGACGCGGCCAAGAGGCACGACGTCCGCGTGTGCTACGCCCCCGGCCGCAACGCCGCCGCCACCGCCGAGTTCACCGTCGGCCTCATGCTGGCCGCCCTGCGCCGTATCCCCCAGGCCCACGACCTGCTCGCCCGGCAGGGCAGTTGGGAGGGTGCGACCTACTACACGTACGAGCACAGCGGCCTGGAGCTGGAGGACCTGCCCGTCGGGCTGGTCGGTTACGGGGCGGTGGGCAGCCGCGTGGCCAGGGTGTTGTGCGCCTTCGGGGCACGAGTGTCGGTCTACGACCCGTACGTCCACCACCACGAGATCCACGGCCTGCGCGTCCCCACTCTGGACCACCTCCTGCGGTCCTCACAGGTGATCACCCTGCACGCCCGGCTCACCGCCGAGACCCACGGCCTGATCGGCGCCCGGGAGCTGGCCCTGCTGCCGCCCGGCGCGATCGTGGTGAACGCGGCGCGCGGCCCGCTCCTGGACGAGGGAGCCCTGTGCGACGCCCTGGAGAGCGGCCAGGTGTCGGCAGCGGCCCTGGACACGTACGTCCGGGAGCCGCTTCCCGGCGACTCACGCCTGCACGCCCTCGCCGACCGGGTCGTCCTGACCCCGCACCTGGGCGGCGCGTCCCGCGCGGTGGCGGAGAAGGCGGCACGCATCGCCGCCGAGGAGGTGGGCCGCTGGGCACGCGGGGAGCCACTGGCACACGCCCTGACCTGAGCGCCGTTCGCGCCGAGTGCGTGCCCACCGACCTCACTGGTCCGACGACACCGGCCGCGAAGGAGCCGAAGGGGCGCGGCATATGGCGCCTCGTAGGCGAAAGAGCCAGAGATCCGGCACCCCAGCCGCAGGAAGCACCGCACAGTCGACCGAGCCGAAGAGGTGGGTGGGAATGTACGTCGGTATCGATGTAGGCACGTCCACGGTGAAGGCCGCCGCCTTCGACCACGCCGGCCGTGAACTGGCCGTGGCCTCCCGCCCGGTGGACCTCTCCCTGCACGGCGGGGTCGTCGAGCAGGACATGGACGAGGTGTACGGCGCGGTCGTCGCCGTACTCGCCGAGGTGACCGCCCGCGTCCCGGAACCGGTCGAGCTCGCCGGCCTCACCGGCCAGGGCGACGGCGTCTGGCTGGTGGACGCCGAGGGGCGCCCGGTGCGCCCGGCCGCCTCGTGGATGGACGGCCGGGCGCATGAACTCGTCGCCCGCTGGCTGGCCGACGGCACCTTCGAGACGGTGTTCCGGCGCACCGGCAGCGCGATGTTCCCGGGCTGTCCGGGCCCGCTCCTTACCTGGCTGGACAGTCACGAGCCGAAGGCGCTGGATGCCGCGAAGGCCGCCCTGTACTGCAAGGACATGGTGTTCCAGCGCCTGACGGGAGCAGGTCCGACCACCGACGTCTCGGACGCGTCGATGCCGTTCCTGGACCCGCGTACGCGGACGTACGACAACCGGGTCGTCGAGTTGCTGGGCCTGACCCGTCGCCGTGGCCTCCTCGCCCCCGTCAGCGACCCGATCGCGACGGCCCGCACGCGCGGCGAGGGTCTGCCGGCCGGCACCCGGATCTCGAACGGCCCGTACGATCTGCCGGCCTGCGCACTGGGGGCGGGGGTGACCTCCCCCGGCGACGGTCTCCTCATCGTCGGTACCTGCCTGGCCAGCCTGGTCACGACGACCGACCTGGACCTGACCGGCGAGCCGGCCGGCCTGTACATCAGCACCGACCGCCCCGGGTACTGGCTGCGTGCGATGCCCGCGATGGTCGGCACGGCGGCGCTGGACTGGGTGCTGTCGACGACGGGCGTCCGGCACGAGGAGGTCGACGGGCTGCTGGCCGAGACCCCGCCCGGTGCGAACGGTGTCCGTGTGCTGCCGTACTTCGCGCCGTCGGGCGAGCGCGCGCCCTTCGTCGAGCCCCGGCTGCGCGCCGAGCTCACCGGGGTCTGCCTGGAGTCCACGAAGGCCGACCTGATCCGCGCGACCTGCGAGGGCATCGGCTTCGCGGCCCGCCACTGCCTGGAGGCGGCGGGGCTGACCGGCTCGCTCGCCGTGTGCGGCGGCGGCACGCGCAGCCCCGCCTGGATGCGGCTGCTCGCCGACGTGCTGGGCCGGCCGCTCAGGGTCGTCGAGGGCGAGGTGGGGGCCCGGGGGGCGGTGCTGGCGGCGGCCTCGCGGTTCGGTCTCGCTCTGGACACGGCGGCCTGGACCGAGCCGACGGCGGTCGTCGAGCCCGACGCCGAGCGGGCGGCGTACTACGCGAGGTCCTACCAGGACCATCTGGCCCGGCTGGCCCGGGCCCGGCACACGGCACGCGCGTGAACGACCCGACGACACAAGGGAGTCACATGCACCTCAGACGTCGTTCCCTGCTGCTCGCGGCCGCCGCGGCCCCGGCGGCCACGGCCCTCCCGGCACAGGCGGCCGAGCAACCCGCGCCCGCCCGGCGTCCGCTCGTCATCGGCCACCGCGGCGCGGCCGGCTGGCGTCCGGAGCACACGGCGGCCTCGTACACGTACGCCGTGCAGACCGGCGCCGACTGGATAGAACCGGACCTGGTGCCGACGAAGGACCATGTGCTGGTGGTCCGGCACGAGAACGAGATCTCGCAGACCACGGACGTGGCCGCGCGTGCGGAGTTCGCGGGGCGCCGTACGACGAAGACGGTGGACGGGCGGTCGGTGACCGGCTGGTTCACGGAGGACTTCACGCTGGCGGAGCTGAAGACGCTGCGGGCGGTGGAGCGGCTGCCGCTGGTGCGCAACCGGAACACGGTGTTCGACGGGCGCGAGGAGGTGCTCACCTTCCAGGAGGTGGTGGATCTGGCGCGGCGGCTGTCGAGGGCGTACGGCCGTACGATCGCCGTCTTCCCCGAGACCAAGCATCCGACGTACTTCCGCTCGATCGGCCTGCCGCTGGAGCCGAAGCTGGCCTCCGCCGTCCGCCGCAACCGGCTCGGTCCGCGCGAGTGCGTCGTGCAGTCCTTCGAGCCGACGAGCCTGCGGCGGATGGCGGCGGAGCGGCTGAAGGTGCCGCTGTGGCAGGCGCTGGGGACCACGGGTGGGCCGTACGACCTGGTCTCGGCCGGTGATCCGACGACGTACCAGGACATGATGACCCCGGCGGGGCTGGCGCGGATCGCCGAGTACGCGGACTGGATCGGGCCGGACAAGTCGTCGGTCGCCGCCTCGTCCCTCGTGGCGGACGCGCATGCCGCGGGGCTGCGGATCGGGCCGTACACCTTCCGGGCGGAGAACCAGTTCCTGCCCGCCCGGTTCCGGCGTGGCAGCGGAGCGAACGATTTCGGGGACGCGTTCGCGGAGTACGCGCTGTACTACGCACTGGGAGTCGACGCGGTGGTGACCGACTTCCCCGATCTGGCGGTGATGGCTAGGAGGGGTTGATGAGGACGTTCAGGCTGTCGTGCCCGACCTGCGGCACGATGCAGGACTTCCGGCTCGTCAACGGCGAGGAGAAGGCGGCGATCCGGGCGGACAGAGGGAACGGCTACGACGTGGACAACCTCTGGCGCTGCATGGCCAAGGGGTGTCTGACGTACTACCGCCACCTCAACAAGTACGACCGCGGCCTCCTCCCCGAGAGGTTCCGCGAGGAGGAGGCCGCCGCCCAGGAGTGACCCCTACAGGTTGCTGAAGTCCGGCCCCTTCGTCCGGGTGCGCTTGATCTCGTAGAAGCCCGGCACGGAGGCCACGGCGAGGGTGCCGTCCCAGAGCTTGGCGGCATCCTCGCCCTTGGGGGCGGGGGTGACGACCGGACCGAAGAAGGCGAGCTGCTCACCGTCGGCGCCGGGGACGGCGATGACCGGCGTGCCGACCTCCTGGCCGACCTTGCCGATGCCCTCCTTGTGGGAGGCGCGCAGCTCGGCGTCGAACTCGAAGTCCTCCTGGTCGGCGTAGTCGATCAGATCGGCGGGCAGCCCGGCGTCGGCCAGCGCGCCGGCTATGGCCTCGGTGGTCGGGCCCTCGCCGTTGTTGTGGAAGCGGGTGCCGAGCGCGGTGTAGAGGGGGCCGAGGACGTCGTCGCCGTGCTTCTGCCAGGCGGCGGTCACCACGCGTACCGGCTTCCACGCGTGCGTGGCGAGCATCTCGCGGTACTCCTCGGGCAGTTCGTCCAGCTTGTCCTCGTTCAGCACGGCCAGGCTCATGATGTGCCACCGCACCTCGATGTCACGGACCTTCTCCACCTCCAGCACCCAGCGGGAGGTCATCCAGGCCCAGGGGCACAGCGGGTCGAACCAGAAGTCGACGGGGGTCTTCTCCGACATGTCTCTCCTCATGAGGCAGGCGTGGGTCCGCGCAACGTCTGGGGCAACGCCGCCGCCCGGCATGTCATTCCCCGGTGCCGTGCGGGCAGGGCGCATGGCAGGATCAGGACCGTCCGTCCGCATACTGAACACCACCCGAGGGAGCGCCGCCCGTGCCCGGTGAGAATCTGTCCCGTGACGAGGCCCGAGAGCGGGCCGCCCTGCTGTCCGTCGACGGGTACGACGTGTCCCTGGACGTGCGTTCCGCCGTCGGCGACCGGGACGCCGGGAGCGAGGCGCCGCGCACGTTCCGCTCGGTCACCACCATCCGCTTCCGCTGCGCCGAGCCCGGCGCCACCAGCTTCGCGGACCTGATCGCGCCGAGCGTGACGGCCGTCTCCCTCAACGGCAAGGACCTGGACCCGAGCGAGGTCTTCGACGGTTCACGGATCGTCCTGGAGGACCTGGCCGCCGACAACGAGCTGACCGTCGACGCCCAGTGCGCCTACTCCCGCACCGGCGAGGGCCTGCACCGCTTCGTCGATCCCGAGGACGGCGAGGTGTACCTGTACACCCAGTACGAGCCTGCCGACTCCCGCCGTGTCTTCGCGGGCTTCGAGCAGCCGGACCTCAAGGCACCCTTCCGCTTCGAGGTGCGGGCGCCCGAGGGCTGGACCGTGTGGAGCAACGGGGCCGGTGAACTCGCCGACGGGACGTGGCGGTTCGCGGAGACCAAGCCGATCTCGACGTACATCACCTGCGTGGTGGCGGGCCCGTACCACTACGTCACGGACTCCTACGCGCGCACCTTCGACGACGGCACGACCCTGGAGGTCCCCCTGGGCGCGATGTGCCGCAAGGCGCTGGCGCCCCACTTCGACGCCGAGGACGTCTTCCTGGTCACCAAGCAGGGCCTGGACTTCTTCCACGACCACTTCGACTACCCGTACCCCTTCGGGAAGTACGACCAGGCGTTCGTGCCGGAGTACAACCTCGGCGCGATGGAGAACCCGGGGATGGTCACCTTCCGCGAGGAGTTCATCTTCCGCGGGAAGGTGACCCGCACCTCCTACGAGGGCCGGGCGAACGTCATCCTGCACGAGATGGCGCACATGTGGTTCGGCGACCTGGTCACCATGGTGTGGTGGGACGACCTGTGGCTGAAGGAGTCCTTCGCGGACTTCATGGGCACGTTCGCGAGCGTCGGCGCGACCCGCTTCAAGGACGCCTGGATCACCTTCGCCAACCGCCGCAAGGCCTGGGCGTACCGCGCCGACCAGCTGCCCTCCACGCACCCGATCACCGCGGACATCCGCGACCTGCAGGACGCGAAGCTGAACTTCGACGGCATCACCTACGCCAAGGGCGCCTCCGTCCTGAAGCAGCTCGTGGCGTACGTCGGCCAGGACGCGTTCCTGGAGGGCGCCCGGCGCTACTTCAAGCGGCACGCGTACGGCAACACGCGCCTCGGTGACCTGCTGTCGGTGCTGGAGGAGACCAGCGGCCGGGACATGAGCGCCTGGGCGCGGTCCTGGCTGCAGACGGCGGGCGTGAACTCGCTGACGCCGCAGGTGCTGCTGGACCCCGAGGGCAGGGTGAGCGAGCTGGCGGTGGTGCAGGAGGCCGCCGAGTCGCACCCGGAGCTGCGCCCGCACCGGGTGGCCGTGGGTCTGTACCGGCGCGGTGCGGGCGGCGAGCTGGCCCGGTACGCGCGCGCCGAGGTGGACGTCGACGGGCCGCGGACGGTGGTGGCGGAGCTGGCGGGCGCCGAGGCGCCGGAGCTGGTGCTGGTCAACGACGACGACCTGACGTACTGCAAGACCCGTTTCGACGAGACGTCGCTGGCGACGCTGCGTGTCGCCCTGGGCGACCTGACCGATCCGCTGGCCCGCGCCCTGTGCTGGTCGGCGCTGTGGAACATGACGCGGGACGCGCTGCTGCCGGCGCGCGAGTTCATCGGCCTGGTGCTGGAGTTCGCGCACCGGGAGTCCGACATCGGCGTCCTGCAGATGCTGCACGCCTGGGCCGAGTCGGCGCTGACGAACTACGCGGCGCCGAAGTGGCGGGCCCAGGGCGCCGAGCTGCTCAGGCGGGGCACCCTGGACCAGCTGTACGCCGCCGAGCACGGCAGCGAACACCAGCTGGCGATGGCGCGGTTCTTCGCCCGGGTGACGGACGAGCCGGGCCTGGAGCTGCTGACCGGCCTGCTCGACGGTACGGCCGCCATCGAGGGTCTCGACGTCGACCAGGAGCTGCGCTGGGTGTTCCTGGAGCCGCTGGCCGCGCACGGCGTGGTCGACGAGTCGGCGCTGGCGGCCGAACTGGCCCGGGACGACACCGCGACCGGCCGGCGCCACCAGGTGCGCTGCCTCGCCGCCCGGCCGTCCGAGGCGGTGAAGGCCCAGGCGTGGGCGCAGGTCGTCGAGTCGGACGCGCTGTCCAACGCCCTGGTCGAGGCGACCATCGCGGGCTTTGCGCAGTCGAACCAGCGGGAGCTGCTCGCGCCGTACGCCGAGAAGTACTTCGCGGCCATCGAGCGGGTGTGGTCCGAGCGGTCCATCCAGATCGGCATGGACGTGGTCCGGGGCCTGTTCCCGGCGCTCCAGCACTCACAGGCGACGCTGGACGCCGCGGACGCGTGGCTCGCGGCCCACGAGGACGCGGCCCCGGCGCTGCGGCGGCTGGTGCTGGAGGCGCGGGACGATCTGGCGCGGGGGCTGCGGGGGCAGGCGTGCGACGCGGCGCACGAGTGAGCCGTGGGGGCGCCGCCCGCTGACGGCGCCCCGTAGGCGAACGCGCCGTCCAAAGCGGCGTCAACCGCACACGACCTCTGGCCAACGATCACGGCCCTCCGTGACCGTTACGGAATTCAGGCAATAGCAGCCGTAACCCCTGGTCCAACCCGAACGGACCAGGGGTTTTCCGTGCCTACTCGGCATCCGAACACCCGTCCTTTAGTGCTGGGTTGTCCGTATTTGTCGACGACCGTGTAACAGCGGTTAGGAGGCGGACGGGACGCGGGAACCTCCGGGGCATGAACCACAACGCCCCGCTCCCCCCGCTCTCCCCCCGCCCGCTGCGCCACCTCTCCGAGGTGCACCGCCGTGTCATGACGGCGGCGCAGCTGAAGTCGCACGGTGTCCAGCCTTCCGAGACGAACGAGCACTGCCGCCCCGGCGGCCCCTGGCAGCAGTTCCTGCCCGGCGTCTTCCTGCTCCACCCCGGCCCGCCGACCAGCGAGGAGCGCCTGCACGCGGTGCTGATGTACGCGGCGCGGGAACGGGCGTCCGGGGTGCCCTCGCAGCCGAACGCGGGCGAGGGCCACGCCGCCCCCCGCTACCCCGACGCGGTGATCACGGGGCTCGCCGCACTGACCCTGCACGGCTTCGCGGCGACGCCGCCGCTGACCGCGCTGGACACGATCGACGTCCTGGTCCCCCGTATGCGCCGGCTGCGCTCCGCGGGCTGTGCCCGCCTGCTGCGCACCCCCGCGCTCCCCCAGCCCGAGCAGGTGACGGGCCTGCCGGTGGCACCGGTTCCGCGGGCCCTCGCCGACGCGGTCGCCGAGCTGACGGACGCGGGGGCCGTACGCCGGCTGCTGACCGAGGCCGTCCGCGGCGGCCACTGCGAACCTGCCTCGGTGGTACGGGAGTTGAACCAGGCGAAGCTGCTGTCCCGGCCGCACGTGGTGGACGCGGTGGACTCGCTGCTCGCCGAGGGCCGCGCGATCGCGGAGGACCGCCTGTACGAGATGGTCCGCGACCACGCCCTGCCCGACCCCGTCTGGAACGTCGACCTGCGCCTGCCCGGCGGCCCCCACCTCGGCGGCCTGGACGCCTACTGGCCGGAGCAGGCCGTCGCGGTGGAGCTGGACACGCGGGCCCCCCGTCAGGGCCACCGGCAGGACGAGGACGCCCTGTGGTCGGAGTACGTCCGCAAGCGCGAGCATCTGGAGCGCCTCGGCATCACGGTCGTGTACATCACCCCGAAGAAGCTGCGGGAGTCGATGGAGCAGCAGGCGGCGGTGGTCCGTACCGCCCTGATGGCGGCGGCGGACCGTGATCCGGCCGCGTACGTCGTGGTGCTGCCCCGGTAGTGACGGACCGGGAGCACAGCACCAGGAGGGGAGAGGAGGGGCCGCCCGGCCGGAAGGTCCGGGCGGCCCCTCCTCGTGCCGTCAGCTGAGGTCCGGGCCGCGCGTCGCGCTACGCCCGGTGGCCGTGGCCTTCCCGCAGAACTCCGCCTCGGTCACCGCCGTCGTGTCCCCCGACCAGTCGCCGTTGAAGTTGAAGGCGAGGGAGTGCCGGCCGTCCCGGGTCGTGACCGCCTCGGACAGGGAGCCGTGGATGCCGCCGCCGTGACCCCAGACGGTGACACCGCAGCTCAGCTCGGTACTCATCAGGCCGAGGCCGTAGGAGTGGGCCGGGTCGACGCGGATGGTCGTGGTCATCTCGTTCAGCTGCTCGCGCGGCAGGAGCCTGCCGCGCAGGAGAGCCGTGTAGAAGCGGTTGAGGTCCTTGGAGTCGGAGATCATCTCCCCGGCCGCCCAGGCCAGCGACGGGTTGATCCGCGTCACGTCGTACGTCGGACCCGTCGCCGTCTCGGCCAGCTTGGAGTAGGCGCGGCTGCTGGGCCGCGGCACCGTCACACGGGTGCCGGGGACGGACGTGGCCCTCAGCTTCAGGGGTTCGACGAGGCGCTCGCGGATCTCGGTGCCGTACGGGCGGCCCGTGACCTTCTCGATCACCATGCCGGCCAGGACGTAGTTGGTGTTGGAGTAGTTCCAGGACGTGCCCGGCTCGAAGTCCGGCTTGTGGGTCATGGCGACCGCGACCAGCTGTTCGGGCGTCCTGGTGTCGTAGCGGTGCTCGAAGAAGCCCTCCTTGAGGAAGTAGGTGCGGCCGAAGTCCTCGTCCGCCGTGTAGTTGAAGATGCCGCTGGTGTGGTTGAGGAGCTGGCGGAGGGTGACGCGGCTGCCGTCGTGGCCGTTGCCCTCCACCACGCCCGGCAGCCACCTGTCCACCGTGTCGTCCAGCGACAGCCTGCCCTCCGCCTCCAGCTGGAGCAGCACCGTGGCGACGAAGGTCTTGGTGATGCTGCCCACCCGGTAGCGGTCGTCGGCCGAACGCGGCTTGCCCGTCCTGAGGTTGCCGACCCCCGCCGTGGCCGACCAGGTGCCCTTCGCGTCCTTCGCCGTCACCGTCACGCCGGGGATTCCGGTCCCGACCGCGGCCTCGATGGCCTTGCGGGTCGCCCCGTGGTCCGCTCCGGCGGGCGGTGCCGCCACCGCGGGGGCCGCGAGGGCCACGGACAGCGCCACAGCGGTCCCCGCCACCAGGGCCGCTCGTTTCGTACGTACGCTCATGTCTCTCCCCCTTCTCACCGCTCACGTCGAGCGGGGTCGGTGGGAGAGACCGGGCGGGAGGGACGAAGGTTGAGACGATGAACGCCAGTTGAGCGTGTTTCAGCCCTTCTTCAGCACGAGTTCGGTGTTGCGGTCCCGCCGGTCGCCCGCCAGCGTCGTGCGCGCGCCGGGGGCGTTCAGGGAGAGCTCCCGGTACAGGGCGGCCAGGCCCGTCTGGGAGAGGTCGGTGAAGTCCGTGCGGTGCGGGGCCGAGGACTCGATCAGGGTGGTGAACAGGGAGAGCGTGCCGTCCTTGTTGTCCACCACCTCGATGATCCGGGCGAGTTGCGGGAAGTCGACGTGGGAGGCGGTGGAGATCTCCCAGAAGGAGCCGCCGGCGGCGCCGGAGCGCGGGGTGATGACGTTCTTGTGGATGTGGCCGTTCACCCAGGCCAGCACGTTGCGGTGGCTCGCGAGCAGCTCCACCACCTCCGTGCCGCCCACCCGCCGCTCACCGGGGCGGGCCGGGTCGCGGCGGAGGTTGTCCATCGTCTCGCTGGTGTGATGGCTGAAGATGATCGCGTACGAGTCCTTGTGGTCGCGCAGCGTCCTGTCCAGCCACCTGAACTGCGCCGCCCCGATGGACCCTTCGTAGTGCCCGCCCGGGTCGGTGGTGTCGAGGCTGATGCCGATGACGTCGTCGGCGATGCGGAAGCTGTAGTACTGCGTGCCCGCGTCCAGGTTGGCCGTCGAGTAGCCGTGCCCGACCGGGCCGTGGCCCCGGAACGCCGGGTCCAGGTGGGCCCGCAGGTACTCCCGGGGCGTGAACGGGGCCCGGCTCTCGTCGGGCGTGACCGAGCGCATCGAGCGGGCGTGGGCCTTGAGGAAGTCCTTGAAGACCGTGCCCCTGGGGTCCTTGTCCTGCTTGAGGGAGTCCTGGAGCTTCTTGGCGTCGGCCGCCGAGACGTTCATCAGCTTCCTTCCGCCGACGGCGAGGTCGGTCAGGTAGGAGTCGCCGTGCGAGGCGTAGGTGCCGAGCGGCATCGCGTCGTGGTTGCCGACCGTCGAGTACCAGGGGATGTTCAGGCCGGGGCTGCGCAGTTCACGTATCGCGGCGGCCAGATAGCCCTCGATGTGCGGGAAGCCGAGCTGCTTGTCGGCGTCGCGGACGCTGTCGTCGGCCTGCCAGTAGAGCTTCAGGCCACTGCTCTGGACGCCCTCGTACTGCCGCCGATCACCGGTGTTCGGGGTGACCCGGCCGCCGCTCATCACCGTCAGGAACCACTCCAGCTCGGATCTGCAGTTGTTGTCGGTGTTGTCGCCGGTGGTCATGGCGAAGTGCAGCGGGGCGCCGGTGACGGGGCCGCCGCGCAGCGCGTTGATCCGCTCGACGAGCGCCACCGCTCCCGGCACGCTCAGCGCCTCCTGCGGCCGCCAGGCGTGCACGTCCGTGGCGCGCAGGTACTCCAGCCGGAGCGGGTGCTGGGCGTCGATCAGGTGCAGATCGGTGAGCTGGACGAAGGCGGCGAGCGCCGTACGCCGGTTCGCGCGCCCCGTCTTCGGCGCGGCCAGGTCCTCGCGGACGATCCGCCGCCAGCCGGGGCCGTCACCCAGGCGGCGGTAGCCGGAGCCGCCGACCGGGGTGGCGACGCCGGCGAGGGTCGTGCCCCGGGTGTAGGGGGCGAGCGCCACCGGGAGCCTGCGGGAGGCGCCGACGGGGGCCTCGGCGGCGTCACCGACGCCCGCCGCGCTCGTGGTGCCCGTGGCCGTGGCCGTGGCGGCCTGGCTGTCGGTGGGCCGCAGGGCGTGGCCGACGCCCGCGGAAAGGGCCACCGCCCCGGTCGCGGCGAGCAGGGTTCGACGGTGGATCCCCAGCGCGGAGCTGGCGACAGAGCGTATGCGCGACATGCGCGATCTCCCCGAGTGCGAACGCGTCGGCAGTGGTCGCGGGCTTTCGCTTCCGCGAAACGTCCCGCTCACCAGGGATCGTTGGCACCGGGGATGACCTGCGTGTGAACACGGCCGCAACGGGCAGCGCCGATCACCGTACGTGGATCTTGGACTACCTTCCGCGTCCACGGCCGCTCCTCGAACGGCCGGGACACGGTCACTCCCTGTTCATTTTCCGGGGTAGCACAGCTATCGCCCCGGGCTCTGGATCCGTCCCACGGCCGGCCGCTCCCGCCACAGCGACAACCCCAGGTCGACCATCCGGACCCGGGTCAGGCCCGGCACGTCGTCGAGGGGGTGCCAGGCGGCCATGTCCGTGGAGCCGTTCACCTCGTGGCGCAGGTCGCCGCCGGTGATCTCGGCCTCGTAGACGAGCCGTACGCCGTGGTGGTCGACCCCTCTGCCGAAGCGGCCGGGGAAGACCCGGCGGGAGGAGTCGACGCCGAGCAGGCCGGTGGGTTCGACGAGATAGCCGGTCTCCTCCTCCAGCTCCCGCACGACCGTGTCGTAGGGGTCCTCGCCGTGCTCCATGCCACCGCCCGGCAGCACCCACTCGAAGCCGCCGTGGGGCGCCGGGGACCGGGCGAGGAGGAGCTGTCCGTCACGTACGCATATGGCGTAGGCCGCCACCCTCAACTTCTTCCGCACATGGGGACGTTAGTCGGCCGTCGGCGAGTCGGCAGGCGAATATGGGTGCCGTTCGGGCGGCTTGCCCCCCTTCCCAGCTTCTCGCCCGGTATGCACAGGGGGTTTCCCCCACCTCTCCATTTCGATTCGGTCAACTCTTCCCAAACATCCTTCCCTTGCGTAAGGCTGTGCGGTCGTCCGGGATCGCATACCGGACGACCGATGCTCCTTTACCAACAAGGGATGCCGATGACCCTCACCCCCCAGCGCGATCCGAAGCCGGGTCCGAGACGCGCGGTCCGCACAGCCGTGGCCGCCGGTCTCGTCGCCGCGCTCTCCGCGGCCGGGCCGATATCCGCGGCCGTCGCCGCGGACGCCGTTCCCGCGGCGGCGGACCCGAGCGTCAAGTCCGCGCACGACAAGCTCGGTTCGAGCGACGCCGACCTCCTCGCCGAGGCCAAGGCGGACGGCGACAAGAACGTCACGATGATGATCGCGACCGCGCCCGGTCAGACCGAGAAGGTCGCCGACGAACTGGACGCGGTCGGCTCTGTGGGCCGCACCTACGACAAGCTCGGCTACGTCCGGGCCACCGTGCCCACCGCCAAGGCCGACTCGGCCATCGCGGCCGCCACGAAGCTCTCCTCGGTGCACGGCATCGACCTGCGCGAGGAGATACCCCTGGACGACCCCGCCGTCGACACCGAGGCGTCGACGGCCGCCGCGGCGTCCTACCCGGCCCCGGGCAAGAAGACGCCGGCCGAGAACCCGTACAACCCGTCCTTCGAGACCGGCGCCGTCGACTTCGTCGAGGACCACCCGAAGGCGGACGGCCGCGGCATCACCATCGGCATCCTCGACTCCGGCGTCGACCTCAGCCACCCCGCGCTGCAGAAGACCACGACCGGTGAGCGCAAGATCGTCGACTGGGTCACCGCCACCGACCCGCTCGTCGACAACGACCGCACCTGGCGCCCGATGGTGACCTCCGTCTCCGGGCCCACCTTCACCTACGGCGGCAAGACCTGGACCGCGCCGGCCGGTTCCTACCAGGTCAGCACCTTCCTGGAGTCGTACACCACCGGCGGCGACGCGGCGGGCGACGCCAACCGCGACGGCGACAAGACCGACTCCTGGGGCGTCCTGTACGACGCCGCGAACGGCACCGTCCGGGTCGACCTCAACAACAACAACGACTTCGGTGACGACACCCCGATGAAGCCGTACAAGGACGGCTTCCAGATCGGGTGGTTCGGCACCGACGACCCGTCCACCGACGTCGCCGAGCGCCAGCCGTTCGTCGTGCAGATCCGCAAGGACGTGCCGATGGACCCGCTGGGCGGGACCTGGGTCGGCAAGAAGGCCGACTTCGTCAACATCGGCGTCATCGAGTCCGAGCACGGCACGCACGTCGCCGGCATCACCGCCGCCAACGGCCTGTTCGGCGGCGAGATGAACGGCGCGGCGCCCGGCGCCAAGCTCGTCGCCTCCCGTGCCTGCACCTGGACCGGCGGCTGCACCAACGTCGCGCTCACCGAGGGCATGATCGACCTCGTCGTCAACCGCGGCGTCGACATCGTCAACATGTCCATCGGCGGGCTTCCGGCGCTGAACGACGGCAACAACGCGCGCTCGGAGCTGTACACGCGCCTCATCGACACCTACGGCGTGCAGCTGGTGATCTCGGCGGGCAACTCCGGCCCCGGCGCCAACACCATCGGCGACCCGGCCCTGTCCAGCAAGGTCATCTCGGTCGGCGCGACCGTCTCCAAGGAGACCTGGGCCGCCAACTACGGCTCGGTCGTGGAGAAGAAGTACGCGATGATGCCGTTCTCCTCGCGCGGCCCGCGTGAGGACGGCGGCTTCACCCCGACCCTGTCGGCCCCGGGTGCCGCGATCAACACCATCCAGACCTGGCTGCCGGGCGCCCCGGTCGCCGAGGCGGGCTACTCGCTGCCGGCCGGCTACGGCATGCTCCAGGGCACCTCGATGGCCTCCCCGCAGGCCGCGGGCGCGGCCGCGCTGCTGCTGAGCGCCGCGAAGCAGAAGAGCATCGACCTCACCCCGGCGAAGCTGCGCACCGCGCTGACCTCGACCGCCGACCACATCAAGGGTGTCCAGGCGTACGAGGAGGGTGCGGGCCTCATCAACGTCGAGGACGCCTGGGACGCCATCCGTGACGGCGCCACCGCCCACGAGTACACGGTCAAGGCGCCGGTGGACACCGCGATCGACCAGTTCCTGAAGACGCCGGGCTTCGGCACGGGCGTCTACGACCGCGAGGGCGGCCTGAAGGTCGGCCAGAAGAAGACGTACGACGTCACCATCACCCGTACCTCAGGTGCGGACCGGGCGATCCGTCACGAGCTGCACTTCGAGAACAACGCCGGTGACACCTTCCGGATCGTCGGCTCCGACGAGATCAAGCTCGGCCTGAACAAGCCGGTCACCGTCCAGGTCGCCGCCAAGCCGTCCTCGGCCGGCATCAAGAGCGCCATCCTGGAGGTCGACGACCCGCGCACCGAGGGCATCGACAAGCAGGTCCTCAACACGGTCGTGGTCGCCGCGCCGCTGAAGTACACGTACTCGGCGTCCGGTTCGGTGCAGCGCAACAGCACCAAGCACTACTTCGTGACCGTGCCCGAGGGCGCCAAGTCGCTCGAGGTCGCGATCGGCGGGCTGAAGGACAAGAGCCAGACCCGGTTCATCGCCATCCACCCGTACGGCACCCCGTCCGACCCGACCGGCACGCCGAACTGCTACAACAACTACAACGACGGCAACGGCTGCAAGCCGGACGTGCGTTCCTACGCCGACCCGCAGCCCGGCGTCTGGGAGATCGAGGTCGAGTCGCGCCGTACGTCGCCGCTGCTCGACAACCCGTACAAGCTGGACGTCACCGTCCTCGGCGCGGCCTTCGACCCGGAGACCGTGACCGTCCCCGAGGCCAAGGTCGGCACGCCGGCCACCGCCTCCTGGAAGGTGACGAACAAGTACGCCGCGCTCGACGGCAAGCTGGCCGGCGGCCCGCTCGGCTCGTCGAAGACGACGCGTCCGACGATCGCCGAGGGCGCCACGCAGACCACCACGGTCGACGTGCCCGAGGGCGCCACGTCCCTCGACGTCACCATCGGCAACGTCTCCGACGCCGCCGCCGACCTGGACCTGGTCGTCTACGACGCGGCCGGCACCCAGGTGGGCAGCTCCGCCGACGGTGACTCGGAGGAGTCGGTCTCGATCGCCAAGCCGGCGGCCGGGAAGTACCGCATCGAGGTCGTCGGCTACGCGGTGCCAGGAGGCTCGACCGCGTACGACTACCTGGACGTGTTCTACTCGGCCGCGCTCGGCACCGTCCGGGTCGACGAGTCGGCGCCGGTGAAGCTCGGTACGGGCGACTCGGCCGCCGTCTCCGGCAGCGTCACCGCGCTCGCGGCCGCTCCGGAAGGCCGTGAGTTCTTCGGGCAGGTCCGGCTGCTCAACGCGCGCGGCACGGTCGCGGGTCTGGGCAACGTGAAGATCGAGAAGGTCACGCCGTAGTCCGTTGAACGGCAAGGGGGCGGGCGTCCGTTCGGGCGCCCGCCCCTCGTCATGCGCAGGTGAGGTTGCGCGCCTCGGGAAGCCCGGCGGCGATCCACGCCCGTTCGGGGGCGATGTCCCGCTCCCCGACGGCCCAGAAGTCCGGGGCCGCCGCGTGCCTGGGGATGCCGACCAGGATGTGCTCGCCCTCGCCGACGGCGTCCTCCTCCATCAGGAAGGTCACCTCGTCATGGCCCTTCCCCGGCTTCTGTGACTTCTCCGGCTTCTCCGGCTTCTCCGGCCAGTAGGAGCGGGTCACGCTCAGGGTGATCCGCTCCTGTGCCGTCCCCGGCACCGGCACCACGGCGGTGACGTCGCCCTCGGCGACCAGACGGGCGCAGGCGAGGTAGCGGGGGGTGCCGAAGGCGGCCTCGGCCTGCTTGCTGCTCGCCTCGTCGGCGCTGCTCCCCGAGGCCATGCCACCGCCGTCCCCGGCCTGCGACAGCAGCCAGCCCAGGCCGGTCACCACGGAGGCGACGGCGGCCACCGCGAGGGTGCCGAAGGCGAGGGTGAACGCACGACGCCGGGCGCGGGAGGACGGTCGCGGCCGGGCGGGCACAGGTTCGGGTTCCGGCTCCCGGGCCGGGTCCGGGGCCGCGGTGAGCGCGGTCCCGATGATCTCCAGCTGCGCTCGCAGCAGCGCCAGATCGGCGGTGGCCGACCGGTGCTCGGCCATCAGGGCGGCGTCCGCGCGGGCCTCGTCCGGCAGCGGTTCGCCGGTGATCGCGGCCATCAGCGCGTCGACACCGGTCCGGCCGTCTGAGCCGTCGCGGCCCGTCCGGCCGTCGTAGCCGTCTCGGCCGTCGCGGCCCGTGCGGCCTTCGTAGCCGTCGTGGCCCGTACGGCCTTCGTTCTCGGCGGTCACGTCACACCACCTCGTCCTCGTGCAGGCGGGCACGCAGGGCCCGTACCGCCGTGTGCAGCCTGCTCTTGACCGTGCCCTCGGGGATGCCGAGCTCCTCGGCGATCCCGCGCACCGGCAGGTCGGCGTAGAACCGCAGGACGAGGACCTGACGCTGGGCGTCGGGCAGTTCGTCCAGGCCCTGGGCGACGGCGAGGGACAGCAGGCTGGTGTCCTCGCCGGAGGGGTGTGCGGGCTCGCGCAGGGCGGCGAGCCGCTCGCCGAGCCGCTCCTGGCGCTTCTTGGCCCGGTGCCAGTCCATGGCGAGATTGGAGGCGACGACGGCCGCCCACGCGGACACGTCCCGCGGCGCCTCGCGACCGCTCGCGGCCCGCTCCAGCAGCCGCAGACGGACCTGCTGCACCCCGTCCGGCAGGTCCGCCTGCGGCACTCCGCCCAGCGCGAGCACCGCTCGCACCCGGCGTTCCTGGGCCGCGTCCAGCGGATCGTCCAGGACGTCCCGGACGACCCCGCCCCCCTGGCCGCGGCGGGCCTTTCTGCGCAGCACAGCCACCCCTCCCCTCGCCGTGTTGTGACTGTGACGCGGGCAGGGGCGGAAACGTTCGGCGGAAGGCACGGAAATGTCGCGGGGCAGGCCGAGGCGTACGTCACACACTCGCGTAGCCCGAAGCCGGATGGGCAGGTGAGCTTGCGGTGCGAGGCCGCCGTAAGGGGAATTTCTCCAGCTCAGACCTGGTTGGAGCCGCAGAAGCGGAGCCCGGGTCGTGGTCCGTCGCGTCCCATTGTTCGAGCATCCCGGTCAAACAATTGGACAGGTGGACCGAGGCGCACCGCATGATGGAAATGCCTCGGCCATGCAGCAGACACAGACAAGCCACGTAGAAGGAGTCGCCGTGAGGGTCGGAATCGTCGGAGCCACCGGTCAGGTCGGCACGGTCATGCGCAGGATCCTCACGGAGCGCGACTTCCCGGTCACCGATCTGCGCCTGTTCGCCTCGGCCCGCTCGGCGGGGACGGTCCTGGACGGCGTGACCGTGGAGGACGCGGCCACGGCCGACTACAGCGGCCTGGACATCGTGCTGTTCTCGGCGGGCGGCTCGACCTCGAAGGCCCTGGCCCCGAAGGTCGCCGCGCAGGGCGCCGTGGTGATCGACAACTCCTCGGCCTGGCGCCGCGACCCCGAGGTCCCGCTGGTCGTCTCCGAGGTGAACCCGCACGCGATCGCCGACCGCCCCAAGGGCATCATCGCCAACCCGAACTGCACGACGATGGCCGCGATGCCGGTGCTGAAGCCGCTGCACGCCGAGGCCGGCCTGCAGGCGCTGGTCGTCGCCACCTACCAGGCCGTGTCGGGCTCGGGTCTGGCGGGCGTCGACGAACTGTTCGAGCAGGTCAAGAAGGTCGGCGACGACGCGCCCAAGCTGACCCACGACGGCTCGGCGGCGGAGTTCCCCGCGCCGAACAAGTACGTCGCGCCGATCGCGTACAACGTCCTGCCGATGGCCGGCTCGATCGTCGACGACGGTCTGAACGAGACCGACGAGGAGCAGAAGCTCCGCCACGAGTCCCGCAAGATCCTGGAGATCCCCGAGCTGAAGGTCTCGGGCACCTGTGTGCGCGTTCCGGTCTTCTCCGGCCACTCCCTCCAGGTCAACGCCCGCTTCGCCCGTCCGATCAGCGTGGAGCGCGCCAAGGAGCTGCTGGCCGGTGCGCCCGGCGTGGCGCTCACCGACGTCCCGACCCCGCTGCAGGCGGCCGGCCAGGACCCGTCGTACGTCGGCCGCATCCGCACCGACGAGACGGTCGAGCACGGCCTCGCCCTGTTCCTCTCCAACGACAACCTCCGCAAGGGCGCGGCGCTGAACGCCGTGCAGATCGCGGAGCTGGTGGCGGCGGAGCTGAAGGGCTAGGCCACACCCCCTCAGGCCCTGCGGACCTCGTAGAGGAAGCATCCGTACTCGACGGCCCGGACGTGGACGAGCGCCACGGCCGGGTCGTCGAACGCGTTCCGGAGGGCTTGGTCGTCGGCGGCATCGACGAGCTGTCCGCCCAGGATGTGTCCGTCGGCGCAATAGCGGCGGACGATCCGGTGGGCGCTCGCGAAGGGGCGGCCGTCTCCGTCCGGCCCCGCGCAGTCCTCGGCGTGGACGAAGACGGGGCCCTGTTCGTCGTAGGCACCGGGATCCGCACCGGTCCCGGCCGCCCAGCGGCGCAGGGGTGCGTAGGACACGAGCGCGATCCGCTCTCCCGGGCCGCTCGAGCGCAGGCAGCACCTCAGCGGCGCCCCGCCCTCCTCGTCGGTGAACGGGGACAGGGGGCGGCCCGCGTCGTCGGCGGTGCGCAGTTCCCTCAGGGCCGATGGTGTGATGGGGCGTGCGGTGTACGTCGTCATGGCCCCCACACTCGCGCCCGCGGGCCCGGATCGCCGGCGGGATCCGGACGTCGCGTCCCGCCCCGGTAGAGGGGTATCCCCATGAGTTGCCCTCACATCCCCGTGCGAAGCCCCACTCGTCGCCTGATCCCGATGTCCCGTGGAAGGATGACCGAACCCACACATATCGAGGAGATGACCGCGTGCCTGGCACAAACCTGACTCGCGACGAGGCGCAGCAGCGGGCGAAGCTGCTCACCGTTGACTCGTATGAGATCGATCTCGACCTCTCCGGCGCGCAGGAGGGCGGGACCTACCGGTCCGTCACCACCGTGCGCTTCGACGTCGCGGAGAACGGCGCCGACTCCTTCATCGACCTCGTGGCCCCGACCGTTCACGAGGTGACCCTCAACGGCGACCAGCTCGACGCGGCCGAGGTCTTCAAGGACTCCCGGATCGCACTGCCCGGCCTGCTCCAGGGCCGCAACGTGCTGCGGGTCGTCGCCGACTGCGCGTACACCAACACCGGCGAGGGCCTGCACCGCTTCGTCGACCCGGTCGACCAGCAGGCCTACCTCTACACCCAGTTCGAGGTCCCGGACGCCCGCCGCGTCTTCGCGTCCTTCGAGCAGCCGGACCTGAAGGCCACCTTCCAGTTCACCGTGAAGGCCCCCGAGGGCTGGACCGTCGTTTCCAACTCGCCCACGCCGGAGCCGACGGACAACGTCTGGTCCTTCGAGCCGACGCCGCGCATCTCGACGTACGTCACGGCGCTCATCGTCGGCCCGTACCACTCGGTGCACAGCGTCTACGAGAAGGACGGCCGGTCGGTCCCGCTCGGCATCTACTGCCGGCCCTCCCTCGCGGAGTACCTCGACTCGGACGCCATCTTCGAGGTGACCCGGCAGGGCTTCGAGTGGTTCCAGGAGAAGTTCGACTACGCGTACCCGTTCACGAAGTACGACCAGCTGTTCGTGCCGGAGTTCAACGCGGGCGCGATGGAGAACGCGGGCGCGGTGACCATCCGGGACCAGTACGTCTTCCGTTCGAAGGTCACCGACGCCGCGTACGAGACGCGGGCCGAGACCATCCTGCACGAGCTGGCCCACATGTGGTTCGGCGACCTGGTCACCATGGAGTGGTGGAACGACCTGTGGCTGAACGAGTCGTTCGCCACGTACACCTCCATCGCCTGCCAGGCGGCCCACCCCGAGTCGCGCTGGCCGCACTCGTGGACCACTTTCGCCAACTCCATGAAGACCTGGGCGTACCGGCAGGACCAGCTGCCGTCCACGCACCCGATCATGGCCGAGATCCGCGACCTGGACGACGTCCTCGTCAACTTCGACGGCATCACGTACGCCAAGGGCGCCTCCGTCCTCAAGCAGCTCGTCGCCTACGTCGGCGAGGACGAGTTCTTCACCGGCGTCCAGGCGTACTTCAAGCGCCACGCCTTCGGCAACACGCGGCTGTCCGACCTGCTGGGCGCACTGGAGGAGACCTCCGGCCGCGACCTGAAGGCCTGGTCGAAGAAGTGGCTGGAGACGGCCGGCATCAACGTCCTGCGCCCGGAGATCGAGACGGACGCCGCCGGCGTGATCACGTCCTTCGCGATCCGCCAGGAGGCACCGGCGCTGCCCACCGGCGCGCAGGGTGAGTCGACGCTGCGTCCGCACCGCATCGCGGTGGGCGTCTACAACCTGGACGACGCCTCGGGCAAGCTGGTGCGCGACGAGCGCATCGAGCTGGACGTGGACGGCGAGCTGACCGCCGTACCGCAGCTGGCGGGCAAGCGCCGCCCGGACGTGATCCTGCTCAACGACGACGACCTGTCGTACGCGAAGGTCCGCCTGGACGAGCAGTCCCTCGCCTTCGTCACGGAGCATCTGGGTGACTTCGAGGCCTCCCTCCCGCGGGCCCTGTGCTGGGCGTCGTCCTGGGACATGACGCGGGACGGGGAACTCGCCACCCGCGACTACCTCTCCCTGGTCCTGTCGGGCATCGGCAAGGAGTCCGACATCGGCGTCGTGCAGTCGCTCCAGCGCCAGGTCAAGCTGGCGATCGAGCTGTACGCCGCCCCGGCCGCCCGCGAGAGCCTGCTGACCCGCTGGACGGACGCCACGCTGGCCCATCTGCGCGCCGCCGAGCCGGGCAGCGACCACCAGCTGGCGTGGGCGCGGGCGTTCACGGCGACGGCCCGCACCCCGGAGCAGCTGGACCTGCTGGAGGGCCTGCTGGACGGCTCCACGACGATCGAGGGCCTGGCCGTCGACACCGAGCTGCGCTGGGCGTTGGTCCAGCGGCTCGCGGCCGTGGGTCGCTTCGACGAGGCGGAGATCACCGGCGAGTACGAGCGGGACCGGACGGCGGCCGGCGAGCGGCACGCCGCGACGGCCCGTGCGGCCCGCCCGACCGCCGAGGCCAAGGCGGAGGCCTGGTCGTCGGTCATCGACTCCGACAAGCTGCCGAACGCCCTCCAGGAAGCGGTGATCGGGGGCTTCGTCCAGACCGACCAGCGCGAGCTCCTGGCGCCGTACACGGACGCGTTCTTCGAGGTGGTCAAGGACATCTGGGAGTCCCGCTCCCACGAGATCGCCCAGCAGATCGCGGTCGGCCTGTACCCGGCCCTCCAGGTCTCCGAGGAGACCCTGGCCAAGACGGACACCTGGCTGGCCTCGGCCGAGCCGAACGCGGCCCTGCGCCGTCTGGTCTCGGAGTCCCGCGCGGGCGTGGAACGCGCCCTGAAGGCCCAGGCGGCCGACGCGGCCGCGGCGCAGCAGGCGCAGCAGGCGTAGCCGCAGCGGTACGTACGCCACAGGGGGCGCCCGGTCTGCACCGGGCGCCCCCTGATGTCGTATCAGGCCGCCTCGTACGTCCGCGTGGGCGGCGGACCTGAACGGCTCGGTCTACCGGCGCAGCGCCGCACCCGTCACGTCCCTCGGCTCTTCCCGACGGCTCGCTCCGGCGGTGCCGAACGGTCGGCCGCCGAAAACCCCCTTGCCCGCACCGCCGCCCGCGGCCCCGAGCTGCCCGACGACGGTCGCCCCGAACGCGAGAGCCATGCCGGCCAGTTGGACCGGGGTCAGCGCCTGGCCCAGCGCCGCCCAGCCGACCACCGCGGCGGTCAGCGGGGACAGCGGGCCGAGGAAGGTGACCTGGGTGGCGCTGAGGCGGCCGATGCCGCGGAACCACAGCCAGTACGCCACCGCGGTGTTCGCCAGCGCCAGGTACAGGTAACCGCCGACGGCCCGGCCGTCGAGCGCGGGGGGAGCACCCTCGACCAGCAGGGCGAGGGGGGCGATGAGCAGGCCGCCCGCGGTGAGCTGCCAGCCGGTGAGGGCGAGCGGACCGACGCCGTCCGGGCGCCCCCACCGTTTGGTCAGGACGGTGCCGGCGGACATGGCCGCCGTGGCGGCGAGGGCGGCCAGCAGGCCGAGGGCGTCGAGCGCGCCGGCCGCCTTCAGGACCACCAGGCTGACACCGAACGCCGCCACGACACCGGTGAGGACGTTCCGGACCGTCGGCCGCTGCCCCAGCAGCAGCGCGGAGAGGCCCACGACGAACAGCGGGCCGACCGAGCCGACCACGGCCGCCATACCGCCGGGCAGCCGGTACGCGGACAGGAACAGCAGCGGGAAGAAGGCCCCGATGTTCAGCGCGCCCAGGACCGCCGACTTCCACCACCAGGCGCCGCGCGGCAGCACCCGGGCGAGGGCGAGCAGCAGCAGACCGGCCGGGAGTGCGCGCATCAGACCGGTGAACAGGGGGCGGTCGGCGGGGAGGAACTCGGTGGTGACGGCGTAGGTCGTGCCCCAGGAGACGGGGGCGAGGGCGGTGAGGAGTATGAGGGCGGCGCGGTTGGCGGCCATGGGTCGGCACCCTTCGACAGATACCCGGGAAATCGGTCAGCAGAAAAGTAGCTTAGCGCTAAGCAACTTTCCGTCAAGCTACTTCCGCGCTACTTTCTTGCGGCTGACCGTTCTTCGCCCGATACTCGGGGTCATGAGTGCACCCCCGCCCCGACGCAAGGACGCCGTCGACGCGATCATCGACCAGTGGGCGCAGGTGCGGCCCGACCTCGACACGACCGCGATGGAGGTCTTCGGGCGGATCTACCGCCTCACGCACACGATGGGCGCCCGGATGGACTCGGCGTACGCCCGGTTCGGGATCTCACGGGGCGAGTTCGACGTCCTGGCCACCCTGCGTCGCTCCGGCGAGCCGTACACACTCCCGCCCCGCCGGCTCTCGGCGACGCTGATGCTCACCACGGGCGGTATGACCGGCCGCCTCGACAAGCTGGAGCGAGCGGGGCTCCTGCGCCGCTCCCCCGACCCGCACGACCGCCGGGGCCTGAACGTCACCCTCACCGCGGAGGGGCTGACCCTCGTCGACGAGGCGGTCACCGCCGGACTCGCCGTCCAGACGGAGGCCCTGTCCGTCCTGGACGACGAACAGGCCGGCCAACTGGCCGACCTGCTCAGGGAGTTGCTCGCGGGGACGCACGAGTCCCGGTGAGGGCCGGGAACGCAGCGGCACACGTGCGGTGACGGGCCCGGGAGCGGGTTGCGCTCACCCGACGTGAGCGGCGACCGCGCGCTCGACGTCGGCCGCGTCCGCGCCCTGCGCCGCCCAGGCCACATACCCGTCGGGCCGCACCAGCACAGTCGTACGGCTCTCGCTCGCCCAGCGCTCCACGGTGAGCCGGCCCTCGCGGGCACCCCTCCCGTCATGCGCCGCCGAAGCCGCCGGCTGGATCAGCACGAACCGTCCGCCGCGCAGCGCCTCGTAGAGGCGACCGCTCTTCAGGGCGACGTCGGGCGCGCGCCTGCCGACGAGGCGGTGGGAGCCGCGCGGAGCGGGGTAGCGGTAGCCGATGCCCGAGATCTGGGCCAGAGCCCTCGCCCGGGCGGGCGGGAGCGCGCCGAGGACACCGGAGACGAGGGCCCGCACGGCACGCAGCGCCGGGCTCTGCGCCCGGGCCAGCCGGACCAGTCCGCCACTGCTGCGCAGCACGGCCCTGCCGACCGGGTGCCGCTCGGCCTGGTAGGTGTCCAGCAACCCCTCGGGCGCCCGCCCCTCGACCGCCGCGACGAGCTTCCAGCCGAGGTTCGCCGCGTCCTGCAGGCCGGTGTTCATGCCCTGACCGCCGGCCGGTGAGTGCACGTGCGCGGCGTCGCCGGCCAGGAAGACCCGCCCGACCCGGTACTCGGGGACCTGCCGCTCGTCGCTGTGGAAGCGGGAGAGCCAGCGGGCGTCGTGCATCCCGAAGTCGGTGCCCAGGGCACGACGGGTGACCTCCCTGACCTCGTCGAGGTCGAGCGGGGCGTCGTCGGGGACCTCGTTGCGGCGGTTCCAGCCCATGACGCGGTACCAGCCGTCGCCGAAGGACGCGATCATGGCGAAGGCGTCGCCCGTGCCGTTGACGGTGAGCACGCTGTCCGGCCGGTCGGCGAGGCGGACGTCCGCCAGGAGGAGGGACCGGATGACGGAGACACCGGGGAAGGGCAGGCCGAGCGCCCGGCGTACGGCGCTGCGGTGGCCGTCCGCCCCGACGACGTAGAGCGCCCGGCGGGTGACGACCGCCCCGTCCGCGCCGCGGATGCCGAGATCGACCCCGCTGTCGTCCTGCCGCAGCCCCACGACCTCGCTCTCGTACAGGAACTCGACACCGGCCTCCCGCGCCCGCTCCTCCAGCAGCCGCTCGACCTCGTACTGCGGGGTGATCAGCAGGTACGGGAAGCGGGACGGCAGGGTGCCCAGGTCGAGCGAGAGCCGGCGGAACAGCCGCAGTTCGGTGAGGGTGCTGCCGGTGGCGAGCAGCCGGTCGGCGAGGCCTCGGGCGTCGAGTTGTTCCAGGGTGCGGGCGTGCACGCCGAAGGCACGGGAGAGGTTGCTGATCTTGCGGGGGCGCTTCTCGACGAGGGTGACGGGGACGCCGGCGGCGGCGAGGTCACCGGCGAGCAGGAGGCCGGTGGGACCGGAGCCGACGACGATGACGGGGTGGACGTGGGGGCGGGGGTGGGGGGAGGCGGGCTCCGTGTCCGTGTCCGTGTCCGCAGGAGTGTTCGCAGCGGCGTTCGTGGCGGTGTCGATCGTGGTGTCCGTGTCGGTGCCGGTCGTGGTCTCGGTGCCGGTCATGACGGCCTCGCCTCCTGTGGGTGCCAACATTCGTTGGTCAACGTCTGTTGGCAAGCGTAGGGGCGAGCCGGGGATCAAGTCAACACTTGTTGGCCTACACTTGTTGGCACGCGTTTGTCGGCGCATGCCTGGCGGCACACACTCGTTGGCGCACACTCGTTGGCACGCACTCGTTGGCCTACACTTGTTGGCACACGTTTGTTGGCCCACGCGCGTTGGCCTACATTGGTCGACATGACAGAAGGCAAGGCCCCCGCCCCGTCGCGCCGCTCCCAGGCCACCCGCACGGCGATCCTCGACGCGGCCCGCGAGCGCTTCGCGGCCGACGGCTACGAACGCGCCACCATCCGCGCCATCGCCAGGGACGCGAACATCGACCCCTCGATGGTGATGCGCTACTACGGCAACAAGGAGGGTCTGTTCGCGGCGGCCGTCGCCATCGACCTGCGGCTGCCGGACCCGGCGTCCCTGAACCGGGACGACGCCGGCCGCGCGCTCGTGACGCACTTCCTGGCCATGTGGGAGGAGAACGAGGTCCTCACCGCCCTCCTCAGGGTCGGCGCGACCAACCAGGCCGGGGCCGAACGCATGCGGGGCGTCTTCGGGGACCAACTGCTGCCGCTCGCCCGCCGGATGTGCCCCGACCCCGAGCAGGCGGCGGCCCGGGCGGCGCTGGTGTCGTCACAGTTGCTGGGGCTCGCGCTCACGCGGTATGTCCTGCGGTTCCCGCCCACGGTGGCACTGGCCCCCGAGGAACTCGTGGCCTGGCTGGCGCCCACGGTGCAGCGCTATCTGACGGCGCCCTACCCGAAGGTGTGAAAGTCGCCCGCCGGTGAACACACCGAGGGCGCCGGCCTCGTCCCGTACGGCGGATGCGCGTACGTACGACGGGGCCGGCGCCCTCGGGAAGCGCGCGGCGGACTCGAAGAGCCTCGCGTCAGACCTTGGCGTCGGCCTTGGTCTGGATGTTGGAGCTGGTGGTGTCCTTCTGCTTGTGCGACTTGTCCAGGACCATCACCAGCCCGGCGATGACCAGGAACAGCACGGTCGGGGCCAGGACGAACTGGGTCACCGTCTCGATCACGCTCAGACCCGGACCCGGGTCGTCGCCGTCGTCACGCGTGAGCGCGAGCGCAGGGGACGACATGAGCAGCATCATCAGCGTCGTACCGGCGGCCAGGGCGCCGGCGCGCAGGGCGTTCTTCTTGTCCACGGTCCCAAAAGTACAGAACGCCACGAGGGGCCGCGCGCCCGGGGTGCCGTACGGCCCCCGGCCCGCCCGGCGGGCCCGTCACCCCTCCCCCGCCGGGGCACCCGTCCACCGCGTCGGCGCCCGGCCGCTCCCGCCCTCGTGCCGGGCTCTGTCCGGTCACCCGCGGCGCCGGGCGACCCCGTCCCTCAGCACCTCCACCAGTCTGCGCACCCTGGGCGAAGCCGCCAGCTCCTCCAGTGTCAGCGGCCTCCCTGTCGCGTCCGCGATCGGCAGCCGCCAGTTCGGGTACTGGTCCCATGTGCCCGGCAGGTTCTGCGGGCGGCGGTCGCCCACCCCGTCGGGGAGCCAGACGCCGACCATGCGGGCCGGTGTGCGCAGCAGGAAGCGGTGGACGGCCTGGATCTCGGCCTCCTCCTGCGAGGCGCAGCGCCCGCCGCCCGTGCCCCGCAGCAGTCCCAGCCGGGACAGCAGTGCCAGCCACTCCGCGGTGTCCGCCGAGGCCTGCGCGCGTTCCTGCTCCAGGGGGCGGGTCAGCAGGCCGAGGCTGTCGCGCAGTTCCACGTGCTCGCCGGTGAGGCGGGCCGCGGTGGACGGCAGGTCGTGGGTCGTGGCGGTGGCGAGGCAGTCGGAACGCCACGACTCCGGCGGCAGCGGACGGCCGTCCCCGGCCCAGTCCCGCTCGAACCACAGCACGGACGTGCCCAGGACGCCCCGTGCGCGTAGCGTCTCCCGCACCCCCGGCTCCACCGTGCCGAGGTCCTCGCCGATCACCAGGGCCCCGGCCCGGGACGCCTCCAGCACCAGGATCGCGAGCATGGCCTCGGCGTCGTAACGCACGTACGTCCCCTGCGTCGGCGCGTGTCCCTGCGGCACCCACCACAGCCGGAACAGCCCCATGACGTGGTCGATCCGCAGCGCGCCCGCGGAGCGGAACAGGGCCCGCAGCAGCAGACGGTACGGCGCGTACCCGGACCCGGCCAGCCGGTCCGGCCGCCACGGCGGCAGCCCCCAGTCCTGGCCGCGGGCGTTGAAGGCGTCAGGCGGGGCGCCCACCGACATCCCGGCCGCGAAGTACTCCTGCTGGGCCCAGGCGTCCGCGCCCCCGGGATGGACCCCGACCGCCAGGTCGTGCACGATCCCGACCGGCATGCCCGCCTCCCGGGCGATCCGCTGGGCGTCGGTCAGCTGGGTGTCGGTGAGCCAGGCGAGACGGCAGTGGAAGTCGACGCGGTCCATCAACTCCCGGCGCGCACGGGCGGTTTCGGGCGAGCGCGGGTGCCGCAGTCCGGCCGGCCACCGTTGCCAGTCCGAGCCGTGCACCTCGGCCAGCGCGCACCAGGTGGCGTGGTCCTCCAGCGCCTCCCCCTCCCGTGCGAGGAAGTCGGCGTACGCGGCCCGCCGCCCCGGCCCGAGGGGCACCTCGCGCAGCAGCTCCAGTGCCTCCCGCTTGGCGGCCCACACCGCGTCCCGGTCGATCAGCGCCCCCTTCTCCAGCACCGCCTCCCGCAGCCGCCCGGCCCGCTCGCTGAGCGTCCGCACCCGCTCGCGGTCCTCGACGTACGCGAACTCGGGCACGTCCTCGATCCGCAGGTGCACCGGGTCGGGGAAGCGGCGGGAGGACGGGCGGTAGGGGGAGGGGTCGGTCGGGGCTCCGGGTACGGCCGCGTGCAACGGGTTGACCTGCACGAACCCGGCGCCGAGCGCCCGTCCGGCCCAGGCGGTGAGCTCGGCGAGGTCACCGAGGTCGCCCATGCCCCAGGAGCGGCGGGTCAGAAGGGAGTAGAGCTGGACGAGGAAGCCGTACGAGCGTCCGGGCGGCGTGGGCAGGCCGGGCGGGGCGACGACCAGGTGACTGGTCGCCGTACGGCCGTCGGGGGTGGTCGCGGTCAGTCGATGGACGCCGGGCGGGAGTTGATCGAAGGCGGTGCGGGTGCCGCCCTGTTCGGTCTCGATCCGCAGCCGGGTGCCGGGGGGCAGCGCGGCCCGCAGGTCGGGCTCGGCGCCGCTCCAGCACACCACCGTCGGGGGCAGCAGCCGCTCGCTCAGCTCCTGTTCCCGTGCGGCGAGCGCGGCGCCGACGGCCGCGGGTGTGCTCGCGTCGACGTCGAGGGCGGCCAGGGCGAGCGTGAGAGCGGTGGCGGAGGCGGTGACCGTACGGCCCGGGGACGGCTGGTAGGAGGGGGCGACGCCGTACAGCTCGGCGAGCCGGGACAGTTCGTCGGAAGGGGGGTCCTCGGGGTGTTCGGGCCCCGCGGGCTCCTGGGGTGAGGCTTCGGCCGGCCGCTGTGCTGTCATCTACGGCCTCGTGGCATCCATGTCCAAGTCCATACCGGTGTCCATACCCAGGTCCATGCCCATGTCCCAGGTCGCCGCCTCACTCGTCAACGGCGCGGCGTCGGCGAGGGGCGGCTCGCTCGTGAGGGGCTCGGCGTCGGGGAGGGGTGGTTCGCTGGTGAGCGGGGCTTCGGCGCAGGCGCCCTCGGCGCTGAAGACGCAGGCGTGCATCTCGGGCTCGAAGGGCGCCTCAGGTTTGGACAGGGCCGATGCTGTGGCCATGGGGGCCTCCTTGTCGGGTACGACGTGGTGGTTACGGCAGCCCTACCCAGCGGACGCGGCGGCAGACGTACCGACCGCGGCAACGTGCCTCTCATCACATTCCGCTGCGCGTGCCGCCGCCCATTCCGCTCCACGTTCCGCTGCGGAAAAGGAAGTCCGGCGGACCGTGAACCGGCCGCCGAGATCCTGTCGATAGACGGGGTGTGAGACTGTTCCGCCCCATGGGGGGTCACCGGGAGGACGAGGAGGACTCGGACGCGGCGCTGTTGCGTGCTGTCGCGGGCGGGGACTCTGCGGCCATGGCCACGCTGTACGACCGCCACGCGGGGTGGCTGCACGCGCGGCTGAGCCGGCGCTGCGCCGATCCGGAGGTCGTGCGCGAGGTGCTGCAGGACACGTTCGTCACGGTCTGGCGGTCGGCGCGCAAGCACCGGGGCGAGCAGACCGGCGGCTGGCTGTGGACCATCGCGGCGCGCCGCCTGGTCGACGCGCTGCGCGTGCGGGAGCGGGCGACGCGGCTGGAGACCACGTCGATGGACGAGGCCACGGCCGGGTACGACCGGGCGGCCGCGCCGTCGGTGGAGGAGCGGGTGCTGGCGGGCCTGGAGTACGGCGATGTCGGCACCGCCCTCGACCGGATCTCGCCCGAGCTGCGCGAGGTGCTGCGCGCCACGGTCGTCGACGGGCTCACCACCCGGGAGACCGCCCGGCTGCTCGGCATACCGGAAGGCACCGTGAAGTCCCGCGCGACCCGCGCCCGCGCGGAACTCCGCGCCGCCCTGACCCAGTTGCACCCGTCCCCGCTGGGAGGACCGGCATGACCGGCTGGCACGCGTCCGACGACCTGGTCACCCGCTACGCCGACGGCTCCCTGCCGGAGCCCGACGCCTGGTCCCTGGAAAGGCATCTGGAGTCCTGCGGCTCCTGCGCGTCCCGGGTGTCGGGCGCGGTTCGGCTGACGCCGGCCGGCCCGGTGCTGGCCGAGCTGCGGGAAGCGGTCCTGGGGGCGGCACCGAGGGATGCGCGGGCGGCGGCGGGGGCACCCGCTCCGGCACCGGAGTCCGTACGGCTCCCCGACGGCACCCCGACCCGTGTGCGGCGGCGGGGCGTCCTCGCCGTGGGCTCCCGCCTCACCCGGATGCTGTGGGCCGCCGGCCCCGCGGTGCGCGGGGCATGGTCGCTGGCCGTGCTGTGCGTCGCGCTCGGCGCGGTCGCGCTGGCACGGGGCGCCGGCTTCGAGGGTGCGCGGCCCCTGCTGCTGGCGGTCGCACCCGTCGTACCGGTCCTCGGAGTCGCCTCGTCCTACGGCGCCCACGCCGATCCGCTCCACGAGATCACGGCGGCCACCCCGTCCGCCGGGCTCCGGCTGGTGCTGATCCGGACGGCCGCCGTGCTGGCGGTGAGCCTGCCGCTGCTGACCTCGGCGGGGCTCCTGCTGCCGTCCTCGGGCGCGCCGGCCGCGGTCGCCTGGCTGCTGCCCGGCCTCGCCCTGACGCTGGCCACGCTGGCCCTGGCCGCATGGATCGGGATCCGTGCCGCCACGGCCCTGACTGGCGGCGGCTGGCTGTGTGCCGTCCTCGCCCCCGTGCTCACCGCTCCGGGACGGCCTCTCACGCGTCTGGCCGAGCAGCTCTCGGCCTGTCTCGACGGCGCTCCGGCACAGGGCGCCTGGGCCGGAGCGGCCCTGGTCTGCGCCGCCCTGCTGGCCGCGCGCCGCCCGGACTTCGGCCGAGCGCAGCGGCGCTGAGCGACGGACAGGGCCGCCGCTGCGTGCGGACGGCCCGGCCACCGGCGCCGTCCGGCGCACCACCGGCGCTGTCCGACGCACCACCGGCCTTGTCCGACGCACCACCGGCGCTGTCCGACGCACCACCGGTCCTGCCCGACGCACCACCGGTCCTGCCCGACGCACCACCGGTCCTGCCCGACGCACCACCGGCCCTGCCCGACACACCACCGGCCCTGCCCGACACACCACCGGCCCTGCCCGACGCACCCGAACCACCCAAGCACCCGAACCCTGGAGTTCCCTTGCCCGCCATCCGAGTCACCGGCCTACGGGTCCGGCACCGCAAGACCGTCGCCCTCGACGCGCTGGACCTCGACTTCGGCCCCGGAGTGCACGGTCTGCTCGGCCCGAACGGTGCCGGGAAGACGTCGCTGATCCGCGTCCTGGCCACGGTCGCCGAGCCGTCCGGAGGCCGGGTGGAGATCCTCGGCGAGGACACCGGTGAGCACCGGCGGCGCGGCACGGTGCGGCGGCGCCTGGGGTACCTGCCGCAGGACTTCGGCTACTACCCGGGCTTCACCGTGCGGGAGTTCGTCGCGTACGTCGCATGGCTGAAGGAGATGCCCGCAGCCGGCATCCCCGCCGCGGTGGAAAGGGCCGTCGCCCGCGTCGGCCTCGCCGACCGCATCGACGCGAAGGTCCGTACGCTGTCCGGCGGCATGATCCGCCGAGTCGGCATCGCCCAGGCCGTCGTCAACGACCCGCAGGTGCTGCTCCTCGACGAGCCGACCGCCGGTCTCGACCCCGAACAGCGGGTGGAGTTCCGTGCGTTGCTGCGCGAGCTGGGCGCCTCGGCCACGGTCATCGTCTCCACCCACCTCGTGGAGGACGTGGCGGCGGCCTGCACGGAGGTCACGCTCATCGACGCGGGCCGCGTGGCCTACCGCGGCACACCCGAGTCCCTCGCGGCTCTCGGTGAGACGGCGGCCGACGTGAGCGGCGACAACCCGATCGAGCGCGGCTACACGGCCGCGCTGCGCTCCCACCGCGCCCCCGACCTCGCCGCACACGCGGCCGGCGCCCACGGAGGAACGGCGCGATGACCCTCGTAGCGGACAAGAAGAGCCACCGACCGCGGTCCCTCGCCCCGGCCCGCGGGTCGCACCATCCCCTTCGTGCCGAGTTCCTGCGCGGCTTCGCCCCCTGGACCGGCGCGGCCCTGCTGCTCGTGCTCGTCGTCGGCATGGCCGGCACATCAGCGCAGTGGCAGGGCGGTTGGGGCGAGACCCGGCAACGGCTGCATCTGACGGCCCAGTTGCTCGGTGTCCCGCTGGCCCTGGCCGCCGGCGGCCTGCAGGGCGCCCGGGAACGCCGCCGCCGTACCGAGGAGTTGCTGGCGACGGCCGTGCGGGGTCCGCTCGCCCGGTCGCTGGCCGCCGCGCTGCCGGTGGCGTGCTGGGTGGTCGCCGGTCACGCCGTCGCCGCGGCCCTCGTTCTGCTCGCCACCGCGTTGTACGCCACCGGTGACGAGCCGGACCTCGTGACGCCGCTCACGGACACCGTCGCCCTGGCGTCCGCCGTCCTGGTCGGCCATGTGGTGGGCCGGCTGCTGCCTCGGCGGCTGACGGCACCGCTGCTCGCGGTCGCCGGGTACGCCGTCCTCGGTGTCATGGCGTACGACAGCACCGGCCCGCTGCGTGAGCTGTCCCCCATCGGCAGCAAGTCGGTCACCGACGTACCGGTGTGGTGGCAGCCGGCCGCGATGGCCGTGTGGACGGGCGGTCTCGCGGTGGCCGCGGTCCTCGGGTACGCCGCCCGGCGCCGGTTCACGGCCCTGCTGCCGCTGGCCGCCGCGACGGCGGCGGGTGCGCTGCTGGTGCAGACCGGCGACGCCCTGTGGCACACCGCCCCGGTCGCCCGGCGCCAGGTGTGCGACACCTCCACCACCCCGCACATCTGCGTCAACGCCCGCTACGAGAGCCTCCTTCCGCAGGTCACGGATGCCCTGTCCGGCCTGACGGGCCGACTGGAGGGCGTGCAGAACCTCCCGGTCCGCTTCACCGACCTGCCGGGCGAGTCCGGCCCGGACGAGGTCGACCTGCCGATGCTCACACCGATCGGCTGGAGTGTCGTACGGGGCCGGCTCACCGATCAGCGGCGGTACGCGTGGGAGGCCGGGATGGCGTTGTACAGCCGGGACCAGTGCAACGCGGCCGTCGACCCGGAGGTGGCCTGGACCGACGACGCCGTGGAGCACTATCTGGCGCCGAGTCCGTCGGAGCGGCGGTTCGACGAGCTGGCCGCCGAGGGCGACAAGGCCGACCGCGCCGAGCTGCGGGCCCGGCTCGCCGCCCGCGCCCGGCTGCTGGCGATGGGCGAGGAGGAGCGCCGGGCCTGGCTGTCCGCGTACTTCGCGACCGCGCGCGCGTGCGACCCGAGCGAGGTGCCGGCCCTGTGACGACCTCCGGACCGCTGCTCTACGCCCGCTCGCGCACTCTCCCGCGCACCGTCGCCCTGCTGGTCGCGACCGCGGGGCTCGCGCTCTGGGCCGCACACGGCCTGGACGCCTTCCTGGACCCCGAGCGGCGGGTCCCGGTGGTCGCGCTCGCCCCGCTTGCCGCGGCCGCGGTGATCGGCGTGAGCCTCCACACGGCTTCCGACGAACTGGACCGCACGGCCGTACGCCCGTGGTGGCGCCGTCGCCTGGTCCATCTGCTGGCCCTCACGGCCCTGGCCGCCGCGCTGCTGCCGTGGGCGGTGTTCGGGCACATGTCGTGGTTCGGCCCGCCGGCCATGATCCGCAACACCCTCGGCTGTGTCGGCCTCACCGCGGCCTCGGCCGTGCTGCTCGGCGCCCGGCTGAGCTGGCTGCCGGTGTTCGGATACGTCAGCGCGGTGTACGTGGCGTCCGCGGGCCTGCGCGGCGGCTCGGTGCCGGTGTGGGCCTGGCTCGTCCAGCCGTCCGGGCAGGCGGACGCGTGGCTGGTGGCCCTGGTGACCTTCGTGGGCGGGGGCCTGCTGTACCTGCGGCGGGGGGCGCGGGCGGAGGGGCCGCGTCACTGAAGCGGGCGGGCCGGTGCCGGGCGCGGGTCGGTTCCCCTGCCCGGCGCCGGGCCGCCTCGCCGGCGCGTGCCGCACCGGCGTACACAAAAGCCCGGATCCTCAGGCGGAGATGCCGTCGATCCGGGCCATGGCGTCGTCCGCGCCGTACGGCTGCAAGTACGGCAGCCAGCGCGGGTCCCTATGCCCGGTGCCGATGATGCGCCAGGCCAGACCGGTGGGTGGTGCAGGTTTGTGGCGCAGCCGCCAGCCGATTTCGAACAGATGTCGGTCGGCCTTCACGTGGTTGCAGCGGCGGCAGGACGCCACCACGTTGTCCCAGACGTGCTTGCCCCCGCGGCTGCGCGGGATGACGTGGTCGACGCTGGTTGCGACGCCACCGCAGTACATGCACCGGCCCCCGTCGCGCGCGAAGAGCGCCCTGCGGGTCAGAGGAACGGGCCCCCTGTAGGGAACCCGGACGAAACGCTTGAGCCGGACCACGCTGGGTGCGGGGACTGTGACGGTTGCGCTGTGCAGATAGGCGCCGGACTCCTCAAGGCATACGGCCTTGTTCTCCAGGACGAGGACGAGCGCGCGGCGGAGCGGTACGACGCCGAGTGGCTCGTACGACGCGTTGAGGACCAGGACATGCGGCACGGATGCCTCCTTGGGCGTCGGCGGCGCGTGGCTCGCGCCGGGACGATCTGTTAGTCAGTCTCCCCTCTTGCCTGGTGAAAGCGCCACCATGTCCCGGTAACGGGCTGGGAGTGTTTTCGACCACATCTGATTCATCCCCCGAACGGCGAACTGTTCATCCCACCAGTTCATCCCCAGGTGGGCACGGTTTCTCCCTCGAACATCGCGACGATCCCCACACGATGCCCCGATAGTGTGGTGAGCCTGCCCCATCGGTGACCTTTTCGTGACCTTGACCATCTGCCGGTGGGGCGGGCCGCTGCACTGGAGGTACCTGCCGTGTCCTTGCCCGCCGTCCTACTGGCCGTCGGACCGACGCCGTCGCCGTCTCCCGCCGAGACGACAACCCCGGCCGTTCCCTCGATCCAGGACGCCCAGGAGAGCGCCAACCAGGCCGCCAGCTGGGTCGAGCAGAACTGGTCGACCTGGCTCGCGATAGGCCTCAAGGTCCTGCTGATCCTGGTGATCGCGGCAGTGCTGAGAGTGGTGATCCGCAGGGCGATCACCAAGCTCATAGACCGGATGAACCGCACGGTCCAGGCGGTGGACGGCACGGCCATCGGCGGCCTCCTGGTCAACGTCGAACGCCGCCGTCAGCGCTCGCAGGCGATCGGCTCGGTCCTGCGCTCGGTGGCCAGCTTCGTGATCATGGGCACCGCCGCCCTGATGATCCTCTCCGCGTTCCAGATCAACCTGGCCCCGCTGCTCGCCTCGGCCGGTGTCGCGGGCGTGGCCATCGGTTTCGGCGCCCGCAACCTCGTGACGGACTTCCTCTCCGGCGTCTTCATGATCCTGGAGGACCAGTACGGCGTCGGCGACACCGTCGACGCGGGCGTCGCCTCCGGCGAGGTCATCGAGGTGGGCCTGCGCGTGACCAAGCTGCGCGGCGACAACGGTGAGATCTGGTACGTCCGCAACGGCGAGGTCAAGCGCATCGGCAACCTCTCGCAGGGCTGGGCGACGGCCGGCGTGGACGTCACGGTCCGCTCCGGCGAGGACCTGGACAGGGTCAAGGCCACCATCGACGCGGTCGCCGAGCGGATGAGCAGGGAGGAGCCCTGGAACGAGCTCCTGTGGGGCCCGATCGAGGTCCTCGGCCTGGACAGCGTGCTGCTGGACTCGATGGTGGTCCGGGTGTCCGCCAAGACCATGCCCGGCAAGTCCCTGACAGTGGAACGGGAACTGCGCTGGCGCATCAAGCGCGCCTTCGACGCCGCCGACATCCCGATCGTGGGCCAGGCACCCGTCCTGACGGACGAGAACTCCCCGTCCGACCCCACGGCCGGCATGGCAGCCCCGTCCGCATACGCCAACACCGCCTCCCCACAGGCCCAGGCGGCCACACCGCTGACGCCGCCGAGCGTTACCAAGTAGGCCGCTGGTCGGCGGAGGGCGGAACCCGACTCGTCGGGGCGGACGGGCTTGGCCGGATGGGCGCGGAGCACAACAGGCCCCGGCGGGGCACGCGTGAGGGCGGCGACCCACTCGGCCCCACGGTTGCGGCCCCCGCTCGCGTCCGCGGTGTTCGTCGCCATCGCGTCTTCGCCCCGGCCGCAACCGGCTTCGTGGGGCTGCGGGTGGCGGTGCCGGAGTTGTGGCAGACCGAGCGGGCCGAGCAGAACTGAGCCGTCCACCGAACCGGCTCGCGAGGCGCCCTGCGGTCTTCCCGTGCGTACGACCAGCAGGGATGACCGGGTTCGCCGCGGTTGTTTGACCCCGCGAAACCCCGCTCGTTTGGATGGCCCCCGAGACCGGGAGGTTGGGGCAGGTCATGGTGGGCGGGCAGTCGCTGGGGCGGCGTTTCGGGTGGCTGTGGGCCGCCTACGGGGTCAGTGCGCTCGGGACGCGGTTGGCGTTCGACGCGTTGCCGCTGATCGCGGTCGTCGTGCTGCACGCCGGGGCGGGCGAGGTGGCGCTGCTCGCGTCCTCGGGGCTCGCGGTGGGGGCGTTGGTGGCGGTGCCGCTCGGGGCGTGGGTGGAGTTCCGCCGGAAGCGGCCGGTGATGATCGCGGCGGACCTGCTGCGGTGCGTGGCGATGTTCAGCATTCCGGCCGCGTACGCCCTGGGCGGGCTCGGCCTCGGTCACCTGCTGGTGGTGTCGATGGTGGTCGCCGCGGCGGACATCACCTTCACCGCCGCGAGCGGGGCGTATCTGAAGTCCCTTGTGGCGCCGGGGGACCTGCTCGTGGCCAACGGCCGCTTCGAGGCCACGGCCTGGACGGCCACCGCGCTCGGGCCGCCGCTCGGCGGGGCGGCGATCGGGGTGTTCGGGCCGATGACGACGGTGCTGGCGGACGCGGTCAGCTATCTGCTGTCGGCATTGGGGATCCGGGCGATCGGTGGTGAGGAAAGGCAACAGTCGCCTCCTGACCTCCCGTCGGTCCCCCGCCCGGGCAAGCTGTCGGCCGCCGACCTCCAGGCAGGCTGGCGGCACATCCTCACCCACCCCACCCTGCGCCCACTGTTCCTCAACACGGTCCTGGTCAACGCCCTGATCATGGCGCCCGCCCCGCTGCTCGCGGTCCTCATGGTCGGCGAACTCGGTTTCGCTCCCTGGCAGTACGGCCTCGCCTTCGCCGTCCCCTGCCTGGGCGGCCTGCTGGGCTCCCGCCTGTCGCGCCGGCTCGTGGCCCGCTGCGGCTCACGGCGGGTCCTGCTCACGGCCGGCGCCCTGCGCGCGTGCTGGTCCGTCGGGCTGGCCTTCGTCGGGCCGGGCACGTCCGGCCTGGTCCTCGTGATGGCCGTCGAGTTCGGCCTGATCACCTGCGCGGCCGTCTTCAACCCGGTGCTCGCCACCCGTCGCCTCGAACTGACCCCGCGGGACCGTGTGACCCGCACCCTGTCGGCGTGGCAGATCACCGGCAGGACGACGACCGCCGCGATGACCGCCCTGTGGGGCCTGCTGGCCGCCACCACGGACACCCGAACGGCGATCGGCGTCGCCGGCGTGCTCCTTCTGGCGACCCCGCTGCTGCTGCCCCGCAAGTGATCCCTCCACCCGGTCACCCCATTGAGGGCCACGTCTCTTGACGGCCCCTTCCCTCGCGGCTTACCTTCCTCCGCAAGCGATAGGAAAGTTTCCTAACAGTACTCGATCGAGGTACCCCGGATGGACGCACCTCACGAGCCGCTGAGAAGCTGGTCAGCCGAAAGGCAGGTGTCGATCGCATGGCAGGAACCGCCGGTACGCCGGGCACTCCGCGCGTCCTGCGCGCCATGAACGACCGTGCCGCCCTGGACCTCCTCCTGGAGCACGGGCCGCTGTCCCGCACCCGGATCGGCAAGCTCACCGGCCTGTCCAAGCCGACCGCCTCCCAGCTGCTGGCCCGCCTGGAGGCCGCCGGCCTGGTCCTGGCCACCGGCACCACGGAGGGCCGACCCGGCCCGGGCGCCCAGCTGTACGAGGTCAACCCGACCGCCGCGTACGCCGCGGGGCTCGACGTCACACCCGAACGCATCCTCGCCGCCGTCGCCGACATCACCGGCCGCACGGTGGGGTCGCACGAACTGCCCACCCCGGGCAGGCGCCCGACCCAGCCCGTCGTCCGGCAGGTCACCGACGCCCTCGACGGCGCGGTGAAGGCGGCGGGACTCGCCCGCGACGACGTCCACCGGCTCGTCATCGGCACCCCCGGCGCCTTCGACCCCAACACGGGTCGCCTGCGCTACGCCTCCCACCTCCCCGGCTGGCACACCCCCGCGTTGCTCGACGAACTCGCCGCCGCCCTGCCGATGCCGGTCGAGTACGAGAACGACGTCAACCTCGTCGCGGTGGCCGAGCAGCGGCTCGGCGCGGCGCGCGGCCACGAGGACTTCGTCCTGCTGTGGAACGAGGGCGGCCTCGGCGCCTCCCTCGTCCTCGGCGGACGCCTGCACCGCGGCTGGACCGGGGGCGCGGGCGAGGTAGGTTTCCTGCCGGTTCCGGGCGCACCCCTGGTCAGGCAGGTGACCAGGGCCAACAGCGGCGGATACCAGGAGCTCGCCGGTTCCCAGGCCATCCCGCGGCTCGCGCTCGAACTCGGCATGACGAACATCCCGTCGGGGCCGTACGCGGAGGCAGCCGCCACCCTCGTCCAGCGGGCCGCCACCGAGGACACCGTCCTGCACCGGCTGCTCCTGGAGACGTACGCGACCCGGCTGGCCACCGGTCTGGCCTCGCTGGTCTCCGTCCTCGACCCCGAACTGGTCGTCCTCAGCGGCACCTCCCTCACCGCCGGCGGCGAGGTCCTGCGCGCTCTGATCCAGGCCGAGCTGGAGGAGCTGGCCGCGTCCCGGCCCCGGCTCGTCGTCGGCGACGTCCGCGAACATCCGGTGCTGCGGGGCGCGTTGGAGAGCGCCCTCGCGACCACACGCGACGAGGTCTTCGACACCTCACGCTGATCGCCGGCCTCCTCGGCGGCGTCCCCGGTAACCGACTACCCATCCCCACCCCCGCCTTCCCTCTCCTCCCCCGCTGCCCTCACCCACCCCGCCCCGCCCTTGGGAGACTCAACCATGCCCGGAAAGTCCGGAAAAGCCATACCCTCACTGCCCCGCCGCACGGCCACCGCCCTCGCCGTCTCCGCCTCCCTCGCCCTCCTCGCCACGGCCTGTACCGGCCAGTCGGGCTCCGGGGCCACCGACGACCCGAACGCCAGGACGACGATCACCTTCTGGCACGGCTGGAGCGCGCCCGCCGAGGTCGCGGCGGTCCAGGCGAACGTCGACCGCTTCGAGAAGGCGCACCCGAACATCACCGTGAAGGTCGTCGGCAACATCAACGACGACAAGCTCAACCAGGCGCTGCGCGCGGGCGGTTCGAACGGGCCGGACGTGGTGTCGTCCTTCACGACCTCCAACATCGGAAAGTTCTGCTCCTCGGGCGCCTTCCTCGATCTGAAGCCCTTCATCGAGAAGTCGAAGCTCGACCTGGACAAGATGATCCCGAAGCCGATGCTGGACTACACCCGGTTCGAGGGCACCCGCTGCGCCCTGCCACTGCTGGGCGACGCCTACGGCCTGTACTACAACAAGGACGCCTTCGAGAAGGCCGGCGTCACGTCCCCGCCGAAGACCTGGTCGGAGTTCGCGAAGGTCGCCGAGAAGCTGACGAAGACCAAGGGCGACGGCTACGAGCGACTCGGGTTCATGCCGACGTACCACGGCTACGAGACGGTAGTGGCCCACTACATGTCCCAGTGGGACCACGCCTACTTCGACAAGGACGGCAAGTCCGCCGTCGCCGAGGACCCGGCCTTCGCCGAGATGTTCAGGTTCCAGAAGAAGCTCGTCGACGACCTCGGCGGCTTCGCCAGGCTGGAGAAGTACCGCAACACCTTCGGCGACGAGTGGGGCGCCAAGCACCCGTTCCACACCGGTCAGGTGGCCATGCAGCTCGACGGCGAGTGGCGGCTCGGCATGGCCGAGAACGCCGGGGTGGACTTCGAGATCGGCACCGCGCCGATGCCCGTCGCCGACGACGAGGCCGACGAGTACGGCAAGGGCTTCCTCTCGGGCACGATCATCGGGATCGCCCCGCAGAGCGAGAAGCAGAACGCGGCCTGGGAACTGGTGAAATACCTGACGACCGACACACAGGCAGTCGTGTCCTTCGCCAACGCCATCCACAACGTGCCGTCGACGTTCGCGGCCCTGAAGTCGCCCGACCTGAAGGTGGCACCGGGTTTCAGGACGTTCCTGGACATCGCCCGGCACCCGGAGTCCAACACCCCGCCGGCGTCCGTCAACGGCTCGACGTACCAGACGACGCTTCAGGATTTCGGCTACCAGTACGAGTCCGGCAAGGTGACGGACCTCAAGGCGGGTCTGGAGAAGACCGCGAAGCAGATCGACACCGACATCGAGCAGGCGAAGTAGCGGCCCGATGTCCACGCACCCTCTCCGCGCGAAGCGCCGCAGGTCGGCGCTTCGGACGGTGGCCTTCCTGGCACCGTGGCTCATCGGATTCTGCGTCTTCTTCGCCTATCCGCTGCTGTCCACCGTGTACTTCTCCCTGATGAAGTACGACGGCTTCGGCACTCCGGTCTTCCGCGGCCCGGGCAACTGGGCCTACGTCTTCGACGACTACCCGCTGTTCTGGCCCGCGCTGCGCAACACGCTCTGGCTGGTACTCGTGATGGTGACGTGCCGGGTCGTTTTCGGGCTCGGCGTCGGTCTGCTGATCACGAAGATCAAGACCGGCGCGGGCGTCTTCCGCACCCTCTTCTACCTGCCGTACCTCGCTCCGCCGGTGGCGGCGACACTGGCCTTCGTCTTCCTCCTCAACCCCGGCACCGGCCCGGTCGACTCGGTCCTGGACGACCTGGGGCTCCCCGCACCCGGCTGGTTCACGGACCCCGCCTGGTCCAAGCCGGCCCTCACCGCGCTGGCGCTGTGGGGCGTGGGCGACCTCATGGTCGTCTTCATGGCCGCGCTGCTCGACGTACCGAAGGAGCAGTACGAGGCCGCCGAACTGGACGGGGCGTCGGCCTGGCAGCGGTTCCGGTTCGTCACCCTGCCGAACATCTCACCGATCGTGATGTTCGCCGTCGTCACCGGCGTGATCCAGACGATGCAGTACTACACGCAGCCCCTGGTGGCCGGGAAGGTCGCCTCCGGGATCATCGGCGGCTCTGGTCAGCAGTTCGAGCCGGGCTACCCGGACAAGTCGACCCTGACCCTCCCCCAGCTCGTCTACAACCTCGGCTTCCAGCGCTTCGACTACGGCTCGGCCTGTGTGGTCGCGCTCGTCCTGTTCGCCCTCGCCATGGCGTTCACCGCGCTGCTGATGCGGCGCCGGGGCGGACTGATCCAGGCAGGTGACTGACATGGCCCGGGTACTCGACCGGCCGGTCGGCGTGAGCACGCCGCCGGTCGCGGAGCGCACGGCGCGTCGCAAGGCGCTCCTGCAATGGATAGCGATCCACTCCCTCGGGGTGGCGGCCGCGCTCTTCTTCACGCTGCCCTTCGTGTTCGTCGTCCTGACCTCGCTGATGAGCGACCAGCAGGCGCTCACCCGCGACCTGATTCCGGCCACCTGGGAATGGGGCAACTACGGCAAGGTCCTCGACACCCCCGGCTTCCTGACGTGGTGGCGGAACACGCTGGTCTACGCCGGCCTGGGCACGGTCCTGACCGTCGTGTCCTCCCTGCCCGTGGCGTACGCGCTCGCCAAGTTCCGCTTCCGCGGCCGGAATCTGTCGTTGATGCTGGTCATCTCGATGATGATGCTGCCGCCCCAGGTGATCGTCATCCCGATGTACCTGTTCTGGGCGAAGCAGCTGGATCTGTCCGGGACGCTCTGGCCCCTGATCATCCCGATGGCGTTCGGCGACGCGTTCTCGATCTTCCTGCTGCGCCAGTTCCTGATGACGATCCCGAACGAGTACCTGGACGCGGCACGGGTGGACGGCTGCGGCGAACTCCGCACACTCGTCCGCGTGGTCCTCCCCATGGCGAGACCGGGCATAGCCGCGGTGGCGCTCTTCCAGTTCTTCTACGCGTGGAACGACTACTTCGGCCCCCAGATCTACGCGTCCGAGAACCCGGGCGCCTGGACGCTCTCCTACGGCCTGGAGTCGTTCAAGGGTGCGCACCACACCGACTGGAACCTCACCATGGCCGCCACGGTCCTCGTGATGGCCCCCGTGATCCTCGTGTTCTTCTTCGCGCAGAAGGCGTTCGTCGAGGGCGTCACACTCACCGGAGTGAAGGGTTGACCCAGACATGAAACTCACCGTGGTCGGCGGCGGCTCGACCTACACCCCCGAACTCATCGACGGTTTCGCCCGCCTCCGGGACACCCTGCCCATCGAGGAACTGGTCCTGATGGACCCGGCCGCGGACCGCCTGGACCTGCTGGGGCCGCTGGCCCGCCGTATCTTCGCCCGCCAGGGCCACGACGGCGAGGTCACCACCACCACGGACCTGGACGCGGCGGTGGACGGCGCGGACGCGGTGCTGCTGCAAATGCGCGTCGGCGGCCAGGCGGCCCGCGAGCAGGACGAGACCTGGCCCCTGGAGTGCGGCTGCGTGGGCCAGGAGACCACCGGCGCCGGCGGCCTGGCGAAAGCCCTGCGCACCGTCCCCGTGGTCCTCGACATCGCGGACCGGGTCCGCCGCACCAACCCCGGCGCCTGGATCATCGACTTCACCAACCCGGTCGGCATCGTGACCCGCGCACTGCTCCAGGAGGGCCACAGAGCGGTCGGTCTGTGCAACGTGGCGATCGGCTTCCAGCGCAAGTTCGCGGCCCTCCTCGACGCGTCCCCCTCCGACATCCACCTCGACCACGTGGGTCTGAACCACCTCACCTGGGAGACGGGCGTACGTCTGGGAGGCCCCGAGGGTGAGGACGTCCTGCCGCGGCTGCTCACCGAACACGGCGACGCCATCGCGGCGGACCTGCGCCTGCCCCGGCCCCTCCTGGACCGCCTGGGCGTCGTCCCCTCCTACTACCTGCGCTACTACTACGCCCACGACGAGGTGGTCCGTGAGCTGCGCACCAAACCGTCCCGCGCCGCGGAAGTGGCGGAAATGGAAAGAAGGTTGCTGACCCTCTATGCCGACCCGGCCCTCGACGAGAAGCCGGAGCTGCTCTCCAAGCGGGGCGGCGCGTACTACTCGGAGGCGGCGGTGGACCTGGCGGCCGCGCTGCTGAACGGAGCGGGCAGCCCGTACCAGGTCGTCAACACCCACAACAGAGGGACACTTCCCTTCCTCCCCGACGACGCGGTGATCGAGGTGGAGGCGGCGGTGGGCCGCAAGGGCCCGACCCCCCTCGCCGTACCGAGCCCGGACCCCCTCTACGCGGGTTTGACGGCCCAGGTGGCCGCGTACGAGGACCTGGCCCTCGAAGCGGCCCTGCACGGGGGGCGCGCCCGGGTCTTCAAGGCCCTGCTCTCCCACCCCCTGATCGGCCAGTACGCGTACGCGGAGCACCTCACGGACCGGCTGATCGCACACAACCGGGAGCACCTCGCGTGGGCATGACCGCAGGAGTCCTCGCCGTCGACGCGGGCAACAGCAAGACGGACGTGGCGGTGGTGGCGGCCGACGGAACCGTCCTCGCCACCGCGCGCGCAGGCGGCTTCCGCCCGCCCGCGGTGGGGGTGGACGCGGCGATGGACACCCTCGCCGAGGCCGTGGGGCGGGCGTTCACCGCGGCGGGTGTCACCGCCGCCGACCATGTCTCGGCGTGTCTGGCCAACGCCGACCTTCCGGTGGAGGAGGCGAACCTGGCCACCGCACTGCACGCGCGCGCGTGGAGCACGACCGTAGAGGTCCGCAACGACACCTTCGCCATCCTGCGCGCGGGCGTGACGGAACCCCGCGGTGTGGCCGTGGTGTGCGGTGCCGGCATCAACTGCGTGGGCATGCGCCCCGACGGCCGTACGGCCCGCTTTCCCGCGCTGGGCCGTATCTCCGGCGACTGGGGCGGCGGCTGGGGTCTGGCGGAGGAGGCACTGTGGCACGCGGCGCGGGCGGAGGACGGCCGCGGGGCGCCCACGGCACTGATGCGGGCCCTCCCCGCCCACTTCGCCCTGCCCACCATGTACGCCCTGATCGAGGCCCTGCACCTGGAGCGGATCGCCCCCGACCGCCGCCATGAACTGACCCCGGTCCTCTTCACCACGGCAGCCTCCGGCGATCCGGTCGCCCGTGCGATCGTGGCCCGCCTGGCCGACGAGGTCGTCACGATGGCCACGGTCGCCCTGAGCCGCCTGGACCTGCTGGAGGAGGAGACACCCGTGCTCCTGGGCGGGGGCGTCCTGGCCGCCCGGCCCCCTCAACTGATCGACGGCATCCACGAGTTGCTCGCCTCTCGCGCCCCCAAAGCGGCTCCGAAGGTGGTCACGGCGAGCCCGGTACTGGGCGCCGCCCTGCTGGGCCTGGACGCGGTCGGGGCGCCCGCCTCGGCGCACGAGCGGCTCCGCCGGTACTTCGAGTCGTAGCCCGGGTGCCCCCTGCCACCGTGCGGCGGCCGACGGGCGGGAGCCGACGGGCGAGGAGCCGACGAAAGGAGAGCCGACGGGCGGAGAGCCGGCGCGCGGAGAGCCGGCGGGCGGGGAGCTCAGGGCGGATGGCGCGCGCCCCAGCGCCCCCTCGCTCGCCCTCGGCCGCCCCCACCGACCGAAGTTGGAACCGAACCGATTCCCGCGACGTGTTCATGGGCAGGGGGACGTGCGGGCGTGTTTCGTTGTGGCGAAGGTTCGGGGTCCGCGATGCGGATGTCAGTCCCGGCAGCGATACTTGCGGCGACGGATGGCCATGGGGGAGGTCAGCAGTGACACAGACGCCGAAAACCAGCGCACCACCACCGGGCCACGGCCCGACACCCGGCGTACCCACCCTGCCGTCCGTGCCGCCGCAACCCTCCCGGCCCGCCCCACCGGGACTCCCGGCCGCGGAGCCTCGCCGCACCGCCTTCGCCGAGGGCTTCGACCAGCTGCGCGCGGCCGCCACCACCGAACCCGGCAGACTCCGCCTCATCGGCGCCCTCCTGGCCGCCCTGGTCATGGCCTTCGGCGCCGTCGCCGCCTGGCAGATGGCCGACCGTGCGGCAGCGGCCGACGACGTCCTCAACCGCAGCCAGCCCCTCAGCTCCGACGCGGCCGACATCTACCGCTCCCTCGCGGACGCCAACACCGCGGCGGCCAGCGGATACCTCGCGGGCCTGCAGGAGAAGCCCGCCATGCGCGAGGGCTACGAGCAGGACATCCGCACCGCCGCCGCCAAGCTGGTCCAGGCCGCCGCCAACTCCGAACCGGGTTCCACCTCGGCGGACACGATCGCCGAGCTCAGCAGACTGCTGCCGGAGTACAAGGGCCTCGTCGAGACGGCACGGGCCAACAACCGCCAGGGTTACCCAGTGGGCGGCGCCTACCTGCGTGCCGCGAACGAGATGATGCAGCAGAAGATGCTGCCGGCCGCCGAGAAGCTCCACCAGACGGAGAACCAGCGCCTGCGGGCCGACTACGCGGCGGCCAAGTCCTTCCCATGGGGCGCCGCCGCCCTCGGCGTGGTCGCCCTGGCCGCCCTCGGCTGGGCCCAGCGCCGCAACTACCGGCGCACCAACCGGGTCCTGAACCACGGACTGGTCACCGCGACGGCCGCGTCCACCGTGGTCCTGCTCTGGCTCGCCGTGGGCCACACCGTGGCACGCGCGGGGCTCAACGACTCGTACGACCACGGCGTCCGCTCCCTGGACGTGCTGCACGAGGCCCGGATCGCCTCCCTGACCGCTCGCAGCGACGAGAACCTCACCCTGGTACGCCGCGGCGCGGACTCCAGGACGCTCGACGACGGCAAGGTCGTGGACCTCTACGAGTGGGGTTACGACCAGGAGATCGACCGGCTGGGCAAGGCGCTCGCCCGGGCCGAGGGCCTCGCCGACGACACGGCGGGCAGAAAACCCGTTCAGGACGCGAACGGATTCATGAAGGTCTGGAAGGACCGCCACGGCCTCGCCCGCGAGGACAACGACTCCGGCGACTACCAGGCGGCCCGCGACCGCGTCATCGGCGCCGCGAAGGAGCCGACGAGCGTGTGCTTCGACAACGTCGACAAGGCCCTGGCGGCCGCGCTCACCCATGAGCAGACCGAGTTCAAGCGCGCCGCGGGAGACGGCCGTGACTCGCTTTCCGGCCTCCCGACCGGCGCCGCGGTCCTCGCGGTCCTCGGGGCGGCCGGCGCGGTGCTCGGCATCGGCCGCAGGCTTTCGGAGTACCGATGAAAGGGGGCACGACGATGAACGCGCACGGCACGACGCACCGCTCACGCCTCCGCGGCTGGGGCGGCGTGGGCGCGATGGCGCTCGTCTGCGCCCTGGTCATGACGTTCGCGCTGATGCTGCCCCTGAGCCGTCCGCTCGGCGACACCGGCGGTGCGCTCGCCGCGGGCCAGGGCGTCTCCCAGGCCACCCGGGTGCGGGCCGAGGACTGCGAGGATCCGCAGAACCAGAGCCTGTCGCCGTCCGGCGGCGACGGCGCGACCCCCACGCTGGACGCGATCAAGGACCGCGAGGACCGACGCCTGATCGTCGGCGTCGACACCAACAGCTACCGCTGGGGCTACCTCGACCCGAACAACCCGGCGGGTGAGCTGGAGGGGTTCGACATCGACCTGGTCCACCGGATCGCCGAGGACATCCTCGGTGACCGGGACGCGGTGCAGTTCAAGGCCATCCCGACGAGCCGCCGTATCGAGGCGATCCAGAAGGGCGAGGTCGACATGGTGGTCCGCACCATGACGATCAACTGCGACCGCATCGGGCAAGTCGCCTTCTCCGCTCCCTACTTCGTCACGGGTCAGCAGGTCCTGGCTCCCAAGACCTCGACGATCAAGGGCTACGACGGCACGCTCGCCGGCAAGCGGATCTGCTCGGCGACGGGGTCCACGGCGTACGACAAACTGAAGGCGGACAAGAAGAGCGGGGAGCTGCCGGCCTCGGCCGACATCTCCACCGTCGTTCCCAACCAGCTGGACTGCCTGGTGAAGGTGCAGCTCGGCCAGGCGGACGCGGTCGTCACCGACGGCGCCCTCGCGGCCAGCCAGGCCGCACAGGACCCGGCGGTGGAGCTCAAGGGCGGGCTCTTCACGGACGAGTACTACGGCGTGGCGATGAACCTGAAGGCAGACGATCTGGTACGCCAGGTCAACCGGACGCTGGAGAGCTACATAGCGGCATCGGACGGATGGCGGGCGTCCTACGAGAAGTGGCTGCACCCCACCATGGACAAGCCCGGTGAGAAGTCGAAGTCGGCGACGCCTCCCGAGGCGGACTACAAGTAACCGGCCACCGACGGACACCGGACGACGCACCGTTTCAGACCGACGACGACGCAACCGACGACCCGACCGACCAACGGACCGACCGACGGACCGACCGACGGACCGACCGACCGACGGACCGACCGACGGAACTCAACGCAGCGAGAGGTGATCGATGGGCGTCACGGACCCCGCCGGGCCGGTGATGGACCGGGACGAGGTGGACCGTGCGCTGGCGCGGCTCGGCGCGGAGCACGAGGCGATCGAGACCTCGCTCCTCGCCCTGCAGGACCACGCGGGCCGCAGACTCCTCGAAGGCGCCGAGCTCACCGGCACCACCAAGGAGCGCTGGACGGCCGCGGAGGCGTCGATCACGCTGCTGTGGGCGTACTTCGACGCGTACACGGGCGCGTTGCGCTCCGCCCGTGAGATCCGCGCCCGCCGCCGCTGGTCGAGCCGGGACGACCTGGTGGAGCTGACGGAGCTGCTGCGCGGCGAGTCGGTGACCGTCGCCGGTTCGGCCACCGCGATGGCCAACGCACCGACCCTGCACGGCGGTTCGGGCAAGCTCAGCGAGCAGTTCAGCCTGTCCGCGCTGGTCGACCGGATGAACGAGCTGTACGCGGCCTCGCTGGACATGGTCGTCGCCGCGGACGCGGTCTGGTCGGCGCTGCCCGCCCGTATCGATTTACTGGCCGCGGAGTTGCAGCGCACCCGTCGGCTCGCGCACTCCGTCGGGGTACGCCCCGGCGAGCACCCGGCGGGCGACGACCTGGAGCGCATCACGCGCACGCTCACCAGGCTGCGCGCCGAGGTGGTGTCGGACCCGCTCGCGTACTGGCTGCCGACACCCGGGAGTTCGGCGCCCGGCGGCGGCAGGCCGGACACCACGGTCTACGACCGGGAGGCGCGCGCGCTGGAGGACGTACGCCGGGAGATCGACGCGGTATTGACGGTCCGTCAGGACGCGGAGCAGCGCCTGGTGAAGCTGCGGGACGTGCTCTCGCGCGCGGACCGTACGCTCGCCGAGGCCCGGACCGCGCGCGGCGAGGTGCTGGCGAAGATCGCGGCCACGGAAGTGCCCGTGGTCAGCGGTCCGCCGACCGTGCTGCAGGAGCAGCTGGCGACGGCCGCCGAGTACCGCAGGCAGGGGCAGTGGCACCGCCTGTCCCCCCTTCTGGAGTCCCTGGAGCAGAAGGCGGAGGACGAACTGCTGCGCGCCCGCGAGTCGTTGACCGCGGTCACCGCGCCGCTGGCGGTCCGCGCCGAGCTGCGCGGCCGTCTCGACGCGTACAAGGCGAAGGTGGCCCGGCACGGCCTCGCGGAGGACCCTTTCCTCATCGAGCGCTACGACGCGGCCCGCCGCATGCTGTGGAGCGCGCCCTGCGACCTGCGCGTCGCCGAACAGGCGGTCCTGCGCTACCAGCAGGCCGCCGCCGAACTGCTGGGCAGCGGACGGGTGCCGGGGCCGCGGGGGCCCGAGGACCGCGGGGGTCCGGGGGCATGAGGGACAGGGGGGAGTCGTCGTCATGAGTCAGGCACAGCAGCAATGCCAGCGACCGGACTGCGACGGATCGTACGAGGACATGGGCGGCGGTGAGCTGTACTGCGACACCTGCGGCCTCGCCCCGGTCGTCTCGGCGACCGGCACGGTCGGCTCGCCGCCCACCGGTGTCACGGGCGGCGGCAAGGGCTCGGCGGGCAGCGCCGGCTCCCGCTCCACCGGCCGGGGCAGCTCCCGTACGTCGTCGCAGTCGTCGAAGTCCCGGCGCTCGGTGTCGGGCCGGTTGTCCCGTTCCCTGTCGGGCCGCTCGACGGGCCGCTCGGTGTCGGTGCGCAGCTCCGGTTCGACCGCCGGCTCCAGCGGCCGTGGGCGCCTCGGTGCCGGTCTGGTCCAGGTTCCGGGGGTCCCGCGCCCCGATCCGCGGGCGATGGTGCTGGAGAAGGCGGAGGTGCCGGAGCGCAAGCGGTTCTGCTCCCGCTCGGACTGCGGCGCGCCCGTCGGCCGGGCCCGCGGTGACCGTCCGGGGCGCACCGAGGGTTTCTGCACCAAGTGCGGTCACCCGTATTCCTTCGTCCCGAAGCTGAAGGCCGGCGACATCGTGCACGGCCAGTACGAGGTCGCGGGCTGTCTGGCGCACGGCGGGCTGGGCTGGATATACCTCGCCGTGGACCGGGCGGTCTCCGACCGCTGGGTGGTGCTCAAGGGCCTGCTCGACACCGGTGACCAGGACGCGATGGCGGCGGCCATATCCGAGCGGCGCTTCCTCGCGGAGATCGAGCACGCCAACATCGTGCGGATCTACAACTTCGTGGAGCACCTGGACCAGCGCACGGGCTCGCTCGACGGGTACATCGTCATGGAGTACGTGGGCGGCAAGTCGCTGAAGGAGATAGCCAACGGCCGCCGTACGCCCGAGGGCAGACGGGACCCGCTGCCGGTCGAGCAGGCGTGCGCCTACGGGATCGAGGCCCTGGAGGCACTCGGTCACCTGCACAGCCGCAACCTCCTGTACTGCGACTTCAAGGTCGACAACGCCATCCAGACCGAGGACCAGCTCAAGCTGATCGACATGGGCGCGGTGCGCAGGATGGACGACGAGGAGTCGGCCATCTACGGCACGGTCGGCTACCAGGCGCCGGAGGTCGCGGAGGTGGGCCCTTCGGTGGCGTCCGACCTGTACACGGTCGGGCGTACGCTCGCCGTCCTCACCTTCGACTTCCAGGGCTACACGAACGTCTACGTCGACTCCCTGCCCGACCCCGACAACATCGAGGTCTTCCGCCAGTACGAGTCCTTCTACCGTCTCCTGGTCCGCGCCACCGACCCCGACCCGGCCCGCCGCTTCGCCTCCGCGCAGGAGATGGCGGAGCAGCTGACGGGCGTTCTGCGCGAGGTCGTGTCCCTGCAGACGGGGCGTGCGCGGCCGTCGCTGTCGACGTTGTTCGGCCCGGAGGTGCGGGTGACGGACACCGAGCTTTTCCCGAGGCTGGACACGGAGGTGTCGCGGCTGGGGGCGCGGGTCGTCCCGTCGGGGCGGTGGCGTGGGAGGGTTGCCGCCGGTCCGGTGCCCGGCCCGGCCCAGGGCGGCGGCGCGGCGTCCGGCTCCCCCGGCACCTCTTCGGGTTCCGCCGTCGCGCTCGCCGCGGCCACGCCCTCGCCCGTGGCTGCGCTTCCTGCCGGGATCGTCAAGTCCGTCGACACGTCCGCCGCCGCCCTCGCCCTGCCGGTCCCCCTTGTCGACCCCTCGGACCCCAACGCGGGTTTCCTGGCCGGCCTGATGACGACCGCTCCGGCCGAGCTGCTCGGGGCGCTCGCGGCCACGCCTACGCCGTCGACCGAGACACGGCTGCGGCAGGTCCGTGCCTGGCTGGAGAACGGTGACAGCGGCAGCGCGCACCAGGCCCTGCTGGAGCTGGAGGAAGAGCGGCCCGACGACTGGCGGGTCGTCTGGTACCGCGGTGTGGCCGCGCTCGTCATCGGCGACCACGAGGGCGCCGCGGTCGCGTTCGACGCGATCTACGACGCCTTCCCCGGGGAGCCCGCCCCCAAGTCGGCCCTCGGCATGTGCGCGGAGGTGCTGGGCCAGTTGGACAACGCCGCCGAGTACTACCGGTTGGTGTGGTCGACCGACCCCAGCTATGTCAGCGCCGCCTTCGGTCTCGCCCGGGTCCGGCTGGCTTCCGGTGACCGGAGCGGTGCCGTCAGGACCCTGGAGTCGGTACCGGAAAGCTCCATTCACTACACGGCCGCACGTGTGGCGGCCGTCCGCGCCCGGCTGCGTGGCCGTACGCCGGTCGCCGCCGACGTACCGTTCCTGGAGGACCTGACCGCCGCCGCGGGCCAGGTCGAGGCGCTGGAGGCGTACGGCCTGGATCCGGCGCGCCGGGAGCAGTTGTCGGCGGAAGTCCTCGGTTGCGCGCTTGACTGGATACTCTCCGGTGGCCAGGGTTCCGCCCCGCCCGCCCCCGGAGGACGGACGCTGCTCGGCAGCGGCCTGGACGAGCGGGGACTGCGCTTCGGCCTGGAGCGTGCATATCGCACGCTGGCCCGGCTCGCACGGGGCGGCGAGGAGAGGATCGACCTGGTGGAACGTGCCAACCGTTACCGCCCCCGGACGTGGGTGTAGTTGATGTCGCAGATGCCCCAGTTGTCCGCCTGCCCGAGCTGCGAATGGCCGCTTGAGTCGGGTGACCGTTTCTGCGGTGCGTGCGGATACGACCTGTCCGCCGTGCCCGTACGGCCGGACGACAACCCGACCATCGCCATGAACGGTTCGGCGCCGCCCCCAGCGGCGGGCGCGCCCGGCGTGCACTGGCCGCGCGCCACGGCGCCGGACGGCACCGGCGGCGCACCGGCCGCTCGTCCGGCGGAGCACCACGGCACCGGCTCCGCCGGTCACGACCTGCCCCCGGGCACACCCCCGCCTCCGCAGGCACCGCCGTCCGCCGCCCCGGTGCCGCCGCCCGCGAACGGCCCCCACGCCCCGCAGGGCACCCCCGGCGCGGGGTTCCCCGGCTCCCCGGCCCCGGGCGACCACGGCGTGCCGGCGGCCCCGCAGACCCCGTCGGCCCCGGCCGTTCCCCCCGCCCCGACCGACTCGCCGGTCTCCCCGGCGTCCGGTGTCCGGTTCGACCGCCCGGCCGAGCCCGAGGAGTACCCGTTGCAGGCACCCGACCCGCGCGTGGCCGACCTGCCCGGCCCGCGCGAGAGCGCCAAGGTGTGCGTGGCCTGCCGGGCGGGCCGCGTCGACCACGACGGGTACTGCGAGAACTGCGGGCACGCGCAGCCGCGTGAACGCGACCACATGGAGCAGGACGCGGGACCGGTCGCCGCCGTCAGCGACCGCGGCCTGCGCCACCACCGCAACGAGGACGCGTTCGCCGTCGGCTGCACCGCGCTGCCCGACGGACGGCCCGCGACCGTGGCGATCGTCTGCGACGGTGTGTCCTCGGCGACGCGGCCCGACGACGCCTCGATGGCCGCCTCCCGGGCCGCGAGCGAGTCGCTGCTGGCCGCCCTGCCGCGCGGCACGCACCCGCAGCAGGCCATGCACGACGCGATCGTCGCCGCCGCCAACGCGGTCAACGCGCTGGCCGCGGAGCCCGAGACGGCCCGCGAGCAGGCACCGCACCAGAACGCCCCGGCCTGCACGATCGTCGGCTCCGTGGTGACCCCGGACCTGCTGATCGTCGGCTGGGTCGGCGACAGCCGCGTCTACTGGGTGCCGGTGGACCGCGGCACTCCCCCGGCCCGGCTCACCGAGGACGACTCGTGGGCGGCGCAGATGGTCGCCGCGGGCCTGATGAACGAGGCGGAGGCGTACGCCGACGAGCGCGCCCACGCGATCACCGGCTGGCTCGGCGCGGACGCCTACGAACTGGAGCCGCACACCGCTTCCTTCAAGCCGGACCGGCCCGGTGTGGTGGTGGTGTGCACGGACGGGCTGTGGAACTACGCCGAGGCGGCCGCGGACATGGCCGAGGTCGTGCCCCTCGACGCCGCCGCGCGCCCCCTGCACACGGCGCAGGTTCTGGTCGGTCACGCCCTCGACGGCGGGGGCCACGACAACGTAACAGTGGCCGTCCTGCCGTTCCCGGCGCCGCCGATGGGGGCAGGATCGGCCTGAGGCCACACATAGGGGACAGGCCTCATCGGACCGGAGGGGACCGGTCCGCCTACAGCCATTACCCCACCATGGGGGTCTTTAGGGGGATTTGAGAAGGCATGGCCAATTTCTCGAAGTCGAACGTGCCGCAGTTCTCGGTGGACGTGTACCAGAACGAGTACCTGCCGGAGGGCGGTCGCGAGGTCAACGCGATCGTCACGGTGACCGCGACCGGCGGCGGCACGGTCGGAAGCGCGGTCGCGGCGCCCCACCTCTACGCACCGGGCCAGGGTCCGTCCGCGGCAGTGGCGATCATGGTCGACTGCTCGGGCTCGATGGACTACCCGCCGACCAAGATGCGCAACGCCCGCGACGCCACCGCCGCCGCCGTCGACACCCTGCGCGACGGTGTGCACTTCGCGGTGATCGGCGGCACGCACGTGGCGAAGGAGGTCTATCCGGGCGGCGGCCGTCTTGCCGTGGCCGACGCCACCACCCGCGACCAGGCCAAGCAGGCGCTGCGCAGACTCGGCGCGGGCGGCGGCACCGCCATCGGAACCTGGCTGCGGCTGGCCGACCGCCTGCTGTCCTCGGCCGACGTCGGCATCCGGCACGGCATCCTGCTGACCGACGGCCGCAACGAACACGAGTCACCCGAGGACCTGAAGGCCGCGCTCGACGACTGTGCCGGACGCTTCACATGTGACGCCCGAGGCGTGGGCACCGACTGGGAAGTGAAAGAAGTCACAGCGATCGCCTCCGCGCTGCTCGGCAGCGCCGACATCGTCGCCGACCCGGCAGGCCTCGCCGCCGACTTCACCCGGATGATGGAGACGGCGATGGGCAAGGAGGTCGCGGACGTCGCGCTGCGGCTGTGGACACCGGTGGGCACCACCATCAAGTTCGTCAAGCAAGTGGCGCCGACCGTGGAGGAGTTGACCGAGCGGCGCACCGACGCCGGTCCGCGCGCCGGTGACTACCCCACCGGCTCATGGGGAGACGAGTCCCGTGACTACCACGTTTGCGTCGAGGTCCCGGCCGCGAACCTGGGCCAGGAGATGCTCGCCGCCCGGGTCTCCCTGGTGGTCCCGCAACCCGACGGCACCGCGCACAACTTGGGCGCCCAGGGTCTCGTACGGGCCGTCTGGACCGATGACATGGCCGCCTCGACCTCGATCAACCCCCAGGTCGCCCACTACACCGGCCAGGCCGAACTGGCACAGGCCATCCAGCAAGGTCTCGACCTGCGCAAAGCGGGAGATATCGACGGAGCGACAGCCAAACTGGGCCGGGCGGTCCAGCTCGCCAGCAGCTCCGGAAACGCGGATACGGCGAAACTCCTTGCGAAGGTGGTGGACGTGGTCGATGCCGCGGCAGGTACTGTGCGACTGAAGGCGAAGGTCGCGGAGGCCGACGAGATGACTCTCGAAACACGGTCGACAAAGACTGTTCGTGTAAAGAAGTGACCCAGCAAGACCGAAAAAGCAGCGAGCCTGACCCCTTGGGGTTGGAGTAGTCCGGTCGAGGCGACCGGAAAGGAGAGGGGGAAGCGCCGACATGCCGACCTGCCCGAACGGACACCAGTCGGGTTCCGACGACTGGTGCGAGGTCTGCGGTCACCGCATGGCCGGTGCCGTACCTCCGCCCCCTCCCCCGCCGCCCCCGCCCGGCGGCTACGGCTTCCCGCCGCCCGGCCCCGGCGGCCCGTCCGGGGGGCCGAACGCCGGCCAGCCGGCCGGCCGCCCGCACATGGGCGGAGCGCCCGAGCCGGAGCTCTGCCCGCAGTGCCGCACGCCGCGTGAGGGCGGTGCGCCGTTCTGCGAGGAGTGCCGGTGGAACTTCCTCACCAACACGGCGACGTCCTACACCCCCGCCGCCCCGCGCCAGCCGGCACCCGGCCCGGGCCCGGGCCCGTCCGGCGGATTCCCGCCGCCGCCGGGTCCCGGCCCGTCGTACGGCGGCGGTGACGCGTACGACTACCAGAGCTCGCGCCCCTCGCAGGTGAACCGCCCGGCGGAGCCGATCCCTCCGTTCGGCTCGGAGCCGCCCGGGCACGGAGGTCCTGGAGGCCACGGCGGACCCGGCGGACCCGGCGGACCGGGGCACCCTGGTCCTCCCGGTGGTCCCGGAAACCCCGGTGGCCCCCATGGCTTCGGCCCGGGTCCCGGTGGCCCTGCCCAGACCAACCCCGGTCCCGGAGGCTTCGGGCCCGGCCCCGGTGGCCCCGGCGGCCCGCAGGGCAACGGCCCCTCCGGCTTCGGCGGCGACCCGTCACGGCCGGTTCCGCCCCCGCCCGGACCCACGCCGCCCGGCGGCCCCGGCGCGACCGGTGGCCTTCCGCAGGGCTTCCTGCAGTCCGGCCCGCCCGGCCCCGGCGGCCACGCGGCCCCGCCCGCACCGGGTGGCCCCTCCGCCCCGCCCGGATACCCGCAGGAACAGAACCGTCCGCAGGGCGGCCCGCCCCCCTTCGGCGGCGGTGACGACGACTGGGTGATCTCCCCGCCGTCGTCCGGCCCCGGTGGCGGTCACGGCGGCCCCGGCGCCCCGCAGGCCCAGGGCGGCTACGGCTACCCGCAGCCCGGCGCGTCCCAGGCCCCGCCCCCGCCCGGCCCCGGCTTCCCGCAGCAGCCGGCGACCTGGACGGCGACCATCGGCCCGGACCGCGACTACTTCATGGCGATGATGCAGCGCTCCGGCCCGGAGGCCGCGGGGCTCAACCTGCCCGCGTACTCGCCCGAGCAGCAGCGCACGCTCACCGGCAACCAGGTCACCATCGGCCGCCGCCGCCACTCCACCGGCGACACCCCCGACATCGACCTGTCGGTGCCGCCGGAGGACCCGGGCGTCTCCCACCAGCACGCGGTCCTGGTCCAGCAGCCGGACGGCACCTGGGCGGTCGTCGATCAGAACTCGACCAACGGCACCACGGTCAACGGCGCCGAGGACCCGATCCAGCCGTTCGTCCCGGTCCCGCTGCAGGACGGCGACCGGGTGCACGTCGGGGCGTGGACGACGATCACGATCCGGCGCGGCTAGGAGCCCGAAGCTCGACCGGGAGGGGGCGGTCGCACGGCGTGGAAGTGCCGTGCGACCGCCCCCTCCCGCGTGTCCGGGGCGACGCGGTGCCTCAGCCGGGCAGCGGCCACGCGTACGGCCCCTCGGGGTCGTCCAGCCACGCCCACTCGTGCTCTCCGCGCACCGTGATGCCGTACCGCTCCCGCGCCGGCTGCCCCTCGCGCTCCCACAGCGTGTACGCCTCCTGCGGATCGAGGCTGCCGCGGGTCAGCGCAAGCAGGAAGCGGAGCAGGTCGTGATCGCGGGCCCGGTGCGGCAGTGCGCCCAGCCGCGCGCGCTCCGGTTCGCCCCGGCTCCCGCCACGCAGCGGCACGAAGTAGGCGGGCGTGTGCAGGAAGCGGCCCTCGGCGTGCTCGGCGTCGCGGACGGTGAGGGCGACCAGACCGGTGGCCAGCGGTGTCAGGATGCGGGCGCCGGGACGGGACTGGGCGAGCCAGGCGCGCGGGATCGACGTCAGGGTGCAGGTCGCGATGACCCGGTCGAAGGGGGCGCGCTCCGGCACGCCGCGCGCGCCGTCGCCGGTGACGACGACGGGGTGGTACCCGGCGGCCGCCAGATGCTGCCGGGCCGTCTCGGTGATGTCCGGCTCCAGGTCGACGGTGGTGACGAGGTCGTCGTCGCCGAGCCGGTGGGCGAGCAGGGCGGCGTTGTAGCCGGTGCCCGCTCCGATCTCCAGGACCCGGTCCCCGTCCCGAACCGCCAGCGCGGCCAGCATCATCGCCATCAGGGACGGCTGGCTGCTGGAGGAGAGCAGCTCTCCGTCGCGCAGCCGGGTGGCCAGCGGGGTGTCCGCGTACGCGCCGCGCACCCAGCGCTCCCGCGCCGCCGGGTCGGGACTCAGGCCCCAGCGACGCTCGTAGCCGCCGACGACGCCGACGTAGTAGTAGGGGACGAACAGGTGCCGTGGTACGGCGGCGAAGGCGTCCCGCCACACGGGGTCGTCGGCCCACGCCCCGCTCGCCTCGATCTCACGCACCAGAGCGGCCCGTGCCGAAGCGGCGAGCGACGCGAGTGCCTCCGCGTCCCTCGCGTCCCTGCCGAGATCCTGCGTGCTCATACGTCCACTGTCCTGCGAGGGGCGGCGCGAGGCGAGCGCCCCTGCGGACGGATCCGGAGTCGGCGTGATGGCACCCTCCGGCAACGGGTCCGGTCCTAGGCCTTGAGTCCTGGGCCGCCCGGTCTGAGACCATGGGGGACGTACTGCATTCCGGGGGACGACCCCCGGGCCCCCGGCAGAGCAGACTCGGGCGGACCGGAACAAGACATGCGAGGCAGCCCACAGTGACCGAGATTCGGCGCGGCGTGACCGAGATTCGGCGCGGCACTCTTCAGGAGCAGACCTTCTACGAGCAGGTCGGCGGGGAGGAGACCTTCCGCCGGCTCGTCCGCCGTTTCTACGAGGGTGTCGCGGAGGACCCGCTGCTGCGACCCATGTACCCCGAGGAGGACCTGGGCCCGGCCGAGGAGCGCCTCACCCTGTTCCTGATCCAGTACTGGGGCGGCCCGACGACGTACAGCGAGAACCGCGGCCACCCCCGCCTGCGGATGCGGCACGCCCCCTTCACCGTCGACCGGGCGGCACACGACGCCTGGCTGAAGCACATGCGCGACGCCGTCGACGAGCTCGGCCTTTCCGAGGAGCACGAGCGGACGCTGTGGAACTACCTGACGTACGCGGCGGCGTCGATGGTGAACACGGAGGGCTGAGAGCCTCCTGGTCGCCGGATACCGGAAGCGCCGCCGGACAGCGGGGTGGCCGGATCCGGACGGCGCCGGTGACGCAGAAGGGGCCCCTCTGCGTCCGGCGTTCCTTCCGCGTCCGGCGTTTCTTCCGCGGCAGGGTCAGCGGACGCTGACGTCCAACGCCCCGAGTCCCGCCCTGCGTACGGCGATCGACCCGTACGGCGTACGCAGCCTCAGCCACGCGCCCGACGAGAACAGGACCAGCTGCGCCGCGTCGGGCGCGTGGGTGCCGCCCGGTGCGCGCAGGAAGCCCAGCGACTGGGCCGCGTGCACGGCCCGCACCGGCAGCCGGGTGTCCCCGACCGCCCGGGACCAGATCTCCCGCCCGATGTGGTCGAGCTCGGCCCGCGTGCGACTCTCCGGCGCCAACTCCTGCGTACGGGAGCGGAATTCGGCGACCGCCGCACCCACCATGGCCCGCAGCTCGCCCGGTGCCGGCAGCCCCGGCTCGCGCCGCCAGCCGCCGCGCGGCGGAAGCACCCCGGCCCACGGCGGGCCGGTCACGGCGGCCGGGACGACGGCCGTGGCCGCCGCCTCGTCCACGGACTCCAGCAGCTCACCCGCGGAGACGGTCACATCGAGTGTGACGTCGAGCCCGTTCTCGTACGGTTTCGCCAGCCGTACCGCGCGGATCGCCAGCACCTCGAAGGACGGCGGCCGCCCGAAGACGGCGAGCGCGGTGCCCGCCCCCTGCAGGCGCACCGCGGCCCCACGGTCGTAGTGGAGCAGCCGGGAGAGGAAGGCCGCGAGATCCGCTGCCTCCCCCTCGTCGGCGAGGTGGAGCACCGTCATGCGGCGACGGCCTCCTCCTCGTCGTCGTCCATGTACTCACGGAGGAACTCGCGCTCCTCGGAGGTGAGCCGGCGCGGGCGCTGGGCCTCGAAGTCGAACGGCACTATCACCGTCGACGCCCGGACGTAGACGAGGTCGTCGTCCTTCACCTCGTAGGTGAGGGTGAAGGACGCCGCGCGGATCTGCGTGACCCACAGCTCGATGTCCACCGGCGTGTGCCGGTGGACGAGCTGCCGCTTGTAGTCGATCTCGTGGCGCGCCACCACGGACCCCTGCTTGAAGTCCTTGTCCGGGCGGAACAGGAAGTTGATACGCGCTTCCTCCAGGTAGCGGAGGAAGACCACGTTGTTGACGTGGCCGTACGAGTCCATGTCCGCCCAGCGCAGCGGGCAGCGGTAGATGTGCCGCAAGACCGATCAGCCCCGGGTCAGCTTCTTGTAGGTGGCCCGGTGCGGACGCGCCGCGTCCGGCCCCAGCCGCTCGATCTTGTTCTTCTCGTACGACTCGAAGTTGCCCTCGAACCAGAACCACTTGGAGTCACCCTCGTAGGCGAGGATGTGCGTGGCGACCCGGTCCAGGAACCACCGGTCGTGGGAGACGACCACGGCGCAGCCCGGGAAGTCGAGCAGGGCGTTCTCCAGCGAGGAGAGGGTCTCGACGTCGAGGTCGTTGGTCGGCTCGTCGAGGAGCAGCAGGTTGCCGCCCTGCTTGAGGGTGAGCGCGAGGTTCAGGCGGTTGCGCTCACCGCCGGAGAGCACGCCGGCCGGCTTCTGCTGGTCGGGTCCCTTGAAGCCGAAGGCGGAGACGTACGCGCGCGAGGGCATCTCCACCTGCCCCACGTTGATGTAGTCGAGCTCGTCGCTGACCACGGCCCACAGCGTCTTCTTCGGGTCGATGTTCTCGCGGCTCTGGTCGACGTACGAGATCTTGACGGTCTCGCCGACCTTGATGTCACCGGAGTCCGGCGTCTCCAGGCCCTGGATCATCTTGAAGAGCGTGGTCTTGCCGGCGCCGTTCGGGCCGATGACGCCGACGATGCCGTTGCGCGGCAGCGTGAACGACAGGTCGTCGATCAGGACCTTCTCGCCGAAGGCCTTGCTGAGGTTGTTGACCTCCACGACGATGTTGCCCAGACGCGGGCCCGGCGGGATCTGGATCTCCTCGAAGTCCAGCTTCCGCATCTTCTCGGCCTCGGCGGCCATCTCCTCGTAGCGGGCCAGACGCGCCTTGGACTTGGCCTGCCGCCCCTTGGCGTTGGAGCGGACCCACTCGAGCTCTTCCTTGAGCCGCTTCGCCCGCTTGGCGTCCTTCTGCCCCTCGACCTTCAGACGGGTCTGCTTGGTCTCCAGGTACGTGGAGTAGTTGCCCTCGTACGGGTAGGCACGCCCGCGGTCGAGCTCAAGGATCCACTCGGCGACGTTGTCGAGGAAGTACCGGTCGTGGGTGATGGCCACGACCGTGCCCGCGTACTTGGCGAGGTGCTGCTCCAGCCAGTTCACCGACTCGGCGTCGAGGTGGTTGGTGGGCTCGTCGAGCAGCAGCAGGTCGGGGGCCTCCAGGAGCAGCTTGCACAGCGCGACGCGGCGCTTCTCACCACCGGAGAGGTTGACCACGGGCCAGTCGCCGGGCGGGCAGCCCAGCGCGTCCATGGCCTGCTCCAGCTGGGCGTCGAGGTCCCAGGCGTTGGCGTGGTCCAGCTCCTCCTGGAGCTTGCCCATCTCGTCGAGCAGCGCGTCGGAGTAGTCGGTCGCCATCAGCTCGGCGATCTCGTTGAACCGGTCGAGCTTGCCCTTGATCTCGGCAACACCCTCCTGGACGTTCTCCAGGACGGTCTTCTCGTCGTTCAGCTTGGGCTCCTGCATGAGGATGCCGACGCTGTATCCGGGCGACAGGAAGGCGTCACCGTTCGACGGCTGCTCAAGGCCCGCCATGATCTTCAGAACGGTCGACTTACCGGCACCGTTCGGGCCGACGACGCCGATCTTCGCTCCGGGGAGGAAGTTCAGGGTGACGTCGTCGAGGATCACCTTGTCGCCGTGCGCCTTGCGCGCCTTGCGCATGGTGTAAATGAACTCAGCCAAGAGAAACCGTCCGGCAGCTTGAAATCTGGCAGTGGGCAGATACACCCCATCTTGCCCGACGGCTACCCCTGGGGGGAAACCCGTATCGCCGAGGGGACCTGACCTGGGGACTTCGCTGGTGACACCCGTACTGGATCACTGAGCCGCGACACGGAGAGCCGCGGGCCGCCGAGGGCGCCGGTCATGGTCGCCGAACGCCCTCCGCGTGTCCGATCCCGGTCGGACTCCCGTCGTGCCCCGCTCAGTCCCGCGCCGGTGCTTCCTTCTTGCGCAGGACGACCAGGGCCGTGCCGCCGATCAGGACCAGGCCGATGGCGATGCCCGCGATCAGCGGGGTCATGCCCGAGCCGCCGGTCGCGGCCAGGTTGGTGTCGTCGGAGGTGGTGCCGACCGTGGCGGGGGTGGGCTCGCTCAGGGTCTGGGTGACGGTGCCCGCCTCGTCGGCCTCGGCCGCCTGTGTCTTGCAGTCCAGCACACCGGCGAACCGCTTCTCGAAACCGCCCGGGCCCCGGATGGTGAAGTCGTAGGCCTGGTCCTCCTGCAACGGGACCGTCACCGTGCGTGACTCGCCCGCCGCGATGGTGTACTCGGCGCCGAGCAGCTCGAAGGTGAACGGCTCGTCGCCCTCGTTGGCCGCGGTGATGTCGACACCGTTCTCGGCGCAGTTCTCCGTCGCCGACAGCGCGGGTATCGCGCCGCTCTTCGCCCAGGTCGCGCTCGCCGTCGCCGAGACGGTGGACTCGCTGGAGCCGGCCAGGATCTGCGTCTGACTGCGGCTCTCGGCGGCGAAGGCGCGGCCCACCGGCACGGTCGTCGAAGCCTGCACGGTCAGTTCCGCCTGGCCGTTCGCGGCGTCCTCGGGCACCTCGAAGAACACCTGGCCGCCGTCCGCCGCGGAGGTGACGGCCTTGCCGTCCTTGTCCACGATCCGCACTCCGCTGGTGGACGCGTCGGCGGGCGGCGTCACCGTTACGCTGTCGGCGTCGGTGTGCACCGTCACCGGGCCGATCCGCTCACCGGGGTGACCGGAGACGGCGGGCGGGTCGAGAGTGAGGGAGGCCCGGGGCTCCGCGGCGCCCCGCGCGTTCTTCTCCAGGTAGTCCGCGAGTTGCTCGGCCTGCGGGTCGAGGGCGTCGACCTTCACGCCGTCCGAATACCGCCAGATGGCGACCTGGGTGCCGGACGCCGCGTCCTGCTCGGTGAGGGCGCCCTTGACGCCCGCCTCGGCGGCGAGTGCCGCGAGGTCGTTCACCTGCGGGTAGGAGTGCTGCAGGATCCAACGGATCTTGCCCGCGTCCTTGTTCGCGCCCAGGGAGGTGCCGCTCCAGGGCGTCTCGTGGTAACGCGCGTCCCGCTGCGTGGGGTTGTGGATGTCGACGCAGTAGGTCTGCAGGGTGCCGCCGCCGTCGACGGACATCTCGAACAAGCCCGCCGAGATCTCCTGGTCCCCGGAGTCGGCGTGGACGACCGCCGCGCCGTACGTCTTCAGGCCGCCTATGGTGGCGGCGGCCCCGCCCTGACTCTGCGTTCTCCCGTCGGCCGCGGTCGCCGTGCCGGCCCCGGCCATCGCCGAGGCGGCGACGAGCCCGGAGACAAGGGTCGCGGCGGCGAGACGGGCCGCCCCTCGCCCACGCACCGACAGCGCAGAGAACGCAGCAAACACAGAATTCCCCTTCGAGCAGGACCCGTTGACGTGGGGGGTAGGGTCCCACCAGCAGAATCAGATGCCCCTAGAGCTATTTCCGGCATCCTAAGGACGCCGCGCACCACGCTTCCCTGTGATCCCGTCGGAGGGCCGATCCGACTCGGAATCGTTATCGCCAGCGCCCGCCGCGAGCAGGGCTTATCGACAAATCCACCAGGGTCGTTCGGCGCGCATTCGTCGATAAGCCGCAGTTCGGTCAGCTGCGTCTCGTGACTGACGTCACGTCACTGCCATTGCCTCGGGGACCTGTTGGGCGTCGTCGTCCGCCGGGGGTGTCTCCCAGTCGGGCTCGGGCCGGGCCGGTGCGGACACGGCCCCCGACTCCGGCCTGGGTGTGCGGCGGAAGGCCGAGGTGCCGCGCGCGAGATCGTGGCCGATCGCCACCGCGTCGATGTCGGCCGAGGTCCAGCTCTGTCCCTCGCGGACGTCCGAGCGGACCTTGAGCCTGCCCTGAACCACCACCGGATCGCCGACGTTCAGCGACCCGGCGGCGTTGGTGGCCAACTGCCGGTTGGCCCACACCGTGAAGAAGTTGGTGTGGCCGTCGGTCCACTCGTTCTTCCCCCGGTCCAGGTAGCGCGAGGTCACCGCCAGCCGGAACCGCGCGGACGGCCCCGTCGCGAGTTCCCGGTACACCGGCTGTGTGGCCACGTTGCCCACCGCGCAGATGATCGTCTCGTTCATTGCGAACCCCTCCCTGGCCCGGCCGCCTTCGCCGGGCGGATACGCGTACGGGCCCGTCCCGTACGGCTGCGTCCGTCTCCGCGGTCGACCGCGTCCGTCGCGATCGCCGTGAAGCCAGACTGCCTCCGTCGGGCCGAGCCCGCTGAGCCCTGTGGATCACCGCTCGGCTGTGGATATCCCCGTCACCCCAACGGGTCACCGACAGCCACCACGAGCGGCGACCACGCCCCCTGCCGGTCGCCGGCGACCACCTCACCGCGACACGACGTCGCCGCGTCGCCGCGACACCGCGACACCGCGACACCGCGACACCGCGACGGCCGCCCGAATTCCCCTCCCGCAACCGCGGGTCACCCCGTCACCTCACGCCCAAGCCCACCCCCATCACCCTCCCGTACTGCTCCCGAACCTCCCGGTAGCGCAGCAGTTCGGCCGCTACGGGATCCAGTACGCGGGCCCGGCCGCAGCCGGACGCCGCCTCCCGCAACCGGCGTTCCGCCTCCAGGCCGTACCGCCGCGCCGGCCCCCGTGCCGCGATCCGGCAGCCCCACTCCACGAGCGGGCCGCCGACGATGCCGGCCACCATCAGCAGCACCGGCACGCCGAGGTTGGGCGCCATGATCCCGATGATCTGCGCCACCAGCCACAGCCCGCCGACGACTTGCAGGATCGTCATGGCCGCCTGCACCAGCACGGCCGCCGGCCACCACCCCGGGCGCGGTGGCCGCCCCGGCGGCAGTCCGGCCCGCGCGGCCAGGTCGTCCAGCGCCTCCGGCAGTCCCTGCGCCCCCCGTACGGCCGCCTCCCGCACCGCCTGTGCCCACGGCGCCGGCAACCCGGCCGACGCCTGCTCGGCGACCGTACGCACCGCTTGTTCGACGCGCTGCCGCGCGGTGGCCTCCTCGTCCGTCTGGGCCCGAAGGGACAGGCGTCCCGTCGGAGGTTCGCCCCGGTCCTGGTACCAGCGCCACAGTCGCAGCCACGGGGTCCCGCACGCGCGGTTGGCGTTGCGCAGCCATGCCCGTTCGGCGGCCTCCCCCGCGGCGGTGGCGCCGATCGCATCCGCGAGCCGGGCGGAGAACTCGTCGCGCGCCTCCTCACTGAGCCCGGTCCGCCGGTGGGCGGCGTACACCGGTCGCAGCCGCCAGCCGGCTGCGTCCATGTCGGCAGTGATACGGCGGGCCGGCGCCCCGCGCTCCGCCACGAACTGACCGAGCGCCTCGCGCAGATCCCCCACGCCTTCCCCGGTGAGCGCGGACAGCGCGAGCACCGTCGCGCCCGGTTCACCGTGCTCGCCCAGCGCGATGCCGTCCTCGTCGAGCAGCCGCCGCAGGTCGTCGAGAACCTGGTCGGTGGCCTCCCCGGGCAGCCGGTCGACCTGGTTGAGGACGACGAACATGACCTCTGCGTGTCCCGCCATGGGCCGCAGATAGCGCTCGTGCAGAACGGCGTCGGCGTACTTCTCCGGATCGACGACCCAGATGACCGCGTCGACGAGCGCCAGGACGCGGTCGACCTGCTCACGGTGCGCCACGGCCGCCGAGTCGTGGTCGGGCAGGTCCACCAGGACGAGCCCGCGCAACTGCCCGTCCGCGGCCGCGCTCTGCGCCGGCCGGCGCCGCAGCCTCGGCGGGATGCCCAGCCGGTCGATGAGGCCGACCGCGCCGTCGCTCCAACTGCACGCCAGCGGCGAGGCGGTCGTCGGCCGCCGTACGCCCGTCTCCGAGATCGTCACCCCGGCCAGCGCGTTGAACAGCTGCGATTTGCCGCTGCCCGTGGCACCGGCGATGGCGACGACGGTGTGCTGCCCGGAGAGCCTGCGCCGCGCCGCCGCCTCGTCGAGCACCCGGCCCGCCTCGGCGAGCGTCTTGCTGTCGAGCCGGGTGCGCGAGAGACCGACCAGTTCGCGCAGCGCGTCGAGCCGGGACCGCAGCGGCCCGTCGTAGGCGAGCGGCATCACGACCGGCTTGCCGGGGGCCCGGGGCTCCGCGGCGGCGGGCTGTTCCGGAGCGGGGGAATCACCGACCCGGCGCGCGATCAGTCCGTCGTCCCAGGGGGTGGTGGAGTCCGCGGCGGGAGCCGGGGCCGTACGGGAGGAGGATCCCGCGCGCGAAGGAACCTCGCCACCGGACTCGGTACGGGGCGCAGAGGTGGTGCGGGAAGCGGCGCCGGTACGGGCCTTCGCGCGGGAGGGTTCCTTGCGCGGGGAGGAGTCCCTGCCCGGGGAGAAGTCCCTGCGCGCGGAGGTGTCCTTACGGGAGGAGGGCTCCGTGGACGGGGAGGTCTCCTTGCGAGAGGCCTGTCTCGTACGAGGCGGGACGGCACCGTCCCCGGAGCTCCCGGAGTGGGGGACGCGCACGCGCGCGTGGCCGTCGCCAGCCTCCACGCGCGCGGGGGTGCCCCCCTCGTCCGCGGTGCCGCGCGCGGTGTCGTTCTCCGCGTCCCCGCTCACGGGGGCGTCACCGTCCTCCACGCGCGCGTGCCGGTCGCCGCCGGCGCCGTCGGGCCGGTCGTCCTGCTTCCCCCCGCGCTCGCCCTCGCCGGGCTCACCGTCCATGCGGTCGGCCCCCGCGCGGTCGGCCGCGGCGGCGAGGCCGGTTTCGGCTGCGGGGTGGGTGTCGGCGGCGAGGCTGTTCTCGGGGACGGCCTCCCCGGAAGTGGGCTCCATGGTGGCCTTCCCGCGCTCGGCGTGGTCGGGGGCGCTTTCCTCGGGGCGATCGATGCGTTCCGTCTGGTCCTGTTCCGTTTGGTCCTGGTCAGTGACGGCAGTCACCGGTCACCTCTCCTTCTGCAGTACGGACAGCGCGGCGATGAGCTCGGCCTGGGGCTCCGCGTGGACTTCCAGTGCGTCGAGGGGCGCGAGCCGCCGCTCCCGCTCGTTGTGCATGACCCGGTCCAGATGCTCGGCGAGCAGCCGCCCGGCCCGGTCGCGCAGCCGCAGCGCCCCGTGCGCCCCGATCCGCTCGGCGAGCCCCTCGCCCGCGGACCGCGCCCGGCGGGCACCGAGCAGGGCCGTGGCGACCAGGGCCGCGACGACCTCGGGGTCCGGCACGACGCCGCTGCGCTCGACGTCGCTCACCTCGTCCTCGGCGTACTCCTCCAGCTCCCGCCGCCAGCGCCGTACGGCCACGCCGATACGGTGCTCCACGCTTCCCGGCCTCGGATCACGGCCCGTCAGCTCCGGTGCCTCGGCGGCCGGTTCGCGCCGCCAGGCGTCGTCGACGCGCTCGTCGGCGGCGGTGACGGCGCACAGCAGCAGGGTGCTCAGGCTCTCCACCAGCGAGTCGAGGAGTTCCCCGGCGGAACAGTCCAGCGGAAAGGCACGCCAGCGCTTGAGGGCGTCGCCCGCGAGCACCGCGCCGGACTGCAACCGGGCCCGCACGCGCGCGTACTCGCTGTCGTACGCCGAGTCAACGGCGGCCGTCAGCCGCAGCGCGGCCGCGTACTGGGCGGCCGCGGCACCGGCGAGTTCGGGCACGCGGGCCTTGAGGGAGTCGAGCAGCCCGTAGGCCGTACGGGCCATGGCGTGCTCCCTTGCCGCCGGGTCCTGGGCGTGGTGGACGAGCCAGGTGCGCAGCTGTGCCACCGCAGTGGCCGGCAGCAGACCACCGCCCCATGCGGACTCGGGCAGTTCGGGCACGGTGAAGCGGGGTACGTCACCGAGTCCGGCCTTGGTCAGGAGCGCTCCGTACTGCCGCGACACCTCGGAGACGACCTGGTGGGGGACCCGGTCCAGGACGGTCACGAGGGTGGCGTCGTACTCCTTGGCGGTGCGCAGCAGATGCCAGGGGACGGCGTCGGCGTACCGGGCGGCCGTCGTGACCATGACCCAGACGTCGGCGGCGCAGATCAGTTCGGCGGCGAGGGCGCGGTTGTCGCCGAGGAGGGAGTCGATGTCGGGCGCGTCGAGGAGGGCCAGCCCGGGGGGCAGGGTGTCGGCCGTCTCCAGCCGCAGCACCCGGGCGGAGTCCTCGCCGGGCAGCATCAACTCCTCGGCCGGGTCGTGGTCGGGCACCCACATGCGCGTGAGGTCGGGCAGTACGCGCATCCCGCTGAACCAGTGATGGTCCTCCGGATGGCAGACCAGCACCGGCGTCCGGGTCGTCGGCCGCAACACGCCCGCCTCGGTCACGCGTCTGCCCACGAGGGAGTTGACGAGCGTCGACTTGCCCGCCCCGGTGGATCCGCCCACCACGGCCAGCAAGGGTGCTTCGGGCTGTCTCAGGCGGGGCACCAAGTAGTCGTCGAGCTGCGCGAGCAGTTCGTCGCGGTTGGCACGCGCGCGTGGGGCCCCCGCCAGGGGCAGCGGGAAGCGTGCGGCGGCGACACGGTCGCGCAGGGCGGAGAGTGCGTCGAGCAGCTGAGGCCGTACGTCCAAGGTCACCACATGCGAAGAATGCCCAATTTTAGGGGAATTCTGAAGCATATGAGCATGTCTGCGCGCCGATGGAACACAAGGGACGGAAGGGACGACTGGGACACGGGCACAGTCCAGGCATAACGAGTGCACAACACCGGGTACACAAGGGGCCAAAAACCGTGCACGATTCGTACCTGCCTGCGATTATCAGGACCGCTTCACCGAACCTCCACATCGAGCCACGGAGGCGAAGCAACAGGGACATGGACACGGGAGCCCTATCCTTGTCCCCGGCAACGTCACGGATCAGCCCACACCCGGGCACCACGAACGAGGCCACCACAACCGGCCCCCGTAGCTCAGTGGATAGAGCAGGCGCCTTCTAAGCGCTTGGCCGCAGGTTCGAGTCCTGCCGGGGGCGCCCCGTCTCCGCCCTCCTTCGGGAGGGCGCTTTTGCTGGTCAGAGCACATGCCAGCTGTTACGACGAAGCCCCGGGCACCCTCTTTATGATCAAGGGCAGACTCCGGGGCTGTCCGGCTGGCACCGGGTTTTCGCGGGTGGCTGTGTCGAATACGCGTCGAGGCTCTGGGCGGCCGAGGCGCCAGCCGTCGGACGACCGCTCGGGGAGGTCTCCGGCAGGTTCGAGCCGCCTCTTCAGGTCGGGCAGCTGGCCCTCGATGCATCAGGCGTAGATCGCCAGGAGCACGGCCAGACTGTTCCCCGCCCACTCGGCCACCTGGGCACTTCGTCAGGCGCGTGGATGACGGAGCCGGCGAGGACGCCGCCCGCCTCGCCTTGGAACAGCAGGTCACCCGGCTTGAGCTGCTCGCCCTCGGTGGGCTGCCGCAGGCGAGCATCCCCCGAACAAGCAGCTCAGCGTCTGGTCAGCTCAGCTCCGATCCGCATACCCATTGCCAAAACTGGCGCCGGGTCAGCATTGCTGGAGCCACCAGATGACCCACCCGGTCACGCTCGCGCCCAGGGCGCCGGCGCCGCCGCGGACGATGCCGCGGCCCGCCGTTCGGGCGAGGGCGCGCAGACGGCGGGACTCCACCTCGCCGGTCCCTGTGGCGCGGCCCTGACGAGGGCGTAAGGGTTACGTATGGACCCTGGGCCCCACGGTTCGCGGTCGAGGGCTCGGCTGTTCTACGGAGCCGGGCTGATGTCGCCGTTGGTGTTCATGGTGAAGATGCCCTGGGTCTTGCCGTCGACCTTCAGGTGCTTGAGCCAGTGCTTCGAGAGGTTGTGCACGTTCTTGTGCTGCATCTCCCACACCACCGAATGCCCGGCGCAGGCCAGCTTGACCATCAGCTTGTGGTCGCCGGCGATGGCGTTGTAGAGCGCGGGGACCGAGAAGTTGAATTCCGGATCTTCGCTCGACGTGTTCACCTGCCGGTCGTACTCCCCGTACGCGATGAGGACCGGCACGCTGCCGCCGAGGACGCCGCCCTGCGCCGCGGTGGTCTTGTTCCAGCCCCACCGGACGAAGTTCCTGATGCGATTGCGCCCTTCACCGACCGGCCCCCACGTGCTGCCCACCGGATCGCTTTTCATGATCGCGTCCCACACCTTGTCGCGCATCTCTTCTTCGCGCTGCCCATCGCAGTGCACCTCGCTGCCCCATCCGTTCCAGGTTCCGTCTTTCGTGCTCAGGAACATCGGGAAGCCGGGCTGCGGCAGCGGGTCGGGGGCGGTCGACGTGCCCTCGGGCGGGAAGATCGGCGCCAGCAGGAACAGGCTCGACACCTTGCCCGGGTTCTTGACCGCGTACGGCCCCATCGTGAACGCGGCCGCGGACCAGCCGATGAAGGCGACCTTCTTCACCCCTCGCTCGCGGATGATCCACTCCACGACGGTGTTCAGCTCGTCCCGGTCGCTGTCCGAGTTGGTCAGCTGGAACGGATAGTTCGGCGGGCCCGGCGTGAAACCTGGAGGTCTCGGCTTCAGAAGGTGCTGCTGGGCGGGATTGACGTTGCGAGGGTCGTCCATCTTCGGCCGCGGCGACAGCCCCGAGCCCTGGAGGTCCATCATGAAGACGTCGTAACCAGCCTTCGCCAGCGCATCGGCCCAGCTGTACGACTTGAAGTCGAGATCAACGCCCGCGAGCACCGGAACGCTCCGGCCGTGGAGCATCAGGACGGCCGTGCGCTCGTCGAGGTGGCCGAGGGTCGTGCCGTCGCGCTCCCGCACGAAGAGTTCGACCTCGTCGCCCTTGTTCGCGGGGACAGTGGACTCGTGGGGTACCCGGTGGTCTTGCACGGTGACGGGCATGAGGATCCGTTCTCTGGGCTCGGCCGGGGCGTCGTTGCCCCGCCCTGACCACGCTCGATGCGCGAGACCGTCCGCGCCACAGCAGGCGGCCAGTCGTGTGACGTGCACTTTCTCCGTGCCGACGGCGGCTTGTTCCTGCTCGTCGCCCTCCAACGGCGACAGCGACAGCGCCACCCCGTCGGCAGTCGGCTCGCCCGCCGGTCCCGTCGGCCCGGCATGCTGCTCAGCGGCCTGGTTTTGCTGTTCAGAGGGGGTCCACCGCAGGTCACCAGGCTGGAGTCGCGCACAGGGCGTGGCGCGGGCGGTGGGGAGCCGCGGGTCGCCGCGTGGTCGGTGTCCGCGGTATCGGGGTCGGCCCGTGGTCTCCGCGAAAGCACGTGGTCGGTACGCTCCCGGTCATGGGGCTCGACATCACCGTGTTGATCGCCGACCGGTCCTGGCTGGCGCGGGTCCCGCCGCGGGAGCGGCTGCCGCGGCTGAGGGACGCCTGGTACGCCGACGAGACGGGGCTGTGGGACCACGACGCGCTGACGGGCGGGGAGGGTTGGGTACGGCCGCGGGGATCGAGCGGCGCCTTCTTCGCCGTTTACGAGTTTGCGCACACCCTCGGTTCCTTCAAGGCGCACTTCTGGGCCGGGCAGCGGTGGGAACGCGTCCGCGGCCATGTGGACCCCTCGCTGCGGGGGGAACTGGATGTGTTGCTGAGCGGGCTCTTCTGGGACGGGCCGGACGGCGAGGCCGAGCGCACCGATACGGCCTTCTTCGGTGAGGGCGGCTACGGCGTGCTGCTCGCACGGTCACCGGACGGCGTGCGGGACCTGGCCGCGATCTGGGATCGAGTCCTTCCTCACCTCGACCGAGTGCGAGGGCCCTTCGTCGAGCACGCCGCGGTCCCCGACGGCTGGGTCGGTGACTTCGACGCGTTCGTGGACCTGCTGACGCGGTGGGGACACGTCCTGACGGAAGCGGCTCGGCGAGGGTGGTGCGTCGTGGGGCTGAGCGAGTAGGTCGCCTCGGCGGGGGGCACGGCAGTGCTCCGCCTGTGCCGTCTGTCGTATGCCGGGATGTGCCGGGAACGCGCCCGGAGGGGACGCGGTGCTGCGTTCAGATCGTGTTCTCGGCGACCGTACGCCACACCTCGGCCGCCAGGTCCGGCATGTTTCCCGCCTGGACGCGGGCGGCGATCTCCCTGAGGTCGCGGAGGGCCTCGCGGTCGCCCGCGCGCAGGGCGAGCAGGCCGCGGAGGACGTCGAAGCGGATCTGGTCGCGGTACGACAGCAGTTGCCTGCCGTCCTCGCCCGCGGCCAGCAGTTTCGCGGCACCGTCCGGGTCGCCCTGGTGGAAGGCCAGCTTGGCCTGGAGGAAGAGCAGTTCCTGCTGATGGCGCGGGGTGCCGATGAGTTTCAGTGCGGGCTCGGCCTCCGCCAGGAAGGACTCGGCGTCCGCCACCTGGGCGGGGGCGGCCTCCAGGGAGAGGGACGCGCCGGCCAGCCGGAGCCGGATCCAGAGCTTCAGGTCGTCACGGCTGTCGATGGCGGCCTTGGCGTCCAGCAGGCGTTCCATCGCAAGAGCGTGATTGCCCTGGCGGGCGGCCACCGTGGCGGCGCTCCACAGGGCCTCGCCGGCGAGCACTCCGGTCGCGCCCCGCAGCGACTGGCAGACCTCGTCCGCCAGCCGCGCGGCCTCCGCGAGGTCGCCGAGTTCGGCCTGGACGGAGACCAGCAGGAGCTTGCTGCGCACCAGTTCGGCCGCGGAGATCCGCGACCGGCGCTCCTCCCGGAGCCCCAGCACCTCGACCACGGCGTCCCTGGCCGCCTTCGCGTCGCCCAGGTCGCGGGCGCAGCGCGCGAGCCTGAGCCGGGCGCGCACCTGCAGGGCGGAACGGCCGAGTTCCTCGCTGAGGGCGTTGAGCCGGACCAGCGCCTCGTACTCCTCGCGGAAGTGGCCCAACACCTCGTAGACGCGCGCGAGTTGGGTGAGCGCGTGCCAGCGGGTCAGCGCGTCGGCGTCGTCGGCCGCGGCGAGGCTCTCGGTGAGGAGCCGTCCGGTCTCGGCGTCGAGGTCACGCTCCGGCATGGCGGCCACGTTCGCGACCAGGTCGATGAGGCTGTCCTCGGGCCGGTCGTCCTCGAACGCCTCCGCGGGTACTCCGAGCCGCTCCGCCAGGTAGGCCACGGCCCGCTCGGTGGGGCGGCGGTTCCCGGATTCCAGCCTCGACAGATAGGCGGCCGACATCCCCGGTCCGGTGAGGTCCACCTGGGAGATGCCCCGGTGTTGCCTCATCTGGCGCAGTCGCTTGCCGAACGCTGGCTGCTCAAGCACATTGCACCTCTGTCGGAAGGGTTGTTCTCGCCGTCCCGGCGGGAGCACAACGCCTGACGGGGGGTGGGTCGCGTGGACCACCCCCCGCATGGTCGCACGCGCTGTCAATCGTGGCAAATATTGACCACTTAGACAATTTCCGGGGTGTGCCCGGTAAATTTCCGCGCGAGCCGGTGGGCCGGTCCCGGGGTCACATGACGTCCAGCGCGGCGTTCGCCCGGCTCCGCCACTCGAAGAACCGGAGCAGTCCGTACGCCAGCACCGCGTACCCCAGGGCGACCGCCACCTCCCGTCCCAGGCCCGACCAGACCGTCGCGAGCGAGGCGCCGTCGAAGACGGCGCGCAGGGCCTCGATGGCGTGGTGGAGCGGGAGGAACGAGCCGACCGCGTTCATCCACCCCGGCATGGACTCCGGCGGCAGATTGGCACCGCTGAAGAGGATCAACAGGGTGAAGGCCGAGTTGGAGATGACGAACACGTCCCGGATGCGGACCGCCAGCGCCCCCAGCGCCAGGCCGAACAGGGCGCACGAGGTCGCGGCCACGACGAAGACCTGCGCGAGGCCGAGCAGCGTCGTCGCCGGCAGGTCCAGGCCCAGCACCAGACAGCCCATGAGCATCATGAAGGTCATGACGGCGAGCCCGTTGACGGCGTACGGCAGCACCCGGCCGCCCCAGATCAGGCCCCGGGAACGCGGACTGAGCAGCACCGCCCCGAGCGTGCCGTACCGCCGCTCGTTCGCGACCGCCATGATCGCGCCGTACACGCACGGCATGCTGGTCGCCAGAACGGTGTTGCCGAGCAGGTAGAAGCGGTCGTCGGCGACCCCGAGGCTCCGTCCGACGTGGACGAAGAAGAAGATCTGGAACAGCGGACCCACCAGCAGCGTCCCGATGAACATGGGCGGGGTGGTCCAGTTGAACAGGGCCCGGTAGGAAAGGCCCCCGCCGTGGAAGGCGAGGCGCAGGGCGCGGGTCAGAGCAGTCATCGCGTGTCTCCGCTTCTTCGGCGCTCAGGTGAGGGCGAGGGTGCCCGTGCCGCGGGCACGGCGCTCCACCCAGATGAGGGCCACCAGGGCCACCGCCACATATCCGACGCCGAGGGCGAGGGCGACGGCCGCCGGCCGCAGGACCTCTCCGCCGCCGGTCGCCGCCTGCACCGCGCGGGAGGCCCAGCTCGTCGGCAGCGCCCAGGTGACCGGGCGGGTCCACTCCGGCAGGGACGCCGTGGAGACGAGGACGCCGGAGAACATCCACACCGGGTACTCGAGCGCGTTGGCCAGGGCGTTGGCGTTGCGCAGCAGCACGAAGGTGGCGGCCATGAGCAGGCCCATCATGCCGAGCGCCACCACGCAGACCAGCATCGCCGGGACGAACAGGGCGGGCGAGGCGGGGGTGAAGGGGATGTCGAAGAGCACGACACCCCACACCACGGTGGCCACCAGGGAGTAGGTCCCCACGATCGCGGTCGCGAAGGTGATCGGCAGCAGGACGAGTGAGAGCCGGGTCGGCGCCGAGACCAGTGTCTCCAGGGTGCCCATCCAGCGCTGCTCCTGGATGGCGCCGCCGCCGCCGAACAGGACCGCGGACCACACGCCCATCAGGCCGGCGCCCACCGCGGCCTGGAGCAGGCGGTCCGGGTGGTCTCCGGCACGGAACAGGTAGACGGCGAGGGTCGCGAAGACGATCGGGGCGAAGACCGCCATGACCAGTTCCAGGCCGGAACGGGACAGGTACAGCACGTGCGTGCGCACGCCGACCGCCATGAGCCGCCAGAAGCGGTACAGGCCGCGCCAGGTGAAGGGCCCCATCATGCGCTCACCGCCGCGGCCGGACCGCTGATGATGGAGATGTAGGCGTCCTCCAGTGTGGGCTCGCGCGTGGTGACCTTGCCGGTGCGCAGGCCCGCGAGAGCCGCCATGACGGTGCTGTGGGTGCCGTGGGACGGCCGGGCGTGGACGGTGACGACGTCCACGGTGCCGCTGGTCTCGACGGTGGCCTGCTCGATGCCCGCGGTCTCCCGCAGCCGTCGCAGCTGCTCCTCCCCGACCGCCTCGTGGACCTCGACCTCCAGGACGTCGAGTTTGCGTACGCGGTCCTTGAGTTCGGCGGGGGTGCCCTCGGCGCGCAGTGTTCCCGAGGCGATGACCGCGATGCGGTCGCACAGTTCGTCGGCCTCGGCCATGTAGTGCGTGGTGAGCAGGACGGTCGTACCGCCCTGGACGAGATCGGCGACCACCCGGCGCAGTTCCCGTGCGGCGGCGGGGTCGACGCCGATCGACGGCTCGTCCAGGAACAGCACCTGCGGCCGGTGCAGCAGTCCGCGCGCGATGTGCAGCTTCTGCCGCATGCCGCGCGAGTAGCCCTCGACGCGCTCCTTCTCGCGGCCGCTGAGGCCCACGGTCTCCAGGAGTTCGTGGATGCGGGGCAGCTGTTCGCGCGGCTCGACGCCGTACAGTTCCGCGAAGTAGCGGAGGTTGTCGAGGGCGGAGAGCCGCTCGTAGAGGCCGCGGTCGCCACCGAAGACGTAACCGATGCGCCGACGGACCTCCAGGGGGTTCCTGGCCACGTCGTGCCCGAGGATGCGTGCGGTGCCCGAGGTGGGCAGCAGCAGCGTGTTGAGCATCTTGATCGTGGTGGTCTTGCCCGCGCCGTTCGGACCGAGCAGACCGAACAGCTCGCCTCGGCCGACGGCGAGGGAGACGCCGCGGACGGCGTCGATCGTCTTGCGCTGGGGCCGGAGCCAGCCGGTGCGGGTCCGATAGGAGCGGGCCAGGTTCTCGGCCTCGATCGCCAGGTCGGTGGTCATCAGCAACCTTCTCGTCTCACTCGGTGGGGGCTGTGGCGTCGGCTGCGGCCGGCTCGTACAGGCGCAGCAGGCCGAGGTCGAGGGAGTCGTCCAGCAGTTGTCGGAAGGACTCGGGGGCGCTGCCCCTCTCGGAGCACACCTGGGCCAGGGTCCGGGTGCCGTCGAGCCCGTGCAGCAGGGCCGTCCAGTCGTCGCCGTCCTCCAGCACGTATTCCAGGGAGCCGTCGACGGCCAGGTACGAGGTACCGGTGGTGTCCTTCAGCAGCACCACGTGGTCCGCCAGGGCGATCACGCTGTCCGCCTTCCAGCGGGAGGGCGCGAAGACCAGTGACTCGATCTCGGGGGCGGCCGACTCCCACTCGGTGAACCGGTGGAGGGGGCGGGGCGGGGGCAGCGTCGCCGCGGAGTCGACGAGCGGGGGCGGGAGTTCGGCGACCATCGTGTCGAGCAGGCACAGGTTGAGCAACGGCAGCAGACGCTCCACGTGGGCGGACAGCGGAGCGTGCGCCAGTCGGTGCAGCAGGGCGCGGACCCGGTCGGCGTTCAGCATGGTGCGTCCGCGCTCGGTGGCCAGGGCCTCCTCGACGAGGGCGAAGCCGTCCCGCGTGAGCATCTCGATGAAGGGCCGGTGGGTGTGCTGGATGCCGTCGCCGTAGAAGAAGGGGACCTTGGGGCGGTGGACGACCTCGGGCGGCAGCAGGTCGGCGACCGCCTCGCGGATGACGGCCTTGTCCCACAGCAGGCGCTCGCGCCTGGCGGCCGGGATCGAGGCGACCAGCTCGACCAGACGCCGGTCCAGGAAGGGAACGCGGGCCTCGGTGCCGCTGCCGGCCGCCGTGCGGTCCTCCTGCCAGCAGTTGAACTGCTCGACGTCGCGCATCTTCGCCGTCACGAACGCGGCATAGGGGTCCCGGGCGAGAAGGCTCCTGCCGTGGTCGAGCGCGGCGTCGGTCAGCAGGCCGCCCTCGATGCCCTCCCACCAGGCGCCGAGCTTGGGCCGGTTGTCCTCCAGCAGGCCGCGGCGGGCCATGCCGGCGAGGCCGGCTTCGAAGCCCTGCCAGCCGCCGTCGGCGGCGAGGGTGCTGGAGTAGCCGCCGCAGAACTCGTCGGCCGCCGCGCCCAGCAGCATGCCCTTGATCTCGGGGTGCTCGGCGCGGACGTGGCGGTGGAGTTCGTGCTTGTAGTACTGCTCCGGGCTGCACGTGGGCATCTCGGTGAGCCACAGCAGCCGCTTCCATTCGTCGGCGGTGGGCGGCTGGGAGGCGTCGAAGCGGATCTGGTGGTTGGCCACGCCGAGTTTGTCGGCGACGATGCGTGCGTGCTCGGCGTCCCCGTTGACCACGGTCGAGCCGCTCAGCACGGAGAAGGTCTGCAGTTCCGTCGTGTCCGCGGCGAGGGCCGCGACCGCGGCCGAGTCCACTCCGCCGCTGAGGAACAGGCCGATGGACACGTCCGCGGTGGCGCAGGCCCGCACCGAGTCGGCGAGCAGTTCGCGGAACTCCGCGACGATCTCCTCGTCGCTGCGGGTGGAGTCCCCGTCGAACGCGGGCAGTTGCCAGTAGGTGTGGCGCCGGGTCGCGCCGTCGCGCAGGTCGATCTCCACGATGGTGGCGGCCGGTACGGACTCCACGCCCTCGAAGTAGGTGGCGGGCGCGGTCAGGTCCAGTGAGGGCGCCGACGTCATCAGGGGGTTGACCAGCGCGCGGTCCCAGTCGACGCGGCGCGGGGTCGCCGGGTCGGCGAAGAGCGCCTTGATCTCGGAGGCGAAGGCGATCCGTTCGCGGTCACGGGTGAAGAACAGCGGCTTGACGCCGAAGTGGTCACGGGCGAGGAGCAGCACGTTCCGGCGCCGGTCCCACAGCACCAGACCGAACATGCCGCGTACGTCGTCGAGGAAGTCGAGGCCCTTCTGCTGGTAGAGGTGGACCAGCACCTCGCAGTCGGAGCCGGTGCGCAGCCGGGTCCCGGCCGGCAGCGTGGCCGCCAGCTCCCGGTGGTTGTAGACCTCGCCGTTGGCGATGAGGACGACCGAGCGGTCCTCGCTGTAGAGGGGCTGTCCGCCGTTCTCCGGGTCCACCAGGGACAGTCGTGTGAACGCCATGCCGACCGGGCCCTGGCGCAGCAGTTCCTCCGCGTCGGGGCCGCGGTGCGCAAGCGTGCGGGCCATGGTCGTCAGGATCGCGTCGGCTTCGACGCCGAGGTCTCGCCCGTCGACGCGGGCCAGACCGCCGAGTCCGCACATGCTCCAGTTCCTTTCTTTCAGAAAAAGGGGAAGGGCGCCCCTCGATGTGATGGAGAGGCGCCCTTGGTCCGCTTGTGGTTAGCGGACCACCATCATGACGCGACCGAAGTCGATCTTCTTGGCCTCAGGCTTGTTGTACTGCTTCATATAGATACACCTCATTCATCGGTGAATTCCGCCGGCCCGACGTTTTCGGCCCGGCGTGCTGAACTGATATTAGGAGGGCTTTTCATCGCTCCGCAAGCCCGGGCGGGAAATTCCCGAAAACTCTCGGAAAAGCATTTCAGGGAAACGCCCCCAAGCCGTCCGCGACGTGCGCGAACGGCTTATTCAGCACCCATTCAGGATGCTTTCAGGACGGAGAATGAATTCAGCTGGACAATTTCACCAGCTTCTCTTCGAGAAGCCACTCCAGCATTTCGGTGGTGTCGGTGAGCGCCGTGCCGGCGTCGATGCCGTAGTGCTCGGCCACCGAGCGGGCGATGTCCGCCACCCGGTCGGTGCCGTCGATACGCCGCCAGATGAACGCCGCCACCTCGGGCAGTTCGTACGCCTGGTCGTAGCGGGCGAGCAGGATAGCGCCCTCGGAGGACCTGATGCGGACCTCCAGACGGTGCCGGGGGACGCTGTGCGCCTCGATGTTCGCCGCCATCAGACCTCCGCCTCCATGGAGATGCGCCGGACCCAGCCGACGACGTCCTCGATCCACCGGTCGGGTTCGGCGGGGTCGTAGTCGCGCATCGTCTCGATCGCCCAGTACTGCTCGAACGGCAGGACCGCCGGCGCCGCGAATCGGTACTTCCTGGACCGCCACTTGGCGGTGGTGCCGTACTCCCCGTGGTGGGCCAGCAGCGCGTCCGCGGCGTATCCGAAGGCGAGCTTCACGGTGAGCAGCGCGCTCTCCGCGTCGCCCGAGCCGAGTTGGCCCAGGGCGTCCTCGGCGAAGGTGTCCGCCTGGTCCAGGCTGTGCGCGACGATCGTCCGTCCGAAGGCGGACGCGTGCAGCAGCCGCTGCTGCTGCGCCAGCCACTCGGTGCCGTCGAGGGCGATGGCGTGCCCGAGCTTGACCAGGCAGTCGCGCTCGAACTGGCTCAGGGTGGCCCCGGTGTCGCGTTCACTGCGGTACGCCTCCCAGGACACCTTCTCCATGACCTGCCGGTACTGCTCCGCCAGCCAGAACTCGACGTCCCCGCGCCGGTCGTCCAGGGCGGGAACCGCCACCGGTACCCGGTCCGGCACCAGGGCCACCGGGTGGAAGTCGACGGCGCCCTCCGCCGGGAACGGCGTGTCCGTGACGACGTACAGGTCGAGGTCGCTGGTCTCGTTGCCCCAGCCCCGTACCAGCGAGCCGGCCGCGTACACGCATCGGTACGCGTCCGGGAGCAGTCCCTGCTCCCGGAGTTGGCCGAGGAGGCGTGGGCCGTCCTCGGGGGTGATCGTCTGCACCATCGGCATGTCCTTTCACATCGGTCGGGCCTCAGAGCAGCCCGTGCGTCGCGAACTCCGCGCTCACCTGTTCGTCGTCCAGTGCCCCGACCGACTCGAAATGCCGGACCGTCTGCTGGGCCACGCTTTTCGCGTACGCCTCGACGGCCGCGTCCGGGAAAAGCTCGGCCACGATGCGCTTGGCGTCGTCGTGGGAGAAGCCGTAACCGGTTATCTCCTTTTCCACCGAGGGCACGTCGGGATCGGTGAATATTCGGATCAGCCGGGGCACCTGGAGCGCCGCACGCTTTCGAGTGGCGGGTGTCAGCTGTCCCCACAGATGGCGCAGGAAAATCGCGAAGTAGGCATGGTGCCGGCCTTCGTCGAGCGCGTGGTCGCGGACGGTCTCACGGACGGCCGGGGCAACGCTCGTGTCGTTCCACATGCCCGCCAGCTGTGCCGTGATGAGTGTTTCCGACACGATGACGAAGAGGATTTCCGTGAGCGCGGCGAGGTCGTCCTGGCTCTCCTCCAGGAACCGTTCCAGGCGGGTGATGAAGTAGGGCACCCGCGGCAGTTCCGCGTCGACCTCGGTCAGCTCGCGCACCTGTCCCGCGAGGTCCGCCGAGAACAGCGCGTGGTAGGCCTCGTCGCAGTAGATCTTGAAGGCGTCCAGCCGCATGGCGTCGGGCACCCGCACGCCGATGGTCCCGTGTGCGATGCCGAGCGCCGTGCGGTTGACCACCAGGTGCTCCAGCTTCGCGGTGAAGTCCAGGTAGCGGTACAGATGCCGCACGAGCACGTCGCGGTAGACGTCCGGACGCTCGTCGCGCAGCGCCTCGATCAGCGGATGGGAGGCCAGCGGCACCAGCTCGGGAGCGAAGAAGCCCTGCCCGTCCTGGAGGGGGGTCAGTTCGCGTCGGCTCGCGGCGCGGACGGTGGCCCGCTCGTGCCAGTTGCGGAACGGGCTGACGTAGTCGTCGTCCTCCGCGGCCGGGTCAGCCCGCTGGTCGAGCAGGGCCTGCTTGGGGCACAGGCTCACCGCCGAGCACCCCATGAACAGGCCGACTGTGCCGCACATGCTTCTCTCCTCCTGCTGCCGTGGCCGGCCGCTTGCTCAAGGGCGGGTCGGACTGGTTGCGGTTGATCCGGCCGACGTCCCACAGATCGGCGAAACGGCTCGCCCTGCCGCAGTGGTAGTACGCCTCCTCGACGTGCACGAGCGACCCCCACAGCAGCCGTTCGCGCTCGTCCGCGTCGAGCGGGAGCGCCGGCCAGCGCGGATCGGTACGCGAGAGGGGTTCGGCCCGCCCGTTGACCCGGGCCGTCTCCGGCATGCCGGGCAGGAGGAAGAGCAGGCCGACGCCGGGGTCCTCCTCCAGGTTGCGCAGGGTCTGCAGCAGCCTGTTGCCGGACTCCTCCGGCACGAACAGCGTCCGCTCGTCGAGGACCCGTACGAACCCGGGGGGACCGCCTCGGGGCGAGGCCGTGCAGCGCCCCCGCCCGGTCGTGCTCGCCATCACCACGTAGGGGGACAGCGAGATGAACCGGCACAACCAGGGGTGCAGCACCGGTGAGAGCTTGGCCTGCACCCGTGGCAGCGCAGGGCCCCACCGCTCGGTGAGCTCCTCGCGTACCGAGCCGGGCGGCGGGACGTCCGACGAGGTCACGGCACCATCACCGCGCCCCCGTTGACGCCCAGTGTCTGGCCGGTCAGATAGCCGCCCATGTCGCCGGCGAGGAAGACCACGGCGTTCGCCACGTCCTGTGCCCGGGCCACCCTGCCCAGCGGGATCTTCTCCCCCTCGGCCAGGAACCCTTCCTCGTCCAGGCCCGGTTGGGCGGTCCTCGTGACACCGGGGGCGACGGTGTTCACCGTGATGCCGTGCACGCCGAGGGCACGGGCCAGCGACTTGCCGAGGGCGACGAGTCCGGCCTTGCTCGCGGCGTAGTGCGCCCCCTTGGGCGACCCGGTGAAGGCCGCGCTCGACGACACGTTCACGATCCGCCCGCCGCCTTGCGGGATCATCATCGCGGCCGCCTCCTGGGCGCAGAAGAACGCGCCCTTGAGGTTGGTGTCGAGGACCAGGTCCCACAGCGCCTCGTCGAGGTCCAGGACCTGTGCGCGCGGGAAGACGCCCGCGTTGTTGACGAGCACGTCGAGCCGGCCGAACCGGCGGCCCACCGTCTCGAACATCGCGGCGACCTGCTGCCGGTCCCGTACGTCGGCCTCCACCGCGAAACAGCCGTCGGCGAGGTCCCCGTCGGCCCGCTCGGCACCGGGCGGGTGGTTGACCGCGACCTGCGCGCCCAGCGCGGCGAGTGCCCCGGCGACGGCCCGGCCGATGCCGCTGCCGCCCCCGGTGACCAGGGCGGTGCGGCCCCGCAGGGAGAGGGACCCGGAGTTCACGGGCGGTCTCCCGTCTGCCGTCGCACCTCGTCGAGTACGCGGTAGACCTCCAGGCACGCCGACAGCGGCGAGTCGCTGGGTTCCCCGTGCAGGACGCTGCGGTGGAAGGACTCCAGTTCGGTCGAGTAGCCGGTCCGGCCGTAGCCGCCGCGGCGACCGGGCCATGTGTGGCGCAGCGTCTCCTTGCCGTCGAGCACACCCACGCCGGGCGTTCTCGACGGGCGGCTGAGCGTCAGCGTGTTGAAGTCGTCGAGGACACCGACGACGGACTGGTCGGTGACCAGCTCGCAGCGGTACTCCAGGCGGTTGGAGTAGTTGCCGAGGAGCAGGGTGGCCAGCCGCCCGTCGGCGTACTCCAGGAGGACATGGAGCGCATGGCGGTCCGTGCCGATGTCCGCGCGTCGGGCCGTGACCCGGTCCGGGCCGCCCAGTTCGCGCAGGACCAGGTCGACGGCGTGGGTGCCCAGCCCCTGCAGCAGGCTGTCCGTCACCGTCGCGCAGCCCCACACCGGGGACGTGGGCTTGGCCGAGACCATGCGCAGGTCGACGGTGCGCACCGTGCCGTGGGCGCGCAGGGTGTCGCGGAGTTTGCGGTAGGACTGTCCGTAGGGGAAGTTGAAGCCGACGAACGCCACCGTGCCCTCGGGCGCGCCGCGTTCGTCGACGGCGAGCTTCTCCAGCGTCGCGGTGTCGGGGGCCGGGGGCTTCTCGACGAAGACGCTGATGCCCCGGGCCAGGGCCCGCGGTACCACGTCGGCGTGCAACTGCGGGGAGCCGGCGACGATCAGGGCGTCGATCTCGGCCGTGCCCTCGCCGTCGACCAGGTCGGTCCAGTCGTCGGTCCACAGGTCCGCGCCCCAGCGCCGCGCGGCCTCGGCGGCGGCGTCGGGCCTTCGTGCGGCCACGGCGGTCAGCCGGGCGCCGTCCAGCACCGACAGGGCGGGCAGCAGGTTCTCCTGCGCATGGGTGCCGGGGCCGATGAGCCCGTAGCGCAGTGCCGCCCGCCCGGGCATGAGCCGTCGGATCGACATGTCAGATGATCCCCAGCTCTTCCAGCCGGCGGCACCAGTAGTGGTACTTCTCCTTGGTCATCTGGCGCTCGGCGCGGCGCTCCGCGGACTCGCGGTCCTCGCCGACCCGCCAGAACATGGTGCCGACCTCCGCGGCCTCCGGCTCGACCTCGGACAGTTCGCCGCGGGTGCCGTCCTGGCCCTGCCGCATCTGCCGCAGCGCCTCCTCGCGCCCCCGGGCCTCCTTGAACATGACCGGCGCCCGGTCCTTGACCGGGTTGCCGCGCAGGACCAGGGAGATCGTGCCCAGCTCGGTGAACGGGGTGGAGTGCAGGGCGTTGTGGTGGATGGTGAAGCACTCGCCGGCCTGGTCCTGGTGCAGCATCACCGGCTGCACCTCGTCCGGCAGGGTGTTCTCGTCGAAGCCGTTGCGCGCCACGTAGTTGCGGTGCAGGTAGGTGCCGCGCAGGACGAGGTTGGTGAAGGAGAAGCGGTGGTTGTGGGCCAGCTGCTGCTGGTGGTCGGTGGACATCCGCAGCCGGATCCGCAGGCCCTTCTCCACGTCGTCCCACAGGACGATCTTGTCCTCGACCACGTCCTCCTCGCACTTGGCCCACAGATAGGGGTCGTGCTCGACGGCGAACAGCAGCTTGCGGAACAGCGCCTTGTCGGCGGCGAACTCACGGATGAGCCGCTGTGTCAGCTCCGCGGCGCGGGGCAGGTCGTCCCAGTCGATGGGGCCGACGTTCTCGAAGAGTTCGACGACGGTGTTGTTGACGTGTACCCGGTCAGCCGTCTCGATGCTCATGGGTGGTTTTCTCCTCTGGAGGGCACCGGTCGTGCGGTGCGGGAAGGGAACGGGACCGCACCGGGCGTCAGATGACGCCGAGCTTCTCCAGCCGGTCGCGGATCTGCCGGTAGGCATCGAGGCCCATGGCCTTCTGCTGGCGGCGCTCCTCGGGCTCGTCCTGGCGGCCGAAGCGCCACCACAGGGTGCCCTCCTCCTTGTCCATGATCACGGACCGGTCCTTCTCGGCCGGACCGCGCAGGAAGAGGGAGACGGTGTCGGGCGTGGTGAACGTGGTGTGGATGGCGCTGTGGTGCATCGTGTAGCAGCTGCCCGGCCCCTCCCAGCGGACGATGTGCGGAGTGAGCCTGTTCAGCTGGTCCTTCACCCGCGGGTCCGGGTTGTGGCGGTTGAGGTACTGGCGCGCCTGCGGGTCGGGTCCGTCGCCGTACAGGTCGCCGTCCATGTGGTACCAGGTGTGCGTGTAACCACCCGTGACGATGCGGCTGGAGAAGGAGAACCGGTGGTCGTGCGGGCGGTCGAAGTGGTCCTCGGTGGAGATGTGCAGGCGCAGCCGGACGCCCCGGTCGAGCGCGTCGTACAGCACGATGTAGTCGAGCAGCTGGTGCCTCTCGCACATGGCGAGGAGCTCCGGCTTGTTCTCCACGTCGTAGACCAGTTTGCGCAGGGACTCCTTGTCGTCCGCGAGACGCTGGACGACGTCGCGGGTGGCTTCGCCCGCAGCTTCGAAGTCGTTCCAGTCGACGGTGAGCCGGTCGAGGTGGTCGATCACGCTTCCTCCTTGGTACGGGGGCGGTTCGGGCAGTGGCCCGCCGTGCGGTGCCGGCGGTTGCTCGGCGGCTCGGGCGGCGAGCGCTTCCTCGTGCGCCCGGCGGATGTGCAGGGCCGCCGGCGAGGTGGCGCCCGGCAGCCGGGCCAGCTCGTCCGCCGGGCGCCGTCCGGCGATGACATCGGCGAGGGTCTCGGCGTAGACGTCGAGGTCGGAGGTGCCGACCACGTCACGGGTGGGGCTCACGGTGTCCTCCTCAGCGCCCGCGCCGCGGTCACGACGGTGGCCGCGGTGCGCTCCGGCGGGTCGTCCGGGTCGGGGGTCAGTACGAGCCAGCCGCGCTCCTTCGCCATGCGCAGCAACTCCTCGCGTACGACCGCCTGGTAGGCGCAGAAGGATGCGCGCGGTGGGCCGGTGAAGCCGTCCCAGCGGCCGATCTCGGTGTCCTTGAAGTCGTCGCGGCGCGACCAGGCGACCTCGGGCGGGACGTCCAGCAGGACCGTCAGCGCGGGTTCGGGGACGGGAGCGAACAGCGACTCGACCCAGTGGGGGTCCAGCGGTTCGCGCACCAGGGTCTTGGCGATGTTCCGGTAGTACCAGCCGTCCATCACGGCGAAGGTGTGCTCGTCCGCCAGTTCGGGGCGCAGCCGGGCCAGGCCCGCGTACCACGAGGCGATCAGCAGGATCCAGTGCGCGGCTCCGTAGGTGTCGCCCTGCTCCTCGGGCGAGGCCCAGATGAGGTCGCGCAGCAGGGCGGCCCGGGCGGCGGTGCCGGGGTCGGCCGGCGCCATGTCCTTCTTGTCCGCGCAGGTGGTGCGGTCCGGGTCGAGCTCGCGTGCGACGAGGCCGGCCACGGTGGACTTCCCGCTGCCGTCGATGCCCTCCATGACGATCAGCACGGCGCGGCTCCGTCCAGCAGGTGGCGGACGATGCCGTCCTCGTCGTTGGTGGCCGTGACGGCGGTCGCCCGGGCACGGACGGCGGGGTGCGCGTTGGCCGGGGCGACGGTGCGGTCGGCGACGTCGAACATGGGCAGGTCGTTGAGGTGGTCGCCGTACACCGTCAGCGGCAGCCGCCCGAGCCCGGTGGACCGCCGGAGCAGACCTACGGCGTGCCCCTTCTCGGCCTGCGGGTGCGCGACCTGGATCTCGGTCCAGCCGGGTACGTAGCGGTTGGCGGCCGCCAGGACGCCGGCCGTGCCGCCGAGAGCCTCTTCGAGGACGGTGACGGCGGCCTTGGCCTCCTCGTCGGGGACGAAGGTGATCACCGCGGCGGTGTGTGTGCCGGCGACGGCGGCCCTGGGGTCCGCGCAGGCGGTCAACCGGGGGTCGCCGTACGCTCGCTTCTCCTCCACGTACCAGGCGAGGGCGGGGTTGCCGCACGGACCGTGCAGGACGCGGTCGGCGGTGCCGTCCCAGGTGGTCAGTACCGGTTCGGCCGCCAGGTGCGCGAGGGCGTCGAGTGCGGTGGCGGCCGCCGCCTCGTCCAGCGTCCGGTGGGCCAGGTGGCGGCCGGAGGCGAGGTCGGTGAGGAACGCGCCGTTGAGTTCGATGACGGGCAGCGTCAGCCGCACGCCCGCGAGCAGCCCGCGCATGGCGACGGCGCTGCGGGCGCTGGCGACGGTGAGTCGGGTGCCCGCGTCCAGCAAGGCGTTGAGTCCGTCACGGGCGTACGCGCTGAGGGTGGCGTCGGACCGCAGCAGCGTCCCGTCGAGGTCGAAGACGTGCAGGCCGAGGCGGCGGTCGTCGGTCATCGGCGGGTCTCCTGCAGCGGCCTGGCGGGGAAGAGCGCGGGCAGCAGTTCCCGCAGCTCCCCGAGGGATGCGACGATCCGCTGGGCCTCGCCGAGCCGGGTGCGCGGAGTGAGCGAGGCCAGGCCGACCACCGTCATGCCGGCCGCTCGTGCGGCGGCGACTCCTCGTGCGCTGTCCTCGACGACCAGGCATGCGGCGGGTGCGACACCGAAGTGCCGGGCGGCGTGGAGGAAGACGTCCGGGGCGGGCTTGGGGCGGGCCACCTGGTCCGCGCCGAAGATCCGGCCGGCCAACCGCGGGGCGAGTCCGGCGACTTCGAGGGAGAGGGCGACGCGGTCCGCGGTGTCGTTGGAGGCCACGCAGTAGGGGACGCCCCGTGCGTCGAGATCGTCCAGCACCTCGTGGACTCCGTCGGCGGCCGTGAGTTCGCTCGCGAAGAGGTCGAAGAGCCGGGTGTGGAACCGGGTCGAAAAGTCGTCGGCGAGGACCGTGCCGGTGCGTCGGCGGACCGTTTCGACCACGTCCGCGAAGGACTTGCCCAGGTAGTGCTCGACGGCCTCGGCGAACGTCGTCGGCACCCCCTCGTCGGTGAGCATGCCGGCCAGCAGTCGGTTGCCGAGGCGCTCGCTGTCCACGAGGACACCGCTGTTGTCGAAGACGACCAGCTCGTGCTCCACCCCTGACCCCCGACTCGTTGCCTGCAATTGCCAGATCAACATAAGGATGCTTGACAAGCAAGTCAAGCCCTTACAGATCGCCTTTGACAGGCCAGGACGGCAAGGTTCGCACGCCAAAGGCCGGTTCAAGCACGGGAATCTACCCCCTTGCCTAAAGGGATTCCGGTGATATCGTCAACGCTCGTCCAACCAGTCTGTCAATGTCTGTCAAGTTGCCTTGACAACACCGTCAGCAGGAACGCGAGAGGGATGAAAGATGGAGAACCTGTCTGGCTCGGCCGAGCAGACCCACACCCCGCTGCTTCCGGTGGAGGTCCACTGTCATGGCTTTGCCGGCGTGGACTTCTCCGAGTTCTCCCTGCTCGACCTCGAACTCCTCGAGCAGGTATGCGCGCGGGAGGGGGTGCTCAGCATCCCGACCCTTTATCTGCACCACCACCGGCTGGGCGAGTTCGAGAAGTTCATGCGCCGCTACGACGCGATGCGCCGGGCCGGGCGCATCCCGCACGTCGTCGGCGTCGCCCTGGAGGGGCCGCTGCTCTCCAGCCACGGCGGCACGCCGGCCGACACCGTGTGGGCCCCGACCCGCGCCGAATGGGAACGGCTGGCCCGCCTCGGTGACTTCGGCCTGTGCTACATGGTCCTCTCCCCCGACGCCTTCTCGCCCGCCTCGGACTTCCACGGGCAGACCTTCGACCGCCACCCCGGCTTCGAGTGGATCGTCCCGATGCTGCTCGGCCACGGGGTGCGGCCCGCGCTGGGGCACTTCACCCGCACCGACCCCGGCCTGAGTGCCCGCCTGGTCAAGGACATCGTCGACATCGCCTGGGACACGGAGTGGAACGGCAAGGGCGCCCGGGTGGTGACCGACCACCTGTTCAACGACATGCCGCTCAACATCCGGCACGCCTTCCGCACCACGCGGGCCCGCGCGACCCGTGACGCGACGCTCGCCTCGTACGACCTGCCCGGCTGGACGCTGGACGCCATGGACGAGATCGCCGGACCGGTGCCCGCGGCCATCATGCGCGAGGCAGCCGCCGGGCGGATCGCCGCCTGCATCAACTTCGACGGCGAGCACGTCGACCTGGCCATCGCCGGCCGCGCGGTCAGTCTCATGGGACTGGAGAACTCCATGATGATGACCGACCGCTGCGACTCCGCACGGCTGGGCGGCCAGGACCTGACCCAGGGCGAGGAGAACGGCCTGTGGTACCAGGCGGGAGGCATCGTCGCCGCGGGCTCCCAACCTCTGGCCCAGCAGATGCGCAACGCGATGGGGCGTGACATCAAGGGCCGGCAGCTGTGGGACCTGGCCGCCGGCACGGCACACCGCGCCTTCGGGATCACCGCCCTGGAGGCAGGTCAGCTTCCCGACGGCATGCTCGCGGCGACCCACGAGCAGTGGGCGTCCCTCGACGTGGCGGACGCCGCATGATGACGGGCATCGCCACCGCGGACGGCACCCGGCTCACGGACGGCACCCGCCCCACCGGGGGAACCGGGCTCACCGGCGGCACCAGGCCCACCGTCGCCACCCAGCCCACAGGCGCCACCGGCCTCCCCGACGCGACCGGCCTCCCCGACACGCCCGAGCCCACCGACGCGACCGGGCTCAGCGACCCGCCCACCGACCCCACCCCCCTCGGCGCGCAGCCCGGCCTCGCTCCGCTCCCCCTGCGCCGGATCAGTTCCGACGGGCCGTTGCGGATCGGTGTCCTCGTCTCCGCCACCGGTGCCAACCTGCGCACCCTGATCGACATGCAGCACGCGCAGCCGGACCGGTACGAGGTCGCCCTCGTCGCCTCGCACGGCACCCGGTCCAAGGCCCTGGGCCTGGCCCGCGACCACGGGATCGAGGCCTGGCCGGGTGACTTCGACGCCCACTGCGGAACCGCCTCCCGGGCGAAGGACCCGGCCGAGCGTGCCGCCTACCGGCGGCGGGCCCGGCAGTGGCACGACCGGCTCGGTTCCAGGATCGCCGCCTGGGAGGAGGACAACGGTGCGCTGGACCTCGTCGTGCTGGCGTACCACCGCTGGATCGAGGGCGAGCTGCTCACCCGCTACCACGGCCGGATGATCAACCAGCACCCCGGTGACCTGACCGTGCTCGACGAGGCACACCGCCGGGTCCTGATCGGCAACGACCCGGTCACCCTGGCCATGGACCTCGGTCACACCGCCACCCGGACGTCCTGCTTCCTCGTCGACCGGAGCCACGACGGCGGCGCACTGCTGTGCCAGGGCCCGCCCGTCCCGGTCCGGCGCGGGGTGGACCCCGGGGCGCAGGAGCTGGAGCAGAAGCGCCTCAGTGACCGCCCCTGCCTGGAGTGGACCGTGCGGGCCTTCGCCGACGGCTCGCTCGCCCTGGGCTCCGGCACGCATGCCGACGGAAGCCGGGTCGTCCTGGTCGACGGCGTCGCCACGCCGCTCGGCGGCCGACGGCTGACCGCCCACGAGACCCCCGAAGGGATGTGACGTCGTGCCGTACTCCGCGATCGGCGCCGGGGCCCTGGATCCGCTGACACGCGATCCCCGGAAGGCCGAGGCCTACCGCCTGGACCCCTACATGCGCGAGGCGCTGGATTCACTGGCCCCCATGCCCGACCCCGGGGTGCTCGACCGCCACACGTTCGTCGTGCTCAAACCCGACGCCGTGGCCGGACGCCGCTGCGAACTGATCCTCGGCATCCTGCGGTCGGAGGGCTGGCACCCGGTCGCGGCGACCACCGTGCGCTTCGACCCCTTGCTCGTACGGGAGTTGTGGCGCTACCAGTTCAACGCCGCCTCCGCGCAGCGCATCGCCGTGGTGGACCCGCTGCTGTCCACGGGCCGCAGTCTGCTGGTGCTGCTGGAGGACCGCGACCGGCCCGCATGGCTGCCCGCCAGCGCACGCCTCACGGCCGCCAAGGGTGCGGCGGAGCCCTCCGCCGCGCGCAGCACCGACCTGCGCACCCGGATCGGGCGGGTCAACGGGCTGTACAACTTCATGCACACCGCCGACGAACCGGCCGACGTGGCCCGGGAGTTGCAACTCTTCTCGTACCAGGCGGGCTGGGACTGGTGCGCGGGTCCCCTCTTCGGCACGGCGGCACCGGGCGCCACCGACCCCCGGGAGACGGTGACGAGGCTGCTCGCCGAGGTGGAGGCCGAGATCCCGGCGCACGACCTGGACGTCGACGCCAGCCTCGGCCGCCTCGCCGCGCAGCAGGGGCCGTGGGGGGCCTGCGCCCGGGACTGGCCGGAGCCGGGACACGTCGAGGAATGGCTCGGTGTGCTGCGACGGGCGCCGCTTCCGCCCGGCAGTGCCCGCTGGGACGTCCTGACCGTCCTCACCAGCTGGATCGACTGCAACGAAGCGGGCGTCCGCCCGATCATCGCCACCGGGACGGCTGACGCCTGGCGCGCCTCGGCGGGCGAACCGACCCGAGAGGCGACGTACGCATGACCACCGCCGTCCCCCCGTTCGCCGGAGCGGGCAACCTCATCTACCGCGCCGAGGAGGTACCGCGCTTCGTCCGTGCCGAGGGCAGCTACCTCGAAGCCGCCGACGGGCGCCGCTACCTGGACGCCGAGGCCGCCAACGGCACGGTGGCCTGGGGCTACGACCGGGAGATCCTGCGGGAGGCCCTCGCCCACTGCGAGGACCTGCCCGCACTGCCGTCCTTCTGCGAGTCCGAGCTGCGGCTGGACGTGCTCCAGCGGCTGGAGCGGCTCTTCGGTGAGGCCATCGGTGCCCCCGGACGCGTCGAGCTGGATCTGGGGGGCGCGCAGGGCATGGAGACGGCGCTGCGCATCGCGTTCAGCGCGGTCGGACCGGGCACGGTCGTGGTGTTCGAAGGCGCGTTCCACGGCAGGTCCGGCGTGACCAGCATGCTCAGCTCCAGCCCCCGCTACCGCGAACTCCTCGCTGCCTGGGGCCTGGAGGTCGTACGGCTGCCCAGCCCCGACTGCGGTCGCTGCCCGCACGCGAGCCCCACCGCGACGGCGTGCGGGAAGGGGTGCGTCGCCGCGGCCACCCGATGGGGCTCGGAGCTCTCCGGTGTCGGCGGGGCCGGCTTCGGACGCAAGGTGAGCGCCTTCGTCTTCGAGTCCGTGCAGAACGTCGGCGGCATGGCCGAGCCGGATCACGCGCTGCTGCGAGCGGCGGTGGACCACGCCCGCGCGAACGGTGCCGTGGTCATCGCCGACGAGATCTTCACCGGCATGCACCGGACCGGCCCGCGCTGGGGTTTCCAGCGCTCGGGGGTCGCCCCCGACGTGGTCGTCGCCAGCAAGGCGCTGACGAACGGCGCCGCGGCCCTGAGCGCGGTGTGGGCGCGCGAACCGCTCGCGGCCCCGCGGACCTACCGGCCGGGCAGTCACTCCTCGACCTACATCGGCATCCCGCACGCCCTCGGGGTCACACGGGCGGTCCTGGACCGCTGGGACGCCTGGGCCGACCCGGCCGCGGACATGGACGTGCTCGCCGCACGACTGACGGACCGCCTGAAGCGTCTGCAGGCCGACCACCCCGCCCTGGTGCGCGACTGCCAGGCCTTCGGGGGCGCCGCCCGCCTCGTGCTGACCGGCGACCACGCCCCCGCTCTGCGGCGGCTGTGCCTGTCGGCGGACCCGCGCGTCGGGCTCATCGTCGCCTCGACGGGGATGGCCCCCGACGTGATCAACATCCATCCGCCGCTGGTCGTCGCAGAACGGGACCTGGATGTCATGACGGAGGTCCTCGACCGTGCCCTGAGCCTGCTCGGCGGGAGCGCGGAGGGCGGCTCATGACCCACTGCCCGACGGAGGACCCGCTGATCTGCCTGTGCGCACACGTCCCGGAGAGCGTGATCCTCGCGGCGAAGGCCTCGGGCGCCCGGGACGTCCCCGCCCTGCGCCGGACCACCGGCGCGAACACGGGCTGCGGGGACTGTCTGACCGATCTGGAAGAGCTCCTGGAGTGACGCCTCGTGGCAGCTGCCGGTCATGTCCGCCAGCTGCCAACGGCAAGCGCTGACACCGGGCTTGCCGGCGTTCAGGATCAGAGGGACATGGGAGAGAGGACCCGGACCGTGCTTTCCATCACCAAGGAGTTCCACTTCTCCGCCAGCCACCGGCTGGCCGGGCTGCCGCCGGACCATCCGTGCGGCAGGCTCCACGGCCACAACTACGTCGTCGTACTCGAACTCAGCGCCACCGAGGACGACTTGACCGGGCCCGGCTTCGTCCGGGACTACGGCGAGCTCGGCGTCTTCAAGAAGTGGCTCGACGACACCGTCGACCACCGGCACCTCAACGACGTGCTGACCGGCACCAACCCGTCGGCCGAGCACATCGCCATGTGGATCTACCGGACGTGGGCCGCGGACTTCCCCGAGCTGACCGCCGTTCGGGTCTCGGAGACACCGAAGACCTGGGCGACGTACCGACCCGCCGCCTGACGGGTCGGCAACACACGTACCCACAAGCCCGTTTCGGGCTCAAGGAGGTGGTGAAAATGGCGGTTCCGAAACTCGTGGTCAACGAGATTTTCGGACCCACCTAGCGCCGTACAGGGCGAAGGGCCTTCCACCGGAAGGTCGTGTGCGTTCCTGCGGCTCGGCGGTTGCAACCTCACCTGCCGCTGGTGCGACACGCCGTACACATGGGACTGGAAGGGCGAGTCGGACACCGGCGTCGCCTACCGGGCGGCGGACGAGCTGCACGCGCTGACCGTCACCGAGGTCACCGAGCGGCTGCTCGGTTTCGGTGTCGAGCTGATCGTGATCTCCGGCGGGGAACCGCTCAGCCAGCAGGACCGGGTGCTGCCCGTGGTCCAGGCCCTGGCCGAGCGCCGGGTCGGGGTGGAGTTCGAGACCAACGGCACCGTGGTGCCGCGCGACGCGCTCGTGGCGTCCGGGGCCCGGTTCAACGTGTCGCCGAAGCTCGCGCACTCGGGGGTCGCCGAGGACCGGCGCATCGTCCCCGAGGCGCTGCGTCGCTTCGGCCAACTGCCCGGTGTCTCCTTCAAGTTCGTCTGCGGCGACCTGGACGACCTGGCCGAGGTCGAGGAACTGGTCGAGAGGTTCGGCCTGAGCAATGTCTGGATCATGCCGCGGGGGCAGTCCCCCGAGGAGATCGACCAGGGCATGCGCGCGCTGGCCGATGACGTGATCACGCGCAAATGGAATCTGTCCGGACGACTGCACGTCAACGTGTGGGGAAGCAAGCGGGGTGTCTGATGACCAGCAGCGTGGAAGTGTTGACCGAGGACCTGGACCTGCTGGAGGCGGGCGAGGAGACGGACCCGTTGGAGTCGATCGCCCGTCAGCTGCTCGTGGAGATCGGCGAGGACCCCGACCGTGAGGGCCTGAAGGAGACCCCGGCCCGCTACGCGCGCTGGTGGCGGGAGTTCACCCGGTACGAGCCGGGGTCCGTCGACACCCTGTTCGAGACGACGGCGAGCGGCAACCTGGTCGCCGTCTCCGGGATCAGCGTGTGGTCCCTGTGCGAGCACCATCTGCTGCCGTTCTCCTGCCGGGTCACCATCGGCTATCTGCCGAACGAGAAGATGCTGGGCCTGAGCAAGTTCGCCCGCATCGCCCACCAGCACGCCCACAAGCTCCAGTCGCAGGAGCAGCTCTCGCAGCAGATCGCCGACGACGTGGAGCGGCTGACCGGCTCCTGTGACGTGGCGGTCATCGGCCGCGGCGAGCACCTGTGCATGGCGATGCGCGGCATCCGTACGCCGGCCACGATGACCACCGCCGTATGGCGGGGCGCGCTCAAGGACCCCGCCCTGCGCGGCGAGCTGATCGCGCTCACCAACGACACCCGTCACTGAAGAGGACACGCCCCATGCGCATCTGTGAACCCGAACGGACCGGGCTGAGCTTCGACGACGTCCTGTTCGTGCCCCGGCGCACCTCGTTGACCAGCAGGCGCCAGGCCGACCCGCGCAGCGAGCTGCTGCCCGGTCTGACCCTGCGGGTGCCGGTCGTCTCGGCCAACACGCAGTGGTGCACCGGTGACCGGATGGCGGCGGCGATGGCCCTGGAGGGCGGCCTGGGCATCCTGCACCGGATGCAGACCGTCGAGCAGCAGGTCGCCCAGTTGGACGCGGTCAAGGCCGTCCGGCCCGACGCCGAGCAGGCCGGGCGGGCCTCGCTCGACGCCAGGGGCAGGCTGCTGGCCGGCGCGGCCGTCGGCGTCACCGGTGACTGGCGGGAGCGGGCGGCCCAGCTCGTCGCGCACGAGGTGGACATCCTGCTGGTGGATGTCGCGCACGGGCACAGCGACCAGGTCATCGACGTCGTGAAGGAGCTGCGCTCCAGCTACCCCGGCACCCCGCTCATCGCGGGCAACGTGGCCACGGCGGACGGCGTACGGGATCTGGCGGCGGCCGGTGCCCAGGCGGTGAAGGTCGGCATCGGGCCGGGCGGGGTGTGCACCACGCGGCTGGTGGCGGGCACCGGGGTACCGCAGCTGACCGCCGTCATGGACTGCGCCGACGCGGCCGAGGAGGCCGGGGTGACGATCATCGCCGACGGCGGCATCCGGCAGGCCGGTGACATCGCCAAGGCGCTCGCGGCCGGCGCCCACGCGGTCATGCTGGGCTCGGCGCTCGCGGGCGCCGACGAGAGCGAGGCAACCCCGGTGGAACGGGACGGCCGCCGCTACCGGGTCAGCAACGGCTTCGTCTCGCTCGGCATGGAGCTCACGCTGCGCAAGGCGGCCGGTGGGACGGTCACGCAGGAGGAGGTCGACGACTACGTCCCGGAGGGCGTCGAGGCGACCTTCCCCGCTTCCGGGTCGCTGGCGCGGACGCTGCGTCAGCTGGTCGGCGGTGTGCAGTCGGCGATGAGCTACTCGGGCGCCGCCGACCTGGACGCCTTCCGCGCGCACGCCGAGTTCATCCGGGTGACGGCCGCCGGCCGCGCGGAGAACGTGCCACACGCCCGGGAGCGTTCGGTGCAGATCGACATCGACCACGTGGCGAAGGCGGTGGCGGGATGAGCGCGGCGTCCGAGCCCGCGGTCGCGGGTGAGCAGCCCGGCATGTGGACCCGGCAGGGGCCGTACCTCCTGGACATGACGACCTTCGGGCGGCTGCTGGAGGACATCGCCGGCGAGGTGCGGGCGGCGGGTTTCGTTCCGGACGCCGTGCTCGCGGTGGCCCGGGGCGGGCTCGCCGCGGGCGGGTACCTGACCTGCGCGCTGGACGTGCCGGTGATGCACACGGTGCGTGTGCGCCGGACGGCCGACGACAGCAGGTACGCCGCCAAGCAGCGGCCGGTCGTCGACGCCTCGGGGTCACTGGGGCTCGGGGCGGGCGACAAGGTGCTGGTCGTCGACGACATCGTGGGCACGGGGGCGACCGCCGACGCGGTGCTGGAGTTCCTGGCTGCCCGCGGGGTGGCGCGCGAGGACGTGCGGTTCGCGGCCGTCGTCCGCAATCACCGCAGCGGCTACGTCCCCGACCACTGCCCGGCCGTCGTCGACGACTGGATCGTGTTCCCCTGGGAGACGGCCCGGGAGTCGACCGAGGACTGCCGTCCGTTCCCGGCGGCGGCGCGGGTGGGCACGTGAGCCGCGGTTTTCCCGGCAGCGGGCTGACCCGGGCCGCGGACGCCGCCGCGCTGGGCCTGCCCGGCTGCTACGACGCCGTCGACCTGTACACCTACGACCGCCGGCTCAGCAGCCGGGTCGAGGTCGCGCGCACCCTCGCGGAGATCGAGAAGGAGCACGGGGCCCGGCCGACGGTGGTGTTCACGGACATCGCCGAGCGACCGGGTGCCCGGGTGCTGTGCCACCCCTATCCGCGCGAGGTGCTGCTGGCCGCGCTCGGTACGACGGAGGAGAAGCACCTTCCGGAGATGTCCCGGCGGCTCGCGGGTCCCGTCCCGCCGCCGGGCACCTGCGCCGGACTCCCTTCGGTCCGCCGGGAGTTGCCCGGTCTGATGGACGACCTGCCGATCCTCCAGCACCGTCCCGCCGACGCCGGGCCGTACATCACGGCCGGGGTCGGGGTGACCACCCGACCCGACGGCAGCGGCGTCAACATGGGTTTCTACCGCACCCAGGTGGTCGGCCCCGACGAAGCCCGGATCTTCCTGGACCCGCGCACCGACGGCCACCGCAACCTGCTGGCCTGGCTGGAGACCGGCCGCCCCATGCCGATCTCGCTGTTCCTCGGCGCCGACCCGGCGCTGACCGTGGTGGCCGCCTCCCGGCTGCCGGCCGAGGGCGACGACTACGAGATCGCCGGGCGGCTGCTGGGCCGCCGGGTGGACGTCGGGGGCTTCCCACCGGTGCCGGACGACGCCACCCATGTCATCACCGGCTTCGTCGAGGAACGGGACGCGGTGGAGGGGCCGTTCGGTGAGTTCAAGGGCTACTACGCCGAGGCCCGGCGCAGCAACGTGCTCACCGTGACCGGGGTGTCCGCCGCACCGGGCGCGCCCTGGCCGACGATCGTGGCCGGCGCCCGGTCCGGTCTGACCCTGATGAGCTTCCAGAACGAGTACCTGATGTACGCCCATCTGAGCGGCCTCGGCTATCCGGTCAGGTCGGTGCACTACTCGATCAGGGCGCGGGGCGAGTTCGTGGCGTACATCGAGTCGGACGAACCCAGTGATGATCTGGTGCGCGAGGCGATGGCCTTCGACGTACGCTCCAAGGTGGTCGTCTGTGGTCCTGACCTCGCCAACCCCGGTCAGGCACTGGCCACTTACGGCTTCACCACCCGGACCGAGCCCTACTACCGCAAGGGCCGGGTGGAGGGGGAACGGATCGGACTGGCGCTGGTGATCCCACCGGACGGCTGGCCGACCGAGTACTGACAGCGCGTAACCGAACCGCGTACCGACACCGCACCGAGCGAGGACTGCACGACGATGGACCGATTCGCACGGGCGCTGCCCGCCGCCCTCATGGTGATCCCGGGTCCGGGAGGCACCGTCACCTTCATCCGCCAGCTGAAGGGGCCGTACGCGAACAACTGGCTGCTGCCCGGGGGCGGGATCGAACCGGGTGAGCCGGCCGAGGCGGCGGCGCTGCGGGAGGCGCGCGAGGAGACCGGCATCGCCGTGCGGTCCTGTTCGCTGTTCGCCGTCTACGAGTTCACCGGGACCTGGGAGCAGGGCGGATACCACCTGCTGATGTTCGCCTTCCTGGCCGACGGGGAGTACCCGCTGCGGCCCGGGTTCGCCGGGGACAACGTGGGGGCGATCCGGCAGGCCCGGATCGGGGAGATCGACATGCACTCCACGGATCTGCAGATCCTCACCGACGCCGGGCTGGCCGCCTACGACGAGGAGACCATCGCCCGGGCGCTGGCGGCGGACGGCATCACGATGCACGCGCACCGGGTGGCGTCCACCGCCCGGTGCGCCGCGCCGTGAGCAGCGGATCCGTCGCCAGGCTGCGGCAGGTGCTCTGCCGGCAGCCGATCGTCAGCCGCGCCGCGCGCAGCCCCAGGGCCAGGGCCGCTCTGGGGCTCGCGCCGCGTACCAGGCCGACTACGAACGCGGACGCCAGTGCGTCCCCGGCGCCGGTGTCGTCGGTGCAGGGGCCTTCCTCGGCGGGCAGGGTGAGCGGTACGGGCTGCTGCGCGCAGGCGACGGCGGCGCCGGCCGCGCCCGCGGTCACCACGACCACGCGCGGTCCTTGTCCGAGCAGCCGTCGCGCCTGCTCACCGGGCGTGCCCGGCGCTCCGGTGAGGGCCTGCGCCTCACGGGCGTTGAGCACCAGCACGTCGTACAGCGGCAGCAACCCGGTGCGGGGGCCGAAGTCCCGCTGCCGGGTGGGCAGACCGCACATCGGGGTCCCGTTCGCCCTGGCCTGCCGTGACAGCCAGACGAGCAGGTCCTCGTCGAGTCCGCCCTCGGCCACCACGGTCTTCGCCGCGGCCACGGTGCCGGCGAGACCGGGTCCGGCGAGGGGCCGGGCGGCGGCGGGGTCGGGCAGCGCGACGCGGGAGGTGATCTGTCGTCCCCGCTCGTCGAGGAGGACGTCCCAGCGGCCTATGCCGTCGTCGGTGCGCAGCACGTGGAGCGGCCGTACCCCCAGCGCGGTCAGCTCCTCCTCCAGATCGGTGGCGTCCTGCCCGGACCCGGACAGGCCCGCGAAGGCCGTCCGGGCGCCGAGCCGGGCCGTGTTGACGGCGATGTTGCGGCCGACGCCGCCGTGGTGGCGCTGTACGCCCCAGACCGGCTCGGCCCCGCCCAGCATGCCGGTGGCGAAGTACTTGCGGTCCATCACGAGCGAGCCCAGCACGAGCACGTCGTATCCCACGGCATGACCCCCGAAAATCGAAGAGCGAGGAAAGGCTTGATGACAGACGAGACCGAAGTGGTCAAGGCTGGCAAGGGAATTGAATCGACATCGGAAGAACTCGCAGAAAGGCGCGAGGCCCGCGCATTCCGATGGAAGTTCTGCCTAATTTATCTGGCCGGGCTCTTCGCCGCCACAAGTATGGGAAAAATGACGCCGATATCGGTGGCGTTACGCGAGGACCTTTCCCTTTCGCTGGCTCAGGTCGCCCTGCTCACCTCACTGGTGACAGCGGTCGCCGCCGTGCTCGGTCTGTTCGTCAGCTATCTGATCCGTCCCCTGCCGCCGCACCGCATGCTGGTCGCCGGGCTCGTCGTCATGGGCCTGGCCGGGCTGTTCTGCGCCCGGACCGACAGCTTCGCCGCGATGCTGGGCGGCCGGCTGGTGGAGAGCGTCGGATACGTCGTCGTGGTGATCGTCGCCCCCGTACTGCTGTTCGCGCTCGGCGACGGCAAGCGGCTCACCGGGGCGCTCGCGATCTGGGGCACGTTCATGCCGGTGGGTCTGGCGCTCGGCTCCTTCGCGGGCGGAGTGCTCTCGTCGTGGCTCGACTGGCGGGAATGGCTGGCGGTGGCCGCGGCGGCGACCTTGCTGGTCGCCGTGCTGACCACGCGGCTGCCCGCGGTGGCCGGGCACCGGGAGCGGCGCGAGTCCACGCGCCCGGATCGGGCGGCCGCGGTACGACGGCTCGCGCGGCCCGCATCGCTGGGCGCCGGGTTCGCAGCGGTCAGCGGCTCGATCGTGGCCTGCGTCACTCTCTATCCTCCGTACCTGCACGAGGAGTTCGGCCTGTCCACCGAGTCCGCCGGCACCCTCACCGGTGTGGTGTCCCTCGTCGGGGTCGTCGGCGGGTTCCTGGCGAGCTGGCTGCTGGTGCGCGGCGTCGGCGTGCGGCTGCTGTTCGTCGCGGTGCTGCTGATGCCGGCGGGAGCGCTCGCCGCCTTCGCCGGGGCGGGCGGGCTCGGGGTGTCGGTCGGCAGCGCGCTGGTGATCGCCCTCGCCAACGAGCTGGTCGTGGCCACCGTGTTCGCGGCCGTGCCGCTGGCGGTGCGCGCGACCGCCGACCTGGGCGCCGCCAACGGCCTGGTCGCGCAGTTCGGCAGCATCGGAGCTCTGGCCACGCCGCCCCTGGTGGGGCTCGCGGTCACCGCGGCGGACGGGTGGTGGGCGGTGGGTCCGTGCCTGCTGGCCGTGTGCGTGGCGGGCCTGGCGCTGTTGCAGATCGCCGTACGGCAGCCGTCGTACGGGAGGACGAGTGTGAAGGAGGCGGCATGACCGTCGAGTACGTGATCTTCGACTGGGCGGGCACCCTCACCCCCTGGCACACGGTGGATCTGCCGGGCATCTGGGTGGAGACGGCCGCCGCGCTGGACGGGGTGGGCGCGCACGAGGCGGCCGAGGTCGGCGGGCGGCTGCTGCGGGCCGAACGGGAGCTGATGACACGCTGCCGCGAGACCCAGTGCTCGGCCCGGCTCGACGAGGTCTTCGAGCTCGCCGGGGTGACGCCCGGGGCGCGTGCGCTCCAGACCTACCGGCGGGCCTGGGAGGCGCACACCCTCATCGACCCGCATGCCCTGGAGATGCTGGACGGGCTGCGCGAACGCGGCCTGGGTGTCGGCGTGCTCTCCAACACGCTGTGGCCGGCCGGATGGCACGAGGAGATATTCGAGCGGGACCAGGTGCTCGGCTATGTCGACGCCGCCGTCTACTCCAGCGAGGTGCCGTGGACCAAACCGCACCCCGACATCTTCGCGGCGGCGCTGGCCGGGCTGGGCGCGGCTTCGGCGGACGGCTGCGTGTTCGTCGGGGACCGGGCCTTCGAGGACGTGTACGGGGCTCAGCGGGCCGGGATGCGGACGATCCTGGTGCCGCACAGCAGCATTCCCGAGGAGGAGCTGGGTGCGTACGGCGCGGTGCCGGACGCGGTGGTCGGGACGTTGAAGGAAGTGCTGAGCGTGGTGGACGAGTGGAATCGGCCGACGCCGTCGCTCCGTGAAACCGCCTGATTTCCGGGGCTTTTTCGTTCCGCGGCACGGCGGCGGAATTCCCCTCGATGTTCCGTCGCGATCCGGGCCGGACCGCGGCGGAACATCCGTGATGCCGCCACCGTCGTGCCGCCGCACGACGATCTCGCCATACGACGGCAGCTACTTCGGTCGGGCTCGGCACCCCGATCGCGTCGAGAACCGCACCCGGGTCCGGGACGACATGGACGAGGGCGATCGGCTTGTCGTGGTGGCCCAGCTGGTTCCAGGTGGCCACCTCCATCAGCTCGTCGAGGGTGCCGCACCCGCCGGGCAGCACCACGAAGGCGCCCGACAGCCGCTGGAGCCCGACGTGACGATGACGTACGCGAGGTCCCTCGGCGTGGTGGCGCTCCGCGGCAGCGGCCGGGCCGCCGCCGCGGGGTCGTACGGCGGCTCGTCCACGGTCGGCGCCGTGCGCACACCGGCGAACCGGCCCTAGTCCGCCGCCGCGATACGAGGCTGGGTGAGAACGGCACGCGCCCGGCCGCGTTCGAGCAGGAAACGGATCCGCTCGGCGGGCAGCTGGGCGTCGATCGGCGGATACACAGCTCCGCGGCGAGGATGCGCAGGACGGCCGCGGAATGCTCCGGCGTGATGCCGCGTCGTGCGGCCGCCGCCCTCAGTGCCGTCCACTGCACGCGCGGCAGCTCTCCGGCGGTGCGGGCGAAACGCGGGGACTCGATGGTGCGCGGGTCGCGGGCCGGCGGCAGCTCGGGGGCGAGGGCCGGCTCCGGTATCCGTTCCTGCCAGTAGCGCTCGGCGCTGCAAAAAGCGCTCGGTCGACTCCAGGCCGTGCTCGGCCGGTACGTAGTCACGGAAGGGCAGTTCGAGCTCGGGGAGCGCGGCGTCGGGGTCGCCGTACAGGTGCGTGGGCTCGCGCATCAGCAGGTTGTACGCCCACGCGTCGGTGATCAGTGCGTCGACGCTCATGTGCAGTCGGCCGACGTCGCCGGACATGAAACCGCCGCGCTGTCAGGTCCGGCCGGTTCCGGGAACCCCCGGCGAAGCATGCGCCGCCCAGCCGGAGTTCCCCGACGGGGGCGCCGGGTGCGAGGGCCGGGTCGCCGCCGGCCGGACCCCCGAGGGCAGCACGAACCGGTGCAGCGCTCCATGGAAGCTCTGCACCGCGGCCAGGGGCCAGTCGATCGGAAGGTCGGTGACGGCGGGTGCCCCCCGCAGCGTCCGCCGCCAGTAGTCGAGCCGAGGGGCGAGTTCGGCCTCTCTTCCCCGGACACCGGCCGGGTGGAGCTCCTGCGAGACGAGTTGGCCGACGGGGCCCGCGGCGCTCATCGGCCGGATTCCTTTTCGGACGACGCGGTACTCGCCAGGTGAGACACGAGACTGAGCGGTCGCATATCCGTCCAGTTCACATTGATGAAATCAATGCAGGAGGAACGGTCGGCCACACCGTGGCGGACCGTCCAGCCGGCCGGCACCTCAGCGAACTCGGGCCACAGCGAATACTGGCCTTCGGCGTTCATCACCACGAAGAAGCGGCCATTGGGGTCGTCGAGCGGATTCGACATTACGCCTCACTCTTTACCTGGGTTCTTTTCTCGATGGGCAGCACGTCGGCCGATTGTGCGGAAACGGATCCGGCGGGTCCGCCGAATCAGTCCCACGCCCAGTTGTCCTGCGGCGCCGACACGCCGGTGACCTGCGCGGTCTCCGTCTGGACGGTCACGGAGGCAGGGGCCTCGGACGCCTGCGCGGCGGTTATCGCGGGAAGCGTGAAAAGCGCGGAAAGGACCGTCACCCGCAGGGCTTGCTTGACACAACGGCTCATTCGACCTCACTGTTTTCGGGCGCGCCGGAGCAGCGCGGATGGGTGCGCGAAATCTCAGGAAGGGGATTGCGTCATTCCGGACATCCGTCTTCTCGGCGAAAGTTTCTTCCGGTTCGACTGGCTAGATCCTGACCCGTGTGAAGGTGCCGTGTCAGCGCTCCCGGTTGGCAGCAGGAGGACATGACCTACAGCTGCCATCGCCGCCGGATCGGCAAGGGACGGTGAATTCCCTGCTCAGCGCGGGGAGGAAGGAGTCGGCGGGTCCAGCTGGACACCCAGCGCCCCCGTCTCGCGGAGCGGACAGTCCGCCGACACGGCCGGATCGCCCCCCAGGAGCAGCGGACGGCGTGGCAGATAAGCGCCGCTCGCCCCGGGCTCCGCCACAACCTGGCGCGTTCGGACGGGAGTTCAGGGGTGAGCCGCTCAATCGGCTCCGAACACACCGCCGTCGGACAGAAAAGGCGCTTGGGCCGCCCACACGCCCAGCGCCAGATCCGCCGTACAGGAGGTCGACCTCCAGCCGTGGAGGCAACCGCGACGGTGCCATTCCGCCCAGGCGGTGGCGGCCAGTTGCTCTGCCTGGGCCACGCTTGCGGCCATCACGAAGGTCATGGCCATCACCAGGGGCGGGTCCGGAACGAGGCTTACGTGTTCCACGCCCGGTTGTGCTTCGCGCCGGATCCGTTCGTACGCGAGGTCACACAGCTGCTGGGCAGTCTGTGAGGCCCCGCGCTCCGGCTGAAGGACCACCTTGATGGCATACATGAGGAGAACATACGCACCTGCGGACTCTTGGAGCGTCGGGTCACGAGACCACTAGCGGACATGACATGGAGCTGCCACTGGACCGTTACAACCCCGCGGGCGTCCGCGGCCCGGGGCGGCCGGCCTCCGTCGTGGGCCAGGGACGGCGGTCCGTCGTCACCCGTGCCGCAGGAGCCGAATACGTTCTGTTGATCCGAACATTCCTGTCAGTATGATGCCGCAGGACCGCGGCCGGATGCCCGCCGCGGCAAACGGGGGGATGACCGTCATGCTGGAAAGTGTCGGGCTGGCCGCTCAGGACCAGGACGTCTATCGGGCGCTACTCCTGCACCCCGACTGGGACATACACGCGATACAACAGCATCTGGGCCTAGCGGAGGACGAGGTCCGCTCGGCACTGGACCGGCTCGCCCAACTGTCCCTGCTGCGCCCCGGCTCCGGCGACGAACACTTCGTCACGGCCAACCCGGATGTCGAACTCAAGCCCCTTCTGGAGCGCATGGAGGCCGAACTCGACGAGCAGCGCGCGAAGCTCGCCCGTGACCGGGCGACGGTGGCCGCGCTGACCGCCGAGTACACCTCGCTGCGGATCCACGCGGGGACCCAGGGCCTGGAACGTCTTGAGGGCCTGGACGGCGTCCGCGTCCGCCTGCAGGAACTCGCGCAGAGCGCCACCGGCGAGGTTCGCGCCTTCATGCCCGGCGGCGCGATGAGCCCCGGCGCGCTGCAGGCGGCTCGCCCCTTGGACGAGGACACGCTCGCCCGTGGCGTGCGCATGCAGACGGTCTACCTGGACAGCGTGCGCAACGACCACGCCACGGTGGAGTACGCCACCTGGTTCACGGCCCGCGGAGGCCAGGCGCGGACCGCGCCCTCGCTGCCGATGCGCCTGATCCTGTGCGACCGCTCCGTCGCGGTTCTCCCGGTGAACCAGGATGCCAGCCGGGACGGGGCGTTCGTCATCCACCTCTCCAGCGTGATCGCGGCGCTCAACCAGCTCTTCGACCTCGTGTGGGAGCGCGCCGCACCGCTCGGCGACGTTCCGGCGCCCGACTGCGAAGGGCCCAGCGAGCGCGACCTGGCGCTTTTGAAGATGCTGGAGGACGGCCTCACCGACGAGGGCGTGGCCCGCAAGCTGGGTGTCTCCATCCGCACGGTCCGCCGGCTCATGGCCGACCTGCTCAAGAGGCTCAACGCCCAGAGCCGTTTCCAGGCCGGCGTGGAAGCCGCACGCCTGGGCTGGCTCTGACGAGGCGTGACGTCGGCTCCGCCGCCCGCACTCCCCCTGTCACAGATCCGTGCCCCCGCTGACGTCGATGCACTGACCGGTGATCCACCGCGCGTCGTCGGAGACGAGGAACGCCACCACGTCGGCCACGTCGGAGGGCTTGCCGATCCGGCCGAAGACGGACCGCGCGGCCAGCGCGGCACACGCCTGCGGCGTCGTCCTGCGCCGGGCGTTCATGTCGGTCTCGATGAACCCGGGCCCGACCGCGTTGACGGTGATGCCGCGTCCGCCGAGTTCCTTGGCCAGACACAGGGTCATCGAGTCCAGGGCGCCCTTGGACATGGCGTACCCGACGGACTCGGGGAACGCCCGCCGGGAGGCGAGCGAGGAGACGTTGACGATGCGGCCGCCGTCGCGCATCCGCGGCAGTGCGCTCTGCACCAGGAAGAACGGTGCCTTGGCGTTGACGGCGATCATCCGGTCGAAGACCTCGGGTACCGCCTCACCGACCGGACCGGAGCCGCTCACCCCGGCGTTGTTCACCAGGATGTCGAGCGAGCCCGCGTCGTCCGCCACCCCCTCCTCCCGCACCCCGGCGTCGAAGGCCTCGAAGACGGCCGCGGCGTCGCCGGCCACGCCGAGCTCGGCTCCGACGGGAAACGCGCGCCCGCCGTTCCTGCGTATCCCCGCGACGACCTCCACGGCGGCGGCCTCACTGTGACCGTAGTGGACGCCGACGACGGCCCCGTCCTCGGCGAGCCGTCCCGCGATGGCTCTGCCTATCCCACGGCCGGCCCCGGTGACGAGTGCGATCTTGTTGGTCAGTGCCCGTTTCGTGTCCACGACGTTCCCGTGTGTCGAAGGAGGAGTACGTACGGGAAAAGTACGGCGGAGACAACCCGGTGAGCGCACGGGGGGTGCGGAACACCGCCCGCGGCGGCCGGCCGCACAGCCGTACGCGCGTCCCGGCGCCGATGGCGGCGGCCCGTACAGTCGCTGGAACCCGGCCCTGGAAAGGAACCCCCGTGCGGTTGCGCTGTGCTGTGCTCGACGACTTCCAGAACGCGGCGACCGAGGTCGCCGACTGGTCACCGCTCGCGGACGACGTGGAGGTCGTCCCGTTCACCACCCACCTGCCCGACGAGGACGCCCTGGCCGCGGCACTCGCCGACTTCGACATCGTGGTCACCCTGCGAGAACGCGTCCCTTTCCCCGGCTCCCTGATCGGCCGTCTCCCCCGGCTGAAGCTGCTGATCGCCTCCGGCATGCGCAACTCGGTCATCGACTACGCCGCCGCCGAGGCGCACGGCGTCACCGTCTGCGGCACGGCCAGCTCCTCCACTCCGCCCGTCGAACTCACCTGGGCCCTGCTGCTCGGCCTCGCCCGGGGCATCGTCCAGGAGAACGACGCCCTGCGCGGCGGCGGTCCGTGGCAGAGCACGGTCGGCGCCGATCTGCACGGTCGCCGCCTCGGCCTGCTGGGCCTGGGCAGGATCGGCAGCCGGGTCGCACATGTCGGCCTCGCCTTCGGCATGCACGTCAGCGCCTGGAGCCAGAACCTCACCAAGGAGTACACCGACGAGGTCGGTGTCCATCTGGCCGGGTCCAAGGAGGAGTTGCTCGCCGACAGCGACTTCGTCTCCGTCCACCTCGCCCTGAGCGACCGCACCCGCGGCCTGCTGGGCGCGCCCGAACTGGCCCTCCTCAAGCCGACCGCCTACCTGGTCAACACCTCACGTTCGGCGATCGTCGACCAGGACGCCCTGCTGGCCGTTCTGCGCGAGGGCCGCATCGCGGGCGCGGCCGTCGACGTCTTCGACGTCGAGCCCCTCCCCGCCGACCACCCGATGCGCACGGCCCCCCGCCTGCTCGCCACCCCTCACCTGGGTTACGTCTCGCGGGCCAACTACGCGACCTACTACGGCCAGGCGGTCGAGAACATCCAGGCGTACCTGGCGGGTTCACCGGTACGGCGACTGCCCTGACCGAGGGCCGGCGGGTCAGGCGGTGTCCGCGCCCTCGGGGTGTGCGACCTCGACCGGCCGCCGGTAGATGCCCTCGCTCCGGCGCAGATGGTGCAGGTCGACCAGATAGCGCCGGAGCGTCACATGGTCGATGTCGCCGCTCTCCTCGCACCAGGCGCGCAGCTTGTCGTCGACGGTCCGCTCCGGGTACTCGACGCCCGGCTCGAAGGTCCGCTCGGCGATGTGACGCAGCACCAGCTTCTTACGGGTCCACCGCGCGGGAAGCCGTACCAGCCGCCCGTCCCGGACGAAGGTCCGCAGCACGGTGTCGGCCCGCTCGTCCCCGGACGCCCGGCTCTCGGCGGCGGAGTCCTGCTCGCGCCGCGCCGCTGTCCGCGCGTGCTCCTTGAACAAGCCGTACGCCACGGTCAGCTCGCCGTCGTCCCCGGCCGTCACCGCGCCCCGCTCCCTCAGTCGGCGCAGTGCCACGGCCGTCTCCTTCGAGGACAGTCCCGCCCTCCGGGCGACCTCGTCGGCGCTGCCCGCGCCCAGCGCCACGGCGGCGAAGGCGCGCACCCTGCTCTCCTCGGCGAAGAGCCGGACGAGTTGTTCCGTGGGATCGGTTGCCATGCCGGGAGGCTAGTGGACGCCACCTCGTGGAGCTGAGCCATTTTTCCGCGGACGCCTTCGCGGGCCGCCGCGGGGCGGGCGGTCTCAGGCGTACCGATAGATGGCGGACACGTCTTCCAGGTCGTCCGGCGTCAGGTCCCACGGCGGCAGCCGTTCGTGCCGGGCGACGATCCTGCGGTACCGGTCGCCGTCCCGGCCGGGCGGCCGGGCCGGCAGGTAGCGGTGCTTGCGGTGGCGCCGCTGCCAGCGCGACCACTGCATGTCCACGAAGGCGTGGTGCAGCCAGAAGACGGGGTCGTTGACGGACGCGCCGCCCAGCATGTGTCCCCCGACCCAGCGGTGCACCCGGTTGTGGTTGCGCCACGGGTTCCGGCCGCGGCCCCATCCCTCCATCTTGTTGCGGAAGCCCCTGGAGACCGTCGAGTCCCACGGGGACACGTCGTACACGGGGTCCTTCAGCGCCCATTCGAGATCGGCCTTGGTGGGCAGGTCGATCGGATTGCGGGAACGGCCCAGGTCACGGGTGAGGAACCGGCCGTCGGTGATGCCCGCCCTGATGGTCCATCTGCCCGTGGCGAAGGCGAACGGCCCGGTCGTCACCTGCCGGTCCCCGCGCCGCCCGTTGCCGCCGAGCAGGTCGTCGGTCCACGGCGTCGACGTGGTGGAACGGTCGCGGGTCCAGTCCCAGTACGGAATCGTCACCGAGTCGTCGACGCTGCGCAGGGCGCTCTCCAGATCCAGCAGGAACTGCCGGTGCCAGGGCAGGAAGGAGGGAGCCATATGGGCGGCCCGCAGACCGCGGTCGCCGTCCCCGACGAAGTACGCGATGTGCAGCCGTACGAACTCGTCGTACTCGCCCCGCCGTTTGACCTCCAGCAACGCCTCGACGAACCGTCGCCGTTCGGTGGCCGTCAGCCTGGTCACGTTCTTACGCACGTACACCATGAGCTGCCTCCCCGTGCCGGTGTCCGCCGCCGAACGGCCCCGGGGCGAGGTCCCGCAGTCGCCGGCTCGGACCGAGTTCGTCGACGGCGGCGCGGGTCGCCTCCAGCGGCGTCCGGTACCAGCTGTAGTGGTCGAGCATGCTCAGCCAGCTGCCGTCGGCACGGCGCATCAGGTGCAGCGGGTTGCCGTCGACGGTGACGCGCCACGGGGCGCCGAGGGCGCTGAGCCCTTCCAGGGGAAGCGGGGCGCCCTGGATGTGACGGCCGCGGTAGGTCTCGTCGAAGGGCATGTCGGTCTCCCGCCGCCCGTCCGCGGACCGTGAGGGCCGGGAGGCGGCCAGCACCGGTGTGAGCGCCACGGCGGACGAGGCGAGCAGCAGCCGCGCCATCTCCCGCCGTGTCCGCCGCCTGGGCTCACCGCCCACCGGCGTGCCCGCCTTGTGGACCGCACCCACCGGGATCCCGTCTGCGCTGACGGCCATCGCTCACTCCTCGTACGGTTCGGCTGTTCGTACGAGTAACCGTTCACGCCCGCTCGGGGTCACCACCGAGGCGCCCATACGGAGGTGTCGTCCGTCGATCCCGCGTGGTCAGCTCGTCCAGAAGTCCCACCAACGGGTCAGGATCAGCATCCCGACGATCCCGATGTGCAGCAGCACCAGGAGCCAGGTGAACTCCGCGAAGAAGGTCCGCACCGGCTCCGGCGCGGGCACGAAGCCGGTCCGCACGACGAACGACGTCAGGTACCAGAACAGCACGATCGTCGCGAGCCAGGCCAGGCAGCACCACAGGCACAGGGCGTTGATCCGGTACAGGGACTCGAACTGCAGCCAGGAGACGAACCCGATCCCGAAGACGCATCCGGCCTCGAAGGTGAGCCAGTACCACCGTGGGAACGCCGCCCCGGCCAGCAGACCCATGCCTGCGCAGACCACGATGCCGTAGGTCACCAGCCCCAGCATCGGGTTGGGGAACCCGAACGCCGAGGCCTGGTCGCTCTCCATCACACTCCCGCAGGACAGCACGGGGTTCAGGCTGCAGCCCGGGGTGAAGTCCGGGTCCTGAAGCAGCTTGAACTTGTCCAGCGTGATGACCCACGAGGCCAGCAGCCCGGCCGCCCCGGTGATCACCAGCAGCACGGCGAAGGCGCGGCCGGCGCCCACGGACCGCGGCCCGGCGGAGGTGGCGCCGGAGCCGGGCGCGGGGGTCACCACCGCGGGGCCCCGCGATAGACACGCACGTGGTCGACGGCGAAGGTGATCGGCGCCGGGCCGTTGGGGGCCGGGTGGTACTGCCCGGCGCACACGGACAGGTTCAGGATCAGATACGCCGACCAGTCGTCACCGACACCGGTGCCGTCACGGAAGACCCGGTCGCCGTTGACGTACCACTCGACGCAGCGCGCGCCGTAGCGGGTGCCGACGGTCACCCAGCGGCCGGGGGCGATCGCGCCGGGGTCGGTGTGGTACGCCGAGGAGCAGTTGACGTGGTTGGACAGCTCCAGCAGGTTCGGGTTGTCCGGGTGGTACTCGAAGCAGTCGACCTCGTTGCGGCCGTCCTTCCAGGTCCACAGCGCCGGCCAGGCTCCGACCCGGGAGGGGAGCTGGACGCGGGTCTCGACGTAGTCGCCGGTGCGGACCCGGAAGCCCTCCTCGGAGTACTCGGTGGTGAGCAGCCCGGTGTGCCAGGCCCGCAGACCGTTCTCCAGGATGCGGTCGGCCGGTGTGGCGGTGAAGGTGGCCGTGCCGCCCGAGACGGTCACACAGCTCGGGCTCAGCCAGTCGAGCTTGTTGTCGTCCGGGTTGTGATCGCAGTGGCGATAGGCGCTCGATCGGTCGCCGACCCACTTGGCACCCCAGGCGATCGGGGCGTCGAACTCCTCCGACCAGGTCGGAGTGAACGTGGCGGTGTCGATGGTCATGGCGGCGAGAGTAGGCCACCTGCCCCATTATCCCTTCGGTTCGCGCAGACGCTCGAAACGCGCCGGGAGCACCATACGATCAATTGATTCGCCGACCAGATGTCCATCCATCCGAATGCCTCTGCGCATTCCATTCTTCACCCCCGTGACATTCACACGTATGGAGCAGCGCGCCGCTTTTGCAGGGCCCTTGGGCTGCTATGTTCTCCAACCGTCGGATCAGAGGTACTTTTCAAGCGAGGTGAATCATGAAGAAGGCAGTTTTCACCACTGCGGCGTTGGCCATCGGTGCGGGTCTTGTGGGTGGCTCCGCCGCCGCGGCGTCGGCCGCCTCCGGGGGATCGGGCGCCTCCACCAGTTCTCTCGGGGGTCTTGTGTCCCCGACCAAGGTGAGCCCGGCGATCGTGCCGGCGGCCGACGCCGTCACCCGGTTGGCGCGCGACGGTGGTGTCACGAAGGGCAGTGCTTTTGACAAGAAGCCCGGCTCGGTCGGTTCGTCCGGCATTTACCTGGACGGAATGGACCCGAAGGCCGCCAAGCGGCCCACGATTCCGGTGAAGAACCCGGCCGGGACCGGCTCGGTCCAGGTCCACCCGCTGCACGCGCCGACCGCCGCCGGGCTCGGCACCTTCCTCCCCAAGTGACGACCCGGCAACCGTTTACGAGTCCCTGGCTCTCCCTGGCGCCGGAATTCTGAGACTCTGATCCGGTTCTCGGCACCCACGCACCACCACTCCGGCCCACCGGCCCCATGACCGGTGGGCCGGAGGCACGTCGGCGGCCGTTCCACCGACTCCGTCCGGCCCACCGGCCGGGATTTTCGGGCCAACAAGGCACGGATTCCGAAAAACTCGGCTCCGGCCCTGCGCCCGGTACCCACTCCGTGAATCAAGCTAAAGCCGGTTCCTTCGACCGGCACGTTACATTGCGCCATCCGATGGAATCTGCCCCCGTTTGATTGTTCCCGCCGTGACTTATGCGTGCATATACGGGTTTCCTTTTCGTAAGCGTGCGCAACCGTGAATTCAGGAAGGAACCGAGTTGCCCAAGAAGTTCGCGGTCATCACGGCCCTCGCCCTCAGCACCGTCGTCGGCTCCGCCGGTATCGCCTCTGCCGGTGGTTACAACGGCACCAACGGCAACCACACCACCGTCAAGGGTGGCAGCGGTTTCTCGTCGGCGCCGGTCGTCGTGAACGAGCCCCAGCAGGGCGTACTGGTCCTCAACGGCAGCCTGGTCGATGCTCGCTGCCTCGCCCCGTGGTCCAACGGTGCCGTCCTCGGTGGCGTCCCCGCGCCGAACTCGCACTACGCCGCGTGCAACACGGCCACGATCAACCAGCAGCAGAACGCCCCGTACGCCGGCGGCCTGCTGTTCTGACGCCTGCTCGGAGCGGTTACCAGCAGGTTATTCCCCCAACGCAGCCCGGAAAGGCGCAACTCATGCTGAAGAAGGTTACGGCCATTTCCGCCCTGGCGGCCGGCATCGCCCTCGCGGCCGGTGGCACCGCCGCCGCGGACAACAACACCACGACCGTCAAGGGCGGCAGCGGCTTCTCGCAGTCCCCGGTCGTCGTGAACGCTCCCCAGCAGGGGCTCCTCGTGGCCAACGGCACGGTCGTCGACCTGCGCTGCGCCGCCCCGTGGTCGAACGGTGCCGTCCTCGCCGGTGTCGTCGCGCCGAACTCGCACTACGCCGCCTGCAACACGGCCACGGTCAACCAGCAGCAGAACGCCGCGTACAAGGGCGGCCTGCTGTTCTGACTCCTGCTCCGAGCGACTCGGTGCAGGTAAATCCCACACGCAGCCCGGAAAGGCTCAGCTCATGCGCAACAAGGTCACGGCCATTTCCGCCATCGCCGCGGGCATCGTCCTCGCGGCCGGCGGCACCGCCGCCGCCGACGGTGACACCACCACCGTCAAGGGCGGCAGCGGCTTCTCGTCGGCCCCGGTCGTCGTGAACGAACCGCAGCAGGGCATCGCCGTCGTCAACGGCGCGGTCCTCGACGCCCGCTGCCTGGCCCCGTGGTCCAACGGTGCCGTCCTCGGTGGCGTCGCCGCGCCGAACTCGCACTACGCCGCCTGCGACACGGCCACGGTCAACCAGCAGCAGAACGCCCCGTACATCGGCGGCCTGCTGTTCTGAGCGGTACCCCGTCGATGGCGGCCCGCCGGATATCCGGCGGGCCGCCATCGTTTTTCCGTGCCGCCGTGATCCATGACCGTTCGACGGGTCACATGGAAAAGCCTCGGGCCCCGTCCGCGTAAAGCGCGGACGGGGCCCGAGGCCAGAGCGCCGGCAAGGAGGAAAGAGCGCCCACTCACATGGTCCAACGGCCGTACTCCGCCCGTGGTCACCCCGAACCATTCGTTCGGCCCAACGGGCTGAGACAATATGGTGAACGGCCACGGGTGCATCGGCCGAGCCGCGAAACCGCCGCCGCGCACGCCGAAGGGCCGGCCCCGCTCGATGCGGAGCCGGCCCTGAACGTCGAGCCGATGGGCGACGAAGTCGAGGAACGAATCGCCTGCCTGGTCGCCTACTTGTTGATCGGAAGTCCACCGAGCAGCTGGCCGTCGACGGGGTTCGGCAGGGTGCCGCCGAAGACGGGGGTCTTCACCACGCTCGACCGCTTCACGCCCTTCTTCACACCGTCCGCCGTGCGCTTGACGTTGTTGCCCACGTAGCCCGTCGGCAGCTTGGCGGCCGAGGGGAGGCTGCGGGCCACCGTCTTCCCGTTGTCGACCAGGCCCTGCGCCGGCATGTCGATCGCGGCGGCGGGACCTGCGACACCGGCAACGGCGAGGGAGCCCGCGACGACGGCGGCGGCCTTCAGCTTCTTCATCATGTTCCCTTTCCTGGAAACTCGTCTTCCGTAACTCGCCTGCGTGCCACAGGATTTGATCCCGCGGGACGGTCGAGTGAGTCGGTCTCGGTTCTCCTGGGCTAACGACACGGGCCCTCTGTGGAAACTCTGCCGCCGCCAAGTTCCAGGAACTCATACGAAAAGACCCGTCGGCAGGAGCAGTAGCCCGACTCCGAACGGGTGATCCATGCGAGAAACCGCTCGCAAAGCGCCGCCATTCCTACCCGACTGACGGGTTGGCAGATAAATATAAAAACGTGGCAGGTGCCGCTCACCCCCCGAATCCAGGACGCCGGTCGCAGCACAGACCCTCTCGAACAGACGCGGGATCTCACGTCGGGAACGCGAGCCACACATCGTGTCGCCGGTTCGGACTCTTTTCCTCGAAAGGGCAGCCTCGGTCATGCGCATCACCGCGCCGCACATCCTGCATGTCGCCCAGCCCGTCGAGGGCGGAGTCGCACGGGTCGTGACCGACCTGGCGGCGGCACAGCTCGCCGCGGGTCTGCGGGTGACGGTGGCCTGTCCCGAGGGCGGCGCGCTGACGGGCGCCCTGCGCGCGCTCGGCTGCCCGGTGCTCCGCTGGGACGCCACCCGCAGCCCTGGGCCCCGACTCCCGCGTGAGGTAGGGCGGTTGGGGCGGCTGGTACGCGAGGTGCGGCCGGACCTGGTGCACGCGCACAGCGCGAAGGCGGGGCTCGCGGTGCGGCTCGCGGTGCGCGGCGGGCTGCCGACGGTGTTCCAGCCGCACGCCTGGTCGTTCGAGGCCGCCGACGGTCTCGTCGGGCGGCTGGCGCTGGGCTGGGAGCGGTTCGGGGCGCGATGGGCGACGCGCGTGGTCTGCGTGAGCGAGGCCGAGCGGCGTACCGGGGAGAGACACGGGATCGCCGCCGCCTGGCGGGTGGTGCCCAACGGTGTGGACACCGGCAGGTTCCGGCCGGACGGGAGCGGCGTGCGCTCCGGGGCGGGGCCGCTCGTGGTGTGCGTGGGCCGGCTGTGCCGTCAGAAGGGGCAGGACGTGCTCCTCGCGGCCTGGCCCGAGGTGGTGCGGCGGGTGCCGGGCGCGCGCCTGGTGCTGGTCGGCGACGGTCCCGACGGGGAGCGGCTGCGCAGCGGTGCGCCCGCGTCGGTGGAGTTCGCCGGTGCCATCTCCGACACCGCCCCCTGGTACCGGGCCGCCGACGTCGTGGTGCTGCCGTCCCGCTGGGAGGGCATGGCGCTCGCTCCGCTGGAGGCCATGGCGTGTGCCCGGCCGGTCGTCGTCACGGACGTGGACGGGGCGCGCGAGAGCCTTCCCCCCGGTCACGCGCCGTCCTGCCTGGTGCCGCCGGAGGACCCCGCCGCGCTGGCCGGTGCGCTCACGGCACTGCTGCGGGACGAGCCGCTGCGCGCGTCGCTGGGCGCCCGGGGCCGCGCGTACATGCTCGACGCCCACGACCTGCGGCACGTCACGGACGCAGTGACCGACCTGTACCGCGAACTGCTCGGCGTCGCCGCCGCGCCGGTCGTCGGACTTAGCGAGGGCAGGAAGTGCATCACCACATGACAGCGGAAAGCACCGTTGCCTCGCCCGCGGGGCAGCACGGGGTGCCCGAGGGCGCCGTCTCCGTTCTCGGCCCGCGCGGCAACCCGGCCGGACGGAGGAACCCCGGCGCGCGGGGACCTCGCCGTCCGCGGCGGGCGTCCGGGGCGTTGCTGTGGGCCGTCGACGGTGGCGCCGCCCTGTCCGCCGCCCTCGCCCTGCCCGCGCAGCACCGGTCCACGCTGGTCCTCGTCCTGCTGGCCCTCGGCGTGATCGCCCTGAACCGGCGCGCCTCGTTGTACGACACCTCCGTCGTCCCGGACGTACTCGACGAACTGCCCGCCGTGTGCGTGCGGGTCGCCGTGGGCTGGGCGTTCGCCGTCACGCTCTCCCCGCTCAGGTCGCTGCCGATGGCGGTGCTGGCCGCCGCGGTCGCCGTGCACTGCGCGGTGGCCGGCGCGGGGCGCGCGGTGGTGCACGGGCACCGCCGCCGGGCTCTGCGGCGCCGGCCCTCGCCCGCCCTGGTCGTCGGCCCGGTCGCCACGGCCCGGCGGGTCGCGGCGGCGCTGCTGCGCCAACCGGACTGCGGGGTAAGGCCGGTGGGACTGCTCGCCGACGACCCGGAGGTGCTCGGCGACGCCGGCGACGAGCCCGGCCTGCCGGTGCTGACCACGGCTCTCCAGGCCCGCCGGGCGGTCATCCAGAACGGTGTCGGGACGGTGCTCGTCGTCGGGGCCGCCACCCGGGTGGAGCAGGCCGACGTGCTGCGGGGGCTCGCCGCCCACGGGTGCGCGGTGTGGGAGCTGGACGCGGACGTACCGGCGTACGGTCTCGGCGGGGCGCGGGGCCGGGGTGCGCAACTGGCCGGGTTCTCGCGCAGGTTGCTGGTGGCGTGGGACGGGCGGCGCGGCGGGGCGGGCAAGCGGGCGCTCGACGTGGTGCTCTCGGGAGCGCTGCTGGTGCTGGCCGGCCCGGTGCTCGCGGTGTGCGCGCTGCTGCTGCGGGTCACGGACGGGCCGGGGGTGGTGTTCCGGCAGGAGCGGATCGGCAAGGACGGGCGGCCGTTCACGATGTTGAAGCTGCGCACCCACCGGCCCGCCAACGCGCACGAGGCGGCGACCCGTTGGAGCGTGGCGAACGAGCAGGACATGAGCCGCTTCTGCCATTTCCTGCGCCGCACCTCGCTGGACGAGCTGCTGCAGCTGTGGAACGTCTTCCGCGGCGACATGAGCCTGGTCGGGCCCCGGCCCGAACGCCCCTATTTCGTGGCCCGGTTCAGCCAGGCGTACCCGGGCTATCCGGACCGGCACCGGATGCGGACCGGGATCACCGGACTCGCCCAGATCCACGGGCTGCGCGGTGACACCTCGATCGAGGACCGGTGCCGCTACGACAACACCTACATCGACACCTGGTCGCTGTGGCAGGACGTCTGCATCCTGCTGCGCACGGTGGCCCAGGTCGTCCGGCCGACGGGGAGCTGAGCGCCGGTGAGCACTCCTTCGGCGGCCTCCTTCCCGGCCGTGCCGCTGCCGTGGGCGCTGCACCGGGTCCGGCCCGTGCTGTCCGTCCTGCCCGTCGTCGCGGTAGTCGTCCTGCTGGGGCTGCCGGTGACACCGGACGGCGCCGGCACACCGGCCGACGCGGCGTCGGGACTGGTCGTGCTGTGCGCGCTGGTCCAGGCGGTACGGCGGGCCGGGCGCCCGCTGACGCGGACGGCGGCGATCGTGCTGGGGCTGCCCGTGGTGGGCATCGCGGTCGCCGCGGCGGGCGCGGCGACCACGGCCGACGCGGTCTCCGGGCTCGCCCGCTACCTGCAGGCGTTCGTGCTCGTGCCGATCGCTGTGGTGCTGCTGGTGCGTGACCGGCGGGGTGCCCGGCTGGTGCTGTGGTCGGTGGTCGGCCTCGCGCTGTGGCAGGGGGCGATCGGCGTACGCCAGTACCTCACCGGGACCGGGGCCTCGTATCAGGGAGCGGACATCCGGGCGGTGGGCACGTTCGGGCCGTCGTACGTGATGGGGATGGCGACCGTCGTCGCGTTCGGGGTGGTGGCCGCGACCGGTCTCGCGCTCGGGGCCCGGGAGCGGCGCCCGCGGCTCGTGGCGGCCGGGTGCGCGCTGGCGCTGCTCGTGCCGCTCGCCCTGTCCTTCAGCCGGGGCGCCTGGATCGCGACGGCGGTGGCCTGCGGGGCGCAGCTGCTGCTGGCCGGGGTGCGGCAGGCGGTGAAGGTGTTCGCGGCCGCGGTCGCCGCCTCGGTGGTGCTGGTGGGAGGGTTCGGGCTGGGCGCCGCGGCGCTGGAGGAGCGGCTGACCAGCATCACGCAGGTCACCGACGCGCCCGACCAGTCCGTCGTCGACCGGTACACGATGTGGGCGGCGGCGGGCGAGATCTGGCGCCGACACCCGGTGACGGGCGTGGGGTTGAAGGGATTCCCGGCGCACCGCGACGGCCATGCCTCGCTCGCGCTGTCGTCGGCCAGTGACACGGAGGGGGCGGGGCAGGCCTTCCGGCGCCAGCCGCTGCTGTCCCCGCACAACATGTATCTGCTGCTCCTGAGCGAGCAGGGGATGCTGGGGCTGCTCACGGTGGCGGGCAGCTGGGTGGCCGTGCTGGTGTGCGCGCTGCGCCGGCTGCGGCGGAGCGGACGCGCCGCGTGGGACTGCGCCCTGCCGGTGTGCGGCCTGCTGCTGTGGCAGCTCGTCAACTTCCTGTACGCCGACATCGGCGGCCCCGCGACCGTCCTGACGGCCGTCTGCCTGGGTCTCACCGCCTGGTGGGCACTGCCTCCCGCCGACACCGCGGCCCCGTCCACGAAGCCGGTCCCGCGATGAGCACCCGCCCGACGGCGGCCGGGGGCACCCCCGGCCGGGCGACCGGCCTGGCGGACGGGCTCCCGCCGGCCGGCCGGGACGCTTCGGTGCCCGGCACGCGTCCCCTGCGCGAGGAGGCCCGGCGTTCGTCGGTGCCCTCAGGGCGGTTCCTCGCCAGGGCGACGCTGTTGTCGGCCGCGTTGTCGATGGCGGGGGCGGTGCTCGGGCTCGGCCGGGATCAGGTGCTGGCGCGTCTGTTCGGCGCAGGGGCGGAGACCGACGCGTTCCTGGTGGCCTGGACGGTCCCCGAGATGGCGTCGACGCTGCTGATCGAGGACGGCATGGCGTTCGTGCTCGTACCCGCGTTCAGCATGGCGCTCGCGCGACGGGCGGGCGGCGTCGGCGGCCCCGATCCGGTCCGGGCCCTGGTCGCCGCCTCGTTGCCGCGGCTGTCCCTCGCCCTCGCCGGTACGGCCGCCGTGCTCGCCGCCGGGGCGCCGCTGCTGGTCGCGGCCCTCGCGCCGGGCCTGCCCGACCCGTCCCTCGCGGTGTCCTGCACCCGGCTGACCGCGACCTGCGTGCTCACTTTCGGGCTCGCCGGGTACTGCAGCGCGGCGCTGCGTGCCCACCGCGCCTACCTCGCGCCGGGCGCGATCTACATCGCCTACAACCTCGCCGTCATCGCCGCGATGCTCGTCGCCGGTGCGCGCTGGGGCGTACGGTCCGCCGCTGTCGGTGTCGCGATCGGCGGCTGCCTGATGGCCGCCGTACAGGCGCCGTCGCTGTGGCGGCGGATCGCCGGGCGGTCCGGGCCGCTCGCCGAGCGGCCCGCGCACTCGCCGGAGCGGTCCGTCGCGTTCGGGCTCGTCTGCGCCGTGCTGCTCTTCGCGCTGTGCCGGCAGTCGCAGGTCCTCATCGAGCGCTGGTTCGCCTCCGGGCTGCCCGCCGGGGCCATCTCGCACCTCAACTACGCCCAGAAGATCGCCCAGTTGCCGATGTCGCTGGCGATGATGGTGTGCGTCGTCACCTTCCCGGTGGTGGCGCGGGCCGTCGCCGAGGGCGACACCCGGCGGGCCGGGGAGCGGGTCGAGCGGGACCTGGCGCTGATGGCCTGCCTCGTGCTGCTCGGGACCGCGGTGGTCATGGCCTGCGCGCCGCAGATCGTCCGACTCCTGTTCCAGCGCGGCGCGTTCACCGCCGAGGACACCGCCGCGACCGCCGCGGTGATGCGGGTGTACGCGCTCGGGCTGCTGGGGCACACCCTGGTGGGCGCGCTCGTCCGCTCGTACTTCTCGGCCGGCCGGACCACCTGGTACCCGCTGGGCGCGATGGGCGTGGGCGCGCTCGCCACGGCCGTCCTCAGCGCCTGGGCCGTCGACCCGTGGGGCGCCCGGGGCATCGCCGGGGCCAACGCGGCCGGCATCACCCTGACGGCGCTGCTCCTGCTGTGCGGCCTGGGTCCGCGCACCGTACCGGTGCGGGTGCGGGGTGTCGTCGTCGAACTGGCCCGGCCGGTGTACGCGGCCGTGTGCGCCGGCGGGGCCGGAACGGTCTGCGCGGGGCTGTTCGCCTCGCCCGCCGCGGCCGTCGCCGCCTGCTGCGCCTGCGTGACCGTCGTCTTCCTGCTGCTGGCCCGGGTTCTCGACGCGGCGGGCGCCCGGGCCCTCCTGCTTCCCGTCGCACACGTTGTCCGTCGCTCCGTCACACGAAAGCCTCGCCATGGTCGCTGACATCTCCGCCGCGCCGCGCGCGGACGAACCCACTCCCGCACCAGCCGTCCGGGGGCGCCCGAAGCGGCGTCCCGCGGCCTGGGTGGCCATGTACCACTCCGTCTCGAACTGCCCGGACGACCCGTACGACGTCACCGTCACCCCCGCCCGTCTGGAGCGGCAGCTCGCCTGGCTGGCCGGTCGCGGCCTGCGCGGGGTGAGCGTCCGCGAACTGCTCGCGGCGCGCGCCCGGGGTGCGGAGCGCGGTCTGGTGGGACTCACCTTCGACGACGGCTACGACGACTTCGTCACCGAGGCTGTGCCGCTGCTGCACCGCCTGGGTTTCACGGCCACCGTGTTCGTGCTGCCCGGACTGCTCGGCGGCGCGAACACCTGGGAGCCCGGCGGCCCGCGCAAGCCGCTGCTGGACGCGGACGGCATCCGCAGGGCCGCCGCCGCGGGCATGGAGGTCGCCTCGCACGGGCTGACCCACCTGGACCTGACCGGCGTACCGGACGACGTGCTGCGCGCCGAGGTCGCCGACAGCCGGGCCCGGCTCGCCGCGCTCGTCGGCGGCGATGTCGAGGGCTTCTGCTACCCGTACGGCTATCTGGACGAGCGGGCCACGGCCGCGGTGCGCCGGGCCGGTTACCGCTACGGCTGCGCGATCGCCCCCGGCCCGGCCGGCTCCGGCGACTTCGCGCTGCCCCGCATCCACGTCGGGCAGGCGGACCACCCGGTGCGGCTGGAGCTGAAGCGGCGGCTGGCCCGCGTCCACCGGCGCACCCTGGGGGCCGTGTGAAGGCCCTGCACGTCATCACCGGCCTGGGCGTCGGCGGGGCGGAACAGCAGCTGCGGCTGCTGCTGCGTCACCTGACCGCCGAGTGCGAGGTGGTGGCGTTGACCAACCCGGGTCCGGTCGCCGCGGGCCTGGCCGCCGACGGGGTCCGCGTCACCCACCTCGGGATGGGCGGCAACCGTGACATCGGGGCGCTGCCCCGCCTCACCCGGCTGATCCGCGCCGGCGGCTACGACCTGGTGCACACCCACCTGTACCGGGCCTGCCTGTACGGACGCATCGCGGCGCGGCTCGCGGGGGTGCGCACCGTGGTGGCCACCGAGCACTCGATCGGCGACACCCGGCTGGAGGGCCGCCCGCTGAACCCGGGTGTGCGCGCGCTGTACCTGGCCGGCGAGCGCCTCGGTGACGCCACGGTCGCCGTGTCGCCGACGGTCGCCGAGCGGCTGCGGCGCTGGGGCGTGCCCGGGCCTCGCATCCATGTCATCCCCAACGGCATCGACGCGCCCCGGTTCCGCTTCGACGAGGTGCGCCGCGAGCGGGCACGGGCGTTCCACGGGCTGCCGCAGGACGCGTACGTCGTCGGGGGCGTGGGGCGCCTCGCCCCGGGCAAGCGCTTCGACCTGCTCGTGCAGGCACTGGCCCTGCTGCCCGGCGACGTATGGCTGATCCTGGTCGGCGGCGGGCCCGAGGAGGAGGCGCTGCGGCGGCTCGCCCGCGGGCTGGGGGTCGCGGACCGGGTGGTGCTGACGGGCGAGCGGCCCTGTCTGCCCGAGCCCGGCGGCACCGCACCCGACCTGGTCGCGCTGTTGTCCGCGATGGACGTGCTCGCCTCGCCGTCCGCGGAGGAGTCCTTCGGGCTGGCCGTGGTGGAGGCGCTCGCGGCCGGGCTCCCCGTGCTGTACGCGAGCTGTCCCGCCGTCGAGGACCTGCCGCCGGAGGCGGCCCCCGGCGCCCGGCGGGTGACGGGCGGTGCCGGGGCGTACGCGCGGCAGGTGCTGCGGCTGCGGGCGGCGGGGCCGGGCGAGCGGACCGCCCCGCCGGCCGTGGACCGCTACGACATCGCGTGCACCGCACGGCAGCTGATGGATCTGTACACGGCCGCTGTGGCCGGCTCGACCCCGGAAGTGAGTTCCTCATGACAGACAACCCCGATCGGCGTGCCCCGCGGTTCGACGGGACGCGCACCCGCCTGAGCCGGATGCCCGCGTGGGGATGGCTGCCGGCCGGCGCGCTGCTCGGTGCGGTGGCCGGTGGCGCCTACGGTCAGCTGGCGCCGCCGCAGTACACGGCGACGAGTTCCGTAGTGGCCGTGCCCAACGGCGCGACGGAGGCCGACTGCACCGACGCGCTCGGCTTCGCGCAGGCGTACGGCCGGGTCGCCACGCAGCTCGCGGTGCTCGGGGACGCGCAGGTGTGGGCGGGTGTGCCGGTGTCGACGCTGCGCGAGAGCGTGGAGACCGCGACCTCGCCGGACGCGCCGATGGTCGCGGTCTCGGCGACCTCGTCGCGGCCCGGTCAGGCGGTCGACATCGCCAACGCCGTGTCCCGGGCGCTGATCACGCACGCGGACCACACCAAGGAGCGGACCGGCATCCGGCTGGAGCGTCTCGCCCGTGCCATGAAGCCCACCGAGCCGTCGTCGGCGTCACCGGCGCTGACCACGCTGGTGGGCGGCAGCGCCGGCGTCCTGCTGGGCGGCCTGGCGCTGCTGGCCCGGCCGCGGCGGGCGACGGACGACGACGATGACCGGAGCCGGGCGTCGGTGCCCGGCCCGGCCAACGCCGCCGACGTCCACGGGACGCTGGGATGACCGCGCCCGCACGTGCCGTCCCGTCCCCCCGCTCGTTGTCGCCGGCCCGCAGGCTGTCGGTGGAGGTGTGCACCGACGAGCGTGCCTTCACGGAGCTGGCGGGGCAGTGGGAGCGCCTGTACCGGGCGTGCCCGTCGGCGACGCCGTTCCAGAGCCACGCCTGGCTGCACTCGTGGTGGCTGTCGTACGGCAGCCCGGGCAGGCTGCGGCTCGTCCTGGTTCGCGACGGGGGCGAGTTGGTGGCGGCGGCACCGCTGATGCGGGTGCACCGGCCGCTGCCGGCGCTGGTGCCGATCGGCGGTGCCATCACCGACCTGTGCGATGTGCTCATCGACGAGGCGGTGGCCGCGCCGGGCGCCGGAGCACTCGCGGACGGACTGGGCGACCTGGCCCGCACGGCGCTGATCGACTTCGGTGAGGTGCGGCCGGGCGGCGCGATGGAGCGGGTCTACCTGTGCTGGCGCGGTCCGCGGCACCGGATGCGCGACTCCGTGTGCCTGGAGCTGCCGGCCGTCTCCATGGAGGAGCTGGTCGGACGGTTGCCGACGGGGCGGGCCCGGCGGATCCGCAGCAAGGTGAACCAGCTCGCCCGGCTCGGCATGCAGTGGCGTGTCGTGGGCGCCGACGAGACCGGGGCCGCGCTGACCCGGCTGGTGGAACTGCACCGGCTGCAGTGGGAGGGCAGGCAGGTGTCGCCGGAGCATCTGCGGCCGCGGTTCCTGGAGCATCTGATCCGGGCCGCGGTCCCCCTGGCCCGGGCCGGTGAGGCCGCCACGACGGAGTTCCGGCTCGACGGCGAGGTGGTGGCGGTCGACATCACGCTGCTGTCGGGCCGGTTGGCGGGCATGTACATGTACGGTTTCCACCCTCGGTTGCGCGAGCTCAAGGTGGATGTGGCGACGATGCTGCTGAACGCGTCCGCCGGGCATCTCGCGCCCGGCGAACGGCAGTCGCTGAGCCTGCTGCGCGGCGACGAGCCGTACAAGTACCGCTGGCGTCCCGAGCCGGTCGTCAACCAGCGCTTCCTGCTGGCGCGGCGCCGCACCGCACCGCTGCTGGCGGCGGCCGCGGGCGAGGCGGTGGCCCGGCGCCGGGCCAAGCGGATCCTGCGTGGCGACCCCGCGCCCGCCGCACGGAGTTAGGACGCCCCGGGGCAGGCGGGACTGTGCGGACACGGCCTAGCGCTCCGTGCCCTCCAGGCAGACGGTGAGCTCGCCGCCGGTCTGGCGCTCCAGCCAGTCCTCCAGGTCCAGCGGGGTGCAGTGGGGCAGCTCGGAGGGCCGGGGCGTCGGCGGGTGCCCGGTCTGGTCCGCCGGATCCTGCGCCGGTTCGGTCGTCACCGGCGTCGGTTCCGGTCTGCCGGGAGGCGTGGGCCGGGCCGGGGCGGGGACCGTCGGTCCCGGTTCCGGCCGCGGCCGCCGCGGGACGGAGAGCAGGGCGCGGTACAGGGCGGAGGCGCGGGGGTTGTCGGAGCACAGCCACACGCCGTGCGGGCAGTAGTCGGTGATGGTGTTGTACAGCGGCTTGTGCTCGTCCATCCAGGCGAGCATCCGCAGCATGTACGTGATGTTGTCGCCGTTGCGGAACAGCCCCCATTCCGGGTACGAGATCGGCTTGCCGTGCATGCGTGCGAAGTCGACGTGGTGCTGGAGGCCGTAGGGCTCGGACACCTGCTGGTCGAAGCCGAGTCCGTACGGCTGGTCGTAGGCGTCCATGCCGATGATGTCGACGTACTCGTCGCCGGGGTAGCACTCCGGCCAGGGGATCGCGTCCATGCCCCGGTTCGGGGCGAAGTCGAACTTGAACTTCTGGCCGGGGACCGAGCGCATCACGGTGACGATGCGCTTCCAGTACCGCTTCCAGCTCTCCGGGTCGGGGCCGCAGCGGTGGGTGTAGGTGATGCCGTTCATCTCCCAGCCGAGCACGATGACGGTGTCCGGCACACCCAGGTCGACCAGCCGTTCGGCCAGGATCTCGAAGTGGTCGTCGAAGGCGCCGGCCGCGGCGCGCCGCAGCAGCCGTCTGACCTCGTCGTCCGGGACGTTCTCCTCGTTGCGTTCCATCATCGGGACGTTGAGCACGAGCATCCGGTCGGACTTCTCCCGCCGCCACTCGGCCCAGCTGTCGAGGAAGCCGTGCCCGCCCTCGATGTTGTGCCACAGGTCCCCCGGCAGGTAGGTGTGGCCCACCCGCACCTCGTGGCCGCCCAGCCAGCGGCTGAGCTCCTTCATCCGTTGCAGGCCGGCCGGCCCGTAGTGGAGGTACGCGCCGAACGCGGGGTCGGGGCGCGGTGCCGGCCGGGTCCCGTCCCGCGGCGCCGTCCGCGTCACGGGGGCGGAAACGCGGGGGTCGGGACGGGATGCGGTGTCGGCCCCGAAGGCGGTGACCGGAGCGAGCGTCGCCGACAGGACGACTCCCGCGGTGATGAACGCCAGTCCCCTGGGGGCGGGCCGGCGATGGTCAGGGGCCATGCGTCCTCCTCGGTGCGGCTCCTCTCCCTTCACTGATACGTAGTCACATCCGCGGCCGTCGCACCAATGGAGCGCGCCCGAACGGACGCTCACCTGCCGTACAGCGCCTCGATCGCGTCCGCGTACGCCGTGGTCACCGCGTGCCGCTTGACCTTCAGTGAGGGGGTGAGCATGCCGTTGTCCTCGGTGAACTCGCCCTCGACGAGCGTGAAGGCGCGGATGGACTCGGCCCGGGAGACGGCCTCGTTGGCGTAGTCGACGGCCCGTTGGACGTCCTCGCGCATCCGGGGGTCCTCGATGATCTCGGACATCGGGGTGTCGGCCGGCATCCCGCGGACGGCGAGCCAGTGCGCCACCGCTTCGGGGTCGAGGGTGATCAGGGCGCCGACGAAGGGCCGGTTGTCGCCGACGACGAGGCACTGGCCGACGGGCGGGCGGCTGCGCAGCCGGTCCTCCAGGACGGCCGGGGAGACGTTCTTGCCGCCGGAGGTGACGAGGATGTCCTTCTTGCGGCCGGTGATGGTGAGGTAGCCGTCCTCGTCGAGCGCGCCGAGGTCGCCGGTGGCGAACCACTCGTCCCGGAGCACGGCGTCGGTGGCGGCCGGGTCGTTCCAGTAGGAGCCGAAGACGATCCCGCCCTTGATGAGCACCTCGCCGTCGTCGGCGATCCGCACGGCGGTGCCGGGGACGGGCCGGCCGACCGTGCCCGGGCGGGGTTTCAGGGGCGGGACGATGGTGGCGGCGGCCGTCGTCTCCGTCAGGCCGTAGCCCTCGTAGACGAGGATGTCGGCGGCGTAGAAGAACAGGCTGAGGTTGCGGTCCAGGGGGGAGCCGCCGCTGATGGCGTAGCGGACGCGGCCGCCGATCTCCTTGCGGACCCGGCGGTAGACCAGCAGGTCGTACAGGGCCCAGGCCGCGTACAGGGCGGGGCCGGGGCCCTTGCCGGTGCCGAGGAACTTGTTCAGGTGGGCTTCGCCGAAGCGTACGGCGATGCGGTCGGCGCGCTCGAAGGAGGCGCCGCGGCCGATCTTCTCGGCGGTCGCGCGGCCGGTGTCGTGGATCTTTTCGAAGAGGTACGGGACGCCCACGAGGAAGGTGGGGCGGAACTCCTTCAGGGCCGGGCGGAGTTCGTCGGGCTTGATGCTGGGGCAGTGGCCGATCTCGATGCGGCCCATCAGGCAGGCGATCTGGAGGGTGCGGCCGAGGATGTGGGCGAGCGGCAGGAACAGGAGGGTGGAGGCGTCCTGGTCGGAGACCTCCTTGAAGATCGGGTGGAGCAACTCGACCGTGTTGGCGGCTTCGGCGTGCAGGTTGCCGTGCGTGAGGACGCAGCCCTTGGGCCGGCCGGTGGTGCCGGAGGTGTAGCAGACGGTCGCGATGGTCTCGGCGGTGAGGGCGGCGCGGCGCTTGGTGACCTCGTCGTCGGGGAGGTCCCGGCCGAGGGCGGTGAGTGCGGCGACGGCACCCTGGTCCAACTCCCAGATGCGGGGCGGTCGCGGGTGGCCGGCCGTGCCCGTCGCCACCACCCGGGTGTGGTCCGCCGTCTCGGTGACGACGTGACGGGCGCCCGAGTCGCGGACGATCCACTCCACCTGGTCGGCGGAGGAGGTGGCGTAGACGGGGACGCTCTGGCCGCCGGCGGCCCAGACGGCGAAGTCCAGGACCGTCCACTCGTAGCGGGTACGGGACATCACGGCGACGCGGCCGCCCGGTTCCAGGCCGGCGGCGATCAACCCCTTGGCCACGGCGGTGACTTCGCGGGCGAAGGCATCGGCGGTGACGGGCTGCCAGGTGGCGCCCTGTCTGCGGCGCAGGACCACGGCGTCGGGCGCCTCGGTCGCGTTGGTGTAGGGCAGGTCGGCGATGGTGCCGGTGGTCGGGTGGAGGGCGAGGGGCGGAGTGCGGGCCTCGCGGACCACTCCCCCGGCGTCCTTGACGACCTCGATCCTGGTGCGGTCCATCAGGTCGGTGCGCCGTTTCGCCCGCTTCAGATCCTTGCGTACGCCCATGTCGGCTCCTGGTGCCAGGTGTACTTACTCCAGAGTAAACTTACTTGGGCGTAACAAAAGGTCAATGGGTCGGACGTGGTGAAGGTGTGTGCGTCTGTACGGTGCTGTAGACCACCCCCCATGGAGCTGTACGGCCACTCCCACCGGGTTGTACGACCTCTCCCGCGGAGCTGTACGGCGCCCCCACGGAAAGGGAAGCCCCTTGTCCTCCCCGCGTCTTCGGTCCCACCTGGTCGCCCTCTGCGCCGCCACGGTCGTGTCCCTCGCCGGCGCCGCACCGGCCGCCGCGCACCCCTCCGCCCCGGTGCAGGCGGCCTCCGTCGCCCCCGGACTCGCCCCGCTGACCGACCTGTTCACCGAACGGCTGCTGCTCGCCGACAAGGTCGCCGCCGCCAAGTACGGCACCGACAAGCCGATCGACGACCCGGTGCGCGAGCAGCAGATCCTGGCCGACGTGGGGGCGCGGGCGACGGGCCTGGGCCTCGACGCGGGCGAGGTCAGGTCGGTCTTCCGGGACCAGATCGAGGCCAACAAGCTGGTGCAGCGCGCGCTGTACGCGCGCTGGGACGCGCACCCCGGGGAGCGGCCCACCGAGCGCCCCGACCTGGTCAAGGAGGTCCGGCCGGAACTCGACCGCATCACGACCGAGCTGCTCGACGCCCTCGTGCGCACCCAGCGGCTGCGGGCGGCACCGTCCTGCGGGCCGCTGCTGGGTGTCGCCGCCGCCCGATCGGCGTACGGCCACGGACTGGACTCGCCGCATGCGGCCGGGCTCGTGCGGGCGCTGCCCTCGGTCTGCGCCGGCTGAACCGCAAGGCCGTACCTCAGTCCAGCATCCTGTCCGCCCGCCCGATGGCCTCGGCGAGGCGGCGGACCTCGCCGTCCTCCGTCCTCCTCGCCAGGTCCTCGGCGTGTTCCTCCAGGTCGTCGAGGGCCGGAGCGCCGGGCAGGGAGGACCGGCCGTCGTCACCGCGCAGGGCGTCGGCGAAATAGGCGGCGGTCGCGGCCACCTGGAACCTCGGGGAGGCGTCCCCGAGGGAGTCGTGCAGGGCGTCCGTCTCCAGACGGCCCGATTCCTCGTGCGGGTCCCGGGTGCCGGGGTCGAGCCACCGCACGCTCGCCGTGGCGAGGTGGCCCTCGGCGCCCGGCTCGGTGCGGACGGCGTAGAGGGCGGTGACCGTGTGGCCGGGGCCGATCTCGCCGCCGTCGACCGTGTCGTCCCGGAAGTCCTCGTCGGCGACCCGGCGGTTGTCGTAGCCGATGAGGCGGAAGTCGGCGACCGTCGCCGGGTCGAAGGCGATCTGCGCCTTCGCGTCACGGGCGGTCAGGTCGACGTTCCTGGGAAGGTCCTCGCAGAAGACCTCCCGGGCGTCCTCGTCGGTGGAGACGTACGCCGTGTGGCCGTCGCCCTTGTCGGCCAGGCGCTCCATCAGGGCGTCTCCGTAGTCGCTGCCGACACCGACACCGAAGAGGGTGATGCCGTGTTCGCGGCGCTCGGAGGCGATGCGTTCGAGGATGGCGTCCGCGTCGGTGTCGCCCGTGTTGGCCAGCGCGTCGGAGACCAGGACGACGCGGTTGGTGGCGCCCTCGCGCAGCCCCTCCACGGCCGTCTCGTAGCCGGTCTCGACACCCGCGCCGAGGTTGGTGGAGTCGGTGGGCTCCAGGCTGTCGATCGCGTCGTGGACCTCGTCGCGGTTGCCGCCGAGCCGGGTCATCGGCTGCACCGTCTCGGCCTCGTCGCTGAAGGTGACGATGGCCACGGAGTCGTCGTCGCGCAGGCGGTCCGTCATGACGCCGAGGGAGTCCCGGGCGAGGTCGAGCCGACCCGGTTCGGCCATGGATCCGGAGATGTCGATGACGAAGGTGAGGGCCGCGGGCGGTCGTTCACCCTCGTCCCGCGCCGGGCGGGTGGCCAGGCCCACGCGGACCAGGGACCAGTCGTCGCGGGCGGTACGGGCGCCGTCGACCGTGACCGTGAAGCCGTTGCCGTCAGGGCGCTCGTAGTCCTGGCGGAAGCTGTTGACGAACTCCTCGGGGCGGACCGTCGACGGGTCGGGCAGCCGGCCCTCGGCGAGGGTGCGGCGTGCGTAGCCGTAGGAGGCGGTGTCGACGTCCAGGGCGAAGGTGGAGAGATGGTCCGGATCCGGTCCGGGGGCGAAGTCGCCCGACGTGTCGCGCTGTTCGTCGCCGTCGCCGCCGTAGCCGCGATCCGGGGCCGGCGCGGGGAAGCCGCCCCCCTTGTTGCTGCTGTCGGCCGAACTGCCCCCGCCGCCGCTGTCGCTCGCACCGCACCCGGCGAGCAACCCGCCCGCCGCGGTGAGCGCGACCAGCGCCGCACGCAGCCGTCGTGTCCGGTACCGCTCCATCGTCCGTGCCCCCTTGGTCCGTTGACGTCGCCACTTGCGACTGTGACGGGGCAGAGGGCCGGAACGTGCGCTACGGGGTGTTGCGGATGCGTCTCGAAGAGGGCACGGGGACGGCCCGTCGAGACCGGTGGGTGATCCTCCGTTGACCTAGGACACGATGTCCTTGCGTGCGAACCCGCGAAAGGCCAGCGCGAACAGCACGAGGGCGTACGTTACCGACAGGGACGTGCCCTGGATCATGTCGGACCAGTCCAGTTGGGGCCGTACGGCGTCCAGCCAGGCGTACTGCCAGTGGGCGGGCAGGAAGTGGCGCCAGTCGCCGAGGGCCGTCACCTCGTCCAGGACATTGCCGATGATGGTCAGGAACACGGCGCCGCCGACCGCGCCGAGCGGGGCGTCGGTCCGGGTCGACAGCCAGAACGCCAGTGCGGCGGTGACCAGTTGGGACACCATGATGTACGCGACGACGATCAGCAGGCGCTGCGCCGCCGTACCGGTGTCCAGGGTGCCGCCGGTGGGCAGCTGGAGCGGACCCCAGCCGTAGGCCGCCGTGCCGACGGCGAGGGCGACGAGCGGGAGCAGGACGAGCGCGGCCAGGCTGAGGCTCAGTCCCACGGCCAGCTTGGACCACAGCAGCCGGCCCCGGGGCACGGGCGCCGCGAGCAGATAGCGCAGGGACGACCAGCTCGCCTCCGAGGCGACCGTGTCCCCGCAGAACAGCGCCACCGGGATGACGAGCAGGAAGCCCGCCGAGGCGAAGAGGTTGACCGCCGCGAAGTTGGCGCCGGACACCGTGGCCGTGTCCATGAGGTTCATCCGGTCGTTGCCCTCGCCCGGCTCGCCGCCCACCTGGAAGGCGACGAGCAGCACGATCGGCAGCGCGAACAGGACGGCGCCCATCACGAGCGTGCGGCGCCGCTTCAGCTGCCGGACCAGCTCGACCCGGACGGGCAGGGTGCGGCCCGCGCGGTAGCCGTCGGCGACCTCGACGGGCGGCTCGGCGAGCTTGCTCATTCTTCGGCTCCGATCAGGGTGAGGAAGGCGTCCTCCAGGCGGCGGTGCGGTCCGACCGAGCGCACGGGCACGTCCAGTCGTACGAGGTCGGCGACCAGGCGCTGCGGGGTGCCGTCGGCGTCGAGCTGGACCAGCAGGCCCTCGTCGGCGCGCACCGCGGAGGCGACGCCCGGCAGCGCGGCGACCTTCTCCACCACGGGTTCGTCCACGGGAGTGGCCGTGCCCACCAGGAGGGTGTCGCCCGAGCCGACGATGTCCTCGACCGGTCCGGCCTGCACGAGCCGTCCGTGGTCCATCACGACCAGGTCGGTGCAGGTCTGCTCGACCTCGGCGAGGAGATGGCTGGAGACGATGACCGTGCGGCCCGCGGCGGCGTAGCGGATCATCACCTCGCGCATCTCGCGGATCTGGGGCGGGTCGAGGCCGTTGGTCGGTTCGTCGAGGATGAGCAGGTCGGGCAGACCGAGCATGGCCTGCGCGATGGCGAGGCGCTGGCGCATGCCCTGGGAGTAGGTGCGCACCGCGCGGGCGAGCGCGTCACCCAGGCCCGCGATCTCCAGGGCCTCTTCCATGTGCGCGTCCTCGGCCGGGCGGCCGGTGGCACGCCAGTACAGCTCCAGGTTCTCCCGGCCGGACAGGTGCGGGAGGAAGCCCGCGCCCTCGACGAAGGCGCCGACGCGGGAGAGCACCAGGGCGCCCGGCGCGATCGCGTGCCCGAAGAGGCGGATCTCGCCACCGTCCGGCTTGATCAGGCCCATCAGCATGCGCAGGGTCGTCGTCTTGCCGGCGCCGTTCGGACCGAGCAGGCCGAGCACCTGGCCCTTCTCCACGCGGAAGGACAGGTCCTTGACCGCGTACCGTTCGGCCGACTTCGCGTAGCGCTTGCTCAGGTCGGTGATCTGCAGCGGCACATCGGCCAGGTCAGGGTCGGGGGCCGCGGGCGCCGCCGTACGGCGCCGTCCGGTCACCACCAGCGCGAGCGCGACCAGTGCGCCGGCGAGCGGCAGCCACCACACCCAGGCGGGCAGCCCCGTCGGGCCGTTGGTGTCGCCGAGCGCCGTCGGCACCGACAGGTCGCCCTTCAGGGAGGCGGTGTACGTCGCCGGGGCCGTCGGGGAGGCGTAGCCGAGGTCGGTGGAGGCGAGGACCAGACGCAGACGGTGGCCGTCGACGACCTCGTGGTCGATCGCCGGGAGGGTCAGGGTCACGTCCTTGCCGGCCTTCGCGTCCTCGACCCTGATCGGCTCGACGAGTTGCGAGGGCAGCACCTGCCCGGCCCGGCCGCCGGGTGCGACGTCGTACAGCTTGGCGAAGAGCACGGCGTCGTCGCCGCTGGACCGCACATGGACGGTGACCTTCGGCGACCCGGTGATGCGCAGGTCGTCGCGGACGGGCGCCGACTCGAATGCGGCGTACTGCCCGGGGAAGTCGAGGGACACGCCGATGCCGAGCGAGGACAGCTGGGCGAGACCGCCGGCGCTGCCGAGTCCGGGCAGGGCCGACACGGCGGGCGGGCTGGCGCCGGCGGGGTTGGTGAAGCTCTGCTCGCGTCCGGTGAGGGCGATCGAACGCCGGTCGGCCTCCAGGCCGGGGTACTCGTCCGCGCTCACGCCGCTCAGCCGGGGCTCGCCGTCTCCGGTGCCGGTGCCGAGGGTACGGGTGACGCGGAACGCGGGGCCGGTGTCGGTGCTCTTGTCGTCCTTGAGGTAGCGGTCGAACCAGGCCGTGACGCGCTGCTGGACACGGCCCGTCTCCATGTCGCCGCCGTCGTGGCCGCCGGAGATCCAGTCGACGTCGACGGGCGCCCCGTTGGCACGGATCGCCTTCGCAGCGGCGTCGGCCTGGTCCAGCGGGAAGAGGGAGTCGGACTGGCCCTGCATCAGCAGCGTGGGCACCTTGATGCGGTCGCCGACGGCGACCGGCGAGCGCTCCTCCAGCATGGCGCGGGCGTCGGCGTCCGGGACGCCGGACTCGGCGACCCGCTCGTACATCGCGCAGATCCGCTTCTCGAACCTGTCGCAACCGCCGCCGGTGTTGACGAAGATGCCGGCCCAGAGCTTCTTGAACACACCGTTCGGGAACAGGGCGTCCGCGAGGTTCCAGTACGTGATCGCCGGGGCGATGGCGTCCACCCGGTCGTCGTGCCCGGCGGCGAGCAGCGCGATCGCGCCGCCGTAGGAGCCGCCCGCCATGCCGACCCGGGGGTCGCCGGCCTTGTCGAGTTCCACCTGGGGCTGCTCGGCCAGCCAGTCGAGCAGCCGGGAGACGTCGGCGACCTCGCCCTTCGGATCGTTGAGCCCGATCTTGCCGGTCGACCTGCCGAAGCCGCGGGCCGACCAGGTCAGGACGGCGTACCCGTCCCGGGCGAGGTCCTCGGCCTGCCGCCGTACGTCGTCCTTGCTCCCACCGAAGCCGTGCCCCAGCAGCACGGCCGGCCGGCGTCCCGAGGTGCCCGAGGTGAAGTACGAGGTGTCGACGCGCACCCCGTCCCCCATGTCCATGACCCGGTCGGTGCTGCGCACCGGCGACGCGTCGTCGTCGGCGACGGCCGTCCACGTACCGGCACCGGCGAGCACGACGACGGAGGCCGCGGCGGCGATCCACCGGCGCGGCCTCCGTATACGCCCTCGCAGCCCGGGCAGTCGAAGATCCATGCTTCAACCGTACGGGGTCAACCTGTCGGGAGGTTATCGACCGAGGGCTGAATCGCGGGCCCTTCCCCAGGGGTACGGCGGGGTGATTTGTCTACCGCGTTCGTGGTAGGCGGTGCCGCACGCTTGCCTCGCGGTGCCGCACGGTTCCCCGCGCCGCCGGGCGTTTCACGCGTCCGGGACGGACACCCCTGCCGGCGGGTCTGCCACCCGCTGCGCCTCCAGGGCAAAACCGCGTCCCTGCGCGCCCTCGCGCTGTGGCTGGCCCTGGACCCCACGGTCGAGTTCCGCATCGGTGATCTCAAAGGACGCATCACTCATCAAGCATCACAACCTGGACACATCGGCTCCACGTCACACACATCAGCGCGCATGATGCACTCCACGCACGACTGATCCATGGGGGGACCATGCGCCGCGCCACCATCACTGCGGTACTTGCCGCTGGCCTACTACTCACCGCCTGCACCGGGAGCGACAGCGACAAAACCGCCAAGCCGTCCGCCTCTCCCAAGGCAACCGCCGCACCCACCGCCGAGGAATCGGCTACCTCCGATGCGGGCGCGGCGGAAGACGCGCTCAAGGAAGCCGAAGAGGACTTCGAGAAGTCACTGGACGACCTTGAGAACGCCCTCGGCGAGACCCTCGGTGTCCAGGAGGGCACCTACGAAGTTACGAACTCCCAGCCCCAGTACGACGATCCATCGCTCGCGCTTGACGACGAGTACATCACGCCGGGCACCTACACCTCGAAAGGACCGGCTGACCAGGAGCTTGACTGCTACTGGGCGCGGATGCGGAATGCGTCTGGCCAGTCCGAGTCCAGCATCGCCAACGACCTTGCTGCGGGGCGGGCAATCGTGAAGTTGACGGAAGGCGAGTTCTTCAAGACGTCTGGCTGCAAGCCGTGGACGCGTTCGGGAGACTGAGTGCACGGCTCAGGAAAGCCCCCAGCGCGGCCCCGTGGCGGGCTGCCTGGGGCATCTCGTGTCTTCACTCAAGTCACCTCGCGCTGTGCGGCTACAGCGCCCGTGTACGTCTCCCGCGTCAGGTCCCCCGGCCCGATGCCCAACTCGGTGAGCACCGCACGGATGTCGTCCAGGGCCGCGGGCACCTCGTGCTCGTTGACGATCGTCTCGATCTCCAGGAACGTGCCATCGATCTCGGGCACCCGCACGAGCGTGGCGAGCATACGCCGGCCGCGCGCCTCGAAGTTGTAGTTCCGGCAGCGCTTCTCGAACGCGATCAGTTCCACGTGCCCGAGGCCCCGAAGGATGGCGTGCGCCTGTTCCGCGTCCTCGACACGGGTCTCGTGCTCGGGCTTCGACCCAGACTCCTCGTCGACCGCCGTGCCCTTGAAAGTGAGCACCGTACAGGTGCCGTCCGCGCCGTGCACCGTACGCACCCGCAGCTCTTCGCCCGCCTTCTCCAACGAGCCGTTCGGCCGGTCGTAGTACGTGTCCCGGTACACCTCGACCCGTGCCTCAGCGCGCTCGTCCAGCTGCCGCATCACCTGCTCGGGCGCATGCACGCGTGCCTTCAACTCCGCCTCGATCACGTGAGGTTCCCTCCTCGTCAGACCGTGCGCACAGCGCCGTCGATGACCGCCTCGAACATCCGCCGGAATCCCCGGTACAGCGGGCCGTGCGGAGTCTCCATCACCTTGTACATCGCCGACTCGTGCCCCTCCCACCCAGCGTCGAACGCGCCGACGAACATCGTTCCGTCCATGCGAATGACCCGCCAGGTCGGGAGCGTCTGGTAGCGCCATACACCAACGTCGCCCGCGCCCGCGAGTTCCCGCAGCCGCGCCTCAGCGAGCCGCACGCCGCCAGCGAGGGACTCGGCAGACTCCCCGATCTCTGCCGCACGGCGGGCCAGGGCCTCGCTGTCGGGGTCGAGGAGGGCGACCCGGACGCGGAGGCACTTACCGCCCTGTTCGCGCGGCAGACAGGCGCGCAGCAAGGAATCGTTGAGCCCGATCAGCCCGAGGCCGCGTACGGCCAGTACGTCCAACTTTGTAGCTTCGCGGGCCTGCTGCTGAATCTCGGCGGCTGCGGAGTTCTGCGCGGCGTACACGCGCACGACTTCGGGGAACGCGGCGAGGTCGAACGCGGCCCCGCCGGTCCGGCGCTCCCGGCCAGCCGCAAGGCCAAGGAGGTGGCGTGCGTCGTCGGGCATGTGGAGTCCGTCGGCGATCCGCTCGTACACGTCCAGCCGTGACACCTCGCGGCGGCCGCTCATGATCTCGGAGACGCGTGCCTGCGTCATGCCGGTAGCCGTGGCGATGCGGGCCTGACTGGCGCCGGCGTACTGCTGCGTGTGCCGAAACACGGCGCCCATGTCGCGGACTCTAAGGGCCTGGCGTACCTCGGCGCGTTCCCATGCCCAGTCGGGCAGCTCGATCGGCTCTAGTGCGGTCCCCATGGCGCAGCCCCCGGCTATCCACGAAAGGGATGGAAACCCATCCCACCGTGAGATTACCGGTAGGGGATCGAGTCGACACCAAGAGTCACAAGACGCTGTCCAGGTCAAGGACCCCGGCGGCCGCGCGAACGGCCCCGGGAGTGGCCGACTGGATGGAGTCGACATGGTGCACCGTACCGCCCAACTGCCGACAGAGGCAGAGCTGGACAGAGTACCGACGGACATCACCACGATGCGCACCTCAGCCCGCCGCGCCCTCACCGAGGCCCACGACACAAACGACCTCACCACCCTCGCTCACACACTGCGCAGCCACATGCAGGTACTCATCCCCGAAGTCGAGGCCGCTGCCGGACAGCAGCCCGAGGACAGCATCCCGCGGTACTGCGCCCTCGCCTGCGTCGGCGAGGCACGGCGGAAGCTGCGCATCGGCAACGGCCAGACCCTGCCTGCCCGCGTGGCCGTGGCACAGAAGCTGGCCCGCTGCGTGAACGCCCTGTGCGACCACTACGAGAACCTCGGCGGCCTGCGATGACCCGCGTCCCCGACCTGCCGGTGCCACCACCGTTCATGTGGGCATGCCGCGAATGCGCCCACTTCCTCACAGAGCTCGGCATCGCCTTCACCCTCGCCGCCGGCCACGCCCTGTACGACGGCTCCGTCCGCTGCCAGCTGCTGCTCGCCGCTCATCTCGCGAGCCGGCATGCGGGCGACGTGCCCGACCGTCACCAGGACTGCGCGCCCTGCGACTACTACCGCCAGCGGGCCGAGACGCAGGGCATTGAGGATCTGTGGCTGGAACACCGGGCTCGTGACCTGTTCCTGCCTGCAGAGGATGCCCGCCTTCTCTGACTCCGATCTGCCATGGCCCCCGGCTCCCGGCCGCGCCGGTAGCGGGATGAACGGTGCCGCCCCCCCGTCGGGGGCGGCCGCCCAAAGCACCCGCCCGCCCTCTCAGCACCCCAACAACACGAGAGGGCGGACGGGCACTGCGCCTCCCGTAGGAGGCGTCCGTCCACACGAGGAGGAAGAGCGTGACCATCGCGTTGGAACGCCCCGTGGGCACCACCGACCCGATCACCCTGGTTGACCCCGAGGTGACCGAGCGGCTCGCCCGGCGCATCACCACCGAGCACCCTGACATCAACGATGCGACCGCGCGCCGCATCGTCGGTCAGGCCGCCGCGTTCATCGCGGCCTCGGGCCAGCAGCCCGGCAGGAACCTCGTACCGAGCGAGCTGGTCGACTACGGCTGGCACGCGTTCATCCTGCACACCATCGATTACGCCGACTTCTGCGAACGCGTCGTCGGCCGGTTCGTCCACCACGTCCCGACCGACGACGGGAACGAGCAGGCGCCGGGCGGGGCCGCAGCCGCACGCGAGCGCACCATGGCCGCGATCCAGGCCGCCGGATACACCGTCGACGCCGAACTGTGGCACTCGGCAGCCGACTGCAACCAGTGCCATGCCGGATGCCACGACAGCCCCAAGACCGGCTGACAACCCTGCATCCCCTGTAAGACACTCCAGCCGTCCGGTGTCACAGCCGGACGGCTGGCCCTATGAGCGGAGTACGACGTGACAGACACCGCGATCGCCTGGGACACCTACGCGCGGCAGCGGCCTGAGCGCCGACCAGTGAACGCCCGCGGCGACACGACCTGGTTCAACTGGACCCAGTACCCCGACCACGGGCCCGGGGCCGAACTCCTCAGTCTTCGACCCGGAGGCCGCGCCCTGGACCTCGGCTGCGGCAAGGGCGGCAACGCCGCGCATCTGGCTGCCCTCGGTATGCGAGCTGTCGGCATCGATATCTCGTGCGCGCAGCTGAGTGCCGCCCGCGAACGCTGGGCCGGCGCGCCTGGCCTGGAGCTGCACCAGGCGGAGGCCGTCACCTTCCTGCAGGATTCGGCGGAGACGTTCGACGCGATGTACTCGGTGTACGGAGCTCTGTGGTTTACCGACCCCGCCAAGCTGCTGCCCACCGTGCGTGAGCGGCTCCGCCCGGGCGGCCGTCTGGTGTTCTCGCAACGGCCTCCCGTCGAGGGCTGCTACGGCTGCCAGGCCTCGTACATCCCGCGCGGCCCCGACGATGACCCGCTCGTCGTGAAGCGCTGGGACTACGAGCCGGACGTGTGGGAGCGGGTACTGGCTGAGCATGGCTACACGGACGTGCGCGCGACGGTGCTGGCGGCGCCACCCGGACGACGCACGGTGGGGACGCTCATCGTCTCTGCCCGCGCGTGAGCCGCGCCGCCGTATGAACGCCCGCCCCATCCTTGCACCCCATGCATCAGAGGGCGGGCGGGGCACCTCGCGCGCGAACCAACTTGACCTCCCGCTCCCCCGAGGGTGCAGGACTGTAACCCCGGGATGACGGGCGCCTTGGTTCGTTGAGCATCGACGACCACGCCTGCTGCTATCCGCCGGCGGTCGGGGTTCGACCACACCCGCGTCCCGGGTGCGAGGACCCGGCTGCCTTCCCGATCTAGGACTGCAGACTGTTGAGGGAATCGATCTCCGACGACGACGCAGCCAGCAGCGCCCCCGCCGTCTCCAGACCGCCGCCCTCGATACCGGCCTCGGCGATCTGCTGCAGCAGCGCCGACGACAAGCCGCGCTTCTTCAGGTCGGCCAGCACGCCCGAGAAGGCGGTCGCCTTGTCCCTGGACGCGGTGCCAGCCCATGATGGAAGCGACCGTGACCGGGCCGCTGCCCCCCCGCACTGCGGGTGATGCGCGTCGAGCAGCAGGTGCAGCAGACAAAGGGCGGCAGCACGCGAGTCTGTCCGCCGAAGACATAGGAATCTGAGAGGGTCATTCCGCTTCCGGACGTGGTGCTACGCGCCATCGTGGCGCACCTTGCAGCACATCCGGCCGGACCAGACGACTTCCTGCTCCAGGCCCCAAGGCGGTCCTGTCGTCGCCACGCGGCTCATGGACAGCGCATGGCGACCCGCGCGCCATAAGGTCGGCCTGCCCTAGGTGGCCATGCACCAACTGCGGCAGACCTACGCCTCGCTGCTGATCGCAGCGGGCGAGTCGGTCAAGGTCGTGTCGGAGCATCTGTGACCTTGATGTGTACAGCCACCTGTTTTCCCGACTCGGAGGACCGGACGAGGCGTGCCATCGACGGGGCATACAACGCCCCGGATCAAGACGCTGCGGACTCTGGGTGGACAGGCAACACCCTCTGACCAGATTAGTGCAGGTCAGAGGGTGTGACAGGAGGGTGCTCAGTGGTTGCGCGGGAAGCCCAGGTCGACGCCGGAGGGGGCGTCGGCCGGGTCGGGCCAGCGGGTGGTGACGACCTTGCCGCGGGTGTAGAAGTGCGTGCCGTCGTTGCCGTAGATGTGGTGGTCGCCGAAGAGCGAGTCCTTCCAGCCGCCGAAGGAGTGGTAGCCGACGGGGACCGGGATCGGGACGTTCACGCCGACCATGCCGGCCTCGATCTCCAGCTGGAAGCGGCGGGCGGCGCCGCCGTCCCGGGTGAAGATCGCGGTGCCGTTGCCGAACGGCGAGCTGTTGATGAGGGCCACGCCGTCCTCGTAGGTCTCGGCACGCAGCACGCACAGCACCGGGCCGAAGATCTCCTCCTGGTACGCCTTCGCGCTGGTCGGCACCTTGTCGAGGAGCGAGATGCCGATCCAGTGGCCGTCCTCGAAGCCGTCGACCGTGTAGCCGGTGCCGTCCAGGACCACCTCGCAGCCCTCGGCCGCCGCGCCCGTGACGTAGGAGGCCACCTTGTCGCGGTGCGCGGCGGTGATCAGCGGGCCCATCTCGGAGGCCGGGTCGTTGCCGGGGCCGATCTTGATCTTCTCGGCGCGCTCGCGGATCTTCTCCACCAGCTCGTCGCCGATCGCGCCGACCGCGACGACCGCCGAGATGGCCATGCAGCGCTCGCCCGCCGAGCCGTAGGCGGCCGACACGGCGGCGTCGGCAGCCGCGTCCAGGTCGGCGTCCGGCAGGACCAGCATGTGGTTCTTGGCGCCGCCGAGCGCCTGGACGCGCTTGCCGTTGGCGGAGGCGGTGGTGTGGATGTAGCGGGCGATCGGGGTGGAGCCGACGAAGGAGACCGCCTTGACGTCCGGGTGCTCCAGGAGGCGGTCGACGGCCACCTTGTCGCCGTGGACCACGTTGAAGACGCCGTCCGGCAGGCCGGCCTCCGCCAGCAGCTCGGCGATCCTGATCGACGCCGACGGGTCCTTCTCGCTCGGCTTGAGCACGAAGGTGTTGCCGCACGCGATGGCGAGGGGGAACATCCACATCGGGACCATCGCCGGGAAGTTGAACGGTGTGATGCCCGCGACCACGCCCAGCGGCTGCCGGATCGAGGAGACGTCCACGCGGCTGGCGACCTGCGTCGACAGCTCGCCCTTCAGCTGCACGCTGATGCCGCACGCGAGGTCCACGATCTCCAGGCCGCGCGCCACCTCACCGAGGGCGTCGGAGTGCACCTTGCCGTGCTCGGCGGTGATCAGCTCGGCGATCTCGTCGCGGTGGGCGTCCAGCAGGGCGCGGAACTTGAACAGGATCGAGGTGCGCTGGGCCAGCGAGGACTGGCCCCAGGTCAGGTACGCCTCCTTGGCGGCGGCGACCGCCGCGTCCACCTCGTCGACCGAGGCGAACGCGACCTTCGTGGTGACCGCGCCGGTGGCCGGGTCGGTGACCGGCCCGTACGTACCCGACGCGCCTTCGGCGGTCTTGCCGCCGATCCAGTGGTTGACGATCTTCGTCATGCCCAGTTGCTCCTTCACAGATGGCGGCGTCGGGTCGAGACGTGCCGTTCGTACAGCTCACGCGCCTTGACCGTCGACGGTCGGGTCGCGGTCTCGGCCACAGGAACATCCCACCAGGCCTGCGCGGGCGGCGCGCCCGACACAGTGTCTGCCGTTTCGGTCTCGACGTAGACACATGTGGGAGTGTCGGCCGCGCGGGCCGCGACGAGCGCCTCGCGCAGCTCCCGTACAGTCTTCGCGCGCAGCACCCGCATGCCGAGGCTCGCGGCGTTGGCGGCCAGGTCGACGGGGAGCGGGGCACCGGTGAAGGTGCCGTCGTCCGCGCGGTAGCGGTAGGCGGTGCCGAAGCGCTCGGCGCCGGTCTGCTCCGACAGGCCGCCGATGGACGCGTACCCGTGGTTCTGCACCAGCAGCACCTTGATGGCGACGCCCTCCTGCACGGCCGTCACGATCTCCGTCGGCATCATCAGATAGGTGCCGTCGCCGACCAGCGCCCACACGGGCCGGTCCGGGGCGGCCATCTTGACGCCGATCGCGGCCGGGATCTCGTAGCCCATGCAGGAGTAGCCGTACTCCAGGTGGTACTGGTCGCGTGAGCGGGCCCGCCACAGCTTGTGCAGGTCGCCGGGGAGTGAGCCGGCGGCGTTGATGATCACGTCCGTCTCGTCGACGATCGCGTCCAGCGCGCCCAGGACCTGCGGCTGGGTAGGCCGTACGTCCGGCTCGTCGGCCTCGTAGCAGGCGTCGACGCGCTGCTCCCAGCGCTCCTTGTCCTCGGAGTACTCGCTGAGGTAGGAGTCGGCGACCCGGTGGTCGTGCATGCCCAGCGCCTCGGTCAGCTCCATGAGGCCGCTGCGGGCGTCCGCGATCAGCGGCCGGCCGGCGAGCTTGTGTCCGTCGAAGGGCGCGATGTTCAGGTTGAGGAAACGGACGCCCGCGCCGGTGAACAGGGTGCCGGAGGCGGTGGTGAAGTCGGTGAAACGCGTGCCGACGCCGATGACCAGGTCGGCGGTGCGGGCGAGTTCGTCGGCGGTGGCGGTGCCGGTGTGGCCGATGCCGCCGACGTCCTGGGGGTGGTCGAAGCGCAGGGAGCCCTTGCCTGCCTGGGTGGAGGCGACCGGGATGCGGGTGGACTCGGCGAACTCGGCGAGCGCCTCCTCTGCACGGCTGTGGTGGACGCCGCCGCCCGCGACGACCAGGGGCCTGCGGGCGGACCTGATCGTGCGCACCGCCTCGGCCAGTTCGGTCGGGTCGGCGCCCGGGCGGCGGATCACCCAGGTGCGCTCGGCGAAGAAGTCCTCGGGCCAGTCGTACGCCTCGGCCTGCACGTCCTGCGGCAGCGCGAGGGTGACCGCGCCGGTCTCCGCCGGGTCCGTCAGCACCCGCACGGCGTGCAGCGCGGAGGGGATCAGGGCTTCGGGCCGGGTGATCCGGTCGAAGTACCTCGACACCGGCCGCAGACAGTCGTTGACCGACACATCACCCGCGTACGGCACCTCCAGCTGCTGCAGGACCGGGTCGGCGGGGCGGGTGGCGAAGACATCGCCGGGGAGGAGCAGGACCGGGAGGTGGTTGATGGTGGCGAGGGCCGCGCCGGTGACGAGGTTGGTCGCGCCGGGGCCGATGGAGGTCGTCACCGCGTGGGTGGACAGGCGGTTGGACTGGCGGGCGTAGCCGACGGCCGCGTGCACCATCGCCTGTTCGTTGCGGCCCTGGTGGTAGGGCATCGCGTCGCCGTACTCGACGAGCGCCTGTCCGATCCCGGCGACATTGCCGTGCCCGAAGATTCCCCAGGTGGCGCCGATCAGGCGCTGCCGCGCCCCGTCACGCTCGGTGTACTGGGCGGACAGGAAGCGGACGAGCGCCTGTGCCACCGTGAGCCTCGTCGTCGAGGTCATCGGCAACCCCCTGTGCCTTCTGCGTGCCCTGTGCCTTCTGCGTGCTCCGGACGGAGGCGGATCCGCCACGGGGTCCCACCCGGACCGGCCATCACGTTCAAGTAGTACACGGCGTGGCCGGGCCGGGCGATCGACGGGCCGTGCCGTCCGTCGGGGACCTCCGGCGCGGCATCACCGGAGCGGACCTCCGCGAGGGTGTCGGACCCGCCCTGCTCCGGCTCGGGCCTCTCGCCGGGCCGGTTCTCGCCGTGGACCTGCCGGGTGCGGGTGCCGCTGCCCCGCCGCTCGACGGGAACCTCCGGCGCGGGGCCGTAGCGGGCGGGGAGTCTTCGCTCGCACTTCGCTCCTGCCAAAGCAAAGCGGCCACCCGCGCCGGAGGCGATCTGTGCCCGGGCGTCCCGGGGAACGTGCGCGAAGTCGCTGACTCCACTGAACACGTTCCTCCGGCCCGGGAGTTGGAACTCGTCCTTCCCGTCGTCGCCGTGGAGGCGAGCCGTGCGTCCGCCGTTCAGCGGCGGCACGGTCCGTTCGCCGTCACCGCCGGCGAAGGTGTGCGAGCAGGCCGGCTCCGGCTCGGCGATCCACCCGTCATGCGGGCAGCCCGTCATACGGGCAGCCCCTGGACCGCCTCGGGTCCCGCCGGCCCGCTCGGGATCGATGCCGACGGCGTACCGGGCGTTCGCGGTGCCACCCTCGGCGATGTGCAGCTCGCTGGTCATAGGGCCCTCACAGCAGTCCTACGGCGGTGTCCACGGCGGCGGCCACGTCCCCGTCCGCCGGGTAGAGCAACGAGCGGCCCACCACCAGGCCCCGCACCGTGGGCAGTTGAAGGGCGCCGCGCCACTTCTCGTACGCCCCCTGCTGATCCTCGGCGGAGCCCCCCACCTCGCCGCCGAGCAGCACGGCGGGCAGCGTGGAGGTCGCCATGACCTCGGCCATGTCGTCGGGGTTCTCGGTGACCGGCACCTTCAGCCACGTGTAGGCCGAGGTGCCGCCCAGGCCCGAGGCGATGGCGATGGACTTGGTGACGGCTTCGGCGGACAGGTCGTTGCCGACCCTGCCGTCGGGGGTGCGGTGGCTGAGGAACGGCTCGACGAAGACGGGCAGTTGCCGTGCGGCCATCTCGTCGATGGCGCGGGCGGTGGACTCCATGGTGGTGAGGGAGCCCGGGTCGTCGTAGTCGATACGCAGGAGCAGCTTGCCGGCGTCGAAGCGCAGGCGCTGGATGTCCTCGGGGCGGTGGCCGGTGAAGCGGTCGTCGAGTTCGAAGCTGGCGCCCTGCAGGCCACCGCGGTTCATGGAGCCCATGACGACCTTGCCGTCGAGGGCGCCGAGCAGCAACAGGTCGTCGAGGATGTCGGCGGTGGCGAGCACACCGTCGACGCCGGGCCGGGACAGCGCCAGGCAGAGGCGTTCGAGCAGGTCGGCGCGGTTGGCCATGGCCATGCTGCGGCCGCCGGCGCCGAGCGCGCCGCGGGCCGGGTGGTCGGCGGCGACGATCATCAGCCGGCCGGAGTCGCCGAGGAGGGGGCGCCGGACACGCCGGGCGGCAGCCTCCGCGATCGCCTCGGGGCGCTGGGTGCGCAGGCGGACGAGGTCCGCGATGTCGACGCTCACTTGACGGCCCCCGCGGCGATGGCGGCCTCGATCTCGTCCGGTGTCGGCATGGCGGAGGAGCACTCCAGGCGGGAGGCGACGATGGCGCCGGCCGCGTTGGCGTGCCGCATGGTCCGCTCCAGGTCCCAGCCTTCGAGCAGCCCGTGGCAGAGCGAGCCGCCGAAGGCGTCACCGGCGCCGAGGCCGTTGAGGACGTTCACGGGGAGGGGCGGCACCTCGGCCTCGTCGCCCTTGTCGTCCACGGCGAGCACGCCCTTGGGGCCCTGCTTCACGACCGCGAGCTCGACACCGGCCTCCAGCAGCGCCTGCGCGGCGGCCTTCGGCTCCCGGACGCCCGTGGCGACCTCGACCTCGTCGAGGTTGCCGACGGCGACGGTGGTGTGCTTGAGGGCCTCGGCGTAGAACGGGCGGGCGGCCTCCGGGTCCTTCCAGAACATCGGGCGCCAGTCGAGGTCGAAGACCGTGATGCCGGACTTGGCGCGGTGCGCGAGGGCCGCGAGCGTCGCCGTACGGCTGGGCTCCTCGCTCAGGCCGGTGCCGGTGACCCAGAAGACGCGGGCGTCGCGGATGGCGTCGAGGTCGAGCTCGTGGGCGTCGATCTCCAGGTCGGGGGCCTTGGGCTGCCGGTAGAAGTACAGCGGGAAGTCGTCCGGCGGGAAGACCTCGCAGAAGGTGACCGGGGTGGGCAGGCCCGGGACCGGGGTGACCCAGCGGTCGTCGACGCCGAAGCCTTTCAGGGCCTCGTGGAGGTAGGTGCCGAACGGGTCATCGCCGGTGCGGGTGATCACCGCGGTACGGCGCCCCAGGCGGGCCGCGGCGACCGCGACGTTCGTCGCCGAGCCGCCGAGGAACTTGCCGAAGGAGGTGACCTGCGGCAGCGGGACGCCGGTCTGCAGCGGGTAGAGGTCCACTCCGATCCGCCCCATGGTGATCAGGTCGTACGCCATCGCGTTCCCTTCGTATCGGCTCTCCCGCTTTGTAGTCCCAGGCACGCAGCCCTGTCAATGTTTTGTCCAGACATTCGGACCAGACCTTGACAGCGCTTGCTGCGCGCGCCGAAGCTGACCGCCATGACGTCGTTGTCACCTCAGTCCTCACTGTCCCGCATCCGCATCGGCTCGGCTCCCGACTCATGGGGTGTGTGGTTTCCCGACGACCCGCAGCAGGTCCCCTGGCGGCGCTTCCTCGACGAGGTCGCCGACTCCGGTTACGAGTGGATCGAGCTGGGGCCGTACGGGTATCTGCCGACCGACCCCGTGGTCCTCTCCGAGGAGACCTCGCGGCGTGGCCTGAAGGTGTCGGCGGGCACGGTCTTCACGGGGCTGCACCACGGTGAGGCGGTGTGGGAGAAGACCTGGGCGCACGTGGCGGACAACGCGGTGCTGGCGCAGGCCATGGGGGCGAAGCACCTGGTCGTCATCCCCTCCTTCTGGCGGGACGACAAGACCGGTGAGGTGCTGGAGCCGGACACGTTGACTCCGCAGCAGTGGCGGAACCTCACCTCGCTGACCGAGCGGCTGGGACGGGAGGTGCGCGAGCGGTACGGGCTGAGGATCGTCGTCCACCCGCACGCCGACACCCACATCGACAGCGAGGAGAACGTGGTCCGGTTCCTGGACGGGACCGACTCCGATCTGGTGTCGCTGTGCCTGGACACGGGGCACTACGCGTACTGCGGCGGGGACAGCGTGAAGCTGATCGAGACGTACGGGTCGCGGATCGGCTACCTGCATCTGAAGCAGGTGGACCCGGAGATCCTCGCCGACGTCCGGGCCAAGGGGACGCCGTTCGGACCGGCCGTGGCACAGGGCGTGATGTGTGAGCCGCCGGGCGGGGTCCCCGCGCTGGGGCCGGTGCTGGAGGCCGCGCAGAAGCTGGACGTGGAGCTGTTCGCGATCGTCGAACAGGACATGTACCCGTGCGACCCGGACAAACCGCTGCCGATCGCTCGGCGGACCCGGGCCTTCCTGAGGTCCTGCGGGGCGTGAGAGGCGCCCTTGAGGGTGCGGGGTGTGGGGGCGCGTGCGCGTGCGGGTTCTGTGTGGCTTGCCGTGCGGGTTCTGTGTGGCTTGCCGCGCGGGTTCTGTGTGGCTTGCCGCACGGTGCCCCGCACTCCTTGAGTGGCGTTGCAGCATGGGTCGATGACGAGTGCCGTGCGCGTTCGCTCGGGTGAGGGGCCTTGGGGATCCTGGGAGACGGCGGTGGCCCGGCCTGATCCACGGCTGCGGCCCGGCGTGATCGGCTATCGCGGGATGCGGCTGGCTCTGGACCGGCCCCGGGCGCGGCTGGAAGCGCCCATCGGGGCGGCGACCCTGCTGCTCGGGTTCGGAGAGCCGGTACGGATCTCGCGGGCCGGCCGGCCCACGGACACCCTGGTCTGCGTCTACTGCGGGCCGACGACCACCCCGGCCGTCGGCGAGCACAGTGGTCGGCTCGCCGGGGTCGAGGTACTGCTGATGCCCTGGGCGGCGTTCACGCTGTTCGGGACGCCGCAGTACGAACTCGCCAACCGGACCGTCGACCCCGACGAGCTTCCGCACGCCCTGGGCACCCGCGTCGGGGAACTCGCCGCCGCGCTGGCCGCGTTGCCGACCTGGGAGGCCCGTTTCCGGCTGCTGGACGACGTGTTCGCCCGCTGGTCGGACGCCGGTACGCCGTGTTCGCGGCGGGTGGTGCGGGCCTGGGCGGAGCTGACGCGCACGGGTGGAGCGATACCGGTACGGCGGCTCGCCGACGACGTGGGCTGGAGCGTACGGCACCTGGAGAACCGCTTCCGGGAACAGATCGGGCTGGGTCCGAAGGCCGCGGCCCGCGTGCTGCGGCTGCAACGGGCACGCACGCTGCTGGCGGCGGGGCGGGGACAGGCGGAGACCGCGGCGGTGTGCGGGTACTACGACCAGGCGCATCTCAGCGGTGAGTTCAAGGCGATGACGGGGTGCACACCGCGCGAGTTCACCGCCGCCCGGCGGACGCCGGGCCATGTGCCGGCGCCGGACCGGCTGACGGGTGCGGCGACGAGTCTCGCGCTCGTGTCCGAGCGGGGTGCGCTTTTTTCCAAGACCCGCGAGCCTGACTGAATGCAGGCTGTGGCCCTCGGCGAACGAGCCGTTCGAGGCGGGGGAGCTGGTGGGTCGGGTCCGGCGCAGCGGGCCCGACCCACCGTTGCGTGCCGGCCGGGCCCACCTTTGCCTGACAGCACGGGCAGCCGTCCGCGGGTCGGCCCGGCCCGCCGTTGCCTGACAGCAGGGGCAGCCGTTGTCCGATAGCACGGGCAGCCGTCCGCGGGTCGGCCGGCTGCCGGTCGGCCCGCCCGCATCTGTCAACGCGCCGCGCCCTGCCCCCGGCGCGCGCCTTTGTGGCAGCTGTGTCACAAGCGCACCCTTCCTGTCACGGGTGTCGCATGTCCGCAGGCCTTGCGTCACACCCGCTGCACAGACCCTGCCCGTGCTCACTGTGCGTCGTTGACCGGACACAGGCTTTGTGATCGCCAGCGCTGCGCACGGTCCCCCCGACGACCGCTCCCGGTCGCCACCGCGGCGCGCGCAGGGAGGTGCAAACGATGACCGACCGAATCCTCTGGTCGTACAAGGAGATCGCGGCGCACATCAAGGTGCAGCCGGACACCGTGCGGTCGTACCGCAAGCACGGGCTGCTGCCACCACCCGACCATGTGGAGGGCGGCAAGCCCTTCTGGTATCCCGACACGGTCCGGGCCTGGGTGGCCTCCCGTCCGGGGAACCGGGGCCGCAGGTCGGGCTGACAGCCGGAAAAAAATGAGCTGTGCCCCGCCCCGGTCGTGGGGCACAGTCGCCCCATGAGCGACTTCTCCGTGAAACCCGTACTCCGCGGCGAGCGGGCGCTGTTGCGTCCCTTGGTCGAGGAGGACGCGCCCGTGATGGCGCGGATCCTCGACGACCCCGAGGTGATACGGCTGACCGGCAGCCCCGACGACAAGTTCGGGCTGGACCGGCTGCGCGTCTGGTACGGGAGCCGCAACGACCAGACCGACCGGCTCGACCTCGGCATCGTGGACCGGGCGAGCGGCGAACTCGTGGGCGAAGTCGTCCTGAACGACTGGGACGAGTACAACCGCAGCTGCAGCTTCCGCATCCTGATCGGCCCCGCGGGACGCGATCGCGGCCTGGGTACGGAAGCCATCCGGTTGATCGTGGGTCATGCCTTCGAGCAACTCGACCTGCACCGCGTCTCGTTGCACGTCCTGCCCTACAACCCACGGGCCCGGCGCGCCTACGAGAAGGTCGGATTCGTCGCCGAAGGCGTCAGCCGGCAGTCGGTGTGGTTCGGGGGCGAGTGGATCGACGAGATCCAGATGTCGATCCTCGCCCCGGAGTGGGCCGCCCATCGCGGTCACCCCGACACCGCTGTCACGTCCGCCGCGTCCTGATCGTCACCTCCATGGCTCGATGACCGTCGCCCCCGCCCCCGGCGCCGTCCCCATCGCCGCCAGGGCCGAGGGCACCGCGTCCAGCCCGATCGTCGACGTCACCAGCAGATCCGGCCGCAGCACGCCCGCCCGGACCAGTTCCAGCATCGCCGGGTAGGTGTGCGCCGCCATGCCGTGACTGCCCAGCAGTTCGAGTTCGAGGGCGATGGCACGGGCGAGGGGCACCGGGGTCGTGCCGTCCGCCGAGGGCAGCAGGCCCACCTGGACATGCCGGCCCCGGCGGCGCAGACCGTTCACGGAGGCGGCGCAGGTGGCAGGGGAACCGAGGGCGTCCAGGGAGAGCTGGGCGCCCCCACCGGTCAGCTCGCGAACCGCGCCCGCGGTGTCCGGTGTGCTCGCCGCGTCCACGCACTCCGCCGCCCCGAACGTCCGCGCCAGGTCCAGAGCCTTCGGTGAGACGTCCACCGCGACGACTCGGGCGCCGGCCGCCGCCGCGATCATCACCGCCGACAGGCCCACTCCGCCGCAGCCGTGAACGGCGACCCACTCCCCCGCCGCCACCCGGCCCTGCTGCACGACCGCCCGGAACGCCGTGGCGAACCGGCACCCGAGCGCGGCCGCCGTCGCGAAGGACATCTCGGCGGGTACCGCGACCAGGTTGACGTCGGCGTGGTCCAGCGCCACGTACTGGGCGAAGGAGCCCCAGTGGGTGAAGCCGGGCTGGGTCTGCCGTTCGCACACCTGCTGGTCCCCCGCCGCGCACGCCCCGCAGCTGCCGCAGGCGCACACGAAGGGCACGGTGACGCGGTCGCCGGGACGCCAGCCCGTGACGCGGGCGCCCACTGCCTCCACGACCCCGGCCAGCTCGTGTCCGGGGACGTGCGGGAGGGCGATGTCCGGGTCGTGACCCTGCCAGCCGTGCCAGTCGCTTCTGCACAGACCGGTGGCCTCGACGCGCACGGTCACTCCGTGGGGCGCGGGGCGGGGATCGGGCACCTCACGCACCTCGGCCTCCTCCCCGTACCGTTCGAACACGACAGCCCGCATCCCGGTCTCCTTTGGTTCGCGCTCCTTGCACGCAGATCATCGCGGACGCCGGCCGCTGCGCCGCACGCGACCTGCGCCGTACGCGACCTGCGCCGCACGCGACCTGCGCCGGACACGACCTGCGCCGTCCAGCCGGTCGGCGTGGGGAGGTGTGCGGTCCCCGCGTCCTCAGGCGTGCTCCCGTGAGGTCAGCCGCGCGCGCTCACCTTCTCCCGCTCCTGTGCCGACTCGGTCACCGGGGCCACCGCCGGCTCCCCCTCGCTCAGCCCGAACCTCTGATGGAACCGCCTGAGCGGACCCGGCGCCCACCATGTCGCCCGCCCCGTCAGCCGCATCACGGCCGGCACCAGCAGGCTGCGGACGATCATCGCGTCCATCAGCACCGCCAGGGCGATGCCGAGGCCGAGCATCTTGGTGTTGGTGACCCGGGAGGTGCCTATCGCGACCATCACCACCGCGAGGATCACGGCGGCCGCGGTGATCAGCCCGCCGGTGCGCTGCAGGCCGTGGCGGACGGACTGGTCGTGGTCGCCGGTCGTGTCGTACTCCTCCTTGATGCGGGAGAGCAGGAACACGCCGTAGTCCATCGACAGGCCGAAGGCGACGCAGAACATCAGCACCGGGAGGGTCGTCTCGATCGAGCCGGGGCTGGTGAAGCCGAGCAGCCCGGACAGATGGCCGTCCTGGAAGACCCACACCACCGCGCCGAACATCGCCGTCAGGCTCAGCGCGTTGAGCACCACCGCCTGGACCGGGATCAGCACACTCCCGGTCAGCAGGAACACCAGCAGCAGGGTGACGACCGCTATGAAGGCCGCGGCCAGGGGCAGGCGTTCGGCTATCGCGTCCTTGGAGTCCACCAGGACCGCCGCGGCACCGGTCACCTCGGTGTCGAACGGGGCCCGGGCAGCACGCAGGTCGTCGACGAGGCGCTGGGCCTGCTCGTCGACCGCCTCGCCCTTCGGCTGCACCGTGAAGTACGCGTGCTCGCCCTTCACCAGGGGCCCGTCGACCCGGACCACACCGGGGAGGGCGGCGATCCGCTCCTTGTAGTCGGCGTACTGCGCCTGCGTCGCCCGGCCCTCGGTGAGCACCTCCAGGCCACCGCCGGGACTGCCCGGGAAGCCGTCGCGGATGTGTTGCTGCACCACTCGGGACTCGGCGCTCGACGGCAGCTGGCGATCATCGGCCGTACCGAACTTCACGCCCAGGAAGGGCAGTCCGAGCAGGACGAGGACGGCGGTGGTGCCCAGCGCGAAGAACGGGGCCCGGCGCATCACGAGGTTCGCCGTGCGGGTCCAGGCCCTGCCCTCCGGCGCTGCGCTCGCTCCGTCGGGCTCCGGCGACCTGCGTCCGCGCCGGAACAGCCGGCGCAGATCCAGGGAGTTGACCCGGTGGCCCAGCAGGATCAGTGCCGCCGGGAGCAGGATCAGCGCGGCCGCGGCGGCCAGCAGCACCACCGCGATGCCCGCGTAGGCGAAGGACCGCAGGAAGTACTGGGGGAAGAGCAGCATCGCCGCGAGGGACACCGCGACCGTGAGGGCCGAGAAGAGGACGGTGCGGCCGGCCGTGCGCAGGGTGGTGCCGACCGCTGTCAGGGGGTCGCCGCCGGTGGCGAGTTCCTCACGGAAGCGGCGGACGATGAACAGGGCGTAGTCGATGGCCAGGCCCAGGCCGAGGGCCGTGGTGAGGTTCATCGCGAAGACCGACACGTCGGTGAACTCGGTCAGGCCGCGCAGCACCGCGTTGGTGCCGAGGATGGCGACGATGCCGATGCCCAGCGGCAGCAGGGCCGCCACCGCGCTGCCGAAGACCATCACCAGCAGCACCAGGGTGACCGGCAGGGCGATCATCTCGGCACGGAGCAGGTCCTCCTGGATGATCGTCTGCATCTCGTGCCGCACGGCGACCGGGCCGCCGACACCGACCTCCACCGGGCCGTGCGTGCCCCGGAAGGCGGGCGCGATCCGGTCCAGGGTCTCCCCCGCCTCCTTCTCGTCGCCGGTGATGCGGGCGGCGATCAGCGCCTCATGGCCGTCCTGCGCGCGCAGGGAGGGCGACTTGGTCTGCCAGTAGGAGCCGACCCCGGTGACGCCCTTCTCACCCGCCAGGCGCTCCACCAGCCGCTTGGCCTCGGCGGCGACCGCGGGGTCGTCCACGGAGGCGCCGCCCGCGTCCACGAGGAGCAGGAGGTTGGGCTGGGAGGCGGGGAACTCGCGCTCCAGCGCCTTGGTCGCGTACGTCGACCCGGCGTGCGGATCCTCCCAGCCGCCGCTGCCCAGACGGTCGGCGACACCGCTGCCCACCAGCACGGCGAGCGCGGTGAGCACCAGGGCCACGAGCAGCGAGAGGCGGGGGCGGGCCGTGACGAAGCGGGTCCAGCCTCCGATCCCGGGTGGCCTGTTGACTTCGGTCATTGTGCGGTGTCCCCTTCACCCTGATCCATGCTGTGCGCAGCAGGGCAGCATGGAGCTGTCACTGCCATAGACTGACAAACACGAGACATCGCTCGCGTTTCCTTAGAATGCGAGCGACTGCTCGCGTTTGTCAATCGCGTTCGGAGAGCTGGGGATAACGCGTGTCCGCCAACCGGGAGAAGGCCGGCCAGGCCCATCAGGAGAAGGAACAGCCGCGCCGCCGCCAGGCCCGCGGTGAGCGCCGTGTCGCCCAACTGCTCGACGCCGCGGCCAGCGTCTTCACCACCACCGGCTACACGGCCGCCAGCACCAACGCCATCGCCCGCGAGGCCGGCGTCTCACCGGGCACGCTCTATCAGTTCTTCCCGAACAAGGAAGCGATCGCGATCGAGCTGGGCACCCGGCTCATGCACGAGATGCGCGAGACCTACGGCGAGGCGCTCGCGCCGGTCGACCCCGCCACCCCGGTGGAGGAGGCGGTCGGCTCGGCCGTCGACCGGTTCATCGCGTTCAACTGCGAGCACCCCGTCTTCTTCGCGCTGATGCACGGCCCCGACATCCCCGGCCGTATCGCCGAGGAGCACGACGCCCTGCACGCGACCCTGCTCTCCCGCATCGAGGACCTGCTCTCCTCGCTGCTCCCGGAAGCCCCGCCGGCCGACCTCACCCGCACCGCGCACATGTGCCTGGGGATGTACAAGGCGGGCCTGGAGCTGATCCTCGCCCACGAGGGAGCCGAGCGGGACGCCTATGTGCGGGAGCTGAAGAACGCCCTGATCCGCTACCTCGACCCACTGGTGGGCGACAGACTCGGACACCTCGACTCGGCCTGACCCGACGGGGCCCGCCCGGAGCACACCGCCCCGCCCGGAGCACACCGCCCGCCCGGAACACACCGCTCCCGCCCGGAGCACACCGCCCGCCCGGGAATACGCCCGCCCGCTGTGGACACCCGTCGATCCCGGAGAACCACCCGCGCTCGGGGCACCCGTCCACCCCGCAGAACCACCACCCACGCTCCGGGCACCCGCCCACCCGGAGAGCATCCACCACGCCCCGAGGCCACCCCCACGGATCCACGAAGACCCTTCTTGGATTAATACCCCGTAGGGGTATACCGTGGAATCCGAAGGGCCCCCGCGGGCCCGTCAGCCCCACACGCCTCGACGAGGAGAACGACATGACCGCCCAGACCGACACCCCGGGTTCCGTCACCACCGTCTACAAGGTGAGCGGCATGAGCTGCGGGCACTGCGAGGGCGCCGTCTCCGGCGAGATCTCCGAGCTGCCCGGTGTCGGCTCGGTGCAGGCCGTCGCCTCGACCGGTGAGGTCACCGTGGTCTCGGCCGCCCCGCTCCACGAGGAGGCCGTCCGCGCGGCCGTCGACGAGGCCGGCTTCGAACTGGTCGGCAAGGCCTGAGTCTGGCCATGTCCCGCACCACCGACCAACCGTCGATAGTCGGACCGGCCGACGGGGCCGAGGCAGCCGTGGCGCACGCCTCGGCCGGGTCCACCGGCACCGCCGAGGTCGAGCTGCTCATCGGCGGGATGACCTGCGCCTCCTGCGCCGCCCGCGTCGAGAAGAAGCTCAACCGCATGGACGGCGTCACCGCCACGGTGAACTACGCCACGGAGAAGGCGAGGGTCAGCCACTCCGCGGACGTCCAGGTCGCCGACCTGATCGCCACCGTGGAGAGAACCGGGTACACGGCACAGGAGCCCCTTCCGCCGGAACCCGCCCCCCAGGAGTCCCCGGACGCGTCCCGGACGCCCCCGGAAGACTCCGAACCGGCCGCTTACCGGCAGCGCTTCACCGTCTCGGCCCTGCTCGCCGTCCCGGTCGTCCTGCTGTCGATGATCCCGGCGCTGCAGTTCGACAACTGGCAGTGGCTCGCGCTCACCCTCGCCTCGCCGGTCGTGGTCTGGGGCGGACTGCCCTTCCACCGGGCCGCCTTCACGAACGCCCGGCACGGGGCGGCGACCATGGACACCCTGGTCTCCCTGGGCACGCTGGCCGCCTACACCTGGTCCCTGTGGGCCCTGTTCCTGGGCGACGCCGGCATGACGGGTATGCGCCACGACTTCGAGTTCACCGTCTCGCGCGCGGACGGCGCCTCGCAGATCTACCTCGAAGTGGCCTGCGGAGTCATCGCCTTCATCCTCCTCGGCCGCTATCTGGAGGCCCGAGCGAAGCGGCGCGCGGGCGCGGCGCTGCGCGCCCTCATGGAACTCGGCGCGAAGGACGTGGCCGTCCTGCGGGACGGGCGCGAGGTCCGGGTCCCGGTCGACTCACTCGCCGTCGGCGACCGGTTCGTCGTACGGCCCGGCGAGACGATCGCCACCGACGGCACCGTCGTCGAGGGCGCCTCCGCGGTCGACGCCTCCATGCTGACCGGCGAGTCCGTACCGGTGGACGTGACCGCCGGGGACGCGGTCACCGGCGCGACGGTCAACACCGCCGGGCGCCTCGTCGTCGAGGCCACCCGGGTCGGCTCCGACACCCGGCTCGCGCGGATGGCCAGGCTGGTGGAGGACGCGCAGAACGGCAAGGCCGAGGTGCAGCGGCTCGCGGACCGCGTCTCCGCGGTCTTCGTCCCCGTGGTGATCGTCCTCGCGGTCGCCACCTTCGGCGTGTGGTTCGGCGCCACCGACGACACCGTCGCCGCGTTCACCGCGGCCGTCGCGGTGCTGATCATCGCCTGTCCCTGCGCCCTGGGACTCGCCACGCCCACGGCCCTCATGGTCGGCACGGGCCGTGGCGCCCAGCTCGGCATCCTCATCAAGGGGCCCGAGGTCCTGGAGTCCACGCGCCGCGTCGACACCGTCCTGCTGGACAAGACCGGCACGGTCACCACAGGCCGTATGACCCTTCAGCGGGTCCACGCCGCCGAGGGCGCCGACGAGGAGCAGGTGCTGCGGCTCGCGGGCGCCGTGGAACACGCCTCGGAGCACCCGGTCGCCCGTGCCGTCGCCCTGGGCGCCGAGGAGCGGGTCGGTCCACTGCCGCAGGTCGAGGAGTTCCGGAACGTGCCCGGGCGGGGCGCACGCGGGCGCGTGCAGGGCCATGACGTGACGGTCGGGCGGCTCGCCGAGCAGACCGCCGGGCTTCCCGCCGAACTCGCCCGCGCCAAGGCGCAGGCCGAGCAGGAGGGCCGTACGGCCGTCGTGGTCGCCTGGGACGGTTCCGTGCGCGGGGTCCTCGCGGTCGCCGACGCGGTGAAGGAGACCAGCGCCGAGGCGGTGCGCGAGCTGCGCGCGCTGGGCCTCACCCCGGTCCTGCTGACCGGGGACAACAGGGCCGTCGCCGAGTCGGTCGCGCAGGCGGTCGGTATCGATCAGGTGATCGCGGAGGTCCTGCCCGAGGACAAGGCCGAGACCGTACGGCGGCTCCGCCGCGAGGGCAGGTGCGTCGCCATGGTCGGTGACGGCGTCAACGACGCGGCGGCGCTCGCCACCGCCGATCTGGGTCTCGCCCTGGGGACGGGGACTGACGCGGCGATCGAGGCCGGCGACCTGACGCTGGTGCGCGGGGACCTGCGGGTGGCGGCGGACGCGATCCGGCTGTCCCGCAGGACGCTGGGCACGATCAAGGGCAACCTCGTGTGGGCCTTCGGGTACAACGTCGCCGCGTTGCCGCTGGCCGCCGCCGGGTTGCTGAACCCGATGATCGCGGGGGCCGCGATGGCCTTCTCGTCCGTGTTCGTGGTCACCAACAGCCTGCGGCTGCGGACGTTCCGGTGAATTCGTAGTAAGAACCCCGCTGGGCCCCTCTGGAGTCCCGCGCCCGGCTCACATAAGCTCTTCACAAGACTCGCGCATCGTCCTTACGCTGGGGTCTCGATCGCCGTATCGGGGCTCTTGCGCATCTAACGGACATATGCAAGAGACGCAGATCACAGTGATGTGAACGTAACCATCGAAGGGGTTCGAAGGTCTAAGTTGACGATGTCAGTCGGCGTCTTGGGGGGCGCCACCTGGCATCTGGGGATGTCTTGGGGGACTTCCTCAGAGTTGCGTCGCCGGGGCACGCACCTCGGGAAGCTTTGAGCGGCCGTCCCGAGCGTGCGCTGTCCCGGCAGATCGCACACCACAACCGCATACATGAGTACGTCGAGTTCTGCTCGTTTAGCTCAACAGCGATTTCAGGCGCTGACTTCACAGACGCCCGGCCGGATCCCGTGGGGGGAATCCGCACCGGGACATGGGAAGGCGCCCTGGACGTCGGCCCGTGGGGGGACCGCCGCCAGGGCGCCTTCTGTCATAGGGGCAGGCCCGTCATACGGGCAGCCCCGCAAGGCCCGTCCCAGCCAAGCCGCCCGCGCACGCACGCACGAAAGCCCCGCACCCGGCCGACGCCGGACACGGGGCTCCTGGTGACGAGGCTCAGCGCTCCTCGACGGGAACGAAGTCGCGCTCCACGACGCCGGTGTAGATCTGGCGCGGGCGGCCGATGCGCGAACCCGGCTCCTTGATCATCTCGTGCCACTGGGCGATCCAGCCCGGCAGCCGGCCGAGGGCGAACAGGACCGTGAACATCTCGGTCGGGAAGCCCATGGCCCGGTAGATCAGGCCGGTGTAGAAGTCGACGTTCGGGTAGAGGTTGCGCGAGACGAAGTAGTCGTCGGAGAGCGCGTGCTCCTCCAGCTTCAGCGCGATGTCCAGCAGCTCGTCGGACTTGCCGAGGGCCGAAAGGACGTCGTGCGCGGCAGCCTTGATGATCTTGGCGCGCGGGTCGAAGGACTTGTACACCCGGTGGCCGAAGCCCATCAGGCGGACGCCGTCCTCCTTGTTCTTCACCTTGCGGATGAAGGAGTCGACGTCGCCGCCGGCGTCGCGGATGCCCTCCAGCATCTCCAGCACCGACTGGTTGGCACCGCCGTGCAGCGGGCCCCACAGGGCGTTGATGCCCGCGGAGATCGAGGCGAACATGTTCGCCTGCGAGGAGCCGACCAGGCGGACCGTGGAGGTCGAGCAGTTCTGCTCGTGGTCCGCGTGCAGGATCAGCAGCTTGTCCAGGGCCGCGACCACGATCGGGTCGAGCTCGTACTCCTGCGCCGGCACCGAGAAGGTCATGCGCAGGAAGTTCTCGACGTAGCCGAGGTCGTTGCGCGGGTAGACGAACGGGTGGCCGATCGACTTCTTGTACGCGTACGCCGCGATCGTCGGAAGCTTGGCGAGCAGGCGGATCGTCGAGAGGTTGCGCTGACGCTCGTCGAACGGGTTGTGGCTGTCCTGGTAGAAGGTGGACAGCGCCGAGACGACCGAGGACAGCATCGCCATCGGGTGGGCGTCGCGCGGGAAGCCCTTGTAGAAGTTCTTGACGTCCTCGTGCAGCAGGGTGTGCTGGGTGATGTCGTTCTTGAACGTCGCGAGCTCGTCGACGGTGGGCAGCTCGCCGTTGATCAGCAGGTACGCCACCTCCAGGAAGGTGGAGCGCTCGGCCAGCTGCTCGATCGGGTAGCCGCGGTGCCGGAGGATGCCCTGCTCACCGTCGAGGTAGGTGATGCCGGATTTATAGGCGGCGGTGTTGCCGTAGCCGCTGTCCAGGGTCACGAGACCGGTCTGGGCTCGGAGCTTGCCGATGTCGAAGCCCTTGTCACCGACGGTGCCGTCGATCACCGGGTAGGTGTACTCGTTGCCGTCGTACCGCAGTACTACAGAGTTGTCGCTCACGTCTTCCCTCACCGACGTTGTGCCTCATCTTCGAGGTTGCCCTGACTGTCTCTACCCTCCCCCATTCGGCTCAGGAGAGTGCACTCGGGGTCGACCATTGGGCCTATTGGCGGCACTGAGTGCCGCCAACCTGTCATCCTGCCCGCTGTTTTCCCCATCTGGAAGTGCTCTGTGACCTTCACGACTCGTTTGATCGATCATTTTTTTCGGGCCCCCACGAACCGGCAGGTCAGGGAGTTGACCGAGCGGGAGTCGGTCACCGGTCAGAAGCCGGCGAGCCGGTGGTCGAGCGCCGTGCACCGCCGCCCCGCGGAGACCGTGCGCACCGCCTGACCGATCGCCTTGCGCGACCCCACGAGGACGACCAGCCGCTTGGCCCGGGTCACCGCCGTGTAGAGCAGGTTCCGCTGGAGCATCATCCATGCACCGGTGGTGACCGGGATCACCACGGCGGGATATTCACTCCCCTGTGAACGGTGGATCGTCACCGCGTACGCGTGCGCCAGTTCGTCCAGTTCGTCGAAGTCGTACGGCACCTCCTCGTCCTCGTCGGTCAGCACCGTCAGGCGCTGCTCGACCGGGTCGAGCGAGGTGACCACGCCCACGGTGCCGTTGAAGACGCCGTTCTCCCCCTTCTCGTAATTGTTGCGGATCTGAGTGACCTTGTCGCCGACGCGGAAGACCCGGCCGCCGAACCTCTTCTCCGGCAGATCCGGGCGTCCGGGGGTAATGGCCTGCTGGAGCAGGCCGTTCAGGGTGCCGGCGCCGGCGGGGCCGCGGTGCATGGGGGCGAGGACCTGCACGTCCCGGCGCGGGTCGAGGCCGAACTTCGCCGGGATCCGGCGGGCCGCGACATCCACCGTGAGCCGTCCGGCCTCCTCCGTGTCGTCCTCGACGAAGAGGAAGAAGTCCTTCATGCCGTCGGTGACGGGATGCTGCCCGGCGTTGATCCGGTGCGCGTTGGTCACCACACCGGACTGCTGCGCCTGCCGGAACACCCGGGTCAGCCGCACGGCCGGGATCGGCCCGCCGTCGGCCAGGAGGTCCCTCAGGACCTCGCCCGCGCCCACGCTGGGCAACTGGTCGACGTCACCGACGAAGAGCAGATGGGCGCCCGGCGGTACGGCCTTGGCCAGCTTGTTGGCGAGCAGCAGGTCCAGCATGGACGCCTCGTCGACCACCACCAGGTCGGCCTGGAGCGGCCGGTCCTTGTCGTAGGCCGCGTCACCGCCGGGCTTCAGCTCCAGGAGGCGGTGGACGGTGGAGGCCTCGGCGCCGGTGAGTTCGGACAGGCGCTTGGCGGCGCGTCCCGTCGGGGCGGCGAGCACGACCCTGGCCTTCTTGGCACGGGCCAGCTCCACGATCGAGCGCACGGTGAAGGACTTGCCGCAGCCGGGACCGCCGGTGAGGACGGCGACCTTCTGCGTCAGCGCCAGCTTGACGGCCGCCTCCTGTTCGGGGGCCAGGTCGGCGCCCGTGCGGCCCTTCAGCCAGCCCAGCGCCTTGTCCCAGGCCACCTCACGGAAGCCCGGCATCCGGTCCTCGTCCGTGCGCAGCAGCCCCAACAGCTGGGCGGACAGGGAGAGTTCGGCCCGATGGAAGGGGACGAGGTAGACGGCGGTGACCGGCTCCGAGCCGCCGTCCGGGCCGGGGACCTTCTCCCGGACCACCCCGGGATCGCCGCCGTCCTCGGGGACCTGGGCCAGCTCCGCGAGGCACTCGATGACCAGCCCGGTGTCGACCTGGAGCAGCTTCACCCCGTCCGCGATCAGCCGCTCCTCGGGGAGGTAGCAGTTGCCCTGGTCGGTGGCCTGCGACAGGGCGTACTGCAGTCCCGCCTTCACGCGCTCCGGGCTGTCGTGCGGGATGCCGACGGACTGGGCGATCTTGTCGGCGGTGAGGAAGCCGATGCCCCAGACGTCGGCCGCCAGCCGGTAGGGATGGTTCTTCACGACCGAGATCGAGGCGTCGCCGTACTTCTTGTAGATGCGGACCGCGATCGACGTCGAGACCTCGACGGTCTGGAGGAAGAGCATGACCTCCTTGATCGCCTTCTGTTCTTCCCAGGCGTCGGCGATCTTCCTGGTGCGCTTGGGGCCGAGGCCCGGCACCTCGATGAGCCGCTTGGGCTCCTCCTCGATGATCTTCAGGGTGTCCATGCCGAAGTGCTGGGTGATGCGGTCGGCGAAGACCGGGCCGATGCCCTTGACCAGTCCGGAGCCGAGGTAGCGGCGGATGCCCTGGACCGTGGCCGGCAGGACGGTCGTGTAGTTCTCGACGGTGAACTGCTTGCCGTACTGCGGGTGGGAGCCCCAGCGGCCCTCCATGCGCAGCGACTCGCCGACCTGGGCGCCGAGCAGCGCGCCGACGACGGTGAGGAGGTCACCGCCGCCTCTGCCGGTGTCCACCCGGGCGACCGTGTAGCCGTTCTCCTCGTTGGCGTAGGTGATGCGCTCCAACACGCCTTCGAGCACCGCCAGTCGCCGCTCACCGCTCCCCGCCTGATTGGACATGATCCGAACGCTACCGCCCGGGTACGACAGCCGAGGGGGCGCGAGCCGGAATGCGCTCCCCATAAAGCAACCGATCAGTATGCGGAAGATCGCTCAGCTTTCACGGTGAATTCACAAGGAAGCTCGAAGATTTACAGTTCAAGCATCCTCGGGGCGTCTTTCGGTTTCCTTTCTCGTGCCAGAATCCAGGGGATTGCCAAAAGGGGGAACGGAGTCGATTCCGGAGCGACCGTGATACCGATGCCTCCCCCGGGCCCGAACGCCCCCCGGCCCGCGTACACCGCCGGGAGGTTGCTCGTCGGCCTGTGCGCGGTCGGCACGTTGGCGCTGCTCGTGATGGCTCCGGCGCTTTCCGGTCACCACGCGATCGTGGCTCCGGGACCGTCCGCGCCGAGCGGGAACACCTCCGGCGCTCCCCTTTCGACGCGCACACCCGGTTCGGAATTCCCTGCCTCTCCGAGACCGGGACCGGATTGATATCCGCCCGTCCAGGACCTTCCCCCCGAACACACGAGGACGAGGAGACGATGTCACCCCAGGCCCAGAGTGTCGCCCTGTGGATCCTGTCGCTGGCCATCAACGTCACGGCGGCGTGCGCGGGGATCGCGTGGGGATGGGAGGTCTTCGCGCCCTTCCTGCTGCCGGCGTTCGGGTCGGTCGTCGGGGCGTCGCTGGTGAGTTACAGCCTGCGGCGGTGAGGCCGGCCGGCGGGCCGGGCCCCGGGTCGCCTACGGCGGTACGCCGACCGGCACACGCGACCGGCACCCTCGCGGGACGGGCCGGCGCTCAGCCCGTGGAGCGGGTGAGGAAGTCGGTGAAACGGCGGCCCACCTCGGCCGGAGCCGCGAGCGGCAGGGCGTGGTGGGAGACCTCCGGCAGCGTGATCGCCGTGACGCGCGGCAGCAGCGCTTCGGCGCGGGCGGCCACCTCGGCGGGGTCATGGGCTCGGCTGCCTCCCGCGAGGAGCAGCAGGACCGGCAGCTCCAGGCGGCGCAGCGCGTCCGGCGCGGGGCGCGACCCGGTCACCGGCTGCAGGGCGGGGAAGCCTGCGGCCGCCTCCTGCAGCGCGAGCCAGTCCGGGTCGAGGGGCGCACCTCCCGTCTCCCACTCCAGGAAGGCGCGGACCCGCCGGGGTGTGGGCCGCAGCAGCATCGGCAGCGCGTGCCACAGGTAGCGCGGCCTGAACCCGGCGAAGCACTGGGTCGGGTCCAGCAGGACCAGGCGGCGCACCCGGTCGGGCGCGTGCAGGGCGTGGTGCAGCGCGATCCAGGCGCCGTACGAGTACCCGCCCAGGTCGGTCACGGCGAGGCCGAGGCCCTTGAGGAGGGCGTCCAGCCAGGCCGCCAGGTCGGCGAGCGTGCGCGGGTGGCGGTCGGCGGCGGGCGTGCTGCGCCCCGGGGCGCCGATCAGGTCGACGGCGTACAGCCGGTGGACCCGGGAGAGTTCGGCGGCCTGCCGGTACCAGGAGGCGGAGGTCGCGCCGCCACCGCCCGGCAGCAGGACGAGCGGGGGGCCGTCGGCCGGGCCGGACACGTTGACGTGCGTCACGCCGTGGGGCGTGGGCACGGCCGCGACCTCCACCGGCGCCGACCACGTGGACATGACCTGGTCGTAGGCGGCGTGAAAGGCGTGCATGTCGTACGTATCGCGAGCGCTCATGAGCGGCAACCCCCTATTATCTCGCTCACCGAGATACTTGTTCAGCGAGATGATAGCCGGAGGCGGCACGTGTCCGACCAGGAGTTCGAGGAGTCCGTCGACGGGGCCGGACGGACGCCCGAGATGGAGATCGTCCATCTGCTGCGTGCGGTGACTGTCGAACTGGGGATGCACAGCGCCCGGTTCGCCCAGCGCAACGGCATGCATCCCACGGACGTACGGGCGCTGATCGCCCTGATGGACGCCGCCCGCGCGGGCGAGGAGACCACCGCAGGACAGCTCGGCGCGGCGCTCGGACTGAACTCGGCGGGGACCACGGCACTCGTCGACCGGCTGGAGCGGGCGGGACATGTGCGGCGGGTGCGCAGCGACCGGGACCGCCGCAAGGTCACGGTCACGGTGGACGAGCGGGCCGTCGCCCTCGGGTGGCAGCACTTCGGACCGCTGATCGACCGGGCGGTGGATCTGCTGCACGGGTACGACGCGCGTGAACTCGCCGCCATCAGAGGCTTTCTGACGGGGATGCGGGAGGCTGCCCAGGAGGACCGGCAGCAGGCGACAGGGAGCGCGTGAACCCGGGGCCAGGACGGGCCACGCCGGACGCCGTCGCGGGAGGAGGGTGACGGACCCCCGTCGGGGAAAGGGGGCGGCGCACTCCGTCGCAGGAAGCGGGCGACGGACTCGTGACCCGCCGACCCGGGCGCACCGGGGGGCCATCCCCTCACGACCCGCGGCCTCGGCGCGGCCCGGCACTCCCCGGCCGCGGAGCACTCGCAGGCGAGCCACTCCCAGGCGGAGCACCCCGGGCAGCCCCCGACCGAACGAGAGGACAAGCCGCCCGGCGCTCACCCGCCCTGGGCCAGCACGTGGTCCAGCACCGCCTGGAAGTCCTCGGTCGGTGAGAACTCGACGAACTCGCAGTCCTCCAGGGCCACCGGGACATGGCCGGGCCCCCAGTAGTACGCCTGGCCCGCCTCGTAGTACTCCTCGCCCTCGGGCGTCAGCATCCGCAGCCGGCCCTTCAGCAGGTAGCCCCAGTGCGGGCACGGACAGGCGTCGCCTTCGAGGCCCTTGAGCGCGGGGCCCATGTCGGTCCCCTCGGGCAGGCTGACGTAACCGACGGACATGCCGCCGCCGATCGCCTTGCTGCGCACCTCCACGCCGTCACCGCCGACGATGACGGGTGCCTCCTCGCGCCTGGCTGCCGTCATGACTCCTCCGCTCCGGCCCACGAGGACCTTCGGCGCACGACCCCCGCACTTCCAGCGTGGATCGCCTCGTGACGGGCCGCGACATCACGATCCGGTCTCGGGGCGTGGTTGAGGGCTTGATTAATTTCCATGTAATCGATTCCATCCTCCCTAACACGTCGATGTAATCGATTCCACGAGCCTCGGGCACCGGGCGCCTGGCATCGGGCATCGGGCATCGACCCCAACGATCCACAAGGAGGTGGAACGGCGATGGCGAGCATCAAGGACGTCGCCGCCGAGGCGGGCGTCTCCGTCGCCACGGTCTCGCGCGTCCTGAACGACCATCCGTCGGTCAGCGCCGAGGCACGCACACGCGTCCTGGCCGCCGTCGAGACCCTGGGCTACCGCCCCAACGCCGTCGCCCGTTCCCTGCGCACCGACCAGACCCGCACCCTCGGCCTGGTCATCAGCGACGTGATGAACCCCTACTTCACCGAACTGGCCCGCTCCGTCGAGGAAGAGGCCCGCGCGCTCGGCTACAGCGTCGTCATCGGCAACGCCGACGAGCGGCCCGACCTGCAGGACCACCACGTCAGGACGCTGCTGGACCGCCGTATCGACGGCCTGCTGGTCTCCCCCACGGACGGCGGTTCCCCGCTGATGCTGGACGCCGCGCGGGCGGGGACGCCGATGGTGTTCGTGGACCGGTGGATCCCGGGGGTGGACGTGCCGGTGGTGCGGGCGGACGGGTGCGATGCCGTACGGGACCTCGTGGCGCATCTGCACGGCCTCGGCCACCGGCGGCTGGCGATCATCGCAGGACCGGCGGCGACCACGACCGGACGCGAGCGTGTGGATGCCTTTCGGGAGGCGCTCGCCGCGCTGGGGCTCGCGCTCCCGGACGTCTACATAGGCCAGGGCGACTTCCAGGCCGAGAGCGGACGTCGGGTCACCGAGGGCTTCCTCGACCTGCCGGAGCCCCCCGAGGTCGTTTTCGCGGCCGACAACCTGATGGCGCTCGGCGCCCTGGACGCCGTACGCGCGCGTGGGCTGCGCGTCCCGGACGACCTCGCGCTGGCCGCGTTCGACGACATCCCGTGGTTCGTGCACACCGACCCGCCGATCACGGCGATCGCCCAGCCGACGGGCGAGCTGGGCCGGGCCGCCGTGCGGGCCCTGGTCGACCGCATCGAGGGGCGGCCCCCCGCGTCCGTCACCCTCCCCGCCCGACTCGTCGTACGCCGCTCGTGCGGCGAGGACCCCGCACAGAACAGGAGCCAGACGTGAGCGACGCGGACGAGTTGCTGCGCATCGAGGGCGTACGGAAAGCCTTCCCGGGCGTGGTCGCGCTGGACGGCGTGGACTTCGATCTGCGCCGGGGCGAGGTGCATGTGCTGCTCGGTGAGAACGGCGCGGGCAAGAGCACCCTCATCAAGATGCTCTCCGGTGCCTACACACCCGACGCCGGGCGGATCCTGGTCGGCGGCGAGGAGACCCGTATCCAGGGGGCGCAGGACTCCGAACGGCTCGGGATCGCCACCATCTACCAGGAGTTCAACCTCGTTCCCGATCTGACGGTCGCGGAGAACATCTTCCTCGGCCGGCAGCCGCGCCGCTTCGGAATGATCGACCGGAAGAAGATGGACGCCGACGCCGAGGTCCTCCTCGCGCGCGTGGGCGTCGACGTCTCTCCGCGCGCGCGGGTCCGCGAACTCGGCATCGCGCGCCTGCAGATGGTCGAGATCGCCAAGGCGCTCAGCCTGGACGCGCGTGTGCTGATCATGGACGAGCCGACGGCCGTACTGACCTCCGAGGAGGTCGACAAGCTCTTCGCGATCGTGCGCAGGCTGCGCGAGGACGGCGTGGGGGTCGTCTTCATCACGCACCACCTGGAGGAGATCGCGGCGCTGGGCGACCGGGTGACGGTGATCCGGGACGGCCGAAGCGTCGGACAGGTCCCGGCCTCGACGCCGCAGGACGAGCTGGTACGGCTCATGGTGGGGCGCTCCATCGAGCAGCAGTACCCGCGGACACGGGCCGATCGCGGCGCCGCGCTGCTGACCGTCGAGGGGCTCACCCGGGACGGCGTCTTCCACGACGTCGGCTTCGAGGTGCACGCCGGTGAGGTCGTCGGTGTCGCGGGGCTGGTCGGCGCCGGTCGCACCGAGGTGGTGCGGGCGGTCTTCGGGGCCGACCCGTACGACAGGGGCAGCGTCAAGGTCGCCGGCGGCCCGGTCGCCAGGCACGACGTCAACGCGGCGATGGCCGCGGGCATCGGGCTGATCCCCGAGGACCGCAAGGGCCAGGGGCTGGTGCTGGACGCGTCGGTCGAGGAGAACCTCGGGCTGGTGACGCTGCGTTCGGCCACGCGCGCGGGGCTCGTCGACCGCAAGGGGCAGCGTGCGGCGGCCGAACGGATCGCCCGGCAGCTCGGGGTGCGGATGGCCGGACTCGGCCAGCATGTGCGCACCCTCTCCGGCGGCAACCAGCAGAAGGTCGTCATCGGCAAGTGGCTGCTCGCCGACACCAGGGTGCTGATCCTCGACGAGCCGACGCGCGGGATCGACGTCGGCGCGAAGGTCGAGATCTACCAGCTCATCAACGAACTCACCGCGCAGGGCGCCGCCGTGCTCATGATCTCCAGCGATCTGCCGGAGGTCCTCGGCATGAGCGACCGGGTCCTGGTGATGGCCCAGGGCCGGATCGCGGGCGAACTCACCTCCGGCGAGGCGACCCAGGACGCCGTGATGGCGCTCGCCGTCAGCAACCCCACTCACGAGAAGACCGAAACGGAGGCCACCCGTGGCCACTGACACGCTCAAGAGCTCGACGGGCGCGCGTGGCGCCTCGGGCGGCCTGCGCCGCATCCTGCTCGACAACGGCGCGCTGACCGCGCTCATCGTCCTCGTCGTCGCGATGTCGGCGCTGTCCGGCGACTTCCTGACGGCCGACAACCTCCTGAACGTCGGCGTCCAGGCGGCCGTGACCGCCATCCTCGCCTTCGGTGTCACCTTCGTCATCGTCTCGGCGGGCATCGACCTGTCGGTCGGCTCGGTCGCCGCCCTGTCGGCCACCGTCCTGGCCTGGAGCGCGACGTCGCAAGGCGTCCCGGTCCTCGTCGCCGTGCTCCTCGCCATCGCGACCGGCGCGGTGTGCGGCCTGGTCAACGGCTTCCTGATCTCGTACGGCAAACTCCCGCCGTTCATCGCGACGCTGGCCATGCTGTCGGTGGCCCGCGGTCTGTCCCTGGTGATCTCGCAGGGCTCCCCGATCGCCCTGCCCGACTCGGTCTCGCGTCTCGGTGACGCGCTCGGCGGCTGGCTGCCGGTGCCCGTGCTGGTGATGGTCGGCATGGGCCTGATCACGGCGTTCGTGCTGGGCCGGACGTACATCGGCCGTTCGATGTACGCGATCGGCGGCAACGAGGAGGCGGCCCGCCTGTCCGGTCTGCGGGTGCGGAGGCACAAGCTCGCGATCTACGCCTTCTCCGGGCTGTTCGCCGCCGCCGCGGGCATCGTGCTCGCCGCCCGGCTGTCCTCGGCTCAGCCGCAGGCCGCGCAGGGCTACGAACTCGACGCGATCGCGGCGGTCGTCATCGGTGGCGCCTCGCTCGCGGGGGGCACCGGCAAGGCGTCCGGCACGCTGATCGGCGCTCTGATCCTGGCGGTGCTGCGCAACGGCCTGAACCTGCTGTCGGTGTCCGCCTTCTGGCAGCAGGTCGTCATCGGCGTCGTCATCGCGCTGGCGGTGCTGCTGGACACGGTGCGGCGCAAGGCCGGGGCCGGCGTGGCGCCGTCGGGCGCCGGTCGGCCCGGCGACAAGGGCAGGCAGGCGGCGACGTACGTCCTCGCGGCCGTGGTCGCGGCGGCGATCGTCGGTGCCACGTCCTTCCTGCACGGCGGCTCGTCCTCGGCGACGACGCGGAAGGTGGGTCTTTCGCTGTCGACCCTCAACAACCCGTTCTTCGTGCAGATCCGGGCCGGCGCGGAGGCGCAGGCGAAGAAGCTGGGCGTCGACCTGACCGTCACCGACGCCCAGAACGACGCCTCCCAGCAGGCCAACCAGCTGCAGAACTTCACGTCGGAGGGCGTCGGCGCGATCATCGTCAACCCGGTGGACTCGGACGCGGCGGGTCCGTCGGTGCGGGCGGCCAACAAGGCCGACATCCCCGTCGTGGGAGTCGACCGCGGCGTCAACAAGGCGCGGACGGCGGCCCTGGTCGCCTCCGACAACGTCGAGGGCGGCGAGCTGGGCGCCAAGGCGCTCGCCGAGAAGCTGGGCGGCAAGGGCACCATCGTGATCCTGCAGGGTCAGGCCGGCACCTCCGCCAGCCGGGAGCGCGGCGCGGGCTTCGCCGAGGGCCTCAAGGCCTACCCGGGCATCAAGGTGGTCGCCAAGCAGCCGGCCGACTTCGACCGCGCCAAGGGCCTCGACGTCATGACCAACCTCCTCCAGGCCCACCCCGACATCGACGGCGTCTTCGCGGAGAACGACGAGATGGCGCTGGGTGCGGTCAAGGCGCTGGGGTCGAAGGCCGGCAAGTCGGTCCAGGTGGTCGGCTTCGACGGCACTCCGGACGGCCTGAAGGCGGTCGAGGCGGGCACGCTGTACGCCTCCGTCGCGCAGCAGCCCAAGGAACTCGGCAGGATCGCGGTCGACAACGCGCTGCGGGCGGCCGAGGGCAAGAGGACCGAGGAGATGGTGAAGGTGCCGGTGAAGGTGGTCACGAAGGAGAACGTGGCCGGTTTCGGCGGCTGACAGAAGGCGAACGGCGAACAGGCGGACGGCCGTTGCGGGAGCATGGGGCGGGCCCCGGCTCATACCGCACGGGGCCGTCCGCCTCACGTCACACGGGGACCTATCAGGGGAGCGACCTCATGTACGACTACGACCTGTTGGTCGTAGGGTCGGCCAACGCCGACCTGGTGATCGGCGTCGAGCGCCGACCGGGGGCCGGCGAGACCGTGCTCGGCTCCGACCTCGCCGTCCACCCGGGCGGCAAGGGCGCCAACCAGGCGGTCGCGGCCGCCCGTCTCGGCGCCCGTACGGCCCTGCTGGCCAGGGTCGGCGACGACGCGCACGGGCGGCTGCTGCTCGACTCGCAGCGGGCGGCCGGTGTGGACACGGTGGGCGTCCTGGTCGGCGGCGCGCCGACCGGCGTCGCCCTGATCACGGTGGACCCGTCCGGGGACAACAGCATCGTGGTCTCGCCGGGGGCCAACGGACGGCTCGCCCCGGACGACATACGGGCCGCCGCGAGCCTCTTCCAGGCGTCGCGGGTGGTCTCGGCCCAGTTGGAGATCCCGCTGGAGACGGTCGTGGAGGTCGTGCGCAGCCTGGCCGACGGCAGCCGCTTCGTGCTCAACCCGTCCCCGCCCCAGCCGCTGCCGACGGAGGTGTTGGCGGCCTGCGACCCGCTCATCGTGAACGAGCACGAGGCGAAGGTCATCCTCGGTGACTCCGCGGTGGGCGAGACCCCGGAGGACTGGGCGCGGATCCTGCTCGCCAAGGGGCCCCGGTCGGTGGTGGTGACCCTGGGGGCGCAGGGCGCGCTGGTGGCCTCCGCGGACGGGGTGACGCGGGTGCCGTCCGTGCGGGTGGACGCGGTGGACACGACGGGCGCGGGCGACGCGTTCACGGCCGCGCTGGCCTTCCGGCTCGGGGCGGGCTCGTCGCCGGTGGACGCGGCGGCGTACGCGGCACGGGTGGGGGCGGCGGCGGTCACGAAGGAGGGCGCGCAGGAGTCCTTCCCGACGGCGGCGGAGGTCGAGGCCGCGTGCGGTGCCCCTCCCAGGGACACGCCGCGGCCCCCCGGCCGGGGGTGGGACGGCGCGCCCCGTGAAGGCCGGCGAGGGGGATCCGAGTGAAGAAGGCCGGAATCCTCAATCGTCATCTCTGCGGCGCGCTGGCCGAGCTGGGTCACGGCGACGGTGTGCTGGTGTGCGACGCGGGCATGCCGATACCCGACGGCCCCCGAGTCGTCGACCTGGCCTTCCGGGCCGGGGTGCCGTCGTTCGCCGTGGTGCTGGACGGTCTGCTGGCCGAGCTGGCGGTGGAGGGGGCGACGGCGGCCTCGGAGGTCCGCGAGGCGAATCCGGCGGCGGCCGCCCTGCTGGAGCAGGAGTTTCCCGACCTGGAGCTGGTCACGCACGAGCGGCTCAAGGAGCTGTCGGCCGGGGCGCGGCTGGTCGTACGGACCGGGGAGGCGCGGCCGTACGCGAATGTGCTGCTGCACTGCGGGGTGTTCTTCTGACGCCCGGTGCGCGCTGAGGCTCGGGCAGATGCCCGGCGATGCCGGAAGAGGTTTCGAGGGGCCCGGTCCGTCGACCGGGCCCCTCGCGTTTTCCCCTCCCGTCGGAACCCCCGCGATCCCCCCAGATCCCCCTCCAAGAGTTCCGATGCCAAGTACGACCCGCCTGGGCCGGGAAGGGTTGCACGGTTTCCTGGAATTTCTTTTCCCACCGCCCTCGGCGTGCCGGTGAATCCGGTCGGACGTAGCGTTTCAGACATGTCAGAGGTAGCTGAGAACCCCCTCACGAGCCTTCAGGACGATGTGCTCGACGAACTCGGCGACGAGCGGATCGGGCGCATCGCGAGCCTGCTGGGCACGGACGAGACAGGGGCCCGGCAGATGGTCGGTACGACGGTGGCGGCGCTGTCCGATGAGGCGGAGGCGGTCGCGACCCCCCACGACGCCCCGCTCACCGGGGTGGCCACGCTGGGCGGCTTCGCCACGGGCGGCCTGATGGCCGGGCTGCTGGCCGAGGAGGCCGAGCCGGTCGCCGGCGCGGTGGCGCGCAGGACGGGGCTGCCGTCCGGTGCGGTGGCCCGGGTGGTGGAGATGGTGGTCCCGGTGGTGCTCGCGGTGCTCACCAAGCGGGCGGCAGGCAGGCAGCGCGCCGGGCAGGCGGTGCTGCGCCGCACGAGAGAAGTGGCGTGAGCTGCGCGTGGGACCGATGATGGAGGAACAGAGCGAGAAGGTGAATGATCACGAGCGATCGTGAGCCGCGCAAGGTGCGCTCCTCCGAACGGCAGACGCCCGCCGAGCCGCGGGTTTCCGCCGCCGGAGCGATCCGGTTCGCGATCGAGCAGCTCGGTGAGCTGCTGGGGAGGGCTCCCGAGTCGGTTTCCGCACTGAAGCCGACGGATCAGGGCTGGGAAGCCTCCGTAGAAGTAGTAGAGCTGGAACGCATTCCCGAGACGACCAGCGTGATGGCCAGTTACCACGTGGTTCTGGACCCGGAGGGGCAGCTGGTGTCGTACGAGCGTGGGCGTCGCTACACGCGCGCGCAGGTGGACCGGAGGGACGGCCGCTAGGTCGTCCCGCCCCCGCCGGGGAGTCGGGCCGGAAGGGACGGCACCGTGACTGTGGTGCCACAGGGCAACGGTGGTGCCGGCGTACCCGGGCCCGCGGGCGGCGGGGCCGGGTCGGGAAACCTGTACGACGTGCTGGAACTCGTGTTGGACCGGGGCCTGGTCATCGACGCGTTCGTACGGGTCTCCCTGGTCGGCATCGAGATTCTGAAGATCGACGCGCGCGTGGTGGTCGCCAGCGTCGACACGTATCTGCGCTTCGCCGAGGCGTGCAACCGGCTGGATCTGGAGTCGGGCCGCAAGGCACCCTCCCAGCTCACCGACATCGTCGGTGACTCCGTGGAGAGCGGCGCCCGGGGCAAGAGCAAAGGGGCGCTGTCCGGCGCGGTCGAGGCGGTCAGCGAGTCGCTCAAGGGGCGCGGCGGTGACGAGGAGGGGGAGCGCGAGCGCACCCGCGAGAAGCGGCGTGAGCGCTCCGAGCACGGCTCGCAGCGCCGTTCCGCACGGGACCGGGAGGAGTGAGCGACCCGATGTCCGTGTATGTGTACGCGATCACCAAGGACTCCCATCCGCTGGACCTGGGCGGAACCAAGGGCGTGGGCGATCCCCCCGGTGAGGTGCGCGTGGTGCGGGGCGACTCCCTGTGCGCCGTCGTCAGCGAGGCCCCCGACGATCTGTCGGTGACGCGGCGCGACCTGTCGGCGCACCAGGAGGTCCAGGCACGGCTCTGGACGGACGGCACCGTGCTGCCGCTGAGCTTCGGGTTCGTCGCCGCGGACGACTCCGCCGTGCGCGGTGTGCTGGAGGAGCAGGCGCAGGCGTTCACGCAACGCCTGGACGAGTTGGCGGGGCGGGCGGAGTTCAACGTCAAGGGTGTCGTCGACGAGGACTGGGTGCTGCGTGCCGTCGTCGAGGAGAACGCACAGATCCGTGAGCTGAACCAGCGCACCCGTGAGGGCGGTGGGACGTACGAGGACCGGCTGGCGCTCGGCCAGATGGTGGCTCAGGAGGTGCAGGCCCGCCAGGACGCGATCGCCGCGGAAGTCGTCGCGGCGCTGCGGCCGCTCGCCGTGGCGGAGAAGGTCGCCGAGCCGTCGAAGCAGTACGTCGTGAACGCCTCCTTCCTGGTGGAGGAGGACCGTGCCGAGGAGTTCGACCGGGCCGGTCAGGACCTGGCGGAACGCTACGGCGAGGGTGTGGAGGTGCGGATGCGCGGGCCGCTGCCGCCGTACAGCTTCGTCTGAGGGACGCGCGGGGCGGCCGGGCCGGCCATGAGGAGCGCGAGGAGGTGCCGTGGGACTGGTCACCGGGATTCTGGGGCTGCCGTTCGCCCCCGTGCGGGGCATCGGCTGGGTGCTCGACAAGGTGGTGCGGACCGCCGAGGACGAGTACTACGACCCCGCTCCCGTGCAGGAGGGACTCGTGCAGCTGGAACGGGCGTGGACCGAGGGCCGGATCGACGACGAGGAGTTCGCACGGCAGGAGGAGGCCCTGCTGCACCGGTTGGAGGAGATCAGGGCCTACCAGCTGCGCCGGGGAGGGCAGCAGGGCGGGCCGTGAGGGGCCCGGGACCAGGGGCTGTCGACAGGCGGGTGAGGAAAGAAGACGGGCCATGAACAACGCGACGATCGGCGCCGCTCTGCTGGGCGGCTATGTGCTGGGGCGGACCAGGAAGGCCAAGCTCGCCCTCGGCCTCGGCGCGTTGCTCGCCGGATCGCGGATCAGGCCGGGCCAGGTCGGCAAGGCCCTCCAGGAGTCCCCTTCGGTGCACGACCTCACCGACCAGGTGCGCTCCGAACTGACGGACGCCGGCAAGGCTGCGGCGACGTCGGTCCTGACAGCGAAGGCCGACAGCCTCGCCGAGGCGCTCCACCAACGCACCGCGGGGCTGCGGGAGCGGACGCAGGGGCGGGCCGAGGACGAGGAAGGGGAGGAGGGGGAGAAGGGCGAGTGGGAGGAGGACGAGGAAGACGAGGAGGAGCAGGGCGAGGAGGAGGAAGAGAGCGCGGACGAAGACGCGGATGACGACGCGGACGAAAACGCGGACGACGACTACGAGGAAGGGGTGGACGAAGACCGGGAGCCCGACGACCGCTACGACGACACCGACGAGGAACCCCGCCCGACGCGCGGGCGCCGTGGGTGACCGCCGGTGTTCCGGGAAACGAGGTCGAGAACGCCGTGACCGAGCCCGTGCCCACCGGGTCCGCACCGTCACAGGGGATGTACCCCTACGGCGGCGGGGGATCCAGTGCGAACCTCGCAGACATACTCGAACGCGTGCTCGACAAGGGCATCGTCATCGTCGGCGACATCAAGATCAACCTGCTCGACATCGAGTTGCTGACCATCAAGCTCCGCCTCCTGGTGGCCTCGGTCGACAAGGCCAAGGAGATCGGCATCGACTGGTGGGAGCACGACCCCGCGCTCTCCTCCCGCGCCCATCGCGGGCGCACGCTGGAGGAGCAGAACGAGAGCCTGCGCACCGAGGTCGAGGAACTGCGCCGCAAGGTCGACAAGGCCGAGAAGGCGGAGCGGACTGAGCAGGCCCCGAAGGTCGAGAAGGCCGCGAAGGCGCGGCCCGCGGGCGAACTGCCCGCACGCGGCTCGGGCGAGCGGCGCCCGGAGACCCGGTCGCGGGAGACCGAGCGGGGTCCCGGCGCGGAGCCGCGCCGCATTCGCCGCAAGAAGGACGACGCCGAGGGCCGGGAGCCGTGAGCGGACAGCGGCTGAGATACGCGTACGCCGTGGTCCGTTCGTCCGGCTCGGCGGCGGCCGCGGCGCAGGCCGCGCTGTCCGGTGTCCGCGGTGTGGCGGACGCCCCGGTCACCCTGGTGCACTCGGGTCCGGTGGCCGCCGCGGTCAGCGCCGTGCCCGGGGAGGAGTTCTCCCAGGCGGCTCTCAGGGCGCGCCTGGAGGACCTCGCCTGGCTGGAGTCGACGGCCCGCGCCCACCACCTCGTCATCGAGACGCTCGCCGCCCGTACGACGGTCCTGCCGCTGCGGCTGGCCACCGTCTACCTCGACGAGAGCCGGGTCGAACGGATGCTGCGCGAACGGCAGGACGTGTTCACCGCGCTGCTCGACCGGTTCGACGACCATGTGGAGTGGGGCGTGAAGGTGTACGCCGAGACCCCGGCCTCTTCCGAGCCCGCTCCTCCGCCCGCGGCGTCCGGCGCCCTGGTGGCCGACCCGGCCCCCGGACGCGCGTATCTGCGCCGCCGCAGGCAGCACCACCAGGCGCACGAGGACATCCGGCGGTCCGCGGAGGAGGCCGTGCGCCGGACGGAGGAGCAGGCGCGGGGCCTGGCGGTGGAACGCGCCCGGCACCGCCCCCAGCAGGGCTCCCTCGCCCGCCCCGGCAGCGAGAACCTCGCCAACGACGCCTACCTCGTCCCTCGTCACCTGGCCGAACGGTTCCGCGACCGGATGCTGCACGCCGCCGACGACCTGCCCGGGGTACGGGTGGAGGTCACCGGCCCCTGGGCGCCGTACTCCTTCACGGAGTCGGCCGAGGGCGGCGCGCCCTCCCGGGGCAGCGGATCCACCGAGGGCACCGCACCGCCGGAGGGCACCGCACCGCCGGAGGGCACCGCACCGCCGAAAGGCACCGCACCGACGAAAGGCACCGCACCCCCGGAAGGGGCGCGACAGCGGTGACCGAGCACGAGGCGCACGGCGCATACCGGGCGAGCGGCTCCCCCGAAGCCGCCTACACCGACGACCGCCCCATCAGCGGCCGCCAGGTCGCGCTGATCGACCTGCTCGACCGGCTGCTGAGCGGCGGGGTCGTGCTCACCGGCGACCTCGTCCTGTCGATCGCCGACATCGACCTGGTGCGGATCTCGCTGCGCGCGGTGGTGATCGCCGTCCGCGAGCAGATGGAGGAGCAGTGGGCGCCCGTCCTCCCTGACCGGACGTCGCCCGTCGCGGACGAGGACACCGGTGACCGGCCCGGCTGACCGCCCGCCCCCCGACCGGCTGCGGGAGGTCGCTCAGGCCGCCCACCGCGCGTTCTCGCTGCTGCCCGCCCGGCCGGACGACATGGTTCCGCCGCCCGCGGGCCAGAGTGCCGCACGCCGGTTGCGCGCCGACCCCGACACGGTGGAACGGGACCTGGTCAAACTGGTCCTGACCATCGTCGAGTTGTTGCGCCAGCTGATGGAGCGCCAGGCACTGCACCGCGTCGACCAGGGCGATCTGACCGAGGAACAGGAGGAACGGCTGGGCCTGACCCTGATGCTCCTCCACGACCGGATGACAGAGCTGTGCGACCGCTACGGCCTCACCCTGGACGACCTCAACCTCGACCTGGGCCCGCTGGGCCCCCTGCTCCCGCCGTGAGACGCCCGCCCGCGCCCATGGGGCGGTGAAGCGGACGCCGTACCCCCGTGTTCAGTCCCGAGGCCCCCCGGACGACCCCCGCACCATCAGCTCCCCCCGGATGGTCGCGATCCCCCCGGGCGGCGGCTCCTCGCGCCCCATGGCGATCCGCCCGGCCCGCGCCCCCGCCTCCGAGAGCGGCAGCCTCACCGTCGTCAGCGAAGGCACCGCGTCGATGCTGAACGGAAGGTCGTCGAAACCGGCCACCGACACGTCCTCCGGGATCCGCAGCCCGGAGTCCCGCAGCGCGGCGCACGCGCCCAGCGCCACGGAGTCGTTCGCGGCGACCACGGCCGTGAGTGTGGGATCGCGGCGCAGCAGCTCCAGCGTCGCCTCGTAACCGGACTGCCGGTCGTAGCGGCCGTGGACGGTCCAGCGCTCGTCCTCCTGGATGCCGTGCGCCTGCAGCGCGGCCCGGTGGCCCTCCAGCCGGTGCCGGGTCGTCGTGCGCTCCTCCGGGCCCGCGATGTAGCCGAGCCGCCGGTGGCCCAGGCCGATCAGGTGCTCGGTGAGCTCACGGCCGCCCCCGCGGTTGTCGAAGGTCAGCGCGATCGCGCCGGTGTCCCGCGCCGGCGGGCGTCCGCACAGCACCACCCGGGTCCCGGCGTCCGTCAGCTTGCGCAGTTTCGAGGCCATCGCCGCCGCGTGCGGGGCGTCCTCCATGGCGCCGCCGGTCAGCACGACCGCGGCGGCCCGCTGGCGCTGGAGCAGCGTCAGATACGTCAGCTCACGCTCGGCGGAGCCCCCGGTGTTGCAGACCACGGCCAGCCGTTCCCCGCCCGCCCGCCCGCCCGGGCCGCCGATCTCCGACTGGATCGCGCTCGCCATGATCCCGAAGAAGGGGTCGGCGATGTCGTTGACCAGGATGCCGACCAGGTCGGAGGTGGCCGCGGCCAGCGCACTGGCCGGCCCGTTCAGTACGTAGTCCAGCTCGTCCACCGCGCGCAGCACCCGCTCCCGGGTGGAGGCGGCCACGGGGTAGTTCCCGTTCAGTACGCGCGACACCGTCGCGGGGGAGACCTGGGCGCGTGCCGCCACGTCCGCCAGGGTCACCGTCATCTCGTCTTCCTCCGGTCGCGCATCTTGTCGAACCACCTCGTACGTGCTCGTAGACAGGCCACCGCGGCCCGCGGTTCCAGGTATGTCGAGCTGACCTTAAGGCCATAACCCCCCTGTTGTTCGTCCCCTCGAACAACTCAGGCTGGTCACGGTCTTGTCCGGACCGCTGCACAGAGGCTAGCTTCTCCTTGTATAGAAAGCGCTTGCTGTAACGCTCACCAGTTGGAGGACAGGGCGTACGCGGCGCAGACCCCGCGTACGAAGGGAATGACGTGACACGCAAGACGGTGCGTATCGCCATGAACGGTGTCACCGGGCGCATGGGCTACCGCCAGCACCTGGTCCGCTCCATCCTGGCCATCCGCGAGCAGGGTGGCCTCGACCTCGGCGACGGCACCGTGCTGTGGCCGGAGCCGATCCTGGTCGGCCGCCGCGAGCACGCCCTGAAGGCGCTCGCCGAGCGGCACGGCCTGGACCCGGAGAACATCTCGACCGACCTGGACGCGGTCCTCGCCGACCCGAGCGTCGAGATCTACTTCGATGCCCAGGTCACCTCCGCCCGCGAGGAGGCGATCAGGAAGGCGGTCGCCGCGGGCAAGCACGTCTACACCGAGAAGCCGACGGCGACGGGTCTTCAGGGCGCCCTGGAGCTCGCCCGGCTCGCGAACGAGGCCGGCATCAAGCACGGCGTCGTCCAGGACAAGCTCTTCCTGCCGGGCCTGCTCAAGCTGAAGCGGCTCATCGACGGCGGCTTCTTCGGACGCATCCTCTCGGTGCGCGGCGAGTTCGGCTACTGGGTCTTCGAGGGCGACTGGCAGGCCGCCCAGCGCCCGTCCTGGAACTACCGGGCAGAGGACGGCGGTGGCATCGTCGTCGACATGTTCCCGCACTGGGAGTACGTCCTGCACGAGCTGTTCGGGCGGGTGAAGTCCGTCCAGGCCGTCGCCACCACCCACATCCCGCAGCGCTGGGACGAGAACGGCAAGCCCTACGACGCCACCGCCGACGACGCCGCGTACGGCGTCTTCGAGCTGGAGGGCGGCGCCATCGCACAGATCAACTCCAGCTGGGCCGTCCGCGTCAACCGCGACGAGCTCGTCGAGTTCCAGGTGGACGGCACGGAGGGCTCCGCGGTCGCGGGTCTGCGCAACTGCCGCGTCCAGCACCGCTCGCTCACCCCGAAGCCGGTGTGGAACCCGGACATCCCGGCCACCTACTCCTTCCGCGACCAGTGGCAGGAGGTCCCCGACAACGACGAGTTCGACAACGGCTTCAAGGCCCAGTGGGAGCTGTTCCTCAAGCACGTCTACGCCGATGCCCCTTACCACTGGGACCTGCTCGCCGGCGCCCGCGGCGTCCAACTCGCCGAGCTGGGCCTGAGGTCCTCGGCCGAGGGCCGCCGTCTCGACGTACCGGAGATCCAGCCGTGACCATCCGACTGCCCGACTCCCGGGGCGGCCTGCGGGCGTACGAGCCGCGCACCGAGCCGCTCGCGCTCACCCCGGGCGCCCCCTTCACCTCCCGTACGGTCTTCTCCGCGGCCCACGTGGTCGCCGACCCGTACGCCGACGTGTCGCCCGACTCGCCCGCCGCCGTCGACTGGGACGCCACCCTCGCCTTCCGCCGGCACCTGTGGTCCCACGGGCTCGGCGTCGCGGAGGCCATGGACACCGCCCAGCGCGGGATGGGCCTGGACTGGGCCGGGGCCGCGGAGCTGATCCGCCGGTCCGCCGCCGAGGCCAGGGCGGTCGGCGGCCGCATCGCCTGTGGCGTCGGCACCGACCAGATCGCCGCCGGCTCGCTCGCCGAGGTCCGCGCCGCCTACGAGGAGCAGCTCGCCGTCGTCGAGGAGAGCGGGGCGCAGGCGATCCTGATGGCCTCGCGCGCGCTCGCCGCGGCCGCCTCCGGCCCCGAGGACTACCTGGAGGTCTACGGGCACCTGCTCCGCCAGGCCGCCGAGCCGGTGGTCCTGCACTGGCTGGGCCCGATGTTCGACCCGGCGCTGGAGGGCTACTGGGGCTCGTCCGACCTGGACGCGGCCACGGACACCTTCCTGGAGGTCATCGCCGCGCACCCCGACAAGGTGGACGGCATCAAGGTGTCGCTGCTGGACGCGCAGCGCGAGATCGACCTGCGGCGCAGGCTGCCGCAGGGGGTGCGCTGCTACACGGGCGACGACTTCAACTACCCCGAACTGATCGCGGGCGACGAGAAGGGCTTCAGCCACGCCCTGCTCGGCATCTTCGACCCGCTGGGGCCGCTGGCGGCCGAGGCGGTGCGGGTGCTGGACACGGGGGACGTGCCCGGCTTCCGCGCCCTCCTCGACCCCACGGTGGAGCTGTCCCGCCATCTCTTCCAGGCACCGACCCGCTTCTACAAGACGGGCGTGGTCTTCCTGGCTTGGCTGGCCGGCCACCAGTCGCACTTCACGATGGTCGGCGGCCTGCAGTCGGCCCGCTCCCTGCCGCACTTCGCGCGCGCCTACGAACTCGCCGACGGCCTCGGCCTGTTCCCGGACCCCAAGCTGGCCGAGGAGCGGATGCGCAACCTGCTCGCCCTGTACGGAGTGGCCCAGTGAGCACCGGACTCGAACGCTTCTCCATCAACCAGATGACGGTCAAGCAGCTGTCGCTGCCGGAACTGGCCGACGCGTGCGGGCAGTTGGGCATCTCGAACGTCGGCCTGTGGCGCGAGCCCGTCCAGTCCTACGGCCTGGAGGCGACGGCCAAGCTGGTCCGCGACGCCGGGCTGACGGTCACCACCCTGTGCCGCGGCGGCTTCCTCACGGCGATCGACCCGAGGGAGCGGGCCGCTGCGCTGGACGACAACCGCCGGGCGGTCGACGAGGCGGCGACGCTGGGCACCGACGTCCTGGTGCTGGTGTCCGGTGGGCTGCCCGCCGGCTCCAGGGACCTGCACGGCGCGCGGGAGCGGATCGCGGACGCCCTGGGCGAGTTGGGCCCGTACGCCGAGGAGCGCGGCGTGAAGCTGGCGATCGAGCCGCTGCACCCGATGTACGCCTCCGACCGCTGCGTGGTGTCGACCCTGGCCCAGGCCCTGGACCTCGCGGAACGCTTCCCTGCCCACCAGGTCGGCGTCACCGTGGACACGTACCACATCTGGTGGGACGACACCGCGCCCGCGCAGATCGCACGGGCGGGCGCGGGCGGCCGTATCCACACCTTCCAGCTCGCCGACTGGACGACTCCGCTGCCGCAGGGCGTGCTCACCGGGCGCGGTCAGATCGGGGACGGGGCGATCGACATGCGGGAGTGGAAGGCGTACGTGGAGACGGCCGGGTACGCCGGGGCCATCGAGGTCGAGCTGTTCAACGAGGGCCTGTGGGCCCGGGACGGCCACGAGGTGCTGGCGGAGACCGCGGAGCGGTTCGTGGAGCACGTGATCCGGTGAGAACACGGGCGCGACCGGCACCTCACCGGCCGCGCCCCACCCGGGTGCCGGACGCGGACCGGGCGCGGGGGTCGTGGCCGCGGGACGGGACTGTGCGGCGGCTACTCCGCTGCCACGATCCGCTCGACGGCCGCCCTGACCAACTGCTCCCGCTCCGCCGCCGAGAAGACGTCCGGCAGGGTGAGCTGCTCGACGATCAGCCAGTTCAGGGTCAGCATGAGCAGTTTGACGGCCATGGTGTCGCCGGGGAGGCCGGAGGACTCGTGGTAGGCGACGTTGGCGTCGACGTCGGCGCGGACCCGCTCGGTGAGGACCTTGCGCAGGGCGGGGCGACGGGTCGCCTCCAGGCGGAGTTCGAGCAGCGCGAGATAGCCGGTGCGAAAGGCGGCCACGCGGTCGACCAGCTCCCGCATCAGCCCGACGTACGTCTCCCGGTCGCGGTCGGCCGACTCCAGGCGGGCGATCGTGGCCTCGTCGGGCTGGAGCCGCTCGTAGACGCGGGCGCCGGCCTGGGTGAGCAGGTCGTCGCGGCTGGCGAAGTAGTTGGAGGCGGTCCCGGCCGGGACGGCGGCCTCCTTGTCCACGGCCCGGAAGGTCAGACCGCGGGCGCCCTCACCCGCCAGCACCTCGATCGCGGCGTCGACGAGCGCGGCGCGTCGCTGGTCGTTCCGTCTGACCATGGGCGTTCACTCCCCCTGGGGTGCCGTCGGCACCACCGTTCGGACCACTACAGGGAGAGTACTACGCGTGGAGTTATCAGCAGTATCCGCGGTATCCGCGGTATCCGCGGTATCCGCGGTATCCGCGGTATCCGCGGAACGCCTACCGAATCCCTCGTTCCGCATATAGGACTGGCCTCACCGATGAGTTTCCGGCCGCGTCCCGGTCTCTCATGCGTCCTCACCCGAGCGAGACACAGGAGCGCCGGACATGCGCATCGTCATCACCGAGTTCATCAGCCTCGACGGCGTCGTCCAGGCCCCGGGCGGCCCCGAGGAGGACACCGACGGCGGCTTCGCGCACGGCGGCTGGTCGCACCCGTACTTCGACCCGGAGGTGCTCGGCGGCGCCTTCGACGCGGGGCTGGGGAGCGCCGAGGCGCTGCTGTACGGGCGGCGCACGTACCTGACGATGGCCGCCGCCTGGCCCGAGCGGGCCGGGGACCCGTTCGCCGACCGGCTGAACGCCCTCAAGAAGTACGTGGTGACCGACACGCTAACCGACGGCGAGCTGACCTGGAACAACACCACCCGCATCCCGGGCGGCGAGGCCGTCGCCCGGATCCGCGAGCTGCGCGAGAGCGAGGGCGGCGACCTGGCGATGATGGGCAGCCCCACCCTCGTGCGCACCCTCCTCCAGGAGGGCCTGGTCGACGAACTCCAGCTCGTCGTCATGCCGGTGCTGCTGGGCGGCGGCAAGTCGATCTTCCCGACGGACGGCGCCAAGCGGCCCTTCGAGCTGGTCTCCACCACCACCGCCAAGACCGGCGCCCAGGTCTGTGTCTACCGGCCCGCCACCGAGGGCCCGGACAGCGCCTGAGCTCGACCCCACCGGCGTCTGCGACCGAGCCCGGGCATCCGCGATCCTCGGGGCCGCGCGAGCGGCCCCGAGGGGAGTCTCCTGGGAAGACCACGGCCGTCCGGGACGTCCGGAGCGACACCGCCGGCATCCCGTCGCCGTACCCATGTGTGTCCCCGCGTTTCCCTGGCAAGGTGGAACCCATGAAACTGGCGTTCTCCACCCTCGGCGTCCCCGGTCTCCCCCTCCCCGACGTACTGCGGCTCGCGACCGTGCACGGCTTTCACGGTGTCGAGTTGCGCACGCACCCCGAGGAACCGGTGCACCTCGGCCTCTCCCCCGCTCAACGGGCCGACACGGTCGGCGAGTTCAAGGCGGCCGGCATCGAACTGCTGGGCCTGGCCGGGTACACCCGGGTCGCCGCGCCCGGTGACGACGCCCCCGTGATCGAGGAGATCCGCGCCCTCGTCGACCTGGCCCACGACCTCGGCACCGGCTTCGTCCGGGTGTTCCCCGGCGCCGACCCCGAGCAGAGTCCGCAGGAGGCCGACGCGATCGCCGCGCGGCGCCTCGGCACGGCCGCGCAGCACGCCGCCGACATGGGCGTACGGATCCTGCTGGAGACCCACGACTCGCACCGCACCGCGGCCGACGCGATCCGCGTCCTCGGCCTGGTCGGACACCGCCAAGTCGGCTCGCTGTGGGACGTCATGCACACCTGGCTGGGCGGCGAGCAGCCCTCGGAGAGCTACGCGGCCCTCGCCCCCCACCTCGGCTACGTCCAGGTCAAGGACATCGCCTCCGCCGACGACACGACCCCGCTCGTCCTCGGCACCGGTGTACTCCCGCTGGCGGAGTGCGTCGAGGTCCTCTCCCGGCACGGCTGGGACGGCTGGCTGTGCTGGGAGTACGAGAAGCGCTGGTACGAGAAGGCCGCCCCGCTCCCCGACCTGCTGGACGCGGGACGCGACCACCTCGCCCGTCTGCTCAACGACTCGGCGTAGCCCACCGGGGGCCGGCCTCACCACCGCGCGCTCAGCGCCCCGAACTCCTCGTGGAAGCCGGGGAAGGTCTTGCGCACGCACCCCGGGTCGTCGAAGGAGACACCCGGCGTCCTGAGCCCGGTCACCGCGAAGGACATGACGATGCGGTGGTCGCCGTAGGACTTGATCTCGGTGCCGGCCGGGCCGCCGGGGCCGGCCGGCAGGATCTCGATCCAGTCGGGGCCCGTCCGTGTCTCGACGCCGAGCCGCCGCAGGTTCTCCGCGCACGCCTCAAGCCGGTCGCACTCCTTCACCCGCGTGTTCGCCACGTCCTCGATCCGCACCGGCCCGGAGGCGAACGGCGCGATGGCCGCGAGGGTCGGCATGGTGTCGGAGATGTCCCGCATGTTGACGGTGAGGCCGTGCAGTTCGCCCGTCCCCCGCACGGTCGTGGCCGCGGCGCCCACCGACACCCGCGCGCCCATCCGCCGCAGTACGTCGACGAAGGCAAGGTCCCCCTGGAGCGCCCGTTCGCCCAGGCCGGGGACGGTCACCTCGCCGCCCGTGACAGCCGCCGCCGCGAAGAAGTAGCTCGCGGTCGAGGCGTCCGGCTCGATGGCGTAGGTGGTGGCGCGGTAGCCGCCCGGCGGGACCGTGTAGGTGTTGCCCTCCCGTCGCACCTCCACCCCGAAGGCCCGCATCATCGCGATCGTGATCTCTACGTACGGCACCGAGACCAGGTCGGTCACGGTGATCCGCAGGCCCTTGCGGGTCAGCGGCCCGAGCATCAGCAACGCCGTCAGGTACTGCGACGACTGGCCCGCGTCCAGCGTCACCTCCCCGCCCTCGACGCCGGCCGCCGCCACGGTCAGCGGATGGTGGCCGTCCCGCTCCTCGTGCCGCAGGTCCACGCCCAGGTCGCGCAGGGCGCGGGTCAGGGGCAGCAGGGGGCGGCGGCGCATCTGGGGCGAGGCGTCGAAACGGTAGGTGCCGTGGCCGGTGGCCGCCAGGGTGGGCAGGAAGCGGGCGGTGGTCGCGCCGTCGCGGCAGTGGACGTCCGCCTCGGCGACCGCCGGCCCCTGCGGGCGGCCGTCGACCTGCCAGGCGTCCGGGGTCCGGCCGACCCGGTAGCCGAGCCGGGTCAGGCCCTGCGCGAAGCCCTCCGTGTCGTCGGAGCGCAGCGGCCGTACGAGGGTGGTGACACCGTCGGCCGCGGCGGCCAGGAAGAGGGCGCGGGCGGTGATGGACTTGGAACCGGGGATGTCGACCAGGGGCATGCCGTCATGATCGCCCGAGGCCCGTCGCCCCTGCCGGGGCGTCCATGGGATGGACCGGCACCCGACCCTTGCGCGTCGCCCGTGCGTCACTTGCGCCCCGGGCGTCCCGACTTCGCCGATTCCGGCCATCCCCGGGAACCCGGCCCCCTCCCCGCTCGTCCAACCCGCGAGTTGCCGGAGAGTCACCGCGGTGCGGTGTCGGCCCTCGCTGCTGGCTGCGATCGCTGACCCACCCTCTCCGCCGTACCGCGGCCGGCAGCACGCCGTCATCGGCGCGCCCCCTCCAACTGCGCCGATGGCGGCCCCTTCACGCGCGGTGGTCGCGGCCCGTTCCCTTGACTGGCAGAAACTTCCCGGTTATTGGTGACTTCTCGGAAGTTTCCTTCAGCGCACCACCTCCGGAAGGAGCGCACGTGCCCGACTCCAGCACGGGAAGCATGGGAAACACCGCACCCCCTTCCAGACGTACGGTCCTCGCGGCCGGCGCCGGCCTCACCACCTCCCTGGCTCTGGGTGGCACCGCCCACGCCGACGCCACCACTGCCGACGACCGCGGACTGCGCGCCCTCGTCGCCCGGATGACGCTGCCGGAGAAGGTCGGCCAGCTCTTCGTGATGCGGGTCTACGGACACTCCGCGACCGCCCCCGACCAGGCCGACATCGACGCCAACCTCAGGGAGATCGGCGTCCGCACGGCAGCCGAACTGGTGAGCCGGTACCGGGTGGGCGGCATCATCTACTTCACCTGGGCGCACAACACCCGCGACCCCCACCAGATCGCCGATCTGTCGAACGGCATCCAGCGCGCCTCCCTCGCCCAGCCCCGCGGCCTGCCGGTGCTGATCTCCACCGACCAGGAGCACGGCATCGTCTGCCGCGTGGGCGAGCCCGCCACCCTCTTCCCCGGCGCCATGGCCGTCGGGGCCGGCGGCTCCCGCTCGGACGCCCGCACCCTCGGCCGGATCGCGGGCCGGGAACTGCGCGCGATGGGCATCCGGCAGAACTACTCCCCCGTGGCCGACGTGAACGTCAACCCGGCCAACCCGGTCATCGGCGTGCGCTCCTTCGGCGCCGAACCGGCTGCGGTGGCCGCCATGGTCGCCGCCGAGGTGAGCGGATACCAGCGCGGCCGGCAGGTCGCCGCCACCGCCAAGCACTTCCCGGGCCACGGGGACACGGCCGTCGACAGCCACTACGGCTTCCCGGTCATCACGCACACCCGTGAGCAGTGGGAGGCCCTGGACGCGCCGCCCTTCCGGGCCGCCGTGCGCGCCGGCATCGACTCGATCATGACCGCGCACATCATGGTCCCGGCACTGGACGACTCCGGCGATCCGGCCACCCTCTCCCGCCCGATCCTCACCGGCATCCTGCGTGAGGAACTGGGTTACGACGGCGTGGTGGTCACGGACTCCCTCGGCATGGAGGGCGTACGGACGAAGTACGGCGACGACCGCGTGCCCGTCCTCGCGCTCAAGGCGGGCGTGGACCAGCTCCTCAACCCGCCCTCGCTCGCGGTGGCCTGGAACGCGGTCCTCAAGGCCGTCCAGGACGGCGAGTTGACCGAGGCGCGACTCGATGAATCGATCCTGCGGATCCTGCGGCTGAAGGCGAGGCTGCGGCTGTTCGACGAGCCGTACGTCAGCCAGGGCGGGGTGGACCGCCACGTCGGCACCCCGTCCCACCTCAGGGCCGCCGATCGCATCGCCGACCGCACGACGACCCTGCTGGTCAATCAGGGGGCCCTGCTCCCGCTGTCCCGCCGCAGGCACCCCGAGCTCCTGGTGGTCGGGGCCGACCCGGCCTCCCCGTCCGGCACGACGGGCCCGCCGACCGGCGTCCTGGCCGCCGCCCTGACCGAGCTGGGCTTCACGGCCACCGCCCTGTCGACCGGTACGGCGCCCTCGGCGGCCACGATCGCGCGGGCCGTGGCGGCGGCCCGGGAGGCGGACGCGGTGGTGGTGGGCACGTACAACGTCACGGCGGGCAGTGCGCAGAAGACGCTGGTCGAGCACCTGCTGGCGACCGGGAGGCCGGTGGTCGCGGTCGCGATCCGCAACCCGTACGACGTGGCCCACCTGCCCGCCGTCCCCGCCTACCTGGCGTCCTACTCGTGGACCGACGTCGAACTGCGGGCCGCCGCGCGGGTGATCGCCGGCCGGGTGGCACCGCGCGGAAGGCTGCCGGTGCCGGTGCAGCGTGCCGACGATCCGACGCGGGTGCTGTATCCGACCGGCCACGGACTGTCGTACGGGCGCGGGTAGCAGGACGTGACGTAGCACCGCGGGCGTACCGCCCGTACGCCATATACCTGTCGGACTCACCCCCAACATACGCAAAGGACCCCGTACGCCTGGCGTGCGCCCGCTGCGGCGGGCCACGCTGGACGGGGGTGTACCGGGGGGAGTGCGATGCGCGGGAGCAAGGGCGTGGGGGTGGCGTGTGCCGTGCTGGCGCTGCTCGTCGCCTCGGTGACGGGATGCCAGGGCCCGGCGGGGCCGGCGCGGGAGGACGGCCGGCTGAGCGAGAGCACGAGCGCGAGCCGGGCGGGAACCGGGGACGGGCAGCGGGTGACGCCGACCCGGCCGGCCGGCTACGGCGCGGTGTTCCTCGGCGTCGACGAGTGCAGTTCCTTCGGGACGACGAGCTTCACCGAGGTGTCCTGCACCGGCGAGCGGGCGGCCGCGCGGGTCGTGGCCCGTCATGACGGCACGGTGGGCGACGGGCCGCCGTGCCCCGGCACCACGGACTTCGTCCTGCACATCAGCGAACAGAGCCGGACCTCCGACGAGGACGGCGACGGCGCCGTCCCGCAGGGCTACGCCTGCATGCGCAACCTGACCCCGCCCCACCCCGGCGACCCAGGCGGCGGAGGCGGCCCCCGCACGATCGTCGGCGACTGCGTCTACGACTTCGGCGACGGCCGGGTCCGCGAGACGTCCTGCGACGGCAAGGGCGAGCACAAGCCCCAGTACAAGGTCACCAAGGCCGTGGACAGGCGCCCGCAGTGCCCGGTGTCGACGGCCCTGTACGTCAGGCTGGGCGGCGAGAAGCCGGTGGGGTGTGCGCGGCCGGTGTGAGCGCCGACGCGGTACCGGTCAGCACAGGATCCACCCCTTGCTCACCGACCCCCGCCCCACCCTGCCCTCGACCCGCACACACCGCTGCCCGGCGTGCACCGTCACCGGCCCCGCCTGGTAGCGGTAGTGCCTCTGGTCCACGACGGGGTTGGCGCGGCGCGCCTGGACACTGACCATCATCCACTGCCTGCGGCCGGGGTCCTTGGCCTTGGTGATGGCGCAGACGTAGCCGCGCTTCTTGTAGACGTACAGCGTGCCGGTGGAGAACGGGTACGTCTTGACCTTGCGGCCCTCGCAGCGCGTGGGCGCGGCCTGCGCCTGGGCCGGCGCCGCGAGCGCGAGCAGTCCGGACGCGGTCAGCACCGCCAACCCGACCGCCAGTCGTCGGCGTATCGCACCTCTGTCCACTGTGTTGTCCTCCCCGTACCCCGGTCAACGAGCGTACTGGTGTACGGACGCACGACGTAGGCCGGATGGTTGCGCCGGCGGCACGAACAGGCCCTCACCGGGACGCGCCGACCGGTTCCTCCGGCTCGGCCCGGCCGAGGAAGGTCCGCCACAGTTCGGCGTAGCGGCCCTCGCGCGCCAGCAGCTCGTCGTGCGTACCGTCCTCGGCCACCCTTCCGTGGTCCATCACCACGACCCGGTCCGCGCGGGCGGCCGTGGTCAGGCGGTGGGCCACCACGAGCGTGGTGCGCCGGCCCGCGATGCGGTCGGTGGCCTGGTTGACCTGGGCCTCCGTGGCCAGGTCCAGGGCGGCCGTCGCCTCGTCGAGGAGCAGGATGTCGGGGTCGACGAGTTCGGCGCGGGCCAGCGCGATCAGCTGGCGCTGCCCGGCGGAGAGGTTGCGGCCGCGCTCGGCGACCTCGTGGAGGTAGCCGCCGTCGAGGGTCGCGATCATCTCGTGGGCGCCCACCGCGCGGGCCGCGGCCTCGACCTCGGCGTCCGTCGCGTCCGGGCGGCCGTACGCGATGGCGTCGCGGACGGTGCCCTGGAAGAGGTACGCCTCCTGGGGGACCACACCGAGCCGGTGGCGGTACGTGGTGAGGTCCAGGTCCCGCAGATCCGTGCCGTCGACCGTCACCCGGCCGCCGGTCGGGTCGTAGAACCGGGCCACCAGCTTCACGAGCGTCGACTTGCCCGCGCCGGTCTCACCGACGAACGCGACCGTCTGACCGGCGGGGATCCGCAGGTCGATGCCGGTCAGCGCCTCTTCGTCGTCGCCGTACTTGAAGTGGACGTCCTCGAAGGCGACCTCGCCCCGCAGCGACCGCACCTCGCGCGGCTCCTCGGCCGCCTTCGTCGACGTCGGCTCGCGCAGCAGCTCCTGGATCCGGCCGAGGGAGACCGTGGCCTGCTGGTAACCGTCGAAGACCTGGGAGAGCTGCTGGACCGGGGCGAAGAACAGGTCGATGTAGAGCAGGTACGCCACCAGCGCGCCGGTCGTCAGCGTCGCGTCGTCGATCCGGGCGCCGCCCGCGATCAGCACCGCCGCCGCGGCCGCCGACGACAGGAACTGCACGAAGGGGAAGTAGACGGAGATCAGCCACTGGCCCCGGATCCGGGCCCGGCGGTAGCTGTCGCTGCTCTCGGCGAACCGCGCGCCGCCGTCCCGCTCGCGCCGGAAGGCCTGCACGATCCGCAGCCCCGCGACCGACTCCTGCAGGTCGGCGTTGACCACCGACACCCGCTCACGGGCGAGTTCGTACGCCTTCACGCTCGCCCGGCGGAAGAAGTACGTGGCGACGATCAGCGGCGGCAGCGTCGCGAAGACGACGAGCGCGAGCTGGACGTCGATCACCAGCAGGGCGACCATGATGCCGAAGAAGGTGACGACCGAGACGAAGGCCGTGACCAGGCCCGTCTGGAGGAAGGTCGACAGCGCGTCGACGTCGGTCGTCATCCTGGTCATGATCCGGCCGGTCAGCTCGCGCTCGTAGTAGTCGAGCCCGAGCCGCTGGAGCTGGGCGAAGATCTTCAGACGCAGGGAGTACAGGACGCGTTCGCCGGTACGTCCGGTCATCCGGACCTCGCCGACCTGGGCCGCCCACTGGGCGATCACGGCGAGCAGGGCGAGCACGGAGGCCGTCCAGACGGCGCCGAGGGCCGCCGCGGAGACGCCCTCGTCGATGCCGTGCCGGATCATGACGGGCAGCAGCAGGCCCATCCCGGCGTCCACGGCGACGAGACCCAGGCTGATCAGCAGGGGCGCCCCGAAGCCGCGGAGCAGCCGCCGCAGTCCGTATGACTCCTCCGGCCGGACCGCGCGTGCCTCGTCGACGTCGGGGGTGTCGGTCGCCGGGGGCAGCGCCTCGACCTGCGCGAGCAGCTCCGGGGTGGCCGGGGAGTCGGCCAGGGCCAGGTCCTTGCGTTCGCGGTCGCCCGTCCACAGCCTCGGTGTCACCCCGCGCTCGGCGTCGAACTCGGCGTCCAGTTCGTCGCGTACGGAGGTGTCCTCCTGCGGGCAGGAGGGCTGGGCGTGGCCGGGTGAGACGCCGCCGAGTTCGTCGGGGTCGGTCAGCAGGCGGCGGTAGAGGGCGGAGCGCTGCTGGAGTTCCTCGTGGGTGCCGAGGTCGGCGAGCCGGCCGGCGTCCAGGACGGCGATGCGGTCGGCCAGGCCCAGGGTGGAGCGCCGGTGGGCGATCAGCAGGGTCGTCCGGCCTTCCATGACGTGTTTCAGCGCCTCGTGGATCTCGTGCTCGACACGGGCGTCCACCGCCGAGGTGGCGTCGTCGAGGACGAGGAGGCGCGGGTCGGTGAGGATCGCCCGGGCGAGCGCGACACGCTGACGCTGGCCGCCGGAGAGGGTGAGGCCGTGCTCGCCGACCTTGGTGTCGTACCCCTCGGGCAGTTCGGCGATGAAACGGTCCGCCTGGGCGGCCCGGGCGGCTGTGCGGATCTCCTCGTCGGTCGCGTCGGGCCTGCCGTACGCGATGTTGTTGCGCACGGTGTCCGAGAAGAGGAAGGAGTCCTCGGGCACCAGTCCGATCGCGGCCCGCAGCGAGTCGAAGGTCAGCTCGCGGACGTCGTGGCCGCCGACGAGGACGGCACCGCCCGTGACGTCGTAGAAGCGCGGCAGGAGGAGGGAGACCGTGGACTTGCCGGAGCCGGAGGAGCCGACGACCGCGAGGGTCTCACCGGGGCGGATCTCGAAGCTCAGCCCGTCGAGGACCGGGCGCCCGTCGTCATAGCCGAAGGACACGTCGTCGAACTCGACGGTCGCGGGGGCATCGGCCGGGAGGGTCCTGGTGCCCTCCTTGATCGACGGCTCGGTGTCGATCAGCTCCAGGACGCGCTCGGTGCCCGCGCGGGCCTGCTGGCCGAACGTGAGGACCATGGCGAGCATGCGGACCGGGCCGACGAGCTGGGCGAGGTAGGTGGAGAAGGCGACGAACGTGCCCAGGGTGATGTGCCCGCGCACCGCCAGCCAGCCGCCGAGCGCGAGCATGGCGACCTGGCCGAGCGCCGGGACGGCCTGGAGCGCCGGGGTGTACTTGGAGTTGAACCGGATGGTCCGCAGCCGCCCCGCGAAGAGCCGTCGGCCGACCTCCCTGAGCTTGCCGGTCTCCTGCTCCTCCTGCCCGAACCCCTTCACCACGCGCACACCGCTGACGGCGCCGTCGACCACGCCCGCGACGGCAGCGGCCTGCGCCTGGGCGTACCAGGTGGCCGGGTGCAGCCGGGCCCGGCTGTACTTGGCGATCCACCACAGGGCGGGGGCGACCGCGAGGGCGACCAGCGTCAGCGGCAGCGACAGCCACGCCATGACGACCAGGGAGATCAGGAAGAGCATGAAGTTCCCGATGGTCATCGGGAGCATGAACAGCAGACCCTGGATCAGCTGGAGGTCGCTGGTGGCCCGGCCCACGACCTGTCCCGTGGACAGCTCGTCCTGGCGCCGCCCGTCCAGCCGGGTGATCGTCCCGAACATCTCGGTCCGCAGGTCGTGCTGGACGTCGAGGGCCAGACGGCCGCCGTAGTAGCGCCGGATGTAGGTGAGGACGTACACCGCCAGGGCGGCGGCGATGAGCAGGCCCGCCCAGACGGCCATGTCCCGCGTGTGGTCGGTGATGACGTCGTCGATGATCACCTTGGTGATCAGGGGGACGACCGCCATGACGGCCATGCCGCCCAGGGAGGAGCCGAGAGCGAGTATCACGTCCTTGGGGTAGCGCCGGGCGTAACCCCACAGCCGTCTTGCCCACCCCTGCTCCGCTGCCACGCCGGTGCCCTCCGTTCGTCCTGATCTACCGGAAGGCACCAACGCGGGCAGGAGCGGATTTCATCCCTCCGCGACGGATCGGGTCCGGCCTCAGAGGCGTACCCGCAGGTGGTAGAACCGCGTGGTCTGCACCTGGTTCTGGTTGTCGTCGCTGACCAGCAGCACGCGCAGCCGATCGCCCTTACGGCCCGTGATCGCCATGCCCTCGATGTTGTCGAGCAGCGGGTTCGGCTGGGGCTGCTTCGCGGTCGCTCCCAGTGACGGACAGTTCACGAGGTCGGCGAGGAGCGACTTCTCGATCAGGCGTACGCCGCCCTGGCCCGTGAGCTTCTCGATGCCACCGGTGTCGGTGGCCCGGCGCGGGTCGGCCAGGTAGAGGCGGACGGTGTTGCCGACGCCCGGGGTGAAGCCGCGCTCCAGGACGAGGAGACGGCCGTCACCGGTGGCCTGGACCTCGGGGACGCCGAGTCCGGTGTCGGTGCGGTAGGCGTACTGCCGCCCGAGCGCGAAGTCCCCGCTCCCGGTCTTGCGCCAGGTCTGGAAGCGGACGATCCCGGCGCTGTCGCCGGTGAGGGCGTACTCCATCGACGCGAGCAGGGTACGGCCGCCGGGGAACAGGGTGAGCCCCTCGAAGGTGCCGTTGGAGACGGCACGGCCCACCGGGGCGACCCCGAGCGCGTCCGGCACCGGCAGCCGGTCCAGGATCCTGCCGTCGCGGGAGTAGCGGCGCACCGAGGGCTCGGTCTCGGAGGAGACGAGCCGGGTGCCGTCCCGTTCGACGACCAGGCCCTCGGAGTCGAGCGCGCCGCCGGACTCGTCGGCGAGCGGGACGACCCCCTCGGGCACGAGGGTCTCGCCGTCCAGGCGGAAGAGGGCGGAGCGGTCGGAGACGGCCGCGAGGGAGCCGTCGCGGTCCACGGCGAGCCCGGAGAGGTTCCCGACGAACGTTCCCTCGTACGTCGTCTTGTCGAGCGCGTCGGAGAAGCGGTCGATGGATACGGCGGCCGAGCAGGCGTGGCCGCCCCGCGGGGCGGTGTGGGCGTTCGCCGGGCCGGCGGCGGTGAGGCAGGTGGCCGCCGCCAGGCCCGCCGTGGCGGTCGCGAGTACGGTTCTCAGACTCATGGGGTCACCGTACGGCGGGTGGGTGACGCGAGGTGGGCCGCCGCGTGAAGCGTCAGCTCGCCGCGAGGTCCCTGTGGATGACCTTGGCGACGCCCTGGATGGTCGTGATGCCGTAGTTCATGGTGCTGTTGCCGTGCGTGAGCACCGTGATCATGTAGTCGTGGCCGCCGCCCTTGAACGCGCCGACGCTGTGCACCCGCCAGCCGTGGGTGGACCGCTGCAGCCAGCCGTTCTTGACGGCCACGGTGACACCGGACGGCACCCCGTACGGCGTGCCCCAGCGCTGCGAGGAGACGACCTGGCCCATCAGCTTCAGGATGTAGGCGCGGGAGTTGTCGCTGAGCACCGAGTTCCTGGCGGTGATGAGCTTGAGCAGCTTCTGCTCGTCGGTGACGGTGATCTGGGTCAGGCCCCAGTAGCCGTTGGCGCCCGGCTTGGTCTGGGTCATGCCGGCCGCGGCCAGGAAACCCTTGATCTTCGTCATGCCCAGCTGCTTCCACAGCTTGCTGGTCGCGTCGTTGTCCGACTTGGTGATCATGGCCTTGGCCAGGGCCACCTCACGGTCGGTCAGATACCGGTCGTGCTTCTTCGCGTCCCACAGCAGCGTGGCCAGCACGGTCACCTTGACGACACTGGCGGAGTCGAAGGCGCTGGACGCCCGCAGGGTGCAGGTGGTGTTGGTGGAACGGTCGTACAGCCCGACCGCGATCGTGCCCTTGCGGTTGGCCAGGGCGGCCGTGATGTCCCTCTTCAGCTTGTCGGCCAGTCCCGCCTTGGCGGACGTGCAGCTGACGGTGGGCGTGACCGCCGCGGCCGCCGGGGTGGCGGCGGCGACGGACGGTATGAGGACGCCCGCGCCCACGCCGACCGCCAGGAGCGCTCTCGCACGCCTGGCGCCTGTCGTCTTCTTGCTCGATGTCCCGCTCGATGTCCCATGAGTCATGTCCTGTGGACCAACGAGCCCACGGGAAAGGTTGTACGGGGGATGACCGCTGACGGCCTACTGTCCGGGGGGCGGTTGCCCCGAAAGGCCGAGGGCCGGTCTCCGGATCGGCACTACGGCGGTCCGCTTCCCGGGTCGTCCTCGTCCCACGCGGCCCCGGCGAGTCGCGCGCCCCGGCTCTCCGCGACCCGCCGGACATCGGCCAGCGCCTCGCGCATCCGGGCGAGCAGGAACCGGAGCTGGTCCGGCGTCACCCGCCGGTCGGCGAGCACGTCGTCCACGTGGCCGAGGAGGTCGTCCGCCATCGCGAGCTGGACCCGTTCGGCGGTGTCGGCCAGACGGGAGAGCCGGCCGGTTCCGTCGGTGTCGAGATAGCAGGGCTTGCCGCCCTCCCCGGTCCACGGCAGCAGACGGACGCCCCTCCGGTGGGGGGCGCGGTTCACGACGCCTTCCCCCGGATGATCACCATGCACTCCCGGGGGATCCCGCAGGACCCGAAGCCGATACCGGGTACGGCGGCGGGCGGCTGGACCCGGCCCGCGTCGTGGCCCCGGCGGCGCAGCAGACGCGAAAGCGGCGTGCGGAAGAGGGCGGTGACGATACGGTGACTCATGTCGTCGACTCCTGCTGTTCGTTGATGACCACGCCCCCGGACCGGTCGCGCGGTCGCGGGGGTATCGCTTTGCGTAGCGATCAACTCACAGACTGAGACGAAGCGGGCTAGCCTCGCCAGAGGGTCGTGTGTGACCAGGCATTCGTCGCAAGGGAGTTGGCCATGAGCAGCACGTACGGTGACTGGCTGAAGCAGCAGCGCGAGGCGGCGGAGCTGACGCAGCAGCAGCTGGCGGAGCGGGCGATCATGACGCGTTCGCACATCGCGCACATCGAGGCGGGGCGGCGGGTGCCGTCGAAGGAGGATGCGCGGCGGTTGGATGCGGCCTTGGGCACGGGGAATGTGCTGAGTACCTTTCTGCCACAAAGCGACATGGCGGTCGCCGACTACTTCGAGTCGGTGCGCGTACTCGAACAACAGGCGGTGATGATCCGTGAGTTCGCTCCGGCGTTCTTCCCGGGCATCGCCCAGACGGAGAGGTACGCACGTGCGGTCCTCGGTGCGGCGTTCCCCCCGGTGAGCAAGGAGGCGTGTGACAAGCGAGTCGTCACACGCCTTGAGCGCGCGAAGATCCTCGACGATCCGGTGACGCCCGTGGTGTGGCTGCTGCTGGACGAGGCGGTCCTGCGGCGCCCGGTGGGCAGCGAGGAGGTCATGGCGGAGCAGATCATGCACATCGTCCGTCTGGCCGAGTCCGGACGCGTCCGCGCCCATGTGATGCCGTTCAGTACGGGCCACTACCCGCTCATGTCGAGCATGCTGACGCTGATGTGGTTCGAGGACCAACCGCCTCTGGCATACGGTGAAGGAGACCGGATGGGGAAGCTGCACGATTCCCCCACCGTGGTCCGCGAGTTGCAGAGCCGCTATGACCTCGCGCTGAGCGACGCGCTGCCATTGAAGGAGTCACTGGCCCTGCTCAGGGCCATCGCGAAGGAGTACGGGCACGATGACTGACCGGGCCATCCCGAACGCGGCCATACTGAGTGGCTGGCGGAAGTCCTCTCACAGCAATGACGACGCAGGCAGCTGCCTCGAAGTCCTCGACAACCACCCCGCCGGCGTCCCCGTCCGCGACTCCAAGAACCCGCACGGCCCGGCACTGCTCTTCTCCGCCGCCCACTGGTCGGCCTTCGTCGCCGCCGTCAAGGAATCGCGACCTGTGTGAGGTGAACCAGCCCGCCGCCGGCACCGAAACGGCCCCGACTCTCCGGTCGGGGCCGTTTCTCGTACGTCAACTCGCTCGGACAAGCCCCGATTTGCCTTTTCCCGTCATCTGATCGACACATTCAAGCCATCGACATCGCCACATGTCCATGCCACTCTCCCGTTTGCCGCCTCCATTCAACCCGCGTAGATGGGACACCCCACATGCTGGCGACACGCATAGCCCGCCGCTGGAGACCAGTGGCGCTGACCACGGCCGCCCTCGTGGTCGGCCTCACCCCCGCGCTCACCGCGACCCCGGCAGCGGCGACGACGACGCAGTACGACGGCACGTACTACGCCGCCGCGGTCGGCAAGACCGGTACGGCGCTGAAGGATTCGCTCCACACGATCATCAGCGAGCAGAGCACGATCTCGTACTCGGCCGTCTGGAACGCCCTGAAGGTCACCGACCAGGACCCGAACAACAGCAACAACGTGAAGCTGCTCTACAGCGGCATCTCGCGCAGCAAGTCCCTCAGCGGGGGCAGCACCGGCAACTGGAACCGTGAGCACGTGTGGGCCCAGTCCCACGGCGACTTCGGCACCACCGCCGGTCCCGGCACCGACCTGCACCACCTGCGCCCGGAGGACGTCCAGGTCAACGCCATCCGCGGCAACAAGGACTTCGACCACGGCGGCAGCAGCTTCACCAACTCCGGTGGCAGCCTGACCGACTCCAACTCCTTCGAGCCCCGTGACGCCGTCAAGGGCGACGTGGCCCGCATGATCCTCTACATGGCGGTCCGCTACGAGGGTGACGACAGCTGGCCCGACCTGGAGGCCAACGACTCCATCAACGGCAGCGTCCCCTACCACGGCCGCCTCTCCGTCCTGAAGCAGTGGAACGACGAGGACCCGCCGGACGCCTTCGAGGAGCGCCGCCACGAGGTCATCTACACCAGCTACCAGGGCAACCGGAACCCGTTCATCGACCACCCGGAGTGGGTCGAGGCGATCTGGTAGACGGGCGGGCCCTGCCCGGTCGCCGTCGGCGCCGGGGGCCTGGCCGGCCCCCGGCGTGCTCGGTCACCACCTGTGCAGCGCAATACCCGCGCCGATCCGGCACCGTTGATCCGGCCATGAAGAAGATCAGCGCGCTCGCCGCGCTCACCCTGGCAGGCCTCGTACTCGCCGCTCCGGCACACGCCGACGACGGCGACCGGGGCCGTATCAACATCGCCGGCTACTCCGCCGCCAACATCTGCCGGCAGGCACTCGCGCTCGTCCCGGTGGCCGCGCCGTGGACCAGCCCCGCGGTGGACGACGCCTGCTACAACCGGGACCACGTCGACGACACGCGCGACTAGACGCTGAGGCGTCACCCCGTCAGGTGCGTGGGCGCGAACATCCGCAGCACCGCCGGGAGCACCACCACCGAGGGGCCCGGCGCGGACAGCGCCTTCGCCAGGTCGGACTCCAGCGTCTCCGGGGTCGTACGGACCCCGGGGACGCCGAACGAACCGGCCAGCGCCACGTAGTCGGGCCGCGTCAGGTCCGTCGCCATCGTCTGCCCGAAGGCGTCCGTCATGTACTCGCGCAGGATGCCGTAGCCGCCGTCGTCCACGATGAGCCAGGTGACGTTCAGGTCGTACTGGCGGGCCGTCGCCAGCTCGGCGATCGAGTACAGGGCGCCGCCGTCGCCGGACACCGCGAGGACGGGGCGGGTCGGGTCCGCCACCGCCGCACCGAGCGCGGCCGGGAAGCCGTAGCCGAGGCCGCCGGACCCCTGGGCGGAGTGCATGTGGTTCGGGCCCATGGCGTCGAAGGCCGACCAGGCCCAGTAGGCCAGGATCGTCATGTCCCAGAAGGACGGCGAGTCGGCGGGCAGGGCCCGGCGCACGGACGCCAGCACCTCCTGCTCCAGGGTGAGTTCCTGGGCGGCGATGCGCTCGGCGACCTTCGCGAGCACCTCCCGGACCCGGTCCGGCGCCGACGGGTCCTCGCGCCCGGTCACCGTCTCCAGCAGCGCCTGCAGGGCGAGACGGGCGTCCGCGTGGATGCCCAGCGCCGGGTGGTTGGCCTCCAGCTTGCCGAGGTCGGCCTCGATCTGCACGACCCGGCCACGGGGCTTGAACGTGTGGTAGTTGGAGGAGAGTTCACCCAGTCCCGAACCGACGACCAGGAGGACGTCGGCGTCCTCCAGGAAGTCCGTGGTGTGCCGGTCCTCGATCCAGGACTGGAGGGACAGGGGGTGCGTCCAGGGGAAGGCGCCCTTGCCGCCGGGCGTGGTGACGACCGGTGCCTGGAGCTTCTCGGCCAGTTTCCTCAACTTGCCGGAGGCGTCCGCCCGCACCACTCCCCCGCCCGCGATGATCGCCGGACGGGCCGCCCTGGAGAGCAGGGCGGCGGCGACCGCCGTCAGTTCGGGGCGCGGCGGCAGCTCCTCCGGGAACGCGTCGCCGCCCGTCACCACCGGGATCACCGTCTCGGCGAGCAGGACGTCCTGCGGGATCTCCACCCACACCGGGCCGTGCGGGGCGGTCAGCGCCGACTTCCAGGCGGCCTCGATAGCGGAGGGGATCTGGGACTGCGCACGGACGGTGTGGACCGACTTCACCACGCCCCTGAACGAGGCCGCCTGGTCCGGGAGTTCGTGCAGATAGCCGTGCCGGCCGCCGCCCAGCCCCGCCGTGGGGACCTGGCTGCTGATCGCCAGGACCGGGGCGGAGGCCGCCGCCGCCTCCTGGAGCGCGGCCAGGGAGGTCAGCGCGCCCGGCCCGGTGGAGAGCAGCAGCGGCGCCGCCTCGCCCGTGATCCGGCCGTACGCGTCCGCCGCGAAGCCGGCGTTGTTCTCCACGCGCAGGCCGACGTACCGCAGGTCGGAGCGGCGCAGGGCGTCGAACATGCCCAGCGCGTGCTGTCCGGGCAGCCCGAACACCGTCGTCGCGCCGAGTCCGGCCAGCGTCTCCACGACCAGGTCTCCGCCGTTGCGGCCGGCCGGAGGGTTCAGGGCGGCGGCGGTCTGCGCCTCGGTAGGGCGGAGCACCAGGTCGTGGTCGTGGGTCACTTGGCCTTGTTCTCCTCGCGGGCCTGGGCGATCTGGCGGGACATGATGGTGGTCAGTTCGTAGGCCGTGTGGGACGCGGCCACCGACGTGATCTCGGCATGATCGTACGCGGGAGCCACCTCGACGACATCGGCGGAGACGAGGTTGCAGGACGCCAGGCCCCGCAGGATCTCCAGCAGCTCCCGGGAGGTCATGCCGCCCGCCTCGGGGGTGCCGGTGCCGGGCGCGTGGGCCGGGTCGAGGCAGTCGATGTCGATGGAGATGTACAGCGGGCGGTCGCCGATGCGCTGGCGCAGCTGGTCGGCCACCTCGTCGGCGCCGCGGCGGTAGATGTCCGCGGAGGTGACGATGCCGAAGCCCATCTTCTCGTCGTCGGTGAGGTCCTGCTTGCCGTACAGCGGGCCGCGGGTGCCGACGTGGGAGAGGGCGGAGGTGTCGAGGATGCCCTCCTCCACCGCGCGGCGGAAGGGCGTGCCGTGGGTGTACTCGGCGCCGAAGTAGGTGTCCCAGGTGTCGAGGTGCGCGTCGAAGTGGAGCAGGGCGACCGGGCCGTGCTTCTTGGCGACCGAGCGCAGCAGGGGCAGCGCGATGGTGTGGTCGCCGCCCAGGGTCATCAGGCGGGCGCCGGTGCCGAGCAGCTCGTCGGCGGCGGCCTCGACGGTCTCCACGGCCTCGTTGATGTTGAACGGGTTCACGGCGATGTCGCCGCCGTCCGCGACCTGGGCGAGGGCGAACGGGGAGGCGTCCTGCGCCGGGTTGTAGGGGCGCAGCAGCCGGGACGCCTCGCGGATCGCGTTGCCGCCGAAGCGGGCGCCCGGCCGGTACGAGACGCCCGAGTCGAACGGCACCCCGACCACGGCGACGTCGGCTCGGCCGACCTCGTCGAGGCGCGGGAGCCGGGCGAAGGTCGCGGGTCCGGCGTACCGCGGGATGCGGGAGGAGTCGACGGGGCCGCGGGGCGTCTCGTTGCCGGTCATGGTGGATCGCCTTCTTTCCTACGTGTGGTCGTGTGTGCGCTTCCGCGGTGGATCACGGGTGGCGGGGCCACGGGCCGGTGGCTCGCGGGCCGGCGGCTCGCGGGCCGGCGGCTCGCGGGTCGATGGCTCACGGAGAGGTCCGCGACGTCCGCCCGCGCCCGCGCGCTGCCGGGTCCGCATCGACAGTAGATGGCCGCAAAGCGGCTGCGAAGTGTACGTTTCATCCATCCGAGGCTGTGTGACTGGAGGAAGCGTCCATATGCCGGAGCCCGCCGTTCCGCCGACCCCGCCGGTACCTCTGTCGGCCCTCCTGGCCCGCGAGGATCTGGGCCTGCGCCAGATCGCCGGTCCCAGGGGCGCGGACACGGTGATCCACTGGGCCCACACCTCCGAGATGACCGACCCCTACCCCTATCTTCTCGGCGGCGAGCTGCTGCTGACAGCCGGCGTGCACATCCCGCAGGCCGCGGGGCAGGGCACGTACTTCGACGACTACGTCACGCGGATCGTCGCGGCGGGCGGCGCGGCGCTCGGCTTCGGGCTCGCCCCCGTCCACGACACGGTGCCCGGCGCACTGGTCACGGCATGCGAGACGTACGGCCTTCCGCTGCTGGAAGTCCCGCCGCGGACCACCTTCTCGGGTGTCGCCCGCGCGGTCTGGCAGCTGATGGCCCAGGCCCGGCTCGCCGAACTGCGCCGTGTGACGGAGGCCCAGCAGAGCCTCGCGGCGGCGGCCGCACGCCCGGACCCGGTCCGCGCCGTGCTGCGGCAGCTGGCCCGGCGGGTCGGCGGCCGGGCGGTGCTGTACGGGCCGGAGGGCGCGGTGGTCGGGCAGGCGGGGCGGGAGCCGGACGCCGGGGTCCGGGAAGGGCTGGCGGGGCTCGCGGGTGTCGTCACCAGCAGGTCCTCCGCCACGGCCACCGACACCACCGCCTCCGGCACCCACCTCGCCGCCTACGCCCTCGGGGCCGGCCGGGGCTTCGTGCTCGGGGTCGCCGCGCCGCGCCGCGACACCGGCGACCACACCATCGCCTCCGTCGCCGCCGTGCTGCTCTCCCTCCTCACCGGCGAGCAGCAGAGCGGCTCCGGAGCGGCCCGTTCGGCGGCGCTCGTACGGCTGCTGCTGGGCGCCGAGCCGGAGACGGTCGCCCCGCTCCTGGGCGTCGGCCGCCTGCTCGTGGTCCACGCCCGCCCCGACACCGCGCCCTGCGATCCGGTGGCGGCCTCGGCGCTGGGCGCGGCCCTCGGCTCCCCGCTGGTCGACCTGGCGCCGGACGTCGTGCGCGTCCTCGTGCCGACGGACCGCGAGCCGGCCGCGCAGCCCGGCTGGACCCTGGGTGTCAGCGCCCCCGCGGAGCCCCGGGAGTGGCCGGCCGCCGACACCCAGGCGGCCCGAGCGCTGTCCCGGGCGAGGGCCACCCGCGCGCCCCTGATCCGGCACGGCGCCCACCGCCCGGCCCTGACCGACCTGCTCTCCCCCGACGATGCCCGCGCACACGCCCGCTCCCTGCTCGCGCCGCTCACCGCCCCGCTCACCGAGACCCTGCGCACCTGGCTCTCCCTGCACGGCAGTTGGGACCGCACCGCGGTGGCCCTGTCCGTCCACCGCAACACCGTCCGCCAGCGGATCGCCCGGTGTGCCGCGCTGCTCGACACCGACCTGGACGACCCGGACGTACGGATGGAGCTGTGGTTCGCGCTGCGGCACACGGAGCGGTGACGCGCACAGTGACGCGCATCGCACGCGCACCGGACGCCGACGTTCGGGCAGTTGTCTGCCTCACAATGGGAACCATGCCGATACCCGGGACACCCAACCGCGCCGAACTCATCGACCACCTCGTCAGTACCCGTATCGCGGGCGATGTCGCGACGCCCCGCGAGAACAACCTCTCCCACTACCGCCAGCTGGCGAACGGCAACCGCCACTACTGGCTCGGCCTGGAACTCGGCGACCGCTGGACCGACGAGCAGGACGTGCTCGCGGTGATGGCGGAGCGGGTCGGTGTGAACGACGACGCGGAGCACCGCCACGGCCAGGACACGATCGATCCCGAGCTGACCGTGGCCGCGCTGGAGCGGATGGCGGCCCGCCTGCGCAAGGCCGCGGACGGCGGGCAGCGCGTGCTGTTCGCCACCGGGCACCCGGGCGGTCTGCTGGACGTCCACCGCGCCACCGCCGCCGCGCTGCGCACGGCGGGCTGCGAGATCGTGGTGATCCCGGAGGGTCTGCAGACGGAGGAGGGGTACGTCATGCAGTTCGCAGACGTGGCGGTCCTCGAACACGGCGCCACCCTCTGGCACACCCACTCCGGTGAGCCGATGAAGGCCATCCTGACGGGGCTCGAACGCGAGGGGCGCCCGCTGCCGGACCTGGTGGTCGCCGACCACGGCTGGGCGGGCTGTGCCGGGCAGCACGGCGTGGACTCGGTCGGCTACGCGGACTGCAACGACCCGGCGCTGTTCCTCGCGGAGGCCGAGGGAACCGTGCAGGTCGTCGTGCCGCTGGACGACCATGTGGTGAGCCCCCGCCACTACGACCCGATGACGGCGTTCCTGCTGGCGGAGGCCGGGCTGGCCTGATCGTGAGGCGACGCCGGTCCAGGGCGGCCCGGCGCGGCGCGCTCGGCGGGACGGACGGGCGGCGTCCGGTCGCCCCACGGCCGTGATGCGGGTCTGCGCAGCCGGGTGTGGGGCCGTCCTCATCGCGCCTTTAGGTCAAGACTTCGTAAAGTGGGCGCATGATCATTGCTGCTGTGTCCGGCGCACCCGTCGGCGGAGTCGCCGGCTGGGCGGCCGACCTCATGGAGAAGTTGGGCGGTCCGGGCGCCGGACTGGCCATCGCCCTGGAGAACCTGTTCCCGCCACTGCCGAGCGAGGTGATCCTGCCGCTGGCCGGGTTCACCGCGAGCCAGGGCCGTATGGACGTCGTCGCCGCCGTCGTCTGGACGACCGCGGGTTCGGTGGTGGGCGCGCTGGCCCTCTATCTGCTCGGCGCGCTCTTCGGCCGGGAACGTCTGATCGCCGTGGCCGCCAAGCTGCCCCTGGTGAAGGTCGCGGACGTGGAGCGGACGGAGGCGTGGTTCCTGCGGCACGGCACCAAGGCCGTCTTCTTCGGCCGCTTCATACCGATCTTCCGCAGCCTCATCTCGATACCGGCCGGTGTGGAACGCATGCGGCTGCCCGCGTTCCTCGCGCTCACCGCGGTGGGCAGCCTCATCTGGAACACCGCCTTCATCTCCGCCGGCTACGCCCTCGGCGCCCGCTGGCACCAGGTCAGCGACCTGGTGGGCCTGTACTCCAAGGTGATCCTGGCGCTCGTGGCCCTGGGGGTCGTCGGGTTCCTGGCCCTGCGGGTGTTCCGCTCGGGCAGCGGCCGACGCCGTGGCGGCGACCGGTCGGCAGAACGTCCGACGGTCACCGCGCAGAGCCCGGGGCGGTACGGCGAGCGGTGAGCCGTCGACGCCGGGTGGTGGGGGGCAGCGGGTCGAAACGGACGGCCGGCCGTCACCGCCGAACCGGCCGGCGATCCGGCGCCCGACGAGCCGTCACCGCGGGACGCGGACCACGCCCTCCTGGATCACCGACACCGCCAGCTGCCCGTCCTGCGTGTAGATGCGGGCCTGTCCCAGGCCGCGCCCCCCGTGCGCGGACGGCGACTCCTGGTCGTACAGGAGCCACTCGTCGGCCCGGAAGGGCCGGTGGAACCACATCGCGTGGTCCAGCGAGGCGCCGACCACGTCCCCGACGGCCCAGCCACCCCGGCCGTGCGCCAGCAGGACCGAGTCGAGCAGGGTCATGTCGGAGACGTACGTGGCGAGTACGACGTGCAGCAGGGGGTCGTCGGCGAGCTTGCCGTTGGTGCGGAACCAGACCTGGGAGTGCGGTTCGCGCGGCTCGCCGAACCGGCCGTACGGCGGCTCGTCGACGTAACGCAGGTCGACCGCCTGGCGTGCCTCCAGGAACCTCTCGACCACCGCCTGATCGAGGTGGCCGTAGCCGCGCAGGCGCTCCTCGGAGGTGGGGAGCGACGCCGGGTCGGGCGCGGCCGGCATCGGGGCCTGGTGGTCCAGCCCTTCCTCGTACGTCTGGAAGGACGCCGACAGCGCGAAGATCGGCTTGCCGTGCTGGACCGCGACGACCCGGCGGGTGGTGAAGGAGCGGCCGTCGCGCATGCGGTCGACGTTGTAGACGATGGGCGCGCCGGGGTCCCCCATGCGCAGGAAGTACGCGTGCAGGGAGTGGGCGTGGCGGTCCCCGGGGACCGTGCGCCCGGCGGCGACCAGCGCCTGGGCCGCGACCTGGCCGCCGAAGACCCGCGGGACGACGGCGGACCGGGACTGGCCGCGGAAGATGTCCTCCTCGATCTGCTCCAGGTCGAGCAGATCGAGGAGGTCCTGCAGTGCCTGGTTCATGGCACCTTTTCTGTGGGCCGGTGACGTGGGGTGCTGGTGGCCGGTGGCTTCCGTGCCTTACAGGCCCATGTCCTTCGCGATGATCGTCTTCATGATCTCGCTGGTGCCGCCGTAGATGCGGTTGACGCGGTTGTCGGCGTACAGGCGGGCGATCGGGTACTCGTTCATGAAGCCGTAGCCGCCGTGCAGCTGCAGGCAGCGGTCGATCACGCGGTGCGCGACCTCGGTGCAGAACAGCTTCGCGGAGGCCGCCTCGGCCGGGGTCAGCTCGCCGGCGTCCAGGGCCTCCAGCGCGCGGTCGGCGACGGCCTCGGCGGCGTCGACCTCGGCCTGGCAGGCGGCCAGCTCGAACTTGGTGTTCTGGAAGGCGGCGACCGGCTTGCCGAAGACGGTGCGCTCCTGGACGTACTGCTTGGCGAACCGCACGGCCGCCTTGGCCTGGGCGTAGGCGCCGAAGGCGATGCCCCAGCGCTCGGAGGCGAGGTTGTGGCCGAGGTAGTAGAAGCCCTTGTTCTCCTCGCCGAGGAGGTCCTCGACGGGCACCTTGACGTCGACGAAGGCCAGCTCGGCGGTGTCGGAGGTCTTCAGGCCCAGCTTGTCGAGCTTGCGGCCCACGGAGTAGCCCTCGGACTTGGTGTCCACGGCGAACAGGGAGATGCCGTGGCGGCGGTCCTCGGCCGTCGGGGCGGCGGTACGGGCGCAGACGATGACGCGGTCGGCGTGGACACCGCCGGTGATGAAGGTCTTGGCGCCGTTGAGGACGTAGTGCGTGCCGTCCTCGGAGAGCTTGGCGGTGGTCTTCATGCCCGCGAGGTCGGAGCCGGTGCCCGGCTCGGTCATCGCCAGCGCCCACATCTCCTCGCCGGAGACGAACTTCGGCAGGAACCGCTTCTTCTGCTCGTCGGTGGCGAGCATCTTGATGTACGGCAGGCCGAGCAGCACGTGCACGCCGGAGCCGCCGAACTGGACGCCCGCGCGGGCCGTCTCCTCGTACATGACGGCTTCGAACTTGTACGAGTCGATGCCGGCGCCGCCGTACTCCTCGTCGACGCGGATGCCGAAGACGCCGAGCTCGGCGAGCTTGTAGTAGAAGTCGCGCGGCGCCTGGCCGGCCGCGAACCACTCGTCGTAGACCGGGACGACCTCGGCCTCGATGAAGGCCCGGATGGTCTCCCGGAACGCCTCGTGATCCTCGTTGAACACCGTACGGCGCACGCCGTCCACCTCCACCGGTACATGTCTAAGCGCTTGCTCACTCAACCGTACCGGCGGGTAGCGAGCGGCGTCCAGGGTGGACCGGCCGTAACGCTCGTCACTCTCATGGTCTGCCGTAGCGGCGGAACTCGGACGTCTCGACGGCCCATGGGCCGAAGGGCACCGAGTCTCCGTAGATGTAGGGATCCTTCTGGGCGTAGCGGCCCTTGCACGGATCGGAATGCACCTCGATCGTGCCAGTACGCGGGTCGACGATCATGTAGTGGGCGATGCCCATGGCCGGGTAGTCGGCGAGCTTCTCGATGTAGTCGTTGTTGGGGTTGGACGGCGAGACGATCTCGACGACCGCGAGGACTTGCGTGGCGTCGACGGCCACACCCTCCTCGTCAAGGACGTCCCGGGGAATGACGACCGCGTCGGGCAAGCGCATACGACCGATTTCCGGGTGCTCGATTTCGGGACCGTTTGCACAGATGTACCCCGGATGAGTGACGGGCACCTGCTCGTTGAGCTGCTCGCGAATGCGGTAGAGCGTGCCCTCGTGACGCTTCGAAGGGCACATCATGGCCAGTATCGGACCGGACGGCCCGATCTCGACGCTCCAAGCCCCTTCGAGTCGCTCGGCGTAGGCCCCGAGTTCTTCGGCGATCGCGCGCATCTTCGCGTAGTCCATGCCCATGGGCCCAGAGTAATGAGCCGAAGGCCCCCCGACAGGCGAGTCGCCCCAGCTCAGCCCCCCGCCGCCCCGAACGCCCCCCGCGCCATCCGGTGCAGCAGCTCCGCCGTGACCCCGCGCCCGGGCAGCGCCCCCGGCCGTCCCAGGTGCGGCGTCGAGTTCAGCAGCCCGAACACCGAGTGCACCGCCGAGCGGGCCGTCGGTTCCGCCAGGTCCGGGTACACCTTGCGGACCACCTCCACCCACAGCTCGACGTACTGCCGCTGGAGCTGGCGCACGAGCTTGCGGTCGCTGTCGCGGAGGCGGTCCAGCTCGCGGTCGTGCAGGGTGATCAGGGGGCGGTCGTCGAGGGCGAAGTCGATGTGGCCCTCGATGAGGGAGTCGAGGACCGCCTCGGGCGGCACCCCGTCGGCCTCCGCCAGCCGCCGCTTCGCGCCCGTCAGCAGCTGGCCGCTGATGCCGACCAGCAGCTCGGCGAGCATGGCGTCCTTGCCGGCGAAGTGCCGGTAGAGACCGGGCCCGCTGATGCCCACGGCGGCGCCTATCTCGTCGACACCGACGCCATGGAAGCCGCGCTCGGCGAAGAGCCGCGCGGCCTCCTTGAGGATCTGTTCGCGGCGGGTCGGGGCGTCGGTTCTGGTGGCCATGCAAGCAATTCTAGACAGGGAGGTTAGCGGTCGTTAACCTGATGGAAATGGTTAACGCTCATTAACAGTCGATCACTGGGTGAGGGGACCGCAGGATGCACGAGGCACCGGAGCTTGCGAGCGCGGCAGATCCCGCGTCGGAGGCCTGGCGGGCCAATGAAGAGGCCCACCGGGCTCTGGTGGAGGAGCTGCACGGCAAGCTCGCCGCCGCCCGGCTGGGAGGCGGCGAGAAGGCGCGCGCCCGGCACACGGCGCGCGGGAAGCTGCTGCCCAGGGACCGGGTCGACACTCTCCTGGATCCCGGCTCCCCCTTCCTGGAGCTCGCTCCCCTCGCCGCCGACGGCATGTACGACGGGCAGGCGCCGGCCGCCGGTGTCATCGCCGGTATCGGACGGGTCAGCGGACGCGAGTGCGTGATCGTCGCCAATGACGCCACGGTCAAGGGCGGCACGTACTACCCGATGACGGTGAAGAAGCACCTGCGCGCGCAGGAGGTGGCCCTGGAGAACCGCCTGCCGTGCCTCTACCTCGTCGACTCCGGTGGCGCCTTCCTGCCCATGCAGGACGAGGTGTTCCCGGACCGCGAGCACTTCGGGCGGATCTTCTACAACCAGGCCCGGATGTCGGGTGCCGGGATCCCGCAGATCGCCGCGGTGCTCGGCTCGTGCACCGCCGGTGGCGCCTACGTCCCGGCCATGAGCGACGAGGCCGTCATCGTCCGCGGCCAGGGCACGATCTTCCTCGGTGGCCCGCCGCTGGTGAAGGCCGCCACCGGCGAGGTCGTCACCGCGGAGGAGCTGGGCGGCGGCGAGGTCCACTCCCGGGTGTCCGGCGTGACCGACCACCTCGCCGAGGACGACGCGCACGCGCTGCGCATCGTGCGGAACATCGTCGCGACCCTGCCCGCGCGCGGGGCGCTCCCCTGGGAGGTCACGCCCGCCGCGGAGCCGAAGGTCGACCCCTACGGCCTGTACGGCGCCGTGCCCGTCGACTCCCGCACGCCCTACGACGTCCGCGAGATCATCGCGCGCGTGGTCGACGGCTCGCGCTTCGCGGAGTTCAAGTCCGAGTTCGGCCAGACCCTCGTCACCGGCTTCGCCCGGATCCACGGCCACCCGGTCGGCATCGTCGCCAACAACGGCATCCTGTTCTCCGAGTCCGCCCAGAAGGGCGCCCACTTCATCGAGCTGTGCGACCAGCGCGGGATCCCGCTGCTCTTCCTGCAGAACATCTCCGGGTTCATGGTCGGCAAGGACTACGAGGCCGGCGGCATCGCCAAGCACGGCGCCAAGATGGTCACGGCGGTGGCCTGCACCCGGGTGCCGAAGCTGACGGTGGTGGTCGGCGGGTCGTACGGCGCCGGCAACTACTCCATGTGCGGCCGGGCGTACTCGCCCCGGTTCCTGTGGATGTGGCCGGGCGCCAAGATCTCCGTGATGGGCGGCGAGCAGGCCGCCTCCGTCCTCGCGACCGTCAAGCGGGACCAGCTGGAGGCGCGCGGCGAGTCGTGGCCCGCCGCGGAGGAGGACACCTTCAAGGCGCCGATCCGCGAGCAGTACGAGCGCCAGGGCAACGCCTACTACGCCACCGCCCGGCTCTGGGACGACGGGGTCATCGACCCGCTGGAGACCCGTCAGGTGCTGGGCCTCGCCCTGACCGCCTGTGCCAACGCGCCCCTGGGTGACCCCCAGTTCGGCGTCTTCCGGATGTGAGGGGGACGGAACCCATGTTCGACACAGTGCTCGTGGCCAACCGGGGCGAGATCGCCGTACGGGTCATCCGTACGCTCCGCTCGCTCGGCGTGCGCTCGGTGGCCGTCTTCTCCGACGCCGACGCCGACGCACGGCATGTACGCGAGGCCGACACGGCGGTACGGATCGGTCCGGCGCCCGCGGCCGAGAGCTATCTGTCCGTGCAGCGGCTGCTGGAGGCGGCGGCGCGGACCGGGGCACAGGCGGTGCACCCCGGCTACGGCTTCCTCGCGGAGAACGCCGACTTCGCGCGCGCCTGCGCCGACGCCGGACTCGTCTTCATCGGACCGCCCGCCGACGCCATCTCCCTGATGGGCGACAAGATCCGTGCCAAGCAGACGGTGAAGGCGGCCGGGGTCCCGGTCGTGCCCGGGTCCAGCGGCAGCGGGCTGACGGACGCCGAACTGGTGGACGCCGCCCGGGAGATCGGCATGCCCGTGCTGCTCAAGCCCTCCGCGGGCGGCGGCGGCAAGGGCATGCGCCTGGTGCGGGACGCTGCGGTGCTCGGGGACGAGATCGCCGCCGCCCGGCGTGAGGCTCGCGCCTCCTTCGGTGACGACACCCTCCTCGTCGAACGGTGGATCGACCGGCCCCGGCACATCGAGATCCAGGTCCTGGCCGACGGCCACGGAGGCGTCGTCCACCTCGGTGAGCGCGAGTGCTCCCTCCAGCGGCGGCACCAGAAGATCATCGAGGAGGCGCCGTCCGTCCTGCTGGACGAGGCCACGCGCGCGTCGATGGGCGAGGCCGCGGTCCAGGCGGCCCGGTCCTGCGGCTACCGGGGCGCGGGCACGGTGGAGTTCATCGTGCCGGGCGGCGACCCCTCCCAGTACTACTTCATGGAGATGAACACCCGGCTCCAGGTGGAGCACCCGGTCACCGAACTCGTCACCGGGCTGGACCTGGTGGAGTGGCAGCTTCGGGTCGCCGCGGGCGAGCCGCTGCCGTTCACGCAGGACGACGTCCGGCTCACCGGCCACGCGATCGAGGCCCGGGTGTGCGCCGAGGACCCCGCGCGCGGGTTCCTGCCGTCGGGCGGCACGGTCCTGAGGCTGCGCGAGCCCCAGGGCGACGGCGTGCGCACCGACTCCGGGCTCAGCGAGGGCACCGAGGTCGGCAGCCTGTACGACCCGATGCTGTCCAAGGTGATCGCGTACGGCCCGGACCGGGCGACGGCGATCCGCAGGCTCCGGGCGGCGCTCGCCGAGACGGTCACGCTGGGCGTGCAGACCAACGCCGGGTTCCTGCGGCGCCTGCTCGCGCATCCGGCGGTCGTGGCGGGCGAGTTGGACACGGGCCTGGTGGAGCGCGAGGTGTCCGACCTGGTCACCACGGAGGTTCCCGACGAGGTCCTCGAAGCGGCGGCGGCCGTACGGCTGGAGGCGCTGCGCCCGAAGGGCGACGGCTGGACGGACCCGTTCTCGGTGCCGAGCGGCTGGCGGCTGGGCGGCGTCGCGAAACCGGTCGCCTTCCCGTTGCGGGTGCAGGAGCCGGTGGAGTACGTCCCGCGCGGCACGCACACCGTCACCGCGGAGCAGGTGTCCGTCCTGCTGGACGGCGTCCGCCACACCTTCCACCGGGCCGGCGACTGGCTCGGCCGCGACGGTGAGGCCTGGCACGTACGCGACCACGACCCGGTGGCCGCGTCCCTGACCGGCGCCGCGCACGCGGGCGCCGACTCCCTGACCGCGCCCATGCCCGGCACGGTGACGGTCGTGAAGGTCGCGGTCGGCGACGAGGTGAGCGCGGGTCAGAGTCTGCTGGTGGTGGAGGCGATGAAGATGGAACACGTCATCTCCGCGCCGCACGCCGGGACGGTCGCCGCGCTGGATGTGACGCCGGGCGCCACGGTCGCCATGGACCAGGTGCTCGCGGTCATCGAGCCGGTGGAGGAGGAGCGATGACCCTGCCGATGACGGTGCCCGCGCCGAACCTGCCCGCCCGGGTGCGGATCCATGAGGTCGGCGCGCGCGACGGCCTGCAGAACGAGAAGTCGAGCGTGCCGACCGAGGTCAAGGCGGAGTTCGTCCACCGGCTCGCCGAGGCGGGGCTGACGACGATCGAGGCCACCAGCTTCGTCCACCCCAAGTGGGTGCCCCAGCTCGCCGACGCCGAGCGGCTGTTCCCGCTCGTCAGCGGCCTGGAGGGGGTGCAGCTGCCCGTCCTGGTGCCCAACGACCGCGGCCTGGACCGCGCCTTGGCGCTGGGTGCCCGGCGGGTCGCCGTCTTCGCCAGTGCCACGGAGTCCTTCGCCAAGGCCAACCTGAACCGCACCCTGGACGAGTCGCTGGCGGTGTTCGAGCCGGTCGTGGCCCGGGCCAAGGACGAGGGCCTCCATGTCCGCGGCTATGTGTCCATGTGCTTCGGCGACCCGTGGGAGGGCGCGGTCCCCGTCCCCCAGGTGGTGCGCGTGTGCACGGCACTGCGGGACATGGGCTGCGACGAGCTGAGCCTCGGCGACACGATCGGGGTCGCCACGCCCGGCCATGTGCGCGCGCTCCTGCGCGCGCTGAACGCGGAGGGGGTGCCGACCGACGTCGTCGGCGTCCACTTCCACGACACCTACGGCCAGGCGCTGGCCAACACCTACGCCGCCCTGGAGCACGGTGTCACGACCGTCGACGCCTCCGCCGGCGGCCTGGGCGGCTGCCCGTACGCCAAGTCCGCCACCGGCAACCTCGCCACGGAGGACCTCGTGTGGATGCTGCGGGGCCTCGGCATCGACACCGGAGTCGACCTCGGCCGCCTCGTCGCCACGAGCGCGTGGATGGCCGAGCAACTGGGCCGACCCAGCCCGTCCCGCACCGTCCGAGCCCTCTCCCACAAGGAGCACTGAACAGCCATGAACCACCGTCTCTCCCCCGAACTGGAGGAACTGCGCCGCACGGTGGAGCAGTTCGCGCACGACGTCGTGGCGCCGAAGATCGGCGACTTCTACGAGCGTCACGAGTTCCCGTACGAGATCGTCCGGGAGATGGGCCGCATGGGCCTGTTCGGTCTGCCGTTCCCGGAGGAGTACGGCGGCATGGGCGGGGACTACCAGGCCCTCGGGGTGGCGCTGGAGGAGCTGGCCCGCGTCGACTCCTCGGTCGCCATCACCCTGGAGGCGGGCGTCTCGCTCGGTGCGATGCCGATCCACCTCTTCGGCACAGAGGAGCAGAAGCGGCAGTGGCTGCCGAGACTGTGCTCCGGCGAGATCCTCGGCGCCTTCGGGCTCACCGAGCCGGACGGCGGCTCCGACGCGGGGGCGACCCGTACGACGGCCCGGCTCGACGCGGAGACGAACGAGTGGGTGATCAACGGCACGAAGTGCTTCATCACCAACTCGGGCACGGACATCACGGGCCTGGTCACCGTCACGGCGGTCACCGGCCGCAAGCCCGACGGAAGGCCGCTGATCTCCGCGATCATCGTCCCGTCCGGCACGCCGGGCTTCACGGTCGCCGCCCCCTACTCCAAGGTCGGCTGGAACGCCTCCGACACCCGCGAGCTGTCCTTCTCCGATGTCCGCGTCCCGGCCGCCAACCTCCTGGGTGAGGAGGGCCGCGGCTACGCCCAGTTCCTGCGCATCCTGGACGAGGGCCGGATCGCCATCGCGGCGCTGGCGACGGGTCTGGCGCAGGGCTGTGTCGACGAGTCGGTGAAGTACGCCAAGGAGCGCCACGCCTTCGGCCGCCCCATCGGCGCCAACCAGGCGATCCAGTTCAAGATCGCCGACATGGAGATGAAGGCGCACACGGCGCGTCTGGCCTGGCGCGACGCCGCCTCGCGCCTGGTGGCCGGGGAACCCTTCAAGAAGGAGGCGGCTCTCGCGAAGCTGTACTCGTCGACGGTGGCGGTGGACAACGCCCGGGACGCCACTCAGATCCACGGCGGCTACGGCTTCATGAACGAGTACCCCGTCGCGCGTATGTGGCGGGACTCCAAGATCCTGGAGATCGGCGAGGGCACCAGCGAGGTGCAGCGGATGCTGATCGCCCGGGAGTTGGGGCTCGCGGGCTGACGCCTACGGCACACGCGAGGCCCAACTTTGCCTGAATGCAAGGAAGTTGGGCCTCGCAGGCTGAGACGCCGGGCCTCGCAGGGCACACCCGGTTGGGAAAGCAAGGCCCCCGCCACTGGACATCAGCTCAGGTTAGGCTAACCTACCTTCGAATTGTCCGCGGGTGATCCGCCCTGTTCGAAAGCAGCGTAGCCATGTCCAACGCCAGAGCCACCCACCTCACCCGTCGCGGCGTCCTCGCCGCCGGCGGCGCCCTCGGCCTCGGGGCCGTGCTCGCAGCCTGCGGGGACGGCGACGCCAAGAACGGTGGTTCGGACGACGCCACGACGGCCGCCAAGTCCGGCCCCTGGACGTTCAAGGACGACCGCGGGACCACCGTGAAGCTCGACAAGGTGCCCACGAAGATCGTCGCCTTCGTCGGCGTCGCGGCCGCCCTGTACGACTACGGCATCGAGGTCAAGGGCGTCTTCGGGCCCACCAAGACGCAGGACGGCAAGGCCGACGTGCAGGCCGGCGACATGGACGTCAGCAAGCTGACCGTCTTCGGCAACGTCTGGGACCAGTTCAACGTCGAGAAGTACGCGGCGTTCGCCCCCGAGGTCCTCATCTCCACGACCTTCGACAGCGCCGGCACCCTCTGGTACGTCCCCGAGGCGTCCAAGGACAAGATCGCCAAGCTCGCCCCGAGCGCGGCCATCTCCGCCTACGACCGCCAGCTGACCAAGCCGCTGGAGCGGATGTGGGAGCTGGCCGAGTCCCTCGGCGCGGACCTGAAGGCCGACAAGGTCGCCCAGTCCAAGAAGGACTTCGAGGCGGCGGCGGAGCGGCTGCGCAAGGCCGCGAAGGCCCGCCCCGAGATCAAGGTGATGGCCGGTTCCGCGAGCCAGGACCTGTTCTACGTCTCCGGCACCAACCTCTCCATCGACCTGGAGTACTTCAAGGCCCTCGGCGTGAACTTCGTCGAGCCGCCGGAGAGCGCCAAGAAGCCGGGCGGCGGCTGGTACGAGTCGCTGAGCTGGGAGAACGTCGACAAGTACCCGGCCGACATCATCATGATGGACGACCGCTCCTCGACCATCCAGCCGGCCGACATCACCGAGGCGACCTGGAAGAAGCTGCCGGCGGTCAAGGCCGGTCAGGTCATCGGCCGTTCGCCCGAGCCGATCCTCTCGTACGCCAAGTGCACGCCGCTGCTCACCAGCCTCGCCGAGGCCATCGAGAAGGCCAAGAAGGTCAGCTGACCAGGCCCCAGCCGCCCGGGGAGCCGTGGGCCGCCGCGGCCGCCCGCGCCCACGCGACGGAGCCGCACACCGATCCGCGGCCCCCGGGCAGGCACCCCTGACGCCGATTCAGGAGTTACCCCATGACCACAGCCGTAGCCGCCCCGTTCCGGTTCTTCTCCCTGCACGTCGTACGGACGCGGCGGCTCGGTCCGTCCATGGTCCGGGTCACCTTCGGCGGGGACGATCTGCGGTACTTCTTCTCCGACGGGCACGACCAGTCCCTGTCGCTGTTCCTGCCGCATCCGGGCCAGAGCGAGCCGCGGGTTCCCCTGGAGCTCGGTGACGGCTGGTGGCAGGGCTGGCGTGAACTCCCGGACGACGTACGGGCCGTGATGCGGTCGTACACGCTGCGCGCGATGCGCCGGGACCCCGACGAGATCGACATCGACTTCGTCCTGCACACCCCGGCCGGCCCCGCCTCGCGGTGGGCCGCTCGCGCCGCCGCGGGTGACCGGGTCCTGCTGCTCGGCCCGGCGATCGCCGACAACCGGGCGATCCGGTTCCGGCCGCCGGCGGACACCGACCTGGTGGTGATCTGGGGCGACGAGACCGCCGTACCCGCCGTCTCGGCCATCCTCGAAGCCCTGCCCGTCGGCACCCGCGCCCGGGTCTGGCTGGAGGTGCACGACGCCGGGGCCATGCAGGACATGGTGACCGTGGCGGACGCGGAGATCACCTGGCTGGTCCGGGAGGAGACCCGCGCCGAGGGCTCCCCCATGGCCCTCGACGCGATCCGCGCCGCCCGGCTCCCCGCCGCCGAGCACCCGTACGTCTGGATCGCGGGCGAGTCCGGCAGCGTGAAGGCGTTGCGCCGGCACTTCGTCGGCGAGCGCGGCGTCGACCGCCGGCGGGTCACCTTCGTGGGGTACTGGCGCCAGGGGCTGACCGAGGAACAGCTGCGCGAGCAGGGCTGAGCGCCCACGAAACCAAGGCAATTGGGCGTCCACTGCGACCGAAGTGATCGCAGTCACCCTTGATGCCGCCCTCATCCAAGGTCACTTAGGTTAGGCTAACCTAAGTTGAACCCTTCATTCCCCACAGCACCCACGGCCCGTCCCCACCGGAGGACCTCCCCATGCGCTCGCACCTGCTCAACGACACGACCGCGGAGCAGTACCGCCGTTCCGTGACCGAAGGCATCGAGCGGGTGGCGGCCAAACTCGCCACCACCGACCGTCCGTTCACCGGCGTCACGGTCGACGACCTCGCCCCCACCATCGACGCGATCGACCTCGACAAGCCGCTGCTGGACACCGCCGCGGTCCTCGACGAGCTCGAGGACGTCTACCTCCGGGACGCGATCTACTTCCACCACCCCCGCTACCTCGCCCACCTCAACTGCCCGGTCGTCATCCCGGCCGTGCTCGGCGAGGCGATCCTCTCCGCCGTCAACTCCTCGCTGGACACCTGGGACCAGTCGGCCGGCGGCACCCTCATCGAGCGCAGGCTCATCGACTGGACGACGGAGCGCATAGGGCTGGGCGAGAACGCCGACGGCGTCTTCACCTCCGGGGGCACCCAGTCCAACCTCCAAGCCCTGCTCCTGGCCCGCGAGGAGGCGAAGAGCAACTCCTTCGCCGACCTGCGCATCTTCGCCTCCGAGGTCAGCCACTTCAGCGTGAAGAAGTCGGCGAAACTGCTCGGCCTGGACCAGGACGCCGTGGTCTCCATCCCGGTCGACCACGACAAGCGCATGCAGACCGTCGCCCTCGCCCACGAGCTGGAGCGCTGCCGGAAGGACGGCCTCGTCCCCATGGCGGTCGTCGCCACCGCCGGCACCACCGACTTCGGGTCCATCGACCCGCTGCCCGAGATCGCCGAGCTGTGCGAGCAGTTCGGCGCCTGGATGCACGTGGACGCGGCGTACGGCTGCGGTCTGCTCGCGAGCCTCAAGTACCGGCACCGCATCGACGGCATCGAGCGTGCCGACTCGGTCACCGTCGACTACCACAAGTCCTTCTTCCAGCCGGTGAGTTCCTCCGCCGTGCTGGTCCGCGACGCCTCGACCCTGCGCCACGCCACCTACCACGCGGAGTACCTCAACCCGCGCCGCATGGTGCACGAGCGCATCCCCAACCAGGTCGACAAGTCCCTCCAGACCACCCGCCGCTTCGACGCCCTCAAGCTGTGGGTGACCCTGCGGACCATGGGCGCCGACGGCATCGGGCAGCTCTTCGACGAGGTCTGCGACCTGGCCGTGGAGGGCTGGAAGCTGCTGGCCGCCGACCCGCGTTTCGACGTCGTGGTCGAGCCGACCCTCTCCACCCTGGTCTTCCGCTACATCCCGGCGGCCGTCACCGACCCGGCCGAGATCGACCGCGCCAACCTGTACGCCCGCAAGGCCCTGTTCGCCTCCGGCGACGCCGTGGTCGCGGGCACCAAGGTGGGCGCCCGCCACTACCTGAAGTTCACCCTGCTCAACCCCGAGACGAAGGCGGCCGACATCGCCGCCGTCCTCGACCTGATCGCCGGCCACGCCGAGCAGTACCTGGGAGAGTCCCTTGACCGCGCGTCCTGAAAACCCGTCCTCTTTTCCTGCGACTCATGACTTCGTGGGGATCGGGCTCGGCCCGTTCAACCTCGGCCTCGCCTGCCTGACCGAGCCGATCGACGAGCTCGACGGTGTCTTCCTGGAGTCCAAGCCGGACTTCGAGTGGCACGCGGGCATGTTCCTGGACGGCGCCCACCTGCAGACGCCGTTCATGTCGGACCTGGTCACCCTGGCGGACCCGACCTCGCCGTACTCCTTCCTGAACTACCTGAAGGAGAAGGGCCGGCTGTACTCGTTCTACATCCGCGAGAACTTCTACCCGCTGCGGGTCGAGTACGACGACTACTGCCGCTGGGCCGCGAACCAGCTGAGCAGCATCCGCTTCGGCACGACGGTGACGGAAGTCCGCTACGAGGACGAGCTGTACGTCGTGCACACCGCCGCCGGTGACACCTACCGCGCCCGCCACCTGGTCCTCGGTACGGGCACCCCGCCCCACATACCCGAGGCGTGCCGGGGCCTGGGCGGCGACTTCATCCACAACTCCCGCTATCTCCAGCACAAGGCGGAGCTGCAGAAGAAGGACTCGATCACCCTGGTCGGCTCCGGCCAGTCGGCCGCCGAGATCTACTACGACCTGCTCAGCGAGATCGACGTCCACGGCTACCGGCTGAACTGGGTCACCCGCTCCCCGCGCTTCTTCCCGCTGGAGTACACCAAGCTCACGCTGGAGATGACGTCACCGGAGTACGTCGACTACTTCCGCGAGCTGCCGGAGGCCACCCGCTACCGGCTCACCGCCGAGCAGAAGGGCCTGTTCAAGGGCATCGACGGCGACCTGATCAACGAGATCTTCGACCTGCTCTACCAGAAGAACCTCGGCGGCCCGGTCCCCACCCGGCTGCTCACCAACTCCGCCCTGACCAGCGCGGTGTACGAGAACGGCACGTACACCCTCGGCTTCCGCCAGGAGGAGCAGCGCAAGGACTTCGAGCTCAACTCGCAGGGTCTCGTCCTGGCGACCGGCTACAAGTACGCCGAGCCCGAGTTCCTGGCACCCGTCAAGGACCGCCTGGTCTACGACTCCCAGGGCAACTTCGACGTCGCCCGCAACTACGCCGTCGACGTCACCGGCCGCGGCGTGTTCCTGCAGAACGCCGGCGTGCACACGCACAGCATCACCAGCCCCGACCTGGGCATGGGCCCGTACCGGAACGCGTACATCATCCGCGAGCTGCTCGGCACCGAGTACTACCCCGTCGAGAAGACGATCGCGTTCCAGGAGTTCTCCGTATGACGTTCACGTTCCGCCCCCTCGACCCCCTGCAGGACGCCGAGCTCCTGCACGCCTGGGTGACCCATCCCAAGGCGGCCTTCTGGATGATGCAGGACGCGCGGCTGGAGGACGTCGAGCGTGCCTACATGGAGATCGCGGCCGACGAGCACCACCACGCCCTGCTCGGCCTCGACGAGGACGGCGTTCCCGCCTTCCTGATGGAGAAGTACGACCCCGCCCACCGGGAGCTGGTCGGCCTGTACGAGCCCCAGCCGGGTGACGTCGGCATGCACTTCCTCACCCCCGCGACCGACAAGCCCGTGCACGGGTTCACGAGGTCCGTCATCACCGCCGTGATGGCGCACCTGTTCGAGGACCCCCAGGTGCGGCGCGTCGTCGTGGAGCCCGACGTCTCCAACAAGGCCGTCCACGCCCTGAACGAGGCCGTCGGTTTCGTGCCCGAGCGCGAGATCCAGAAGCCGGAGAAGAAGGCGTTGCTGAGCTTCTGCACCCGTGAGCAGTTCGAGGCCGCCCGAGGAGTAGCCGTATGACCCTGTCCGACGCCGTGGCGCATCTGTCCCCCCACCGCTGGGCGCGGGCCAACCGCCTCCTGATCCGCAAGGCGCTCGCCGAGTTCGCGCACGAGCGCCTGATCACGCCGGAGGCCGGCGACGACGGCACGTACGTCGTCCGCAGCGACGACGGCCTGACGCGGTACACCTTCACGGCCGTGATCCGCGCCCTGGACCACTGGCAGGTCGACGCCGACTCGATCACCCGCCACCGTGACGGGTCCGAACTCCCGCTCGCCGCGCTGGACTTCTTCATCGAGCTGCAGAAGTCGCTCGGCCTGAGCGACGAGATCCTGCCCGTCTACCTGGAGGAGATCTCCTCCACCCTCTCCGGCACCTGCTACAAGCTCACCAAGCCGCAGGTTACGGTCGCCGAGCTGGTCGGGTCCGGCTTCCAGGCCATCGAGACCGGTATGACCGAGGGCCACCCCTGCTTCGTGGCCAACAACGGGCGGCTCGGCTTCGGCATCCACGAGTACCTCGCGTACGCCCCCGAGACGGCGAGCCCCGTCCGCCTGGTCTGGCTCGCGGCCCACCGCTCGCGTGCCGCGTTCACGGCCGGTGTCGGCATCGAGTACGAGACCTTCGTACGGCAGGAGCTGGGCGAGGAGACCGTCGAGCGCTTCCACGGCGTCCTGCGCGAGCAGGACCTCGACCCCGCCGACTACCTCCTCATCCCCGTCCACCCGTGGCAGTGGTGGAACAAGCTCGCCGTCACCTTCGCCGCCGAGGTCGCCCGCCGCCACCTCGTCGTCCTGGGCGAGGGCGACGACGAGTACCTGGCCCAGCAGTCCATCCGGACGTTCTTCAACCGCACCAGCCCCGAGAAGCACTACGTGAAGACGGCCCTGTCCGTCATCAACATGGGCTTCATGCGCGGACTGTCGGCCGCCTACATGGAGGCCACTCCCGCGATCAACGACTGGCTGGTCCAGCTCATCGACAACGACCCGGTCCTGCGGTCCACCGGTCTGTCGATCATCCGCGAACGCGCCGCCGTGGGCTACCGGCACCTGGAGTACGAGGCGGCGACGGACCGCTACTCGCCGTACCGCAAGATGCTGGCCGCGCTGTGGCGCGAGAGCCCGGTGCCGCAGCTGAAGGAGGGCGAGTCGCTGGCCACGATGGCCTCCCTCGTCCACGTCGACCACGAGGGCGCCTCCTTCGCGGGCGCGCTGATCGAGCGGTCGGGGCTGGCCCCGACGGAGTGGCTGCGCCGGTACCTGAAGGCGTACTTCACTCCCCTGCTGCACAGCTTCTACGCCTACGACCTGGTCTTCATGCCGCACGGCGAGAACGTGATCCTCGTCCTGAAGGACGGCGTCGTCGAGCGCGCGATCTACAAGGACATCGCCGAGGAGATCGCCGTCATGGACCCGGACGCGGTGCTGCCGCCGACGGTCGAGCGGGTCCGGGTGGACGTGCCCGAGGACACGAAGCTGCTGTCCGTCTTCACAGACGTCTTCGACTGCTTCTTCCGCTTCCTCGCCGCGAACCTCGCCGCCGAGGGGATCCTGGAGGAGGACGACTTCTGGCGCACGGTCGCCGAAGTCACCCGGGACTACCAGCGCTCGGTGCCCGAGCTGGCCGACAAGTTCGCGCAGTACGACATGTTCGCCCCCGAGTTCGCGCTGTCGTGCCTCAACCGCCTCCAGCTGCGCAACAACCAGCAGATGGTCGACCTGTCGGACCCGGCCGGCGCCCTGCAGCTGGTCGGCACCCTGAAGAACCCCATCGCGGGGCTGTGATCAACGGCCCCCACGGACGGGCGGGCACCCCGGAGTACGGTCCTCCGGGGTGCCCGTCGGCATGTCAGCCCCGCGCGGCGGGCCAGGGGACCTGCGGCGACCGGTAGTACCCGATCCCCAGCGCCTCCCACCGCGGCCCCTGCGCGGCGAGCCGCAGCCGGTAGCCGTCCCAGTCATGCGTGGAGGCCGGCGACCAGCCCAGCTCGGCCACGCCCGCCAGTCTCGGGAAGGCCATGTACTCGATGTCCGCGGACTTCGTGATCGTCTCCGTCCACAGCGGTGCCTCCACACCCCTGATGGCCGAAGCGGGCGCCCCCGGCAGGTAGTCGCCCGGATCCCAGTCGTAGGACCGCCGTACCTCCACCAGGCCCGCCCAGTCCAGGCCCAGCTCGGTGTCGGCCGTGTACTTCATGTCCAGGTAGATCCGGTCGGCGGGCGAGAGAACGATCCCCGTCCCGTTCCGTGCGGCCTTCGCCACCTGCGCCTTCTCCTCGGCACTCGTACCGTCGAGCCCCCAGTACTGGGCGAGCGCCCCCTGCGCCGGAGTCGCCCCGGTCAGCTGGTGCCAGCCGACCACCGTCTTTCCGTACTCGGCGACGATGGGCTGCACCCGCTCCATGAACGCCGCATAGTCCTGGTGGCTGGTGGAGTGCGCCTCGTCCCCGCCGATGTGCAGGTACCGGCCCGGCGTGAGCGCGGCGAGCTCCCGGATCACGTCGTCCACGAAGTCGTACGTGATGTCCTTGCCGACGCACAGCGAGCTGAAGCCGACCTCGGTGCCGGTGTACAGCGGGGGCGCCACGCCGTCGCAGTTCAGCTCGGCGTAGGAGGCGAGCGCCGCGTTCGTGTGGCCGGGCATGTCGATCTCGGGGACGACCTCCAGGTAGCGGGCGGACGCGTACCGGACGATCTCCTTGTAGTCGGCCTTGCTGTAGTGGCCGCCGGGGCCGCCGCCGACCTGCGTCGAGCCGCCGTAGGTCGCCAGGCGCGGCCAGGAGTCGACGGCGATGCGCCAGCCCTGGTCGTCGCTGAGGTGCAGATGCAGCTTGTTGATCTTGTAGAGGGCGAGTTGGTCGATGTAGCGCTTGACCTGGTCGACGGTGAAGAAGTGCCGGGAGACGTCGAGCATGGCGCCGCGCCAGCCGTAGCGCGGGGTGTCCTTGATCGTGCCGCCCGCGACCAGCCAGGGGCCCGGCTGCACGGAGTCCTTCTCGACGGCCGCCGGGAGCAGCTGGCGCAGCGTCTGCACGCCGTGGAAGAGGCCGGCGGGCTTCGCGGCGGTGATGGTGACGCCCTTGCGGCCGCTGTCGAGGCGGTAGCCCTCGGTGCCGAACGCGCCCTCGGCCAGGCGCAGCCGGATGCCGCCGCCGGTGTGGGTGGTGACGGGGAGGCGGTAGCCGGTGGAGGGGCGCAGGACTGTGGCGAGGTACTCGCCGATCCGGCGCGCCTCGGGGGAGTCGTCGACGCGGATGCGGGTGCCGGGGGTGATGCGGTACGGGGATCCGCCGGGGGCGACCGACGCGGGCGCGGGGACCACGCGGTCGAGCGGGGCGGAGGATGCCGGTGGTGGGGGAGCCGCGCCTGTCAGGCAGACGCCCGTCGCGACCAGCAGCAGGGAACCGAGAAGGCGAAGCGTTCTGTGGTGCTGTCTCACACGGCCAGCTCTCACAAGCGTGTCCCTTCCATGAGCCGTTGAGCCCCAAGAGGTCTGGACCACTCTCTCGTGAGACTGGTGGAACAATCCACCCCATGGCGGAAATCATCCAGAAGGACGGCACATGGGTCTTCGACGGCGACGCCCTGCGCCTGATCCCCGGACGGGACAAGTCCGTGAGTCTGTTCCGCAGGACGCTGGGTGAACTGGTCGTGCCGCTGGGGGCGTTGGCGGGGGTCTCCTTCGAGCAGGGCAAGAAGGCCGGGCGTCTCAGGCTGCGCCTGCGCGACGGCGCCGACCCGCTGCTGCACGCCACCGGCGGCCGGCTCACCGAGCCCCACGACCCGTATCAGCTGATCGTCGAGTCCGACCGGTACGGCGTCGCGGAGTACGTCGCGGACGAGGTGCGAGGCGCCCTGCTGCTCGACCGGGTCCCCGCCGACCCGGTCGATGAGTTCCTGCTGCCGGGCCCCGCGGTGCCGCTGTCGGTCTCCGCCGGGGACGGCACCGCGAGCTTCGACGGCGAGCAGGTCCGGCTGGAGTGGAACTGGAAGACGGAGGACGCCAAGGCCGCCGCCGGGACCCGCTCCCTCCCCCTGGCCGACATCGCGGCCGTGGAGTGGCAGCCGGCGGTGGGCCTGGAGAACGGCTGCCTCCGCTTCACCGTGCGCAACGCGCCCACCAAGGCGCCGCCCAAGTACGACCACAACTCCGTGGAGCTGTGGGGCTTCAAGAAGGACCCGCTGATGGCCCTGGTCGCGGCGGCGGTCCAGGCCCGCCTCCCGCACCCGGCCACAGCCACCGCCACGGCCGCGGCCGCGGCCGCGCAGGACGCGCCACCGGCGCTGCCGGCCCCGGCCGCGCCCCCCGAGGACGACCACGACGCCCTCCTGCGCCGTCTGCGCGAGCTCGGCGAGCTGCACCGCACGGGCGTACTGACGGAAGAGGAGTTCAGCCTGGCCAAGCAGGCCGTCCTCAAGCGGATGTAGTACGGCCCGCCTGCCCGGCCCCGCCTGCCCGGCCCTGCGGGCCACCGTGATCAGCGCGCCCCCCGCGCCCCCGCGCGAGGAAGAATGTCCATGACGCCCGAAAATCGCCCCCCGGGCGACGGGATACGCGCCACCCCGGGCACCTGCCCGAAATCGGGCAGGTTTCTTGCGAAACCGGCTCCGGTACCCCAGGATCTACCGGGTGCACGAGGAACTTGTCGATCACCTGACGCGGTCCACGCCCCTGAGCAGGGGCGAGGCGCTGCGGGTGATCCAGGACGTGCTCGCCTACTTCGACGAGACGACCGAGGACTACGTCCGTCGCCGCCACCGCGAGCTCCAGGCTCAGGGCCTGGTCAACGCGACGATCTTCGAGCGGATCGAGGCGGATCTCAAGTATCGCGCGGTGGCACCGCCGGACCTTTCGCTCCGGCAGCTGCGGCGCATCGTCTACGGCTAGGAATACGTATATATATGTGCGGAATCGTCGGATACATCGGGAAGCGTGACGTGGCTCCCCTGCTGCTGGAGGGCCTGCAGCGCCTGGAGTACCGCGGCTACGACTCGGCGGGCATCGCCGTCACCTCCCCGAAGGCGGCCGGCCTGAAGACGGTCAAGGCCAAGGGCCGCGTCCGTGACCTGGAGGCCAAGGTCCCGGCGCGCTTCAAGGGCACGACTGGCATCGCCCACACCCGCTGGGCCACCCACGGCGCCCCCTCCGACCTGAACGCCCACCCGCACCTGGACGCCGAGGGCAAGGTCGCCGTCGTCCACAACGGCATCATCGACAACGCCTCCGACCTGCGCCGCAAGCTGGAGGCGGACGGCGTCGAGTTCCTGTCGGAGACCGACACCGAGGTCCTCGTCCACCTCATCGCCCGCTCGCAGGCGGAGAAGCTGGAGGACAAGGTCCGCGAGACCCTCCGGCTCATCGAGGGCACGTACGGCATCGCCGTGCTGCACGCCGACTTCCCGGACCGCATCGTCGTCGCCCGCAACGGCTCCCCGGTCGTCCTCGGCATCGGCGAGAAGGAGATGTTCGTCGCCTCGGACATCGCCGCGCTGGTCGCCCACACCCGGCAGATAGTGACCCTCGACGACGGCGAGATGGCCACCCTCAAGGCCGACGACTTCCGCACCTACACGACGGAGGGCACCCGCACCACGGCCGAGCCCACCACCGTCGAGTGGGAGGCCGCCTCCTACGACATGGGCGGCCACGACACCTACATGCACAAGGAGATCCACGAGCAGGCCGACGCCGTGGACCGCGTGCTGCGCGGCCGCATCGACGACCGCTTCTCCACCGTGCACCTCGGCGGCCTCAACCTGGACGCCCGCGAGGCGCGCCGGATCCGCCGGGTGAAGATCCTCGGCTGCGGCACCTCGTACCACGCGGGCATGATCGGCGCCCAGATGATCGAGGAGCTGGCCCGCATCCCCGCGGACGCCGAGCCCGCCTCCGAGTTCCGCTACCGCAACGCGGTCGTGGACCCCGACACGCTCTACATCGCCGTCTCCCAGTCCGGTGAGACGTACGACGTCCTGGCGGCCGTCCAGGAGCTGAAGCGCAAGGGCGCCCGGGTCCTGGGCATCGTGAACGTCGTGGGTTCGGCGATCGCCCGCGAGGCCGACGGCGGGATCTACGTCCACGCCGGCCCCGAGGTCTGCGTCGTCTCGACGAAGTGCTTCACCAACACCACGGTCGCCTTCGCCCTCCTCGCGCTGCACCTGGGCCGCACCCGCGACCTCTCCGTGCGCGACGGCAAGCGGATCATCGAGGGCCTGCGCAAGCTGCCCGCCCAGATCGCCGAGATGCTGGAGCAGGAGGAGGAGATCAAGAAGCTGGCCCAGGAGTACGCCGACGCCCGCTCGATGCTCTTCATCGGCCGTGTGCGGGGCTACCCGGTCGCCCGCGAGGCCTCCCTGAAGCTCAAGGAGGTCTCCTACATCCACGCCGAGGCCTACCCCGCCTCCGAGCTCAAGCACGGCCCGCTGGCCCTGATCGAGCCCGCCCTCCCGACGGTCGCGATCGTCCCCGACGACGACCTGCTGGAGAAGAACCGCGCCGCCATGGAGGAGATCAAGGCCCGCAGCGGCAAGATCCTCGCGGTCGCCCACCAGCACCAGGAGAAGGCCGACCAGACGATCGTGGTCCCGAAGAACGAGGACGAGCTGGACCCGATCCTGATGGGCATCCCGCTGCAACTCCTCGCCTACCACACGGCCTTGGCCCTGGGCCGGGACATCGACAAGCCCCGGAACCTCGCCAAGTCGGTGACGGTCGAGTAGCACCCTGGTCTCCAGGGGCGCGGGGCCGTATCGGTCTGCGACTCCGCCGCGTGGGCGCGAGCGACCCCCACGCACCCGCGGAGGCCCACGAAACAGGAACGGACCCCCACGTGATGCCACCATTCACGGGGGGTCCGTTCATATCGCCGGGGAGCCGCCCAACCCCCCAGCCGGCGCGGCTAACCGGTGGCCGTCACTCCCCGGCCCGCAGCGCGTCGAGGAAGCACGGTGGGCCAGTGCGCCAGGGCCGCGGTCGCGGCGTACCAGGCCACCGCCCCCGCGGCGACGGCGAACCAGCCGCCCGCCTTGGCGAGTACGTCGCCGTCGGCGAAGTGGGCGACCGCCATGAGCAGCAGGGACACGAAGAACAGCCCGTAAGCGCCCTGACCGAGCTGGTCGCCACCGGCGAGCGTGAGGGTCAGTGCCACGAGGGCGAACAGCAGCAGGAAGAGCCCCGCCGCGTTGTCGGAGACCGCCGCGTCGGCCGAGACGGCCCAGGTGAACCAGAGGGCACCGAGCGCCACGAACGCGGTCCCGTTGGCGGTGTCATGGTCGCGCAGGGCCATCAGCCCGGCGAGGAAGAGGGCAATACCGCCCACGTACTGGGCGATTGATACGGCGTCAGCAGCCGACACCCCGTCGATCACACCGGTGTACCCCAGCCCGAAGGCCAACAGGGTGATGCCCAGGGCGAGTCGGCCGACCACGGTGGTGGTTGCGCTTCCCGCGGAGACGTCGTTGTCCACGGCGGGCTCCCTTCATGCATGTGCAGTTGTGCGGTGAGCGATATATGCCCTTCACAAAGGCACAAACACCTCTACGCGCCGGTAGATTCACGCATGACGCCAAGGAGTCCGCCGCTTCCCAGGCGCCATCTCACCTGGGCCTACGACGAGTTACGGAATGACAACGACGGGCCGCTTCGCCCGCTTCGCGAGCCGCCCGGCGACGGAGCCGAAGATCCGCCCGACGAGACCGTGCGTGGAGCCGACGACGATCGCGTCCGCCTCGTACTCCCGCCCGACCTCCTCCAGCTCGTGGCAGATGTCGCCGCCGCGCTCGACGAGGATCCAGGGCACCTCGGCGAGATAGTCGGCACAGGCGAGTTCGAGGCCCAGCACCTCGGTGCGGTGGTCCGGGACGTCGACGAAGACCGGCGGCTCGCAGCCCGCCCACACCGTGGTGGGCAGCCGGTTGGCCACATGGACGATGATCAGGCCCGACCCGGAGCGATGGGCCATGCCGATGGCGTACGCGAGGGCGCGCTCACTGGAGGTGGAGCCGTCGAAGCCGACGACGACCCCGTGCTTGAAAGCCGGATCGCAGGCGTGGCGTGGCTCATCCGCCGCCAGGGGATCGGCCGCCGTGGGATCGGCGACCGGCCGCTTGCGGTCCGCGGGTTCGAAGAATTCGTGACCGGCCATGGCTGTCTCGGCGTATTGATCCTTTATGGGTGGGCCCGCGAGCGGAGCTCGCTGACGGATCCAGCAGTGTGCGGCGGAGCTGTGTCCGGGAACGGTCTTCCCAACCCCATACCCCAAGGGTACGGCGGCACGCCTCCTTAACCCAGGTCTCCGCTCACGGTCGGTGCGGGTTCCAGGGAGCATGCACGAGGGGACGCCCGTAACGCAATGGTTGCTGCGGTGTACAGGCGGTTTGCACAGGATTCACTCGCCGGTACGGTCATGACCGCCACCGGGACGGCCCCGCACCAGTGACCGACCGCTCGAACCGGCGTTGATCACCGTGTCCACCGCCCAGGGAGCCCAGGAGCACGCATCCATGACCGGACCCCGCACCCCCTCCGAGGACAGCGCCACCGTGGTCCGGTGGGCGGTCTTCAGCTGCGTCCTGGTCCCGGTGGTCCTCCTCTGGTACGGCACCTCCCTGGCCGGCGCCGCGGGCACGGCCCTCGGTCTCGCGGCCGTGACGGCCGTCTGCCGCGTACTGCTGCGCGAGTCGGAACGCGGTGCGGCGCGCATGAAGGACGAGGATCGGGTCACCCAGTCGACATCCCGTCGCGGTCGCCATCACAGGACCGGAACCGGGGCTCACAGAGGCGGACGTCACACTGGGGGAAATACACCGGTCGGCTGACCGGTTTCGATGCACGGGAACGTTGCTTTTCAGCCAACTTCCAGCAGGCGCTCATCACCCCCTCACAACACCCCCCAACCCCCGTTCCACCTGCACGGAAAGGGTCTCCGGGGCCCTGCGCACCCTACGTGGATTGGCCACCGCCACGAGGCGCACTTCCCTGCACGGCTCGGGAGTGCAACGCTTCGTGATCGAATGCTTCACGCCAAGTTGCCAAGTCGACAATGCGCCGGGTGCCGAACCGGCCATTGCGGCGTGACACGACCCAGTAGATTCGATCTTGACTGTTACGGCGGGGGACTCGTGCAGGACCAAGGGGAAACGTGCAGGAGCGACACGACCGAGGAGCCGCGACCACCGAGGGGGGCTTAGCAGTATGAGCCACGACTCCACTGCCGCGCCGGAAGCTGCGGCCCGGAAGCTTTCCGGACGACGCCGCAAGGAGATCGTCGCGGTGCTGCTGTTCAGCGGCGGCCCCATCTTCGAGAGTTCCATACCGTTGTCGGTGTTCGGGATCGACCGCCAGGACGCCGGCGTGCCGCGCTACCGCTTGTTGGTGTGCGGCGGCGAGGAAGGCCCACTGCGGACCACAGGGGGCCTGGAACTCACCGCACCACATGGCCTGGAGGCGATATCGCGGGCGGGCACGGTCGTCGTGCCGGCCTGGCGCTCGATCACCTCACCGCCACCGGAGGAGGCGCTCGACGCGCTGCGTCGCGCGCACGAGGAAGGCGCCCGCATCGTCGGACTGTGCACCGGCGCCTTCGTGCTGGCCGCGGCCGGCCTGCTGGACGGCCGTCCCGCGACGACGCACTGGATGTACGCACCGACACTGGCCAAGCGCTACCCGTCGGTACACGTGGATCCGAGGGAGCTCTTCGTCGACGACGGAGACGTCCTTACATCGGCGGGTACGGCGGCCGGAATCGATCTCTGTCTCCACATCGTGCGGACGGACCACGGCAACGAGGCGGCCGGGGCCCTGGCCCGCCGTCTGGTGGTCCCGCCGCGTCGTTCCGGCGGTCAGGAGCGCTACCTCGACAGGTCTTTACCGGAGGAGATCGGCGCCGACCCGCTGGCCGAGGTCGTCGCCTGGGCGCTGGAGCACCTCCACGAGCAGTTCGACGTGGAGACGCTGGCGGCACGCGCGTACATGAGCCGCCGGACGTTCGACCGCCGCTTCCGTTCGCTGACGGGCAGCGCGCCGCTGCAGTGGCTGATCACCCAGCGGGTGCTGCAGGCGCAGCGTTTGCTGGAGACGTCGGACTACTCGGTGGACGAGGTCGCGGGTCGCTGCGGCTTCCGCTCACCGGTGGCACTGCGCGGTCACTTCCGCCGCCAACTGGGCTCGTCGCCCGCCGCCTACCGCGCGGCGTACCGGGCACGGCGCCCCCAGGGCGACAGGCCGACGGACGCCGAGCCCGCGCTGGGCCACGCCCCGGCACCCTCGGGCCCGCCGCCGTCCCCGTACTCCGAGGGCGGTCCGGTTCCGATGCAGACCCGCCGCACACCGGCCCCGAGCACCATCGGGAGCTCGGCGTCGCTGTCGGTCCCGTCGGACAACGGCCGCGAGGCGTACGCGGGCCGCGCGAGCCTGCCGGGGCAGCGCAGCGGTTCGTGAGATGGACCCTGGAACGCCGGGTGGGCCGAGTGCGCTCGACCACCCGGCGTTCCGCCGGCGCGACGCCGGGCAGCTCGCACACGGAGGTCGGCCGTAGGGTGGTCGCATGAACGATCGCATGGTGTGGATCGACTGCGAGATGACCGGCCTCTCGCTGTCCGACGACGCGCTCATCGAGGTTGCCGCCCTCGTCACCGACTCCGAGCTGAACGTCCTCGGCGAGGGCGTGGACATCGTCATCCGCCCGCCCGACTCGGCGCTGGAGACGATGCCGGAGGTGGTGCGTCAGATGCACACCGCGTCCGGCCTGCTCGCCGAACTGCCCGGCGGCACGACGCTGGCCGACGCCGAGGAGCAGGTCCTGGCGTACGTACGCGAGCATGTGAAGGAACCCGGCAAGGCCCCGCTGTGCGGCAACTCCGTCGGCACGGACCGCGGCTTCCTGCTGCGCGACATGCCGACGCTGGAGGACTACCTGCACTACCGGATCGTCGACGTCTCCTCGATCAAGGAGCTGGCCCGCCGCTGGTACCCGCGCGCGTACTTCAACAGCCCCGAGAAGAACGGCAACCACCGCGCCCTCGCCGACATCCGCGAGTCCATCGCCGAACTCCGCTACTACCGCGAGGCCGTCTTCGTACCGCAGCCCGGGCCGGACTCCGACACGGCGAAGTCGATCGCCGCCAAGCACGTCCTGCCTGCTCAGTAGGTGCGCAAGAGGCCCGGACAGGGGCGCCGCGAAAGCCGTGCGCGAGCACCCCTTCGGACCCTGTACACTTTTTCTCGGCCGGTCGGGGACTCCACGGAAGTCAACCGCCGGTCATGGTGGGTGTAGCTCAGCTGGTAGAGCACCTGGTTGTGGTCCAGGATGTCGCGGGTTCGAGTCCCGTCACTCACCCTCTTGGAAACGAAGGGCTGACCTGTGAAAACGGGTCAGCCCTTCGTCATGTGCCGTGATCTTCCGGCACGACACGGGCCGGGCTGCGCGGGGTGTCCGATCCCGTCGCCCGGCACGCCGAGCTCATGCCCACCGGCCGCCTCGACCCGATCCGGGAGTCTCGTGGCGCGACCGGGTGCTGCGGCCGTGCGCGGTCATTCCTGCAGGGACACGGGTTCGCCTCGCAGGGCCGCGCGGCGAGGGCCGGTCGGCCGGCTCCGGCGGCAGTCCGTCCGCAAGGCCGTCGGCGGGTGGCCGGTCATGACGACGCCCGTGTCACCAACTCCGTGGCCAGCACCACCTGCGGGCGCTCCAGACCCCGGGAGGCCGCCGGGCGGCGATCGGCGATCTCCGCGAGCAGGAGGTCCAGCATCCGGCGGCCCATGTCCTCGATGGGCTGGCGGACGCTGGTCAGCGGCGGGTCCAGGTGGCGGGCGATGGCCGAGTCGTCGTAGCCCACGAGGGCCACGTCGTCGGGGATGCGGCGGCCCGCCTCGCGCAGCGCCTGCCGGGCGCCCGCCGCCGTCACGTCGGACGCCGCGAAGACCGCGTCCAGGTCGGGGCAGCGCTCCAGGAGCGCCGCCATCGCCCGGGCACCGCCCTCCTCGGTGAAGTCGCCCGCCTCGATCAGCCGCTCGTCCATCCCGTACCCGGCGTCGCTCATCGCGTCGCGGTAGCCGTCGACGCGGCGCTGGGCGCCGTAGACGTCGAGGCGGCCGGTGATGTGGGCGATGCGGGTGCGGCCGCGGGCCACCAGGTGCTCGACGGCCGAGCGGGCGCCGCCGTAGTTGTCCGAGTCGACCGAGGTCAGGGTCTCCGCGGCGGATCTGGGACCGCTGATCACCGCGGGGATCTCCAGCTGGGCCAGGAGGTCCGGCAGGGGGTCGTCGGCGTGGACGGAGACCAGGAGCACCCCGTCGACGCGGTGCGCCGCGAGGTACTGGGCCAGTCGGCGCCGTTCGCGGTCGCTGCCCGCGAAGGTCAGCAGCAGTTGCATCTCGGTGTCGGCCAGTTCGGCGCCGACGCCCTTGAGCATGTCCGAGAAGTACGGTTCCGCGAAGAACCGGGTCTCCGGTTCGGGGACCACCAGCGCGATCGCGTCCGTGCGGTTCGCCGCCAGGGCACGGGCCGCCGTGTTCGGGACGTAGCCGAGTTCCGCCACCGCCGCCTCCACCGCCGCGCGCGTGGCGTCACTGACCCGTGGCGACCCGTTGATCACCCGGGAGACGGTGCCGCGGCCGACGCCCGCGCGGGCCGCCACCTCTTCGAGGGTGGGCCGGCCGCCGCTGCGGCTCCGCGCTCCATGGCTTGCCATTGGGCCCCGCCTTCCGCCGTCGTCATCACGCTGGCCTGGAATTTAACAGTCCCGTGCGGGAGAGTGACCGCCGCCGGTGCCGGCGCCCGAAGACCTCCGCCGCGACCCGGACGCCTCGCCCCGATCGCCGGGCGGCCGCAAGTGGGTCCAGTTAACAGGCCGATAACTGAACGCATCTCTCCGCGTCGACTCCCTTGACACCCCCGCTCGGACCGGCGAACCTTCAACACATCACGCGTGGGAGCGCTCCCACGCTACCTGACACATACACATCCCGCACGTTCCCCGCCCGAGCCGCAGCGATGCAAGATGACGTTTCAACGGGCCCAACAAAGCCGTTGGCCGGGGGGTCGGCACGTCAGGCAACAGGAGGACGCAATGCGCACGAGTACCCGCGGGTCCCGCAGGATGACGACCCTCGCGGTCGTCGCCGCGCTGACGACAGGGCTGCTCGCCGGCTGCGCCGAGGACTCGGACGACCCCTCGAACGGGGGCGGTGGCAACGGCGGCGGTGGCAAGACCACCCTCACCATCGGCACCTTCGGCACCTTCGGCTACAAGCAGGCCGGCCTCTACGACGAGTACATGAAGGCCAACCCCGACATCACCATCAAGGAGAACGTCACCACCCGTACCGACGTCTACTGGCCGAAGGTGCTCACCCGGCTGCAGGCCGGCGCCGGTACCGACGACATCCAGGCCATCGAGGTCGGCAACATCACCGAGGCGGTGCAGACGCAGGCCGCCAAGTTCGTGGACCTCGGCAAGGAGGTCGACAAGTCCCAGTGGCTGGACTGGAAGAACGCCCAGGCCACCACGCAGGACGGCAAGCTGATAGGGCTCGGCACGGACATCGGCCCGATGGCGATCTGCTACCGCAAGGACCTGTTCGAGAAGGCCGGCCTGGAGACGGACCGCACCAAGCTCGCCGCGCAGTGGAAGGGCGACTGGAACAAGTACGTCGCCCTGGGCAAGGAGTACATGAAGAAGGCGCCGAGCGGCACCAAGTTCGTGGACTCGGCCTCCTCCGTCTACAACGCGGTCCTCAACGGCGAGAGCGAGCGGTACTACGACAAGGACGGCAACGTCGTCTGGGACAAGTCCGCGGGTGTGAAGAAGTCGTGGGACATCGCCATGAAGGTCGCGACGAGCAACATGTCGGCGAAGCTCAAGCAGTTCGACAAGCCGTGGGACCAGGGCTACGCGAACGGCACGTTCGCCACGGTGGCCTGCCCGGCCTGGATGATCGGCTACATCCTGGAGAAGTCCGGTGACGCCGGCAAGGGCAAGTGGGACGTGGCCGTCGCTCCCACCTCGGGCAACTGGGGCGGTTCGTTCCTCGGTGTGCCGACCGCCAGCAAGCACCAGAAGGAGGCCGTCGCCCTGGCGAAGTGGCTGACCGCGCCGGAGCAGCAGGCGAAGGTCTTCGCCAAGCAGGCGAGCTTCCCGTCGACCCCGTCGGCGTACTCCACCCTGAAGCCGGCTGCCGCCACCACCGAGTACTTCTCGAACGCGCCGATCACGGAGATCTTCTCCGCCTCGGCCGAGTCCATCCCGACCACGTACCACGGCGCCAAGGACCAGCCGATCGGCACCGCGATCACGGACATCGGCATCCTCCAGGTCGAGCAGAAGGGCAAGAGCGCCGACGAGGGCTGGGACGCGGCGACCGCGGAGATCAAGGACGTGCTCGGCCAGTGACCAGCCCCAAGCAGGCCCTCGCGCATTCCGCGTCGAGTGCCGACGCCGCGCCCGGTGATCAGCCGGGCGCGGCCGGCCGCGCGCACGGTCGCGGTACGCCCACTCCGACTCCGCAGGGACCGGGTTCCTGGCGGAGCCGGCTGTACCGCTGGGACATGAAGGCGTCGCCGTACGCGTTCATCTCCCCCTTCTTCGTCGTCTTCGGAGCGTTCGCGCTCGTCCCGCTGCTCTACACGGCCTGGTACTCGCTGCACAACGTGCAGTTGTCCAACCTGGACGGCCAGACCTGGGTGGGCCTGAAGAACTACGAGAACCTGCTGGCCTCGGACTTCTTCTGGAACTCGCTGTGGGTCACCTTCGTCATCGGTGTGATCTCCACGGTGCCGCAGCTGCTGATGGCGATCGGCCTGGCGCACCTGCTCAACTACAAGCTGCGCGGCTCGACCGTGTGGCGGGTCGTGATGCTCACCCCGTACGCCACCTCGGTCGCGGCGGCGACGCTGGTGTTCGTGCTGCTGTACTCCTGGGACGGCGGCATGATCAACTGGATGCTCGACTTCGTCGGGATCGATCCGGTCAACTGGCGCGAGTCCGACTGGGGTTCGAAGTTCGCCGTGTCGACCATCGTGATCTGGCGGTGGACGGGTTACAACGCGCTGATCTATCTCGCCGCCATGCAGGCGATCCCGTCCGATCTGTACGAGTCGGCGGCACTGGACGGCGCCAACCGCTGGCAGCAGTTCATCCATGTGACGATCCCGCAGCTGCGGCCGACGATCCTGTTCACGGTGGTCGTCTCGACCATCGGCGCGACCCAGCTCTTCGGTGAGCCCCTGCTGTTCGGCGGGGTCAGCGGTTCGAAGGGCGGCTCGGGTCACCAGTACCAGACGCTCGGCCTGTACATGTACGACCAGGGCTGGATCATCGGCAACCTCGGCAAGGCGTCCGCGATCGCCTGGTCGATGTTCCTGATCCTGTTGATCGTCGCCGCGATCAACCTGCTGATCTCACGACGGCTGAGGAAGTCCCAATGACAACAACCGATCTGACTCCCTCGCCGGCCGCGAAGAAGAACACCGCCAAGCGGGAACGGCCGCGGGTGATACGCGCGGGCAAGCAGCTGCACGCGGGCCCCGTCACCTACGTCGTGCTGACCCTGTTCGCGCTTGTCTCGCTGGCCCCGCTGGTGTGGACAGCGATCGCCGCCTCGCGCACCAACACACGGCTGGCACAGACTCCGCCGCCGCTGTGGTTCGGCGGCAACCTGTTCAAGAACATGGAGACGGCGTGGGAGGAGGCCGGGCTCGGGACCGCGATGGTCAACACCACGCTGGTCGCCGGCACGATCACGGTGGCCACGGTGCTGTTCTCCACGCTCGCCGGTTTCGCCTTCGCCAAGCTGCGGTTCAGGTTCTCCAACGTCCTGCTGCTGCTGACCATCGGCACGATGATGATCCCGCCCCAGTTGGCCGTCGTGCCGCTGTACCTGTGGATGGCGGACCTCGGCTGGTCCAACCAGTTGCAGACGGTCGTCCTGCCCACGCTCGTGACCGCCTTCGGTGTGTTCTTCATGCGGCAGTACCTGGTGCAGGCGCTGCCGACGGAGCTGATCGAGGCGGCCCGGGTGGACGGCGCGAGCAGTCTGCGGATCGTCTGGCACGTGGTGTTCCCGGCCGCCCGGCCCGCGATGGCCGTCCTCGGCCTGCTGACCTTCGTGTTCGCCTGGAACGACTTCCTGTGGCCGATCATCGCCCTGAACCAGGAGAACCCGACCGTTCAGGTCGCGCTCAACTCGCTGGGCACCGGCTACGTCCCCGACCAGTCGGTCATCATGGCGGGCGCCCTGCTGGGCACACTGCCGCTGCTGATCGCCTTCCTGCTGTTCGGCAAGCAGATCGTGGGCGGCATCATGCAGGGCGCGATCAAGGGTTGACGCCCACTCCTTCCCCTCGGCCGTACCAGTCGTCCGTTCCCGGGGGCCGGGTCACCGCCGCCTCGGCCCCCCGTACCGCCTTCCCCCCTCTCCTTCTCCGACCCGTCGGTCTCCACGACCCCCTATGGGAGCGCTTCCATGCCTGAGCCCATGACCTCCGTGTCCTTTCCCCCCGCCTTCCTCTGGGGCGCAGCGACATCCGCGTACCAGATCGAGGGGGCGGTGCGGGAGGGCGGTCGCACCCCCTCCATCTGGGACACCTTCAGCCATACGCCGGGCAAGACGGCCGGTGGCGAGCACGGTGACATCGCTGTCGACCACTACCACCGCTACCGCGACGACGTCGCGCTGATGGCCGAACTCGGCCTGAGCGCGTACCGCTTCTCCATCTCCTGGCCGCGGGTGCAGCCCACGGGCCGGGGCCCGGCGGTGCAGGTGGGCCTGGACTTCTACCGCCGCCTGGTGGACGAACTGCTGGCGCACGGCATCAAGCCGGCCGTCACCCTCTACCACTGGGACCTCCCGCAGGAGCTGGAGGACGCGGGCGGCTGGCCGGAGCGCGACACCGCGTACCGGTTCGCCGAGTACGCGCAGATCGTCGGCGAGGCCCTCGGCGACCGCGTGGAGCAGTGGATCACGCTCAACGAGCCGTGGTGCAGCGCGTTCCTGGGCTACGGCTCCGGGGTCCACGCACCGGGCCGCACCGAGCCGGCTGCCTCGCTGCGGGCGGCGCACCACCTGAACCTGGCGCACGGGCTGGGCGCGTCGGCCCTGCGGTCGGTGATGCCCGCCCGTAACGCGGTGGCGCTCAGCCTCAACTCCGCGGTGGTGCGGCCGCTGTCCCAGGACCCGGCGGACCTGGCCGCGGCCCGGAAGATCGACGACCTGGCCAATGGGATCTTCCACGGTCCGATCCTGCACGGCGCGTACCCGGAGTCGCTGTACAAGGCGACCGCACCGGTGACGGACTGGTCGTTCGTCCTGGACGGCGACCTGGCGGCGATCAACCAGCCGCTGGACGCGCTGGGACTGAACTACTACAGCCCGTCGCTGGTCTCGGCGGCGAAGCCCGATGCCGGCGGCCCGAGGGCCGACGGGCACGGGGCGAGCGAGCACTCGCCGTGGCCGGCCGCCGACGACGTCGCCTTCCACCAGACGCCGGGCGACCGCACGGAGATGGGCTGGACGGTCGACCCGACCGGCCTGCACGAGCTGATCATGCGCTACACGCGGGAGGCGCCGGGGCTGCCGCTCTACATCACCGAGAACGGAGCGGCCTACGACGACAAGCCGGACCCCGACGGCCGCGTGCACGACCCGGAGCGCATCGCCTACCTGCACGGCCACCTCTGCGAGGTGCGCCGGGCCATCACCGACGGCGCCGACGTCCGGGGCTACTACCTGTGGTCCCTGCTGGACAACTTCGAGTGGGCGTACGGCTACGAGAAGCGGTTCGGCGCGGTGTATGTCGACTACTCGACCCTGGAGCGGACGCCGAAGTCGAGCGCGCGCTGGTACGCCGACGCGGCACGCACGGGGACGCTGCCGGCGGTGGAGCGGGAGCTCTAGGGCTCCCGGCCGGGGGACGGGGCGCGGCACGCCTTGGGGGGTGTGCCGCGTCCCGGCGGGGATCCGGGTCCGCCAGGTCCTCGGCCTCGGCGCACACGCGTGCCCCGGCCGGATGGGGGGAGCCGGCCGGGGCACGCCCCCCGTGGTCCGAGAGGCCGTCCGGGTCAGTTGTAGGCCGCGAACGCCTTCGAGAACGCGAACTTCTCCTGGAGGATCGAGCTGCACGTCGCGTCCGCCGCCGGCTTCTCGCCGCCCGCGCACTGCTGGTCGCGGGTCGCCGACCACATCGACAGCCGGCCGAGGCCCTTGGATCGGGCGAACTCCACCAGCTGGGTGGCGTCGTCGACCTTGAAGACCTCGGTCGTGACGTCGTTGACGCCGATCATCGGGGTCACCGCGACCGTCTTCCAGGCCGCCGTGTCGGAGAGGCCGAGCACGCCCTTGATCTGGGCCTGGGTGGCGGTGGCCGCCTGTTCGGCGTACGTGCCCATGTCGCCGCTGTAGGCCGGGCCGTAGTCCATCGCCATGATGTTGACGGCGTTGATTTTCGCGCCGTGCTTCGCCGCGTCGGCGAGGAGGTCGACGCCGGGCTGGGTCAGGCCCTCCGGCATGACAGGGAGGGTGAAGGAGACGTCCAGGTCCGGGTGCTGCCGCTGGAGCCGGGCTATCGCCTGGGCCCGGCGGGTGTTGGCCGCCCTGTCGGGCAGCGCGCCGCCCTCGACGTCGAAGTCGACCTTGGTCAGCTTGTAGGCGTCCACGACCTTGCCGTACGCCGCGGCCAGCGCGTCCGCGGAGGAGCAGGTCGTGGCCAGCTCGCTGCCGGCCGCGCCGCCGAAGGAGACACGGACGTCACCGCCCTTGGCGCGCAGGGCACCGATCTGCCCGGCCACCGCGTCACGGCCGAGGTCCGTGACCCCGCCCCACTTCGGGGTGCAGCCGCCGCCGTCGGTGACGAAGGCGAGGGTGTAGTTCTTCACTCCGGTCGCCTCGGCGCTCGCCGCCAGGTCGAAGGCCGGGTGGAGGGAGGTGTCGACGTACGGGGCGAAGTCGGCGGTGGTGCCGCTGCCGGTACCGGGGCTCTGCGAGGGCTTCCCGGTGGGCGTCGCGGACTGGGTGGGGGGCGTCGCGCCGGGCTCGGTCGCCGTCGGGGTGGGCTCGGTCGCCGTCGGGGTGGGCTTCGGAGGCTGGGACTGTGTCGGGCGGCCGCTGGGCTCCGGGGTGGCGCCGTCGTCCGTGGAGCACGCGGCGTCGTCGATCCGGCAGCCGGTGGGGGCGCCCGTGCCGTTCACGACGAAACCGACCGTCACCGACTCGCCGGCGGCCAGCCCGTCCTTGTCCCACTTCGGCGGCGTCACGGTGACGTGCTGCCCGCTCACCCGCGATTGCGCGTTCCACAGCGAACTCAGCTTCGAGCCCGCCGGAAGGTCGAACTCCAGCGTCCAGTCCTTCTTCGCCGCACCGCTGTTGTTCGTGACGACGTACTGCGCGGTGTAACCCGTCGACCAGTCACTGGTCTTCGTGTACGCCGCTCCGGTCGCGGCCGCCTGGGCGGTTCCGGTGAACACGACGGCGGCGCCGCCGACCACGGCCGCGGCCACGAGGCCGCCGATCGCCTTGTTCCTGCCACTGAGCCTGCGCCGGTGGGTGCTCATCGCGTGCCTGCCTCACTGTTTCACGGGGTGGGGTGCGGCAGCACGCTAGCGATCCGGAATCGGGCAAAACGCCTGATCGAGGCCGGAGTTGGGGATCTTAGGGCGCGCTTAAGGAAGGGATCGGGGACGGTTAAAGGTGGAGGCGGATCTGCGGGGACGCCGTCTGCGCACCGCCCCTCGATGCCCCTTGCGCACAGGCGCCCGCCCGTCGAGCTGAATCCAGATCCGCACCTCGGTGCCGCCGAGCACCGACGACCCGATCCGCACGTCACCGCCCGTCGACTCCGCGAGCCGCCGCACGATGTCCAGCCCGAGCCCGGTCGACCCGTCGCTGCCCGAGCCCCGCCCGCGTGCCATCGCCGCCTCGGGATCGGCGATGCCGGGCCCCGCGTCCGAGACCAGCACGATCACCGCGTCCTCGCCGTTGTGCACGTCGACCGCGAACGCCGTGCCCTCGGGCGTGTGCCGGAACACATTGCCGAGCAGGGCGTCCAGGCCGGCCGCCAGATCCGCCCGGGCCACGGGTATGCGCACCGGTCGGTCCACGCCGGCCACACGCACCTTGCGGCCCTCGTCCTCCGCCAGCGCCGACCAGAACGCCATGCGCTCGCGCACCACCTCGGCCGCGTCGCACCCGGCGCCCGGACCGGCCGCGACCGTCTGCGGCTTGGCCTCCCGGGCCGTACGGATGATGGTGTCGACCTCGCGCTCCAGCTGGGCCACGGCGGCCCTGGTCTGCTCGGCGGCCGGGCCGTCCCCCAGCGACGCCGCGTTCAGCCGGAGCACGGTGAGCGGGGTGCGCAGCCGGTGCGACAGGTCGGCCGCCAACTCGCGCTCGTTCGCCAGGAGCTGGACGACCTGGTCGGCCATCGAGTTGAACGCGACGGCCGCCAGCCGCAGTTCGGTCGGTCCCTCCTCGGGCACCCGGGCGCCCAGCTTGCCCTCCCCCAGTTCGTGCGCGCCCTCGACCAGACGCCGCGCGGGCCGCACCATCCGCACGCCCAGCCGGTCGGCGACCGCCACCGAGCCGACGATCAGCGCGACCCCCACCCCGGCGAGCACCGCCCAGGCGGTGGCCAGTCCGTTGGTGACCTCGGAGTCGGGGACGTACACCTCGACGACGGCGATCTCGCCGGAGCTCAGCGCGACGGGTTGGAGCAGGGTGGATCCGCCGGGCACCTCGGAGGTCGAGGCGCGGCCCAGCCGCCGTACGGTGGCGATGTCGTCGGCGGCGGCGCGCCGCCGGCCGAGGTCGACGGCGGCCGCGTCACCGGAGGCGGGTATGTGCACGGCCATGCCCGCGTCCGACCCGGCAGAGGCGACGACCCGCTCCAACTGGTCCCGGTCGGTGGTGATGGACAGGGCAGGGGCGACGGCCGCGGCTTCCCGCTCGGCGTTGGAGAAGGCGCGGTCGCGGGCCATCTCCCGGATGACGAGTCCGAGCGGCACGGCGAAGGCGACCACGACCATGGTGGTGACCGCCAGACAGACCTTGACCAGTGCCCACCTCATCGCGGCGGCTCCTCACCGGGTGGTTCGAGCTTCACGCCGACGCCGCGCAGGGTGTGCAGATAGCGCGGTCGGGCGGCGGTCTCCCCGAGCTTTCGCCTGAGCCACGACAGGTGGACGTCGATGGTCTGGTCGTCGCCGTACGACTGCTGCCACACCTCGGCGAGCAGTTCCCTGCGGGGTACGACCACCCCGGGCCGAGCGGCCAGGAAGGCGAGCAGGTCGAACTCGCGCCGGGTCAGGTCGAGTCGGGCACCGTCCAGCTCGGCCTGGCGGCGCAGTGGGTCGACGCTGAGGCCGCCGACGCGCAGCACGGTCTCCGGCGGCACGTCTCCCGCCGAGGCACGGGAACGCCGCAGGACGGCGGCCATGCGGGCCGAAAGGTGTTCGACGGAGAAGGGCTTGGTGAGGTAGTCGTCCGCCCCGGCGTTCAACAGCCGCACGATCTCCGTCTCGTCGTCCCGCGCGGTGGCGATGATCACAGGGACGTCGGTGATCCCGCGCAGCATCTTCAGGGCCTCGGAGCCGTCCAGGTCGGGCAGGCCGAGGTCGAGGACGACCACGTCGAAACGGAAATGGGCGACCTCGCGCAGCGCCTCCAGCGCTGTCCCGACACTGCGCACGGCGTGCGCCGCGTCGGTCAGGTGCCGGATGAGCGCCGAGCGAACGAACGGGTCGTCCTCGACCACGAGCACACTTGCCATGCGCCGCACCGTACGCCATGCGGCGGACGGGCATCCGGGCCTGTGGATAACTCAGTCCGTGTGCGGTCCGTGTGACGCGTGGGGCAGTATGGCCCGCGATGCGCAGAGGACTCGTACACGTACTCGCCTGGTCGCTCGCCACCGGCGCGGCGGTCACGCTGTCGTGGTGGGGTGTCCACACGGTGATGGCCGGCACGGTGTACGACCGGCCGCGCGCCCTGCCCATCACGGCGGCCGACGCGGCCGCGCGGAAGTCGGAGCCGCTGGCCTCGTCGACGAATCGGCCGACCCCGTCGAAGAGCCCTTCGAGTCCCGCCCCGAAGCCGACCGGGACGCCCCGCGCGCCGAGCCCGTCGACGACCCCGCCGAAGAGCACCGGTGTCGCCCCCACCCCTGCGGGCCAGGTCAAGGGCTATGACACCGAAGGCGGCCGGGTGGTCTTCGACATCGGCGAGAGCTCCGCGACGCTGGTCTCGGCCACCCCGGGCGCGGGCTGGTCGATGCAGGTGTGGAAGACGCAGACGTGGATCCGGGTGGAGTTCGCCGCGGGCGCGGACCGGGTGTCGGTGTTCTGCACCTGGCACGACGGGCCGCCGCGGGTGGACATCGGCACCTACTGAGTCAGCGGCGCACTGTCACCGGAAGACGGACGGGGGCGGGGCCGGGGAGGCCACCGCCGCGATGTCGGTCACGGGGGCGGCGCCACCGGTGAAGTCGGTGAGCGCCTTGCCGTGCTCGACGCGGGCGGGGTGCGGGTCGGAGGCGGCGCTGCGGGTCAGTTCGGCGATCGGCAGTGCCCGGTCGGAGGCGACGAGGACGGCGTTACCGAAGCGCTTGCCGCGCAGTACGGCCGGGTCGGCGACCAGCGCGAGTTCCCCGAAGCGGGCGGCGGCGGTGGCGATCTGCCCCCGCAGGTGGGCGAGCGGCGGGCCGTCGGCGAGGTTGGCGGCGTACACACCGCCGGGCGCCAGCACCCTGCGAACGTCGTCGAGGAACTCGGTCGAGGTCAGATGGGCAGGGGTGCGGGCCCCGCTGAAGACATCGGCGATGACGAGGTCGGCCCACCCGTCGGGCACCTTGGCGAGCCCGTCCCGGGCGTCCGCCGAGCGCACCCGGATCCGGGCGCCGGGATCCAACGGCAGCTCCCGCCTGACCAGTTGGACGAGGGCGGCGTCCCGCTCGACGACCTGCTGGGTGGACCGGGGCCGGGTGGCGGCGACATAGCGGGCGAGGGTGAAGGCGCCACCGCCGAGGTGCACGGCCCGTACCGGTCTGCCGGGCGGGGCGACGAGGTCGATGACGTGCCCCAGGCGCCGCTGGTACTCGAAGGAGAGGTGAGCCGGGTCGTCCAGGTCGACGTGCGACTGCGGCGCCCCGTCGATCAGGAGCGTCCAGGCCCGGGCACGATCCCGGTCGGGTATCAGCTCGGCGAGCCCACCGTCGACGCTCTCGACGACGGCTTCGGCTGCGGCCGACCGGCGCCGGGCGTTCCTGGACTTTCCCATGCGGTCATTCTCGCAAGGCCGTGGCCGGGCCGCCCGGGCAGCCGGGTCAGCGGCAGTTGTCGGCCGCCTCGATCAGGCGTGCCGCCTCCCCCAGGGCCGCCCGCAGCGCCGTGGGGTCCGTGGCGAGGTCCGCCTCGCCGGGCGGCAGCAGCCAGTCCGAGCCCTCGACCGGCGGCTCGGGGTCGAGGTCCAGGCTCAGGCCCCGGCCGTCGGTCTCCGTGCAGGTGCTGCCCGGCAGGTCCCAGGCGGCCGCGGTGCCCGAGGGGACCACGAAGCCCAGGGTGTCGCCCCCGTCGTCGTGCAGAACCGCTCCCACCGCGTCGGCGGTGCCCCGCCGCAGGATGTCGACCGCCTCCAGGCCCTGCCGGGCCGGAACGGTGACCACGTCGCAGCCCGTTCCCGGCGGCTCGTCGCACCGCGCGCCCGGCGCGTGCCCCGCCGGTCTCGACGGCGTGCGAGGAACGACGCTCTGGCTGGTCTCCATCCCGACCTCCACCACGGAACCCCTTGTGCAGTCCGAGGAGTTCAACGCGGCGCCGCGTCAACGGCTACGGCACAAGTGCGCCGCAAAGGATGGCAGTTCATGGCAGATCTTGTATGAGATATCCGGTTTGTAGCCAAACCCAGCGTGGCGGGTCCGACACAGCAGGTACGTTCTTGCCCGCCGGAGACAAGGGGCACCACACGGATATTCGGCCCGACTCGCCGATGTCCGAGGCGACTTGGCCCCCCTCCTGCATGGTTCGACGGTTCGCACGAGAGGACCCGGCCATGGCGTCGTCAGAGCTGACCTCGTCCCAGCCCCCCAGGCCGCTGCGGCCGAATCTCGCGTTCCGGCAGTTGCGCGGACAGCGCTCGCCGGCCGAGTTCGCCGCGGCGGTGCGGCGGGCCGCCCGCGAGATCGGTGAGCGGGTCAGCTGTGACGCGCGCTATGTCGGGCGGGTCGAGGCCGGCGAGATCCGCTGCCCCAACTACGCGTATGAACGGGTGTTCCTGCACATGTTCCCCGGCCGCACGCTCACCGACCTGGGCTTCGCGCCCCGCTCGTCCGTCCGCGGGCGCCGGGCGCACGCCGACGAGGACGCGCCCTTGGTGCACACCACGCTCCAAGTGCCCGCCCCGTCTGAGACGTGTGCGGGCCACGAGCCGTATGACCCGCTGAACCCTCAGGACCCGTACGGCCCTCGCGACCCGTACGGCGCACAGCAGAACGACCGGAACCACGAGAACCACGAGGAGAGCGACGTGCTGCGTCGCGCATTCATGACCGGCGGAGGCGCCACGGTGGCCGCCGCCTCGCTGAGCCCACTGGGGCTCACCTTCGACGCCGCGGCCGCGGAGCGTCCTGTCAGACGGGTCGGGGGTCGCGAGGCGGACGCGCTGGAGGAAGCCGTACGCCGAATCCGGCTGCTCGACGACCGGCACGGTGCCGACGGCCTGTACCGGCGTGCTGCCGCCCCGCTGCGGGCCGCCTACGAACTGCTCGACGCCGGGACGACCCGGCAGGCGACCAGCGAGCGGATCCACGCGGGCGCGGGGGAACTGGCCATCTCGGTGGGCTGGCTGGCGCACGACTCGGGACGGTTCGACGACGCGCGCTCGCACTACGCGGAGGCACTGGCGACGGCCCGGATGGCCGGGGACGCGGCTGTTGAGGCGCACGCCTTCTGCAACACCTCGTTCCTCGCCCGGGACGCGGGCCGGCCGCGTGAGGCGGTGCGGGCGGCGCAGGCCGCACAGCGTGTCGCGCGTGCCCTGGGCTCCGCCCGCCTGATGTCGCTGCTGGCGCTGCGCGAGGCGGGCGGCTGGGCAGGGCTCGCCGATCGCACCGGCTGCGAGCAGGCCCTCGTCCGCGCCCAGGCGCTCTTCGAGCGGGGCCGTTCGGACGCCGACCCGGAGTGGATGACCTTCTACGGCGAGGCCGAGCTGGAGGTCCTGGAGGCGCAGTGCTGGTCGACGCTGGGCAACTGGCAGCGGGCGGCACGGCACGCGGGGCGGGCGGCCCAGCTCCAGGATCCGCACTTCACGCGCAACATCGCGCTGTACACGGCGGAGCTGGCGGACGATCTGGCCCGTGGGGGGCGGCCCGACGAGGCCGCCGCTGCGGGGATGCGGGTGCTGGACCTGCTGGACCAGGTCCAGTCGTCCCGGGTGCAGACGATGCTGGCGGGGACGGCGCGGGTACTGCTGCCGCACCGGCGGGCGAGCGGGGTGTCGGCGTTCCTGGAACGGCATGCCTCGACGCCGCGGACCGTGTGAGCGCCGCGGCCGGGCGGCTCGCCGGTGCGCTCGCTACGCCAGGTGCCCCAGGTCGTTCCAGCTCTCGACGGCAGGTTCCCCGTACGCCCAGCCCAGCACCGACAGCGACGTGGGGTTGAGGCGTATCCGGGCCGCGAAGTCGAGCGGCAGCCCCAGCCAGCGCGCCCCTATGGACCGGAGTATGTGCCCGTGCGCGAAGACCAGGACGTCGCGGTCCCGCTCACGCGCCCAGGCCACCACCTCGTCGGCACGGGCGGTCACCTCGGCCAGGGTCTCGCCCTCGGGTACGCCGTCGCGCCAGATGAGCCAGCCGGGCCGGACGGCCTGGATGTCCGCCGGGGTCATGCCCTCGTACGCGCCGTAGTCCCACTCCATGAGCGTGTCCCAGGCACGCGCGCGTTCACCGAAGCCGGCGAGTTCGCACGTCTCACGCGCGCGTGACAGCGGGCTGGTGCGCACCTCGACCCCTGCCAGCCCGTCGTACGGCGGCCTATGCAGGCGTTCGCCGAGGAGCTTCGCGCCTCGGCGGCCCTCCTCCAGGAGCGGTACGTCGGTCCTGCCGGTGTGCTTGCCGGACAGCGACCACTGCGTCTGTCCGTGCCGGGCCAGCAGGATGCGCGGTGCCATGAAAGGGCCTTCCGGGAAATGAGAGGCGGAACGCCTCCATCATCGCGCACGCTGTGCGGGGGCAACCCGCGGGGCGATCTCTGCGTCTTGAGGGCCGGGGCGCCCGAAGGGGGCGCGCGCATACACCGTAAAGTGGAACGGCCGGTCAACCGGGCGCCGTGACGAGAAGGGGGAGGCGATCGGATGCCACACGCCGAGACAGCTGGCGTGGAGGCGACGCCACGGACCCGCCTGCGCTGGTGGACCGAGCTGCCGCTGATACTCCTGGTCTACGCCTGCTACTCGGCGGGCCGCCTCCTCGCCCGGGGCGACGTGTCCACCGCCGTCGACCACGGCCTGGCGATCCTCGACTTCGAGAAGGCCCTGTACCTCAACGCGGAGCACCCCCTCAACCGGCTCTTCACCCGTGAGCCCTGGATCGGCGTCCCGGCCGACTTCTGGTACGCCTCGCTGCACTACCTGGTCACGCCGGTGCTCCTGGTCTGGATCTTCCGGTCTCGCACCGTGCACTACCGGGCGGCCCGCACCTGGCTGATGACGTCGACCTTCATCGGTCTGATCGGCTTCACCCTGATGCCCACCTGCCCGCCGCGGCTGCTGGACGCGAGCCACGGCTTCGTGGACACGATGGCCCACTACAGCTCCTACGGCTGGTGGGGCGGCGAGGCCAGCGCGCCCCGGGGGCTCGGCGGCATGACCAACCAGTACGCGGCCATGCCGAGCCTGCACGTCGGCTGGGCGCTGTGGTGCGGGGTGATGCTGTGGCGGTACGGCGGGACGCGCCTGGCCAAGATCGCCGCGATCGCCTACCCCCTGATCACCACGATCGTGGTGATGGGCACCGCCAACCACTACTTCCTCGACGCGGTGGCGGGCGCCGCCGTGATGGGCGTCGGGCTGCTGCTCGCGCCGCTCGTCATGCGGACCGCGGACCGGGTCCGGGCCCGGTTCGCCACGGCGTCCGCGTCGGTCGCGACGGCCTCCGGCGGCGCGGCCCGTACCGGCTCGGCCGGGGCCGCCGCCCGGGTCGCCGCCGACCCCGTCACCGTGGGCTCTGCCGACGCTCCTTCCTCGATTGTCAGTGACGGATGCCAGACTTCCGCGGGTGAGCGAATTCCACGGCAGCGCGATTCCCGGTTCGAAGCCGGAGCCGAGCCGAGTGCCGTCCCCCAGGACGCGGGGGACGGCGCTCCGGCACCGGCTCGCTGAGCTGCGCGGTCCCGACGTACCGGCCAAGGCGCTGGACGCCCGCGCCCTGGCCGCCCTCGCCGCCAACCCCGGGTGCAGACGCCGCGCGATCCTGGACGGCGCGGGGGTGAACAAGGCGGCACTGGCGAGCGCGCTGGGCGCGCCGTCGGTGTTCGGGCAGTCCCAGTTCGCCCTCACACGCGGGAACGCCTTCGAGGCCAGGGTCAAGGCGGACGGCGGCGCGGAGCTGCTGCGGCTGGTCCACGAGAGACTGGACCGCGCCGGCGAACCGCCCGTCGGCGCGCGGGTGCCCGACCTCACCGCGACCGGCCCCGAGGGTCGCACGGCCCGTACCGCGCTGGCGCTGCGCGAGGCCACCGAGGCGCGCGGCGAGTGGACGCTGCTCGACCACCCGATGCTCGCCCTGGACGTCGCCGGCTCGCCCGCCTTCCTGGAGCCGGACGCGGTCGTCGTGCACCCGGACGGCAGCTGGACGGTCGTGGAGATCAAGTCGTTCCCGATGCTGGACGGCTCGGCGGACCCCGCCAAGGTGGGCGCGGCGGCCCGGCAGGCGGCGGTGTACGTGCTGGCGCTGGAGCAGGTCGCCGCACGGCTCGGCGCGCTGCCGCAGGGGCCCGCCTCGCAGGGCGCCCCCGCGTCCCGGGTGCGCCACCGTGTCCTGCTCGTCTGCCCCAAGGACTTCTCCAACCTGCCCACCGCCTCGGCCGTGGACGTCCGCAAGCAGCGCGCGGTGACCGCCCGCCAGCTGGCCCGTCTCACCCGCATCGAGGACATCGCCGATGCCCTGCCGGCCGGCACCTGCTTCTCCCCGGAGCTGCCCGCGGCCGACCTGACCGCCGCCGTCGAGTCGGTCCCGGCGACGTACGCGCCCGAGTGCCTGTCCGCCTGTGAGCTGGCCTTCCACTGCCGCGCCCGCTCGCGCGCGTCCGGCGCCGTGACCTCGCTGGGCCGCTCGGTGCGGGCGGAGCTGGGCGGCCTGACGACGGTGGAGGACGTCCTGTCCGCGGCCCGCGGTGAGACGGGCGACCCGGACGACCCGGCGGTGGCCGCCCTGCGCAGAGCGGCCAGGCTGCGCGCCGAGGCCCTCGGGCAGGAGGCGGTGGTCCCGTGTCGCTGATCTCCACCCTCGCCCGCCTCGAAGCCGTCAGCACGGGCCGCGCCCAGCGCGCCGCCACCGTCCGCCACCGGCACCTGTCCGACCGCCCCCTGGTGTTCGTGCCGCTCACCACCGCCGGTGAGGCGGGCGCCCCGCTCGGCGCGCTGGTCGGCACCGACCGGGACGCCCCGCACCTGCTGGTGGTGCCCCAACCACGGGACCGCGACCTGCGGTTCGCCTTCCTGGCCGAGCTGGCGGACGTCGTCCTGCCGTACGTCGACGCGTACGCGACCGACGTCGAGGCCGCCGAACGCAACGAGACCGACCCGGAGACCGGCAAGCGGGTCAAGGTCGAGGTCGAACTGTGCGCCGACGCACCGCAGTTGATCGTCCCGAGCCGCGGAGGCGTCGACTTCGTACGGCTGCTCGGCCGCTCCATGCGCTTCAGGCGTACTGCGGAGCAGGACCCCGAGGCCCCCTATCCCGCTCCCCCGCGCGTGCCGCTGCTCGGCCGCTGGCTGACCCACTTCGGCGAGCGGGCGCGGGTGCCCGGCTCCTCGCTGCTGCTGGCCATGACGGACGTCCTGGCCCGGCACTGGGTGACCGGCCAGTCCACCCTGGAGGACCAGCACCTGGGCGCGCTGCTCGCCTGGATCGACCCTCCGGAGGGTGAGACGGGCGCCGAGGCGGCGCTGCGGGCGGAGCTGGCGAGGGACCCGCAGGGCCAGTTGCTGTGCCCGCCGGCCGGTCCGGCCACCGACCCGGCGTTCGACAACAGGTTGCTCGCCCCCGCCATCGAGCGTTACGACCGCGCCCGCACCGCCCTCGCCGCCGCCGAGGACGGTCTGGAGGCGGACGACCGGTTCGGTGACCTGACCGCCGCCGAGCGGGAGATCCGCCGGCTCGTCGAGAGCCGGACCCGACCCACCTGGGACGCGGTGTGGCGGGCCCTGGACCTGCTGCGGAAGCTGCCGGAGGCCGGGCGGGTCGAGGAACGGTGGACCCGCGACCGCTGGTCGTTCACCGGCCACCGCGACCGTGTCCTCGCCGGTGAGCCCCCGCAACCGCGTCGCGACGACGCGGTCACCGCGGCCAACAAGCTCGCCGCGCGGGAGCGTGAACAGGCCCGCCTGGAGGCGCAGGAAGCGCTCGACGACCCGCTGGTGATGGCGGGGCGGCGGCTCGCCGGGGAGGCGTTCGCGGGCGAGGTCACCGAGGTGGTCATGGCCTACAGCGAGGGCAAGCGGCCCAGCCCGCGCCCTCTGGTCACCGTCCGCACGGAGGACCGGCCGTATCTGGGCGAGCGGGCCAAGGTGTTCCGGTCGCTGGGCGGCAAGCCCCAGTCGGCGGAGTTCGTCGGCTACGAGGGGGCCGTCGGGGACGACGGCGCGCTGGTCGTGCTGCGGGTGCTCGACAAGATGGGCCGCGGCCGGGAACCGGAGGAGGGGTCCGTGCCGGAGAAGGGCGACCTGGTCTGCTTCACCTTGTTCGAGCACGAGCAGCGCGGTGGCGCGAAACTGCCCGAACCGGAGGAGACGCCGTGGACGCACGGCGGGCCGCCCGGCGAGCAGGTGAGGGAAGCCGCCGACCCGATGACCCAGGAGGACGTCCTGTGACCGCCGTGTTCGACCCCGGTGCCGCGGCGGCCCAGGCCACCGACGCGATCCTCGCCGACACCCTGAACGGCAGCGCGCGCGGCGTCGTCGTCGACTCCCCGCCCGGCGCGGGCAAGTCCACGCTCGTCGTCCGCGCGGCCCTGGAGCTGGCCGACGCGGGCCGCCCCCTGATGGTGGTCGCGCAGACCAACGCGCAGGTCGACGACCTGGTGCTCAGGCTCGCCGAGAAGAATCCCGAGCTGCCGGTGGGGCGGCTGCACAGCAGTGAGGCCGACCCGTACGACAAGGCGCTGGACGCCCTGCCCCAGGTACGCAAGTCGGCGAAGGCCGGCGATCTCACCGGGCTGGCGGTCGTCATCTCCACCGCGGCCAAGTGGGGGCATGTGAAGTCCGACGAGCCCTGGCCGCACGCGATCGTGGACGAGGCGTACCAGATGCGCTCGGACGCACTGCTGGCCGTGGCCGGCCTGTTCGAGCGGGCCCTGTTCGTCGGTGACCCCGGTCAGCTGGACCCGTTCGCCATCGTGGGCAGCGAGCAGTGGGCCGGACTGTCGTACGACCCGTCGGCCTCCGCGGTCAGCACGCTCCTCGCCCACAACCCGGAACTGCCCCAGCACCGGCTGCCGGTCTCCTGGCGCCTGCCCGCGTCCGCCGCGCCCCTGGTCTCGGACGCCTTCTATCCGTACACCCCGTTCCGCAGCGGCACGGACCACGGCGACCGCCGGCTGTCCTTCGCGGTGCCGTCGGACGGCTCGGCCCCCGACCGGGTCATCGACGAGGCGGCGGAGGCGGGCTGGGGCCTGCTGGAACTGCCCGCCCGGCACACCCCGCGCACGGATCCCGAGGCGGTACGGGCGGTGGCGACGGTCGTACGGCGTCTGCTGGAACGCGGTGGGGCGGCCACGTCGGAGCGCTCACCCGACCCCGCTCCCCTCACCGCCGACCGGATCGCGGTCGGCACGGCCCACCGGGACCAGGCGGCGGCCGTCCGGTCGGCGCTGGCCGAACTGGGCGTGACGGATGTCACCGTCGACACCGCGAACCGTCTGCAGGGCCGTGAGTACGACGTGACAGTGGTCCTCCACCCGCTCTCCGGCCGCCCCGACGCCACCGCGTTCCATCTGGAGACGGGCCGTCTGTGCGTCCTCGCCTCCCGTCACCGGCACGCGTGCATCGTGGTGTGCCGGGCAGGCGTGAGCGAGCTGCTCGACGACTACCCGTCGACCGAGCCGGTGCAGCTGGGAACGGTGGTGAAGTTCCCGGACGGCTGGGAGGCGAACCACGCCGTGCTGGCGCGGCTGGCGGAGCATCGGGTCACATGGCGGGCGTGAGGGGTGCGATGGCCCGGACCCACTTGCGCGAGCGCGGGACAATGGACGGTGGACCGGTCCACGGGCTGGGTAGCGATGGCCTACGAGACCGGTGACGCACGAGGAGGAGAAAACATGGCGGAGCCCACGCCGCGACGGAACGAACCGCGGCTACGCCCCGCGCCCCTGCTCTTCGAGCCCGCGCAGGTGGCCGCCGACCCGGAGCACTTCTTCGACCTGGAGTCCATCGACGACCCGCGGGCGCTGCTGGCGCGGGCGACCGAGCTGACACAGGCGTTCCGGGCGGCGACGGACCGCGCGGTGGAGTTCCAGGCCATCGCGGCGGCCCAGCTGGCGGACCCCCGGCGGTTCGACCGGCTCACACCCGCCGACATCGCCGCGCAGGCCGAGTGGACCGAGGACTACGCCAAGAAGATGGTGGAGTTCGGCCGGGATCTGATGCGCGGTGTGGAGGGCCCGGGGCACGTCGACCCCGTGTGACCACCGATCCCCGCCGATCCCCATCGATACCTTCCACACCTTCATGGCATATGCCAGGTGGGCAAGATACGCCCTGCCACCCGGCCCTGTCCCGATTTCCGGGAACTCTGGGGAACCGCTCACTCACCCTCGGTAGATGTATCTGCCATGAGCAGCACGCGCAACGCCCCGTTCTCGCCCGCCTCCATCACCGCGGACGGCGCCGCATGGCTCGCCTCTGCAGAACCGTATCCGCGCGGCAGCCGGGCGCTCCGTGACGAGCGGCCGGCCGCCTCCATGGCGCTGGCCTGCGGTTCCGTCTTCGACGTGGTCAGCGCGCCGGTACTTTTCGGGCGCCGCATGGTCGACCGACTGTGGAAGGAGGGCCCCGGGACGGGACCGGTAGCGGTCTTACGGGGCCGGATGCTGCTGTTCGCCGCGCCCGGCACGGCCCAGCGGCTGCCGTCGCTGCTGCGGTGGGAGGAGTTCGGCCGCGCGGGCGACGTCCCTGCGCTCCTCTGCCACGGCCCCGGAGACGCGGTGACCGTGCCGGCCCGGGCCGGCACCAGCGCCTCCCCGAGCTCGCGCTGGCTGGTCGCTCCCGACACCCGTCATCCCTGGTTGCCGGGCCCGGAGGTGCTGCTCTGGGCGGCGGTGCGGGCGGCTCGCGAGGCCGTTCGGATATCGATTTTTCCCCACGCGGATCAGGGTGCTAAGGTCTACGACGTCAGCAGGCGCCGCTAGCTCAGTTGGTTAGAGCAGCTGACTCTTAATCAGCGGGTCCGGGGTTCGAGTCCCTGGCGGCGCACGACACTGAAAGCCCCTCGCGCGAGCGGGGGGCTTTTCACATCCCCCCGGGGCAGAGCCCCGTACCGCCCCCGCCCGGTCGCACCCCGCCGCCGGTCGCGCTCTTACCACCGGCACACCGCTCCCGCCACGGGGTGCACCGCCACCCCCCGGCGCATCGGCCGACCGCTGCACGACCCCCCGTTCGGCGCGGGCGCTACCCCCCTGTCGCGATCTTCACGGTCCACGCCCCCGAAGCCGTACGCCCCTCGACCTCCACCCGCACGCCCTCCCCCGGCACCGTGAAGCTCTCCCCCGGCCCGACCGGCGCGTCCGCGAGCGGCGGGTACACCGATTGCTCCCAGCAGGCCTCGGTGCGCGGATGGGCGTCGACCACCTCCACCGGTCCGCCGCCGGACTCGGTCCGGCTGCGCACCCGGTACACCAGCACCCCCTGTCGGCAGGCCGCCACGTCGTTGCCCACCGGCCCGCGCACCTCGAAGGCGAGAGCGCTCTCCGGCCCGGTGCGCACGACGGCGAGCTTGATGCCGCGGCCCAGCCCGAAACCGGGCACACCACCTACCGCCCCCGACCCGCCGACCGCTCCAGGCCCACCGACCGCACCAGGCCCACCGGCCGCCTCATGCCCAGCCCCAGCCCCAGACCCAGGCCCAGCGACCGCCTCAAGCCCAGCACCAGCACCAGCCCCACCAACCGCCTCCGGCCCAGCCCCCACCCCGCTCCCACCGACCGCCTCAGCACCAGCCCCACCAACCGCACCCGGCCCGTCGAGCCCGCCGGACACGCCGAAGCCGCCGCCCTCACCCGCCGCGCCCCGCGCACCGACCGTCTCCTCCGGTGCGCCCGCGGCCCCCACCCGCGCCGGCTCACCGGGCCCGGCCGACAGCGGCTCCAAGGTCAGCCGTGTGGAGCCGGACCTCGACCCCCGCACGCACACCACCTGCCGGGGCTCCAGCCACCCCAGCTTCCACTTGTGCCATCCGAACAGATCCGGCGCCAAACCGAACTGACTGCCCATCAGGTCCCAGTCGCCGACGTAGGTGTCCCAGTCACCCTTGCCGTCCACCGGGCGGTGGTACAGGTCCGGCAGGTCGAAGACATGGCCGGTCTCGTGGGCCAGGACCAGCCGGTCCGGCGGATGGTTCTCGAAGACCGTGACGACGCGCCGGATGTCCGTACCGTCGGCCCGCAGGGGCTCGTCCAGGTTGACGACCTTGGTGGCGTCCGAGTCGACGCCGGGCGCGTCGGGGTCGGCCACGAAGTAGACGACGTCGTAGCGGGAGAAGTCGACCTCCCGGTCCGCCAGGGCGAGGGCGTCGCGCAGGTAGGCGGTGCGGTGGGCCATGTTCCAGTCACGCTGTATGGCGTACGCCGTCGACGGGCGCGGCATCTGGAGCCAGTGCCGCAGCGGATGCGGACGCAGGGTGAACCTGCCGTAGGAGGCGCGTTCGAAGAAGCGGGTGGTGAGCGGGAAGTGGTCGGCCGTCAGCTCGGTGGGCGTCGTGCGGGGCGGCGCGTCCGGGAAGGACAGGAACACCATGACCGCGTCGAGCCTGCGGGTCGGGCGCGGATAGGCGGCGTTCCAGGTGTCCAGTCCCTCGGAGTGGTGGGCGTCCGTGCGTTCCAGGGCGCAGGGTGTCGCGCCGAGCGACTCGGCGGCCGAGGGGCCGGCCACCAGGGAGGTGGCGGCGAGCGCCGACATCGTGGTGAACACGGCGGCGACAGTGCGCAGTCGAGGCCATTCCCGCAGCCGACCCATGCCGGGGAGCAGGGGGAACTGACGCTGCACGGGGACCTCCGGGAGCGGTTCGCGGGACACCGCACTCAGCCTGAGTCAGATTGTCGTACTACGCCCTGTTTGCCTGCACCGGACGGGTGAGAGGGCCGAGGAATCGCCCGTACCGACACCCCCGAATCGCTCACGGAACGTCACAACCGGTCGAGAGACCGAAGAAGCCGTCCAGGTGCGGGCAGAAACGATCTGTCGGAAGCTCAGGTCCCATGGGAACACCGGACTGCGGGTGGAAGGGCCAGAAGCCAGCCTCTATGATCGGCACACTTTCCTGACACTTTCCTGCACGGACACGGCCTGGCGGCCGACCGCCCCCCGGCCGGCCATTCCGATGAGACCCATCCGAAGAACGAGTGCACTGCGGGAGCGAGCGGTGAGCGGAACGTCCGAAGGGCCGACGCCCGCGGCAGACCTCATCGGGCCAGCCGTCACAGAGAGTAACGTACAGACATCTGCCGGTACCGGGGCGCCGCCCTACTCCTCCGCCTTCCGCGCCGCGCCCCTGGCGATGGCGGTGGTCGACGGCGAGGGCGTGGTGACCGGTGCCAACTCCGCCCTCGCCGAGCTGCTCGGCACACCGCCCGGGGAGTTGGCCGGATCCGTCGCCGCCGACCTGGTGGACCTCGCCTCCGACGCGCGCACCTGGCACGCGTACCTGGAGGTGCTGCGCGGCCGCCAGGCCCGGCTGCGCTGCACGCGCCGCCTGAAGCACCCGGACGGACACTCCCTGTGGGCCCAGGTCACGGTCGCGCCGCTGCCCGGCGAGGAGCGGGGCAGCGTCCTGCTCTCCGTCGCCGACATCAGCGCCCACCGCGAACTCCAGGCGCGGCTGAGGCACTTGCAGATGCACGACCCGGTGACCCGGCTGCCCAACCGCACCCTGTTCTTCGAGCGCCTGTCGGCGGCGCTGGAGCCGGAGTCGTACGAGGACAGCGGGGCCACCGGCCGCATCGGCCTGTGCTACCTGGACCTCGACGGTTTCAAGGCCATCAACGACACCCTCGGCCACCGCGTCGGCGACACCCTGCTGGCCGCCGTGGCCGAACGGCTCACCCGGTGCGCCGAGGAGGCGGGCTACGCCAGATCGAGCCCGCCCCTGGTGGCACGGCTCGGCGGCGACGAGTTCGCCCTGCTCGTCGAGGACTCGACGGGCACCGAGCAACTCGCCGACCTCGCCGAGTCGGTGCTCGGCTCCCTACGGGCCCCGTTCGAGATCTCCAACCGGCGTCTGTCGGTGTCGGCCTCGATCGGCGTCGTGGAACGCCAGGCGAGCGGCACCACCCCGACCGCCCTGATGCAGGCCGCGGACACCACGCTGTACTGGGCCAAGGCCGACGGCAAGGACCGCTGGACGCTCTTCGACCCCGAGCGCAACGCCCACCGCATGACCCGCCAGGCCCTCGCCTCCACGCTCCGCCCGGCCATCGAGCGCGGTGAGTTCGCCCTGGAGTACCAGCCGCTCGTGAGCATGGAGGACGGCCTGCTGCGCGGAGTCGAGGCACTTGTCCGCTGGAAACATCCTCAGTTCGGCGTACTGGCGCCGAATCGGTTCATCGGACTGGCCGAGGAGGACGGCTCGATCGTGCCGCTCGGCCGCTGGATCCTGGCGACCGCCTGCCGCCAGGCACGTGCCTGGCAGGTGACGCACCCCGACGAGCCGCCGCTCTTCGTCAGCGTCAACGTGGCCGTGCGCCAGGTCTGGGACTCCGACCTGGTGGCGGACGTGGCGCGAATCCTGGACGAGACGGGACTCGCTCCGCGCCTGCTCCAGTTGGAGCTCACCGAATCAGCGGTGATGGGCTCGGCGGGCAGACCGCTCCAGGTGCTCCAGGCGCTCAGCGACATGGGCGTGCGGATCGCGATCGACGACTTCGGCACCGGTTACTCGAACCTCGCGTACCTCAGCCGGCTGCCCGTCTCGGTCCTGAAGCTGGACGGTTCCTTCGTACGGGGCTTCCAGTACGAGAGCGAAAACACCTCGGCCGTCCCGCCGAACCCGGCCGACGAGGTGGTCGTCGAGGCGATGATCCAGCTGGCCCACCGACTGGGCCTGACGGTCACCGCCGAGTGCGTGGAGACCCTGGCCCAGGCCTCCCGCCTGCGCCGGATCGGCTGCGACACCGGCCAGGGATGGCTGTACTCGCGGCCGGTGCCGCCGGATCGCATCAGCGAGTTGATGAGCAGCGGGCCCGACGGGGTGACGGTCGACGTGTGACGTGCCCCGCCAGGCGTGCCGTGCGCACCCGGCGCGGGGACGCCTTGGCCGTCTCCGATCTCGACGCGACCGCGTCAGGCGTGCCGCATCAGGCGGTGGGCAAGTCGTAGGCGTCCGCGAGGAGTTCGTAGGACCGCAGGCGCACGTCCATGCCGGGCGCGTTGCTCGTGATCATCAACTCGTCGGCGCCGGTGCGCTTGTGGAGGTCGTCGAGGCCGGCACGGACCTCGTCGGCGGTGCCGTGGATGACGTTGGCGTTCCAGGAGTCGGCGAACTCGCTCTCCATCGCGGTGAACGCGTGGGCCTCGGCCTCCTCCGGCGTGGGGATGAGGCCCGGGCGTCCGGTGCGCAGGCGGATCATGCCGAGAGCGGCGGCCCTGACCTGACGACGGGCCTCCTTCTCCTCGTCGGTGGCGAGGGCGGAGACGCCGATGAGGGCGTACGGCCGGTCCAGGACGGCGGACGGCCGGAAGGACTCCCGGTACAGGTCCAGGGCGGGGATGGTGTGGCGCGCCGAGAAGTGGTGCGCGAAGGCGAAGGGCAGACCGAGGACGGCGGCGAGGCGGGCGCTGAAGCCGGAGGAGCCGAGCAGCCAGATCGGCGGCCGGTGCGGGGACTGGACGCCGCCGGGCGAGGTCGCCTGGACGGGGCCGGGGACCGCGTGGATCCGGCGGAAGGGGTGGCCGTCGGGGAAGTCGTCGTCGAGGAAGCGGGTGAGTTCGGCGAGCTGCTCGGGGAAGTCGTCGGCGCCCTCGTCGAGCCGGTCGGTGCGGCGGAGGGCGGCCGCGGTGGCGCCGTCCGTGCCGGGGGCGCGGCCGAGGCCGAGGTCGATGCGGCCGGGGGCCATGGCCTCCAGGGTGCCGAACTGCTCAGCGATGACGAGCGGGGCGTGGTTGGGGAGCATGACGCCGCCCGAGCCCAGCCGGATGCGGTCGGTGTGGGCGGCGAGATGGGCGAGGATCACGGCGGGCGAGGAGGAGGCCACGCCCGGCATGGAGTGGTGTTCGGCGACCCAGTAGCGGTGGAAGCCGCGGGACTCCGCGAGGCGGGCCAGGTCGACGCTGGTGCGCAGGGCGTCGGTGGCGGTGCGGCCTGCGCTGACCGTGACCAGGTCCAGTACGGAGAGGGGGACGGGGGCGGTGCCGCGGGTCGTGCCCCGGATCTCGTCCGGCTGGGTGTCGTCCGCCCTCACGTGTGCCTCCTGTGTTCGCCGTGCGTGTGCTGTCCTCGGCGATAACAGGAGGCAGTCTCCGGTTTATTTCCGCTCGCGTCGCCGCCGCCCGTCCCTGCCCGGGGGCTCCGCCCCTGTCGGCCCCGCCGGAGGGCCGCCGTCCTCCCGGGCCCCGTGCCGGCCCCGACGGGCCCGTCCCCGAACTCCCGCACAGCGGCGCCCCCGGACGGGCCCGACGAGGCGGACCGGCTACACCTGCACGATCGGCTCCCTCGTGAAGAGCGCGCCCAGTTCCGGAGCGTTCACACGGCGGTCCGTCAGGCGCAGGGCCTCCCAGACCGTGACCTGGTTGGCGGTGAGGACCGGCTTGCCCACGTGCTGCTCCAGGTCCGGGAGGTGGGAGGCGGTGTGCAGGGCGGTGTCCGGGAGGAGGACCGCCTCCGCGTCGGGGTGGTCCGCCTCCTTCGCCAGGGCGAACAGCTCCTTGTCGCCCCACGTCCCGACCTCGGCCGCGGTGATGATCCCGGAGCCGCGCACCGCCACCACCTCCACGTCGGCGGCGCGCAGGAACTCCGCGAAGAGCCGGGCCACGTCGTCCGGGTAGGTCGCGCCGATCGCCACCCGGCGCACCCCGAGTTCCCGGATCGCGTGCACGAAGGCGAAGGACGTCGAGGAGGCCGGCATGCCCGCCGCGACGGCGAGGGCGCGCACCTGCTCGTGGGCGCCCTCCCAGCCGTAGACGAAGCTGCCGGAGGTGCACGCCCACACCACCGCCTCGGCGCCGGTCAGCCGCAGCTCCTCCACGCCCGCCGCGAGCCGCTGCGCGGAGCCCATCTGCCGCAGCGCGTCCTCCCGGTGCGCGTCCTCGCCGATGTCGGTGTGCACGAGGTCGAGGCGGATGTCGCTGGCGAGCAGCTGCTCGATGCGTGGATAGTCGTCCTCGGCGGAGTGGCCCGGGTAGAGGAATCCGAGTGCGGTCATGTCAGCCTTCCTACTGCTGTTCCTGTTCTGGAACGTCCGGCACGTCCGGAAGTACGGGACCGCCACGCGCCGCCGGATCGATCAGCGCCTGATACGGCCCCACCGCTCGGGTACCCAGCCGGCGCAGCGCCGCCCACATCGTGACCTGGTTGGCCGAGAGCACCGGGATGCGCAGCTCGGCCTCCAGCTGGGGGATCACGTCGTAGGTCGGCAGGTTGGTGCAGCTGATGAACAGGGCGTCGGCGGAGCGGCGTGCGGCCTTGCGCGCCATGTCCGCCACATCGCGGTACGGCACCTTCCAGATGTGCCGGGTCAGCCCCATGAACGCGCACCCCGTGACGACGGCCCCCGCCTCCGCCACGTACGCCTCCAGCGACCGCGTCACCGACACGGTGTACGGCGTCACCAGCGCCACCCGTCGTGCGCCCAGCTCGGTCAGCGCCTCCAGCAGGGCCCCGGACGTGGTGACCGCCGGTATCGCCCCGGCGCGGGTCATCGCCGCGCACATCGCCCGCTCGCCCGCGATGCCGCCGACGAAGCTGCCGGAGGTGCAGGCGTAGGCGACCACCTCGGGCGCGATCGCGGTCAGGGTGCGGACGCCGTCGCTCAGCGTCTCGTGCTCGCTGACGAGGCGGGCCAGGTCGAGGCTGACCTCGACCGGCACGTACGGGGTCCGGGTGAGGTGCAGCGAGACCTCGTCCGGCACCCAGCGCCAGAGCTCCCGGTCCAGCGCGAAGTCGAAGGGAGCGACGACTCCGACCCCGCGTTGGGGCCGAGGTCCGCCGAGGAAGGAGATGTCCATGGAACTCATGCCAGGCACCGTCCTCACTACGAGAAACAGGTGAGCAACGGACCGTACGCACGCCCGTGTTGACGAAGGTAGGTTCGGGTGCGAGCGTGGTCAAACCTCGCATGTCAGACGGCCGTCACGTCCAGTGGAACGCCGAGCGACAGCGCCCGCACCCTCCCGGAACACGCCCCCCACGCCCCCACACACCCCGGAGAAACGGCCCGCATGACGGCACCCGCATCCGACCTCCCGCCCACCGTCCTGGTCCTGGACGCCGACCCCCTCCCCCGCCTCGGCCGCCTCACCGGCCGCGCCCGGGTGGAGCACACGGACGAGTCGACCCTCGCCGAGCGGCTGCCGTACGCCGACGTGCTGCTGGTCTGGGACTTCACCTCGCACGCCGTACGCCGCGCCTGGCCCGGCGAGGGCCCGCGGCCGCGCTGGGTGCACACGGCGAGCGCGGGCGTGGACCACCTGATGTGTCCCGAGCTCACCGCGTCCGACACGGTGGTCACCAACGCACGCGGGGTCTTCGACCAGCCGATCGCCGAGTATGTGGCCGCGCTGGTGCTGGCGATGGCGAAGGACCTGCCGCGGACCCTGGAGCTGCAGCGCTCCCGTGAGTGGCGGCACCGCGAGGGGCAGCGTGTGGCCGGCTCGCGCGCGTGCGTGGTCGGATCCGGCCCCATCGGCCGGACGATCGTCCGCACGCTCAAGGCCCTCGACGTCACCACCGCGCTGGTCGGCCGGACCCCGCGCACCGGTATCCACGGCCCCGAGGACCTCGACCGGCTGATCGCCCGCGCCGACTGGGTGATCTCGGCCGCGCCGCTCACCGCGCAGACGCACGGCATGTTCGACGCCCGCCGCTTCGGCGTCATGCAGCCCTCCGCCCGGTTCATCAACGTCGGGCGCGGACAGCTGGTCGTGGAGGAGGCGCTGGCCGAGGCGCTGTCGAAGCGGTGGATCGCGGGGGCCGCGCTGGACGTCTTCGAGCACGAACCGCTCGGCGCGGACAGCCCGTTGTGGGGGTTGCCGGGGCTGATCGTGTCCCCGCACATGAGCGGGGACACGATCGGCTGGCGGGACGAACTCGGCCGTCAGTTCGTGGAGTTGTACGAGCGCTGGGAGGCGGGCAGACCGCTGCTGAACGTGGTCGACAAGCAGCGCGGGTACGTACCCGGACGCTGATGTCCACAGCTGGAGGGCGACGCATGACGGATCTCACCGAACTGACCGCCGTACAACTCCTCGACGGGTACCGCAAAGGAGAGTTCAGCCCGGTCGACGCCACCCGCGCGGCCCTGGAGCGGGCCGAGCGGATCCAGCCGGAGGTCAACGCCTTCGTGCGCCTCACCGCCGACGCGGCCCTCGCGCAGGCCCATGCGGCGACGGAGCGTTGGCGGCGCGGCGAACCGGCCGGTCTGCTGGACGGTGTGCCGGTCACGGTGAAGGACATCCTGCTGATGCGCGGCGCCCCGACGCTGAAGGGCTCGAAGACCATCTCGGAGCGGGGCGCCTGGGACGAGGACGCCCCGTCCGTGGCCCGTCTGCGCGCGCACGGCGCCGTCTTCCTGGGCAAGACGACCACGCCCGAGTTCGGATGGAAGGGCGTCACCGACTCGCCCCTGTCCGGCGTCACCCGCAATCCGTACGATCCGACCCGCACCGCGGGCGGTTCCAGCGGTGGTGCCGGTGCGGCCGTGGCGCTCGGCGCGGGGCCGCTCGCGCTCGGTACGGACGGCGGTGGAAGTGTCCGGATCCCGGCGGCGTTCTGCGGCGTGTTCGGCCTGAAACCGACGTACGGCCGGGTCCCGCTCTATCCGGCGAGCGCCTTCGGCACCCTGGCGCACGTCGGTCCGATGACCCGGGACGCGGCCGACGCGGCGCTGCTGCTCGATGTGATCGGCGCCCCCGACTCCCGTGACTGGTCGGCGCTTCCGGCCCCGCCCGGCTCGTTCGTCTCGGCGCTGTCCGGTGGGGTGCGGGGTCTGCGGGTCGCCTACTCGCCCTCCTTCGGCGGCCAGGTGGCGGTGCGTCCGGCGGTCGCGGCGGCGGTGCGGCGGGCGGTGGAGCGGCTTGCGGGACTCGGGGCGTACGTCGAGGAGACCGACCCCGACTTCACCGACCCGGTGCACGCCTTCCACACCCTGTGGTTCACCGGGGCGGCCCGGGTGACCCAGCATCTCGGGCCGCGGCAGCGGGAATTGCTCGATCCGGGGCTGAGGGAGATCTGCGGCACGGGCGCGCGCCTGGGCGCCCTCGACTACCTGGCCGCGGTCGACGTCCGCATGGAGCTCGGGCGCCGCATGGGCCGCTTCCACGACACCTACGACCTCCTGGTCACCCCGACCCTCCCGCTCACCGCCTTCGAGGCGGGCGCGGAGGTGCCGAAGGGCTCGGGGCACCGGAGGTGGACGGGCTGGACGCCGTTCACGTACCCCTTCAACCTCACCCAGCAGCCGGCCGCGACCGTCCCTGTCGGCAGGGACGGCACGGCCGGCGCCGGGCTGCCGATCGGCCTGCAGCTCGTGGCCGCCCGGCACCGGGACGATCTGGTGCTGCGGGCGGCCCACGCGCTGTACGAGGCCGGTGTCGCCGGCCTCACAGCCTCCGGAAGCTGAGCGACTCGCCCAGGGCACCCGACCGCCACAGGTCGTTGCAGCCCTGGGCCATCTCCTCCAGCCCTTCGACCACCTGGCCCCAGACGATGCCGGGCACCCAGCCCACGTCGCCGTTCAGAAGCAGGTTGTTGCGCTCGTAGAACAGGGCCAGGTCGACCAGTGTCGTGCCGGGGCGGACCTCACGGTCGTAGCCGTAGGAGCTGGTGCCCAGTTCGGTGCCCGCGAAGGCGAAATAGCAAAGGTCGCCGGGGATCGGGGTGACGGTCGGGTTCTCCAGGGGCGGCTCCGTCTGCGCGAAGGGCGGGAAGAGGGCGTAGATCTCGTTGCGGGCGTATTTCGCGTGGTAGACGTCGCCGGTCAGGGGCAGGGCGTCCCAGACGGCCGCGCAGGTGAGCGGGGCGCGGTCGTCCAGGAGTTTGGCCGTGCAGTTGATTCCCCGCTTGACCAGCGACACCTCGATGAACCGTTCAGTCATGCAATCCAGGGTGCATACATCGCATGGTCTCGGGTAGCCGCGCCGCCATGGCTCCACCACTGGAACATGTCGAAACACATGTCGGACACAGATCGGGCACCCCCACACGCCGGTCGCTGCTCGCGGGGGTGGCGGCGCTCGGCGCGCTGGGTGCGGCCGGCTGCTCGCGCGTGGCCACGGCCTCGACCGAGGAAGGCGGCGAGCTGCTCGACCGGCTGCGCGCCGCGGGTGTCGTACGGCTCGGTATCGCGGGCGAGATCCCCTTCGGATACATCGACAAGAACGGTGAACTCACCGGTGAGGCACCGGAGCTGGCGAAGGTGATCTTCAAGCGGCTCGGGGTGGACCGGGTGCAGCCCGTGCCCACCGAGTTCGGCTCACTGATACCCGGCCTCAACTCCCAGCAGTTCGACGTCGTCGCCGCCGGGATGTACGTCAATCCCGAGCGCTGTGAACAAGTCATCTTCTCCGACCCGGACTACCAGATGCTCGACTCCTTCATCGTCCGCAAGGGCAACCCGATGGGGCTGCGCTCCTACAAGGACGTCGTGGAGAAGAAGGCGAAGTTCGCCACCGGCGCGGGCTACGCCGAGATCCAGTACGCCGTCGAGGCGGGGTACGAGGAGGGCGACATCCTCATCGTGCCGGACCAGGTCGCCGGGCTGAACGCCGTCGAGGCGGGGCGCGTGGACGTCTTCGCCGGTACGGCGCTGACCACCCGCGAAGTCGTCAAGAAGTCGGCGAAGGCCGAGGTCACCGAGCCTTTCAAGCCGATCGTGGGCGGCGAACCGCACGTCGACGGCGGCGCGTTCGCCTTCCGCCGTACCGAGACCAGGATCCGGGACGCCTTCAACGTCGAGCTTCACAAGCTGAAGAAGAGCGGGGAGCTGCTGCGCATCCTCAAGCCCTTCGGCTTCACCGAGGCCGAGATGACCGACCTCACCGCGAAGGAACTGTGCGGAGGGGGGACCGGCGGATGACCTCGGGACTGTGGGAACTCGTCCTGCAAGGAATCTGGGTCACCGTCCAGCTGCTGGTGCTGAGTGCGCTGGTGGCCGCGGCGGTCGCCTTCGGGGTCGGCATGGCCCGCACGCACCGGCTGTGGATCGTCCGCTTCCTGGCGGGCTTCTACACCGAGGTGTTCCGCGGGACCTCGGCCCTGATCATGATCTTCTGGGTGTTCTTCGTGCTGCCGGTCGCCTTCGGCTGGCAGTTGGTCCCGCTGTGGGCCGGCACCCTCGCGCTCGGGCTGACCTACGGCGCGTACGGCGCCGAGATCGTGCGCGGCGCCCTGAACTCCGTCGACCCGGCGCAGCGGGAGGGCGGGATCGCGCTCAGCTTCACGCCGTGGCAGCGGATGCGGCTGATCCTGCTGCCGCAGGCGGTGCCGGAGATGATCCCGTCCTTCACCAACCTGCTGGTGGAGCTGCTCAAGGGCACGGCCCTGGTGTCCGTGATGGGCATGGGCGACCTGGCCTTCAGCGCCAACCTGGTGCGGCTCGCGCTGCAGGAGAGCGCGGAGATCTACACGTATGTCCTGCTGATCTACTTCGTCATCGCCTTCCTGCTCACCCGGGGAATGCGCGGACTGGAACACAAGCTCAAGGCCGGTGTCGGCAAGCCCGTCGGGCGCACGGCCGACCAGGAGCTGCACCGTCCTGAGACGACCGGTGTGGGCGCGGGAGGTGCTCTCGGATGACCTGGGACTGGGGCGCTGTCGCCGACTTCATGCCACGTTTCTGGGACGGGCTGCTGCTCACCCTGCAGATCCTGGCCCTCGGCTCGCTCATCTCGTTCGCGCTGGGCCTGGTGTGGGCGCTGCTGATGCGCACACCGACGCGCTGGGTGCGCTGGCCGGTCGGGGCGGTCACGGAATTCATCCGCAACACCCCGCTGCTGGTGCAGCTGTTCTTCCTCTTCTACGTGCTGCCCGAGTGGGGCTTCACCTTCTCGGCGCTGGCCACCGGCGTCTTCGCGATCGGGCTGCACTACTCGACGTACACGATGCAGGTCTACCGGGCCGGCATCGAGGCGGTGCCCGCCGGCCAGTGGGAGGCGGCGACGGCGCTGAACCTGCCGGTCACCAGGACGTGGCGGGTGGTGATCCTGCCGCAGGCGATCCGCCGGGTCGTGCCCGCCCTCGGCAACTACGTCATCGCGATGCTCAAGGACACCCCGATCCTGATGACGATCACGGTCATGGAGATGCTCGGCCAGGCGCGGCTGTTCGCGCAGGAGAACTTCCAGTTCACCGAGCCCCTGACGGTCATCGGTGTGGCCTTCGTCTTCATCGCCTACCCGGCCTCCCTTCTCGTACGAGCTCTGGAGCGACGCCTTGTCCGCTGACACCCCGCTGATGAAAGAACCCGACGCGAGCGCCAACCCGCCGGTGGACGGCGCCGAGCTGATCCGCTTCGACAACGTCACCAAGCGCTTCGGCTCCAACACGGTGCTGGACCGGCTCGACTTCTCCGTCGCCTCCGGCAGGCACGTCACGCTGATCGGTCCGTCCGGCTCCGGCAAGACGACGATCCTGCGCATGCTGATGACCCTGCTCAAGCCCGACGAGGGCACGATCACCGTCGGCGGTGAGCAGCTCTTCCCGGCCCCGGAGAAGCAGGTCCGCGAGATCCGCAAGAAGATCGGGATGGTCTTCCAGCAGTTCAACCTGTTCCCGAACATGTCGGTACTGCGCAACATCACCGAAGCCCCGGTCACCGTGCTCGGCCTGTCCAAGGACGAGGCGGAGGCGCGCGCCCGTGAGCTGCTGGAGATGGTGGGCCTCGCCGACAAGTGCGACGCCCGCCCGACCCAGCTGTCCGGCGGCCAGCAGCAGCGCGTGGCGATCGCGCGGGCGCTGGCGATGCGGCCGCAGGTGCTGCTGCTCGACGAGGTGACCTCGGCGCTGGACCCGGAGCTGGTCGCGGGCGTCCTGGACGTGCTGCGGGACATCGCCCGCAGCACCGACATCACCATGCTCTGCGTGACCCACGAGATGAACTTCGCCCGGGACATCTCGGACCAGGTCCTGATGTTCGACTCCGGCCGGGTCATCGAGTCCGGCTCGCCGGAGAAGATCTTCAACGACCCCGAGAACGACCGCACCCGGGAGTTCCTCAGCGCGGTGCTGTGAGCGCTCGTCGGCGGAGCGTGCTTCTGGCATATGCCAGAGTGCTGGTACCGCAGCTGAGAGGCTCGCAATCTCGTCAACAACCGCTCACTACAAGCCCCTTGCCGGTTATCGTGAAGGGGACTGGCTGACTGCAACCCGGCCCAAGAGAGCGACCGCAGGGGGAACCGTGGCGCTGAAGCACGAGCCGACCGCGCCGTACCACTCGGCCCAGGACGCCCTGCGCGTCCTGGAGACCGTGGTGCGGCACCGCACCGGAGTCACCGACACCGAACTCGCCCGGCACACCCGCATCGGCCCGGAGCGCCTGACCGGCCTCCTGCGGATGCTGCGCCGGGAGGGCTACGTCGAGCAGGTCGCCGACGGCGCCTACGTCACGGGCGACGCCCTGACCCGCCTCGGTTCCGCGCAGGGCCATGACCAGGCCCTGCGCGAGAACCTCCAGCACACCCTCGACCGGCTGCGCGACTCGGTGGGCGCGGCGGTCTACATCAGCCGGTACGTCGACGGCGAGATCAGGATCGACCAGTACGCGGCCGGCCCGGCCACGCCCGTGGTCAACGAGTGGGTCGATTTCCGCTACTCCGCCCACGCCACCGCGATCGGCAAGAGCCTGCTCGGCCAGCTCGACCACAACGGCCGGCGCGACCACCTCTCCCGCCACAAGATGGCCCGCCTCACCTCGCGCACGATCACCAGCGACAAGGTCCTGCTCTCCCGGCTGGAGTCCCAGCCGCCGACGGTCCCGCACCTCGACCTCCAGGAGTACGCGGTGGGCACGGTGTGCGCGGCGGTCCCGATCACGGCGGGCTCCTCGGTGGGCTGCCTGGCCCTGTCGCTACCGGTCGAGCACGCGCACCGCCTGCGCCAGGCGGCGGACACCCTCAACCGGAACGCGGCGCCCGTGCTGCTGTCGCTGGCGATCTAGACGTGATCACCACACATGGGACCGGACCACCGCGTCGGCGGTGGTCCGGAGCACCCCCGGGGACCAGGTAGTATTTTCTTCGTCGCCGGCCGCGGGAGCACAACGAACGCGGTGGGCGTGAGTCATGCGCCGCTAGCTCAGTTGGTTAGAGCAGCTGACTCTTAATCAGCGGGTCCGGGGTTCGAGTCCCTGGCGGCGCACCATAGCGATGGCGAGGGATGTTCGCGGATCACGCGAATACCCCTCGCCATCTCTGTTATTGCGCGGCTACGCCGCGCGTGGTGGGGGCTTCGCCACCCACACCCCCTCTTGAAGGGCCTCTCGTGGGAGCGAGGGGCCCTTCGACATCGTTCCGGGTCAGTCTCCGGTACGTCTTCTCCCCGGGCGGCCGCCACCAGACGGGGTCGGCGCACCGGACCCCTTCCCTCCTGAGCCGGGCTCGATGGATCTTGTTCGTGGCCGTCACGGGCATCCGCTCCACGACCCGCACGAACCGCGGCGCCATCTTCGTCCCGAGGTCGGGCTGCGCGGCCAGGAACGCCTCGAAGGCCGTCGGCTCGAAGGTCCCGGCCAGCGCCGCCATCACCTGGTCCCCGGTCACCGGGTCCGGCACCGCGTACACGGCGACGGCATCCGCCCCCTCGTACCGGGCGAGGATGTTCTCGATCATGGCGGCGGCCAGGTTCTCGCCGTCGACGCGGAGCCGGTCGTCGGTACGGCCGGCGAAGTAGAGGAACCCGTCCGCGTCCCGGCAGGACAGGTCCCCCGTCCAGTACCAGCCCTCCCGGCGCCGTTCCCGCTCCGCCTGCGGATTGCGCCAGTACCCCTCGAAGGGGTTCGGGCCGCGGTTGACCAGTTCCCCGATCGCCTCGTCGCCGTTCAGCAGCCGGCCGGTCCGGTCGAACACGGCCGGCGGGCACTCCGCACAGGTCTCGGGATCGAGGACGACGAGCCCGGGCCCCGCCCGCCCCACGGCCCCCGCCGGCGTCCCCGGCGACCACTGCACGGCCGCCCCGCCCTCGGAGGAGCCGTACCCCTCCACCAGCCGCACCCCGAACCGCCGCTCGAAGGCGGCGGCGTCCACGGCGCCCGCCTCGGTTCCGAAGCCGAGCCGCAGCGCATGGTCACGGTCGTCGGGGCGGGGCTCGGTGGCGAGGAGGTACTGGATGGCCCGGCCCACGTAGGTGAAGTACGTCGCCCCGCACGCCCGTACGTCCGCGAGGAACCCCGACGCGGAGAACCGCCGCCGCAGCGCCACCCCGGCACCGGCCACCAAGGCGGGTGCCCAGTCGGCGATCACCGCGTTGCCGTGGAACATCGGCATGCAGATGTAGTGCACGTCGTCGGGCCGTACCCGGAACCGGTCGGCCAGGGAGCCCCCGGCGGCCGCCAGCCGCCCCTGGGTGCAGATCGCGGCCTTGGGGGCGCCGGTCGAGCCGGACGTGAAGGAGAGCAGTAGCCGGTCCCGCGGAGTGGCGCGGGAGGCGTCGGGCCGCGCGTCGGCGTACGGGGCGAGCAGGGCGTCGTACTCCGGGGTGTCGATGAGCAGCAGCCGTACGCCGGGCAGGTCGAGGCCGTCGAGCAGGGGCAGCCGGGCCCGCTCGGTGATCAGCACCCGGCACTCGGTGTGCAGGATGTCGCGGGCGAGTTCCGGTCCCCGGCGGGTGGGGTTGATCCCGGCGACGGTGGCTCGCGCGAGGGCGGCGGCGCTCAGCCACATCGGGTACTCCGGGACGTTGTCCAGCAGCACGCCGATGTGCGGTTCGGCGCCGGGTGTCAGCAGGTCGGCGAGCAGCGCCGCCCGGACGGCGGCCCCGGCGGCCGTCTCGTGCCGGGTCAGCGTCCGCCCCTCGAACCACAGCCCCGGCCGGCGGTCACCCCACCCCGCGGCGACGAACTCGGCGACCGTGCGCCCAGTAGTGGACTCCATGCGGGCGCACGGTAACTGATTGGCCGTCAGATGAGGAGGGGTGCAGGGAGGAGAGGTCAGAACCCCACGCCGTCCATCCCGGAGGAGGTCTGGGCGTAGGTCGCGATGAAGCCGACGCAGAACACCACGATCACGCCGAGGAACACGAGCATGCCGAGGGAGGTCACCGCCTGCCTGCCGTGGCGCGGCCGATGGGCCGTGGCCACCACGTCGGAACCGTCGGTATAGTAGACCGTCACGAAGTCGCCCTCGACCGTCGTCCCCGGACCGTCCTCCTCCTCGAACCGGACGAGGCGGCCGTCGTGCGTGGTGAACTCGTAGACATGGTGCAGCGTGGTGCTCACGTGCGAGTCACCGCTGCCGCCGTGGGTCGTCGTGTACATCCGCAGGCAACGGCCCTCCGCCGTCAGCCCGCTGTTCCAGGCGCTGCGCAGCTGCAGCGAGCGGCGCACCACCCGGTACGCCATGAAGAGGGCCACTGCCATGATCAGGCCCGGTACGACGTAGAAGATCGCGTCCATCGTTCATCCCCCGAGGTCGGTGCGCCGACCTCGTTCGGCCAGCGTGGCAGGAACCTACCCACGCCGGCCGGGGTGGTGACTCAAGGGAACCTCAGAACGTGACGTCCGAGCACGCGTAGAACGCGTTGCCCGTGTCGTGGACCGTCCACACCGCGAGGATGACGTGGTGGCCGCTGAGCCCGGACGGCAGTCTGCCGCTGTGGGAGAGCGTCGCCGGTGGCCGCTGGCCGTTGTACGGGACCGTCAGGAACGGGGTGAGGTTGAGGTCGGAGCGGGCCAGGTTGTGGTTCTGGTTCCAGCCCGGCTTGGTGACGTAGTACTTGAAGTCGGTCGTGGCGTGCATGGCCGTGAACTGCCAGCGGAAGGTGTAGGTCTGACCCCCGCTCACCCGCGTGGTGGGCCAGGCGGCGCCGGACGGGGTCCTCGGTGCGCTGAGCTGGCTGAACTGGCCGAGACCGGCGTTGCATATCTGCCCGTCCGCCGGGCCGGAACCCGGGAAGCCCTTCGGGCCCTCGACGCTCTGCGGCTCCCACTGGATCGGGCCGCAGTTGGACACGGTGCCGTTCTGGCAGAGCTTCTGCCGGCTGATGGGGAGGTCGGTGTAACCGTGGCCGCTGGCACCGCCGGTGGACAGGACGAGGGCGCCGGTCGTGACCAGACCGAGCGCGGAGGCGTACCACTTGGTCTTTCTGCTGGTCTTCCTGTGCATGCTGCTGCTCCTGGGAACGTGGGGGAAGTTCGACGAGCTTGCAGGTCTAGACCAAGTCCCAGATTATTGCTGACGGTTGAACATGTCCATACCAATCGGCGAACCCGTTCGACGGGCCGTCAGCCGGCGCTCTCCCCCCGCCCCGCGCAGAAGGCCACCGTCAAGTCCTTCACCAACGCCTTGCGTTCGTAGTCGTCGAGCTCCACCAGGCCCCGCACGGTCAGCCGCGTCACCGTGTCCTCCACCGAGTCGACGACCGAGGTGAGCACGGTGGCCCGGTTCTGGGCGTCCAGCGCCGCGATACGGCGGCGGTGCATGGCGGCGGCGACCTCCGGGGCGTACTCCACCCGCACCGGCCGCACCGAGAACACCTCCAGGCCCACCGCCTCCGCGTCCCGCACCACCAAGCGGGTCAGCGTCTCCGCGGCCGCCTCGATCGAGCCGCGCGGACCGCCCGGCATCTCCACCGGCACCCGGGCCAGCGCCGCCTCGACGCACTCGCGCAGGTACGTCTCGTGGTCCTCCACCCCGAGCAGCGCCCGCGCCGTGTCCCGAACCCGCCACACCACCAGCACGACCGCCCGCAGCGCGACCCCGTTGCCGTCGGCCGCCGGCATCGGCTCGCTGCGCCAGTGCCGCAGGCGTACGTCGACCCGGCGGCGCAGCAGCAGCGGGTTGACCCAGAGCAGGCCGGTACGCCGGACCGTCCCCCGGTAGCGGCCGAACAGCCCCAGCACCCAGGCCCGCCCGGTCCGCCCCCGAGCCAGCCCGCCGAACCCGAAGAGCCCCAGCGCTCCGGCACCCGTGTAGGCCGCCCACTGCACGAGCCCGAGCCCCGCCCCCACGGACGCCGGCAGGCGCAGCGCCTCCAGCACCGGCGGCGGCAGCACCCCCGCCCACCACGACGTGGCCAGGCAGCCGGCCGCCCCGCAGGCCCCGGCGAACACACCCGCGGCCCCGGGCAGCACCCGGGCGGACTGCTCCACCAGCTCGGGATCCACCTCCGGCGCGGGGTGCGGCTTCGACTGCGCGGGACGGCGCAGCCGGGGCTGCTCCCCGGTGCCCTGCCGGCGGGCCACGATCGCCGGCTTGAGCGGCACGGCGACCGGGTCGGGGTTGTCACGGAACAGCAGATGGACCGGGATCTCGGTGGTCGCCTCGTTCTGGATCAGCCGCCCCGGCCGGGCGGACCCCTCGGCCTGCCCCGCGAGCCCGGCGAGCCCCTCGGGCTCGGGCGTATGAGAAGTGGTCGTGGTCATGTGTGCCTCCAGCCTCCGCGCCAGATGCGTCAGGGAAGGTCGTACAGCCGGTCGTACTCCCGGACCCCGCCCCTCAAGGTCGGCTCGGTTCAGGCGAAGAGCCGGCGCCAGGTCTCCGGCCCCGGGTAGCCGTCCGCCGCGCCGCCCCGCCAGCCCTGGGCGCGCTGGAAGGCCTCCACACCGCGCCGGTCCGCCTCGCCCCAGCGCGGTCCCGGCCCGTTCCCGTAGTACTTGCCGAATCCCTTCTTCACGAGCTGCCTGCCGAGCCGGGCGACGTACTCGTTGTTCGCGCCCGGCCGGAACATCGCCCGCCCCGGATACCCGGGCAACCCGTGCGACGCCGGCGCCCCGCGGGCCACCGGTCCGGCCGCCCCCGCCGCGCCGGCCGCCCGGATGTCCTTGCCCCCGCCGCTCACCAGCAGCTTCCACGTCCGCGGCCCCGGCAGCCCGTCCGCGTCCGGTCCGCGCCAGCCCTGGGACAGCTGGAAGGCCTGCGTGGCCCTGCGGTCCGCGTCCGTCCAGCGCGGGCCGGGGCCCTGGGAGTAGTACCGGCCGGCGCCGCGCGCCACGAGCATCCGGCCCAGCTCGGCGACATGCCTGTTGTGGGCCCCGGGGCCGAAGTACGCCCGTCCCGGGTACGGCGCCGTGTGCTGCGGTCCTTGCGGACCCTGCGGTTCCCGTGGTCGGTGCGGCTTCTGCGGCTCGGCCGTGACCGGCTGCTGCTGTCCGGTGCCCGGCGGATCGCCGGCGGGCCGCCCGCCGTCGGGCTGCTCCCCCTTCGTCCCACCGCCGTCCGGCTGCCCCTCCCCCTGCTGCCCGGTGTCCGGTTCCTCACCCTTCGTACCGCCCGCGAGTCCCTTGTAGCGATAGGCGAGATAGCGGTCGGAGTGGCTCCAGTAGGCGTACGGCGTGACCAGTCGGCGGGCGTGGGGGCGGGTCGACTCGTAGGCGACGTAATGGGTGCGCATGTAGTCCGTCCAGCCGCCGAAAATGACGACGTGCGAGCCCTTCTCGGGGTCCGCCGGATTATGGAACAGCAGAATGTCGCCCGGCTGGAGATCCTCCCGGGCGATACGTACGCCGTACTGGTCGAGGCTGCCTGTCCATTCGTTCCCGGGCAGGTTCCAGGCCATCGAGACGAAGCCGGAGCAGTCCTGCCGGTATCCGTCCGACCAGTACCGGTACATGCTGTACGGCACCTTCGCCGCGACCCATTTCTTCGCCCGCCTGATGATCTCCGCACGCGTGGTCGCGGGCGCGGTGACCGCGCCCGGCTCGGTCGGCCGACCGCCCGGGCCGTGCAGCGGAGCCTGGCCGCCCTGGGGCGATGCAGGCTCGTCACCTGCGGGAACGCCGGAGAGGCCGGGTCGCTCCTGAGCGTGCGCGGAGGCGAGGGCCGGGGCGGTGTGGCCGATGCCGAGGGTGGTGGAGGCGGCTGCGGCGACGATCAGCGCCCTGGTCCCCGCCGGGTGGCGGCCGGTCGTGGAATGCGGCAGGACGCGCCGCCAGTGAACGCATCCGGGGCAGTCGCAGTCCCGCTCCGGATCGAATTCCTCGAATACCGGAGTCCGAGTCTCCATGCGATTCCCCTCACACACCAGATGGACATGTCCGCGGCTGTACACACCGTCAGTTTCACAACTGTCTTCGGGACTCGCATGTTGACGGTCCGAATGGTTTACGGCACTCCGGCGACGCCCCACCGCCACCCGGAGGTGGTCCGGAGCACCCCGGGAGGTCATGTAGAGTTACGACGTCAGCAGGCGCCGCTAGCTCAGTTGGTTAGAGCAGCTGACTCTTAATCAGCGGGTCCGGGGTTCGAGTCCCTGGCGGCGCACGATGACGACGGCGAGTCATGATCGCGGGCAACGCGATCCTGGCTCGCCTTCGTCGTTCCTGTGGCCTTGCAGGCCCTCGTGCAAGCGGGGGCCCGCCGTGTGTTTGGCCGGATAGTCTCTGGCCATGGCAGCGCGTGACCTTCAGGAGCGGATCAAGAGGCTCATCATCGACCGCCGGCTGCCCTCCGGGGCCCCGCTGCCGACGGAGCCGGAGCTGATGGCGCATCTGGGTGCCAGCCGGAACTCCGTGCGCGAGGCGCTCAAGGGGCTCCAGGCGATGGGCATCGTGGAGGTCCGGCACGGGTTCGGGACGTATGTCGGGTCGATGTCCCTGGAGCCGATGATCGAGGGCCTCGCCTTCCGCACGGTCGCCGGGCACCACCGGGGCGAGGACACCCTGCTCCAGCTGCTGCAGTTGCGCGAGGCGGTGGAGACGGGGCTGGTGTCGCGGCTCGCGGGGCGGGTTCCGGAAGCGGATCTCGTTGAACTGGACGCGCTGGTGGACCGTATGGAAGAGCAGGCGGCGCGGGGCGGCGACGGGATCGCCGAGACCGACCGGGCGTTTCACGCCACCCTCTACCGGGGGCTGGACAACGTGCTGCTGGGCGAGGTCATGGAGGCGTTCTGGGACACCTTCCACCGCGTCCGCACCGATCTCGGCGGCACGCCGCAGGATCCGCTGGTCACCTGCCGGCAGCACCGGGAGATCGTGGACGCGGTGCGGTCGGGCGAGGCGCAGCGGGCGGAGGAGGCCATACGGGAGCACTTCGGCAACATCCGCGCCCGCGTGTCCCCAACGGGTACACAACACCCCCACAGGTGCCACAATGAGCGCGTATGACCGGTAAACACCTCGTTTCGCATCTTGCGATCATGTGGCACGACGTAGAACCTGGTGATTGGTTTTTCAAGATGCTGCGCATACGCGGCAGTTGGGGGGCAAGGAGCCGGTTGCCGGTTTTCGAAGGGGAGTAGGGGCCCCCGTTCATGACCGCATGCCGAGGGGGGCATGATGCAACCGGAAGGTCGCAGTTCCATGTCTAAGGTGTGGAAGATGTGGTGACTGCGGCCCACCACTGATACGCCTGTGAAGGTCGAGGGGGACCGACGCAGTCGTAAAGGAACCGACAGACACGCGGTCACCTGCGTGTGGGGGGATGACTCATGACGTCGACGCCGACGGGCGCCCGGCACAACTTCGACCCGTCTCAGACCACCCAGCTCAGGGTGCCTTCGCAGACCCGGACCGGAGCTTTTCGCCGGATAAAGAAGACGCTGCCGAAGTACGACTACGAGCACTACAGCCGGCTGGCCGGCCCCCTCACCCAGCCCGACCCGAACAAGCCGTACCGGGTCCAGTACCGCTCGCTGATCTCGCAGGAGCCGCACCGCATCAGGGTCGCGCTGATGCTCGCCGCGGCCCCCGTGCTCTCCCTGGTCCTGCTGTTCTGGCTGCTCCAGCCCGAGCACTGGACGGAGCGGGACTACCCGGCCTTCGACTGGCTGCCCGCGCTCGACGTCGTGATGCTCGTCTCGATCGGTCTGATCGAGTTCTTCCGCTGCATGAACGTGGTGTCCAACGCGCACGCCACGCTGGTCGCCCGCGACCCGATCCCGGTGGTGCCGGAGACCGGCACGAGAGTTGCCTTCCTCACCTCCTTCGTGCCCGGCAAGGAGCCGCTGGAGATGGTGACGAAGACCCTGGAGGCGGCCGTCAAGCTGCGCCACCGGGGCCTCATGCACGTCTGGCTGCTCGACGAGGGCGACGACCCGGAGGTCAAGGAGGTCTGCCGGCGACTCGGTGTGCACCACTTCTCCCGCAAGGGCATAGCCAAGTGGAACCAGGCCAAGGGCCCGCACCGCGCCAAGACCAAGCACGGCAACTACAACGCGTGGCTCGACGCGCACGGCGACGACTACGACTTCTTCGCCTCCGTCGACACCGACCACGTGCCGCTGCCCAACTACCTGGAGCGGATGCTCGGCTTCTTCCGCGACCCGAACGTCGGCTTCGTCATCGGCCCGCAGGTCTACGGCAACTACGACAACTTCGTCACCAAGGCCGCCGAGTCGCAGCAGTTCCTCTTCCACGCCCTCATCCAGCGCGCCGGCAACAAGTACGGCGCCCCGATGTTCGTGGGTACGTCGAACGCCGTACGCATCAAGGCGCTCAAGCAGATCGGCGGTCTGTACGACTCGATCACCGAGGACATGGCGACCGGCTTCGAGATCCACCGCCACAAGAACCCGGCGACGGGCAAGAAGTGGCGCTCCGTGTACACGCCGGACGTGCTCGCCGTCGGTGAGGGCCCGAGCGCCTGGACCGACTTCTTCACCCAGCAGATGCGCTGGTCGCGAGGGACGTACGAGACGATCCTCAAGCAGTACTGGAAGGGCTGGTACTCGCTGCCGCCGAGCAAGCTCTTCAACTACACGATGATGATCATCTTCTACCCGATGTCGGCCCTCAACTGGATCCTGGCGGCGCTGAGCTGTGCGCTGTTCCTGGGCCTGGGCGCCTCGGGTGTGAACATCGACCCGACGATCTGGCTGATGCTCTACGGCAACGCCTCCGCGCTCCAGATCGGCCTGTACGTCTGGAACCGCCGCCACAACGTCTCGCCGCACGAGCCGGAGGGCTCCGGCGGTGTGGCCGGCATGGTGATGTCCGCGCTGTCGGCGCCGCTGTACGCGAAGGCGCTGATCGACTCCGCGCTGCGCCGCAAGAGCAAGTTCGTGGTGACCCCCAAGGGCGATTCGGCCAGCCCCGACCGGTGGTTCGGGACGTTCCGGTACCACTGGTACTTCATCGCGATCTTCGGCGCCTCGATCGTCGCCGGCTTCGTGTACGGCCACGCGCACCCCGCGATGATCATCTGGGCGACGTTCGCCATGCTGATCACCGCGACACCGATCTTCGCCTGGCGCTACATGCTGCGCCAGGACAAGAAGCGGCCCTCCGCACCGGTACCGGCGCAGCCCGCGTCGTACCAGCCGGAGCCGCAACCGCTGCCCGCGCAGCACGCGGCGCACGCTCCGCACGCGGCACATGCGCCGCAGCACAAACCGAGTTGGGCCGCCTCCGGCAGCGGCACCGACCAGACCATGCAAATCGCCCTTGGTGGACTTGGGGGACGTAAGGAATGAACGACCGTGCAGGCCGCCGCCGCGCCCGTCGACTCGCGATAGGTACGGCGGTGGTACTCGCGCTGGCCGGGATGAACGGGCCGTGGCTGTACCGGGTCGGTACCGAGAAGTATCACGAGTACCAGATCAACAGACCCGAGTACAAAGCCGAGAACGGCAAGTGGGAGATCGTCGATTTCCCCGAGGAGTACCGCCAGAACACCATCCACGCGGCCCTGCTGCACACCGGCAAGGTGCTGCTGATCGCGGGTTCGGGCAACAACCAGGACAACTTCGACGCGAAGCAGTACGACACCCGGATCTGGGACCCGGTCAAGGGCACGATCAAGAAGGTGCCGACGCCTAACGACCTGTTCTGCACCGGCCACACCCAGCTGGCAAGCGGCAACCTGCTGATCGCGGGCGGCACGAAGCGGTACGAGAAGCTCAAGGGTGACGTCACCAAGGCCGGCGGCCTGATGATCGTCCACAACGAGAACCCGGACCAGCCGATCACGCTGCCCGCCGGCACCAAGTTCACCGGCAAGGAGAACGGCAAGACCTTCGTCTCCAAGGACCCGGTGCTGGTGCCGCGCGCGAAGAAGGTCTTCGACAAGGCGACCGGCAGGTTCCTGCGCAACGACCCGGGTCTCGGCCGGATCTACGTCGAGGCGCAGAAGAAGGGCGCCAAGTACGAGACCGGCACCCAGGACAACTACCGCATCCAGGGCCTGACCGGCGCCGACGCCCGCAACACGTACGGCATCGCGCAGAAACTCGCCCTCGACAAGAAGGACTTCCAGGGCATCCGGGACACCTACGAGTTCGACCCGGTCGCCGAGAAGTACATCAAGGTCGACCCGATGCACGAGGCCCGCTGGTACCCGACGCTCACCACCCTGAGCGACGGCAGGATCCTCAGCGTCTCCGGCCTCGACGACATCGGCCAGCTGGTGCCGGGCAAGAACGAGCTGTACGACCCGAAGACGAAGAAGTGGACGTACACGCCGAAGGTGCGGCAGTTCCCGACGTACCCCGCGCTGTTCCCGATGCAGAACGGCAAGATCTTCTACTCGGGCTCGAACGCGGGCTACGGCCCTGACGACGTGGGCCGCGACCCGGGCATCTGGGACGTGGAGACCAACAAGTTCACCAAGCTGCCCGGGCTGAGCGACGCCAAGCTGATGGAGACCTCGGGCACGGTGCTGCTGCCGCCGGCGCAGGACGAGAAGTACATGGTGATCGGCGGCGGTGGCGTCGGCGAGTCCAAGGAGTCCAGCGAGAAGACCCGGCTCATCGACCTGAAGGACGACGCCCCGAAGTTCGTGGACGGGCCGTCGCTGGAGAAGGGCACGCGCTACCCGCAGGCGTCGGTGCTGCCGGACGACACCGTGCTGGTGTCGGGCGGCTCCGAGGACTACCGGGGCCGCGGCGACTCCAACATCCTGCAGGCGCACCTCTACCACCCGGAGGGCAACACCCTCGACCGGGTCGCCGACCCGCTGGTGGGGCGCAACTACCACTCGGGGTCGATCCTGCTGCCGGACGGCCGCGTGATGTTCTTCGGCTCGGACTCGCTCTACGCCGACAAGGCCAACACCAAGCCGGGCAAGTTCGAGCAGCGGATCGAGATCTACACGCCGCCGTACCTCTACCGGGACGCGCAGCCGTCACTCGCGGGCGGCCCGCAGACCATCAAGCGCGGTGGCACGGGCAGCTTCACCTCGCGGCACGCCTCGTCCATCGAGAACGTACGGCTGATCCGGCCGAGCGCCTCGACGCATGTCACGGACGTCGACCAGCGGTCGGTGAAGCTGGACTTCAAGAAGGCCGGCGACAAGATCACCGTGACCGTGCCGACGAACCGCAACCTGGTCCCGTCGGGCTGGTACATGCTGTTCGTGACCGACGACCAGGGCACACCGAGCAAGGCGCAGTGGGTCAGGGTCCCGTAACGGGCCCGTACGCAGTTGGGGGCGCCCTCCGTGACGGAGGGCGCCCCCAAGGCGTCCGAGGACCGTACCCGGCCCTTCGGCCTACTTGCTGGCCTTGGCCAGGCGCAGGGCGTACGCGGCCCACCACTCGCCCGCCTTCGGGCCGCCCTTGCACTCGCCGTCCGACTCGCCCGGTCGCTTGACCCACACATAGGCGTCGACCAGCGGGTCCGCCGTCTTGGTGGTCGGCGTCTCGCCCAGCGCGCGGCCGGGCGGGTTGCACCAGCGCTCGTTCGGGTCGCCCTCGGTGTAGGGGCCGTTGCCGTTGCGGCTGGTGTCGATCACGAAGGGCTTGTCGCCCACCTTGGCGGAGAGCTCCTTGCCGTACGCGATCGAGTCCTTGGTCGTGTAGAAGTTGGAGACGTTGACCGCGAAGCCGTCGGCCTTGTCGATGCCCGCCCACTTCAGGGGCTCGAAGATCTGGTCCGGGTGGCCCCAGCCGGCGTTGCCGGCGTCCACGTAGACCTTGGTGTTCTTCAGGGACTTCAGCTTGCCGATGGCGCCCTTGAGGAGGTCGTAGCGCTCCTCGTGGAACTCGTCCGGGGTGCAGCCGTCCACCAGGTGCAGTACCGCGTCCGGCTCCAGGATCACCGCCGTGGAGCGGTCCCCGATGCCCTTGGCCACGCCGTCGATCCACTCCCGGTAGGCGTTGCCGTCGGCGGCGCCGCCCTGCGAGTACTGGCCGCAGTCGCGGTGCGGGATGTTGTAGAGGACCAGCAGGGCGGTACGGCCGGCCTTGTCGGCGGCCTCCGTGTAGCCGCGTGCCTCCTGCTCCGGGTTCTCCGGGCCGATCCACTCGCCGGTCGGCTGCTCCGCGATCTTGCGGATCTGTTCGGCGTCCTCCTTCTTGCCGGCCTTCTGGTAGGCCACCACCTGCTGGGCCGCGTTCCCGTCCGGGTTGACCCAGAACGGGTCGACGGACTTGGGCTGTTGGCCTATCCCGGCGCCGGCGCTCTCCTGCGGTTCGTCGCCGCCGTCGGACGAGCAACCCGTGACCAGCAGTGCCGCCCCCAGCACCACGGCGCACGTCCGTGTACGAGCGCCCCTCCAGGCCCCCCTCTTGTGGTACATCCAACTCCCCCCTGGTGCACTGTTCCAAGGCTCAATCCTGACATACCTGTCGTGGGGCACACGAGGTCGCCGGGCCTTGTCGGGGAGCTGTTACAGCCACCCGGACAGCTCCGCTGACCAGGGTGGTCGCACTTCCGCACGGGCCGTGGGGGGAAGGGGGGTGCGGTCAGGCACCGGTCGCCGACCGCGCGGCCGGCCCCGGTGTGGCCCTACAGGCCGGTCCCGGTGAGGTACGCCGACACGATCACGTTCGCCGTGCAGCCGCGGGTCGTGCGGTCGACGGGGCCGCCGCAGGTGATCAGGCGCAGCTCGGCCCGACCCGAACGGTGGGCTCCGTAGGCCTGCCGGGCGTCGAAGCGGTCGCGGTCGACGACGTGCACGTCCTCCACGGTGAACTCGGCGACCGTGCCGTCGTCGCGGAGCACCCGCACCGGCGCACCCGGCTTCAGCGTGCCGAGCCGGCGGAAGACGGCGGGCCCGGTCCCGGTGCCGGCATGCCCCACCATCAGCGCGGCCCCGGCGGCCCCCGGCCGCGCCCCGTCCGCGTACCACCCGACGACGCCCGGCCGATCGAAGGGGGGCGGATCGATCGCACCCGTCGGGCCGAGTCCCCGGGCCACCACCGGCGCCCGCACGCCGAGCCCCGGGATGTCGAGCCGCTGCGGCAGCGCGTCCCCCAACGGCCGTACCGCGGTGGGAAGGTGTACTCGCTGCGGTCGTCCGACCGCGGCGACGTCGCCGGACACCGGGGCGGACACGTTCAGCCTCACGGCGGTGACCTCCCGCCCCCACAGCCACAACCCCAGCAGCAGTGCGCCCCAGGCCGCGCCCATCAGCAGGCGGCCGCGGTGGCCGCGGTGTTCGTGATCGGCCATGGTCAGCGGGGCCGTCGGCTCCGGCGGGCGCTGCGCAGCGCCACCGCGGTGGCGGCGACGCCGGCCAGCACCAGCCCGGTCACCGTGTGCGCCGTGCCGGGGCCGGCCGCGCGGGCGTCCACGACGGCGAGGTGCGCGGCGCCACCGCCGCCCGCCGCGACCGGGGCCAGGGGAGAGGCGGGGGCCGGCTTCGTCCCCGGCCGGGTGACGGTGAGGGCGCCCGTGCGGGAGGCGTCCCCGCAGGCGACCTTCACGTCGTAGGTGCCCTCCCTGAGCGTGGAGCGGATACGGCTCTCGCCGACGAGGGCGGTGCCGTCGGTACCGGCGGTCAGGCGTGCGTCGGCCACGAACGCCGGGGAGGCGGCCGTGGCCGACTGCCGCGGGCAGCCGCTCACCAGCAGCGCGACATCGCTGCCGGCGTGCGGGGACGACGGGCTGACCGAGACGCCCCCGTCCGTCGCGTGTGCCGCCGGGCTGACGGCGACCGCCCCGAGGGCGGCGATCGCGCAGAGAGTGACGCGCAGTGATCCCATCGTGAACCTCCAGATATCTGGAGACTCCCCTGCGGACTGCGGCCCCGCATCCTCAGCGGGGCCGGAGTGCTCCGAACGGGTCGTGTCGCGGGGGTACCGGGTTTGGATCCCGTCGGGGCGCCGGATCGGATCGGCGGGGTCCGGGCGTCAGATCCGGTCGACGAGGTCCGCGATCGAGTCCACGACCTGCGACGGCCGGTACGGGAAGTTCTCCACCTGCTCGGGCCGGGTCAGGCCGGTCAGCACCAGGAACGTCTGCATCCCGGCCTCCATGCCGGCCAGGACGTCGGTGTCCATGCGGTCGCCGATCATGGCGCTGGACTCGGAGTGGGCGCCGATGGCGTTCAGACCGGTGCGCATCATCAGCGGGTTCGGCTTGCCCGCGAAGTACGGCTGCTTGCCGGTGGCCCTGGTGATCAGCGCGGCCACCGCGCCGGTCGCCGGGAGCGGGCCCTCGGCGGAGGGGCCGGTCTCGTCGGGGTTGGTGCAGATGAAACGGGCGCCCGCGTTGATGAGCCGGACCGCCTTGGTCATGGCCTCGAAGGAGTAGGTGCGGGTCTCGCCCAGCACGACGTAGTCCGGCTCGTGGTCGGTCAGGATGTAGCCGATGTCGTGCAGGGCGGTGGTCAGGCCGGCCTCTCCTATGACGTACGCCGAGCCGGCGGGGCGTTGGTCGTCCAGGAACTTGGCGGTGGCCAGCGCCGACGTCCAGATGTTCTCGATCGGCACCTCAAGGCCCATGCGGTTCAGCCGGGCGTGCAGGTCGCGCGGGGTGTACATCGAGTTGTTGGTGAGCACGAGGAACGGCTTGCCGGACTCGCGCAGCCTCTTGATGAAGGCATCGGCGCCGGGGATCGGTACGCCCTCGTGGATCAGCACACCGTCCATGTCGGTGAGCCATGACTCGATGGGCTTGCGGTCTGCCATGTGCGCGCTCTCCTGCCGCCGTACGTGCTGCCTGGGACCCAGCCTAAGCACAGGCCCGATCTTCAGGGAACGGTCGGATTCCGGTGGTTTCCTTCCCTTCGTCGAAGGGCTCGGTCGAATTCGCGTCGCGGACGGGCACGGTTGTCTCAGCGGGGCCGCCGCGCCACGAGCAGCACGGCGCCCGCCAGGAGGAGAGCCGTGATGGCGGCGAACGTGGCGCCGGGCGGTGAGGTGAGGCCGGTACGGGCGAGTTCGTCGGCGAGGGTGAGCTCCTTGGGCGCCGGGTCCGGGGTCGTCGAGGGGGTGGGACTGGCCGCGTGCGCCGAGGCGTCCTTGTCGGGGCCGGGACTCGCGGCGGCCGATGCCGTCGGCTCGGCCTCGATGGTGAAGCGGTAGTCGTTGGACTGCCCGACCCAGTCGCCGTCGCCGTCGTGACGCTGGACGACGGCCGCGTTGGCGGTGACCTCGTTCGGTACGGCGTCGGAGGTGAGGGCCAGCCGGACCTTCACGGTGACGGTTTCGCGGGGGCCCACCCTGAAGCCGGGGAACCCGTCGAAGGCGCCGACGAGCTCGTCCTGGTCGGTGGTCTCGAAGCGGACCGGGTGGGGGCGGGAGCCGTCCCGGCCGCCGTAGAACTCCAGGCGGGGCTGGGACGGCTTGAGGACGCGTCCGGCGTCGACGAGGACGACCACGGGGTGGATGCCGGTGCAGGTCCTGCCCGTCTTGTTGGTGAGGTCGAGGTACCAGGTGCCGAATCCGCCGCCGGCCGGGTAGGAGTCGGGGCCGCCGTGCAGGCGGGTGGTGAGGGGGAAGGCCCGGCCGTCGGCGGCACAGCCGGGCAGGTCGGCGGTGGGGTGCGCGTGCGCCTGGGGCGCCGCGGCGAGGAGGGCGGCTGCTGCGAGGCAGAGGGCCGCGGGTGAGTGCAGTCGCATGAACACATGACCATGCCGGGTGGGGGCGGCTTCCGGTCGGAGCCATTCCGTACGACGGGGGAAGTCCCCTCGATCAGCGCATGCGCGGGGGGCGTGGAGCGGCGGCGGGCACGGCAGCGCCGGGTGACCGCGGACGGCGGCGCACCCGTGCCCGCGCCGCACCGCTCGCCTCACCCCTCCGCCCGCCCGAACAGCGGCGCCAGCAGCAGTTGGGCCGCCCCTTCCGCGACACCGCGCTCCCCGCCGGAGGCGATCCGTACCGGCACCGCGTCGCCGCCCGCGCGCCGGGCGCGTTCGTCGAGGACCGCGGCGACCCCGCGGACGAAGGTGCCCGGCGCGGCGGCGACCGTACGGCCGCCCAGCAGGACGAGGTCGACGTCGAGGAGCGCGACCAGGTTGGCGGCGGCGGTGCCGAGCACCCGGGCCGCCTCCGCCAGGTCGCCCCGGGCCACGGCCGCCAGGCACAGGGCCTCGACACAGCCCCGGTTGCCGCAGCCGCAGGGCGGGCCGTCCAATTGGACGACCTGGTGCCCGAACTCCCCGGCCCCGGTGCGGGCGCCCCGGTGCACCGCTCCCCCGATCACCAGCCCACCGCCGAGCCCCGCCCCGACGTGCAGGTAGGCGAAGGAGACGGCGGGCGCGGCAGCGCCGCCGACCGCGAGCCCGAGGGCGGCGGCGTTGGTGTCCTTGTCGACGACGACCGGCAGCGCCAGCCGCCCCGCGAGCACGTCCCGCAGCGGGAATCCGTTCCACTCCGGGAACCCGGTGACCCGGTGCAGGACCCCGCGCCGATGGTCGAGGGGCCCGGGCAGTGCCACCCCCACGCCGAGCACGGCACCGGGACGACCGCCTCCGGCGGCCAGCTCCTCCACCTCCCGTACGGCCCGCTCGACGACCGTCTTGGCGCCGGCCCCCAGGTCCAGCGGCGTTCTGCGCCGCGCCACCACGGCTCCCGTCAGATCGCAGAGCACGGCCGTCAGCTCGTCCCGGTCCAGATGCACCCCGACCGCGTGCCCGGCCTCCGGCACCAGCCGCAGCACCGTGCGCGGTTTGCCTCCGGTGGAGGCGCGTCGCCCCGCCTCCGCGGCGAGCCCCTCCGCCCGCAGCCGGGCGGTGATCTTGCTGACCGCCTGCGGGGTGAGACCGGTGCGCTCGGCGAGTTCCAGCCGGCTGATGCCCTCGGCGCCTGCCGTGCGGAGCAGGTCCAGCACGAGCGCGGTGTTGTGGCTGCGCAGGGCACCCAGGTTCACACCGCCGCCCCCCATGCCGTCGGCTTCGCTGTTCGTCCTGTTCACGCCACCCTTCACGGGGCCATTCTCTCCCGCGCTTGCACTTTGGCAACAGCGTTGCGAAAGTGGTCGTATGACTGGCACTCCCGGCACGACCGCTACTCCCCTGCGCGTGGGCCTGATCGGCTACGGCCTCGCCGGCTCCGTGTTCCACGCCCCGCTGATCGCCACCACCGAGGGCCTCGCCCTGGACACGGTGGTCACGTCGAACCCGGAGCGGCAGGAGCAGGTCCGCGCCGAGCACCCGGGCGCACGCCTCGCCGCCGCGCCCGATGAGCTGCTCGCCCGCGCGGACGAACTCGACCTGGTCGTCATCGCCTCCCCCAACAAGACGCATGTCCCCCTCGCGACCGCCGCCCTCGACGCCGGGCTCCCCGTCGTCGTCGACAAGCCCGTCGCCGGCACGGCCGCCGAGGCGCGCGAGCTGGCGGCACTGGCCGAGGAGCGCAGCCTGCTGCTGTCCGTCTTCCAGAACCGCCGCTGGGACAACGACTTCCTGACGCTGCGTCGGCTCTTGGCGGAGGGCGAGCTGGGTGACGTATGGCGCTTCGAGTCCCGCTTCGAGCGCTGGCGGCCGCAGCTCAAGGGCGGCTGGCGGGAGTCCGGCGACCCGGCAGAGATCGGAGGTCTGCTGTACGACCTCGGCAGCCATGTCGTCGACCAGGCCCTGGTCCTGTTCGGCCCGGTCACCCAGGTGTACGCCGAAGCGGTCGTCCGCCGGACCGGCGCCGAGACGGACGACGACACCTTCATCGCACTCACGCACGCGGGCGGCGTCCGCTCCCACCTGTACGTCTCCGCGACGACCGCCCAACTCGGCCCCCGCTTCCGGGTGCTGGGCTCGAAGGCGGGCTATGTGAAGTACGGGCTGGACCCGCAGGAGGCGGCCCTGCGGGAGGGGCGACGCCCGGAACAGGCGAGCGGCTGGGGCACCGAACCGGAGTCGATGTGGGGCCGGGTCGGCTCCGGGGAGTCCCCGCTGACGGGCGGCGGCCGCGTCGAACCCACCCTGCCCGGCGACTACCCCGCCTACTATGCGGCCGTGGCGAAGGCTCTGCTGGACGGCGGCCCCAACCCGGTGACGGCCCTGGAGGCGGCATCCGCCCTGGACGTCCTGGAGGCGGCCCGCCGTTCGGCCCGTGACGGAGTGGCGGTGGCCCTGTGACGACGAACAAGACGCACAAGACGCACAACCCGGAGATCTCCCCGAAGTTCCACCCGGAGATCACCCCGCCCCTGGCGGAGCTGGAGGCCCAGGAACGCCGTCTGGTCTTCCGCCAGTTCACCTACGACGACGCCTGGGCCCTCGGCTGCCTGCTGGTCGAGATGGCCCGGGAACGCGAGGCACCGGTCGCCATCGACATCCACCGGGCCGGCCAGCAGCTCTTCCACGCGGCCCTGCCCGGCTCCACCCCCGACAACGACGCCTGGATCGCGCGCAAGCGCCGGGTGGTGGAGCGCTACGGCGCCTCGTCCTACGTCGTCGGCGCCCGTTTCCGCGCCAAGGGCACGACCTTCGAGGACTCCTCCCGCCTCGACCCCGACACCTACGCCGCCCACGGCGGCTCGTTCCCGATCAACGTCGAGGGCGTCGGGATCGTCGGAGCGGTGACGGTGAGCGGGTTGCCGCAGCTGGCGGACCACAGGTTCGTGGTGGAGGCGCTGGAGGAGTTCCTGAGCAAGCGGTAGCGGCACGGGCGCGCCCTTGCCCGTCAGGGGCGCGGGGAACCGCGCGGCCGGCCACGCACCGCCGGCGGCCGACCGACCACCCGCGAGTTCCCCCGCTCTCCCGACGGAGCCGCTCAGGCGTCCTTGAACTCCTGCCGCTGCCTGCCGAGTCCCTCGATCTCCAGCTCGACGACATCCCCGGCCCGCAGGAACGGCTTCGGCTCGGGATGCCCCAGAGCCACCCCGGCCGGTGTCCCGGTGTTGATCACATCACCGGGGTACAGGGTCATGAACTGGCTGACGTACCGCACGACCTCCCCCACCGGGAAGATCTGCTCGGCCGTGGTGCCGTCCTGCTTCAGCTCGCCGTTGACCCACAGCCTCAGCGACAGGTTCTGCGGATCCGGCACCTCGTCCGCCGTCACGAGCCAGGGCCCGAGCGGATTGAACGTCTCGCAGTTCTTGCCCTTGTCCCAGGTCCCGCCCCGCTCGATCTGGAACTCCCGCTCGGACACGTCGTGCGCGACGGCGTACCCGGCGACATGCGCGAGCGCCTCCTCGGCCGAGTCGACGTACCGGGCCGTGCGTCCGATGACGACCGCGAGCTCGACCTCCCAGTCGGTCTTCGCCGACTTGCGGGGGACGAGCACCGTGTCGTTCGGGCCGACGACCGTGTCCGCGGCCTTGAAGAAGACCACCGGCTCGGCGGGCGGCTCGGCCCCGGTCTCGCGCGCGTGGTCGTGGTAGTTCAGCCCGATGCACACGATCTTGCCGATCCGCGCGAGCGGCGGCCCGACCCGCAGCCCGGTGGCATCCAGCACGGGCAGTTCCCCGGCGCCGGCGGCATCACGTACCCGCCCGAGCGCCGCATCGTCGGCAAGCAGCGCTCCGTCGATGTCCGGCACGACACCGGAGAGGTCCCGCAGAACCCCTTCGGCGTCGAGCAGCGCGGGCGTCTCCGCTCCCGCCGTACCGACTCGCAGCAGCTTCATGGTCACAATCTCCCTCGATCGCGGGCGCCCGCCGACGGGTGCAGCCATCGGAGGACTGGTCGATCCTCCAAGGTCGACGGCCACTCCGCAATACCCGGTTCACGTACTGGACCGCAGGCGGCCCCGCCTCACCGGTAGAGGGCAGCCCGCTCCACCGCGCTCCACGTCGTGCTGGTCACCACGTACAGCGCGGCCGCCAGCGGCACCACCGCCACGGTGAAGAGGGTGAAGAAGGACATGAACGGCATGACCTTGGTCATGGCCCCCATCCCCGGCACCGCCTGACCGTCGACCACCAGCACCGCCGGGTTGGCGGCCATCATCCGCTTGGTGCGGCCGTAGTTGAACGCGGCGACACAGGCGACCAGCACGAACAACCCGACGTACACGATCCCCGCTCCCCCGAACACCCCTCCCGCGGCCAGCGCATCGGCCCAGTGGTCGCCGAGCGGTGCGGCGAAGAGCTGGTGCGTGAGCAGTTCGTTGGTCCGGCCGCCGATCGTCGTGTTCGAGAACAGGTGGTAGAGCAGGAAGAACGCGGGCAGCTGGAACAGGCTGGGCAGACAGCCCGACAGCGGCGACACCTTCTCCTCGGCGTGCAGCTCCAGCACGGCCTTCTGCAGCCTCTCGGGGTTCTTCGCGTGCTTCTTGCGCAGCTCGGCGATCTTCGGCTGCAACTCGGCCCGCGCCTTCTGTCCGCGCGCCGCGGCCCGGGACAGCGGATGCACGAGCAACCGTACGAAAGCGGTGAACAGGACGATCGCGGCGGCGGCCGCGGAGGCGCCGAACACGGGGTGGAGCAGGTCGGCCAGTCGCTGAACGAGCTCGGCGAAAACGGACATGGATGAGCCCTCCGGGGGTCTCGTCGTGCCGGATGCGGGAAAAATGCCGGGAATCGGCATGGCGGCATGACGACCCGCGTGAGGTCACGCGCTTCGACGGGTGGTACTCGAACGTGCGGTGCGTGCCCTACGCGGCGGTCGCCGGAAGGGCCTGCCCGGGCGCCCGGGGCCGTGGCCGGCCGGAGGCGTCGGGGTCGCGCTGGGCCAGGAAGGCCGTACGGCGGGCGCGGTCCCGGATGGCCGTGCGCACCCGGGTGGGCGCCACCGCCGGGGCGGCGCGCGAGGCGAGCAGGGAGCACACGGCGAACGCGGAACCGGCGGCGGCGGTCGCGGCGAGCGCGACGGTCGCGGAGAGGCTGCCGGTGTCGAGCAGCACGATCTGGAGGAAGAGAAGCAGCAGCGTGGCGGCGGGGCGCGCATGGGCCAGGCTACGGATCACCGGCGGCGCCCTCCCCTCGTACGACTGGCGTCTTTGGCCTTCTTGGCCTTCTTGGCTTTCTGCGCCTTCTGCGTCTTTTCGTGTTTTCGTCTTTTACGACGCTCGTCCTCAACTTCGTTATACAGGATCGGTCCCGTCGGCTCGGCCTCGGGATCAGCCTCGGCCTCGGGATCGGAACGGCAGGCGCTGCCGGGGCGCAAGCGGCAGCACCACCAGCGCACGGCCCCGGCGGACGAGAGGAGGCGTCCGGCCCCTCGAACACTTCCTCCAGAGGTTTGAGAAAGGGATGCCGTAAGGCTCGACAACCTCGTGGGCCACCCCCGATGCTTCCTGTCGGCATCAGCGGGACAGGCCACGACGCCGGTTCGACGACGACCGGCCGTTGAGCGAAGCGGAGACCTCATGATCCGACGCAGAACCCTGCTGGCGGCGACAGGCGGTGCCCTCATCGGCAGCGCCCTGGCCACGGGCACCGCACACGCGGACGCGACGATCGCCGTCAATCCCGGCACGTCGTACGGCACCTGGGAGGGCTGGGGCACGTCCCTCGCCTGGTGGGCCAACGTCTTCGGCAACCGGAACGACTTCGCCGACCTCTTCTTCACCACCGGCTCGGTCACGTACAACGGCACGACGCTGCCCGGCCTCGGCCTCGACATCGCCCGCTACAACCTCGGCGCGTGCAGCTGGAACAGCGTGGACGGCGAGACGATGGTGGAGTCGCCGAACATCCCTGCCTTCAAGCAGATCGAGGGCTTCTGGCAGAACTGGAACAACGAGGACCCCGCCTCCTCCGCCTGGAACTGGTCCGCGGACGCGAACCAGCGGGCGATGCTGGTGAAGGCCGTCCAACGAGGCGCGACGACGGAGCTGTTCGCCAACTCCCCCATGTGGTGGATGTGCAACAACCACAACCCCTCGGGCGCGGCGGGCGGCGGCAACAACCTCCAGACGTGGAACTACCGCCAGCACGCCTCCCACCTGGCCGCGACGGCGTTGTACGCGCGCAACAACTGGGGCGTGAACTTCGCGACGGTCGACCCCTTCAACGAGCCCGCCTCGACCTGGTGGACCGCGACCGGCACCCAGGAGGGCTGCCACATGGACCCGGCGGTCCAGGCGGCGGTACTGCCGTACATGCGCAGCGAGTTGGACAAGCGGGGCCTGACCGGCGTCCGTATCGCCGCCTCCGACGAGACGAACTACGACACCGCCCGCTCGACCTGGGCGGCCTTCAGCTCCTCGACGAAGGCGCTGGTCAGCCAGGTCAACGTGCACGGTTACCAGGGTTCCGGCGGCCGCCGGGACCTCCTCCACACGGACGTGGTCACGACGTCCGGCAAGAAGCTGTGGAACTCGGAGACGGGCGACGGCGACGGCACCGGCCTCACCATGGCGTCCAACCTCTGCTACGACTTCCGCTGGCTGCACCCGACCGCCTGGTGCTACTGGCAGGTCATGGATCCGACGGCGGGCTGGGCGATGATCGCGTACGACCCGAACACCCTTCAGCCGACGTCGATCCAGACCAAGTACTACGTGATGGCCCAGTTCAGCCGGCACATCCGCCGCGGGATGCGGATCCTCGACACGGGCGTGAGCCACGCGGCGGCGGCCTACGACGCGACGGCGCGCCGCCTGGTGATCGTCGCGGTGAACACCTCGACCTCCGCCCAGACCTTCACCTTCGACCTGTCCCGCTTCGGCACGGTTTCCGGCGGTTCGGGAGGAGTGGTCCCTCGCTGGAACACGGTGACGACGGGCGGGGACCGCTACCGGGCGTACTCCAACACCTTCCTGAGCGGGAAGTCGGTGGTGGTGCCGTTCGCGGCGAAGTCGGTGCAGACGTTGCAGATCGACGGGGTGGTGGTCTGAGCATCTTCGACGACGCGGCCAGGCCGGACATGTGGTACTGCAACTACCACACGTACGGCCACGCGGGCCCGGTGATGTTCGCACTGGCACTGACAGGGGCCGCGCTGCTGGCGCTGCTGCCGGCGGTGGACGTCCTCGGCCCGCGCCGCCGCGGCGAGGCCCGCCCCCGTAGATGGCCGGCCATGGCGCCGCTGGCCCTCGTGCCGTTCCTCGTCCTGCTGTCTCTGGCGAAGGCATGAGGCCACCAGTCACCACCAGGCAATATCTGCCCCCTCTTCTCCCTTCTGTTCTCCGCTCCGTCATCCATGAGCAGTACGGTGTCCCCCATGCGCCCCGACACGCCTGCCGAGAACGTCGACCACACCGCCGAAGCGGCACGCCTGGAGCGAACCGCCGGCCTCTACCCCGAGGACGCCGAGGCCCTGCTCCTCCAGGCCGCGGCCCATCTGGAGCTGTCCGGCGACCGCCCCGCCGCGACCGCGCTCTACGACCGCCTGCTGTCGTCGCCGACCCCTCTGGAGAACCCGCATCTGGTCCGTGCCCTGAAGGCATCGAACCTGTGGGAGTACGGCCATGAGGCGGAGGCACGGGCCATCATCGACGGCGTGCGGGCGGCGTCCCCGCGGGATGCGGCCCCGTGGGTGATCGTGGCGGAGGCGCTGGAGGCGCATGACGAGCTGGAGGCGGCGCACGAGACGTTCACCGAGGGCGCCCGCCTCCTCCTGACGGACGTCCCGGAACCCCCGTACGCGACCCGTCCGCTGCTGTTCGGCCGCCACCGCGTGCGGCGCATGCTGGGCGTGGCCCACGACGAGTGGGACGCCTTCGCGGACACCCTGCACTCGATGCCGGTCTCCCTGGACGAACTCCACGACCCCAAGCGCGTGTGGTCACTGGGCTCGGAGAACCCGGCGGAGCTGGAGGCGGAGATCTCCCGTCTGCGAGCGGAACTCGGCGCCTACCGGGAGGCGCTGTCCCGCCCCTTCCCGGTGGCGGTCCTGCACTGGACGGCGGAGGAGCTCGCGGAGCTGATCGCCGCGTATCCGTCGCTGGCCGTGGAGTACCCCACGCATGAGGAGCACCTGGCGACGATAGAGGCTTCCCTGCGGGAGCTGTCCTCCTCGGGCACCCCGAACCTCGGCATCGTGACGGGCACGGTCCCTTCGTACGAGGCCTTCGCGGCATCGGAGGGCACCTCGCCCGAGGACGCGACCCTGCTACCGCAGTACGCGACGACGCTGGCCGCGCGAGGGCGGGCGGTGGGATGGCCGCCGCAGCGGGGGACTGCTTGCTGGTGCGGGTCGGGGCGGGTGTACGGGGAGTGTCACGGCGACGAACCGCAAGACTGAGGTTTCCGGTTCCGCGATGCAGGCCCTGGTCAGCTGCTCCTGCTGGGGCCCGCGTCGCTCGTATCGTTCGCCACAGGTGCTGACGGGAGCCGAGGACGGCCTCGGGCCGAGTGGGCGGTCAGCGAATGCCATCTCCGAGTCGACCTCACAGCAGACACCAGCGCTCGAGTCCCCGAGAGCGATCTCGACGAAAACGCTGAACGTCTTCAAGAGAATTTGTCTCCCAGCAGCACGTGACGGCGGCCCTTCTACAGGGCTTGGCCTCGGGGAAACGCTGCCTCCGGCTTCAGGATCTCGTGCGGGCCACGACGCACATGGGCCCTCCTGGCTTGATCGCGTATCGTTCGACGATTCAACGCGGAGCATGCAGAGGCGGACGCTGCGTCACGCGCATATTCAGCACCTCCAGTGCGGCCAGGAGCGCTCATTCGCAGGCGAACGACTTGAAGCACTCCGAAGGCCAACAGCCCCACATGCCGGCGATGTCCCGGGCGTCAGTCCCGCCATGCACTCGCCGAGACGCGGGCGCACCCAGCCCCGAGCAACAGCCTGATCGACCTCACACCGACCACGCCACCCGTCTCGCCGTGCCGCCCCGCGCACTTCTTCCTCGTGCCGGATCTGGCCGCGCCAAGGGTGGCCCGGAGGGCCGTCGGAACAGCCGACGCGGAACGAAATGCAGCGGAGTGCAGCTCCCTTGACGCGGCCCGCGGAGGCACGACACTGACCACGAAGCGGCCGGCCCCGACGTCGAGGGCCAAGTTTCGGACGACCCATCGCCCCATGCCAGCTCTCTCACAACGCCGGCCCCACTCACAACACTCTGAGCACGCCGGCAGAATGTCTCTGTGGTTCGTGCCGCCCCGTCCTCCCCCGCCGTCTCTGCCCGAATGAGTAGGCAGAGTTCACGCGACACGACACCTGAAGTCGCGGTGCGCAAGCTGTTGCATGCAGCCGGACTGCGCTACCGAGTCAACTTCCCCGTTCCGGGCATGCCCCGCCGAAGCATCGACATTGCGTTCAGTCGGGCAAAGATCGCGGTCTTCCTCGACGGCTGCTTCTGGCATGGCTGCCCGGAGCATGCGACACACCCCAAGGCCAACGCCGAATGGTGGCGCACGAAGCTGACCAAGAACATCGCCCGCGATCGGGAAACGACGGAGCATCTGGAATCTCATGGCTGGGTCGTCCTGCGCTTCTGGGAGCATGAAATTCCGACTGCCATCGCCGTCACCGTCACCGAAGCATTGACTCAGCGACGCGCGACATCCCACAGAGAGAAAAAGTAGTCAACAAAATCGATCTCGAGGCACAAGTAAAGCCCGTAGCTTCGATCCAGTCCTCAGGGAGGATCTCCGTGCCCGCCCCTTTCATCAGCTCACTTTGCGGCTACCGCGACGGAAGACCCAACACATCGGATAAGAGTGACAGCGGGTCTGTTGCACTGGGCAAAGTATTCTTCGAGGCCATGGGAATCCCAGCCGATGCAGCACCTCCGGAACAGGGCGACGAAAGGAAAACGGTGGGCAATCTCATGGCGAGCCTGCTGTCCGCCGACCTGGAGGACATCCTGAAGGAAAAGGCGCCACATTTGACGGTCGAACCTGAGCGAGCCTTTACAGGCTTCGAACAGTTCACACACCTCAGCGCAGCACGAGAGCTCCGAGGCGACATGGCCAAGGAAGTGACCCAAGCCGTGAACGAACTGGAGAAGTACTCCTCACGCGTAGGTCTCGACGAAGAGGCGTTGGAGAAGCTGACCGGGCATCTGGGAAAAATTCGTGAGCAGATTCGACTGACCGAGAGCCGCCGTCGCGAGCTCTTGAACCTCTTGGGTGAAGAGTCACTGCTCAAGCTGGACGTCACCGTCTCGCGCGAGTTGACCGGTGACTCCTACGAAACATCCCCTCTGCGACATCTCGTGGCCGGCTTGTCACTGAAGTGGACACTCCGAACCGACAGAGCCCAGGACTGCAGAAGCCAGGGAGCGAAGATGGCCGCACTGCGCCGAGGTCGCATGCCGCACTTCGCAGCAGTCACCATGGAGCCCCGTCCGTCCATGCTAGCCCTTCTGGGACGTGGATCCGGCGACATCGACTGCGTGTACCACTTGCACCTGCACGCCCTCTCCGACGCGATAGACGAGTACTGCTCCGGAACGAAACACAAGGCTCGGCTGGCCATCCGAGACAACTTCAGGCGCCTGCGGGACCAGCGACGGATCCGCGACTACGACGAACTGCGCAGTTACGTCGCGACCCTGTGACCGGCAACACAACCACTGCGGGGTTCCGCCATGGGTGCACGAGAAAGCGCCGACCAGCAGCCGCACGGCGCCCAATGTCACCACGCTCCTCGCGTCCGACTGTCAGTCCCTGGGATTAACCTGTCCAGCATGGCCAAGCGCATCTCCATGATCGACCTGTTCGCCGGCTGCGGCGGCATGACCTCGGGTTTCATTGCCGCAAAAGGTTACAAACCGGTCATGGCCGTCGAATGGGACCTTCATGCGGCAGCCACCTACGCTGCCAACTTCGGGGAATCACACATGCATTGGGGTGACATTCAGGACATCAAGGATCGCGAGATCCCGAAGGCGGATGTCATCATCGGCGGCCCCCCGTGCCAGGGCTTCTCGAACCTCGGCACTCGAGATGTGAACGATCCACGCAACAAGCTGTGGAAGGAGTACATCCGGTTCGTCAGACATGCCCGCCCAGTGGTCTTCGTCATCGAGAACGTCGACCGCTTCCTCAAGTCCTCCGAATTTGCGCTGTTGCAGGCCGAGGTACGCCCCGGCGGGCTCCTTGAAGGGTACGAACTCACCCATGGCCTGCTGATGGCCGCGGACTACGGCGCGCCCCAACGTCGCAAGCGGACGATCGTGATCGGATCACGAGTCGGCAGGATCCCCCTCCCCGAACCCACACACGGTCAGGGGAACCCGATGGGACTGAAGAGTTGGCGCACTGTTCGCGAGGCCTTCAGTGGAAAGCAACTGCTCGATGTACCCACCGTCAAGTCACTCCCCGACTCGAAGGTCTCGTTCTTCGGTCAGACCGTGCCAGGCATCTACAAGAGCGAGGACCTGCACATCGGACGAACCCCCACCGAGCTCTCACTCCTCCGTTACGCCCATATCCCTCCGGGCGGGGGACGGTTCGACCTTCCTGAGGAACTGCTGCCAAACTGCTGGAAGAACAAGCCGTCCGGCACCACCGACGTCATGGGTCGAATGCGATGGGACGAGCCATCACTCACCATTCGAACCGAATTCTACAAGCCGGAGAAGGGCCAGTATCTGCACCCTCAGTGGGAGCCGGGGACGAACGGGTACCGCGTGGACCGTCCCATCACCCACCGAGAAGCAGCTCTGCTTCAGACCTTCCCCGACACATACCAGTGGTGCGGCACAAAGATCCAGATTGCCAAGCAGATCGGCAACGCCGTCCCAACGGTTCTGGCCGAGGCGATCGCGCGACAGATCAAGCCGTACATCCTGAACGCTCAGTAAGCGATGGTGGGCGCCGGGCATTTGGGCTCGTCCGGCCTCGCCACCGCATAGGGAACGCCTTTGATCCAAACTTGCGGCCGGTCGTCCTCTCCGCGCGGTGCAGGAACGAGACGCACTGCGATCCACGTCCCCTTGTCCGGCGTCGGCAACCGCAGAGCCTTAGCTACGTGAGGGCTTTCGTTCTGAGCTCCGAGGATGACAACGCCTTCCGGCGCCAGTCTTTGCCTGGCGTCCCGTACCCGCTTCGGCGCATCCAACTGCTTCGCGACCGTCACCACGGCGTTCCTGTCAATGATGCGACCGTGTACGTGTCTGAACAGTTGATCGACTCGGTTCTGCCCCTCGGGGACGCGCTCCAGTACCGCACGGGTGGACGGGTCGAGTGCCAATAGGAGATTTGTCTTCAATCTCCCCTCCCTGCACAGCCACTTGATGTGCTTTCGCCCGGCGAGTGATATCGATCGCTTCCCGTCCTGGTTTCCCCCCCGAGTCAGAACGTCCTCCGAGATGCGGACGAGACCGACTTTGAAGGTCGAGCGCCTGTCATTCGCAGCCATCAGAAGACAGAGATGCCCCATCGCCTCACGCGGGATCATCCACTTGCCTTCCAATGAGAACTTTGCGTCCACCTCTTGCTCGGCAACCCGATAGTCCATCTCGTCGCCGAATGGCAGGCCGAACGCTACGCGACAAACAATCTCGACCTTCGTCCCCAGGTAGGTCTTCTCCGTTTTCTCAAGGGTGTCCACGTCGTACCTGCCGGTCCTCTGCCCGTCCAGCACCTCGTCCAGAGCCTGCCTGAAGACGGAAGAGAAACGACCCTCCAGGTCGGCGTGCCGCTCAAACCATCGCGCCACCCGTTCGACACCACTGTCATGGGTTCCACTCGTTCCCGGCCCACTCTCCCCGGCGGCGAATCCATCCGGCTCGTCGAACAGAGTGTTCTCATCCATCGGCATGGTGTCAGCCTAGATCGCGCCCGGACCGTTCTCCATGCCATCGAGCCATGGACCAACGGGAACCAACGGCCTCAAGACTCAGCCTTTACCGGCCCGTTCCAGGATCGCCCGCACCTCCTCCAGTCCAGACGCAACCCGCATCCACGTATACGCGCCCAATCCGATCCTGGTACGCCGCGCGATCCCATCGAGGCGTCCAAGTACGTGACGCGCCGCCTCGATGCCCGACATACCGTCGGGAGGCTGGAGTTCGCTCCAACGGCACCTGCCCGAGGCGAGAAGGACGCCGTCCCCGACGTCAACCGTCAACAGGAACTCCGTTCCAGCTGGATCGATCGCCAAGGGAAGCACCTCCACGCCATCGAGGAACCCGGCTTCTCCTGCGACTCGGCAAAGCAGACGAAGCGCATCCGTGTCACACCAGCTGAGGTTGACAACATCGGTCGATTCGAAGTCCTCGATCCTGTTGTCGTGTTTCACAGCACCCGCCCCACCGATGCCGAGTCGAAGCAGATCTGCGCTCTCTCCAGCGTGATCTCAGGGTCCAGGCCATGGGCCTGAACCCAATGCAGGACATCCGCAATCAGGTTGACTGCCCCCTCGGCCGCTTGGGAGACGGCCGATCCGACCGAGTCTGCGGACAGCGACCCCTGTGAGCCGTACGAGGTCAACAGCTCGTCGGCGCGGGAGACTCGGTGATCTCGAACGTGCCCGTGTGGGGACGTGAGCTCTGTGGCCAGTTCGCACCACGTCACTTTCCCTGCCGACGTGAGGCGCACGCCCCACTCCTCGGACATCGCATCAATGAGAGCCAGGCCCCGCCCCCCTTCTGCCTCGGTCTCTGCTCTGCCCAGTGTCGGCAGTTCGTCGATGAACGGGTCCTCCACTTCCAGACGAAGGTTCGTGCCCTTCATGGATACGGCGAGACTGGCGGGGACGCCCGTGCCCACGTGCCTGATCACGTTCGTAACCAGCTCACTGACGCACAGCTGGGCGGGATCGAGTACATGGAGCAAGCCCCAATGGGAGAGGTGTTGGCGCATGACCCGACGCAAGGCCGGCACCTCTCTCGGTGTCGCGTCGAAGGGGACTTCCAGCGCTGGGCGCGGCAGGCAGTTGTCGTGATCCACGTGCGGCCTCCTTGGTTTCAGCGACTTCGTGGCTGGTCCGGGTCATGCAGCGAGCACCGGCCCCATCACCTGACGCAGACTCACCACCCGCGAACAGGCAGAACCCGGCAGGCACGCGGGACACACCTTTGCTCACAACGTGCAACCTGAACGACACTCACCGTAGAGAGGCTGAGGTAAATTTGCCATCTGTTCCGGCAAATTAGCTCGACCGTGGATTGAGGTTGAAAGACGCGGCAGACTGCGCCTGAGCGCACACGGAAGGATCCGCATGCCCCCGAAGACAGTCCCCACCCAGCGTCAGAAGCGCCTCGGTCACGAACTGCGCAGGATGCGGGTGGCCGCAGGCATGTCCGCGGAGCAGGCGGCCAACCTCCTCGGCGTGGATCGGGGAAAGATCTCCAACATGGAGTCCGGCGTCCGTAACATCAGCGAGGCACGGCTGCGCACCTTGGCGCACTCCTGCCACTGCACCGACTCGAGGTACGTGGAAGCCTTGGTGGAAATGGCCTCGGCCGGAACCCAGGGCTGGTGGGAGCAGTACCGCCAAGCGCTTCCCCAAGGGCTGCTGGACATCGCCGAGCTGGAGGCACAGGCGACTCGCATGCGGACGGCTTGCACCGTGCACATTCCTGGCATGCTTCAAACGACGGATTACGCACTGGCAGTCTTCCGTGCCGTACTTCCACAGCTTCCGGAGCACCAAGTTGCGATGAGGTTGGCCCATCGCAGCCATCGCCAGAGTGCCTTGAGGGGTGAGACCCCCACCCCTTTCATTGGCATCGTGCACGAGGCAGCGCTCCGAATGCAGTTCGGAGGGCCTCAGGTCGCCCGCGCCCAGTTGGAGCACATGGTCTATTTGGCCGAAAAGAGCAGTGTGACGGTGCTGGTGATCCCTTTTGCCCACGGGGCCTTTCCTGGCGCCGGGCAGACTGTCCTGTACGCCGAGGGGCCGACAGAGCAACTGGACACCGTTCAGATCGACAACTCCCACGGGCCGGACTTCCTGTACGGGGAGGCCGAACTGGCCAAATATCGTTGCCACTTGGATCGGATGGAGGAACTGGCCCTGTCCCCCGAGGACTCAAGGAACTTCATCCTCACCATCGCACGCGAGCTGTAGGAGGCGGCATGTCCGAGATCGAGTGGGAAGAGCCCTTCTGTGGAGAGGGGAACTCATGCTTTCGAATAGGCCTTGACCAGGAGGGCAACGCGTACATAGCTGTACGCGGACAGGAGGACCGTTTCATCAGGGACAGCAGAACTGCACTTCGCACCATGATTCTCGACATCAAGGCGGGCAAGGCCGACCACTTGCTCCAATGAGTGCGCCCTGAGCTTCGTCTCGATCTCTCACCTGTTTCGTGAGTTCAAGCATTCGGCCTGGCGGCCGGCGACCCGTCGGGGCTACGTCTCCGACCGCAACAGCCACAAGTGGGCACGATTCCTGGCGGGTGACGACATCGTCCGCGCTCCACTGGAGACTTCACGTGCTTGCCCGTCGGGCGTCGACGTGTCCAGCCCCGCCCTCCGCTTCCTCACACAGCAGCTGCGGCGCCACCGCCGCACGATCGGCTCTCGGGGCGGGTCCTGACCGCCGGCCGTCAGGCCCTGCTCACCCTCGCCCATCTGCGGATGGGTGACACCTATGCCCAGCTCGCTGCCGGATTCTGCATTCATCGGCACTACGACGGCCTACCGTTACGTCACCGATGCGGTCGAGTTCCTGGCCGCTCTCGCCCCCGGCCTGACCGACGCGGTGCGGACCGCGTCGGCGAAGGCGTACCTGATTCTGGACGGCACACTCCTGCCGATCGAGTGCATCCCCTCGAAAGGGCCGTGCTACTCCGGCAAGCACAAGAGGCGCGGCATGAACGTGCAGGTCATCGCGGCCCCCTTCGGCTGGCTGCTGTCGGCCTCACCGGCCCTGCCTGGCGCCGTCCACGACATCCGCGCAGCCCGCGATCACCCATCGTCGGCGCCCTGACCGAACCCGGCATCCCGTGCAGGGCCGACAAGGGGTACCGAGGCGCCAGCAGCAGCGTCCACATCCCGTGTTGGGGACGATGGGAGATCCTCTCCGCAGGCCAGCAGGCGGTCAACCGATCTCATGCGGGGATCCGAGCCATCGTCGAGAAGGCCTTCACCACCCCGAAGTCCTGCGGCTTCTTCGCAAACTGCGGCGCTCTACCACCCGGATCACCAGCCTCGTCCAGGCCGTCCTCACCCTGCATCGACCAGCTCAGGGTGAGGACGGAAAGCTCAAGGTACGCGGAGCGCACGCCAAACCGGGCAGCCGATGGGTGCGGGGCAGGCAGGCTACCCGTTGTTGAGGGTCCACGATGTCCAGGGCGAACAGCCGAAGACGCCGCACGCTCGCCAGCGCAGTCGGCTGCCGTAGCTGCCGTAGGCGTTCAGGCTGCTGTTTTCGTAGTAGTCCTTGTTGCAGACGCCCCAGCTGCCCTCACCGAGGAGGTTCTCGCAATTCCCGTTGCGGTAGCTGCGCCAGCTGGCGCCGTCCCAGAGCTGGTTTTCCCAGTTGACGATGGCTGCGTAGGGACGGTCGGTGTCCAGTACCCACCATTGGTCTCCGTACTTGCGGAGACAACCCGTGGAGCCCTGGCCGGATGTGCAGATGCGGTCTGACGGGGGGCTTCCGGCTACGGCGTAGTCGATCTCGCTGGCCGCGGCGGTGGTTGCCGCTGTCCGGCCGGTGTCCGAGGTGTCTGCCTGTGCGGCGCCTGTGAGGGAAAGTGCGAGCAGGGTAGCGACACCCAGGGTGGTGGCGAGCAGCTTGGACCGCATCCATCCTCCTTGATGTGACTGCGACATGGACAGGGGTACCAGGAGCCCCGGCCTGGTATTCAGGAGTTCCGCTGACGCGACTGGATACAGATGGCGTTCGTCCTGATGCGCGTACTGACATCTGGTGCATGGCTGAGTAGCCGTTGTCGGACCGAGAGGTTGCCTTGGCGGTCGAGCAGGGTCCCCGGGCGGTGGTCCGGTGTCACGGGCATGAAGGCAGCGCCTCCTGCACAGCTCGTGGATGCCGAATCCATCCGAGCAAAAGGAGGCCCTCTTGTCGCAGTCTTCCGTGCGACGCCCGCAGGGGAACTCGGCGTGCCCGCCTATCCCTCCGACTATCAGGGCTTGACCACGTTGTCAGCCCAACTGCTCTATTTGGCACTCTGGTTGGAAAGGCTCACCGAGTCGGCAGTAGAGGCCCGGATACGTCGTCAAGAGACCTTGTGGGGACCCTGAGAAGACGTTCCGATTCTCCCCCTGGATGTACTGACCATGTCTGTCGGCGCTTCGAATTCGACGCGCTCTTCACGAATCATGAGGTACTGATGACCTGGAGCATTGCTCTCGGAAGTGCCTCGGACAACCATGTCGGCAACGCCGGGAATTGTGGTCGCACAACCCCCGCGAGTCGGCGGTGGAAAAGTGAAGTTCGAGCGAGCCAGGAATACGGGACGGCGCTTCAGGCCCTCGCCCAGTGCCGCGGGCTCAAGGCAGGCGCGCGCAGACTGCTGGTCCCGCGAGCTGGTCTCCTGCGGATTCGATCCCGCGCACACGGGGGTGGCGGCCAGTGCGCCAGTGGTCCGGCGCGAGGGGAACAGGTTGAGCTGCTCGTGACCGAAGAGGTGGACTGTGCCAGTTTTCCGACTTCTCATTCGTGGGCCACGTCCTGCTATGTCCCGGGCCGTCACATAGCGATGGGGCGTCAGGACCGCACCGTGCCAGGCTCCCCCGCCAGCCGATTGGGTGTCAGTTCCCCGGATGGCGGCCTCGATGAGCGGTGGGGGAGATATCGGATTAGCCTCCGAAATGAGCGCTTAGTGGATCTTTTATCGTGCGCTCTGACCCAAGGAGGAAAAAATGCGCAAGCTTCAGAAGGCCGCTGTCGCGGCCGCCATCCTCGGGAGCTTCAGCTACATAGCCACCGGCACCGCCACCGCACAGAGCGCGACCGTCGTGAAGGCCGCCGGAGGATGCAAGTCGCACGACATGAACATTGACCTCTTGGGCAATGTCGGCATCCTGAACGGCCTGCTGGGCAATGCGCTCAACGGTGAAGGTAACGCGGGTGGGCAGAACACCCATCTCGGCTCCTCCTGCGAACACGGCCACGGCCACCACTGAGCAGCGGGAGACTCTTCACCTAGCTCACTGACATGGGGCCTCGGCGCCCGGGCACCTGCCCGGCGCCGGGGCCCTGTCTCTTTGTGCCACACCCCGTGCCCCACCCCGCCCGGGGGGTCTGGGGTGTTCGCCGGGGCGCCGGGGCGTCGGCCGAGGGGGCGACCAAAGTCGTAGTGACGTAGACCATCGGCCGACGACCAGGTGGGCGGCCTGGCTTCAGAATGGCGCTGGCCGCGTACGGCCATGGGATCGGGATGGGGGACATGAGGGATACGGGGGATGTTGTGGAGAAGGGCAGTGGGGGCCTCGGGGGGCGGGCGCTCGACCGTGGTGCGACCGTCGTGGCGGAGTCGGCCTGGGTTCTGGTGCTCTTCTGGGTGGGATGCGGGGTCGTGGTCGGCTGGCTGGCGCCGCTGCTCGCGGACTGGCTGGTGACGCTGCGCTGGGCGCCCCTGAAGGGGCCGGCTGAGTTGCTGAGCTCCGTGCCGGAGCCGTGGCGGACCGTCGGCGCCTTGGCCGTGGGGGTGGTGCTGGGGCTGTTCGTCGCGTTCCTGGCCGTGCACGAGTCGTTGCGGGTCGGGCTCTCCGGCGATCGTGTCGTGCTCACCATCAGGGACGCCTCGCGGGAGTTCACGCGTGATGAGGTCGCCCTCGCGGTGCGGGACGGCAAGCAGTTCGTGCTGCTCGGTCCGGACGGGATGGAGCTCGCGCGGGAGGACTGCCATCTGTCCTGGCGGCGGCTGGCCGACGCCTTCGCCGAGCACGGGTACCGCTGGGCGGACGAGGACCCGTACCGGGAGGAGTTCAGGCGCTGGGTTCCCGGTGTGCCCGGTCTGCCCGAGGGGGCGGATGCCTTGCTGAGGGCTCGTGCGGAAGCGCGGAAGAAGGAGAGCGGTGGCGAGGACGCCCGGGAGCTGCGTGGGGAGTTGCTGAGGCTCGGCGTCGTCGTGCGGGACGAGAAGAAGCGGCAGTACTGGCGGATGCCTCGGCTTCCCTGACCGGCGCCGCGTGACAGGCCCGGACTGGCGGGTCACCGGCTCTGCTCCTCGTACGCCGAACGCCTGACGGTTCGTGACGCCTGAGAGGATGACGCGGACCTGGAGGAGAGAAGGGGGATGGGTGTGATCGTGCTCGTGCTGGTCGGGGTTCTCGCGCTCGTCGTCGCGGGATGCGTCTGTGTCGTGTGGGCGTCACGCGGGGGGCCGCGGTGGGTGCGGGGTGTGGCCGCCGTGACGTTGGTCCTGGGTGAGGTGGTGGGGAGTTCCCGGCGTAAGGGGCGGGGGCTCGGCGGCGGTTCGGGGGCGAATTCCGGCTCCGATGAGTGACGTCACCGCCCCTGTGTGACGAGTGGGGGTGGGGGTCCCGCGGGCCGTGCCCAGGTGGCGGCTTCTGGTTCGGCTCGGGCCGCGGGACGTCCACTCGTACGGCCGGACGTGGCGTAGACGTCAGCCGGTCGTCTTCGCCGCCGGTCTCGTCGTCGCCGTTCCCTCGCCCTTCGTCAGCAGCCACTCGCGGTGCAGGGCACCGAGCGGGATCTTCTTCTGGAAGACGGGCGTGCCGAAGATGGTCAGTTGGAGGTGCAGGGAGCCGGTCAGGTCGACGCCGCCGTACAGGGCGTAGGCGCCGGTCGCCGTGGCGGTGCCCGTCGAGGAGAGCTCGGCCGAGGCGTCGGCGTGGGCGCGGACGTACGGGGCCAGGTCGGCGGTGACGCCGACCGTGCCGTAGAGGCCCACGGTGGCCTCGGCGCCCAGCGCGGCCTTGACGTCCCCCGCGGCCGTGACGCGGGCCTTGAGGGGGTCGCCCTTCATGTCGGACTCGCTGACGGGGGTCCAGCCCTCGGCCCAGGAGAAGGTGCCGCCGACGCGGAAGTCGCCCTTGAGGTCCTGTTCCACGTCTACGGTGACCCGGCCGTCCGCGGTCACCTGGATGTAGCACGTCATGTCCAGGTTGACGACGACGGGGATCGGACCGACCTGGATCACCGGGTCGGCATGCAGTTTCGCGAAGGGGATGCGCAGGGGCTGCCCGCCGCTCGATGCCGCCGCCCGGCCCTTCAGGGACCACTGGGACACCCAGTCGCCGGACAGGCCGAGGAAGGCGCCGCCGGGCGCGGCGCCCGTACCGGAGTCGCGGGAGCCGCCGGAGCCGTCGTACGAGAAGGCCACCTCGGGGGCCAGTTGGACGAAGCCCTTGACGGAGGCGGAAGCCGACGCGGCCGGGGCGCCCTCCGCTCCCTCGGCCGTGGCGATCGCCGCGCCCACGTCGATGCGGAGGCTGCCGAGCGGGAGTGCGGCGCCCTCGGGGCCGAAGCGGAGGTTGCCGGTCTTCGCCCAGGAGACCTTGACGCCCTGGAGGAGCGGGTCGACCTCGACGGCCGACGGATCGACCGGGACGGTGCCGTCGGCCTTGCGGTCGCCGAGGACGGAGTTGAGTTTCGCCGGTTCCGTCTCGACCGTCGTGGCTCCGTCCCGCGAGGTGCCCACGACTTGGGTGACCTCGGCCAGTACGCCGTCGGGGGCGCCGGGGGCCGGAGCGCTGGCGATGACGTCGCCCACGGAGACCGGGGGCCGGGTGGCGGGGGTGGCCGGAGGGCTCGCCGGGGAACCGGTGCCGGGAGCGGGTGAACGGGGTGTGGAACCGGCCGTCGGCTCGGTGGAAGGCTTCACCGCGGACCGGGCCTCGATCACGGCCCGACCGCTGCTCCTGTCGTACGAGGCGACCTTGAGGGAGGACTTCCTCGCCGTTCCCGCCTCGCCCGCGTCGGCCACGGCGGTGGGGGTGGCCGTACCGGAGGGGGCGGCCACGACGGCGAGTTGCTCCTGAGCGGCGTCGGCCTCAGGGTTTTCGGCCGCCGTCGTGGGCGAGGGTGCGGTGGCCCCTGGAGAGTCGGTGGAGCAGCCGGTGGTGAGCAGGGCCGCGAGGGTGATGGCCGTCAGTAAGGCGTGGCCCTTGAGCCTGGATCTGTGCACGCGTGTTCCTCGGGAGCGGTGTATGGGGGTGCGCTTCGGGAGGTGAACTACGGGAGGGCGTGGCTGTACGGGCGCTGTGCGCACGATGGATGCGGTGCGCGTCCACCGTGCGCACAGCCCGTGAGTCGAAGTGCCCGTAGGCCCGTAGGCCCGTAGGCCCGTAGGCCCGTAGGCCCGTAGGCCCGTAGACGCACGGACGCACGGACGCACGGACGCACAGAGCGACAGGGCCCGCAGGCGGTTACCCCCCGGTAGTCATGCATGAGCATGCCAGCACCGCCGATACAGCAGCCGCTTTCTTTCCCCCGCTGCCGCCGTGACGTGAGTCACAGCCGGCTGGGCATGGTCGAGCCCAGGCCGAACGCGGCTGACCTGGGCTGTCGTCTCCTGTCCGGGCAGGCGTCAGGACTCGTACCAGAAGGTCCCGTTGAGGCCGTCCTGGGCGATGGTCCGGGTCATGATGTTGCCGTCCTGCGCGTAGCGCCGGTGCTTGTCGGTGAGGAAGAAGTCGAACGCCGCCACCGGGGTCGAGGCGTCGCACGCCAGGTCACCGCGGATGCAGAAGCGGGCGACGGGGACGCCCGGGAACTCCCTGGGGCCGGGTCCGGTGGAGGTGAGACCGAGGGCGCCCAGGCCCTTGGGGACCCTGGCCCACATGCCGGTGTCGGGCTGCTTCGGGTCGGCGTAGAGCTTGCCGTCGACCAGTTGCCGCGGGATGGCGGTGCCGCCGTTCGCGATCGTCTCCAGTACCGCGTCGGCGGCCTGGGCGCCCTGGGAGTAGCCGACGATCGTCAGGCGTGCCGTCGGGTCCTTGCGGTGGGTTTCCTCGGCGGCGGCCAGGAGGTTCGTGTAGCCCTGGGCGACGCTGCTGTCGTAGCTCGGGGCCATGAGGTCCGGGACGTTCTGGCCGTTGAGCCAGGGGCCGGCGCTGGCGGGATAGCAGACGGGGACGGCCTGGGCGCCTTCCTCCAGGTGCTGGTTGGCGTAGTAGAACGTCCCGGTGCAGGTGGGGGCGGGCTGGGCGCTGCCGGTGCCACCGAGTTCGATGTAGTAGTGGTGCGGGGCGGCGTCGGCGGCCTGGGCGACCGTGGGTGCGACGGCTGCGGCGGCCGTCATCGCCGCCGTGAGAGCGACGGTTGTGGCGACTGTCCTGGCGCGGCGCAGGAGTCGGCTGCTGTTCGACACGGGTGTCCCCCTTGGTCCGATGGTGTGGGTGGTGTCGGTGGCGTGGGTGGCGCGGTCGGCGGCGCGGATGAGCCGGCGCCCGCCGGCCGGCCGGCGTCACGTCATCGGACGCTAAAGAGGGGCGATGAAATCGTCGTGACGGCCGGAGCGACGGAGCCGTCGGCTGCCGCGGCGGTCCGGCCGGCCGGAGGTACGGCCCGCGCGGTGGGCCTGGGCGAGGTGGTGTTGCAGGCGGGCGTGGCGGAACTGGTAGACCGCGCCGGCCTGGCGCAGCACCCCGCGCTGGTAGGCGTCCTCCAGGAACGTCAGCAGGGCCCACGGCAGGCGGCCGGTCAGCGGCAGCCAGATCCTGGAGAGGACGAGCCACTGCCCCCAGGCCGTCAGGGTGAGCGCATGGCCGAGGGCGGCGCCGAGACCGCTGATGACGCCGAGCAGGAGGCTGGCCTCGGAGGGCCAGATGAGGGGGCCCAGGGGCCCCTGCAGCACGTCGACGGCCGCTCTGCTGCCGAACCCGACGACCGCCCCGAAGGTGGGTGCCCAGACGAGGAGTTGCATGGTCACGGTGCGGCGGTTCGTGTGGAGCAGGCTGCGGGGGTTGACGGCGGAGTCCAGGTCGAGCGGGGTTTCGAGGAGGCCGAGGAGGCAGAAGGTGACGCCGGTTCCTACGCCGAAGACCAGGCCGAAGACGAGTCCGTCGACGAACCCGACGTGCAGCACCGCCGAGAGCTCGGGCGTCACGGCGTACGACTTCACCACGCCGATGACGAATCCGTACGCGAAGCCGAAGACCGCCCCGCCCAGCGTCCCGATCACCAGCCGGGGACCGGCCGTCCACACGGTGGTCCTGGGCCTGCCGCGGATCTGCAGGCGTACGACGGACGGTGTGACGCGCTTGCCCTTGACCGTGTACGTCAGCCCGTGCACGAGCCCGAACATGAGGCCGGCGAGGAGCCCGACGGCGGTCGCGTCCACGAGGGGGCCGATGAGGGTGCCGTGGAAGGCGACGCTGACGACGGCGTCGATGAGACCGATGGCCAGTCCGGTCACCAGCGCGGTGACGAGGGCGCGGGTGGAGCGGCGCAGGCCGTCGCCGAGCCGCCACCACGCGAGGTCGGGGGTCTCCAGCCGGGTCAGGTGGTGGGCGAGGTAGCCGAGCCAGTGCTGGGCGCGGTCGGGGCCCGGGTCGAAGCCGGGGTGGACGCGGCCGGACGAGGCGCGGTGGAGCCGGGGGCGGTAGACGGTCGGGATGAAGTTGTCCAAGAGGTGGTCCTCCAACTCCTCCGGGCCGGCGAAGCGTTCGGTGTCGAGGAGTGCGGCCGGGTCGTGGTCGGGGGTGTCGCTGTAGACGGTGCGGGCGAGCGCGACCATCAGCGGGGTCGACAGGACCGTGGCGAGCGGGGACGCCGGGTGGTCCTGCGGCTGATTGCCGAGTTCGGTCAGGACAGGGGTCCACGCGTTCGTGCCGGGGTCCGTCCCGTCCGTCTTCCGGGTGGTGCGGGGCAGGTAGGCGTCGAGGTCGTCGAGGGTGAGGTCGGTGAGTTCGAGCGCGGCGGCGGCGGTCAGGACGTCGGTCTCGGCGACCGCGGCGGCGTACTCGGCGGGGCGACTGGTGAGCACGAGCGGGAGGGTGGTGGCGTTGAGGGCCTCCAGCGCGGGGCGGCGCAGGCCGTCGGCCATCTCGTCGAAGCCGTCCAGGACGGGGAGGACACGGCCGGACTCGACGAGCGCGGAGGCGAGGCTCTCGCCGCCGGGTCCCCGTGCGGCGTATCCGGGGTGATCGCGTGTCAGCTGAGCCGTCAGCCAGTCGCGCAGGGTGAGCGTGGTGGGGTTCCAGGCGCCGATGCTGAAGATCACCGGGACGGGTTCCTCGGAGGTGCGGGTCTTCAGGTGGTCAAGGACGAAGCGCAGGGCCAGGATCGTCTTCCCCGAGCCGGATCTGCCGAGGACGACCAGGCGTCCGGACGGGATGCGCCGGTAGGTTTCGGCGATCTCGTCCAGCATGCCGTCGAGGTCGAGAGGGTCGGCCGTGGCCTTCGCGGGGAGGCGGAGGATGTTGGCCCAGTGGTCGGTGAGCGACTCGGGGGCCGTTCGCCAGCGGACCGGCAGGGGGAACGGGTCCTGGACCTGGCGCTGTTCCTCCTCGCGCTGCCAGCGGGCGGCCACCAGCTTCGCCAGTTGCTCGGCGGGGGTGGGGGTAGGGGTGGGGGTGGTCGTGACCGTGGGGATGGTGGTGGGGATGGCTGCCGTGGGGGCCGTCGCGGGGTCTGTGGGCGGCGTGGTGGGGTCTGTGGGCGGCGTGGTGGGGTCGGCGGGCACCGCCCCGGGGCCCGTACCCACCCCCGCGGAATCGCCGGGCACCGCCCCGAGGCCCGTACCCACCCCCGCGGAATCGCCGGGCACCGCCCCAAGGCCCGTACCCACCCCCGCGGAATCGCCGGGCACCGCCCCAAGGCCCGTATCCACCCCCGCGGAATCGCCGGGCACTGCCCCAAGGCCCGTATCGACCGTCGTCGGGTCGGTCGAGGCTCCGTCCTCCACTTCGTCCCGTTGGCCGCTTTGGTAGCTCTGGCCGCTCCCCACCTCCCCCGGGACCGCCGCCCTCAGTAACTCCTCGCGCTCCTCGGGCCGTAGCGGCAGCGCCCTGGCCAGTTCCTGCACCGTGGTCATGCGCGGGTTGGTGCGCTTGCCGCTCTCCAGGCGCCGGATGGTGCGCTCGCTCACCCCCGAACGCTCCGCCAGCTCGTCCTGGGTCAACCCCGCCCGACCCCGCAGCCGCCGCAGCACCTCACCGAACTCACCGGCCACAAGTCACGGCCTTCCCCCCTGAGTTATGGACTTTTCGCAGGTGAGGGACTCTAGCGCGGTCACCGGCCATATATGGCCGCCTCAATGTCCTGTGCACGTTTCCTCCACCGGGGCCACCTTCGACGGCATCGACGGGATCGACCGGTACGAGTACGTCGGCAACAGCCGGCGCATCGACCGGTCCGGAGCAAGGGGAACCGCCATGCCGACGACGACCGCACGCCAGCCGCGCCCGAGCGTCACGGTCCTCACCACCCAGGAGCGCGAGGTCCTCTACGCCCTCGGCTGCGGCCTGGAGGACACCGAGATCGCGGACGCGCTCGCGCTGCCGGAGCATGTGGTGACGCAGCGACTGCACCGCGTCCTGGGAAAGTTGGCGCTGCCCGACCGGGCCGCCGCCATCGTGCACGCCTTCGACTGCGGTCTGGTCGTGCCGGGGCAGGGGCCGCGCAGACGTACGGCCGTGTCCGGGGCGTCCCCTCGCCGCGTCGGCCCCACGCCCGAGGCCGGGCTGCGCGTCTGCCTGCTCGGCCCGTTGCGGGCGTGGCTGTCCGGGCGGCCCGTGGACGCCGGCCCCCTCCGGCAGCAGGCCGTGCTGGCGGCGTTGGCGCTGAGCCCGCAGCGGTCGGTCAGCCGGCAGGAACTGCTCGACGGTGTCTGGGGGATGGAGTCGCCCGGCGCGAACGTCGTACCGGTCTATGTGTACCGGCTGCGCAAGGGCCTGCGACTCGGGGCGTGTCCGGACTCGGTGATCCGGCGGGACCGGTACGGCTACCGGCTGGTGCCCGGCGTGGTCGAGGTGGACGTGACGTGCATGGAGGAACTCGTCGGCGCCGCCGGAGTCGCCGAGCGGGCCGGTGATCTGGCCGAGGCGGTACGGCTGTGCACCCGGGCGCTGGAGTTGTTCCGCGGGGAGCCGCTGGCCGGGCTGCCCGGACCGCTGGCCGAGTTGGAGCGGCTGAGGCTCGTCGAGCGCGGGGTCGCCCTGGCACAGCGGAAGGCGGAGTGGCAGCTGAGGCTCGGCCGGGTCGCCGAGGCGGTCTCCGACCTGTCCGCGCTGGCCCTGCGGCAGCCGCTGAACGAGCCGGTCGCCGCGCTGCTGATGAGCGCGCTGCACCGCGCCGGCCGGCGGGCCGAGGCGCTGGCCGTCTTCGATCGCACCGCCGGCCGACTCTCCGACGACCTGGGCGTGGCCCCGGGGGAGCTGCTGCGCCGGGCACGGTGGTCGGTCCTGGGCGGGGACGGTACGGCCACCGGTCGCGGGCGGGCGGGTGCGGCGTGAACGGTGACGGAGAGCCATGCCGTGCCGGTGACCATGCCTCCGATCGGGTCGGCGACAGGACCGACGACGGGACCGACGAACGTACTGACGACGCGACCGACGACCGGACCTACGACCGTACTGACCACGCGACCGACGACCGGACCGACGACCGCGCCGACCAGTTGCTGTTGGCCAGGGTCTCCGAGGCCGCGGGCCGGGCGGGGCTGGGCAGACGACGCGGGACCTATCGGGGGCCGTTCGCCGCACCCCGGGGTCTGCGGGCCGCCGTCGCGGGCATACGGCGACGGCTGAGGCGAGGAGGCAGGGCAGGGACGAGTGCGACGGGGGGCCGAACCGGTCCGGCGGCGGCACTGCTGAGCCCCACCAGAGCACTGTTGGACCCCTCCAGGGCACTGCTGGACCGCGCCAAAGCCCTGCTGGGCCCCGCCGGAGCACGGTTCAGCCCGACCGCAGCACGGCTCGGCCCGACCAGGCCGCGCCTGGACCTGTACGAGCACGGACTGACGATCGCCGTGGCCGGGCGGATCCATGTCGTCCGCTACGCCACCACGGAGATACGCGGGCGCCGAACGCTGTCCCGGCAGGGCATCACCCGCGCCCAGGTGGTCGTCGGCGTCGACGGTGAGCCGGTCGTGCTGCGCCCTGGCGATTTCGAGCACCCGCAGGTGTGGTGCGCCGAGATCCGCCGGGCCGTCACCGACGCCCGGGTACCGGCTGCCCTGGCCGCGCTGGCGCGGGGGGCGCGGCTCGCCTTCGGTCCCGTGTGGATCACTCGGGAGGAGGTCGGATCCCGGGGCACGTCACTGCGCTGGGCGCAGGTCCAGCGGATCGAGGTCCTCGACGGTTCCGTCGCCGTCCGTGCCGCCGGGCGGTGGCAGATGTGGCGGGGCGTCGCGTCCGGGATCCCGAACCTCTGTGTCTTCCGTGCCCTCGTCGAGCAGCTCACCGCTGCCGGACAGGGGGACGACGGCTGACGGCTGACGGCTGACGTACGGCCCCCGCTTCAGAGCGATTTCACCGGCCGCCCTCAGCCTCCGACCACGCACCCCCGGCCTCCGACCGGACGCGAACGGCGACCACGGACAACTCACCGAGCACAGAAGGAGAACGGCATGGCAGACAGCTACCGCTACCGGTGCGGCGAGTGCGGGCACCGCACCGCTTGGGGGAGCGAATCGCAGGGAGAGCAGGCGATGGAGACCCATTACGCCCGGCGTCATCCGCGGGTCGCCCCCGGCGGGGTGGTCGAGTTCCGCAAGGGGTCCTCCGGCGGCGGCGCCGGGTGCCTGATCGCCCTGGGGATCGTGGTGTTGCTCCTGATCATCGCCTCCAGGCGCTGACGCTCATCCCCGACCGGTGGCCTCCGCCGCCGAGGCAGGAGGCTGCTGGGCCGGACGAAATTCGTTTGTCCGCCGCGGTCGACTCGCCCTACAGTGAGCCGACTTCGAAGAGACGTTCCCCCGGAAACACGCCGCAGAGCGGGAGCGTCCCACCTCGCCGGCAGGCTCGCCGAGGTGCAGGAGGGGCGGCAGCTGTCCTTGTCGACCCCTCATGTCGGAGGCTCCTCCATGAACGTCGGTACACAGGTGGGCATCGGCCTGCCCATCGGCGACCCCACCACCCTGCTCGCCTGGGCCCGGCGCGCCGACGCCGGCCCCTTCAGCTCGGTCGGTCTGCTCGACCGGCTCGTCTACGACAACCCCGAGCCCCTGGTCGCCCTGGCGGTCCTCGCGGGCGCCACCACGCGCGTCCGCGTCCAGACCGAGGTACTGCTGGCCCCGCTGCGGGACACCGCCCTGCTGGCCAAGCAGGCCGCCACCCTGGACCGGATGACCGGCGGCCGCCTCGTCCTGGGCATCGGCATCGGCGGCCGGGAGGACGACCACCGTGCCACGGGCACCGACCTGCGCACGCGGGGCCGGCGCCTGGACGAGCAGATGGCGGTGATGTGCCGTCTGTGGTGGGGCGATCCGTACGGCGACGGCGTCGGCCCGATCGGTCCGGCGCCCGCCCGGCCGGGCGGGCCCCAGGTGCTGTTCGGGGGTTTCAAGCCCGTCGCGCTGGAACGTGTCGCCCGCTTCGGTGACGGCTTCCTCGCGGCGGCGCCGCCTTCCTGGGCGGGCGGACTGTTCGACACCGTCCGCGGCTTCTGGAAGGAGTACGGCCGCGAGGGCGAGCCCCGCCTGGTGGCCCAGGTGAACGTCGCGCTCGGGCCGCCGGACGTGCTCGACGACGCCCGCGTCCGGATGCACGACTATTACGCCTTCACCGGCATGGCCGACCGCATGGTCGCCGGCCTGCTCACCACCCCCGCGGAGATCCGTGCCGCGCTCACCGCCTACGCCGATCTGGGCGCCGACGAGGTGATGCTCTACTGCTACGGCCTCGACCCGGACCAGGTGGACCGCCTGGCCGACGTGCTCTGAGGCCGGGCGGGGCCCTGCATCTCCTGTGACACCACTGTTGCCGGAAGGGTGGGCTCCGCCACAGCCGGGCGGGCCGGGGCCTGTTGGACTCGGCCTGCTCGACTCGGCCTGCCCGTCCGCGCCGCCTCGTCACCGTGCCGCCTGGAGGCCACGTGTTCCTGCTGCTCCTGTTGTTCGTCCTGATCCTGGTGGTCGTCGCGTTCGGTCTCTGCGGTTACGGCGTCGGCGCACTGTCCGACCCGGACGTACGGCAGGCGGGCGTCTCCGGCGTGCTCCGCGCACTCGCGGCCCTGGCGGGCGCCGGCGCGTGCGCCCTGTACGCCTGGGGGTTGCTCGGCGTCACCGGCGCGGTCATGACGGCGGAGGACGGCGGCACGGACTCGTCCCCGCCCCGGTCCTGCCGGACCCAGGGGTGGGTGGAGCGGCACCAGCGGGGCATCGAGATCGTCGACTACAGGGTCTCGTACGTCCCGCTCGGCTTCATGTGCGAGACCAGCGACGGCGGCGATTACGACACCGGTGACGTGCCCGGGTACGTCAACCCCGGCGTGCTGGGCCTCGCGCTCGCCGGAGCGGGGTGCGCCGTCGGGGCGGGGTACGTGTCGGAACTGCAGGCGCGGGCGGAGATACGGAAGGGGCAGGCTCGGCGCGACGGTTCCTGACCGGCGCGGACTCTCCCGGACCCGCCGCCTCCTGTGCCCTCGCTGCTCCCGCGCCCTTCACTCCCGTGCTTGACCGAGTCGCCTGACTCACCGCCGCGGCCTCCCTCGCACCGGCCCGGCCGGCCGACAGGCCGACAGGTCCTTGCCCGCCCGCGGTCAGCGCGCCCCCGCCGGCTCAGGTCGGCCGAAGAACGGGGCGTATCCCGGCGGGAGTTCCCTCAGGACACGGTCCGACAGGTCCTCCCCGACGAGGTTCGTCAGGACGCCGAGGACCGAGCCGGCGTCCCAGCGGGCGGTGGCGGGCGTGGCGCCCTCCGAGCGGGCGGCGATCGAGTCGACGAACTCCGCCACCGTGACGGGACGGGTGGCCGGGATCTGGGAGGCGATCACTCTGGCCGCCGCCTCCGGCAGGGCTCGGGCCAGTTCGACGCGTTCCTCGCCGATCACGAGGGCGCCGAGCGCTGACAGGACGGTGCGGGTGACGCGCTCGGCCTGCTCCGTGGTCGGGTAACGCCCTGAACGCCGTACGTCCTCGATCAGTCGGGACCATCGGGGCCGGGGTGCGGAACGGGCGTGCGCCTGCCTCGTCGTGGCCGGCACCGTCGTCGTGGTCATCGTGCGGGGTCCTCCTCGGGTTGCGCTCAGGGACGTGCGGCGTCCCGCAGGCCGGGCAGCCGCCTGCGGGACGCTTGTCGTGCGGTGCTGCGGTGCGACGGGTCAGGCACCGGCGAGCTGCTTGCGGTCACGGCCGCCCGTGATCCGGATGCGGCGCGGCTTGGCCTTCTCGGCCACCGGGATGCGCAGGGTCAGCACGCCGGCGTCGTACGAGGCGTCGATCCGGTCCGTGTCGAGCGTGTCGCCGAGGAACAGCTGCCGGGTGAAGGAACCCGTGGGGCGCTCGGCCACGACCAGCTCCGCGCCTTCGGGAGCGGGGGTGCGGCGCTCGGCGCGAACGTTCAGGACGTTGCGTTCGACATCGAGTTCGATTGTCTCGGGGGCGATGCCGGGCAGGTCGAAGTGGACGATGAAGTCGTCCCCGGCACGGTAGGCGTCCATCGGCATGGCTGCCGGACGGGGGGCGTCGAAGACCTGCCGCGCGAGTCGGTCGAACTCGCGGAAGGGGTCGGTGCGCATGAGCATCACAGGTCACTCCTTTCCTGAGCCTCTGTCGTTGCGATGCCCTCGACGCCTTCTTATATAGCTCGGGGCCGAAAAGTTGACAACCCCAGACTCAACTTCGAGGGAAAGCGCAGCGTGAGCGGTAGCCTCGTACCCCGAACTCCAGGAGGAAGTCATGGCGAAGATCCCCAGCGCGGCGGTCGCCGCGGGCGGGCTGGTGGGCGGGTACGGCGTGGCCCGTTGGACCAGGAAGCGGCAGCTCGGCGGCGCCGTACTGGCCGTGGCGGGGGCCGCTGCCGCCCAGCAGTGGCGGCAGCAGGCGGGCGGGCGAGCCGCCGGCGCGCTGACCGCCGCCTACGTCGCCGCCTTCGCCGGCTCGCATCCGCTGGCCAAGAAGGTGGGCGCCTGGCCGGCCGTCTTCGGCGTCGCCGGTGCCGTCGCCCTGGCGTCCTGGGCGGTGGCGGACCGACGCGACTGACGACGGGCCGGGCTGCGCTCAGCCGACTCGGCTGACGCTCCCGCCCTCCTCGTCCCGAAGCCCGCGTACGGGATCCCTTGCCCGAGGTCCGCGGCCGCACCATCTGTGATCGGGGGCGGCTTTCTGTTATCGCCCCCGGTCCTCCCCCGTCTCCTCGCCGTCCCCAGCCGCAGGCACGCGAGGAATTGACGACGTGACACGACAGATCAGCCGCCGGAGCATGCTCAAGGCCGCGGGCGCGGCAGCCGGAGCCGCCGGTATCGGTACGGCCCTGACGCCCGCCCCCGCCGCGGCGGCCGGCGCCTACGCGCACCCCGGCCTCCTGCACACCCGCGCCGACCTCGGCCGGATGGCCGCCAAGGTGAGGGCCGGTGCCGCGCCCTACACCGCCGGATACGCCAAGCTGACCGCCAACCGGCACGCGCAGAGCGGCTGGACGCCCGCCCCGCAGGCGATCGTGTACCGGGGCGCGGGGTCACCGCAGAACTACCGGACCCTCTACAACGACGTCCACGCCGCCTACCAGAACGCCCTGCGCCACCACGTCGGCGGCGACGCCTCCCACGCCGACACCGCCGTGGCGATCCTCAACGCCTGGTCGGGCAGGCTGACCCGGCTGGACGGCAGCGCCGACCGCTTCCTGGCCGCCGGCCTGTACGGCTACCAGATCGCCAACGCGGCCGAACTCGTCCGCGACCACCCCGACTTCGATCTCGGCCGGTTCCAGGAGCTGCTGACCCGGGTCTTCGCGCCGCTCAGCGACGACTTCCTGGCCCGGCACAACGGCGCCGTCGTCAGCAACTACTGGACCAACTGGGACCTCACCGCCCTGTGCTGCGTCCTCGCCACCGGCATCTTCTGCGACGACAAGGTCCAGGTAGCCCGCGCCGTCGAGTACTTCAAGCACGGTGAGGGCCTCGGCTCCATCAGGAACGCCATCCCCCGGGTGCACGCCGACGGACTCGCCGAGTGGCTGGAGGCCGGCCGCGACCAGGGGCACGCTTTGCTCGGCGTCGGCCTGATGGGCACGTTGTGCGAGATGGCCTGGAACCAGGGCATCGACCTGTACGGCTACGACGACAGCCGTTTCCTCAAGGGCGCCCAGTACGTCGCCAAGTGGGCGCTGGGCGGGGACGTCCCGTTCACCGCCCACACCCGCAAGAAGGGCGCGATCAACGGCTGGTCGGGGTCGGAGACCGTGACCGAGGCCGCGTCCGTGGACCCGGCGATGACCCGTCCGATCTGGGCGATGATCGCCAACCACTACACCGGTCGCCGGGGCCTGCCGGCGCCGTACGTCACGAGGATCGCCGCGAAGTCCGCGCCGGAGGGCGGCGGCGGGGACTACGGGCCCAACAGTGGCGGCTACGACCAACTGGGCTTCGGCACACTGACGTTCACCCGGGACAAGGCCGAAGGGGGCGGGGGCGGTGCGGCGGGTCCGTCGGCCTCTGCCGGGTCGGCCGGATCAGCCGGACCAGCCGGATCAGCCGGACCAGCCGGATCGGCGGCGGACCCGGCGACGGGTGCGCGGCCCCAGACGGGGGCCTCACCCTCCGCGTCCACGTCCGCCTCCGCCTCAGCCTCCGGTGGCCTCGCCTCGACCGGCTCCGGCGACATCGTCGGCTGGACCGCCGCCACCGGCATCACCGCCCTCGCCGGAGGGTTGCTCCTGCTGCGTCGCCGGGACCGGGCACGGCGGGCGTCCGAGTAAGCCACTCCCGCCCGCTCGCGCCAGCTCCCGCCCGCTCCGGCCTCTACGCCCCCGTGGCTCCCGGCGCCCCCGTAGCCCCGGTGGGCCCGGTGGTCCTGGTGGTCCCGGTGGCGCCTCCGGCGGCCCCAGCCGTCCGCGTCCCCGTGTGAGCCGGACTCGCGACCGCCGTGAGCGGGCGGGCGATGTCCTCCAGCGACCGGCCTTCCGCACGGACCGCGAGGAAGGCCGCCACCAGGCCCGCGAGGCACATCAAGGTCGCGCCGATCTGGAAGGCGAGGACCGTGTCGCCGACCTTGCCGCTCTCGGTGAGGTCGGCGAAGAGCAGCGGACCGCTGATGCCGCCGGCGGCGGTGCCGAGGGCGTAGAAGAAGGCGATGGACATCGCGCGGGTCTCCATCGGGAAGACCTCGGACACCGTGAGGTAGGCACTGGACGCACCGGCCGAGGCGAAGAACAGCACCGCGCACCAGCAGGCCGTCATCGTGGCCGCGCTCAGCGCACCCCGGTCGAACAGCCAGGCCGTGCCGAACAGCAGCAGCCCGGAGAGCAGGTACGTCGAGGAGATCATGACCCGGCGCCCGACCGTGTCGAAGAGCTTGCCGAGCAGCAGCGGGCCGAGGAAGTTGCCGACCGCGATGACGGCGAAGTAGTACCCGGTGTTGCCGCTGGGCACGTCGAAGAACTGGGTCAGGATCGCGCCGAAGCCGAAGGTGATGGCGTTGTAGAGGAACGCCTGGCCGATGAAGAGGGCGAAGCCGAGGGTGGCCCGCTTGCGGTACTTGGCGAAGACGGTGCGGCCGATCTCCAGGAACGTCACGCTGGGGCGCTGGTGGATGGTGATCTCGCCCTCGGGGCGCGGCAGCGGCTCACCCCGCTCGGCCTCCACCCGTTCCTCGATGGCGGACACGATCCGTTCCGCCTCGTCGTCGCGTCCGTGGATCAGCAGCCAGCGCGGACTCTCCGGGACGTGCCGCCGCACCACGAGGATGACCAGCGCGAGGACGGCGCCGAGCGCGAACGTCAGCCGCCAGCCGACGTCGGCGGGCAGGATCGCCGTGTCCAGCGCGACGATCGACAGCAGCGCGCCGCCGACCGCTCCCAGCCAGAAGCTGCCGTTGATCATCAGGTCGACGCGGCCGCGGTACTGCGCGGGGATCAGCTCGTCGATCGCGGAGTTGATCGCCGCGTACTCGCCGCCGATACCGAACCCGGTCAGGAACCGGAACAGGAAGAACCACCAGGTGTCGAAGGAGACGGCGGTCAGGGCGGTCGCTCCCAGATAGACCGCCAGCGTGATCATGAAGAGCTTCTTGCGGCCCCATCTGTCGGTCAGCCGGCCCCAGAACAGGGCGCCGATGCAGGCGCCTGCCACATACAGCGCGGCGGCCAGACCGGTGACCTGCCCCGATGTGATCGGCAGGCCGCTGCCGGGTTCGGAGAGCCGCGGGGCGATGTTGCCGACGACCGTGACCTCCAGGCCGTCGAGGATCCACACGGTGCCGAGACCGATCACGATCGTCCAGTGCCAGCGCGACCACGGGAGGCGGTCCAGCCGGGCGGGGATGTCGGTGGTCAGGGTGCGGCCGGTCTCGGCCTGCGCGGTGGTCATGGGCCCCCTCCTCGGTGAGCGGAAACCCGGTTCGGGTGCCCGGAGTGGGCGGTGCTATCCCTCGGCTCCACGCTCCGGCCCACGCACCCCGACCACGCCGCGCCACACGCACCAGCCCCCCGCTTCACACCGCGCCGCACGCACTACGCCCCGGCCTCCCCGCCCCCGGCAATACTCCGAACGACGCACCCTCCCCCGGCACTACACCGAAAGACACACCCCTCCCCCGGCCCTACACCGAACGACACACCCCTCCCCCGCCCCCGGCTCTACGCCCCCAGCGCCCGCGACACCGTGTAGATCAGCAGTCCGGCCAGCGAACCGACCACCGTGCCGTTGATCCGGATGAACTGCAGATCGCGCCCGATGTGGGCCTCGATCTTCTTCGTCGTGTGCTCGGCGTCCCAGCTCGCCACGGTGTCGGTGATCAGGGAGGTGATCTCCGCGCGGTACGTCGTCACGACATGCACCGCCGCGTCCTCGACCCAGCGGTCCACCTTGTTCTGCATCGAGGGCTCCGCGGCCATGCGGGCGCCCAGGGAGAGCAGCGAGGCCCGCACGCGCAGGCGCAGTTCGCTGCGCTCGTCCTCGGCGGCCGACACGATCATGGCGCGTACGGCGGTCCAGGCGGAGGCGATCAGGTCCTGGACCTCGCCGCGGGCCAGCACCTCGCCCTTCCAGCGCTCCACGCGCGCGCGGGTGTCCGTGTCGGACTGCAGGTCGGAGGCGAAGTCGATGAGGAACCGGTCGAGAGCACCGCGCGCCGGGTGGGAGGGCATGTCGCGCATCTCGGCGCAGAAGCGCAGCAGTTCCTTGTAGACCCGCTCGCCGACCTTCTTGTCGACGAACTTCGGCGTCCAGCCGGGGGCGCCGCCCTGCACGGCGCCCATCACGTCGTCGCCGTGCAGCACCAGCCAGTCGTGCGCCCGCGTCACGATCAGGTCGACGGCCCGTTTGTGGGCGCCGTCGGCGACGACGCCCTCCAGCATCTTGCCGACGCCGGGCGCGATCTCGCGGGCGTCGGCGCGACGGGTGATCGCCTCGCCGACCACCGCCTGGACGTCGGAGTCCCGCAGGACCCGCAGAGCACCCCGCAACGCCGTCGCCAACTCGGCCGTGACGCGGTCCGCGTGCTCCGGGTCCGCCAGCCAGGCACCGAGCCGGCTGCCGATGCCGACGGCGCGCAGCCGCTGGCGTACGACGTCCTCGGAGAGGAAGTTCTCCCCGACGAACTCGCCCAGTGAGACGCCCAACTGGTCCTTCTTGTTGGGGATGATCGCGGTGTGCGGGATGGGGATGCCCAGCGGGTGGCGGAACAGGGCCGTGACCGCGAACCAGTCCGCCAGCGCACCGACCATCCCGGCTTCGGCGGCGGCGGCGACATAGCTCGCCCAGTCGCCGGCGCCCGCGTTCGACGCCCACTTGGCGAGGACGTAGACCAGCGCCACGCACAGCAGCATGCCGGTCGCGGTGATCTTCATCCGGCGCACCCCGCGCCGCTTCTCCTCGTCGGCCGCGGTGAACGTCGTCATCGCACGTACGGCCGAGGCGGGGACGCGCCGGTTACCGGCGGCGTCGGCCCGGGCATGCTGCTCTACACCACGCGTTCCCGTTTCATCCGGATTCGTACGTTCCATCCGCTCCACCCGTCCAGTGATCCCCCGCACACATTGTCCCTTCCTGACCTACTCCCGGAACGAATCAAGAGTTCCCGGCGTCTGTTCGGTGGGGGGAGGTCGATGGCGAACTCCGGATGAAGTCCGGCGGCCCAATGGGGGGTCCGTGCAACTCCCCTCCGCCTTATGACGCATCATGAGGTGATCACATCGGAGCCTCGGGCTCCCATCCTCCCGAGGAGACACGCACCGCATGACCAAGCGTCACGGTTATGCCCTGCTTTCCGCGATCATCGCCCTGATCGTCGCGGTTTCGGCCGCCATCTATGTCGGAGTCGCCTCCGACGACGGCAGCACCACAAGCAAGAGCACCACCACCAAGGAGGGCGGCCCGCGCAACCGCGCCGCCCCCGCGTCCACCGGCATCTGGGTCGGCGCCTGGTCCGCCTCCCCGGTCGGCGCGGAGCCCGGCACCGAGGTCGAGGGCCTGGCCGGCCGCTCGGTGCGCAACGTCGTGCACACCGGCGTCGGCGGTACGAGTGCCCGGATCACGCTGTCCAATCTGTACGGCCAGTCGGCGCTGACGATCACCCACGCGACGATCGCCGTCGCCGCCGGAACGGGTACCGCGGCAGCCGTCGCCGACACCATGCGCAGGCTCACCTTCGCCGGCAACACCACGGTCGTCGTCCCGCCCGGGCAGCAGGTGCTCAGCGACGCCGTGCGGCTGGCGATCCCCGCCGACTCCGACGTGCTGGTCACCACCTACTCCCCCACCCCGTCCGGCCCGGTGACCTACCACCCGCACGCACGTCAGACCAGCTACGTCGCCGAAGGCGACCTCGCCGAGGACGCGACCGGCGTGGCGTACACCGAGCAGGTCGGCTCCTGGCGGTACCTGACCGCGCTGGACGTCATCAGCAACGAGTCCGACGGCACCGTCGTGGTCTTCGGCGACTCGCTGACCGACGGCATCACGTCCACCCCGAACGCCAACCGCCGCTGGACGGACGTCCTCTCGCGCCGACTGCGCGCGGCCGTCGCGGCCGGTCAGGACGTGCCCCGCTACAGCGTGGTCAACCAGGGCATCAGCGGCAACCAGATCCTCGCCAGCGGCTCCGGCCGCCCCGCGAACAACGAGGCCGGCGTCGGCCGCTTCCACCGCGACGTCCTCTCCCGTACGAACGTCAAGGTCGTCGTCATCGACCTGGGTGTCAACGACATCCTGCGCAACCCGAACCTCGCCGACCCCCACCGCATCCTCGAAGGCCTGCGCACCCTGGTCCGCCACGCCCACGCCCGCGGCATCAAGGTCATAGGCGCGACCCTGATGCCCTTCCAGGGCCACCGCGGCTACACCGACGCCCGCGAGATCGTGCGCCAGCGGATCAACGCCGAGATCCGCGCCGGCCGGGTCTTCGACGCGGTCGTCGACTTCGACGCGGCGGTCCGCGACCCGTACAACCCGCGCAGGTTCCGCCCCGACTACGACTCGGGCGACCACCTCCACCCGAGCGACAAGGGCTATGAGCGCATGGCCCAGACCTTCGAGCTGGGCGACCTGAAGGGCGCGGCCCCGGCGGAGCTGTGACGCACCCGGAGCGGGACGGGCGGCTCAGTCCTCGTCCCGCTCCCGCCGTCGCTCGCGCCGCCCCCGCATCTCCCCCATCAGGTCGTGGTGGCCCTCGATCATCCGGCGGTGCGCCTCGCGGACGTCGTCCCGGATCGTCTCCCTCAGCTCCCGGGCGGCGGCCCTGCGCTCCAGCTTCTCCCGCCGGCGCTCCTCCCGGAGCTCCTGCCGCTGGGTCCGCGTCAGCTTCCGCTCGACCCCGACGCCGCCCCAGAAGGCGAACCCGGTGACGATCACCCGGGGCGCACCGGGATCCCCCGGCACCCCTTCCTCACGGTGATCGAAGCCCCCCATGATCCCGATCCCACGCACCACGACCTCGACCCCGGGCGGCACGATCACCTGCATGCCGCCCATGATCGCGACACAGTTGATCTGGATCTCCCGGTCGGCGAAGTTCGCCTCCCGCAGATCGATCTCCCCGCCGCCCCAGAAGCTGAAGCAGTTGAACCGCTTCGGCACCGTCCACCGCCCCTTGCGCTGGAAGCCGGACAGCACCGCGACACCCCACGTCGACGACCCCTCGCCCCCGACGATCCGCTCCGCCCAACTAGTCTCCGCGCCCCCGGCGTTCTTGACCATGTCGACCTTCGGCACGGCCACCTCGCCCACCGGCAGATCCCGGGTGATCGGCGCCAGCTCACCGTACGTACGCGCCCGGTACGTGGCGTCCAGGCGTTCCTCGAACTCCTCCATGTCCAGACGCCCCTCCGCGAGGGCGTCCCGCAGGACCTCGGCGACTCGTTCACGATCTGCGTCGGAGGCACGGAGCTCCGGGGCGTCGTCGGTCATGGACAGCAGCCTACGAGCAACACCGCACCGGGGCTACGAGAGCGCCCGCTCGGCCTGTCCGGGCGGGGGTTCGGGGGCGCCCCCCACCGTGTGCAGCATCTTGGCGATCACGGTCTCGATGTCCGGCTCCCGCACCGACAGGTCCACCAGCGGATACTCGGCGGCGACCCGCGCCACCAGCTCCGCCGCCGACCCGGACGCCGGGAAGGCCAGCCACTGCCGCGGCCCCTCCACCTTCACCACCCGCGCCGGCGCCGCCTCGATCGGCGGCAGCTCGCGCTCCAGGTCGACCACCAGGACCCGCTCGCTCTCCCCCACCTCGTGCAGCCCCGCGAGCGGACCGTCGTACATCAGCCGCCCGCGGTCGATCACCATCACCCGTGAGCACAGCTGCTCGATGTCCTGCAGGTCGTGCGTGGTCAGCAGCACGGTCGTACCGCGCTCGGTGTTCACCTCCCGCAAGAACTCCCGCACCTTCGCCTTGGAGATGACGTCCAGCCCGATCGTCGGCTCGTCCAGGTACAGCACGTCCGGATCGTGCAGCAGCGCCGCCGCGATGTCGCCGCGCATCCGCTGGCCGAGGGAGAGCTGACGCACCGGGACGTCCAACAGGGCGCCCAGGTCGAGGAGTTCGACCAGCCGGTCGAGGTTCTCGCGGTAACGGCCGTCCGGGATGCGGTACATGCGGTGCATCAGCTTGTACGAGTCGATCAGCGGCAGGTCCCACCACAGCGTCGTGCGCTGACCGAACACCACCCCGATACGGTGCGCGAGCCGGGTCCGCTCCCGGGACGGGTCGATACCGGCGACGCGCAGCCGGCCGCCGCTCGGCGTGAGGATGCCGGTCAGCATCTTGATCGTCGTCGACTTGCCGGCGCCGTTCGGGCCGATGTAGCCCACCATCTCACCGCGCGCCACGGTGAAGGAGATCGAGTCGACGGCCCGCACCTGCCGCCGCTCCCGCCTGAGAAAACCGGTCTTGCGGCGCACGTCGAAGACCTTCTCGACCCGGTCGAGTTCGATGAAGGGCTCCCTGACAGGGTCCGCACCAGGCTCCGTGACAACGTCCATCGACTGCCCTCTAACTCCCCGTACTCCGATACGACCTCAGCCCCGACCGCCACGCCAGACCGGCCGGCACGCAGCATCCCAGCGCCACCAGCGGTGACGCGAATGCCGTCCACCCGGGCAGGCCGACCGGATACGGCCGCCCCAACAGGTAAGCGGCGGGCACCCAGTTGACGAAGGCGAGCGGCAGCATGAAGGTCACCCCCCGCACCAGGTCCTTGCCGAACACGGTCGGCGGGTACTGCAGCAGGGTGGTCCCGCCGTACGTGAACGCGTTCTGCACCTCGGCCGCGTCCTGCGCCAGAATCTGGAACGCCGCGCCCGCCACGAAGAACGACGCGAAGATCAGCGCCCCGCTGACCACCACCAACGGCACCAGCAGCACCTTCGCCGGACTCCAGTCGACGTCGACGGCCACCAGCGACCAGCCCAGCACCACCGCGCCCTGCACGATCCGGCCCAGACGGCGCAGCGCGAAATGGTCCGCGCCGATCTGCGCGAGCACCGGCGCGGGCCGCACCAGCAGCGTGTCGAACGAGCCGTCCCGGATCCGGCCGCCCAGCACGTCCATCGAGCCCAGCGCCAGATCCGCGATCCCGAACGCCGTCACCGACAACCCGTACAGCAGCGCGACCTCCGGCATCGACCAGCCGCCCAACGAGTCGACCTGCGAGAACATCAGCAGGATCGTCACGAAGTCCAGGCCCGTCACCAGCAGGTTGCCCAGCACCGTGACCACGAAGGAGGTGCGGTAGGTCATGCTCGACCGGACCCACATCCCGGCGACCAGACCGTACGCCCGCAGCCCCTCGCGCAGCACACCACCCTCAGCCACCCTGGACCACCACCCGCCGCGTCGCCGCCGACTGCAGCAGCCGCCCCGCCACCAGCAGCACCACCGCCCAGAACGCCTGGAAGACGTACGCCCGCAGCGGATCCGCCTCGCCCATCAGCACGTCCGCCGGCATCTGGATCTGCGCCGCCCACGGCAGCACCCGCGCGATGTCACCGAGCGCTCCCGGGAAGACGTTCAGGGGCAGCACCATGCCGGAGAAGAAGATCCCGGTGATCATCAGGGCCTGGTTGACGCCCGTGCCGTCCATCAGCCAGAAGGCGCTCAACGCCACCAGGTAGCGGATCGCGAAGCTGACGACCGCCGCCAGCACAAGCGCCACCAGACAGGCCGCCCACAGCGTCACGTCCGTCGGCAACGCCATCGGGAAGAAGACCGCGCCGAACGCGAACGGCACCACACCCCGCCCCAGCAACTGGAACAGCGCCCGCCCCAGATCGCTCGCCAGCCACCACAGCTGCAGATCGGCCGGCCGGTACAGGTCGACGGCGATCTCCCCGGTGCGGATGCGCCCCATCAGGTCCTTCTCGGCGCCACCGCCCTGGATGGCGAGGGTGGCGTACAGGCACTGCCCCAGCCACACATAGGTGACGGCCTGCGCCTGGTCGTACCCGCCCAGATGCGGCTTCTGGTCCCAGAGCGCCAGATAGGTGTGCACGAGGATCACGCCGAAGACGGTGTTGGTGAAAACCCCCGCCGCCGTAGCCGTCCGATAGGTCGCGTACCGTCTGAACCCTCTTACGGCGACGGCCAGGTACAACCGCCCCGAGCCCACATCCACAGCCCTCCTCGCCCCGCGGACACCGAAGCGCAGGAGCCTAGTGCGCGGCCGAGGAGAAGGGCCACCCGATTTCTGGCGGAAAACCGCCGACGGGAGAGCCTGCTCACTTTCGCGGACACGCGCCGGTTTCCGGGAACGGTTCGCCTGGTGCGAGAGTCTTCAATGGGGGCGCAGTAGGCGTACGAGGCGTACGGGAACGTACGACGCGAAACAGGAGTTCGGGCACGACATGAGCGACGAGCAGCAGCCGCCACAGCAGCCGATCCCGACGGCCGGTCGGCCGAAACGGACGGGCTGGCGACGGATCATCCCGACCTGGCGCACGGTGCTGGGCACCCTCGTCATCGGCGCGCTGCTGCTGTTCGGGTTGTTCTTCCTCGGCTACTCCATGGTCAAGATCCCGCCGGCCAACGCGCTCGCCACCAAGCAGGCCAACGTCTACCTGTACGCGGACGGCTCCGTGATCGCCCGCGACGGCCAGGTCAACCGCGAGAACGTCACCCTCGCGCAGATCTCCAAGGACGCCCAGCACGCCATCCTGGCCGCCGAGGACCGCGACTTCTACTCCGAGTCCGCCGTCGACCCCAAGGCGATGGTGCGCGCCGCCTGGAACACCGCCCTGGGCAAGGGCAAGCAGTCCGGCTCCACGATCACCCAGCAGTACGTGAAGAACTACTACCTGCGCCAGGAACAGACCGTCACCCGCAAGGTGAAGGAGTTCTTCATCGCGATCAAGCTGGACCGCGAGAAGAGCAAGGACCAGATCCTGGAGGGCTACCTCAACACCAGCTTCTTCGGCCGCAACGCCTACGGCATCCAGGCCGCCGCCCAGGCCTACTACGGCATGGACGCCAGGGACCTCGACCCGGCACGCGCCGCCTACCTCGCCGCACTCGTCAACGCGCCCAGCCAGTACGACGTCATCGCCCACCCGGAGAACAAGTCCGCGGCGCTGGCCCGCTGGAACTACGTCCTGGACGGCATGGTCACCAAGGGCTGGCTGGCCCAGAAGGACCGGGCCGGCATCAAGTTCCCGATGCCCAAGGAGGCCACGGCCTCCACCAACCTGTCCGGGCAGCGCGGCTACATCGTGCGGATCGTGAAGGACCACCTGATCGAGAACAAGATCGCCACGGAGGAGAACCTGGAGGCGGGCGGCTACCGCATCACCACCACCCTGCAGAAGGACAAGCAGAACGCCTTCGTCGACGCGGTCAACGACCAGCTGATGTCCAAGCTGGACAAGAAGAACAACAAGATCGACACCTACGTCCGCGCGGGCGGCGCCTCCGTCGACCCGAAGACCGGCAAGGTCGTCGCGATGTACAACGGCATCGACTACGTCAAGCAGTACACCCCGAACGCCACCCGCCGGGACTACCAGGTGGGCTCCACGTTCAAGCCGTTCGTGTTCACCTCGGCCGTGCAGCACGGATCGACCACCCAGGACGGCCGCCCGATCACCCCGAACACGATCTACGACGGCACCAACAAGCGCCCCGTCCAGGGCTGGACCGGCGGCTACGACCCCGCCAACGAGGACGACGTCTCCTACGGCGACATCACGGTACGCACGGCCACCGACAAGTCCGTGAACTCGGTGTACGCGCAGATGGCCGTCGACGTCGGCCCCGCCAGGGTCAAGGACACCGCGGTCGATCTCGGCCTGCCCGCCGCCACCCCCGACCTCAGCCCGTACCCGTCCATCGCGCTCGGCACCGCCACCGCCAGCGTCCTGGACATGGCCGAGGCCTACGCGACCCTCGCCAACCACGGCAGGCACGGCACGTACACCATGATCGAGAAGGTCACCAAGGACGGCGCCGACGTCATCGACCTGCCCAAGCGCAAGACCTCCCAGGTCATCAGCCGCGAGGCCGCCGACACCACCACCTCCGTCCTCAAGAGCGTCGTCGAGAACGGCACCGGCACCCCCGCGCAGGCCGCCGGACGCCCGGCCGCGGGCAAGACCGGCACCGCCGAGGAGGACAAGGCCGCCTGGTTCGCCGGCTACACCCCCGAACTCGCCACCGTCGTCGCCGTCATGGGCCAGGACCCGGTCACCGCCGCCCAGAAGCCCCTGTACGGCGCGCTGGGCCTCCCGCGCATGAACGGCAGCGGCCCGCCCACCGCGATCTGGGCCCAGTTCACCAAGGAAGCCCTCAAGGGCAAGCCGGTCACCGACTTCGACCTGGAACTCCAGGAGGGCGCCGACGTGCCCCAGTACCCGACGACCGACCCCACCCCGGGCGACCAGGGCAGCGGCGACCAGGACAACGGCGGCACCACCGGCGACACCACCGGCGGCGAGGACACCGAAGGACAGACCGGAGGTGAGACGCCCGGCCAGACGGACGGCGGCACCACCGACGGAACGGACACCGGCGGCACCGACGGCGGCACGACCGACGGCGGCACCACCGACGGGACTGACACGGGCGGCACCACCGGCGGCGGCACCACCGGCGACACCACCGGCGGGACGGACACCGGAGGAACGGACACCGGCGGTACGGGCGACACCGGTACCGGCGGAACGGACACCGGAGGCGGCTCAACATCGGGCAACACGGGCGGACCACAGACCGCGGGCCTCGGACTGTGAGGCCCGAGCCGGTCCGGTGACGACCGGGCCGGCTCAGTGCCCGCTGGTCGCCTTCAGCCCCACCACGGCGACCAGCAGCAGACAGACGAAGAAGATCCGCGCCGCGGTGACCGGCTCACCCAGCACCACCATGCCCACCACCGCCGCACCGGCCGCCCCGATCCCCACCCACACGCCATAGGCGGTACCGATGGGCAGCGACTTCGCGGCGTAGGACAGCAGCAGCATGCTGGCGACGATGCCGGCGCCGGTGAACACGCTGGGGACAAGACGGGTGAAACCGTCGGTGTACTTCATGCCGACCGACCAGCCGACCTCCAGCAGACCGGCGACGACGAGCAGAACCCAGGCCACGACGGGCACCTCCGAGACGTATCGACGTGAAAGGGGGTGCGTCGTCTTTTCCTGCATCCCGGTACGGCGCGTCTCGTCGGGCTCCTCCCACGCTAGCAAGCGAACGACAGAAGGGGCCGGTGACCCTGGTCACCGGCCCCTCCCGCCCACCGCACTACAGGTAGAGCCCCGTCGAGTCCTCCGACCCCTCGAACCGGTCGGCGGCCACGGCATGCAGATCACGCTCACGCATGAGCACGTACGCCACCCCGCGCACCTCGACCTCGGCACGGTCCTCCGGGTCGTACAGCACCCGGTCACCGGTCTCCACAGTCCGTACGTTCTGCCCCACCGCGACGACCTCCGCCCAGGCCAGCCGACGACCGACGGCCGCCGTGGCGGGGATCAGAATGCCGCCACCGGAACGCCGCTCACCCTCGCTGGTGTCCTGCCGCACGAGTACACGGTCGTGCAGCATCCGGATGGGCAGCTTGTCGTGATGGGTACTGTGCTCGTTTCTGTTGGCGCTCACACCTTGAACCTACCTGCCTTCGCCGCCTGCGTCCGCCGCCGGGTCCGCCGTCACTCAGCCCTTGCGGCGCCGGGTACCGAGGGCCAGCAGGCCCACGAGGCCGACCGCGACGAGCGCCACGGGCACGATCCGCTCGATACGGGGCGCGCCCTCCTCGTCGGTGAACTTGGCCTTGACATCGCTCACGGCCCGGTTGACCCCGACATAGGCCCGTCCGAGCGTGTGGTCGATGTTCGAGACGACCTTGGCCTTGGCGTCGCCGACGATCGTCTTCGGGTGCACCCGCACCCCGATCTCGTCGAGCGTCTCGGCCAGCGCTGCGCGGCGGGCCTTGATGTCCGCCTCGATCTGCGCCGGTGTTCTGGTGTCCGACGTGTCCGCCACCGTTCGGCCTCCGAAGTGAAGCTGATGCTGTTTGCGGACAGTCTGTCAGCTCCACGGCGAACCGCACCGTCAGGCTCCCCGGTTACGCTGGTTCGATGAGCGAGCGACTCCAGCCGGGGGACGTGGCCCCCGCCTTCACCCTGCCCGACGCCGACGGCAACGAGGTGTCCCTCTCGGACCACAAGGGCCGCAAGGTCATCGTGTACTTCTACCCGGCGGCCCTCACCCCCGGCTGCACCAAGCAGGCCTGCGACTTCACGGACAACCTGGAGCTCCTGGCCGGCGCCGGCTACGACGTGATCGGCATCTCCCCCGACAAGCCGGAGAAGCTCGCCAGGTTCCGCGAGAAGGAGTCCCTGAAGATCACGCTCCTCGCCGACCCGGAGAAGTCCGTGACCGAGTCCTACGGCGCCTACGGCGAGAAGAAGAACTACGGCAAGACCTACATGGGCGTCATCCGCTCCACGATCGTCGTGGACGAGGAGGGCAAGGTCGAGCGGGCGCTGTACAACGTCCGGGCGACCGGCCACGTCGCGAAGATCATCAAGGACCTGGGCATCTGAGCCCTCCTCGTCCGCTCGAAGCGGCCCGGCCCGGGGTGCCCCGGCCCGGGCCGCTTCGCCTTTCGGGCGTGACCGTCCGATGAGCGGTTCGTTACTCCGTACGAGATCACGAACGGGTGATCGAGAACGGAGGGGTTCGATGGGGGCCAGTGCGTACACCAAGGAGCGGCTGGAGGCGGCGGCTCGGGGGGCGCGGACGTTGTCGGAGGCGTGTGTGCGGTTGGGGGTGGATCCGGGAAGTTCGGCGCGGCGGTACGTGCTGGGGCGGATGAAGCGGCTCGGGGTGGACGTCTCGCACTTCGAGCGGGAGGGGATTAGATGGACGAGGGAAGTCCTCCAGACCGCTGTCTCGGCCTCGACGAACATGTGCGAGGTGCTGCGGCATCTCGGGCTTGACGTGGTCGGCGGGCATCACACGCACATCAGCCGTCGGATCGAGGCATACGGCATCGACACCTCGCACTTCCGGATGCCGACCCGGCGTGACCGTCCCTGGCGCCCTCGAACGCCGGAGGGCTTGCTGATCGAGCAGCCGGCTGGTCACGCCCGACGCGTCCCGGGCGACCGCCTCAAGTGGGCGATGACTGCTGTCGGGGTTGCGGACCGGTGCTCCCTCTGCGGCACAGAGCCGTCCTGGCGAGGCCGGCCGCTCCCGTTGGAGGTCGATCACATCGACGGCAACTGGCGAGACAACCGCATCGAGAACCTGCGGTTGCTCTGCCCCAACTGCCACTCGACGACGGACAATTATCGCGGACGCGCCAAGGCGGGCATCAGGAGTGGCGCCGCATGAACGGGGGCGTGCAGTACACCCGTGAGCGGTTGGCCGAGGCCGCGGCGCAGTGTTCGGACATGGACGAGGTCATCGCGTTCTTCGGCACACGGCCTTACGGCAAGCTCCGCCGCCATCTCTTCCGGCGCTTCGACCACTTCGGCATCGACGTCTCGCACATGCCGCGCGCGAGGCGAGCGAAGGCGCCCGCCCGACCACCTGCCGACGACCTGCGCCGTGCCGTTGCGGAGGCGACCTCTATCGCCGGCGCCCTCCGCGCCCTGGGAATGGCACCCTCCAATGGTCGCCTGCGCGCCTTGTTCCACGAGTGGGTGGCAGAGGACCGTCTCGACACTTCCCATTTTCTGGGACAGGCGCATCAGCGGGGAAAATCAGGCCCGACTCCCGTCAGACGCGCCGAGGAGATCCTGGTGCGACACGACGGCGGACGCCGTACGAGAACCCACTTGCTGCGGCGTGCGCTTCAGGAGGTGGGTGTGCCCGAAGTGTGCGCAGAGTGCGGCGTCGGGCCCGAGTGGCTGGGCAAACCCATGACCCTGGAGATCGATCACATCAACGGGGACTGGAGCGACGACCGGCGGGAGAACCTGCGGATGCTGTGCCCCAACTGTCACGCCGCCACTGCAACGTGGTGCCGAGGCGGAGGCCGAAGCGGCAGGCATCCCCGGTAGCATGGGCAGGCACACGCGGCCGTTGCTGAATGGTATAAGCAGAGGTTTTAGGTGCCTCGGGGCATTTGCCCATGTGGGTTCGACTCCCATCGGCCGCACACGCAGAGGGGCCGTCCATCTGGACGGCCCCTTCCACGTCTCAGCCCAACAGCTCCCGCACCACCGGCACCAGCGCCCGGAACGCCTTCCCCCGATGGCTGATCGCGTTCTTCTCCTCGGCAGTCAGCTCCGCGCACGTCCGCGTCTCCCCCTCCGGCTGCAGGATCGGGTCGTACCCGAATCCGTTCGTGCCGACGGGGGCGTGCCGCAGGACGCCCCGCAACTGCCCCTCGACCACCCGCTCCGTGCCGTCCGGCAGGGCGAGGGCGGCCGCACACGCGAAGTGGGCGCCGCGGTGTGCGTCGTCGATGTCGGAGAGCTGGGCGAGGAGGAGGTTCAGGTTCGCCTGGTCGTCACCGTGTCGGCCGGCCCAGCGGGCGGAGAAGATGCCGGGGGCGCCGTTCAGGACGTCGACGCACAGGCCGGAGTCGTCGGCGACCGCCGGGAGGCCGGTGGCCCTGGCGAGGGCGTGCGCTTTGAGCAGGGCGTTCTCGGCGAAGGTGACGCCGGTTTCCTTGACGTCGGGGATGTCCGGGTAGGCGTCCGCGCCGACGAGTTCGTGAGGGAGGTCTGCGTCGGCGAGGATCGCCCTGAGTTCGGTGATCTTTCCGGCGTTGCGGGTGGCGAGGATCAAGCGGGTCATGGGGTCCAGTATCCCGGCGCCCAGCCCGCTTGCCCGTGCCGGGTGTTACGGCGTGCAGACCTTGGTGAGTTCACCGGCGGCGCTGGTGACGGGGGTGATGTCGGGGGTCTCGTCGCCGTTCTTGATCGAGTCGCGGACGTTGGTGACGGCCTGCTGGAGGTCGTCCACCGCCTTGTTGACGTCGGTGTTGTCGGTCTTGTCGCCGATCTTGTCGAGGTTCTTGTCGATGGAGGTCAGCGATTCCTCGAGCTGGGTCGGGTCGTTGGCGGCGCTGTCCACGGCCTGCTGGAGTTCGGTGACGCTGTCGGCGATGGCGTCGGCGGTCTGGACGCAGTCCATCGCCTTGCTGACGGCGTCGCAGCCGGTGGTCAGCCCGGCCGTCAGTGCGACGGCCGCGACGGCTGCGGCGGCTATGGCGATACGGCTCCGGCGGCGTCGGCTCGTGGCCATGGTTGACGTTCCCTCCCTGCCCAGGGCTTGCGGCCCCCCGTTGTTCACTGGCCGGGCGTACGGTGGTGTGCCGTACGCCCGTACCCGTAGTGACGCGGGGAAGGGCGGCGCGGTTGCCCGGGGCCCCAGCTGTTCTTGGTGTGCCCTTTACTTTTCGAGGACGGTATCAAGTGCCTTGCGCTGCAGTTCCGCCAGCTCCCCGCAGCCCGCGACCGCGAGGTCGAGCAGGGCGTTGAGTTCCTCGCGGGCGAAGGGTTCGGCCTCGGCGGTGCCCTGGACCTCGACGAAGCGGCCGTCGCCGGTGCAGACGACGTTCATGTCGGTGTCGGCCTTGACGTCTTCCTCGTAGCGCAGGTCGAGGAGTGGGACGCCGTCGACGATGCCGACGGAGATGGCGCTGACGGTGCCGGTGAGCGGCTTGCGGCCGGGCTTGATCAGTTTTTTGGCCTGGGCCCAGGAGACGGCGTCGGCGAGGGCGACGTAGGCGCCGGTGATGGCTGCGGTGCGGGTGCCGCCGTCGGCTTGGAGGACGTCGCAGTCGAGGACGATGGTGTTCTCGCCGAGTGCCTTGTAGTCGATGACGGCGCGCAGGGAGCGGCCGATGAGGCGGCTGATCTCGTGGGTGCGGCCGCCGATCTTGCCTCGGACGGATTCGCGGTCGCCGCGGGTGTTGGTGGCGCGGGGCAGCATGGCGTACTCCGCGGTGACCCAGCCCTCGCCGCTGCCTTTGCGCCAGCGCGGGACGCCTTCGGTGAAGGAGGCGGTGCACAGGACCTTGGTGTCGCCGAAGGAGACGAGGACGGAGCCTTCGGCGTGCTTGCTCCAGGCGCGTTCGATGGTGACGGGGCGGAGTTGTTCGGGGGTGCGGCCGTCGATTCGAGACAGTGAGGACATGGCGTTGAGCCTAGTCGCAGATGGGAAGGGCCCCTCCCGTGGTGGGAGGGGCCGGGCAGGGCCTGAAGGTGTGGCCGCTGTGGACGCGGGTGCGTCACATCATGTCTTCGATCTCTGCCGCGATGGGGTCGGCGTCGGTGCCGATGACGACCTGGATGGCGGTTCCCATTTTGACGACGCCGTGGGCGCCGGCGGCCTTGAGGGCGGACTCGTCGACGAGTGCGGGGTCGCTGACCTCGGTGCGGAGTCGGGTGATGCAGCCCTCGATCTCTTCGATGTTGTCGATGCCGCCGAGCCCGGCGACGATCTTCTCAGCCTTGGTGGCCATGTTCCTTCTCCCTGATCCGAACCGCTTTGTCGCAGTAACCCACAGTTGGCCCATCTTTGCGAGCGGTCCTGTCGTACCTGCCGAAGGATGGCGTTCACGACAGCGGAACCGTCCCGTCGACTGGTCTACACCACCACGGGGACGGCCGACAAACCCAGCGGTGGGGGGAGCCGGAAAGGGAAGCGATGAGCGCCGACAGCGCCGACGGTACGGTCAGTCCCGCGCGTGCCCGTTGGAACCGTGCGTTCCAGGGGTTGCAGAAGATGGGGCGCAGTCTGCAGCTTCCCATCGCCGTGCTGCCGGCCGCGGGCATCCTCAACCGGCTGGGGCAGCCGGATGTGTTCGGGGACGACGGGCTGGGCTGGGACAACGTCGCGAAGGTGATGGACGGCGCGGGTGGTGCGCTGCTGGACGGCTCGTTGGGGTTGCCTTTGCTGTTCTGCGTCGGTGTGGCCATCGGCATGGCGAAGAAGGCGGACGGCTCGACGGCGCTGGCGGCGGTGGTGGGGTTCCTCGTCTACTACAACGTGCTGCGTGAGTTCCCGGAGGACTGTCCGGCGGGGACGAGGGAGGTCACCGACATCGGCTGTGCGGCGGCCGACGGGACGGTGAGCGCGTACGAGTATCAGAACCCGGGTGTGTTCGGCGGCATCGTCGTCGGTCTGCTGGCGGCCTTCTTCTGGCAGCGTTACCACCGTACGCGGCTGGTGGACTGGCTGGGCTTCTTCAACGGGCGGCGGCTGGTGCCGATCATCATGGCGTTCGTGGCGATCGTGTTCGCCGCGTTGTGTCTGTGGGTGTGGCCGCCGATCGGGGACGCGCTGGAGAGTTTCAGCGACTGGATGAGCGACCTGGGTGCGTGGGGTGCGGGTGTGTTCGGCGTCGCCAACCGCGCGTTGCTGGTGGTGGGGCTGCATCAGTTCCTGAACGTGCCGATCTGGTTCCAGTTCGGCAGCTACACCACGCCGGACGGGGAGGTGGTGCACGGGGACATCAACATGTTCCTCGCGGGCGACCCGGACGCGGGTCAGTTCACCTCGGGCTTCTTCCCGATCATGATGTTCGCGTTGCCGGCGGCGGCCCTCGCCATCACGCACTGCGCCAGGCCGAGTCGGCGCAAGGAGGTCGGGGGGCTGATGACGTCGGTGGCGCTGACGTCGTTCGTCACGGGGATCACGGAACCGATCGAGTACTCGTTCCTGTTCGTCGCTCCGCTTCTGTACGTGGTGCACGCCCTGTTGACGGGGGTGTCGATGGCGGTGACGTGGGGGCTCGGGGTGCACGACGGTTTCAGCTTCTCGGCCGGGCTGATCGACTACGTCATCAACTGGAATCTGGCGACGCGGCCTTGGGCGATCATTCCGATCGGTCTGTGCTTCGCGGTCGTCTATTACGGGATCTTCCGTTTCGCGATCACCAGGTTCGATCTCAGGACTCCGGGCAGGGAGCCGGAGGACGAGGTCGAGGACGTCGCAAAGATCTAAAAGGGCCTGATAACGGTCGGGAAAACCCTTGGGAATCGCGGGTTCCTTATCTCACCTTCATCGTGCTACAACAGGTCTACACCACTGAGTGGTGTAGACCACCACCCGATGGAGGAAGTCTATGAGCACCGCCACCGCATCGGCGGCCCCCACGAAGAAGTGGGGATCCGGTCTTTTCCAGGGCCTGCAGAAGGTCGGCCGCAGCCTGCAGCTGCCCATTGCCGTGTTGCCGGCGGCGGGCATCCTGCTGCGCCTGGGCCAGGACGACGTGTTCGGCAAGGACGGTCTCGGCTGGAACAAGGTCGCCGCCGTCTTCATGACGGCCGGCGATGCCGTCTTCGCCAACCTGCCGCTGCTGTTCTGCGTGGGCATCGCCATCGGCTTCGCCAAGAAGGCCGACGGCTCCACGGCGCTGGCGGCGCTGGTCGGCTTCCTGGTGTACAAGAACGTGCTGACCGCGTTCCCGATCACCGAGGCCAAGATAACCAAGGGCGCGGACGTCGCTGCGACGTACAACGATCCCAAGGTGCTCGGCGGCATCGTGATGGGCCTGATCGCCGCCGTCACCTGGCAGCGATTCCACCGCACCAAGCTTCCCGACTGGCTGGGCTTCTTCAACGGCCGCCGTCTGGTCCCGATCCTCATGGCCTTCATCGGCACCGCTGTCGGTGTCTTCTTCGGCCTGGTCTGGGAGCCCGTCGGTGACGTGATCACCAGCTTCGGCGAGTGGATGACCGGCCTCGGCGCCGCGGGCGCGGCCGTCTTCGGCGCCATCAACCGCGCGCTGCTCCCGGTGGGCATGCACCAGTTCGTCAACACCGTGGCCTGGCAGGAGATCGGTTCCTTCAAGGACTCCGCGGGCGCTGTCTGGCACGGTGACCTGCCGCGCTTCTTCCACGGTGACCCGACCGCCGGCCAGTTCATGACGGGCTTCTTCCCGATCATGATGTTCGCGCTCCCGGCCGCCGCCCTGGCCATCACGCACTGCGCCCGCCCCGAGCGCCGCAAGGCCGTCGGCGGCATGATGATGTCGCTCGCGCTGACCTCGTTCGTCACCGGCATCACCGAGCCGATCGAGTTCGCGTTCATGTTCATCGCCCCGGTGCTGTACGTCATCCACGCGGTGCTGACCGCCCTCTCGATGGCCGTCACCTGGGCCCTGGGCGTCCACCACGGCTTCAGCTTCTCGGCCGGCGCGATCGACTACTTCCTCAACTGGAGCCTGGCCACCAAGCCCTGGATGATCATCCCGGTCGGACTGGTCTTCGCCGCCGTCTACTACTCCGTCTTCCGCTTCGCCATCACCAAGTGGAACCTGGCCACCCCGGGCCGCGAGCCCGAGGAGGAGGTCGAGGACCTCACCAAGGCGTGATCGCCACGGCACGACGAAGGCCCCGGAACGGGATGGTTCCGGGGCCTTCGCGCGCGTACGGGACCGAACCCCGTACGTCCGTCTCTAGATCTCGTACGTCTGCCTCGGCGCCGCCAGTTCCACCGGACCGTCGTAGACCGCGCGCGCGTCGGCCAGGTTGACCTCGGGGTCGGTCCACGGCGGGATGTGGGTGAGGACCAGGCGGCGGACACCCGCGCGGGCGGCCGTCTGGCCCGCCTCGCGGCCGTTGAGGTGCAGGTCGGGGATGTCCTCCTTGCCGTGCGTGAAGGCTGCCTCGCACAGGAAGAGATCGGCGTCGAGGGCGAGTTCGTCCAGGGCGGTGCTGATGCCCGTGTCGCCGGAGTAGGTCAGGACCTTGCCGCCGTGCTCGATGCGGATGCCGTACGCCTCCACCGGATGGGCCACGCGTTCCGTGTGCACCGTGAACGGGCCGATCTCGAAGGTGGACGGCTTGACCGTGTGGAAGTCGAAGACCTCGCTCATGGACGAGGCGGTGGGGGTGTCGGCGTAGGCGGTGGTCAGACGCTGTTCCGTGCCCTCGGGTCCGTAGACCGGGATGGGGTCGCAGCGGCCGCCGTCATGCCGGTAGTAGCGCGCCACGAAGTACGCGCACATGTCGATGCAGTGGTCGGCGTGCAGATGACTGAGGAAGATCGCGTCGAGGTCGTAGAGACCGCAGTGGCGCTGCAGCTCGCCGAGGGCGCCGTTGCCCAGGTCGAGAAGCAGCCGGAAGCCGTCGGCCTCGACGAGGTAGCTCGAACAGGCCGATTCCGCGGACGGGAACGACCCCGAGCAGCCGACGACGGTGAGCTTCATGAAACAGAAACCTCCGCTGGCGGAAAATGAGAGGATCGGGAACTTTGGCGTCGGGGGTCGTGCGGTTTGTCGAGCGTAAGGCGCAAATCCTCCGGTCGCTCCTCCGCCAAGGGCTGTTGTGGGCGAACTCACCTGTGGTGTCACGCGTTCGGCTGGACGCGGGGAGTGTGAGGCGTGAGAGAAAGCGCGCGCGGGTGTGCGCGCGCCGGTACCTTCGTCCCTATGGACACGTCCTGGTGGCTCGCGCTCGCGGCGGTGGTACTGCTCGCGCTGGTCGCCACGCTCGTCGACGGGTGGGGGCGCGGGCGGCGGCCGCAGGGGCGGCGGACCCGGCCGCCCGGGCGGCCTCTGGGGCGAGCCAGGGGGCGTGCTCCGGCGCGTCGGCCGGAGCCCGCGGAGATCTGGTGGGCGAACGTGCCGTACGAGGACGGGCCGGGTGCGAAGGACCGGCCGTGTCTGGTGCTCGCGGTGCGCGGGCAGCAGGTCACCGTCGCCAAGATCACCAGCAAGTACCGCGACGAGCGGCACGGGGTCATCCCGCTGCCGCCGGGTTCGGTCGGGGACGCCCGGGGGCGGGCGAGCTTCCTGGAGACGGGCGAGCTGCGCCACGTGCCGGTGTGGGACTTCCGGCGGCGGGTCGGGGTGATGGACCCGATCGTGTGGGACCAGGTCCGTCACCTCGCGACGTAGGGCGCCGTCACTCGCCCCGTCAGGGCCTCGCGGCCCCCGAGCCGGAGGGCCGGCTCATGCCCAGAGCTGGCCCTGGAGCGTCTCGATGGCCTCTTCCGTCGTCGCCGCGGTGTAGACGCCGGTCGAGAGGTACTTCCAGCCGCCGTCGGCGACGACGAACACGATGTCGGCGGACTGACCCGCCTTCAACGCCTTGTTGCCGACGCCGATCGCGGCGTGCAGCGCGGCTCCGGTGGAGACGCCCGCGAAGATGCCCTCCTGCTGCAGGAGCTCGCGGGTGCGGGTGACCGCGTCGGCCGAGCCGACCGAGAAGCGGGTCGTCAGGACGGAGGCGTCGTACAGCTCGGGCACGAACCCCTCGTCGAGGTTGCGCAGGCCGTAGACGAGGTCGTCGTAGCGCGGCTCGGCGGCGACGATCTTGACGTCCGGCTTGTGCTCGCGCAGGTAGCGGCCGACGCCCATCAGGGTGCCGGTGGTGCCGAGGCCGGCGACGAAGTGGGTGACCGAGGGGAGGTCGGCGAGGATCTCCGGGCCGGTCGTCGCGTAGTGGGCACCGGCGTTGTCGGGGTTGCCGTACTGGTAGAGCATCACCCAGTCGGGGTGCTCGGCGGCGAGTTCCTTGGCGACCCGTACGGCGGTGTTGGAGCCGCCCGCCGCAGGGCTGGAGATGATCTGCGCGCCCCACATGCCGAGCAGGTCACGGCGTTCCTGCGAGGTGTTCTCGGGCATCACGCACACCATGCGGTAGCCCTTGAGCTTGGCGGCCATGGCCAGCGAGATGCCGGTGTTGCCGCTGGTGGGCTCCAGGATGGTGCAGCCCGGCGTGAGACGGCCGTCCTTCTCCGCCTGCTCGATCATGTGCAGCGCGGGGCGGTCCTTGACCGAGCCGGTGGGGTTGCGGTCCTCCAGCTTGGCCCAGATGCGGACGTCGGCGGACGGCGAGAGCCGCGGCAGGCACACCAGCGGGGTGTTGCCGACCGCGGCCAACGGGGAGTCGTAACGCATCGGAGGTCAGGGCCCTCAGGCCATGCCGCCGGCCACGGCCGGCAGGATCGTGACGTTGTCGCCGTCCGACAGCTTGGTGTTGATGCCGTCGAGGAAGCGGACGTCCTCGTCGTTCAGGTAGACGTTGACGAAGCGGCGCAGCTGGTCGCCGTCGACGATGCGGGCCTGGATGCCCGTGTGCCGGGTTTCGAGGTCGGTGAACAGGTCGGCGAGGGTGTCACCGCTGCCCTCCACCGCCTTCTGACCGTCGGTGTACGTGCGGAGGATGGTCGGGATGCGGACCTCGATGGCCATGGCTCAGGGCTCCTGTCGGGAGTAGTCAGTCGGGGGCGCGCGGCAGCGCAAGTGCAGCAGGGTGGTGCGTGTGTGCAGCGCCGCGGCTCACGGCCGTACGGCGGCAGGGTGTCGCGTCAACAGATGGCGCTGGCGAGCCTGCACAGGTCGACGTGCAGCCGCGCCACGAGCATCATGCCCGGCGTCTTTTCGCTCACGTCGCGGGAAACCATGGGGTCATCGTATCGATTCCCGGTCCGGGTTCTGGAAGGCGATCCCACATCGCGGACGGATCCGGGTCGGAGGGTGAGACCGCGCTGCTCAGAAGGTTCGGACGGGCGTCCCGCCGCGGGGTCGTGGATCAGTAGGCCTCGACGACCTTGACCTCCTCCTCGGTGACCTCGCCGTCGACGATCCGGAAGGAGCGGAACTGGAAGTCGCCGAGGCCGTCGGTGTCGGCGGTGGAGACCAGGACGTAGTGGGCGCCGGGCTCGTTGGCGTAGGAGATGTCCGTGCGGGACGGGTAGGCCTCGGTCGCGGTGTGGGAGTGGTAGATGACCACCGGCTCCTCGTCGCGGTCGTCCATCTCGCGGTAGAGCTTGAGCAGGTCCCCGGAGTCGAACTCGTAGAACGTGGGCGACATGGCGGCGTTCAGCATGGGGATGAAGCGCTCGGGGCGGTCCGAGCCGGCCGGCCCCGCGACGACGCCGCACGCCTCGTCGGGGTGGTCCTTGCGGGCGTGGGCGACGATCTGGTCGACGAGGGCCTGGGTGATGGTCAGCATGTCGGTCAGGATAAGCAGAAGGGCCGTCCCGTACCGAGGAGTGGTACGGGACGGCCCACATGCCGGACGTGGGGGCGTCCTGAGTGTGGACGTCCTGAGCGGCAGCCGGCAGCGGGCGCCACGAGTGCCCCCTGCCGGCTGGACGTCCACGGTCTCGGGTCAGCCGACCTTTTCGAGCTCCGGCTCCTCGCCGCCGCGAGCGGCGAGCTGCGGGTTGCGGCTCTTCAGGACCTTCCAGCCGACGCCGAGGGCGACGGCCCAGCCGGCCGCGACGTACAGGCAGATCCGCGCGTCCTTGTCGTACGCGATCATGCAGGTCACGCCGATGAGGAAGAGGAGTGCGACCCAGCTGAAGAGCGCTCCGCCGGGGGCGGGGAAGGACGAGGCGCGCAGTCGGCCCGCATCGACCGCCGCGCGGTAGCGGATGTGGCTGACCAGGATCATCATCCAGGTCCAGATGCCGGCCGCGGTGGCGACGGAGGTGACGTAGAGGAACGCCTTCTCCGGGACGACGTAGTTCAGGACCACGCCGATGCCCATGAGCGCCACGGAGACCGTGATGCCGACGGCGGGCGTCTTGCGGGCGTTGAGCTTGCCGAACGCCTGCGGCGCCTCGCTGTTGGAGGCCAGGTCGCGCAGCATACGGCCGGTGGAGTACATGCCCGAGTTGCAGGACGACAGGGCCGCGGTGAGCACGACGAAGTTGACGATGCCCGCGGCGAGCGGGATGCCGATCTTGCCGAAGGCGTGCACGAAGGGGCTCTCACCGGCGGAGAACTCGGTCCACTTCACGACGGAGAGGATCACGAGGAGCGCGCCGACGTAGAAGACGATGATGCGCCAGGGCAGGGTGTTGATGGCCTTGGGCAGGGTCTTCTCGGGGTTCTCGGACTCGCCCGCGGTGACGCCGACGAGCTCGACGGCCAGGTAGGCGAACATGACGCCCTGGAGCGTCATCAGGCTGGAGCCGATGCCGTTCGGGAAGAAGCCGTCGTGCGCCCAGAGGTTGGAGACGGTGGCGGTGTCACCGGCGTCGGAGAAGCCGAGGGTGAGCACGCCGAGGCCGATGACGATCATGCCGATGATGGCCGTGACCTTGATCATCGAGAACCAGAACTCGACCTCGCCGAAGATCTTGACGGAGATCAGGTTGACGCCGAAGAGCACCACCAGGAACACCAGGGCGCTGACCCACTGCGGGATCTCCGGGAACCAGAAGTGGATGTAGATCGCGGCGGCCGTGAGCTCGGCCATGCCGGTGACCACCCACATGAGCCAGTACGTCCAGCCCGTGACGAAGCCGAAGAACGGACCGAGGAACTCGCGGGCGTACTCGGCGAAGGAGCCGGAGACGGGCCGGTAGAGGAGCAGCTCGCCCAGGGCCCGCATGATGAAGAAGATGACGACGCCCGCGAGGGCGTACATGAGGATGATGCTGGGGCCGGCCTTGGCGATGTTCGCTCCGGCACCCATGAACAGGCCGACGCCGATGGCGCCGCCGATCGCGATCATCTGGACCTGACGGCTGCCGAGACCGCGCTCGTACCCCTCCTCGGGGGCTTCGGCGGCCTGCGTGTCAGTGACCTTCGAAGAGGTCATGTGTAGTGCGCCTTTCTCCATGCCGACCCGGGCCTTTCGTCGGCCTCGGATCGGGTCTCGATCCCCCCGGATTGATGGAGTTGGGCGGGCCGCGGGGCCCACCCGTGCCTGGTCGGCGATCCGCCGGCCACATGGCGCACCCGGCCGAACATTCGGGTGGTGTTCGCCGGGCGGTCGTGAAGATTTATCACGGCCGTAACAGTGATCGGGTCCGGGACATGTGGCACATCACACAAGAAGAACCGGACAAACAAACCGCCGCCGCTCATAAAGGGCGACGGCGTTGACAGGATCGTTATTCGGATTTGAGCGTCCTCTGAGCGAACACAGAATCACCACATGTGGTCACAAAGTCGTCGGGATTCATGGCATCAGCGTCGCGACGAGTGTCTCCTGGAGCCCGCCCAGCCACAGATACGCCATCACCATCGGCTTGCGCGGGTCCTCGTCGGGGAGCCGGTAGAGCAGGTCGGTGTCGTCCTCGTCGGTGATCTCCAGGCGCGAGCCGATGGCCAGACGCAGATCGTTGAGGGCGCCGAGCCACTGCCGGGACTCCTCTGGGGAGAGCTTGAGCACCGCGCCGCCCTCTCCCGCGGAGGCGGCGCTGAGCGCGTCCAGGGAGCGGACCACCGCGAGCGCCTTGTCGCGCTTGCCGGCGCGCAGGTCGTTCTCGGTGTAGCGACGGAACTCCGCGGAGTACGCCCGCTGCTCCTCGGCCTCCGCGGACTGCGGGGTGCCCTCGGGGTCGCTGTAGGCGTCCGGGAACAGGCGCTTGAGCACCGGGTCGGCCGGCGGCTCGCTCGGACCCTCGGCGAACAGCTCGGCCAGGGGGTCGTCGGAGGCGTCCTCGGCGGGGCCGGGGCCGATGAGCTCCAGGAGCTGGACGGCCAGCGACCGGATGATGGAGATCTCGACGTCGTCGAGGGCGACGGCCGCGCCGCCGCCGGGGAGCGGTTCGAAGGTTCCTGGCATGGAGGAGATTCGCTACTTCCGGTCCTGCGAGGCGGGTCGGGTCATTTCCGGTCCTGCTGGAGGGTGGCCCACAGGCCGTAGCCGTGCATGGCCTGCACGTCGCGTTCCATCTCCTCACGAGTGCCGCTGGAGACGACCGCCCGGCCCTTGTGGTGGACATCGAGCATGAGCTTGGTGGCCTTGTCCTTGGAGTAGCCGAAGTACGACTGGAAGACGTACGTCACGTAGCTCATGAGGTTGACAGGGTCGTTGTGGACGATCGTGACCCAGGGGACGTCGGGCTCAGGTACGGCGAAGACTTCCTCCGCCGACTCGGTGCGTTCGATCTCAAGGGGAGCGGGTGACGTCACACAGCCCATGCTGCCACCCGAGGGGCGCGGTCGCACAAACGGGCTGCGCAACGCGTGCGTTGAGGCGGGAGCGGCCGACCCGCCCCCGAAATCGTCAGACTGACGAAATGGGGGTACCATCCCCCTCATGAACACAGCGGACCTTGGGCTGCCGGTGGACGTCCCCTCGACGGCGCTCTTCACGGATCAGTACGAGTTCACGATGCTGCAAGCCGCCCTGAAGGCGGGCACCGCCGAGCGACGGTCGGTGTTCGAGGTCTTCACCCGGCGGCTGCCGAACGGCCGGCGCTACGGCGTCGTGGCGGGCACCGGGCGGGTGCTGGACGCCGTGGAGAACTTCCGGTTCGACGAGGGCGTCCTCGACTTCCTGCGCGAGCGCGGGATCGTCGACGACGAGACCCTTCACTGGCTCGCGGGCTATCGCTTCTCCGGCGACATCTGGGGCTATCCCGAGGGGGAGGTGTACTTCCCCGGCTCTCCGATCATGCGGGTCGAGGGCACCTTCGCCGAGTGCGTGCTGCTGGAGACCGTGATCCTCTCCATCCTCAACCACGACTCCGCCATAGCCGCGGCCGCCTCCCGCATGGCGTCGGCCGCCGGTGACCGTCCGATCATCGAGATGGGCGCCCGGCGCACCCACGAGCTGGCCGCCGTCGCCGCCTCCCGGGCCGCCTACCTCGGCGGCTTCACCTCCACCTCCGACCTGGCCGCCGGGTTCCGGTACGGCATCCCCACCGTCGGCACCAGCGCCCACGCCTTCACCCTGCTGCACGACCGCGAGCGGGACGCCTTCCAGGCCCAGGTGGACTCCATGGGCCGCGGCACCACGCTGCTCGTGGACACCTACGACGTCGCCGAGGCGGTCCGTACGGCCGTGGAGGTCGCCGGACCCGAGCTGGGCGCCGTCCGTATCGACTCGGGCGACCTGCTGCTGGTCGCGCACCGGGTGCGGCAGCAGCTGGACGAGCTGGGCGCGACGAACACGAAGATCATCGTGACCTCCGACCTGGACGAGTACGCCATCGCCTCGCTGGCGGCGGCGCCGGTGGACGCGTACGGCGTCGGCACCCAGCTGGTGACCGGGTCCGGGCACCCCACCAGCTCGATGGTCTACAAGCTGGTCGCCCGCGCCGAGTCGGCCGACCCCGGGGCGCCGATGGTGGCGGTGGCGAAGAAGTCCACCGGCGGCAAGACCTCCGTCGGCGGCCGCAAGTGGGCCGCGCGCCGCCTCGACGAGTACGGCGTCGCGGAGGCCGAGGTCATCGGCACCGGGCCGGTTCCGCCCGAGCTCGCCGAACGGCAGCTGCTGGTCGAGCTGGTCAAGGGCGGTGACGTGCTGGGCCGGGAGCCGTTGGACGTCGTACGGGACCGGCACACGGCCGCCCGGGCGAACCTGCCGCTGTCCGCGACGCAGCTGTCGCGAGGGGAACCCGTCATTCCGACGGAGTATGTCAACGGGCGCTCGGGGAGCCGGACGGGGGCGTGAAGCGAGCGCGCCCGGCATGCTCACCCCATGCCCCCTCCCGCACCGAACGGGAAGTCTCTAGGCTCGGAAGTTCACGGCCGGGCCCGCACCCTTTCACCGTCCCGACCTCCGCGTCCATAACCGAAGGACACCGACCATGCGCCGCGCCTTGATCGTCGTAGACGTGCAGAACGACTTCTGCGAGGGGGGCAGCCTCGCGGTGGCCGGCGGTGCCGACGTGGCCGCCGCCGTCACCGAGCTGATCGGGCAGGCGGCCGGGTCCGGCTACCAGCACGTCGTGGCCACCCGTGACCACCACATCGCGCCCGGCGGGCACTTCTCCACCAACCCCGACTACGCGCACTCCTGGCCGGCGCACTGCGTCGCGGGCACCGAGGGTGTCGGCTTCCACCCGAACTTCGCCCCCGCGGTCGCCTCCGGCGCGGTCGACGCCGTCTTCGACAAGGGGGCGTACGCGGCGGCGTACAGCGGGTTCGAGGGCGCCGACGAGCACGGCGTGAAGCTGGGCGACTGGCTGCGGGCCAGGGAGGTCTCGGAGGTGGACGTGGTGGGCATCGCCACGGACCACTGCGTGCGCGCGACCGCGCTGGACGCGGTGCGGGAGGGCTTCCGTGCGCAGGTCCTGCTGGACCTGACGGCCGGGGTGGCCACGGAGACCACGGAGCGGGCCCTGGAGGAGCTGCGCGAGGCGGGCGTGGAACTGACCGGGAAGCCGGTCGTCGCGTAGACGCCTCTGCGCTCCGCTGGGTGTCGCGATGTGCCGTCGACCGGCCGCGGCGCCGTCGTGGCTGGTCGCGCAGTTCCCCGCGCCCCTGAGGGCGTGATCGGGTCCTCGCCGCGCAGGCGAGCCCGGCGCCCCGCGACGCCGGCGCGCATCGCCGTGGGCGGGTGACGGTGCGTCGTGGCTGGTCACGCAGTTCCCCCGCGCCCCTGAGGGCGTGATCGGGTCCTCGCCGCGCAGGCGAGCCCGGCGCCCCGCGACGCCGGCGCGCATCGCCGTGGGCGGGTGACGGTGCGTCCG